>NZ_JBIWDA010000001.1:163325-1906559 GCF_044761745.1 Lysinibacillus sp. NPDC097279 | reverse complement strand
AGTAATTCAAAGTCCGTGAGCGCAAGCTGATTTGGTGCAAATCCAAAACCGACAGTTATAGTCTGGATGGGAGAAGAACAATGAGATGGTAGCCTGTGGAAAAATATCATATCCACTAGGTTTATTTCGTGACGTCTTATTTATTAGAACTCCCAAACCCCTTTGTTAATAAGGGGTTTTTTGTTTAGCTCGTTTAGGCAATTACAGGTCGAAATATAAAATTAGAAAGTTGGTGGAAAAATGTTTACAGGTATTATTGAGGATATTGGTACAGTAAAAACCTTGCAAAACGATAGGCAAAGTATGAAAATAACTGTTACTTCGCCAAAGATAGTATCTGACGTAAAGCTAGGAGATAGTATAGCTGTCAATGGCGTATGTTTGACAGTCACACAATATAATGAGCAGGAATTAACAATGGACGTAATGCCTGAAACGGTGAAAGCGACAAATTTGCAGCAACTGGTTGTTGGGAATGCAGTAAATTTAGAGCGAGCGATGCCTGCAAACGGGCGTTTTGGCGGTCATTTTGTTTCAGGTCATGTTGACGGTGTGGGGAAAATTTTACGCAAACGTCCAATGGCCAATGCAGTCTACATCGATATAGCACTGTCAGAACAATTAACGAGCTATTGTATTCCTAAAGGTTCAATCACAATTGATGGAACAAGCTTAACGCTCTTCTATGTGGATAAAAACAGTGTTACCGTATCTCTTATTCCGCACACATACGAGGAAACAGTTCTAGGAATAAAAAATGTTGGGGCATTAGTCAATATAGAAACCGATTTAGTTGGCAAATACATTATGCATCAGCTCCAGCGTGGTCAGCAAACATCGGCCATTACGAAAGATTACTTAGCAAAGCATGGCTTTTAGCTTGTTTAGAAAGTATAGAACGGACAATAAATGGAAGTTTATTAGGAGGTGGCAATTTTGCTACATTCAATTGAAGAAGCAATTGCAGATTTAAAACAAGGCAAAATGATTGTTGTCGTGGACGATGAAGACCGTGAAAATGAAGGTGATTTACTTGCCCTTGCAGAGTTCATGACACCAGAAACGATAAACTTTATGGCTACATATGGAAGAGGGCTTATTTGTACGCCGATTTCACAGCAGCTTGCACAACAATTAGCATTGCCTCCAATGGTCGGAAATAATACAGACAATCATCAAACGGCATTTACCGTAAGTATTGATTATAAAGATACAAAAACAGGTATTAGCGCCTATGAACGTGCTTTGACGATTCAGAAAATGCTATCGCCACAAGCACAAGCGACTGATTTTCGTAGACCTGGTCATGTATTTCCCCTGATAGCAAAGGAAAATGGTGTGTTAGAACGCAGAGGACATACTGAGGCTACAATCGATTTAGCGAAGCTTTGCAAAAGCATACAAGCGGGCGTAATTTGTGAAATTATGGGGGATGATGGTGAAATGTTACGCTACGATGATTTAGTTAAATATGCAAAAAAACACCAATTAATAATGATATCGATTGATGCATTAGCAGCATATCGCCGTCAACAAATCCAAGGAAAAAATTCACTTATAGTGTAAAGAGGAGAATCCATTATGGGAAAAACATTTGAAGCACAATTGATTGGCAATGATTTAAAAATAGCGGTAGTAGTTGGTCGATTCAATGAATTTATTACAAGTAAATTATTAAGTGGCGCATTAGATGGCTTAAAGCGTCACGGTGTAGACGAAGAGTTAATTGATGTTGCGTGGGTACCAGGTGCATTTGAAATTCCATTTATCGCAAAACAATTAGCTGAAACAAAAAAATATGATGCCATTATTGGTTTAGGTACAGTTATTCGTGGCTCTACAACACATTATGATTATGTTTGTAACGAATCAGCAAAAGGCATAGCAAATGTGTCTCTTGCCACAAACGTACCAGTTATTTTTGGCGTTGTTACAACCGAAAATATTGAACAGGCAGTGGAACGAGCTGGAACAAAGTCAGGGAATAAAGGCTATGATGCAGCAATATCAGCTATTGAAATGGCGAACTTACAGAAACTAATTAGTTAAAATGATTGAAATACCGATGTATTAAAATTTCCATGAAAGATCACGTGTATATTGCATAATTTATTGGGCATTGGGAAATATATGTTTATGGAATTTTAGTATGAAACTAGTGAGTGGGAGATGAGGAATATTCAATCATTGAAACAAGAATTCGAATTAAAAACGTTAAAAGAACTATTTAAACTCTCTGCTGACGTAAAATTTCAATCCTATTCCTTTCACCAACATAACGTACATTTTATTACATGTGATGCGATGTTCGATCCGTTTTTATTGAATAAGGTTATTATAGATCGAGTTGAAGCTTTTTTCGAGGATGCCTCACCAACATCACTAGAAGATCAGCTAAAACATAAATTACACATTCCTAATTTCCAAAAAATATCAAATACAGATGAAGCTATTCGTCGTGTGTTTTCTGGGTATGCATTACTTTACTTTGAAGAGGAGAAAATTTTATTTTCAAGTAAAATTGCTAAAAAGCCGAATCGAGTGCCTTCAGAAACAGCAGAAGAAGTAATTATAAAAGGGCCGAGAGACAATTTTATAGAAGATGTATTTATTAATATTGCTTTAATTCGTAAGCGACTACCAACTAAATCATTTTGTGTGGAGACGATGGAAATTGGCAAGCGGTCTCAAACAACAGTCGCTGTTCTTTATATGGACGACATTACAGATAAAACTATGGTGGATGAAATTAGAAAGCAATTACGTAAAGTTGATACAGATGTTGTGTTTAGTGGCGACATATTAATGGAGAGAGTAGAAAATACAGCGAAAATTTTGCCGCATCATGATTATACTGGTCGACCTGATTTTGCAATACAAGCATTAAGTAGAGGGCGTATTATTATTTTAGTTGATGGGGTATCCTATGCGATTATTACCCCAGCTAATATTTTTTTACTCTTTAAATCGGGGGAGGATAATGAATATCCTGTTTTTGTAAGCTCTCTTGAGCGCCTCCTGCGAATTGTAGGTATATTAATAAGTATACTTGCACCAGGTTTTTGGTTGGCTTTATCGACCTACCATCAGGAGCAATTGCCAATACTAGTTTTAGCAACCATTGTGCAATCAAGAACAGGACTGCCTTTCCCTACTTTATTGGAAATATTACTTATGTTATTTATGTTTGAAATATTCCGCGAGGCAAGTCTCCGTTTACCATCTCTATTGAGTGGAACCATGAGTGTTGTAGGCGGTTTAATAATTGGAGATGCAGCAATCAAGGCAGGTATTACCAGTCCATCAATGATTGTCGTAATTGCCATTTCCAGTATTTCGGCATATACACTAGTTAATCAATCGTTTGTAACTGCCATGAGTATTTTCCGCTTATTTGTTATTTTTATGGCTGCTTTTTTTGGCTTATTTGGTTTCTTCTTGGCCGTGTTCTTTATTCTTATGTATGTGGCAAATATACGTGTATTAAATGTTCCATACTTAAATGTTGCCGCCAATTTAAGTTGGCCTGATTTGAAAAAGTCATTAATACGTCTTGCTCCAAATGGAAATAGTAAAAGGCCAATATTTTTACAAACACAAGATAAAACTCGTTCATCATCGAGGAAAAATTAATGATAATTTTTTAGCACAACACAAAAGGCGCAAACTACGCTCATACGTAAGTTTTGCGTCTTTCTGAGCTTCATTCCCACTAGGTTTGATTTACACTAAACGATTAAATGAAGTTATTTTCGTGCTTTGCTTGTAAAAACGCTTGGATTGGACAAAATACTTAATGAAGAGTATGGATTAGATTCGTATCTATATTTTTCTAGACCAATCACAAGGGGTGGATAGTTATGCCGAATGTTCAAGTAAGCTGTGCTGTATCAAATTGTGTTTTCCATGCCAAAGGTAACTTTTGTGGTGCTGAAAAGATAGCAATCGATATGGATAAACGTATCGATAACAAACATGATGCAGAGTTTGCTTCTGATTTTGAGTTGTCGATGTCTAAAGAGGCGGCAAGTCAATCATCAGATACGTGTTGTAAAACATTCAAATCTAAAGCAAAAGAAAAGCTTTAGATGATGGGTATAGGTTGTTTAAATAATTGTAAATAGAGAATTAAAGGCAATATTTAAATAATTTATCTTTACCTTATAATTAATGAATTGGTCACTTTAAAAGTTGTCTTCTTAAGGAAGACAACTTTTTTTTATTTTTTCGATAGCGATGCCTCTTGACCTTCCAGTTACTTGAAGGATTACGATAATAGGAACATCCGATTGGAGTATAGGAGGTATGCAAATTGAAAAAATACGAAGAATTAAAAGTGCGTGTCGTTTCATTAATAGGTGATGCTTATGATGTCGGTCTCCAACAAAGTAAGGAAATACAAGGATCTGCTCATTTAGCGCAGGAGGAGCTACTGCTTGCTTTATCAGCTAATTGTAATGCACAAAGGGCTCAAGAGGAATTACAGGTTGTTTCGCCCAATCTTTTGCAGGAAATAAAAGGCTTAGCTACGGGGTTAGACATGCCATATGAATCCATTATCAAAATGTATAGTGGATATAATATGACATTTCCCGAAATGGGATGTACGTCGTTTGTGCATGATGAGTTTTATGTGAGAAATTATGATTTTAGCCCTTCTTTATATGATGCAAGACTCGTTTTTTCTAATCCATCAGAAGGGTATGCAAGCGTTGGATTTAGCCAGCAAATAATTGGTAGGCTTGATGGAATGAATGAAAAAGGGCTCGTTGTAGGACTTCACTTTGTAAATAATCAATGGGAAGGAGAGGGCTTTCTTGCCTCAACGATTGTTCGAATATTACTGGAGAAGTGTAAAAATATTGAGGAAGCTATTTCACAACTTAAAAAAATCCCACATCGCTATTGCTACAACTACTCCATGACAGATACAAGTGGGAAAATGGTTGTGGTAGAGGCTACCCCAACGGAGCAAATTGTTTGTGCAGAACATTTATTTTCTTGTACAAATCATTTTGAATCGCAAAAATTGAAAGAGAAAAATAAAGCATATATTGAAAATTCGATACAACGCAAGCGCCATATCAATCGCTTTATGGCGAATGCATGCCCAACTGCTTTATCTGCTTTTTATCATTTTAATGATGGAAATTCACCACTATTTTTTAAACAATATAAACGATATTTTGGTACATTACACACAGTCGTATACTCACCAAATCAACTTGAGGTCATTGTGGGGATTGGCGAAAATAGCGAACCACATACGTTTTCACTACATCAATTTATTAGGGGTAACCTTCTTCTTCCGACAACGATAAAAGGAAAAATACTTCTGGCTATCTAATTCGCCATGCTTAGTTTATAATTTAATAGAATAATAGGGGGAATGGCATAACTTTTGTTGGGCTATTCTCCCTTCGTTTTATTGCTATTTCGACTTTCGAAAGAAAAATTATTTTTTATAATATAATAATTTAAAATTGTATTAAAAAATAGACTTGAATAAAAGTTATATTTTTAAGGATTTTTTTAAAAACAATTATGAAAAAACGAAAATTACTATAGTATAATATTATTGCAGTTATCATATAATTATTTGTTACAGTAGTAAATTCATATATGTTAATTATTTAATACAGTAGATGAGGAAGTACCAGTTTGTATGAAAAAACGAAAAATTAAACTTATATTAGTATTAGCGACAGTATTATTATCACTGTTCACAAGCTTAAATGTAGTCACTTCTTATGTGAAGATGAAAAAAACTGTAGAAGAGTCCATTGCTAACCAAAGTTTGGAAGCGGCAATATCTATTGCATCATCAATCGATATCAAGCAGTATGAGCAATTTTTAAATAATCCTGTGGAAAGCAAAGATTATTGGGAATTAAGAAGCTACTTAAATGATGCAAGAGAAAAACTGGGTGCCTTATTTGTGTATACATTAGAAATTGATAATCCTAAAGTGTCTAAAGCGTTGATTGCTGGTGTGCCAGATCACTACACAGAAGGGTTTGAAATAGGACAAATTTGCACTGTGCCTGAAAAGCAAATTAAGCAAGCATATCAAGGATTAACGTATGTTACGAATGTAATTGAGGATCCTGATCATGGTGATTATCTTTCTGTAGGAGCTCCTATTAAGAATGAAAATGGACAAATTATTGGCTATCTCGGCATTGATATAGGTGCTGATAAAGTTAATGGCATTAAAGGTAAAGTTCTAGAAAATAATTTACTTATGTTTATTTATAATGGATTGTTTATTTTAATCGTTATTGCTTCTTTCTTCTTTTTACAAAGATGGTATCAAAAAGAAGTGACAAAAGAAGTAGGTGTAACTGAAGATACATATCAAGCTGAAATAAAAGCGTTAATTACCTCTGTATCTTCATTGC
This sequence comes from Lysinibacillus sp. NPDC097279, assembly GCF_044761745.1. Classification (NCBI taxonomy): domain Bacteria; kingdom Bacillati; phylum Bacillota; class Bacilli; order Caryophanales; family Bacillaceae; genus Lysinibacillus; species Lysinibacillus sp. NPDC097279. The sequence continues at coordinate 1,900,158 of NZ_JBIWDA010000001.1, read as the reverse complement.
GACATGACTTTACTAACCATATACAAGTTTTACATGGGCTTCTGCAATTAGGGGAGCAAGAGCAAGCAAAACAATATTTGTCATCATTATCGAAAGATGTACAGGCCATTAAATCACTAAAATTAAATATCAATCATCCTGGGCTTTCGATCTTGTTGCAAACGAAAAAGCTTGCAGCCCAAAATCATAATATTGAGATGGAAATATCTGTTTCACAAAATGCTTTTAATAAGATTAAAACAACGGATCTAATTAAGTTACTATCGAATTTAATCGATAACGCCATTGATGCCACAACCGAATTGCCAGAGAATGAACGTAAAATGACCATTTGTTGTCACGCCGATGAATTGAAGTATGTTTTTGAAATTATTAATACAGGACCGTCAATATCTGAGCCAGCTCAAATATATAAACAAGGCTTTACAACAAAAAAAACTGAATTCGGTAAAATTAGAGGGCAAGGGTTATTTATCGTGAAAGAAGTTGTCAAAAAATATAATGGTAATATCTCTATACAATCGACATCAGAATTAGAAACAACAGCGACTGTAATTATTCCTTTAAAGTAAAATGAAGTAGTGCAGAACAATAAGTGCATATACTGCATGAATAGAGCCTCATAAACATCTGGTTTAGCTCCCTATATAAAGTAGGGGGCTTTTTGTTTTGGAGTAAATTTATAGATTACGAATATTCTCATGTAATGAACTATGTAAGTCATATATTAGCAGTAAATCTTTAACGTAGGATAGGAGGGAAAGAAGTTGGAACAGCCAATTCTTAATTTACTGAGAGCAGGAGGCTACAACTTATATGTGAGACATGGAGAAGCAACAGTTGGTAAAGACCAGCCATATTTTAATTTTCAATACTGTTATACGCAACGAAATTTATCAGACTACGGTCGGAGAGAAGCCGTTTACTTTGGACAAATGCTTCGTTATTGGCAAATCCCAATTAATTCGCCCATTATTGCAAGCCCAATGTGTAGAACAGTTGAGACAGCGCAGCTAGCATTTCCAGCAATGTATATTCAAATTAATCCTTTTTGGTTTGAAATTAATAAACTAGGCGGGAATATATCCTCTATAGAACAGCAGCAAATTTTGAAGAATAGCCAATCTCAACTAGAAAAAATACCGCCCCATGGCACAAATCAAGTTATTATAGCGCATAGCTTTCCAAGTGGGGTTGGACTAGGGAAAATTTCGAATATGGGAATGGTTATTGTAAAGCCTAAAGGTGAAGGGAACGGCTATGAAATTGTAAAACAGATCCCATTAGCCGATTTAGCGACTTTAGGAAATCCTCTTTAGGTAGTGAAAAATTTAAGTATTCAACATGAAAAGATTATATATAAGCCTGAATTTTTGGAAAGATTTTTACTTGCCCCTTGCTTTTTTGTAAAATGAAGGTAAATAAGTGAATTTAAAAATAGGTGGTTGATAAAATATGAAACGAGAGGGAATTGTTAAATGGTATAAAGAAGAAAAGGGGTATGGTCGTATAATGCTGAATGGTGAAGATGAAAATCATGTTTTTGTTCACTTTAGCTCGATTTTATCGAATAAAGAACAATTTCCAGACGGCTATAGATTTCTTAAACAAGGGCAAAAAGTGTCCTTTGATTTAATTGAAAAGTCCAATTCTAGTGATCAAAAGCAAGTTGCTGAAAATGTTGAAATCCTGTTTGATGAAAAGGGAATTAGTAATAAATAAAAAAGCGTTCATCCACAAACAGGATGAACGTTTTTTTCTGTAATGATTTTTCTAAAATGCCATTTAGTCAGTACTCGCATTTGAAACGTTCAGTTATCGTGGTAACAAATCTTTATATTCTTTCCTTATTGAATCCAACATTTCTAATTTCATCATGGATTGTTCAGCCGTTTCTTTACCGACAGCAATAATAATATTTTCAATAAGAAATGTTGGTGCCATCATAGAATGGAACTCCCAAAGTTCGCCGCGACTTGCAAATAGTAATAGATCCGCGAGCATATTGAAATCCGATACTATGCTATCCGTCATAACGATAGATTTCATATTAAGTTTTTTTGCATGTTCGAGTAAAACACGAGATTCGGGATGGAGCTTCACAAACCCAAACATGAATAATACGTCCCCATAGCAGAAATGCAACATAGATTCGTATATTTCGTGTCCGCTTTTTGGCAACACCTGAATATTGAATCCAAAGCGAGATAATCGATAATTTAATAAGTTTCCTAAACCTTCTGATGGGCCTGGGCTATAAATATAAATTGTTTTCGCCTTGACGATGGACTGTACCGCTTTCTGAAAATCTACAGCATTATATTGAGCTAGTGTGAGCTCTAAATGCTTTACACTCATTGTCATCATTTGCGCATGTATAGTTGTTGAACTAACTTGTTCCATAATATTACCTAACTTGTTTGCAGGTGAAATATCCATCGTTTCTTTATAGTGGTTTTTATAATCTTTAAAGTTTTTAAAGCCTATTTTACGCCAAAAACGTGAAACAGTAGCATTGCTTATTTGTAGTGACTTGGCAATTTCATCTTCCGTATACGTTAATACAGTCATACCCATTTTTGCAATAAAATCAGCGATTGTCTTTTCATTTGGTGTTAAATGTTGATTCTCAAAAAGTTTTTGCTCCATTTTACGCCTCCAATCTTTCTTCCATTTAAACATATTTTCTTTAAAATGAAAATTATTTTTCATAATAGAACGAATTGAAAAAATATTTACATAACCTTTGCAATGGCTCCATATTCCGTTAACAGTACTCCTATATATTGGGATTATTAATAGAAGGAGGTAGATAAAATGTCAATTCAACGCCCGTATCAATTAACGCAATCACAAAAAATGATGGTATTCGTGTTATCAATGTCACTTTACGGCTTATCAAACATGTTTACAGAATTAATTCCCTCACTACAATTAGGGTTTATTGAGTTATCTGTAGAATATTTTGCTTTTATTCCATTAACGTTGTGTATTTTGTTCCATCCTTTTTATGCTGCGATTGGAGCTTCACTTGGGGAAATCATATTTGGTGAATTAATGCTCGGACAATTTGGTGGTATTGGAGAAGTAGAAAAATTTATTACCTTTTCGTTAGGTATGTATATTGCAGGCATTTTAGTGCGTAATCCTTTAAACCGTAGACAAGTTACATTTGCCGTCATGGCGGGGCTTCTAGTCCATCACTTATTAGGTACGATTGTGGATATTGGGAAAGTGTGGGTTGGTGTAGATGAATTTGAGGCTGTTTCAGGTTTAGCAGAAAGTATCGTCATTATTGAAGGTGTCTCACTGTTAAATGACCTTTTATTCTCAGGGATTTTATTTGCGCTATTACCAACTTTATATTTGGTACCGCGCTTGTATGGCAAAATTGAACCATTGCTAGGGATGAAACCTCGTAACAAAAATATGACATATACAATAGGAGCCATTGTGACACCTAAATTAGTCGTTGTCTCCGTCATACTTGCTGTTACTGCTATAATTGCCGAATTTTTATCTGAAACAGAGTGGGCATTTGGTGAATGGGAACCTGACTTTTTAGCTACTTTCGGTAATTGGTTTATTTGGGTACCAATTGCTTTGTCCATATTTGTAACATTCTTTGTCGTTGCCATAATGCGTTCTAAATCAAAACGTAATACAAAGGAGCTTGAAAACCTTGGTTAAGCCTATTATTCAAGTTGAAGACGTGTCCTTCACATACCCTGGCGCTGAAGATAAAGTTTTAAATAACGCCAACCTCACTGTAAATGCAGGCGAATTTGTTGCAATTATTGGAGGGAATGGCTCAGGTAAAACGACATTATGTAAAACATTTAACGGACTTATTCCTAAATTTTATGTTGGTGATTTTGAAGGGAAAGTAACTGTCGGACATCGTGATACATCGCAATTTTCAGTTGCAGAGTTATCACAAGATATAGGGTATGTATACCAAGATTTTGAGAATCAAATTATGCGGCCAACTGTTTTAGATGATGCGTCATTCGTGCCGTTGAATTATGGCTTAGCGGATTATAAAGAAAGAGGACGATGGGCTCTAGATGTAACAGGGCTAACTGCTATCGCAAATGAATTTATTTGGGAATTGAGTGGGGGACAAAAGCATTTATTAGCGATTGCAGGTGTTCTCGCTATGAAACCTAAAATATTAATCGTCGATGAACCAGTTGCACAGTTAGATCCACAGCATGCCGAAGAAGTGTATCGAGTGCTGAAAAAATTAAATGAACAATTCGGGATGACGATTATTGTAATTGAGCATCATGCAGAACTGATAGCTGAATATTGTCAATCAGTTGTGTTAATGGATAAGGGCCGTATCTTATGGAAAGAGCCTGTAAAGATAGCTTTATCCAAAGTTGATGAATTAGTTAGTCATAACATATACCCACCACAAATTACACAAGCTGCGAGGTTGATGGCAGGCGAGGGAGGAATGGCTCCAGAGCTACCAATGACGTTAGAAGAAGGAATTGCACATTTTAATAAATTTTCGAAAATCACTAACACATCAAGAGCCAATAAATCTGACTTCCAATTAAAACAAGATAGGAAAGCAATCGTCAATATGGAACACGTCTCTTTGCAATTCCGCAATTTAAAAAAGCAGAAAAAACAAGTATTAAATAATATTAATACTACTTTTTTTGAGGGAGAGCGGATAGCGATTGTTGGCAATAATGGTGCTGGTAAATCTTCATTAATCAAGCTAATAGCAGGTATTGTGAAACCACAGAAAGGTCAAGTAACCGTTTTAAATACATCAACAACGAATGCGACTCCTGAAAGATTAGGAAAATATGTATCATATGTGTATCAAAATCCAGAGGAGATGTTTATTGAGGATTCAGTAAAAAGGGAGATTGAGCTTTTCTTAAAGGCTAGAAAAGTGAAAGATTACGAAGTCTTAGTTGAAACAATATTAAAAGATTTCGCACTTACTGATTTAAAGGAAAGGGATGCGAGGCTATTAAGTGGTGGTCAAAAAAGGAGAGTATCTTTGGCAATTGGTGCCGCTATGCAACCTAGTGTTATTTTACTAGATGAACCAACAGCCAATTTAGATATTGCCACGAAAAAGCATGTTGTTCATATGTTAGAAACATTAAAAGAACATGTTAAAACCGTTATTATTGCTACACATGATATGCAGTTAGTGTCAGAATGGGCGACGAGAATTATCGTAATGCATAACGGTGAAATTATTGCTGATGGGGATCGTCAAGATATTTTCCATAATCAATTGGTGTTACAAAAAGCGGGGCTAATGATGCCACAAATAGTAGAGCTGAGTATGAAACTGGGTTTACCTGAACCAGTTTATACGGTTGAAGACTTTTGCCAACAGTTCACCATTATAGGAAGTGAGAATAAAGCTTATGAATATATTTAATAGCATATCTGAAAAGCTTTCATTGGAATATGTAAAAGGAGAACTATTAAAAACAGCCTATGGTAGTGGTGACACTTATTTAGGTCGATTGGATCCAAGGACACTTGTTTTCTGGTATTTATTTTTCGCGATTGTACCATGGTTTATCCATAACGAAATGATATTAGTTTGCTTTTTATTGTTTATGGTAGGAATGACGATTTTAGCACGCGTAAGTCCACTTATATTAATCATTTTATTTGTCGGGTTAGTTAGTGAAATAGCTGTATTATTTATTATCTCTTTATTTTTTGGTGGAGATTTAGCATCAATCGAACCAATGTTTTGGCTGACAATTAAGCTTGCAGTTATATCATTAGCAAGCGTAGCTGTGTTCACGAGTTTAGATCCTGAAAAGTTTAGTGATGCATTAATACGTTTAGGGGTTCCTGTTCAAGTCTCGTTTAGTGTGTCTTATTGCTATCGCATTTTACCTACTTTAATGGAAGAATTTCATAAAGTGATCCTGTCGTATCGATTACGAGGCAAAGCACCTGAAAAAACGGGTTTTTTATATTGGCGCATGGGGGTCTACTATATGAAAATCTTAGTTTTATCATTTTATCCACTTATTTTAAATGGGGCAAAGCGTTCAAGAACCACTATTGAAGCACTAGAAACAAAAGGATTTAGTCATGCTACAAATAATACAGAAGTAAAAAAGCTGAAGACAGCTTACTTTACTTTCAAGCGCAATGATTACTTATTTATTGTTTTCTCAATTTTTTATATTGGGTGTAGTTTTACATTAGGAATTTACTATTAAACTAAAAAGGATGTGCATTTAAATGAATTTCGATTTTCACACACATGGTAAGCTTTCAAAAAAAGTTGAGTTTTCATTAGATTATTTTAGAAACATGGTGAAATCAGCGCAAGAAAATGGTCTTTCTGGCTTCGCTTTAACAGAACATTTTAATACACGTAATTTTTTTGATGTCTATAACACACTTGATGAGGTTTATCCATATATTCAAAATTACTACTTAGTAGACAATGTGAGAATTTTCCCTGGGATGGAAGTAGATATTCAAGAGGTGGGACATATTTTAATTGTGGCCGACCGAGCTATCATTCGCGAAATACGTACAAAGTTAGAACCATATGTAGCCAAAGATAGCTTTATTAAGTTTGCGCAGTTACTTGAACTTGTCGCGCAATACGAACTATTAATTATTGGCGCACATCCGTATCGTAAAAGTACGCCGTTGTATCATCTTGATCCAACTTTATTAAATAAGCTGGATGCGTTCGATTTAAATGGTAAAGATTTATATTCAATGGGCATTGAAGAAAATTCGCAACTTGTTTATCAATTTGCGAAAACATACAATAAACCAGTTATAGGTGGAAGTGATACACACCATCTTTTACAGTATGGCTGTATCTACAATGAACTAGAGCAAGACTGCCATACAATAACTGACTTAAAGAAAATTATATTAGATGGTCGTTATACTATTCGAATTTCTAACAATTTACCTGAAAAAGTCCTGAATGCCACAGAACAAAAAGCAATTGAGAAAAAAATGATGGAAACAGCTACTATATAAAATAAAAAAATTAGAAATCATAACATTTCGCTTTTGCTGTGAAATTGTGTCTGTATTACCTTGTGTTAACTTAAACATAAAAGGAAGGGAAAAAACAGATATACTAAAATTAAAAGGGTATGTCACCTAATATATTGGTGGCCTACCTTTTTGGCATTATAAGAACAAATGGTAAAAAATAAGTAGATATATTGACTTAAGTAGAAATTATTTAGGAATACGTGTATACAGCAGAAACTTTGCATAATTTTTTAAAAATAAAATATTCTAATAATTTCGATTGTTATATGGTAAAATTTATGTCGAGCAGATGGTGTTATATAACAACATGAAAATAAATTGAATAGTATTAAGGTAAAAAATTCGCTGAATGAAAGGAGGAAAATTATTAAATCGAAGCTTTAACTCTTGATAGATTTGATGAAAGCGTATACAGTAGCTAAGGAGGAAGGTGACGAAAAACCTCTTATTTCTTGCCTAGCAAAATAAAAAATGTCAAAAGCTTTTGCTATTTTGTTATGTATTAATGGACGTAATTTTTCGCTTAAAAAGTAGTGCCTCTGCGTACTATACATATTTTAGCGTATGAAACATTCTGCCGAGAAAGTCGAAAATTAGTTTAAAGGTACCTTGTGAATGTTAGTGAATCATGTAAAATAGAGTCGATTACGAGCTATTAGACTAAAAGTTCTAGGGCTTTTTAAATAAGCGAAGCGAAGAAGTGTTTAACATCTATAAAGCGATGGATAAATTATTTTAGTAGTAGCATACTAAAATGTCTTCATTTAATGTTATTTTCAATAAGATGACTACTAGCACAAATAGTGTATGTATTGGCAACCCATCGTGATACATTTGGAAACATTGGCAATAGCTTAGTTTTAGTTTATACAAAGTACTTTATAAGCTGACTTCGCACTTTTTACTACTTTTTGATTAGTTTATTACTATAATATTGTAGTAGATATTTTATTCTTTAATTAGTTGTGATAGACTATTGTAAGTTTATAGTTGATACAGAAAAGGTGTGTAACTAGTTTACACCTACATCATTTCTGCAAATCTTAAAATATAAGGATGGTAAAAATGAGTAACAGAGTAACTAAATCAGACGTCATCTTAATTGGTGCCGGAATTATGAGTGCGACTTTGGGGACAATGCTCAAAGAATTAGCACCGGACTGGAATATTACTGTGTTTGAAAAACTTTCAAACGCCGGTGAGGAAAGCTCTAATGAATGGAATAATGCAGGAACAGGGCACGCAGCACTGTGCGAGCTAAACTACACTTCTGAAAAACCAGACGGGACTATCGATATTAGCAAAGCGATTAATGTTAATGAACAGTTCCAGGTTTCGATGCAGTTTTGGTCTTATCTTGTAAAAAACAAGCTTATCCAAAATCCGCAAGACTTTATTATGCCATTACCACATATGAGTATGGTAAGAGGCGAAAAAAATGTTGAGTATTTGAAAAAACGTTATGAAACAATGTCAAATAATCCTCTTTTCAAAGGAATGGAATTTTCTGATAACCCAGAAAAACTAATGGAATGGATTCCTCTTATTATGCAAGACCGTCCAGCTAATGAGGCCATTGCCGCTACAAAAATTGACACTGGTACAGACGTAAACTTCGGTGCTCTAACACGTATTTTATTTGACCACCTAAAACAAAAAGATGTTGATATCAACTACAACCATAGTGTCGAAAGCATTAAACGTACAAAAGACGGTTTATGGGAATTAAAAGTGCATGACAAAGATGGTTGTAAAATGGAGTATCATACAGCAAAATTCGTCTTCCTTGGAGCTGGCGGAGGAAGCTTAGAGCTACTACAAAAATCAGGCATTCCTGAAGGTAAACACATTGGTGGGTTCCCTATCAGTGGATTATTTATGGTATGTAAAAATCAAGAAATTGTTGAACAACATCATGCAAAAGTATACGGTAAAGCTGCTGTTGGTGCGCCACCAATGTCTGTTCCACATTTAGACACTCGCTTTATCGATAATAAAAAATCATTATTATTTGGACCATTCGCTGGTTTCTCACCAAAGTTCTTGAAAACAGGTTCTAACATGGATTTAATCGCTTCTGTAAAACCGCATAATATTACAACATTATTGGCGGCAGGGGTTAAAGAAATGTCATTAACAAAATACCTGATCCAACAACTTCTATTATCAAAAGATCAACGTATGGAAGAGTTACGTGAGTTTATCCCAACTGCTAAAAGTGAGGATTGGGATATTGTAGTTGCTGGTCAACGTGTACAAGTTATTAAAGATACTGAAGCAGGCGGTAAAGGAACATTACAATTCGGTACTGAAGTAGTAAGTGCTGCAGACGGTTCAATCGCTGCTTTATTAGGTGCTTCACCAGGTGCATCGACTGCCGTTCACGTTATGCTAGAAGTTATCAAAAAATGCTTCCCACAACAAGCAAAAGATTGGGAGCCAAAATTAAAGGAAATGATTCCTTCATACGGTATCTCATTACTACAAAACCCTGAGCTACTTGAAGAAGTTCATGCTTCAACAGCGCAGACACTTGGTCTAAACAAAAACTAGTCATTAAAAAATAGGAACCTTTGATCCAGCTTGGATTGAAGGTTCTTTTTTGTTGGAAAGGGCAAGTAAAATGCTTTGAAATAAAAGGGGTAGCCGACCCTCAATTTTAGTGACCATTTTATTTTTTATATCAAGAGACTCACATTAAAGGCAAAAAAAGTAGTTAGAATGAAAAGTATAAATGAACTAGCTATAGTTGTAAACAAAATAATTATCCAGTATACTTTTTTGTAAGGAAAGTTTGAAAAGATTGTGAAAAAGGATGATTTTATATGACATTTGAAGAAGTATTACCGCGTTTAAAAGCGGGCGACAAAGTAATCCGTGAAGGTTGGGGCGGTGCTGAATTATATGTGAAGCTCGTTGGACAAAGCGAGCATGAGGGTGTAAATTTAAACCCCTATTTTTTAATCAATGTACGCGGTGAAGGCTACACAATGTTCACACCAACTGTCTGTGATTTATTAGCGGAAGACTGGAAAATCGTAAACTAAATTACCTTCGGGTAAAGATAAAATAGTATGCTAGGTGTTACTTAGTATGCTATTTTTTTGATGTCAAGGTAATCTCCTAATAGCTTAGAAGTTATGCGTATTAGTGATTGCTTTTTATAGAGGAGAAATGTTATGAAGTTTGAAGAATATAGTGGCAAAACCGTTTTTATAACAGGTGCCGCTTCAGGTATTGGCCAAGCTCAAGCCATTGCTTTTTTAGAAAATGGGGCTAATGTTTTCGGTTTTGATATGGAGGAGCAAGGGTTATTGAATTTATACAAGCAATACCCTCAATGTTTTGCTTATATGGTAGGTAGTGTATGTCAAAAACATCATGTAGAACTAGCAGTTGAAAAAGCATTAGGGATTTTTAAAGAAGTGGATATTTTATTAAATACTGCTGGCATCTTAGATGGTTTTGCCAAAACGCTTGATACGGATGAGGCACTATGGGACAAGATTATGAATACGAATGTAAAAGGTACTTTTCTTGTGACAAATACGATATTACCCCATATGTTAAAACGAAAAGCTGGCATTATTGTTAATATGGCGTCAATTGCAGGGCTTATTGCAGGTGGGGGCGGTGCGGCATATACAGCATCTAAACATGCAATTGTAGGCTACACGAAACAACTTGATTTAGACTATTGCCGTGAGGGGATACGTGCCAATGCCATTGCACCAGGTGCTATTCAAACTCCGATGACTAAAGCTGATTTTGAAGGTGATGGTGCAATGGCAAAATGGGTTGCTGATGAAACGCCTGCAGGTCGATGGGCACAACCAAGTGAAGTTGCCAATTTAACGCTATTCTTGGCGAGTCATTCAGCTGATTATATGCACGGATCTGTGATACCGATAGATGGCGGATGGATTGCGAAATAGTGTTGGTCAATCTAACATTCTTTTGCTATAATACGCAAGTAAGCAAAAAATAGCTTACACTACGACACTTCAGTTAGGGCATCTTGCTCTCTTCCTTTGGTCGTAGTTAGTACTAAAATAGCAGATTGCTATTTTACAAAGGAGAATGTAAATTGAATACATCTATTGTAAAAGATTCATCGCGTACTTCTGTAAGGGAACTTACAAAGGTAGCACTGGTCGCAGCCTTGTATGTGGCTGTAACTGTAGTATTGTCAGTTATTAGCTTTGGTGCAGTCCAACTACGTCTATCAGAGATGTTCAACTATTTGGCACTGTACAATAAACGTTACGTAGTAGCAGTAACACTAGGCGTAATCGTAGCAAATTTTATGTCACCGACTTGGATACTTGATGTACCTATAGGTGGTATTGCAACATTTCTAGTATTAATTCTTTGTCGATCAGTAACGAAAAATATTAAAAGTGATAGTTGGAAAATGGTCATTACAGCATTGATTTTTGCCTTATCGATGTTCACTGTAGCAGGCCAATTAACCATTCTATATGATTTACCATTTTGGGCGACTTGGTTTACCGTTGGAGTCGGTGAGTTATTATCAATGACTGTCGGCGGTGTGACGATTCACTTATTAAATAAAAAAATAGATCTTTCAAAATAATAAAACACACTCGTGAAAGCGAGTGTGTTTCAGACTATAGACAAACTCGAAGTTTTTCGAATTTGTCTATAGTCCTTTTTTTATTTAAAACTAATATAGGTGATGACTACTGCGGTTGATTTCCGCTACAGGCGGGCGCTTTCCGCGGGCACACCGTAAGCCGCAACCCTCGCTAACGCGCGGTCTGTTGCGTCTTACGTACTGTGCTTCCCCGCAGGAGTCGCCCGCCCTCCGCTCCAATCAATTTTATAAGTATTGCAAGCAGTCTACTATAATTATGGCAAACAGCTTCATAGGGAGGGGATGCTCGAAGAGTATGGCAAGACGAAAGTAAGAACCCCTTTTTTACAATAAAAATAACAAAAGGGATTAAGATTTCTATTCTTAATCCCTTTTGCCGTAGTAATTGATTCGCTGATAAGTCGGTAGAAATCGCCGATAGACAACAATCAAGATTTTATTTAAAAATCGGTGTTTTTTTCAATAAAATACAAACTGGTATTGCTACAATCATCCCGAGAATATTTTGTACTAAGTCTCCAGGAATCGATGTCAACGGTGCAACCCAGTTGGCATATAAAATAGCTTCACCAACATAATAAACAGCTATCATGAATGGAACTGAGATAATCATTGCAAAAAGATTGAAGGCAATACTATGTCCATTGCGTCCGTTCGACCAAGCGATTTTTCCGACAATATAGCCCTGCAAGCCACGAGCCACAAATGTAATAGGTGCCCACAACATCCAACCAGAAACGACGTCAAATAAACCCATGCCAATTGCACCTGCAATCGCTCCTTTTTTAGGTCCAAAAAGAATAGATGCCGTAAACAGCATACCTGTGCCAAGATGAACTAATCCACCATTCGCTTTAATAGGCAGTTTAATATTTAATGTGAGTGTTGCCACGAACACAAGTGCAATTAACATGGCGGATAGAATAAGATCAAAAGTTCGTGCATGTGAATAGTTTATTGTTTTTTGCATAGTTGTAAACCTTCCTTATTTTGCTTTATAAATCTCAAAGAATAGTTGCGCAAAACTGTACTTTGTAAATCAATGCTGCATGCTAGGATAACCTTAGCAAAGGCTTGGCCTATTTAAAAGTATCAATTTTGCAAAAAAAATAGAGGTCAGTTTTTACGGGAATTCAAATAATAATAGGTGACATAGTGTAAAGGCCAGCTTTTAAAGTGAAAGGATAAAAAGAAGGAGAGATCCAATGATTATGATTACGGATGGATTTATTGAGGCATATGTACTATTTTAAGTAAACTTGAGCAGCGATTAAAAAGAAATGAAATATAAGGGGATTCTAGCCGTTTTATGGTGATATTTGAACACGATGCTTGCAAAAGACTAACATAATTTCCTCCTACTTAAGCCAAACTAAATGAAATGGTTTGGGAGGAGAACGTACACATGCAAACTTATAATGCAGGAGATATTGTTTATATTTTTTATCGCAATCCACATATTCAAGATGTAACGAATATACAGGAGGCTGCAGTCGTGAATAATCCAGAAAATCCAAATGAATTAGCGCTATTTCTATTTGAGACGTATTATCCATTAACGAATGACTTTGTCATTTTTAGAAGTGAAATGGATGCGGAGCAAGCGTATCATCAATATTTTCATTAATGGAGGTAGAGAATGAGAAAACCATTTACACCTCAGCTCGTTTATTTTGAGCCTGATGCGCTGGATTATCCACTAGGACAAGAATTAAAAGAGAAATTTGAGAAGCTGGGTGTGGAAATCCGTTATACGACTTCTCATAATCAGGTGCGGAATCTCCCAGGTGACAATGATTTGCAAAAATATCGTATAGCTAAGTCAACGCTCGTTGTTGGGATACGAAAGACACTCAAATTTGATACATCTAAACCGTCAGCTGAATATGCTATTCCGTTCGCAACTGGATGTATGGGGCACTGTCATTATTGTTATTTACAAACAACGATGGGCAGTAAACCATATATTCGTACGTATGTGAATGTCGATGAAATTTTGGAGGCAGCAGATCACTATATCGCAGAACGAGCTCCTGAAATAACGCGATTTGAAGCTTCTTGTACGTCAGATATTGTAGGGATTGATCATTTAACACATACATTGAAAAGAGCCATTGAGCATTTTGGACAAAGTGAACATGGGTTGCTACGATTTGTAACGAAATTCCATTATGTCGACCATTTGTTAGATGCTAAGCATAATGGTAGGACGAGGTTTCGTTTTAGTGTAAATGCGGATTATGTCATAAAAAACTTTGAGCCAGGTACATCTCCATTAGATTTACGCATTGAAGCGGCGGGAAAAGTAGCGAGGGCGGGATATCCGCTTGGCTTTATTGTGGCACCAATTTATCTTCATGACGGCTGGGAGGAAGGCTATTATCATATGTTTGAACGTCTTGATGCTGAATTACCGCAAGATGTACGGGATGATATTACCTTTGAATTTATTCAGCACCGTTTTACAAAGCCCGCGAAAAGAGTTATTGAAAAAAATTATCCAATGACGAAATTAGAATTGGATGAAACAGCTAGAAGGTACAAGTGGGGCAAATATGGAATTGGCAAATATATTTATCAAAAAGAGGAAGAGGAAGACATTAAAGAACATCTTTATGGTTACATGAAGAAATTTTTCCCAAATGCGAAGCTGGAATATTTTACGTAAAGCACACTACATTGCGGAAACAACACACAATGGGGCGGCACGACAGCAGAGGAAAGCGTCCACACGCTGTAAAATCAACTGTTATAGTTTAATTTTTTTGTGTTGTCTCACTTTGGCACACCATTGTTTATGGTGTGTTTTTTTGTTAATGTTGCTTCGTATAATCTGAAAGTTGACGGTAAGGCTAACAGTAATAGTAAAGAAAAGAGGGAGAAAACAAGATGTATTCAATACAACCGAGTTGTTGGTCAGAGCATGGAGAGCTTACGGCTGTTATGCTTTGTGCGCCTTCTTGCTTAGATGTGCCAGATTTAAAAACAGCTGAAAACGTACAATGGAGCGCACCTGTTTTACATGCACGAGCAATGGAGAATTTTATGGAGCTAAAAGGTACTTTACAACATGCAGGTGTGAAAGTAATTGATTACTCATCGGAACTGCAAGGGGAAGCGAAGCAATTAAGCGAACAGCTTCTAAATCGTTATTTTGTGCGCGATCTCGCATGTGTATTTGGCAATCAAATGCTGCCAGGCGAAGCAGGTAGTTCTATTAGACGCCCTGAATATGGACATGCTCATGCAATACTTGAAAATTGGTTTCCTAAAAACTTTCAGGCATCGAAGGAAACTGGGGATGTATTAGAGTTTGGAGATGTGATGGTGTTGAATAAGGATGCAGTACTTATCAATATTGGCGTTCGGACATCGAAACAGGGTGTGGAACGTGTGAAGGAAAAACTATTTGAAGCAGGTTTTGCTGAAATTGGCATTATTGATTTGCCTCGAAGCTCTGACACACTCCACTTAGATATGAATTGTAATGTTGCAAACGAAAATGTTGTGATAGCCAAAAGCTTTATGCGATATTTTCCTGTGTATGTGATGACCGCATGTTCAACTCGCTTTGATATGGCAGAGCAATTTTTTAATCGTCATGGCTTTGAGGTCTATTGGTTAGAAAAATATAATACGATTCCTGATATTAATTTTTTAAATTTAAATCCTGAGACATTGTTAGTTAGTAAAAAAGCTACAAAACAGCAATTTAAAAACCATCCACTATTACAAAAGAAAAATATAGTGGAAATCGAAGTGACAGAACTTGAAAAAGGCGGCGGTGGTATTCGCTGTATGACCTTACCATTGGTGCGGAAGTTGTAAGAGGGGTGATCGCAATGAAGTCTAAAACTAGCAAAGGCCAAATGTCTTGGTGGCAGTTGTCCCTATTAGGTGTCGGTTGTACATTAGGGACAGGTTTTTTTCTAGGTACAAGTATGGCAATTGCTAAAAGTGGACCTGCTATTTTAATTCCATTTATATTAGCAGCCATTGGAACGTACCTTGTTTATGATGCACTTGTGAAAATGTCTGTTGCCAATCCAGATAAAGGATCATTTCGTACTTATGCTAAACAAGCATTTGGCAATTGGGCTGGTTTTAGTAATGGGTGGGTATATTTGATTTCGGAAATATTAATTATGGCAAGTCAATTAATGGCATTGGGGATTTTTACTCAATTTTGGTTTCCTGCATTACCGCTATGGATGACTGCAGCTGGATTCGGCGCACTTGGCTTGCTTATTTTACTTACTGGAATGAAAGGCTTTGAAAAGTTTCAAAATATATTTGGGGCGATGAAGGCAGCTGCTGTCGTGATGTTTATCGTAGTGGCTGTCATCCTACTAATAAAAGGGATAAATAGTGAACCTAAGCAAGTAGATGCTTTAATAGCGAACTTTCAAGGCTTCTTTTCTGAAGGGATAAAGGGGATATGGCTTGGTCTACTGTATGCATTTTTTGCTTTTGGTGGCATAGAAGTGATGGGCCTCTTAGTCATTGATTTAAAAGATCCACAGCAGGCACCAAAAGCTGGAAAAGTAATGATTGTGATTCTGACAACAATCTACGTCATTGCGCTCGTAGGTGCACTTGCATTAGTACAGTGGGAAACATTTATAATAGATGAAAGTCCGTTCATTACAGCTCTTGCAGATTTTCACTTACCATATGTAGCAGATATCATAACAGGCATTTTAATTATTGCTGGATTTTCGACTATGGTAGCTTCTTTATATGCAGTAGTTACGATATTAACAGCTTTAGCGGAAGATCATGATGCCCCTGCACTATTAGCGAAAAAAGGAAAACTGAAAGTGCCATTCCCTGCATTTCTTTTTTTAACAGTCGGTTTAATAATGACGATTGTGATAGGGTTTCTGATACCTGAAAAGATTTTTGAATATTTAATAACAGCAGCTGGGTTAATGTTAATCTATAATTGGCTTTTTATATTAGTGACGTATGCAAAGCTTATGACATTAACGAAGTGGCAACATGTAAAAAATGTAGTTGGGATGCTACTTATAGCAGTTACAGTTTCGGGTACATTAGGTGATAAAACAAGCAGATTCGGTTTTTATATAAGCCTGCTTTTTATCGTCATCATTGCTGTTGCGACATTTATTGTTATGAAAAAACGGAGCAACAAAAGCTCCGTTTAATTATTTCTCTGTTTTGAAAAAGTTAATGGAAGATGCCCCCGTAAAAAGGGACATTTTAATGGACTATGCTCATCATCGCTTAAAAAATATTGTTTCCATTCATGATTGTCCTGTTGCCCGTACCATTTTAAGTCTGGATGACCAGGGACTTCGTCATACAAATCGATGCGCTTTCTTATTAGCCTTTTTAATTTTTGACCTAATACAGTTGTATCATTAATATCCTCAAATACCCAGCGTGGCTGAAAGGCCATAAGCAATGTTGCAAAATGGCGACTTTTTCGAAGCTTGTGGGCAGGTGTTGCACAAAATACAAAATAAGGCTCGCCATTAAAACAAAATTCCCATGTATGAACAGATGGATCAGAGGGAATTTCTGTAGGCCATTCTTTCTCGTCAAATGCAGTAATGTTGTTTAACACTGTCCAAAATAGGGCTCTATAATCCTCTACCTCATAATTTTCAAGCATATCCTGTGGCGTTTCAAAGAAAATAGCATGTGAAGTATATTTGCCAGCAGATCGAGCGCACTGTCCATATTCCTTTAAACAATCTGCTAACGCTTTAGCTGATTGTAACTCTCGGGGATCTCCGATAAAGCTGAAGCGAAGGTGATTCGATAAAAAACCTGTTCTGGCAGGAATACAGGGAAAGGTATTCGCTTCATCTGCAATCATTGTAGAAAAATCTTTAAATGCATTCTGTTGCCATAATGGTAGGGAAGTTAAATGTTGATCAAGCCATTTTTTATCTACAACTGCTCCCACATGAGTCACCTCCTTTATACATCATTAGACTATTAAAGGCAGGGCTAATCGGTGACGAATTATTAGGGAATAATTTCTAACTAGTCTCCTTAGCACGGTATTTTGCCATTTACATAAATGTGATAAATCCAAGCTAACTCTTTTCAATACAACGAAGCAGAACGTGTACAAGCAGAACAACGATAAGACGTTGTGAAACAATGAACTTTATGGCATGGGCAGATGAAAAACGCTGATATCTTTGTTTTAAATTTAAAGATATATAAACCTATTATTGAATTACATTGTACATAAACAGGTATTCTATATTTAAATAATATGAACAATTTCTGAATTATTTAATATTATTTATTTTTAACTTTTGTTAGTTTTAATGATTTGATAAGATAAAAGTAACATATAACATAAAAAATACTGGAGGTCTGTACTATAAAATTTCGTTCAATTCTTTTAATATCAGTAGTTATTCTTGGTCTTTCAGGGATTGGATTTGTTACCGATAATGCAAAAGCAGCATCATTAGATTCAAATCAAACGAGAGAAACAGCTCTTTCGGAGCATGAATTAAAGACAATAAAAGCTAACCAATTAAAAATGGGAAGCGATGAAAAAACAGCTGAGATGGGATGTCCTATTATGTTAACTACTACCTAAATCGTTTTGGAAATGATTCTATTACTTGGGTTGGAAACTTCAATGTTTGGACAGTAACGGGTAGTTATGCTAATCCATCACTTCGAATACTTAAACCAGTAAATACTTCTTGGGACGATGAAGCTCGATTATCAGCACAGTTTAACATTATTTTTGAAATAGGCTCCTTTAATAGAAGTCTCTCTTTCTACGTGGGTAATAATAGAACTGGCTGGGGATGGAATTCGTATTATTAATGTTAAGTATACTAAAATCTTTTTTAATGAAAGAGATGGTATATACATTTATCGTCAATAAAAAGGAAGGCTTTTCCTCTGTTAAATAGGTTGTCATTTTTAAAATCGTCAGCAATGGATTACAAGCCTTCCTACAATTAAATTAAGATTTATTAACGATTTCAGTATGATGAGTTATAATTCAATAATCACAAAGAGCACAAAGTAATTAATTGGGAATTAAAATTATTTTACGAAGAACTAGTTCATCGCTTCTTTATTCGTTGATATCCAAAAGTTAAAAAAGGAGAGAATTTTAATAATGCCAAAATTACTTGTTGGAGATATATTTGCATTTTTTGCTACATTAGTCGCAATTTCAATTCCACTAACAATTATTGGTTTATTAATCTACATAGCTAAACTAATTAAAAACCTTGAAAAAAGGTGACCACAAATTAAATTGCATTTGTGGTCACACTTATAGTCTAGCCTAACTAGTAACGGAAAGTTCATGCATATTAAAGCCTTACATCTAGTTTAAAAACCTTCTGCTGCAAAATATCTAATGCGTGCTTAATTTCTTCTAAATCTTCTTCTGAAACATCTTGAATAAGGTGTTGAAAACGGACTTCAATACATCGAAATGCCTCATCCATCATTTGTTCCCCATCTTCGGTGAGGCGCACATAATGTTTTCTACGATCCTCTGTATCACTTATTTTTTCAATTAATTTTTTCTCTTGTAGTTTCTTAAGCTCTCGACTTGTATTCGGTAGCGACATATGGTGACAATCACTAATTTCGGTAATCGTAACAGGTTGGCTTACTTTTAAATATTCTAAAATTTTATATTGAACAGGCGTAATCGCAACTGTAATGATGTTTTGTGATAAATCATTTGTTACCTGATGAACGCTTGCTGTAAATGTAACAAATTGATTGAATAATGCATTCTTGTCCAAATATCTCACCTCTTACTGACAAGATAACAAATAACTTATCTTAAAACAATTATCATTTGACAACTAAATAAGTATTGCGTATTATTTACTTATCAAATGATAAGTAATGGAGGCAGTTATGAAAACATTAATTATTTATACGTATCCAAATCATCAAAGTTTGAATTATTCTTTTTTGCAGGAAGTTGTTAAAGGATGCAATGAAAATCCCTACATAAATGAATTACAAGTGCTTGATTTATATGAAGAAAATTTTGATCCGATTTTACACTTTAATGAACATAGACGACGTCGTGATATGTATCGTGATCCAAAACTAGAGAAATATAGAGAACAAATAACTTGGGCGGATAAGATTGTTTTTGTTTATCCAATTTGGTGGGGAAGACCGCCAGCAATGCTTTTAGGCTATATTGATCAATTATTTGCATCCAATTTTGCCTATAGAGATAAAAAGGGATTGTTTCCTGATGGGCTCTTAAAAGGGAAGTCAGTCGTTTGTGTTTCGACAATGAAAGGCCCTACTAAATATCCGCTTTTATGGTTGAATAATGCTCACAAAGTATTGATGCGAAAAGCATTGTTTAATTTTGTAGGAATTAAGAAAGTGAAGTTTTTTGAATTTGGGAATATGGAAAGTAAAAAGGGAGGACAACAAAAAAAGTTAGCAAAAGTATATCAATATTTTCGACAAGTAGCGTACTAGAAGAAGCGAAAGAGCATAGGTGTGAACTACTTTCACATCCTATGCTCTTTCTTGTCTGTAATAACACTATCAATAGGGAGTGTTATTACAAATTTTGTATGTTCAGCAAGCTTACTTTTGACAGTAATCGTACCATGATGCATATCAATAATTTTTTTTACAATAGATAATCCTAGTCCGCTACCTCCATTTGTAGCGATTCTCGATTGGTCTGCTTTATAAAAACGTTCAAAAATATGCTTTTGCTGTTCATCCGTTAAGCCAATACCGTTATCACAAATACTTACCATAACTTTATCATGGTGGGCGGTCATTAAAATACGGATTTGGCCATTTTTGTGTGTAAATTTGATGCTGTTACTGAGTACATTCATCCATACTTGGTTCATTAAGTCCTCATCAGCCATAATCGTTATGTTTTGTAATTGAATATCAATATCAATTTGTTTTTCTAACCAATTTGGCTCTAAGGCTAAAACAACATTGCGCAACTGTTTATCTAGTCGATAGTACTTCGGTTCAAATGGATGATGCTGTGATTCTAAGGACGTTAATTTTAATAAATTATCACTGATTTTTGATAGACGGTGACTTTCCATTTCAATAATGGCTAAATAGTGCTGACGTTTCTCTTCAGATAAATCCATATTTTTTAATGCCTTTGCAAAACCATTTATGGATGTCAGGGGAGATTGAATTTCGTGTGATACATTTGAAATAAATTCTTGGCGCATACGCTCTAATTCGCCTAATTCGACCGCCATATGATTGATCCCACTAATTAGTTGGCCAAAATGATCATTTTCATCATCTGACATTTTGTCTAACTGTACATTGAAATCCCCTTTAGCCATTCGTCCAATAGCATCAACAATCGTATCCCAATAATTGCGCTGTCTTTTTAAACCGATTAAAAAAATGCAAGCTGCGGTGCAGGCAAATAGTACAAATACACCGAGAACCGTCGTCAATTGTCGCCAAAATCCTTGCAGATGTATGTCCACCCGCTGAAATAGCCAAGAAGTTACGTGGAAGGAAATAAAGGCAAATACTATATTGGCTAGAAGGAACATAATAAAAATCATTAGAAGCTTAAAGAAAAATTTCCAATACTTCATAGTGCTAATTCCAGGCGATAGCCAAGTCCACGAATCGTACGAATGGTGAAGCCACTTTTTTCTTCAGGAAATCGTTCACGCAACCTTTTAATATGAACATCTACCGTACGCTCATCACCCTCATAAACAAATCCCCAAATTTCTTCAATAAGCTGCTCGCGAGAAAATGTTTTGCCCGCATAACTTGCTAATGTAAATAAAAGGTCAAATTCTTTTAGGCGCAATGTGATGCTTTCACCGTCATACAATACTTCATATGTATGGCGATTCATTTTAACATTTCCAATTTCAATCGTTTGAGAGAGCGCAATACGATACCGTTTTAAAATGGATTTAACGCGTACAATCAATTCGACAGGCTCAAATGGTTTGACTAAATAATCGTCTGTTCCTAAATTGAAACCTTTCACTTTCTGAGCGGTTTCACCTTTTGCCGTTAACATCAAGATCGGTAAATCACTATTGAATGCTCGAATTTCCTTGCATAATTGCCAACCGTCCATGTTAGGCATCATAATGTCCATAATCACCATGTCGACTTTTTCTGCATCCAATTTGGACAGTGCATCCACACCGTCCAATGCTTCAATAACGTCAAAACCTTCATTTTGTAAAAATACTTTTATTAATTCTCGAATATGGTCATCATCATCCACGACTAATAGTTTTGTCATCATAACAAATCCTTTCGCCTTTAATCTTTAATGCGCAATTGTTGTTTAGCAAACTCTCTATACATATCGTGTGTTTCAAATAATGTATCATGTGTCCCACAGCCTGTAATATGACCTTTCTCGATAAATAAAATTTGGTCTGCATCTACGACAGTAGAAAGTCGGTGCGCGATTACGAGTGTTGTGCGTCCTTGCATTAAATTATCCAATGCTTTTTGTACGTAAATTTCTGAATTACTATCAAGGCTAGAAGTCGCTTCATCTAGCATTAAAATTTGTGGATTACGTAACAAAGCTCTGGCAATCGAAATGCGTTGTCGTTGTCCACCTGAAAGCTTTATGCCTCGTTCGCCGACCTCGGTGTTAAATTTATCTGGCAGTTCATTGATAAATTGATCAGCGTAGGCCATTTTTGCTACACGTTCAAGTTCCTCGTCTGAAACGTCTCTCGCAATACCATAACAAATATTTTCACGAATCGTTCCTGATAGAAGCGCACTTTCTTGTGCAACATAGCCAATTTGATTTCTCCATGAATGAAGAGAAAATGTATCAATAGGTGTATCGCCTAATGTAATTAAGCCATTTGTCGGTTGATAGTAGCGTTCTAACAGCGCAAAAGTCGTCGTTTTCCCTCCGCCACTCGGCCCAACAATGGCAGTGACCTTACCAGGCTCAATTGTAAAGTTGATGTTCGATAAAATAGGCTCTTCACCATAGGCAAAGTCTACATTTCGGACATGGATTGGTTCTTGTACAGCATCTAATTGTTGGCCTTCATAAATGTTTTCTTCTTCATGCTCAAGTAATGCACTGATTCGTTCTGTAGCACCCATAGCTTTTTGTAGTTGGGTAAAGAACATTGTTAATTGCGTCATAGGCATAATGATTTGAATTAAATATAAAATAAAAGCAACCATATCACCAGCTGTAAGTTCACCAGATGAAACACGAACTCCGCCATAGCCAATGATTGCTACTAGGACACTCATTAGTATGAATGAAATTAAAGGTGAAATCAGTGCATGGATTTTAGCTTCTTTTAGACCGAATGTAAATAGATTAGTAATGCCTTTTTTTCCTCGTTCATATTCAATGTTCTCAGCATTTGAGGCTTTTACTAAACGTGTTTCAGGTAAAACTTGATTGAGAATAGCGGTAAATTTAGCGGTTTCATCTTGCATACCTTTTGAAATGACAAACATACGCTTTCCTAATAACATTAAAATAATCATCGCAAGAGGAACAGCAATGAGCATGACTAAGGTCATTTTCCAATCTAAAAATAAAAGAATAATGACAGAACCGATAATTGAAATAACGCCTGTTAAACAATTTGCCAGATGTTCAGTTATTAGCTCTTTTACTACAGCTGTGTCATTTGTTACACGACTTAACGTCTCACCAGTATCGTTATCATCATAATAAGGGATTGGTAAATGGAGCAATTTACGCCATAATTGATCTCTCAATTTTGCTACAACCTGATGACCAACGCGATTTAAAAAATAAATGGAAAGTCCGCTCGCGATGGCTTGCACGATAAAAGCTATTCCTAGTAAAATAATTTGCCAATAATTAAGAGATTGTAATGAAAAGCCATCCACTAATTTTTTAGTGAATAGTGGCACGATAAATCCTACGCCAGTGGTCGCTATACTCATACATAAAGCGATTATTAACAAGAGCATCGGTGGCTGCGCCTGTTTTACAAGCCCCACAAAGCGCCGCCAATTTTTTATTGGTACTTCTTTAGTAGTTGTGTTATCCATTAATAAATATCCTCCTTGATTACGCTAAACAATAGAATCATTGTTTGTGTGTCCTTACTATAGCACGCATTTATGAACTGAATATGAAATGGAGTGACAGGCACTCAAACAATTCAGAAAATACACTTGACCATCAAGTAACTTGAAGGTTTATTATGGAAATTGAAAGGTGTGTCGCTTTTGCATAACTATATGACCATTCAGGAATTTTCTAATAGAACAGGTATTTCAAAAAGTACGTTACGTTTTTATGAAACGAAAAATTTATTGTTGCCAGTAGAACGGAGAGGAAATGGATATCGCGTATATGCATCACACCAAATTGCAATCGTGAAATTGATTACAACTTTGCGTATAGCAGACGTGCCTATTAAGGACATACAACATTATTTACAAAACAACGACGAAGTAGCTCGTCAAACAATGATGGATAATTGGATTTGCACTGTAAAGAAAAAACGTGAGCTTATTGATGTTAGTTTAAGGTTTTTAGAAAGTGATCCCATTCGAGAGGATATCTATCTAATTGATAAAAACGAAGAAAAAATAATTTGGTTCATTGAGGAATCCACAATGGGGAAGTTTGGAGAGCATTTTGCGAAAAGAGCCGATGAATTAAAGCAAAACAATATTCAAATTAACAGCTATTATGTAAATTATTTATCAGGACAAGATTTAATAAAAGTACAAATTGGTTTTGGTGTATTAGAACATACAAGTTTAAATGAATTAACAGGCGTTGATTTTATTGAACATTTGCCTGCTTGTATTTGCCTGGCACTACCATTCAAAGAGCCTCTAACCGAAATAAACAAAGGATATCAAAAATTACTACAATATGCCCTTCAACATAGTTGGGTACCAACCCGATCTATACTTGAGTGGTACCGAGGGGAAGATTTTTCGCAATTAGATTTATTATTGCCTGTTATTCAATTGGAACGGAATGAGGAGAGATGAGTGAAGATATCTATCAACTCTAAAAACCGAGGTATTCGACAAAGCTAACGTCAAATACCTCGATTTTTTTTGTATTATACAGGAATAATGTAAATTCCTACGGACGTCTCCTACGCCATCTATTTGCCATGTTAGGTTGTAATTGTCTTCTGTTAGAAGGATAAATGGGTTGAGGTATGAACTGTGAGACATTCTGAGTATGAGTAGCAACGTGTGACGAAGTTTCCTTTGTAACTGATAAATCTTGCCTATCGGTCACTAGAGGAGTGTGCTGTGTGTGATCAGTAGTCGGTGCAATGCTATGCGCACTATTCAAAAGTGGGGCAGTGCTGTCATTATTATTTAGAACTGTCGTTGCTGTGGCATTATGGTTTTCTGTAGCATGCTCTATTTCAACATGTGGCTCTGATACGGGATGAACATCTTTCATCACTAGAATTGGGCGCATCATATCGTGATCCTCATGCTCAAGGAAATGGCAATGCCACATGTAATTTCCGATATGGTCTTTCCAATGCATAATAATTTTTGTAACCTTTCCTGCATCAGCTTTTACAGTATCTTTCCAGCCTCGTTCAAAGTCTCGAGGCTCTTCAGCTGGGCCAGTAAATTCAAGCCTACCTTCATTTTGATAGAGCTCTACGTCGAATGGACGTCGTTTCAAGATTTTAAATTGAACTAAATGAATATGGATTGGGTGTATAAATGGCGTGGCATTAATGAAATTCCAAACTTCTATACTATTAAGAGCTGGCTTTTCAGTAGCAGGATCATGGTACATGCGGTCATTTAATAATAGCATTGGTCTTCCGAAGTCATCTGTCGATGCACTTAATGGTAAGTTGCGCTCGACATGTGCATGATGCGGATGTAAATCCATTGAGACAGCAAGCCTTTCAGGAATTTCGCTCGTATCTTCATAGCGAAGCGGGCAAGTCACTTTAAATTGCATAATGACACTCGTATGCTCGTCAATAAAATCTGTATCTCCGTTAATTAATGTTATTTCCTGACCTTCACAATTAGAAAAGTCAATGATGACATCCGTTCTTTCAGCAGGCAATAATTCCACAGCGTAAATTTCGTTCGGGGTTGTTAGAAAACCTCCATCTGTTCCGAGCTGAATCATAGGCTGTTCATTAGAAAGGCTAATGACGTAACCTCTTCGATTTGAACCATTTAGCAAACGAAAACGATATTTGCGAGGCTCAACATTTAAATAAGGCCATACTTTACCATTCACAACGATGGTGTTTCCCACAAAGCCAGGTGTAATCGATGGATGTACTGGCACGGGGAAAGGCGGTTCATCAGGATAGAAGAGGGAGCCATCTTCATTAAAAGTTTTATCCGCAATTAATAGAGGATATTCATAATCACCGCACGGTAAATTTGAGCGTTCCTCAATGGAATCGCGCAGCAAGTAGAAGCCAGCAAGACCTGCGTATACATTTAAGCGCGTTAATGCCATTGCATGGTCATGATACCACAACGTTGTACCTGGCTGATGATTGGTATATTCATGTATTTCTTTATTGAATTTTGGACCAGTATACATAAAGTCTTTTGTATACCATGCTTCAGGATGCCCATCACTTTCCCAATCGACATTGGCTCCGTGAAGATGTGTTACCGTTCGAACCTCTTGTGAATCATTGGCCGCATGGAGTGTAAAATCTACAGGTAAAAAATGCTTTGCTGGTAATTGGTTTTTGTATTTGACATAAATCGTTTTGTCTTTAGAAGCCTCAATAGTTGGACCAGGGTAAAGTCCGTTATATCCCCAAATCGTGGATTTCGGAAAGTTCTTATGAAAACCATGTTCTGCTTCCATCATTTGCAACTCATAATATTCTTTTTTTGGCTGCCCGCTACTGTATTTTGGCTTTGCAGTAACAGGCTTCGGTAATTCATCTACAAATTTAGGTATTGTTGCTGGATCAGATGGATTTATATGTTTATTCACAACATCACGTCCCTTATGTTTTTACAAATAAATACTCAATCAACTACATCATATGGGTAAAAACAATGAGAAACGAGGACAATAATGGAATTATTTGTGCTAATATATATAAAAAATATTGTATTTCAAAAATTCATGCAAATAAAGCTGTTATTTTAGCCCTGTTTAAATTAAACATAAAAAGAAATAGCTTGTTGGAGAAAAGATAACCCTAGAGACAACTAATATCATTCAATGTGTTTAGTAATTTATGGGATATGCTTGAAATGACGGACGAGGGCATAGACTTCGCTTATAATTAATGTATAGGCTAACTGCTACATTAAAGTATTATGGATAAGGAAAATTCCGAGCATAGAGAAGTGGTGATTATTTGGAGTTAACATTAGAAGAATTAAACAAAACAATCATGGAAATGCGGACGAAAGGGCGTTTGACAGAAGCTCTAAATCTTGCTGAACAGGGACTTTTAGTAGCAATAGAAAATGATAATCATAAGCATGGACTAGATTTATTCTTCCAAAAAATATTAATTCATCATGCTCTAGGCGATACATTAAGCATGGTGAGCCACATCCATGACTATGAGGAGTGCTGCCAAAAGTACGGCACGACAAAGGATTTTATGAATTATTATCTTGTTATGTCTTTAATATATGATTTAGTTGGGGTCAGAGAAAAAACAGTGGAAATGACCAAAAAATCGATTGAATTTGCTACACAACTTAAAGATACTAAAATGCTTGTACGCTGCTATAGCAATCTGTGCTATCTTGAAGTCGAAAATGGCTGTTATCGGGATGCTCTTAATGCGGCATTTATCGCAAGAAATTACAATAAGGAGCTTGCCAAAACACAGCCAGAATTGGCGAAGCTACAAGAAATTCGCATTAATAATAATATGGCTGATGTCTATATACTAGAGGGCGATTTTGTTACTGGTCAAGCATTATTGGACGATACATTAAATTCGGATATTATTCAAAATCATAAACGAGAAAAGGTAGCCGCATTATTTGGCTATGGCTTTTTATATGAACATCAACAAAAGCTAGATGAGGCCGTGAAATATTATAAGCAAGCGATAGATTTGGCGCAATCATACGGGGATAATCCAATTACGAAAAGGGTCATGCGTATGCTGTTAAATGTTCTTTATCAATTGGATTACCGAAATGAGATATTTGATGTGCAACGAGCTTATATAGAACTTACAGAAAAAATGAGTGCTGACAATTTGCTTCAACAGGTCATGAACTTAGATTTTAATAGACAAAAAGAGAAACTGGAAAAAAGGGCTCTCTATGATCCTTTAACAGGTGTTCTTAATCGTCATTTTCTAGATAGTGAGCTAAATGATTGGTTGAAGGGAGCACAGGCTTGCCATCAGTATGTTGGCGTAATTGTCCTCGATATCGACTATTTTAAAGCATATAATGATAAGTACGGTCACTTGTTAGGTGACATGGTACTCCAGTTACTTGCTACTGGATTAAGAGATTTTTTACGTAATGAGGATGCGGTCATTATACGTTATGGTGGAGATGAATTTATCGTATGTCTGCGTCATGACAATAAGCAGTTTTTCTATGACTTTATTAAGGAACTACATGCCTATATCTTAACATTAAAAGTAGAACAAGACTTTGATAGTTATCCTTTAAAGATTAGCTTAGGGGCCTGTATGAATGACCAAGAAAATTATGACTATATTCAGCTTTTTAAGCAGGCGGATCGTAACTTATACAAAGCGAAAAATAATGGTCGTGCAAACTATGTCATTAGCTCACTATAAAAGAGTCTATCAAGTATAAAATAAAATATTCAAGAGAGAATCGTTCCCACTGTCAACAAAAGGCAGTGGGAATAAATTTGTGTAGGACTTTTGCTCTTTTGGATATAGTAAAAAAGTGATTTTTTCGCAAATCTACACCTTTCTTTAGTGTGAAAAAAATAGGAACTTTTAACGATAACGTACAGTCTTTTTTAGTGGAAGAGCAAAAAATGAAAATCACGCCTCGAATCATTTGAAAACGCTGGTTTATCAACGTACAATAAATGAAATTAGCAAACACGACAAGAGAATTTTGGTGTATAATGTTGTGGTATGAGGAAAGAAAGCAGGTTGACAAAAATGGTAAGCAAAATGAAAGTGTGCGCAGTTATAGACACGCAAAAATATCTGGCATTCTTAGCGCAAAAAAAGCTAGGTATGAAACATAAGGTGAATATATGAAAAACTGGTTGATTTTCATTTCTGTCTTTATGGTTTCCTTGTCACTTGTCATTAGTATTTTAGTACTCTGGAAAGCCGAGGCTCCGTTTAGTTCAATTGAAGAACAGGCTGAACAGTTGGCACTTGATGCCAAAGCCCTAGCAATTGTCTCGGAGTCATACACATATAATGGCAAACATTCGTATGTTACTGTGTTCGGGGTAGACGAATATGGTGACAAAAAGGCTGTCTTTGTTCCAACGAATCTAGAAGAGGATTCCATTCAGGAAGTATTTTTGAAAGATGGTATTACGGAAAAGCAAGCATTATCGGTTTTTAAAAATGAAGGAAATGTCCAAAAGGTTCTTCATATGAAATTAGGCTATGAGGAAGTAGGGGCTGTTTGGGAAATAACTTACCTAAACGATCAAGATAAACTCAACTATGTCTATATTTTATTTAAGGACGGCGACTGGTGGAAGCGCATTAAGAATTTATAAGAGGAGTAGATCCCGAATGAAAAAACTATTAGCAAACCGAGTGAAAACTTTAACACCATCTTCAACATTAGCAATTACTGCAAAAGCAAAAGAATTAAAAGAGCAAGGTATTGATGTAATTGGTCTAGGAGCTGGTGAACCTGACTTCAACACACCGCGCAATATTCTAGATGCGGCAATTGACTCTATGGAAAAAGGTTTAACTAAATATACCCCTGCTGGCGGACTACCAGTTCTTAAAAAAGCGATTATTGACAAACTTCAACGCGACAACAATCTTACATATAAACCGAACGAGGTTATCGTAGGCGTTGGGGCAAAGCACATTCTTTACACGTTATTCCAAGTAATTTTAAATGAAGGCGATGAAGTAATCATCCCTATTCCTTATTGGGTATCGTACCCAGAGCAAGTGAAACTAGCAGGCGGTGTGCCCGTTTATGTTGAGGGGACACGCGAACAAGGCTATAAAATTACTGCCGATCAATTACGTGCAGCTATTACCGATAAAACTAAAGCAGTGATCATTAACTCGCCAAGCAATCCATCTGGTATGATTTATTCTCGCAATGAGCTAGCAGAACTTGCTGCTGTTGCAGAAGAAAAGGATATTTTAATCGTGTCAGATGAAATTTATGAGAAGCTTGTATACAATGGTATTGAGCATTTTTCAATTGCACAACTTTCAGATGCATTGAAAGCACGTACAATCGTAGTAAATGGTGTAGCAAAATCTCACTCTATGACAGGCTGGCGTATCGGATATGCAGCAGGTGATGCAGACATTATTAAACCAATGACTGACCTTGCTTCACACTCTACTTCAAACGCAACAACAACTGCACAATATGCAACAGTGGAAGCGTATAATGGACCACAAGACACTGTCGAAGAAATGCGTCAAGCTTTCGAATCTCGTCTTGAGAAAATTTATCCACAAATTAGTGCAATTCCTGGCTTCAATGTATTAAAACCGCAAGGCGCATTTTATTTATTACCAGATGTAGCAGAAGCAATGGCACATACTGGCTATGATTCAGTAGATGCTTTTGCTGCGGACATTTTAACAGAAGCAAACGTAGCAGTGATTCCAGGCTCTGGCTTTGGTGCACCAACTACTATGCGATTATCTTATGCTACATCTTTAGAATTATTAGAAGAGGCAGTCCGTCGTATTGATGCATTCGTAAAATCAAAATGGCAAGACTAATCCTTCTAACCAACTTTGGAGGATTTCTATGAAAAAAATTATGATTCAAGATATGCCACAGCATATCGGAGAAACAGTCAAGCTAGGTGCTTGGTTAGCTAACAAACGTTCAAGTGGTAAAATCGCTTTCTTACAACTACGTGATGGTTCTGGCTTTGTGCAGGGCGTTGTTGTAAAAGAAGAAGTAGGCGAAGAAATTTTTGCAATTGCAAAAGGTATGACACAAGAAACTTCGATGTACGTTATTGGAGAGGTAAAAGCAGACGAACGTTCAAGTTTCGGCTGTGAACTAGCAGTAACAGGAATTGAAGTGTTACATGCAGCAACAGATTTCCCCATTACGCCAAAAGAGCATGGTCCTGAATTTTTAATGGATAACCGTCACTTATGGTTACGTTCTCGTAAACAACACGCTGTGATGAAAATTCGTAACGAAATCATCCGTGCAACTTATGAATTTTTCAACAACAATGGCTTTACAAAAATGGACCCACCAATTTTAACTGGATCAGCACCTGAAGGTACTTCAGAGCTATTCCACACAAAATATTTTGATGAAGATGCCTACCTTTCTCAATCTGGTCAGCTTTATATGGAAGCGGCTGCGATGGCGTTAGGGAAAGTGTTTTCTTTCGGTCCAACGTTCCGTGCTGAAAAATCTAAAACACGCCGTCACTTAATCGAGTTTTGGATGATTGAGCCAGAAATGGCGTTTGTAGAATTCGAAGAAAACTTAGAGGTACAAGAACAGTATGTAGAACATATTGTGCAGTCTGTTCTGGCAAACTGTACTCTAGAATTAGAGCGACTTGGCCGTGATACATCAACTCTGCAAAATATTAAAGCGCCATTCCCTCGTATTTCATACGATGATGCCATTAAACTATTACATGAACAAGGTTTTGATGACATCGAATGGGGTGATGACTTCGGTGCGCCACATGAAACAGCCATTGCAAATTCATTTGACAAACCAGTATTCATTACGTGCTACCCAACAGGTATCAAACCATTCTACATGCAGCCACACCCAGATCGTGATGATGTCGTATTATGTGCCGACTTAATTGCGCCAGAAGGCTACGGGGAAATTATTGGTGGTTCAGAGCGTATTCATGACTATGATTTATTAAAAGCTCGTCTTGAGGAACATGATCTATCATTAGATGCTTACGCATGGTACCTAGAGCTTCGCAAGCAAGGTTCAGTACCACATTCTGGCTTCGGTCTAGGACTAGAACGTACAGTAGCATGGATTTCTGGAACAGAGCATATTCGTGAAACGATTCCATTCCCACGTTTATTAAATCGTTTATACCCTTAATCGATTAGCAACAAACGAAAACAATTTAAAAGTCGCGTAGTGAAATTTCTACGCGGCTTTTCTACTTACTAGAAAAAGGAGTCATGTCTACATGAATACTAAAAATAATCGACTCCGTACATGGACCGAGCAGAGAACTATACAAATTCCTCAGCTCTTTTTTCAGTTTTATAAGGAGTTAAATATTGAGGATGATGAGGCGCTAATTGTCATGCACTTACTTGCCTTTCATGTGGAAGGAAACGATTTTCCTACACCAACAGATTTGATGAATCGTCTCACAATGCCTAGTAATGATATTACTTCTCGCTTACAGCGTCTTATGCAAAAGGGCTTTCTTGAGATTACACGTGATGTCGATGCAAATGGCACGCTATACGAAAAATATTCGGTGTACCCCCTTTGGGAACGTATATTGCAGATGATAGAAATGAAAGAACAAAAAAATACAGCAGCTACACTTCGTCAAGAAGAGGGTGAAGTATTCCGTTTATTTGAAGAGGAAATGGGGCGTCTTTTATCTCCTTTAGAGCTAGAAAAAATCGGTTTTTGGCTAGATGAGGATAAGCACAGTCCTGCGCTTATTAAAGAGGCATTAAAGGAAGCTGTTTTTGCTGGTAAATTGAGCATTCGTTATATTGATCGGATATTATTGGAGTGGAAAAAGAAAAATATTACGACACCACAAGCTGCACATAAACAAGGCGAGCAGTTCCGTGAGAAACAAAGTTTGAATAGACCGCCAGCACGTACAGTACAGCAAGAAACGCAGGCGACAAACAGAGTACCATTTTATAACTGGTTAGAAGAAAGAGAATAGGGGGCTTTTAGGGAATGTTAACAAAAAAACAGTGGGAGCATTGTCTAGCTGAAATGGACCGCATGTTTCCTAATGCGCATTGTGAACTTGTCCATGACAACCCGTTCGAGCTGACAATCGCCACGTTATTATCTGCACAATGTACGGATGTACTTGTCAATAAAGTAACGAAAACGTTGTTTCAAAAATATAAAAAGCCAGAAGATTATTTGGCAGTGAGTTTAGAGGAGCTACAACAGGATATTCGATCAATAGGTCTTTATCGCAATAAGGCTAAAAATATTCAACTTCTCTGTCAGCGACTTTTAACAGAGTATGATGGGCAAATTCCTGCAAGTCGTGAAGAGCTCGTGACATTGCCTGGTGTTGGGCGTAAAACGGCAAATGTTGTTTTATCAGTAGCTTTTGATATTCCAGCACTTGCTGTTGATACACATGTAGAACGCGTATCGAAACGACTAGGTTTATGTCGCTGGAAGGATTCAGTGCTTGAAGTGGAAGAAACAATAATGAAAAAAACTCCAATGGATAAATGGTCAAAAACCCATCATCAGTTAATTTTCTTCGGACGTTATCATTGCAAGGCACAAAATCCTGGCTGCCAAACATGTCCGTTACTCGAGGATTGCCGTGAAGGACAAAAGCGTTTAAAAAAAGGGCTGGTGACAAACGCGTGAATATTGATGCAATATCAAAAGAAAAAGTCGATGAATGGTATACAGAATGGACGATGCTAGAAGCACAAATACATGCTGCCCATGATGCACGTAATGGGGAAGCAAAGGGTCTCATGGAAAAGGCTATCATGTTATTTGAACGTTTAGTGATCGAAGCAGGTGAAGAGGTAATGCCGATTAATGGAATTGAGCGTATGACCTTTATTAAAGCAAAGCCAGGACAATATGCATGTTATCGTCAATTAGATGAATTATTTAAAGAAACAAAAAAACGCACAGCACGCTTACGCTTACAGGCAACCAAAAACGTAGGAAGCTAAGTAGCACTTAAAAGATGAAGCAATTTAACAATCACATAATAAAGAGGTTGTCCTTTAGACTATATAAGGACAACCTTTTTATTATGAAAAAAACAGGTGAAGAAAACATTGTTTTCTTCACCTGTTCATTTTAGTGTATGCTTTTTATTTACTCACCATCAGGATCTTCATCGTCTGGCACAACAGGATCTGTTGGCGTAACAGGTGGTTGGGTACCGTTATTGTTACCGTTGTTACCGCCATTCCCATTATTGCCATTGTTGCCATTTCCGTTATTGCCATTATGATTTCCATTGTGGTTGCCGTTGTCACCATTGTTACCGTTATTGCCTTGATCAGGATCTGTTGGTTGGTCAATATCCGGTTCATCTGGATCCTCAGTTTCTAAATCCTCATCAGGCATGCTCGTTATTTGGAAGGTTGTCGTTCCTGGTTCACTGCGCGTCTCATCCACAATCGCAACGATAGAAATCGTGTAATTACCATCTTCTAACGTGTTGCTAACTGTTAAACCTTTACTTTCAGTTGTTCCAAGTACAACCGTTTCTCCACCTTCGCGTGTAGCGGATACTTCAAAGGTAGTCGGCATTGGCTCATCCGTTTCTGGGTCAAGAATAGCATCATGCTCCCAGCTAATGTTGATGGATTGTCCTGCTAAATCTAAACTTGCACTTACATTGTAAGGTGTAGAAAGTTCAGGAGCTTGGTATTCATTAGAAACTTCTGTAGGTTCTGTACCGCGAACAAATAGCTCTGTTTGACGTAATTCACTTGGTGTATAGTCACTTGCTAATTTTAGTGGACTAGAGCCTACTTCAATCGTAGCTTCTACAACCGAGCTTGGTTTTTTGAAACGTTCAGTTTCAATGTTCGCAGAAAGATCTCGCATTATATCTTTAAATAAATGTTGAGGTAAACGACGTTCGTCCCATGTTGTAATTGGGTCAGAACGTTTTTCGTAACCACTCCAAATTGCGATTGAATAATTGGTAGTGTAACCAGCAAACCAAGAATCTGGCACACTTGTACTTGGTAAATTATATTTGTTAAACTCGTCGTTTGAATAGTTTGTTGTACCAGTTTTACCAGCAACATCTAATCCAGCAACATTTGCTGCAGTACCAGATGCATCCGGTTTATTGCTGACAACATCACGTAACATATCAGTTACCATGTATGCTGTATATTCTTCCATCGCAACATTTGACTTTGGTGTATAGTCTTTCGATGATTTGCCATCGCGATAAACAATTTTGGTAATCGAATAAGGGTCAGTGTAAACACCATTATTCCCAAATGCTGCATAAGATGCTGCCATTTGAATAGGAGACAAGGTAATGGCACCACCACCAATTGCATCCGCTTCATAAGCGTTCTCTGTTTTAATGCCTAAACGGCCAATAAATTCTTTTGCTTTGTCAGCACCAACTTCTTTAAATGTTCTAACAGCGGGCACATTTCGAGAAGCATATAAAGCTTTACGTGCTGTCATAGTACCAAAATATTTACCATCCCAGTTTGTAATGGTTTGATTCGTACCTGTATATTTCATTGGATCATCGACAAGTGTTTGACCTGTTGACCATTTTAAATATTCAATTGCAGGACCGTAATCTAGTAATGGTTTCATTGTTGAGCCCGGATGATTCATTACTAAGTCATCTGCATAGTTAAAGCCGCGGTTCCCATAGTTTCGTCCACCGCCGACTGCTTGAATTTGACCTGTTTTTGTATCGACAACAGCAACACCTGATTCAATTTTTTCTGTCGGGAAATTACTGTCATCATTCATGATGTTTTCTACAATTTGCTGAGCATTCGGATCAAGTGTAGTGTAAACTTTAATGCCCTCTGCCATGGCAGTACCATCACCATTTTCCTCAAGCTCATTAATAACGATATCTAAGAAGGCATCGTATTTAGAGCCAGCAAATGTTTGGCGTGTAGCGTCGTCTGCAAGACCTGCTTGCACATCGACTTTTTTCGCTTCTTCCATTTCAGCTTTTGTAATTTTTCCATGCTGATACATTAAGCCTAAAACCGTATTTCGGCGTTTTTCTGCCAGCTCTGGATTTTTTAATGGATTGTAAGCATTCGGACGTTGTACTAAGCCTGCTAGCAGTGCTTCTTCATCCAGTGATAAATCTTTTAACTCTTTGCCATAGAAATATTGAGCGGCTGTACCAAAGCCATATACACGGCCAGACATCAACATTTTATTAAAGTACATTTCAAAAATTTCTTCTTTTGAATATTTACGTTCAAGTTGGAAAGCAAGCCATGCTTCTTGTGCTTTTCGTTTTAATTTTTTCTCATTTTGTAAAAATGAGTTTTTGACAACTTGCTGCGTTAAAGTGGAAGCACCTTGTGCCCCGAAACCATCACGGAAGTTTGCAAGTATTGCACCACCAAGGCGGTAAAAGTCCATACCATGATGTTTGAAAAAGCGAACGTCTTCTGTCGCGAGAATGGCGTTAATCATATCTTCAGGAATTTCATCGTATGTTACGTATTTCCGGTTTTCAGCGCCGATTGTGGCGAAAACTTCACCGTTTTTATCGTAAAACTCAGATGAAACAGGATCCTTTAGTAAATCTTCATTAAGCTCTGGTGCTGTGCTTGCATAATAAGCAAAAACACCTGCTCCGCCGACTAAGCCAACAACTCCTATGATAAGTATTGTTAGGACAATGCGCTTCAGCCAGGTTTTGGCCGATGATTTAGATGCTTTCGGCGCTTTCTTTTTATTTTTTTGAGCGAGAGCCTTTTGATGCTCTCCGCGTGTTTGACGACGTTCACTCATTTTTTTATCTCCTCACTTTCAGAGCCATGACTTGTTGCTTCAATGAACTGCTGTAGAACGGGTAAATAATCGATACGGGGATAATAGCTTGTTGGAATTTCGTAAGCTTCCTTTTCTATCGTTGCAAAAGGGATCGATTTTCGTTCACCATTGTCCATTGCCTGCCAGGCCTTTTGTAAAACTTCGTATGGCACTAAAAAATAGCGTTCAAAAGCTGAAAAACGAACGATAATGAATGCCACACCATTGTGTTCCTTCACTTGCTGCATATGTTTCATTTGATGTTCGTGTATATTTTTTAATGGAAAGCTCGTCTTAGATGCGGTTTCCTTAGCATCAAAATCAATGTAATGCCCAGCCCAAACGCCATTGTAGTCAGTTGTAGAGGGCGTTCGGAAATAAGCTTCACGAATTACAGCAGCACTTCGTGATGGATACTCTACTTTGACGATTTGTACGGGAACAGGTTTCTTATGAATAATAGCAAGTCGCCTTTCTAAATAAAAGTCGTTTGCTTCATTAATTTCATCCTCTAGCGTCTTCCCTCGATTACTATAGGAAAAATCCTTTGTTTTCACCTTTTTCTCAGCCTTGTGAGTAGCTGGAGCAGGGGTGTAGACTTTCCCATTTGGATAACGAATTGTCACTTAGCTCACCTTCTATAATACTGCTATTATACACAATAGTTTACCATGATTCAGTATAACTTCACCACAGGAAGAACGTTGCGCTCAAGATAGTTTATGATGGCTGATAGATTTGCATGATTCGCTGTTTAAAGTAGAAATTTCGCCAATAAAATAACTACATTCGCCATTGTATTTGTCTATTTAGTGCACCACTTTTTTCCTAGAACCGTTGGGAATCATTCTTTTACAGCGATATCATTAAAGTCGCCATTAAGGGCAACTATTAAAAATTTATCGAAATTCTTCTTCTTTCAGCTAACTTACGCTTATTTTGTCACGCATGAAGGTAATTTTATACATGCGAGGAATACTGTAAATAAAGATAAAAGGGGGCGTTGTATTGAACAAATTAGGACAATTAGTTGCACAGTTGGATCTAGTCAATCAATTACTTTTAACGAGAGTGTCATTGGAAAGCAATGCACACAGCCTGCAATTTTTTATGCAGCTCAAATCTGTTAGCCAGAAAGTAAGCTTAGCAGAAAAGAACTGGCAAGTAAAGAATGCTTGTTCGCCTATTAGTAGTGAAAAATGATAGACTTTGGTACACTAATCTCATACAAATAAAAATGATTCATTTGATGCATCATTTAAAGTCTTTAGCAGACGGTGGGAATTATACAGAAAAACGTTCAGGCTTGTACGAAATAAAATGTCGCGCTAATAAGAGAGCGACATAGCGTCCTGAATGTTAGCATGTATTTTCATTCTGATACGTTGTTAATTGTTGTATGCATGCTAGCGACGATTATGCTAAAGGTACATTTGATACGAGATGAGGTGCGAAATTGTTACTAATACAGCAAACTTCCATATTAATAGATGAATGCGAAAAATGTGTTGCACGCTTTTGGCAAATGCGTGAGGAGGATCGTACGCCAGACTTTTTTGGAGAGGTCAAGCCACATGTTGATACGATTCATCAACTATTGAAAGAGTGGCAACAAGAAGCGAATGCTTGGATACAAAAAAACAGACCGAAATATATGCATGCAGGGCAAATTGCTTCAGCGGTTGAATCGATGGAGCAATTTGTTGTGCAATCTTTTTATAAAGAAACAAGTAAAAAGCGTTTTTTAGATGCAACGCATTCCACTTCCTACACGCTAAATAATTTTTATCGCATAGTGAAGGAGGCGCAAAGTGATGTTATCGAAAAAACGGACGATTAGTGCGCTATTAAATGAATGGCGATATGATGAGGAACTAAAAGAGCGAATAATGCATTGGCAAACATTAGATGGACGAGATGCTAAGCTTGCTCCTTTTCCACAAAATTTACATCCTTCACTTGTTAAAGCATTACATGCACGTGGCATCGAGCAATTATATACACATCAGCGCGAAGCTTTTGATTTGGCGACAAGCCGCAAATCATTTACGGCTGTTACACCGACTGCATCAGGTAAATCATATTGCTATCATTTACCCGTATTACAAAAGATTTTAGAAGATCGAAATGCACGTGCCATTTATTTATTTCCGACAAAAGCGTTAGCGCAAGATCAGAAAAATGATTTAAATGAACTGATTGAACAGAGTGGAGAAGATATTTTAAGCTATACGTATGATGGGGATACAGCTCCTGGTATACGACAAAAGGTTCGAAAAGCAGGACATATTGTCATGACGAATCCAGATATGTTACATTCAGGTATTTTACCGCACCATACAAAATGGGTGTCACTCTTTGAAAATTTGCAGTATATCGTTATTGATGAATTGCATACATATAAAGGTGTATTTGGTTCACATGTAGCACATGTTATTCGAAGACTGAAACGAATTTGTGAATTTTATGGCAGTAAACCTGTTTTTATTTGTACGTCTGCCACGATTAAAAATCCAAAGGAATTAGCGGAAAATTTAACGAACGAATCACAAACGTTAATTGCTGATTCAGGTGCGCCAGTTGGCAAAAAAACTTTTCTTTTTTACAATCCACCGATTATCCATAAAACGTTTGGCGTTCGTCGCAGTGCGGTTTTAGAGGTAAGTGATTTAGCCAAAAGACTTTATACAGCAGGAATTCAAACGATTATTTTTGCAAAAAGTCGAGTGCGTGTTGAAATGATTGTTACTTATTTAAAAGAATTGACTCGCAATAAATTACAAGATGAGTCTGTGCGTGGCTATCGAGGGGGCTATTTACCCTCTGAGCGGCGTGTTATTGAACGTGGACTTCGTGATGGAACAATTCAAACGGTAGTAAGTACGAATGCGCTTGAGCTAGGCGTAGATATTGGCCAACTACAGGCATGTATTATGACTGGTTACCCAGGAAATATTGCAAGTGCATGGCAGCAAGCGGGACGTGCTGGGCGCCGTCAAGACGAAGCACTCATTATTTATGTAGCACAATCGACAGCATTAGATCAGTACGTTGTAGATCATCCACTCTATTTACTTGGAAGCGACCCTGAGGAGGCACGCATTTATCCAGAAAATATGTTGATATTAATGGATCATTTAAAATGTGCGGCCTTTGAGTTACCATTTACAACAAATGATTCATATGGAGAATTTGAAATACAAGAATTACTCGATTATTTAGCAGAAGAAGGTGTTGTTTTTAAAACGAGTGAGAAGTGGCATTGGATGAATGATCGTTTCCCAGCACATGATATTAGCCTTCGTTCAGCATCACAAGAAAATGTTGTTATCATCGATATGACTATTCCTGCTCGCACGAAAGTAATTGGAGAAATGGATCGCCATAGCGCTATGACACTATTGCATGAGGAAGCTATTTATTTGCATCAGGGCATCCAATATCAAGTAGAAAAACTTGATTGGGAAGAGAAGAAAGCTTTTGTGCGTGAAGTAGATGTAGATTATTACACAGATGCTAATTTAGCTGTGGAAATGAAAGTACTTGAGGAAGATCGAAGCCGTAACTATCAAGGTGGAACGATTAGTTTTGGTGATGTAGGATTAGTAGCACAAGCTACAATCTTTAAAAAAATAAGATTAAACGAAAAACATGATAATATTGGGTCGGGTCCAATCTATCTACCACCAGATGAAATGCATACAAGCTCGTCATGGTTATCCTTTAGCAATACACTACAATGGTCCGAAGCAGAGTTAACAGAAGCGATGACTGGTGCTGCATATGCAATGAATGCTTTTATCCCGCTGTTCATACAATGTGATTCAAGCGATGTAGCGGTAGTGCCTCAGGTAAAGGCTACACATAATGATCTGCCAACGTTTTTTGTGTACGACAAGTATCCAGGCGGGATAGGCTTAAGTGACAAGGTTTATGATCTATGGGAAGACTTATTAACCAAGACAATGAATCATGTCGCAAACTGTCCTTGTGAATCAGGATGCCCATCATGCATAGGGCCTCAAAGTTCTTTAGTAAACATGAAACGAAAAGTTAGGGAGTTACTGCATATTTTAAACTAACATACAAAAAGAAGAGGGGGAAGAAGGGTGTATTTTGTTTATACCCCCAAGCCCTCTTCTTTTGTTAGTTTATAAATCATTTTTCGGTTAATGCCCGTTAGCTTTTCTAATTCACGACCTGATGCATCAGGATGTTTTTTCATAGCAGAACGGAGAATCTCTAGTCTTTTCTCTCTCAACGCCGTACTACCCTTAGCTAAAGCTAAATTTTTAAACTTCCCAAATCTTAATTGATCTGATTCGAGAGTCGAATGGTTTGAATGCATAACTTCAGAAAGTTTATTGAGCGTGGTGCCAGGATTTTCGTTGATATACTTTTGGCAAGCATCATAACGTTCTTTTGCTTTTCTTAATATTGCTTCTTGAATCATTTCCTCAGAAGTTTGAATTGGTACATTGATTGGTAGTGTCACTCCTTGTGGTAAAAGGCCGTTGAGAATCAAAATTTCATTTTCAACATCAAGAATTGCGGTAGGGAACAGCATCCCAATTGATTGCTGCTGCCTTTCTGTTGATAACCACGTATCAAAATTTGCTACTGCACTTAAAAAGCTAACTACAGAATCATAATTCAACTTGTTTGCTTTAAGGAGTGAAATTTTATTTTTGTCACGCTCAAGAGCCTTTTCAATTTCTGATAGCTCCTTATCTAGCTTTACACCTTCTTCATCCAACTTTTCCATCGACCAGCGTCCACTCAGATATAACTCTAATAATCTATCTTTTTTTAGATGTATGTCAGCTGTTTGCTTTTTGTAATGCTTGATTGAAAGTTCTAGTTCGCTAATTTGACTATTATCGTAATTTGAAGGGTCAATGTATTGTTTTGCAATATCTTCACTCTTTAAAATATCCTTTACAGCCTTTATAAACGATTTTTCTATTCTTCTAGTATTGATATAAGGTTTAGTACTACAAAGCTCTCTCGTCGGCTCGTAGCTGTGTTTAAGGACATAGTTGTCTTCATCACTATAATGGTCTATCTTATGAACGGAAACAGTATGACCACAAGAAGAACATTTAATATCTATATCTCTTAGGATATGAGGAGAGGCGGGTCTACGATTACGTTTCCTTGCGATAATCTCTTGAATAGTTTCAAAATCCTCTTGTGTTCGGAGCTTTGGGTAAACATCAGGCACACTAATAGTTTCCCCATTACTAAATGACTTCTGCAAAACTCCGTGATAGCAAGGGTTTTTTAATTTCACAAGTACTTGAATCTCTGTCCACTTTTTCCCCTTTGAAGTTGAAGTTCTGTTATTTAAACGTCGAGCAATTTCTCTTGTACTTGCTCTTTCAGTTATATATAAATGGTCTATAAAAGGGATAATCCAAGCACGTTCTTCGTTAATCGATAGTTCCTTTGTGGCTTTATCATAATTGTACTCTTCTGGCTGAACGCCCCATACATTCCCTTCACGAGTGTATTGACGCTTACCACGCATCATTTTACGGACAATTGCTCTTTTTTCACGTTTTGCTATTAAGTTTTTAATGTCACTAATAAACTCGTCATCTTCATTAGCGAGATCTGTAATCATACCTGGTTCAGCAATTTTAACTTTATTTTCACGCAAAATGCCTTTCAGATATTCCCAACTCATTGTATCGAGACGAGATAGGCGGTCTTGATCTATAACTAAAACGACATCTGCTTTACCTTCTTCTACGCAATCAAGCAATGCGTTTAATCCAGCCTTATCAAGCTTACCCCCTGAATCTGTATCTTGAAATGTAGCTACAATTTCCCAGCCCTGTTGTTTTGCGTAACGAGCTAGTTCGGTTTCTTGCGCTGCTAAACTGAATTTCTTTTCCTGTAATTTAGTTGAAACCCTGTAGTAGAGAATGGCACGAATATTGGTACTCATTATCAACTTTCCCTTCAGATATCAATTTTGAAATATTCTGTTCGAAATAGCTTTACAAATATTTCAACTCTATGGTAACATAAAAACAAGAACAAGTGTTCTGTATTTATTTATCTTTTCTCATCTCGCGCATTATCCGGATTGAGCGAATGTAATCTTGTGCATCCTTTAGCTCTTCTTCGCTAAGTGGAGTACCGTCAACTTCCCATTGAGGTGTGTCAGATTCTTT
This sequence comes from Lysinibacillus sp. NPDC097279, assembly GCF_044761745.1. Classification (NCBI taxonomy): domain Bacteria; kingdom Bacillati; phylum Bacillota; class Bacilli; order Caryophanales; family Bacillaceae; genus Lysinibacillus; species Lysinibacillus sp. NPDC097279. Next base: position 1,857,471 of record NZ_JBIWDA010000001.1, on the reverse strand, counting down.
TAAAACATAATCTGCCTGATCTTCTCTTAGGAATGATACTGATGAACTTCTAGCATGCACAATCATATTTCTTTCATTTTTCAAACTAGGTGGGGCATCATCGCCTAATAATTCAACAGTATCAACTACTGTTAATTCTCGAATTTGAATTAATTCTTTAATTTCAACATCATAAACTTTTGCAAGTTTAGAAAGTGCTTCTGTTGAGGGGATTCGCAATGCTCGTTCATAAAGGCTAATAATTTGAGGAGTTAAACCAGAACGATTAGCTACTTCAACTAGCTTTAAATCTTTTGCAGACCTTAACTGTTTTAATTTAGACCCGAGAATAGGGCTCATAGTTTTACGTATTTCCATATTTGACATTGAAATTACTCCTTTTCAAAAATTTATTAAAAAATTTAATAGATTTGACTTGCTTTTTAATCCGTCGGTTGATAATATAGGTTTTACATTATATAGCATCCAAACATAAATTAGGAGTTTCCTAATTAGCTGAATACTATATAGTCGAGTTAACTCAATTATTACTTTATTTTATGTAACCAAAAGCAGTTATTCATCGTACTGTGATAGTTACTTTTATTTTTTAACACTTTTTAAACCAACGGTTAAATATATTTTTTAATCAAATTTGAAACCGTCGGTTTACATCATCTGTAAAATAAAAGGAGGCAAAAGCCACCATGTTACCGATTGATATGGAAGTTGTAACAATCATTTCTAACCTACCTAAAAAAATTAGTCAGTTATCAAAACTTAATCCTTCCGCAGCAATTGAGATTATTCAATCGTGGGGGGATGGTAAAAAAGATGTTGAAAAACTTTGGAAAGAAACAAATGAATTACTTGATGTTGGCGCATCAAGTGAATGTAAAAGTTTATAGTCAAAATAAGATAACTTGTTGTCTATAAACATTGAACTAATTGTTTACATTCTAACAGATTTTAGGCTGTATATACAAGCGATTTCATAATTTTTATTTATAAAAATACAAAAAATACTAAAATTGGTAGAAGGTAAGGTGATGCTATGTCAAAATATGCATTATTTATGTCAAAAATGCTTACTGCAAAGGAAGTGTGTTTTGTAACTCATATGATGCGTAATCTCATAGAGAGTGGGAAAGAAGAAGATGCAGTAGCCATGATGCTTAGGCAAACACGTTCAAAACACCGAGCTTACCGTCATGCTACTAGGAATTATTAAACATTTAATTAGAGTGCGAGAGTCTGTTATCGCTTTGGTGTTCTTACTCATTTAGGCATATCAAAGCGGTAACAGAAACCGCAGGGCTATCAATAGCTTGCAAGGGGATGGACTAGAAATACCTTGCCACAATAAAAGCACAGAGGAGGAAGTAAAATGCAATCAACAGGCATAACAAGAAAAGTAGACGAGTTAGGAAGAATAGTTATTCCTAAGGAACTTCGTCGTAATTTTGGCATCGAAGAGAAGGATTCGCTAGAAATCTTCACAGAAGGAGACAACATCGTACTTCGCAAATACGAACCAGTAAGTGAGAGTAAGATCCGCACACAGGTTGAGTTAGAAAAACTTCTATCAGAACTTTCAACTGAAGAACAAAAGCGAGTAGTTGAAGATGCTATCAAACTATTAAAAGGACATCAAAAGTGAAAAACGGTAAACGTCTCACAGTTGCCCAGCGCTCGCATTTACAGTCGTTGAACCTAAATAGTGATAACTGGCTCATCTCAAAATGCACAACAGAGAAGTGGAAGCTAGTCCATCGCTATACAGGACAACCTAAAGATATACCTGCACCATAAAACTGAATAGGAGGAAAAGCTAATGAATGATTTACAAATCAACACGCACATTCAACAGTCTGAAGCGAACGGTTTATACCAGCAAATTGAAGACATCAAACGTCAACGAGCCAATCTGAAAGATCAGCAAGACAAGCTAGTAGGCAAACTATTTGAGCACATTCAAAAGAATGGTAAAGTACTAGCTTACAAGAATAATACACCTTATGTTCTTACTGTAGGGAACGTCACAAAATCAACTCTGAATAAAAAGGAACTAGCCGAAGAACTTGAAGTTCCTCAAAAGGATTTGAGTACTCAAGGTATTGCGGAACTGGTTGAGGAACAACGTCTCACTAGTGAGATGATTCGCTCAGCTATTTACAGCGAAACGGATTTGAAGCTTAAAGCACGTAAAGCAAAAAAAATCTGATATTGAATTAATCTTCGGAAAGTAGGTGATTAGATGAGTCCAACAGCACCAAAAGACATGTTTGGGAAAGAGATTAAAGAGGGAGATGCTTATCTCGTGGTAAACGATAAAGCAGTTCACATTGATTCGATGGAAGACTATTTCATTGAAGTGCTAGGCGCAAAAGTCCATGAACGCAAAAAACCGCTAACTGCTGGAACAGTTAACGGCAACGACAAATCACACCAATGATTATAAGTGCTATTGTAGCACAAAAGGAGAGAAAACAAAAATGAAAATCGAAGTTACTCATGTTATTAAAGCAGATCCACAATTAATTAGTTTATTTGGTGCTGTTCTTTCAGCCCTTGGTACACCATCTGAAAACTTATCTGTTACAGATGCTGTAAAACTAACTAATTCCAAAGCTTCAAAAGAAAAAGAGGAAGTATCTGATGTAGCAGAAAAAACTTTATACTTTGTTCATGAAGGTTCTGGAGCTGCTATTGTAGTGAAAAAAGGTGAGGATATTACTTTCCTTGAAAAAGATATCTTTGATCCAATTTCTAAAGCTGAATACGACAAAATTCAAGCTGATAAAGCTGCACTTGTAGAGAAGGCTAAACAGCAAGCAAAGCAAGAAGCTGAGAGTAAAACAAAAGCTCAAGAAGTTCAAGAAGATGCTGAGCAAACATCTGAATCAGAAGAACACGGAATCACGATTGAGATGGTTCGTGCAGAAGCTACTAAACTTACATCGAATGGCCGCCAAGCAGATTTTAAAGCAATTCTTACATCCTTTGAAGCACCTAAGTTATCTGATGTGCCAGAAGCAAAGTATCCGGATTTATTAGCTGCTATTAAAGAAGCAGTAGGTGAAGCTTAATGACGGGCCATAGCGAAAGAGCGCATGCGCTACTTAGCGCTAGCGGTTCAAAACGATGGTTAGCATGTACACCTTCGGCACGTGCAGAAGGAATCTTCATGCAAGAACTTGAAGCCCAAGGCATCAAAGAGCCTGAAAGCCCATTTGCAGAAGAAGGGACACAAGCTCATGAGTATAGCGAAATCATACTAGACCGTGAACTAGGGGTTATCACTAAGGCACAAGCAACTAGGCGCATCAACAAGTTCAAAAAGGAAAAGCAGTATTACGGCCCTGAAATGGAAGAAATGGTTGAGGTTTATACGGACTTCGTAATGGAACGTGTAAATGCTGCACGACTGGAAACACCAGATGCACTTGTGCTCATTGAGCAACGACTTGATTTCAGTCAATGGGTGCCTAATGGCTTTGGTACAGGTGATGTGCTTATAGTGAGAGACGGAGTACTTGAGATCATTGACTTGAAGTACGGTAAAGGTGTTGCAGTTGATGCCTATGAAAATCCACAAATGAAGTTGTACGCATTAGGCGCTATTACGGCTCATGATGTACTGTACGACATTCAAGAAGTGCACATGACAATTGTACAGCCAAGGCTAGACAGCATCTCTACTTTTGAGATGTCAGCAAAGGATTTATATAAATGGGCCAATGAAGAAGTAAAGCCGAAAGCTGAAATGGCTGATGCAGGTGATGGTGATTATGTTTCAGGTGAGCATTGCAGGTTCTGTAAAATCAAATCTACTTGTAGAGCGAGAGCTGATGAAGCGCTAGAAACAGCTAAAGCAGAATTTGCAGATGACGGCACAATTGATGTAAACACACCTGAACCAGCAACACTTACACCTAAAGAACTAGCTGAAATCTTATTTGTAGTTGATGATATCGAAAAGTGGTGCAAGGATATCAAAGCTTATGCGCTAGATCAAGCACTAAGTGGTACAACGTATGAAGGATTTAAACTTGTAGAAGGACGAAGCAACCGAGCTATCACTAATGAACCTGAAGCTGTGAAGCGTCTACTCGAAAAGGGTGGCGTAACAGAAGATGACTTGTATGCACCACGTAAGCTAGAAAGTATTACAAATCTTGAAAAGAAAGTCGGTAAAAAAGCATTTGCCGAAATATTAGAGGGGGTTATCGTCAAACCACCAGGTAAACCTGTTCTTGTGACTGAAGATGATAAACGTCCTGCAATCCAGTCAGCCGAATCTGCTGCTAGCGATTTTGCTGAAGATTTACTTGATTAAAAACGAAACCGTTGGTTGATTAAAAAGTGAGGTGACAGTATGAACACAACAGTAAAAGGCTTAGGTGATCGTAAGAAACAAATCATTCAATTTATTCACGATTTTAAACAACAGCATACTTACGCGCCTACAGTTCGAGAAATTGCTATTGGTGTCCACCTCGCTTCAACATCAACCGTGCAATCACACATTAATGGATTAGTTGAAAAAGGTTATATCGAGTTAGATAAATCGAAAACTCGTACCATTCGATTAACTGAAAAAGCATTAGTGATAACTAATTGAAAGGTGGTGGAAATATGAAACGCTATTTAATTACAACAAAGGATGTAAGTGGATTTACGGAATCCGATGCAACAAAGTTAGCTGATTCAAAAAATTCTGCTCTTGATTTACTTAGCTTGATATCAAACAACAACGATGATGAGTTAATATCGGTTATCGAAGTTGATGTTTATTCTGCACAGGCCACATTGCTTGAGCCTTTCTTAAATAAAAAATTCAAATTAGATTTACGTGAGAAACAATAGGAGGTCAAACTGATGGGTGAAATTGCAGATTGGCATATCGAGCAGTTCACAAGTGGACGGTGGGCAGTTGGCTCATATAGAACAAAAACAATAAAACCAACATTGGAGGAATTTAAAATGGCTAAACGTGAAGGAACTAAAGTAATTACTAACGAGGCTCGTATGAGTTATGCAAATGTATGGGAACCAAAAGCAATTGAAGGGAACGAACCAAAGTATTCGGTTGCTGTCCTTATCCCTAAAACTGATACAGATACAATCAAAAAAATCAATGAAGCAATCGAAGCTGCTAAGCAAGAAGGTAAAGCGAAGTGGAACGGTAAAATTCCAGGCAACCTTAAAACGCCTTTACGAGATGGTGATGAAGAACGTCCAGATGATGAAACGTATGCAGGACACTACTTCTTCAATGCAACATCCAAAAATAAGCCGGGTATCGTGAAAAAAGGAACTGGTGCAGTGGTTGAGATCACTGACGAGGATGAGTTCTACAGCGGTTGTTTCGGCAAAGTGTCCGTTAACTTCTACCCATTCAATGCTAATGGGAACCGTGGTATTGCTGCTGGATTACAAAACTTACTCAAAACACGTGACGGTGAACGCTTAGCTGGTGGTGCTTCTGCTGAGTCTGACTTCGCTGATGAAGTGGACAACGATTTTGCTGAAGATGGAGATTTACTCGACTAATTAAAACTGCATAAGGAAGGTCTATTTTTGGGCCTTCTTTTCTTTATACCTAAAACCCCTATTAAATAGGAATAAATACAAGTTTTTAGGTGTAACGAAGGGAAGGAGGAATGATTTTATATGGAGCAAAACATTAAAGCTGTTATACCAATGGATCAAATAACTTACAGGCACCATGCACCTAAAGAGGTGATATTGCTGAACTAGATGGGCAACTGTATCAGATAAAAACTAAGTTTAGATACGACCATGAGGCTGAAGAGTTAAAGGTTATGCTCGCACCAATTTATAAAGCATTTAGAAGCTAATTTTAAAGAAAGAAGGTGCAAAGAATGACAGCACAAAAATTTGATGTTGGTCAACGTGTATGGGTGTCAGTACGAAATCGTTTAGAGCAATCAAAACCTTTTATCACTGAATATGTGATTACTAGTGTAAACAAGCTGTACATTTCTGCAAGACCAATTAATCAAATGTACGAGCGTAAATTCCATAAACGTACACTTACGAATACGGCAAAAATTAAATGTAAATATGAGTACAAGCTGTGGGCTGAAGTAGAGGACTTCTGGAAAGCTGTAGAGGAGGGGTATTATGCGAGAGAGTAAATATAGAGCGTGGGACAAGAAACTAAAAGAGATGTTTCCTGTACATGAGCTAGTATTCAATAGGTTTGATGGTGCACCAATCACAATAAAAGGGTACACGCATGACGAGAAAGACGTGTGGAATGTTCATGGCGGCCATAAAATGATGTATGCTAATGCTCCACGTTATGAGTTATTGGAATACACAGGGTTAATGGACAAAAACGACAAAGAAATTTTTGAGGGTGACATCATCTGTTTTGGCGAAGATCCAACGCAGTCGAGAGCAAAAATGACGGTAGATTGGCTGGAAGCTGGATTTGTTTTAACTGCTTATCAAGAAGATTGGGTTTACGATCTAAGAGAGTGCATTCCTAGCACTTTAGAAATAATCGGCAACATTTACGAAAATCCTGAATTGCTAGGTGATTCAGAATGAACACTCTTAATATCGACATAGAAACTTATTCAAGCTATGACCTTAAAAAAGTCGGTGTCTACAAATACTGTGAAGCTCCTGACTTTGAAATACTCATCTTTGCTTATTCAGTGGATGGGCAACCAACAAAAACAGTAGAGCTAGCAAATGGTGAATTTATTCCACCTGAAATCATTGAAGCATTAGTAAATCCGAAAGTGTTAAAGAAAGCATTCAATGCACAGTTTGAACGTGTTGCATTAAGTATGTATTTGAATAAAGAGTACATCGACTTACCTGGCGGGCCAAGAATAAGTAACTATCTAGACCCTAAACAATGGCGCTGTACAATGGTTGATGCCATGAAAGCAGGATTGCCTGCAACATTAAAAGGTGCAGCTCTTGCACTAGAGTTAGATGAACAAAAAGATAGTGCAGGTACACTTCTGATTAACTTTTTCAGTAAACCACGAAAGCCGACCAAGAATGACAAACGCACTCGTAATATGCCTGAAGATGATTTGGAAAAGTGGAATGCATTTGTTGAGTATTGCAGACAAGACGTTGAAACAGAAAAGGCAGTAGGTTATGCAGTGGATCCATACCTTAACCTTGGGAGTAAGTCAGATAAGTTTGAAATGGCACTGTATCACTTAGATCAAGAAATTAACGACAGAGGCGTACTACTGGATATGTCAGTGGTTGACGGAGCACTCGCAATTGATGAAATCTACAAAGCTAAGTTGATGGAGTTGGGCAAAAAAATCACATGGTTAGAGAATCCAAACAGCCCTAAACAGCTTATGGAATGGTTCAAAGATCAAGGTTTAGAGCTTCCTAACCTTACGAAAGACACTGTGAAAACTTACATTCAAAAGACTGATGGTGACATTAAAACAATGCTTGAAATCAGGCAAGAGTTGTCCAAAACAAGTACAGCCAAGTTTGTCACTATGAAAGCTGCTGTTTGTGGGGATGGTCGAGTTAGAGGTTTACTTCAGTTTTACGGTGCTTCTCGTACGGGCAGATGGGCCGGGAGATTGGTACAAGTTCAAAATCTACCACAAAACAAGATATCTGATATTAATATTGCTCGGGAAATAGTTGAAAATTCTGACTTATTAACACTGGAAATGTTATATGACCAAGTACCTTTTGTACTGTCGCAACTTATTCGAACAGCATTCATTCCCGTTAAGGAAAAAACATTCGCAGTTAGTGACTTTAGTGCAATTGAAGCCAGGGTAATTGCTTGGCTTGCAGGAGAGAAATGGCGTTTAGAAGTGTTTAATACTCACGGTAAGATTTATGAAGCATCAGCTGCACAAATGTTTAAAGTGCCAATTGAAACGATTGATAAAGGCTCACCATTACGCCAAAAAGGTAAAGTGGCAGAATTAGCACTCGGCTATCAAGGTGGAGAGAATGCCCTTATCTCGATGGGTGCACTTGATATGGGAATCGCACAATCAGAGCTTAAACCACTGGTTGATGCATGGCGTAAGGCAAACCCTAAAATTAAGAAATTGTGGTGGGACATTGAAACTGCTGCAATGAGAGCTATTGAGAATCCTGGAGAGGTCATTTCGTTTAATAAAGGTATGAAATTCTTTATGCTTCATGGATCACTCATGATGCAGTTACCAAGTGGCCGTAGACTCTGCTATTACAAAGCGAGATTACAAGATCATCCGAAGTTTGAAGGTAAACAAGAAATCGTCTTTTGGGGTGTTGATGGTACATCGAAAGCTTGGTGTGAAACCTCAACTTACGGAGGCAAATTAACCGAAAATGCAGTTCAAGCGATTGCTCGAGACTGCTTAGCAATGTCCATGTTACGACTTGATAAAGAAGGCTATCCAATCGTTATGCATATTCATGATGAAGCTGTGATGGAATCTGACGTTGATACGATTGCAATTATTGAAGAAATCATGGGCCGACCTATCAGCTGGGCAGAGGGGTTGCCTTTAGAAGCTGATGGCTTTGAAACACCATTCTATAAAAAGGATTAGGGGGATGAAAATGAACGCTAGTTTTGAAATGAAATGCAGATGCTGTAGCGCTGGACTTGAAGGAAAGTACTACTACCAAGACCGAATAACTGAAGAAAAAGTTTGCGCGGATTGCGCTGTAGTAAAAATGAAATGGAGTGTTGAAACCTTGGATGATAAAGTGTTCATTCCAAGTAACGATGCAATGTTAATAGCACCAAAAGGAATTAACATTACCGTTCCATTAAAAGGGTTTATTAATTTAGAAGTTAGTCGAGCAATTAGTTTTATTAACAGTCGATTAAACAGGTTAATGAAAGAAGGAATAGCCCAGGGTGCTCCGTTAAGAGCAACTTCAGAAGAAATGAGCTCTACGGTATTATGTGCTGAAATTTCAAACATAGAATCACAGATTGATAAAGCTATCGATGCTGGCGATCGTTACACTTTTCTTGCTTTATCAGGACATTTGAAAGATTTATTAGCCAAGGTCGGTGAAGCAAATGAAGTTTAACGAGTGGATTAGCCAAGAAATAAAACGCTATGAAGTTGAAATTAAGGACTTTAAGAACACAATCGAAGTACGACAAGTTGATTTGAAATCAGAACAGCAGCAAAAGCGTGAAATAGGTCGTAAAAATGATAGCAACAGTAACTTACACGAACAAGCTGATATAAAAATTTCAATTATTAAATCACATATCGAATCCTTAAAATCCAAAATCTATGTTTGTAATAATCGCATTACTGAAGTTAAGAACCTTAACAAAATGAAGCCTGTTCGCTTGAAATCTGGTGCAGTTGTTAACTCCAAAATTGTTGATGAAATGCTTAAGAAGTTAACAGGCAAGTTTTGGTCAATTGAATTCACACAATACCAAGATGGACTACAAATCGCTTATATTAATACGCGGACAGGCTCAAAAGGTAGTTTCAAAGTTTATCTTATGGCTGTCATATCTGATGCCGTTGATCTCCCAGTATTCGAGAAAGGAGAGGTCAAAGAATGTTCGATACACTCATGAAACATGCAAAGCACTTCACAAATTTAGAACATCTAAAAGCATCAGCTCATGTAGTGCACATTGATGAAAACGGTCATCTGTTTATGACTGATTCAATCATAGGTGTACTAGCAAAGGACGTATGTCCTGAAAATCCAATTCGCACGATTGCTTTAGATGGTAAGCCTTCAAAAGTGCCAGTGTTTAAATACTCTCAGTTCTTTGGTTATGAGATAGTAGAAACAATCGAGTTAGATGTAAAGGAAATGCTGCTCTTAACACAAGGGTTGGAAGCAGTGAAAAAGGTTGAAGGTGCTTCATCTTTAGGAGCTATTCGATTTGAAATAGAAGATGATCAATACAAAATATTCTATCAAGGGATTGAGTTTACTAGCACATACGACCTGATGGACAAGAAACCAAATCAGAATGAAGTAAATATTCGCTTTGATGTTTCGTTACTAACAAAAGCTTTCAAGTTACTAAAAGATTTAGGGATACAAACATGTAATATACAGTTTGTAAACAGTATGCGACCTTGCTATTTTAGCTCTGATGATGAACGGGTACGTATAGTCGTCATGCCGTGTAGGTCGTATTAGATATTTATCTTGGTACTCTCACAGTCTTTAGTTACCCTCTTTCGAATGACATTGCTAACGAAGGTAGGGACAGCATTGTAAAAACATCTGGGGCGATGTTTGCCATCCCGATACTAATTTATGTAATTCATTAAAAAAAATATCTAGTATAAATATATTAATAAAAAAAGGGATGAAAGGGCCACTTGACCAGAGTGACCCCAAACCAACAAATCAAGAGGTGTCAAACTAAGAAACTAGCTTAACACTACTATTTATATGCTTGGATTACTATGTTTGTATAGTTCAAAGTCTTTGAAAGAGAAATAAAAAAAGCTATAACGGCGAGGTCGTTATAGCTCCAAAAATGGTGTATGGTGTGCCACGTCTATTATTTCCGATTTTAATGAATTTTAAACATTAAAAATTAAAAAAATAAAAAGGATCACTCCAATTAAGGAAGTGATCAAAATGCAACTAATACCTATTAAGGAGTCAATGGGATGTAACTAATTAAAGGATTAGCTAGGAGTGATTTCTCTACAGCAATTTACCGTACACTTTATTCTATGCAGTTAATAAAGGTCTGGTTAGGCGCTCCATTATTTTTAAAAAAAGCCACAGCATTTGCGTATGCTGCAGCTAAATAATAAAAAAATGTAGGTAGCTGCTATGAACTGAAAGTTGAAATTGGGTTCTCAATCATCAAAACATCATCAAACGTTAGAAGAATTCATAGCAGTTAGAATTCATTTTTAACAAAGCTATTTATTTTTATACAACAATAAGAAAGAAAATAATTAAAAGGGCCATTTGGGATGGTAATGCCCCTTATACCAACTAGTTAGGAGGTGTCAAACTATAAAATAACTTAACACTATTATTTATATGCTTAGGTAAATTGGGTTTTCTAGTTAATAACCTTAAAAAAATAAAAAACTATAGCGTTTGCACAAGCTAAAGCTCAAATTGGTTTATATCCTTTTAGGCTAATCTGGAAAAAAGTATAACATAAAAACAGCAATTTACAAATAGAAAGAAGGGAGCTTTATGGACCGGAATGAAGCAAAAGCCAAACGTAAAAAGTTAGGATTACAAGAACGTAAATTAGCTGAAGCACATTGTGACGTGTGTCCGAAAAAAGGCCAAGATGTTACTGTTTGTGAAGGTTGTCCAATTTTCAGCAAAATAACGAATATTGGGAAGAAGTACATCAATGTAACTAAGCAATATCGGAAAGCTAACCTAATTAAAGAAATCGATGATTCAATCATAGAACCTGTGAAACCGAGAGCGAAATCTGTTGAAGGACTTGCCTGGGATGATTGGAAGCCTACAGCCCAAGCTCATAGCATTAGTAGAAGTCTTTTTATCGCACGTATGAAAATGGGAATGAGCCCCCAGACGGCAGCAACAAAGCCTTTGCAGAATAGGCGCTTTACTAATGAACAAATCTACACTGCACTAAGTAATGGCCTTAGTTACGTTACCATAATCAATAGGGTAAAACGTGGGTGGTCCGTTGAAGATGCTATTACTATACCAGCTCAAATAAGAACACGTTAGAAAGGATTGAACCCATGAACCATGAAGATTTGCATAAAGAACGGTTATTGTTGCTTAAACAGGTCGATGAGTTAACGGATAATAAAAGTACTAATCTGGAAGCATACGGCGCAATTGGTGATTCGTTGATGGTTAACTTAAATAAGTTACGAGCTCTTCGCGCTAAACTACAAGAATTAAAGACTGTATCTAAGGTTAGTCAACAACCAGTACTGGTGAAAAAACTTGAAAGTGAAGGTGTGAAAATGACACAAGCAATTACAGTGGAAATGTACCATGATTTTAAAGCACAGGGATTAACTGACAAAGCTATTCGTGAAAAAGTTGGGCTGGATAACAATAAGTTTTATAAATTTAAACAGGATAACGGACTTATCGGTACGTATGGCAGACAAGCTCAAGCTGAAAGCACGGTAGAAGCTTCATCAACGTTAAGGGAAAAAAGCTTTAAGGCTCCTGTTATTGATACAAGCCGTGTTATTATCCTTGAAAAAGAATTAGGCGATTTAAAATTGCAATTTAAAGAAGCAATGACCTTTATTGAGTCTCTAAAAACGGAGAATGCAGCATTAAATGAACAGCTGTGGGGTATCCGTCTGCAAGAATTATATGCAAAACAGGCAGAGCTTGAAAACTTTATCGCTGAAAAGCATGGGTTAAATATCCAGGATTATTTAGAGGAACAACAGCTCTCAATCTTAGTCGAATTAGCAGAGTCAGCAAACGAGTGGCAAGGTTTCAAGTATTGGAAACAGAACAAGCAAGTTAATCGTGAAAAACTATTAGAAGAAACAGTGGATGTCCTTCATTTAATTTTAGCGCGCGGCATCGCACTAGGATGGTACATCGCAACCATTAAAGCAATAAAGAACAAATCAATTACAGGGCAGTATAAAGCACTTATGCAGACAATTGTAACTGATGAAGAAAGTAACTCTTCGTATGCAATAGCATTTAATCTGTACGCTGGTTTAGTTGAAATGTTAGGCTTTACGTGGTTAGAAGTCGAAGCAGCTTACATTAAAAAGCATCAGAAGAACATCGATAGACAAAATAATGATTACTAGTTTTATTATAAGCAAATTATAAACCGACGGTTTATAATGGGAGGTGGAGTCATGCATCAAAAAGAATATGACAACCTGTTAAGGGAAGTAAAAGAGCTTCGCGAAAAGCTTGTACAGATGGATGAACAACTTCGAGAATATCGTCAGCTTTTATCTAGTAGCGATGCTCTTTTCAAAGATGAGATATACAAAGAGTACAAAGCTTTGCAAACGGATCGCGCAAAGGTTCGCAATGAACTTAAATATAAAAATGTTCGAATTACTGAACTGCAAAGGTTTATGAGCTTTGAACGTAAGAAAGAACGTGAGAAACGTGAAGATGCATTTCATTTTAAGTTCCATGACGCAGCTAAATCTATTTTGAGCGAAGCTGATTATCAACTGATTTTAAAAATGATATTGGAGAGTGAATGAATTGTTTAACCATATAAAAACTTGGCTGGTTAGTAAATTAGGAAGTGAAAAATCAGCCGCAACGGTAGCTGAACAGTATGCTATCGAGTATTACCGAGGTCTTATTCAGTCTCAAACACATTTAATTGTACAACTTGAAGCAAAGATTGCTGCTTATGAATCGCAAAAGTCTAACTCGATACTTGCTGAAGTACAAGCACTTTTCGTGAAGCAAACTGAAAAAGGTATTCGAAAGTATGGAGATACAGTTCGTGCAGATAGTCTCACACAAGTGGAATGGTGTCAACATGCGCTAGAGGAACATGCTGATAGCATGGTGTATTTGATGGCCCTGAAAAAGTCATTAGAGGAGAGTGAAGCAAATGGATTTAAAACAAGCTGAAGCAGTAATCGAACGCCGAGAAAATGGAGATATGGTGTACGAGCAGGAGTACATTGACGCTTTGGAAGTGGTAAAAGATCACATGACTAAACAGGTCACACACTGGAAGAAAGAAGCCCTGTCAGCTCGTACGGCTTTGAAATATGCACAGATGTATAGCCGTACAAGTTTACGAGATTGGAAGGTAGGTGAAGTAAATGGTTGAAAAAGATGAGTCTTTAGAACTGAACAGTATTTATCAAGGTCACTGCCTTGAAGTACTTAAAAAAATCCCTAATGAAAGTGTAAACACGGTTGTTACAAGTCCTCCCTACTGGGGGTTAAGAGATTACGGGGTTGATGGTCAAATAGGTCTTGAAAGTTCTGTAGATGAATATGTATCTGCTCTCGCAGACGTGTTCAGCGAGGTCAAAAGAATACTGAAAAATAACGGTACAGTTTGGCTAAATCTTGGGGATGCCTACGCTGGAAGCAGTAGAGGTAGAAATAGTAATGGAAAAGTAAACGCTGGAATGAACCATTTTCAAAGCAAAGGTCAAGTTGGTGGGATTGTCAAAATTCCTAAGAAAGTGGATGGTTTGAAACCTAAGGATTTAATCGGTTTGCCATGGAGAGTAGCGTTAGCCTTGCAAGCAGATGGATGGTATTTAAGGCAAGACATCATCTGGAATAAACCTAATGCTATGCCTGAATCAGTAAAAGATAGACCAACTAAATCACATGAGTATATTTTTTTATTAAGCAAACGCCCAAAATACTATTATGACTATGAGTCCATTAAAGAGCCAGCAGTTTATGGAACATTAGATGTTAGAGGTTCTGAAGGAGCATTTGGACCATCTCAGAAAGCTAAAAGGACAGACAAGCCTAAGGGCTCATTTGAAGGTAAATATGGCAAAGAGGCTTTTAGAGCTATTAGAGATAAGCGAAATAAACGTTCAGTATGGACAGTTTCTACTAAACCTTTGAAAGAAGCACATTTCGCAACATTTCCTGAAGATTTAATTGAACCCTGTATTTTAGCAGGGTGCCCATTTGGTGGTGTGGTATTGGATCCATTCTTCGGCTCTGGAACAACTGGATTGGTTGCATTGAAACACGGTCGTAATTTTGTTGGTATAGAGCTTAACCCTGAATATATAAAAATAGCAGAGCGGCGATTAAAAGTTTACTTATAAAAAAGAAGCTGATTGGGATTAATCTGACAGCTTCTTATAAAATTATCACTTTGAAATTGTTGTAGCTATAGTAACTAAATTTCTTTTTAATTCATTCATTTTAGTTTTTTTATCCAGCAGCGCTAGTTTTTCATCAAGAATTAATTCAATAGCGTTCTTTGTAACAGAGAAGTATTCTAAACATTCTTCTTCGTTTAATTCATGGATACCTTTACTCAGAATCCCATACAATTCAGGTGTTTCAACCAGAATATTCGGCAATTTATGTTCTAATAGTGCAATCTTTTCTTTCATTCTAGATTGGTTATATTTCTCTTCATCCCAGTTTGGTTCATTTTGAGCTTCTAGATGTTTTTCTTCAATTAAATTTTCGAATATTTTACGCAAGTAAACGTATGAACCAGCACCAATTCCATGAGAATATAAGCCTATTGCTTTTGAAAAGTCTTTGTAATCCTTCTTTAGAAGTTTTTGATACTTTTGAATACCATGTATTTCAATATCAGCTATAGAAGGGTATTGCCCAACTTTTCTTAGGATACTATCAGTAACATCAAAAAAGTAAGTGTAAATATGATTTGGATTTCTTTGACAACACAGAGCAACTTTATAGGGGAGATGGCTATAATTTAGCCTACCAAGTATGGTGTTATCTAGACTTGGACCCTTGTGAACAAATTCATTTTCGAATACTCTAAATATAGCCTCTTTTTTGCACCCAATACAGTAAGAGTCAAAATGAAATCTTTCTTCTCCACAGAGCTTATCTAGTATCTCAGCAGAATCTGCGTCTATTTTTACGGGCTCATATAAACTTAATTTTAAAAATAAATCTTCAAATGAGTATTGAGGTTCCAAAATTATCACCTTTTTTAAACTTATTATAACAAATATTACTTATTTTATATTATTTATTTTAGAAAGGATTGAAACACATGCAGCAGTCAGCAGATAAACCAAAAAAGATTGCAATACAGCATGATGGCATGCTGACGATTGCAACAGCAACATCCCGTAGATCAACAGCATGGAAGAACACAGATATGTCGTACAGTGACTTCCTGAAAAAGCTGTCTACAACTGTAAGAACAAAAGAATCACTTGGAGAGTATATGAAGCTCTCAAAAGACGAGCAGGGCTCCATTAAAGACGTAGGGGGCTTTGTAGGCGGTAGCTTAAAAGGTGGTCGAAGAAAGGCTGATAGCGTAGCCTGGCGTCAGCTAATTACATTAGATGCCGACTTCATTCAAGGCGACTTCTGGGACGGTGTAACAGCGTTCTTTGACAATGCCTGTGCCATTTACAGCACGCACAAGCACACACCTAATAAGCCGCGTATACGCTTAATCATTCCATTGTCACGACCTGTGTCAGCAGAGGAATATGTAGCTGTTGCAAAGAAGCTTGCGGATATTTTCGGGATTGATTATTTCGATGATACAACCTATCAACCGCAGCGTTTAATGTACTGGCCGTCTACAGCGAATGACGCTGAGTATGTATTCGATTATCAGGATGCAAAGTGGTTAGACCCAGCTGAAATTTTAAAAATGTACAACGATTGGCGTGATCCGGCAGAATGGCCTGAATCAAGTCGACAACGTGAGAGCCGAAAGAAAATGGCTGACAAGCAAGGTGACCCATTAACGAAACCTGGTATGGTTGGTGCCTTCTGTCGTACGTACACAATCACTGAAGCAATTGAAACCTTTTTATTAGATGTCTATTCGGATGCTGGAGATGGACGCTATACGTTTAATGGTGGTTCCACAACAGGCGGTCTAGTACTCTATGATGATGTTTTCGCATACAGCCATCACGGTACTGACCCAGTGAGTGAACAGCTGGTAAACGCTTATGATTTGGTCCGATTGCATCTATTTAATGATTTAGATGAAGATGCAAAAGAAGGTACACCAGTCAACAGACTACCTTCAGCAAAAGCCATGAACGATAAAGTTCGTTCTCTTGATAAAGTGAAAATGATGCTCGCAGATGAACGAATAAAAAGTGCTGCTGAGGACTTCGATATTGAAGATGATCCAGAATCAGATAGTGAAGAAAAGCCGCAGGATGATGGGTTGTGGAAGGCGAAATTTGATATTAATAAAGCCGGAGAGCTTGAAGTTACGGCAAAGAATCTAAAGTTGATTTTAGAAAATGATCCGCATCTTAAAGGATGCTTTGCCTTTAACGAGTTTAGTAGACAGCCTGAAGTTCTAAGAGACTTACCTTGGCGTAAGAAAGAAAAGGGTGTTGGCTGGTCCAACGGTGATGATGAGGACTTACGCAACTATTTAGATATGGTTTGGTCGATTACAGGTAGCTCTAAGGTTGCAGATGCGTTAGGCGGTGTTCAGCGTGCAAATACATTCCATCCTGTGCGTGATTACCTGAATAGCTTAGAGTGGGACGGTGTTAACCGTGTTGATACGTTGCTAATTGATTTCTTAGGGGCTAGTGATTCGGAGTATGTTCGTACAGTGACACGCATGACATTGGTTGCAGCAGTTGCACGCATCTACGAACCTGGTTGCAAATACGATTTCATGTTAACGCTTGTCGGACCTCAGGGGCTTGGTAAATCGATGCTGTTTAATATGTTAGGACGTAAATGGTTTAGTGACAGCTTAACATCGATTCATGGTAAAGAAGCTTATGAAAGCTTGCATGGCGTGTGGATTATGGAAATGGGTGAGCTTGCGGCAACAAAGAAAAGTGAAGTCGAAACGATTAAACAATTCTTATCGAAACAGGTTGACCGTTATCGTGTTGCTTATGGTAAACGTCCTGAAGAATTTCCACGTCAATGCATCTTTATTGGTACTACTAATGAACACGAGTTTCTTCGCGACCGAACAGGAAACCGACGGTTTCTACCAGTGGAAGTGCAAGCAAATAGTAAGCGTAAATGGAAAGAGCTTGACTCTGAAAAAGGGAGCTTAGAAATCGATCAGTTATGGGCCGAAGCAGTGCATCTGTATAGAAGTGGATCACCTTTATACTTGGATGAGGCGATGGCAGCCGAGGCACTTAATATGCAGTTAGCCCATACAGTAGAGTCGACATATGCAGGACAAATCCTTAGCTTCTTAGAAAAACCTATTACAACAGATTGGTATAAAAAGTCGATTAACGACCGCAAATTAGCTATGCGAGATAATGATTTTTCTGATGAATTTACAGAGGAAGAAGAGGAGCTTCTTGGAAATAATGAAGCACTTGAAGAGCAGAAACCTGATGCAAGATTACGAGAAAAAGTATGTGCATTAGAAATTTGGTGCGAGTGTTTAGGGAAGGATAGAGGATCTTTTCCAATGCATGAAAGTCGGGAAATAAATTCGATTTTAGCAACTTTACCAGGATGGAAACCTCACAAATCTACACTGAAATTTGGTGGAGAATACGGCACACAGAGAGCATTTATACGTGTTGATTAGTAGCAATTCTTACAAAATGTAGGGTAAACAAACCTTAAAATTAACGGCAACAAAGTCGTAAAACGGCAACAAATGTTAATGCACTAGCGTAATAAGGTGGGTAAACAAAGGCAACAAGGGTAAACGAATATTTTACGTGTCTGTTGCCGTCTTGAACCCTTGCGATTATTGCATTTCTTTATATAAGTAAACAAAGTAAACAAATAATATCTATAGAGTGTATTTATATTAATTAGGCATATAGTATAGGTAATATATGGAATATACATATACCTAATACGCCTAAATCAATAATACTCTATACGTGTGTGTATGTTTGTTGCCTTGTTTACCTTTCACATCGGAGGTTGAAAACAGACATGAGAGAATCGCAAATTGAAAATTATTTGAAACGAGAAATAGAAAAATTAGGAGGGCTTTGTTATAAGTTTGTAAGCCCGGGAAATAGAGGTGTACCTGATCGGCTAATCATTCTTCCAAATGGACAAGTCATTTTTGTAGAGTTAAAAAATGAAACAGGTAAGCTTTCACCGATTCAAGTAAAAACGATAGAAACACTAAAAGAATTAAAGTGTAGAGTTTTTTGTTTGAAATCTAAACCGATGGTTGATAAACTGATAGCAGAATTGAGGGTTGAACTATGACAAACTTCATCCCCCACGCATACCAAAAGGTTGCAATTGATCGAATTATTGAAAACGAGTCCTACGCCTTATTACTAGATATGGGACTTGGTAAAACAGTGTCGACACTAACGGCTGTTGATGAATTAAAAAATGATTACTTTGAAGTCGAAAAGGTGTTAGTGATTGCACCTAAACGTGTGGCAGAAGATACCTGGTCACGAGAGGTTGCCAAATGGGAGCACCTGAGACATTTAAAAATAAGCAAGGTTCTAGGCCCAGAACAACAAAGACGAAAAGCCCTTCAAAAACAGGCTGACATTTACGTGATTAACCGTGAAAATGTTGAATGGCTTGTAACGTACTACGAGAACGGAAAGACTTGGCCGTTTGACATGATGGTCATTGATGAATTATCAAGTTTTAAGAATCCAAGTTCTAAGCGATTTAAAGCACTTCGTAAAGTGAGAACTCGGACGAAACGAGTAGTAGGGTTAACTGGAACGCCAGCACCAAACAGTGTGATTGATTTGTGGTCACAGATTTACTTAATTGACACAGGTGAGCGATTAGAAAAATCATTTACAGCGTACAAGCGTAAGTATTTTATTCAGGATCCATACCGCATCTATCACACAGAATTACGAGAAGGTGCAGAGCAGCAAATTTACGAAAAGATTGATGACGTATGTTTGTCCATGAAAGCGAAAGATTACCTGAAGGATTTACCTGCAGCCGTAATGAATATCGTTGAACTAGACTTAGCGCCAAAAGAGAGAGAACTGTACAATCAGCTGGAAAAGGATTCGTTATTGCAATTTGCAGATGGTGATATTGTGGCGACAACAGCAGCTGTTTTGAGTAATAAGCTCTTACAGCTATCTAGTGGGGCAGCATACAACGATAACGATGGTGTGCAAATCATTCATAGCGTAAAGTTGGATGCCTTAGAAGAGATTGTTGAGGGATCACAAGGTAAGCCTGTTTTAGTTTTTTATAACTACAAACACGATGTAGAACGTATCAAGAAGAAGTTTAAACAAGCAAAAGAACTAGAAGACTCTAATACAATCGAGAAGTGGAACAACGGAGAAATTGAATTACTTTTAGCACATCCAGCAAGCGCAGGCCACGGACTGAACATGCAGGATGGTGGACACACGATTGTATGGTATGGCCTGAGTTGGTCGTTAGAGCTTTACATGCAAGCTAATGCAAGACTTCACCGACAAGGGCAAAAGGAAACTGTCGTAATCCATCACCTAGTGTTAAAAGACAGCATAGACGAGCGCGTAATGAGTGTACTGCAAGGTAAAGAGCAACAGCAGGAAGCGTTGATGGATGCCGTTAAAGCCCGCATGAGCGAGGTGTTGGGTATTGATTGATTTAATCTTAGAATACAAAAAGGCTAAGAAATCTATGGAACGAGATAAGGCAAAGATGGACGACCCTTTGAAGATTGAAATAGCCAATCAAATCATAGCTGATATGGATTATGCGATACGGTGGATGAAAACAGGAGAACAGCCAGATGCATATAGTCGAGCTGTAGAATCAAAGTCAGCCTATTCCCGAAGAGCATTACTAGACCTAGAAATATTCCCTTGTCTTGATATAACGCCTACAGCTGATAGGATCATCAGTGATAATCGTAAACGAGCAGTAATGCAAGTAATTCAACACCTAACTGAACGACAGCTAACATGTTTTTTACTGCATACAGCTCACATGAGAAGCATGCAAGAGATAGCTGATGAGTTAGGGATTGCTAAAAGCACAGTTCAAGAACATCTGGACAATGCAGAAAAGAAAATCAAAAATATT
Source organism: Lysinibacillus sp. NPDC097279 (assembly GCF_044761745.1). NCBI lineage: Bacteria > Bacillati > Bacillota > Bacilli > Caryophanales > Bacillaceae > Lysinibacillus > Lysinibacillus sp. NPDC097279. The sequence continues at coordinate 1,836,858 of NZ_JBIWDA010000001.1, read as the reverse complement.
GCTGTAAATATTCAGCTTGAAGTATAACACCCGTACGAAACCCATACGAGCCAACATATATAGTGAAGGGGTAAAATATCGATAAAAATGATGAAAGCCCTACAAATAAGCCATTCACGCATAAAGCGTGGGTGGTTTTTTAGTTAATACGAGTACATAAAAAATCCTAATCAGGAACGGAAGTGAGTTGTTTATGACATGACAAACTGGAACGATATTCGAAACGAATGGGAAACATCAAAGATCACATTAATTGAGCTAGCAGAAAAACATGGAGTAAAAGAGGGAACATTGAAAAGCAGGAAAAGCCGAGAAGGGTGGAAGAAGGTTGCAACCCAAAAAGATGCATCCAAAAATAAAAAGATGCAACCATCCAAAAAAGATGCTACATCTAAACCACCTAGAAAGCGTTCAGGTAACCCGAACCCAAGCCATCGATTTCCGAAGCACAACGACTATGGTAAGACGCATGGACTGTTCGCAAAGTACCTTCCTGACGAAACGCAGGAGATTATTGAAGCGATGAATGCAAAGTCTGCTGCTGACTTAATGTGGGATCAAATCACAATACAATATGCTGCAATCTTACGAGCGCAGAAAATCATGCATGTTGAATCCAAAGACGAAATGATTAAAGAGCTCAAACGTGAGAAGTTGCAAGGCGGTAAAAACCCATCGCAAGAAACTGAATATGAGTTCCAGTTTGCTTGGGAACGACAAGCGCAACTCCTTACAGCTCAATCAAGGGCAATTAGTGAATTGCGTACTTCAATCAACCTTTTTATTAAGCTGGCTGATGAAGCCGATGAAAGACGATTGAAGTTAGAGCATATGCAGCTATCCATTGATAAGACGAAAGTGGAAATCGATAAGCTTGGTAAAGATGAACAAACAGGCCCGATTGAAATTAAAATTGTTGGCAAAAAACGCGACTAAATTTATGCAAGAAATCATGGGAAATAAAATAGTTTAGGCCGAATAAAGCCCAGTAAATCAACAATGTATAAAAATTTGCATAATCAATAAAAATCGCAGTTTTAGAAACGTTGATACAACAGAGTTTGCAAAATTATTAACTTCCGAAAACCAAAATTATGTAAACTTAAAACGAATGTCGTATTCATGAAATGTATAAGGAGTTGAGTATATGTCGCTGTCAGTCGAGAAAGAAGTGAATCCACATTTCGAAGATTTCCTTTTCGACTGGCGTTGTAAAACTCAATTGCTTGTCGGTGGATACGGATCTTCGAAATCCTATCATGTAGCGTTAAAGGTATTCCTAAAATTGCTTGAAGAGAAACGTACCGCTCTAGTCGTTCGTGAAGTTTACGATACGCACAGGGATAGTACGTTTTCTTTGTTTAGTGAAATTATCGAAGATTTGGGACTAGGGGGAAGCGTAAAGACAAGTACCTCACCTATGCAGATTAAGTTTCCGAACGGTTCTAAGATAATTTTTCGAGGTATGGATAAGCCTGAAAAGCTAAAATCTATTAACAACATCTCACTAATTTGGCTAGAGGAATGTAGCGAAATCAAGTATGCAGGTTTTAAAGAGTTGCTTGGGCGTTTACGGCATCCGACACTTGACCTATTTATGATTCTTTCAACCAACCCAGTATCAAAAGGTAACTGGGTATACAAGCATTTCTTCAAGAATGAGATCGAAGAATATTTTGTCTTAGATGATGAGGAGCTATACAAGCAACGAACAATGATTGTAAACAACACGTATTACCATCATTCAACCGCTGACGATAATCTTTTTTTACCTGAAAGTTACATTGGTCAGCTAGATGAAATGGCTTTATACGATCCTGACCTTCACAGAATTGCACGTAAAGGGCGGTTCGGTGTTAATGGTATTCTCGTTCTACCTCAATTCGAAATAAAGCCTCATGATGAAGTGATAGCTGAAATAGCATCTATTCGTAAACCGATACGTAAAAACGGCATGGATTTCGGTTTTGTTGATTCTTACAATGCTGTTTTAAGAATGGTAGTGGATCACGAAAAAAAGTGGTTGTATATCTACGAAGAATACTACAAGCGAGGCATGACGGATGACAAAACAGCAGATGAGCTTGAGGAGTTAGGGCTTAAGAAATCAATTATTAAAGCTGATAACGCTGAGCCGAAAACAATTGCTTATTTTAAACAGCGTGGCTTCCGTATGTATTCCTGTAAAAAGCTCACACGAGTTGAGAATACAAAGAAGATGAAACGTTTTAAGCGCATCATCTGTTCTGATGCTTGCATAAATACGATTCGTGAATTGAAGGAGTTAACATTCAAGAAAGACCCTAAAACTGATGAAATCATTGAGGATGAATTCAATATTGATCCCCATACATTTTCAGCAATGTGGTACGGCTTAGATGACTACGAGGTGGCAAGTGTGAAAGGTGCCAATTCAAAATAAGGAGGCGTAGGCATGAACGAATACATTCAATACATCGATGAAAAGGGCATTACGCCTCTACTACTCGACAAGTTAGTAAAAGAAACGCAAACAGAACGTAATAAACGTTTACTTAACTACAATCGCTATAAGGCTGAGGTATCAGCAGTGCCGATCTTAACACGTAAACCAGCAGACTATGCCCAAGGTAATGCGCATGTGCAACGAGTGGATGATAAGGTGAACAATACTTTAAACAACCCTCTTGATGCTGAAATTGTAGACACAAAGGTTGGCTATATGTTCGGTAATCCAATTTCATATGTGGTAGACAAACAAGCTCAAAGCCTTATTAAGTTATCTGAGGCAATTGAGCTTTTTAATTTACGAAATTCTATTGATGACATGGACAGTGAATCTGGTAAGAAAACGGCAATCTGTGGCTATTCTGCTCGTTTACTTTACATTGATACTGATGGAAATGAACGAGCAATGGTAATTGACCCGTGGGAAACCATCATACTTTCGGAAACTGCTGACGTAAGTGAGCCAAAATATGGATTCCGGTATTTTAAAAGTGCAGAACTGAATGCTGAAGGCGAAAAAGTAGAAATCGAACAACTAGTATTTTATGATGCAACAACTGAAAAGCGTTATTCTCGTACAGATAAGGATTCGCCATTTGTACTAAAAGACGAGCGTAAACATCTATTCGACTATTGTCCGTTATTTGGTGTGCCTAACAATGAGGAGCTTCAAGGTGATGCTGACAAAGTGTACAACCTAATTGATGCCTATGACCGTACACTATCCGATGCATCTAACGAGATTGAACAGTGGCGTTTAGCCTACCTGGTGCTTAAAGGCATGGGGATGGATGAAGAGGATGCACAGAAGGTAGCGCGCACTGGCATTTTCGAGTTGATGGGTGAAGATGATGACATCAAATATCTAACCAAAGAAGTTAATGACCAAATGATTGAGAATCACCTTGACCGCTTAGAAGAAAACATCATGCGATTAGCTAAAAGTGTGAACTTTAGCGATGAATCATTTGCAGGCAATGCAAGTGGAGTAGCTATGAAGTTCAAACTCATGGCACTTGAGAACAAATGCAAAACGATGGAGCGCAAGTTTACTACTGCTCTTCGCTATCAGTTCAAAGTGTTATGCAGCGCCTGGGCAAAGAAAGGTATCTGTTCAAAAGACGATTACTTAAAACTTTGGTTTGAGTACAAGCGAAACATTCCAATCGATTTATTATCAGAGGCTCAAGCTTCACAAGCTTTAAAAGGGTTAGTGTCAGAGCGTACTCGTCTTTCTAAGATGTCAATTGTGGATGATGTGGACTATGAGCTAGAAGAGATGGCGAAGGATGCAGTGGTTTACGGAAATGAATTAGAGCCGTTAGATGGTGATAATCCAGAAGAAGTGGATAAACCATGAACCAACAAGAAATCAATAAAATCCTAGATGAGTTGGAGAAAAAGGCTGAAAAAGACATTGAAGTAGTCTTTAACAAGCGTTTGAAAGCCATTCTAGACCAAATGCTACAGATGCATCGTAAGTTTGGCAGAAATGGTGAAGCATCCTGGACTGATGTTAACAAATACAATCGAATCAATCAGGAAATGAAGTTAATGGCAGAACAGCTCAATGCTGATTACAAAGCTGTTATCAAACTCATACGAGAGTCTGAGGAGCGTCTTTATGTTGAGAAATACTTAATGATGGCATACCTTCTAGAGCAGTCGACCAGCGAAGAAATGGGCTTTAAAATACCTTCAGTTGAAATGATTGAAAGTGCTATAGTCAATCCGATTGAGTTTTTAACATTACCTAAGGTGTTTGAAATGCATAGGAACGACATTATCAGACGTTTAAACATTGAGATAGCACAAAGCTTACAAGCTGGTGAAAGCTACACTGAAATGGCTTTTCGATTAGAACAGGCAATGGGCTGGACTAAAAAGAAAGCTATCCTTGTTGCTCGTACAGAAGGAGGGCGAGTAAGGTCACAAGCAGATTTAGCTGTAGAAGAGCAAGCTAGTAAAACTGCTCGATTAACAAAAGTGTGGATGTCCTCACTCGATACAAGGGTTAGGAAGTCTCATAGAAAGTTAGATGGTCAAAAGGCTGATAAAGATGGCTATTATCACTATGGTGCGTGGAAATCAAAAGCTCCAAGGTTATGGGGCGTTGCTTCTATGGATATTCAATGTCGATGTCATACGATCTACATGGTAAACGGTAAGCTTCCTGAATACCGCCGCGGTAAAGACTACATGGATGACACGTACCAGAAGAAACTTGCAGCACGTATTGAAGCCTACATGGAAGATTTGGGATTAACGTATAAACAGGCGTTTAGCAAAGCTTACAAAGAAGTTAAGCCATCTAGTGTGACCTTGCCTTATGTAAGTTATAACAAGTGGAAAAAGAAATTTAGTAGTGAGGGTTGATAGTTTATGGCAAACAGCACAGTAGAAATTTCTATTTTGTACAAAAATGATAACTGGGATAATTTCAGTATTCCTGATGATGAAGTACATGCAAAAGATTTAGTGGATATTGGAGCGCAAGTAGGGAGCTTTAATGGTGAGCCTACTTTTATGGTATTAACAAATAAAAATACGAGTGAATGCCTTTTTGTTAACCTAGGCGAAGTACGAACTGTTCATATGAAAACTGTAGTCACTGAATAAGTGGCTTTTTATTTTGCCTAAAAGGTGGTGAATAACATGCTAATATTCGTTGGCTTATTAATTTTAATCTGTGTTGGGGGCTTTCTAGCGCTCATGACTAAAGGAATTATTCTAGCGGGGCAAGGACGTTCAATACCATCTGTAGTCTTTAACCAAGAAATGTTTACAGAACCTGAACCAGTTCTTGCAGATGTGCCTAAACGGGCTGTAGCAGATTCGCACTGGTTTGTTAAAGCACTTATGCGACCAAGACGAAAGAAGGTGTGAGCGTGAGCGAAGTGTTAGAAATCATATATAGCCATCCAGGATGGTCTACTTTGTGGCTTCTCTTAATTGTATGGGCTGTTGCTGTAGTAGCAGAAAGGTAAAGGTGATCCAATGAGAAACATTGTATCTAGCTGCTAGAGCTAATCTAGTAAATAACTTTGAGAGAAGGTAATTTTAATGAATTTTGGTCAAGCATTTGAGCAAGTAAAACAAGGAAAGGGTATGGGATTACCGCAATGGCAACCTGATGTTGTTATCCGTGCACAGTATCCCGATGAACACAGTAAAATGACAGCTCCATATCTGTACGTGGAAAGTCGTTTCGGACGTGTACCATGGAAGGAAACTAATATTGAGCTATTCGCTGAAAACTGGGAAGTAGTTGTTTAAATGGGCGTAAAGCGCCTTTTGAGGTAAGTCCAATCGCATTTTTGTCTTTCTCTCGCAGACGCTATAAAGAACGAGAACAAATACACTTTTGAACAGTTTAGGGATTCTACAGAATAACTAAATTGGGCAAGGAGGAAAATATGAATCAAAATCCATTTAATTTAAAAACCTTTTTACCTTTAGATATTCAAATGCTTGCAGGAGATCCAAATCCAGAGCCAACGCCTGAACCTACACCGGAGCCAGCACCACCAGGAAACGGTCAAGGGGCTACGTTGACACTTGAGTCTGTTCAAGCTTTTCTAACTGAAAATGCAGAAGGTAAAAGCTATTTACAGTCATTTGCTGATACTCGTGTAACGGATGCAATTAAAACGTATGAAACTAAAACTCTTCCAAAGAAAATAGAAGAGGAAATTTCAAAGCGTTACCCACCAGAAACCGAGGAAGCAAAACAGTTACGTGATTTAAAAGCACAATTTGAGCAGTCACAAAAAGATGCTGCGCGTGAAAAGTTAGTGAATCATGCGTTATCAACTGCCACAGAAAAGAGTCTACCAAGTAAATTAGTAGAATTCTTTGTAGGTGAAGATGCAGAAAAGACAACTGCTAATTTAGGTGTATTAGAAGCTGAATTCAACGCTGCTGTTCAAGCAGAAGTGGACAAACGCTTCAAAGACGGTGGAACGCCACCACCACCAAAAGGCGGCAACCCAACAACATTGACAAAAGAGGCTGTTCTTAAAATGACACCCGATGAAATCAATGCGAATTGGGATGAAATCGTAAAAAACAAATTACTATGATTCCGCACTAGCGGTAAGGAGGAAATAACATTATGGCAACAACAAACTTTATTCCAACAATCTGGTCTGCTCGACTATTACACAACTTGCAAAAATCTTTAGTGTTTGGTCAAGCTGGTATCATCAATCGTGACTACGAAGGTGAAATCAAGGCTTATGGTGATACTGTTAAAATTAATGGTATTGGCGCTGTAACAGTAGGTGACTACACTCGTAACACAGATATGACAGATCCACACGAATTATCGGATAACACTCGTAACCTAGTAATTGACCAGTCGAAGTTCTTCAACTTCCAAATTGATGATTTAGATAAAATTCAACAAAACCCAAAATTGATGGATGCTGCAATGCGTGAAGCTGCTTATGCATTATCAAATGTAGCAGATCAGTTTATCGCATCTCATTATGTACATGCAACTAACACTATCGGTACAGACGCAGCGCCGATTGAAGTAACGAAAGCCAATGCTTATGAGTACCTTGTTGACCTTTCAACTAAACTGGATGAATCAAATATCCCTACACAAGGGCGCTTTGCTGTTCTACCGCCATGGTTTGAAGGTTTACTATTAAAGGATGATCGCTTTGTAGGTTCTGGTGCTTTACCAGCTGATGAACGTTTAATTAATGGCGTTGTAGGTCGTGCTGCAGGCTTCTTACTAATGAAATCTAATAATGCACCCTCTGTTGCAACAGGCTCAGGAGTTATAGCAAATTCTAAAATCATTGCAGGTCATAATATGGCATGGACATATGCTGAACAAGCAGCACAGGTTGAAGGCTACCGTATGGAAAAACGCTTTGCTGATGCTGTTAAAGGTCTTCACTTGTACGGTGCTAAGGTAACTCGACCTGAAGCGTTAGCTGTATTATCAGCTAAACGTCCAGAGTAAGGAGGGGCTCTAATTGTTAGTAAAAAACTTAAATACGAAAATTACTTGGGCGGTCACTGAAGAACACGGTGCACGCCTATTACGTTCAGGAGATTTTGAGGAAGTGGAATATGTGGAGGATAGTCGCGTGAAAAATGCAGCACCTCATACACCTTTTACAGAGTTACCTGAATATGAAAAAGTGACGGCGAAGCAGTTAAAAGCCGAACTTGCACATCGTAACGTTTCTTTTGATGAAAAAACTGAAAAACAAGAATTGTATGCAATGATGAAAGAGGCTTTTGAGAAAGTTGGTGACTAATATGTGGCAACCAACACAAGAAGAAATAGATCAACTTAAACAGTTCAATGGAATCAACGGAGCCAAGCATGATGAGTTTTATCGTGCAATGGCTCCTATTTTATTCGATTTAGCAAAAGACCACTGTAATGGGAAGTGGTGTCCTGAAACTATGCCTCAAGGTGTGCGGCTGTTTATTGCAAAGGCTATTCAATTCAATATGCAAACAACAGGATTAAAAGGGCGTGTAATGGGGACTGTTTCATATTCTTATGACACAGAGTTTCCTAAAGCTATTTGGACGTATTTACGACCTTACAAGAAGGTGAAATATCATGCATTACGATGAATTTCCTCACACAGTCGAGGTAGTAGAAAAGAAAAAAGTATCGGACGGTGCTGGGGGCTTTAAGACCGATTGGGTGCCAGTTGATACAATAGAGTCATTTGTTGATACGCCAACAAGCAAAGAGCAGTATTACGCTCAACAGCTAAGTAATCCTTTGGATAGGTACATGTATTATCCATATCGGACTGATTTAACATCAGCTATGCGATTGCGTTATGAAGGTGAGTTATATGCTTTTGCAGGACGTCCTGAAGATCAAGGTGGCCAACATGAAAAGATGCGTGTGGCTTTAAAGTTGGTGACTGCCTAGTGGCTAAAATCTCATTCAGTGGACGTCAGCTATTAAGAGCTGCACAACGTTTTGAAGAAGGAATACTAGATGAGGTTTCTGACATTGTTTTTGAAACAGCAAGGCTTATACAATCACAAGCCAAAGCTCTAGCTCCATTCGATGATGGGGGTTTGAAAGGCTCTATTAAAATGGAGATGCTAGGTAAGTACAACGCGGTTGTTACTGTAGGTGTGCATTATGCTATTTACGTGGAGTACGGTACAGGCATTTACGCTGAAAATGGCAATGGTCGGAGAACACCTTGGACTTATTACAGCCTTAAGTTAGGGCGATATGTTACGACAGAAGGTATGAGGGCACAGCCATTTTGGGGGCCTGCAGTAGATGCTGGCCGTGATTACTTTGAAAGAGAAATGAGGCGATTAGGATTATGAGTAATTATTATGCCTTGCCTTTCTTCGAGCTACAAAAAGTCATTTTTCAGAAGTTAACAGCTTGTGAAGCTCTAACAAACATCACCAGAAAAGATGAATTGGATTTAGGTGTATACGATGCAGTAGACGAAAACACACCGTATCCTTACGTAACAATTTCAGAACCCTATACAAGTCCGTTTGACACCAAGACAAGCAATATTGAAACAGTAACTTTTACTATGCATGCTTGGTGGATGGATAACGATGAGTATAGTGGTAAACGTAAGGTTTATGAGATGCTATCAGCTTCACAGCAAGCTCTTATGGGACGGAACTACTCGATACCAGGGGCAAATGTATTAAGTGTCACAAGGCGTGATTCACACGTTTTTGATGACAATAGCCCTGGCGTAAAGCATGGAATTTTAACAATTCAATATAAAGTACAAATCATTTAACAGTCCTTATGGGGCTGTTTTTATTTTAGGAGGGAAAACAAACATGCAAAACGGTAAAGATACAGTATTACTAGTGCAGGTTGCGACAAACACATTAGGTGCTGACGGGTTTTTAATCGGGAACCTTACTGAAAACTCTTATTCAATGGAGAATGAATTAGTTGATGAACAAACTAAATTTGGTCGTATTTTAGCATATGGCCAATCTAGTGAATCATTTGAAATAACAGCTTACGGGGATAAAACGGATCCTGGACAAAAAGCTATTCTTGATGCAATTCGAAATGAAAAACAGTTGAAGGTATGGGAAGTTGACTTATCTTTAAATGCAGCAGGAAAACATGATGCTATTTTTGCATATACACTTGTTGAATCTGTAGAAAAATCAAGCCCAGGCGATGGGTTCCAAGAAATATCAGCTACGCTTCAAGTAATCGGTAAATCTCAACCAGGAGAACTTGAGCCTTTGCCATCTGAAGTAATTGAATTTGCTCGATACGGTTTTGAGGCGCCTGGTCAGAAATCTGGTGAATTTGGCGGAGAACAAGATGAAGGCGTTGCTGTTTCTAGTATTTCTGTTACACCACAATCAACTTCGGTGGTAGTTGGAAGTACACGTCAATTGACAGTAACAGTCCTTCCTGCTGAAGCATCGAATAAAAATGTAACTTTTACTTCAAATGACGTGTCAATTGCAACTGTGACACCTGCAGGGTTAGTGACAGGAGTAGCTGCAGGTTCAGCAACAATTACGGTTACTTCTGCAAGTTTAGGAAAAACAGCAACAGTTGCTGTAACAGTTACAGCTTCATAAATAACTTAGCACTCATACGTGAGTGCTCTTTCTTATGGAAAAAACAAAACTTAGGAGGCTATTTCAAATGGCTACATTAACAATTAAAGGTGTACAACAAGAAGCAAAGTTCGGATTTGCATTTAAGAATTTAGCAGATAAAAACTACAACCAAAAAGATGTACAAGGAAATGAAGTAGGCGGATTCAATGGCATTTACACAGGCCTTTTGCAATTCGATATTGATGCGTTAAAAGCATTTTGGGACTGCGGTTTAGCTCACTTAGGTACGAAAGGCCGACCATCTATTGCTGAAATCGAAGAAGCCTTGGAGGAGCGAATTAACCGAGACGGGGAATCTGATCTGTTATTCAAAGAAGCATTCAAGGAAATTGATGCATCGGGTTTTTTCAAAAGAGATGCGAAGACGTTTTGGAAGAACTTAGAGATGTTCAAAGACATGGGCAAAACAGATGCGGAGAAAGCCGAGAACGCTCAGGGCGTGAAGATGTTATTGGACGCGAAAACAGAGTTGATGGGCTTGAGTGGCTTGAAGTCTTAACAGATGTAGCCCAACACATGAGTGTTTATGATGTGGATTTAATCATGTCATGGACGCCTAATGAGTACAAAGCTTTTAAGAAAGGCGCTTTATTACAAGTTATTGATGACTATGACAACATGGCTCGTATGGCTGTGTTTCACCGCATCGCAGCTAATAAAAAGAAGCTTAATGTTGCAAAGGACTTATTTGATGCTAAGTCAGCGAGGGAACGCATTTCAAGTGGAGACAGAGCTTGGAAAGAATCCAAAAAAATCGATACTACTCGTCATGCTAAAGCTCAAGAAGCAATGAAGAAATGGGCTGAGAATCATAACAGGAAAGGGTGATAAAGGTGAATGGTAACTTTACAGCACGTATAGGTGCTCGTATTACAGAGTTTATGGCTCGAATGCGTCAAGTGCAAAACACTATTCGCACTACGGCCAATGATGTACGAGTTGACATTGGGGCAGACGTTAGTCAATTTAATCGTCGAATGGCTGAAATCCGAGCACGAATAGCATCTTTAATTCGTGAACGGGTTGTCATCAAGATAGAAGCTCGAATAGAAGAATTTCAGAATAAAATCAACCGGATTGCAACGAATATTCGAGCTTTTGGTGAGTTAATGCAACACACCTTAATGGGCACAATGATGGCTGTCTTTCCTACAATATCACCCATATTAGCAAATGTCGCGGTGGCTATTGCGAATTTAGGTCCAATGATTGGTACTGTCGCTGGCTCTACATTTGCATTAGCTGGTGCATTCACAGCAGCAGGTGCTGCAGCGGTTGCGTTCGGTGCTGTAGCCATACCGACTATCAAAGATTTATTCAATGAAACTGGTCCACCATTCACAGCGCTACAAAAGAAAGCTTGGAACTCGTTTGAAAGCGTAAAGAAAACATATCGTTCTCTTGTGAAAGAGACAGAAACGCCAGTCTTGCAAGCTTTTACAAGTGCAATGCAAGCAACAGATTCTATATTAAATAAATTAAGACCATTATTTAATACCAGTGCACAAGCGGTAGCTAATTTAATGGCTCAGCTAAATACAGCTATCGAATCGCCACCTATCCAGCAGTTTTTAGATTATCTAAATGCTAGTGGAGCTCCAATGTTGGAGACGTTTGGTCGCTCATTCGGAAATGTATTCAAAGGCTTATTATCTATGCTTACAGCCTTTGCTCCGTTAAGTGTAAGTACAGCAAAGGGCTTTGAAGAAATGACAGCCCGTTTTGCAGAGTGGGCAAATGGGTTAAGTAGTAGCGCGAAATTTCAAGCATTCATTGACTACGTGAATACAAACATGCCAAAGATTCGCGCTATCTTCAGAGATGCAATTGCTGGAGTTGTGTATTTCTTTAGCGCATTTGCTGGATCTTCATCTGGAATGATGGATGGGCTAGTCTCAATGATGTCTCGATTTAAAGAGTGGTCAGCAACCCTTAGTCAAAATCAAGGTTTCCAACAGTTTATAGCATTTGTTCAACAATCAGCACCTAGTGTCATGACGCTAATTGGTAACTTAATTACTTTCCTTGTGAACTTAGGTATCGGAATGGCTCCTCTTGGTGCAGCTATTATTAACATTGCTAATAAATTTTTAGAGTTCGCAAATAGCTTGATGGAAAATAATCGATCTATAGGAGTTATCATAGCTGGTCTTATTTCGTTTGGTGGTATTTTACTTGCAATAGTACCGAACATTATTGCATTTGGAACTTTATTTAAAGGATTGGGCACTGCTATGACAGGCGGGCTCGGCAAAGCATTTAAATTTATTAAACCCTTATTTACTAACTTTGGTGCAACCATTGCACGAATTAGCGCATCAGTATTACCGAAATTAGGCACGGCAATTGGGCTTATAACTAATCCAGTTGCTTTAGTTATAGCAGCTATAGCAGCTTTAACTGCAATATTTGTGGGTTTATATCGTACGAATGAAACCTTCCGTAGCCAAGTTCAAACTGTTTGGGAAGCTATTAAAACTGGAATTTCCGTTGCAGTAACAGCTGTTAAAGATTTGATTATGTCAGTCTGGTCTCAAATCACGACTTTCTGGGCTGAAAACCAAGCAAATATTATGTCTACTGCATCGACTGTATGGAACGTAATAGGAACCGTTGTAACATCTGTGATGTCTGCAATCGGAGCTATCATGCAGTTTATATGGCCTGTCGTAAAAGCTTTAATCATCTCCACATGGGATGCTATTAAAAACGTCATCCAAGGTGCCATTAATGTTATTTTAGGAATCATAAAAACGTTCAGTTCTCTGTTTAGTGGTGACTGGCAAGGCGTATGGGATGGTGTTAAGCAAATACTTGGCGGTGCTTTACAAGCTGTATGGGGCGTAATCAATCTTTACTTTATTGGTAAATTACTTGGCCCATTAAAAGCATTTGGCTCAACTGCAAAAACGCTTTTACAAGGTGTTTGGACAACGATTAAAGGTATCTTTACAAATACTTTAAACACGATAAAAAGTACTGTAACGACAATTTTCAATGGGATGAAGACAACCATTGAAACTATCTGGAAAGGTGTTAAAACATTTTTTGATACAGTGCTAAATGGCATTAAATCTATCTTCACGAGTGTTTGGAAATCTATTGCTTCATTCTTAGATAATTTCTTTACTAGTTTATCGGGCACAATCCGTTCTGTTTGGAATGGTATCAAGAGCTTCTTTTCTAGTGTATTAAACGCCATTGCAAACATTATTAAGAGCATTTGGAATGGTATTAAATCAACAATCTCATCAATCTTAAATGGTATAAAAACAGTTATTGAAACCATTTGGAATGGATTTAAAACAACCGTTTCAACAGCGATGGATAACGTGAAAACTGCTGTGGTAAATGGTTGGAATGCTGCAAAGTCATTCTTAGAAGGCATCAGCCTAGTGAAAATCGGTGAATTTATCGTAGCTGGATTAGTTACGGGGATTAACAACTGGTTTGGTAAAGTGAAAGCTAAAGTTATGGAATTAGCTGAGCTATTACCGGAATGGCTACGGAATAAATTAGGGATTCACTCACCGTCTCGTGTCATGATTGCTATTGCTAAATGGATTCCGATAGGAGTAGCTAAAGGGATTGAGAGTACAACTGACGTTGTAAAAAATGCAGTTAATAAAATGACACAAAAAACTATTCCTGATTTTAGTGAGACACTATCCATCACAAAGAAGATGATCTTACAGACAAAACAAATTGTAAACAACGCACTTAAAGAATCCAACAGTGAGGCTTTAGCAATTCAAAAAGATTACGATGCTAAACGTACTGAACTTTCTAAAAAGACAGATGCTAAAATCCAAGAAATTAAAGCTAAAGCCGCTGATAAAGGTAAAAGTCTTACTGCAGCACAAGAGCGTCAAATCACAAAGATTATGGAAGACGCTAAAGTTAGTCGTGAAAAGCTAGCATTGGCCGAGAGTAAAGAACTTGAGAAAATAAAGTCTAAAACACAGAAAGAAACCTTTGATGCTCTTAAAGATTTTGCAGATAAGCAAATCGGGTTAGAGAAGTGGTCTACAAAGCAACAGGCCGAATATTGGCAGTATGCAACTACACAGTTCAAAGCTGGCACTGATGAACGTATTCAAGCCCAAATTAATTACAATAAAGCGATGTCTGAACTGACTAAAGAGAAATTTGAGACAGAGAAGTACTTTATTGACCGAGTGAAAAAATATGGGCAAATGTCTCTTACTCAAGAACTGGAGGCGTACGAAAAATATGTAAAGCAATACAAAGCAGGTAGTGAAGAGCGAATTTACTACGAAGACAAAGTAGCAGAAACGAAGCAAGCTATTCACGAAAAGCTAATGGCTTTAAATGAAGAGTTCACGGGGAAAATGCAAGAAACCAATCAGAAATTAATCGACGGTACGCGAGAACTCAATAAAGAATATGAGGATGCTTTAAATTCTCGATCAAGTTCTTTATATAGTTTTATGGGTATTTTTGATGAGATGGAAGAAAAAGCGGAAGTGTCCGGTCAAAAACTTATCGATAATTTAAAAGGACAGAACGCAGCATTTAAAGATTGGGCTGCAAATGTTCAAAGCCTAGCTTCGAAAGGGATAGATGAGGGTTTACTTGCTGAGTTACAAGCGATGGGGCCAAGTGCTGCTGCTGAAATCTCTGCTTTAAACTCGCTTAGTACAAGCCAGTTGTCTGAGTATGTGTCACTTTGGAAAGAGAAATCTAGCTTAGCTAGAACACAAGCTGAGACTGAGCTCACAGGTATGAAGGCAAAAACTGCACAACAAATAAACGAACTTCATACAAAAACACAAGAACAACTCACGAAGTACGAAAAAGAATGGGCAGAACAAATAAAAGAAGTTCGTACAGGTACAGAGAATCAGTTCAACGCTTTAGTAGCAAAAATGCCACAAGTTGGTGCTAATGTTATACGAGGAATGCAAAAAGGATTATCTGATATGACGCCTGCTCTTATGGCACAAGCGCAATCAATCGCTAACAGCATCAAAGCCACAATAGAAAGTGCTTTAGATATAAACAGTCCAAGTCGTTGGGGTAAAAAAATGATAGGGCACAACCTTGTAAAAGGAATCATCATTGGGCTTGCTGATATGAAGCAAGATGCGATTAAAGCTGCTGCAGAGGTAGCAGAGTGGGTTAAGCCAGCTATTGATGTGAGCGATATTATCAACGATATAGGCGGCGCTATCGATGCCATTCAATCAGAAATTGAACACAAGGTGAAAGTTGACGTTGATGTGAAGGGGAATGGTGGAGAAGCTAAAGGAAACATTGTCCATCAGGAGGTTAATTTACACTCTCCTAAACATTTAAGCCCGTCAGAGAATGCTCGACAGCTAAAACGCGTAGCACAGCAGATAATTTATTAAGGGAGGTCGCTTATTTGGAGACTATTATATTTACTAATCGTTTTGGAGAGGTCGTCTCATTTGGCGGCCCTCCTTTTTATTTACAAAAAATTAATGGTCTTGGTGATGTATCTGTTAATTTACAAACGCAGAAAATTCCTTATCAAGATGGTTCCGTTTTTATTGATGCCTTGCTTGAAGAAAGAGAGATAGATATTGAATTTTTAATCGTCAATGCGCTTGATGAAGGCGGTTATGGCACCGTGTCAGAACGAAGGGAACGAATCGCAAAAGTATTAAATCCTAAACTTGGACCGGGTACATTGAGATATGAAAATGAACATTTAGTGCGTGAAATTTTTGTAGTTGCTGACAGTGTACCTGTTTATCCAGATGACGCACGAACTAAAACAATGCAAAAAGGCGTTGTGAAATTTGTTGCGCCTGATCCATACTGGCGAAGTTTGAAAGTTGAAGAAGAACCAGCATTCAAACCTTTATTCCAGTTTCCGTTTTCAGGTCCGTTTCAGATGGGTGAACAAAGGGATAGACGTATTATCAACAATGACGGTGATGCTCCGGCACCAATTTATGTAGAGTTTTATGGGCCTGCAGTAAATCCAAAAATCGAAAATGTTACTACGGGTGAGTTTATTCGAATTAAACAGACTTTGCTTGAGGGTGAAAGGTTGATTCTTGACACAACGCCTGGCGTTAAATCAGTTGAGTTTGTTAATTCTTTAGGCGTGAGAAGAAATGTATACACCTGGATTGATTTAAACAGTCGATTTTTTAATTTACAGATAGGTGAAAACGACATAGCTTACACTGCTGATAATGAAGTGCAAGGGGCTATCGTCAACATTAGTTATCATAAGCGTTACAACGCTGTATAAGGAGGGGTAATCGTGACAGAGATATATAAGTTTTTTAACAGTGCACCAGGTGATGAGCGTTGGCATTACGCAAGTGATTTTGCCGATTATTTTGGCAAAGTATTAAGTACAGGACTACTTCATAAAGATGGCAGACCTAATTTGCAGGTGAAGGTCAAGGCTGGCACTTTACAGACTTATGTTGAACCTGGGGAAGCACTTATGCAAGGCTATCAGTACCAAAATACACAAGACCTATATTTAACACATAATATCCCTGAATCTAATTTAGATCGAATTGACCGAATTGTATTACGCTTGGATAAACGTAATAGTTCACGATACATTAAATTGTTTGTGAAGGAAGGTGTTTCAGCAGTAAACCCTGTTGCACCAGTATTGCAAAGGGATAATTATATTCATGAAATTTCCCTGGCACAGATTCGCTTAATAAAGAATACTGCTACACTGAATCCTCTGTTCTTAGTTGATGAGCGTATGCAAGAATCTTTATGTGGAATTGTTTATTCACTGATAAGCGTACCAACTAGCGTGTTCCAACAACAATGGGATAGCTGGTTTAACATCGGGAAATATTCATTTGCTGAAGAGTTAAATAAGTGGATGGATGAAGAAAAGGCGTCGTTTACTTTGTGGCAAGAAGGTCAGAAAAGTGATTTTGTAGTATGGAGAGATGGTGAAGAGGCATTATACCAGTCATGGATACAAGGACGTAAGGCCAACTTTGACGAATGGTTCGCTACAATCAGAGGCATATTGGATGAAGAAGCCGCGGGTAATATTATGAATGTCATCAACGACCACAAGGACTCACCAGTGCCTCATAAATATTACGATGAAGGGTTAGCTCAACCTATGTTATACGGCATGAAGCGAAACGCTATTCTAGACACACCAGCGTTTGTGTATGGCGCTACTGAGGCAGGGCCTCATGAGGTTATTAACCTTCCGAATTATGAGCAGGTTGAAGACGTTAAGACGGTACTTACGTCGGCGATGGAAGCCACTGGTGGTAAAGTGGCCGATGTTGACGGGAAAATGTACAAGGCGGTCATGTTCGACAATTTATCAATAAAACATGCTTTTGGTTCAGACTATTGGGACCCAATTATACAATCTTATAAAACAAAGTATCCAAGTTTTGATGCGGCATGGCCAGCATTATCCATGATTACAAGCCAGAGAATTAGACTATGGGATAATATATATATGGTCGTAAATGTAAGTACAAATATGGTTGTGTTTTTAAATATGGAGACACTGCAAGCAATAGGTGCTGTTCAGATAGTGGCTTATGGGATTTTTGATGGGTTTGTAAAACCTGAAAATGGTTGGTTTACCGATGACAAATACCTATATCTTAGGGGACAATACGCTAGTAGTAATTCTCGATTAATAGTCATTGATAAGACAACATTAAGCTTTGTTAAAGTAATTCAACCAGGGAACTCCCCAATGTTTTCAGGTAGTGATACATTTGTTGGAGAAATGGCTAGGGTAGGTTCGAATTTCTTTGTCATAACGAATAACGTTAATGTAATAACCGCATATAGATTGGTATATGATGGTTCTGGAGTTCCAGCTCATTGGTTATATGATACACAACAGACATTTAGAGCTGGTGCTATACGTGGAATAGCCTTATGGGGAATCGACTCTGATTTATACGTTATGTCGCAGAATGATGGCGGTTCTTACTATATGGAAAAATGGTATTATAATCCTACGTCTAAAGAATTCGTAAAAAATTATGATAAATATAATTCTGCTCCCGGCATTGGTCAAGCATGTAGGTGGAGTTATAAATATGAAGTGAACGGCATTAAATATGTTTTATTATCTTGTGGAACGACTTCTATGCATGTAATAAATTTAACCACTGGCACACAGCATCAAACAATAATGTCGGCACCATTTAATAACGAGTTCCCAACTTTTGATTATGAGAACGGGAATAAATTTTTAATAATGAGCACGACTCTAACTGGTTATGAAATTTCTGGGGATGTTTACCTTCCAGTGAGCGAAATGCACTTGACAGGGGTTACGTGGGTCTCGTATCCATTCTATATGGCAGGTCTACGATCAACGGGTAATGCATTATCACCTTTGATTAGTTTAGGAACTTATGGATATTATAAAGACGGTCAGCTTTATGCACGATACGCTCCGCGCTATGCTGCAAAGATTGAACCAGTTAATGTCATCTTGTCTTATAAGGAGGTTATAGAATGATCGGTTATGTGTATTGTAATCCAGACAATTCTTATACGTTGTTTTATACATTGGAAGGGATTCCTGAAGTAATTAAAAAAGATCTAATAGAAGCCGAAATCCCAGAGGGAGATGGAATATTAAGACGTGAAGAGGACGGTTCGTTTTATTGGGAGCTACCGCCTGAACCTACTCCAGAACCTGAGCCAGAGCCAGTACCACCAGTCGAAACAATTGAGGAAAAAATAAATAATTTATTTAGCATGACAGAACAAAACAATTTAATTACAGTCGATGCTGTATTAGGTGTTTATGAAGAAGTTCTTGCATTACGTGAAGAAGTAGCAGCATTAAAAGAAATAACCAACAATGCTTAGAGCACTGTTGTTAAAAATAAAATTAAAACTAAAATTGGAGGTCTACAAAATGGTAGATGGATATGTATTATTAATTGCAAACACAGACAAAACAGGCTCAACGATTGATCGTGTGCCAGCGAAATTAAAAGAACAGGTATTAGCAAAGTTAAATGCACTCGGGCTAGACGAATATGGAAACCCAATTGAACAGATTACAGATGAGACGCAAGCATAGGCTTAGCGTTATTTTTATTGTCAAAAGTTAAAAAAGGATTACTGTTTCTTTTGTTGAATATCCTTATACTAAAGGAGCAGTGATTTTTAAATGAGTTTATCTAAAAGATCTTATGAATCGGGCTACTATAGAGAAAGAAATATAGAAGGTATTCATACATTTCAAAAAGGTCAACAATTTGAAATAACGAATTGTCAATCTAAATCAGTTAAAGGAATTTGGGAGATTACAAATGAATGCGATTTAAAAGGTATGTACTATTGTAATCGTGTTTTAAAAAATGGGAAACTCTCGAAAAGTTTTGCAAGAAAAGATTTTAGGGTGTTTGGTTTACACGAGATATACAATGCTTTATCGGAAAAGGATTAAATTTTTTACCCTCCACATTATCTGTGGAGGGCTTTTATTATGAAAGAAGGTGAACAGCATTAAAAATTTACCATTACGTATTATCGATTTCAATTTTAATCTTATATGCGAAATTGACCAGTATAGCAGTTTGCAACTGACTCGCTCAGATGCAGATATTGGCTTGTTAGAATTGCAAATAAATCGATACTTGCTACATGTGGACAAATTACAAAAAGGACATATAATTTTCCCTAGTAATCATTTGCATAAAGCTTTTATTATTAGACATCGTGAAATTGAGTTAGATGAGGATGGAAAAGCTACTGAAAACTGGCTCGTTAAGGCACAGTCTCTTAAAAGCTTTGCTACACAAAGGCTCATATACCCTGCAACGGGTAAAACTCATGAATCAATCACAGGTAACGTTGAAACTGTTATGAGGCATTTTGTAAATACTCAGATGATTAATCCATCTGATTCAAAAAGAAAATTCCCGAACCTTGTGCTGGCTGCGAACCAAAACAGAGGTGTTACTGTCTCAGAGCAATCACGATATGACAATTTAGCTGAAAAGCTTACTGAATTATCACAACTTCACAATTTAGGTTGGAACATCGTTCTTAGCATTAATGCTAAACAATTTGTTTTTACGATTAGTCAAGGACGCGATTTAACTGCATCACAGCAGAATACACCTTCTGCTATTTTCAGTACTGAATTTGAAACACTTGAATCCTTGTCGTACCTAGAAAGTGATTTAGAGTACAAGAACTTTGCTGTTGTTGCTGGTCAAGGAGAGGGGCTAGACAGGCGAATCGTGACAATCGGCGATTCACAAGGTCGTGATCGCTTCGAAATGTTTGTTGATGCAAGGGATATATCGGAAGAAACAGAAGGTGAGACACCCCAACCACGCCCAGTTGATGATATTGTTGCAGATTTGACTAAACGAGGGAATGAAAAGCTATCCGAGCACATACAAGAAGTGTTTATGGAAGGTCAAGCACTCACATCATCAAGACTTATGTACGAGCGTGATTATGATTTAGGAGATACAGTCACATTGCAAGATAGAGGCTGGGGCGTAATGATGGATACACGTATTACAGCTATCAAAGAGATTTACGAGTACGGTAAGCAAAAGGTTGAATTGACGTTTGATAAAGACCGACCTACTTTCATGAGTAAAATTAAAAAAGAAATTTCTGCAATAAATCCAGAATTAAAGAAGTAGCAAACTTTTTTGCAGGAAATACCTTCCTTTTGTCGAAATATAGCAGATGAAAGGTGGTAGGGATTTTGGAAATTTTAAAACTGAATATAGATGTATTTATGGATTTACTTAAACCCATAGGTGTATGTATATTATTGTATGGTTTAGTAGGGTTATATTTTAAATCTGAAACTGTAACTTTCGAAAGAATATTAGCCTTATTCAAAGTAATATTTTATCTTTTTCTTGCTATACTAACAGCTTTATTAAATGTTAATGATGATTTAGAAGTTAAATTTATGATTCCAACTGAACTGACAATTGGACAATTACTATTAATAACTTTATCTTTGCTTGAAGCTGGTTCTAATTTAGTAACTATGCTTAGTTTGCCGAAATCAGAATTTCATTTAGTTAAAAGGGAACAGTTTAATGAAGAAAAGCAAAGAACTTTGGACGAGTTTTCTAAAATTAGAATTAGATTAGCAGAGCTTGAAGCAGAGAATGAAAAACTCAAAAATATTTAAAAGGATGCGCATTTAAAGCGTGTCCTTTTTTCTATGGGAAAAAGGAAGTGTTGTAATGGAAAAATGGATAGCAGTAATTAGCGGATTAATTGGTACAGTCGTTTCCTATTCTGTAGACGGTTTAGGCATGGCAGTGACAGTATTAATCGGATTTATGGCAATTGATTATGCTACTGGCATTATGAGTGGCGTGGTTAATCAAAACTTAAACAGCCGTATTGGTTTTAATGGTATCATTCGAAAAATTTATTACTTAATGTTAGTGGGTTCAGTGTATTTACTAGCCCTAGTGATACCAGGTATCGAGTACGCAGGGGATGGTGCAGCCATTGCATTTTGTGTACTCGAATTTATTTCTATCACAGAAAATGGTACTAAAATGGGCTTACCTACACCAGAGTTCATCAATAATATTTTATCGATTGTTAAGGATAAAACAGGAGAAGGTGAAACGAAATGAGTACAAACGTAACAACTACATGTCGAGATTTAGCTGAACTATTACCAGTGGCTCAGACAGCCTGTAGATTACTCTTTCAAGAGAGCTATAAAGCAGGCATTAAGAACATCTTCATCACTGAAACATATCGCTCGCAAGAACGGCAAAATTACCTGTATGCACAAGGTAGAACACGACCAGGACAGATAGTTACTTGGACGCTAAACAGTAACCATAAATCAAGGCTAGCATGGGATATTGCTGTTGGTCCTCCACAGTCATTATATGATGTGACTACTCTTAATCGAGTAGGGGCTATTGCACGAAAGCTAGGCATTACTTGGGGCGGTGATTGGATAGGAAGTATTGACCGACCGCATTTTGAAGTTAAACCAACTTGGTTAATGCCTAAAGGCTATAAATTAGAAGGACAAGTAACCGTTCCGACTAATAGTAAAGGCCAAGTACAATTAATTGTGGAAGACAAGAAGGAGGAAATTAAAGTGACAAACTGGAATCCAGGTTCACCAGCTATGAAAACTGAAACAGAAAATTTTATTGCGCAGGCTATTAAGGATGGTGTTATTCAAGCTTCCCATTTAAAGGATTTGCAAAATGGTATGATGACTACTGATCGTTTGTTAGGACTGTATATTACTATTCAACAAAGACGAAGATGATGAAGAACCAAGATAGTACCTAGCTATCTTGGTCTTTTTTGTTTTATATGAGATAATAAGTAAAATTTATAGTAGGTGGTGTCTATTTGTCAAAATCAATCACTAGAGAAGTTGTATTTGAAAAACTTTTTAAATCATTTAACTATGGTAATTTAGGTATGTTTATTGGAGCTGGGTTCTCTAAAGCTGTAATTGATGATGGTTGGTATAAAGCGTTAGGTTGGTTTGAATTAATAAAAACGGCAAGTGATACTTATGGTTTGGATTTTCCAAACGATGAAAAATTAGTAGGGGTTTCTCTGCCAGAACTTGCAACAAAAATGTGTGAAAAATTATCAATAAAAGAAGGTATAAGTTATGAGAAAGCAAAATTTTTATTCAAGCAAGAGATTTGTCAACTTTCAACATGGTTACCACAAGAAGAGAAATTAGAATCTTATAGAGAAATATTTGATATATTAGATCCTAATTGGATAATCACCACTAACTATGATTTAGTTATTGAGTCTATTCTAACTGGGAAATGTAAGAGTATAAACCCTTTGAATTATCTTACAGCACCTAAAGGAGTAAAGCCGATTTATCATCTTCATGGTACACGTATGGACCCAGAATCCATCATTATTACTCAAGAAGACTACATACCTTTATTTAGACCGAATGAATATAGGCAGACTAAATTAGCTATGACAATTAGGGAATCAACGACTCTTGTTTTAGGTTATAGTTTAGGTGATATGAATGTGTTATCATCGCTAGATTGGTCGAAAAATGTTTACACAGTAGAAGATGAATTTCCGTATGATATAATACAAGTTCTTTGGACTAAATCACCTAAAAATGATCCTTATTACGATGTTAACGGTAATATTGTTATTGAAACCAACAATATCGATGATTTTTTAAATGAGTTGTGCTTAAAAATTGTTGAAAAACAGTTTGAGTATGACATGGACATGAAAAAATTACGAAAAATCATAGAGCAATTAGAAAATGGTAATGGTGATATGAAGAAAAGATTTATAGAGGATAACCAAAGCTTTAGAGTATCGATGGTTAAACTTTTGTCAAAATTTGAACACCAATTGATTACACCATACATTCAATTTCTATCTGAATGTATAGGAGAAGTCTGGAGTGAGTCCTCTAAGAATGGAGCTTTTGATGAGTACGATAAATATCTTAAAATTTTATTAGATATTATTATTAATTATGACTTTAAACAAATGCCTCCAAGGTTATTCCGAATAGTTTCAGAAGCTTTAGACAAAGTCATGTATTATGTGAGTGACACTAGAGATAAAATAAAGGGTGATTCTTGGAAGGCAACAAACACTTGGCATGATAGATATACGCAAATACCTGAAGATATGGTACAACAGTTATCTTCATACGCTAAACAAAGTGGTTTAGGTTGTTTAAATCGAAAGTTAAAGAACATAAGCGCTGTTCCAAAATAAGTTTTTTAATAATTTTTCTAAAACATATCAGGCTCAAGTTAGTTGAGTATCCGGGTATGTTTTTTATTTACAAGAAATTCCTTGAATTCCCTACTATCAAAATGGAACAAATGTACGTATAATAAATACAAACAAACGTTCTAAATGGAGGAGTGGGCAATGATGAAAGAACAACTGGTAAAAGCGATGCAACGGTATCAAGTTGTAAACATGATGTATTTAGCAAAGGATGGTTCCATAACGAAAAGACGAGTAAATGTCATTAAAATTGTTGGTGATTCATTTCAAGCTTACTGTTTTACAAGACAGGCAAAGCGTACTTTCGTGATTGATAGCGTATTAGCAGTTGTTCCACTCATTCACAAGGAGCGTTCAGTTGTATGATAAGTTTTGAGCAAAGGCGGCTCCTTCATAAATATGTAGTTTATGATATGGCAGTTCAGACATTGCAGCGCGATTACAAAGTGATTGAAAACCTTAAAATGAGTAAAGTATACTTACCAATACTCGATAAGCTTCTAGATGATATATCCCAAGAATGTTACAACTCTAAGAGGCTGTTGGTAAAAGATAAAATAAGAGTGGTGCGGTGGGAGAAGACTAATGAATATTTTAGTGACTTAATTGTTGCCACAGCTGGAGAGGATTTAATCTTAACCTATGCAAATATGGCTTTGAAAACACAGGTGGAAAAGTTGTTGAATCAACATTTATATAAAGATGAGGTTAAAAACTAGTTACCTCTAATTCCTTGATTTACATGTATTTTTACCTAGTGTGACATGAGATAATGGTTACAAGGGGGAATAGAAATGTTATTTACTCCAATAAAACCAATGTTACTTCAAATGGGTAACAATAATGAAATTATAGATAATCCAGATTGGATTTACGATATAAAATGGGATGGTTGGCGCATCCTTTTGCATAAACAAGGAAATAGAGTTGAAGCATATACACGTCACGGAAATAATGTAACAGCAAAATTTCCTGAACTTCAAGAAGTAGGTCAATCAATTCAAACACATACAGCAATTATTGATTGTGAAGGCGTAGTGTTACGAAATGGTGTATCTGTATTCGATGACTTTGCATACAGGGGTAGGCTTTATAACGCAAGTAAAATTGAGCAGGCAACGTTTGATTATCCAGCAACTTTTATTGCATTCGATGTTTTAGCTACTGATAAGCCACATCTACAACAACCATTAGTACAGCGTAAGGAAATATTATCTTCAATTATTGCACCTTCAAATAACGTACTTGTCACACCTTCAATTACAGGCAACGGCAACAATATCTTTCAGATAACAAAAGATAAAGGGATGGAAGGTATTGTTGGAAAACGAAGCAATTCCACATACAAAATCAATCATCGATCAAATGATTGGTTAAAATTTAAGCATTTTAAAATTACTGATACAGTTATCTTAGGCTATAAAGAAAATCCTTTTACGATGTTAGTAGGAACTCAATTAAGTAATGGTAAATTTAAACCACTGGCAAATGTAGAGTTTGGATTTAAACCAGAAGAAAAAAAGGTGTTCAGAGAAATAGCAAAACAAATTGTAACAAAAGTAGAACGTGACATGTTGTGGCTTGAACCAAGATTGCATTGTAATGTTCAATATCTAGAAAGAACAGTATCTGGTTCATTAAGAATTGTATCGTTTAAAGGGTTTAACTTTAATAAAGTTTCAATATAACTTTACATTATGCATCATGTCTTATTCTAAAAAGTTATTTTTTAGTATATTAAATAAATGACCAGGACTCTTTATTAATGGAGTGTCTGGTTTTTTTGTTTACTCATCAAGAAGTTCATATTTATATTTAGGCTTTATCCCAAATATATGAATTAATAATCAAATATTTAGTTTATATTCCTTATTTATCTATAATATGGTAAATTTGTTTTGTTATTATATATTTAAGGAGGGAATCATGCGTAAGTTACCTTTAGTTATTATATTTTTTATGGTTTGTTCTATAATTTCACCAACTTTAGCTTTGGGAGCCGCTAAACCTTATGACCAAGAAGAATTAATGCAATATCCGGGCTATGGTAAAGCAATGTATGAAACGATCGTTGAGGAAACGACATTTATAACTGGACAATATACGGACAATAAAGAGTATGTAAATAAATCAATTGACCAAATACGTGACTACGGAAAGTTTTGGTGGAATGAACAAAACTGGGAGAGCGAATCTTGGACATATGACAGGTTTAAAGAAATGGTTGCAAAGCCTGCAGGTTATTTACTAACTGTAGGTGATTGGGTTAAAAAACTTTTTACAGATTATGATGAAAGTGAAAATGCAGTAGATTATGAGGATTTTTATAACCCATATGTGTATGTAAGTAATGAGTATTTAATAGCTCGGCCAGGTTATCAAATACATGTTGAAATACCAGATGCAGGTTCTTATACTCCAGGTATGATACAGCCATATTTGTATTATTTTAATGGTGACCAATATCAAACGGCTGTAAATTTAGGAGGCACTAAAACCTATAAAACGGGTCCAATTGTCAATGCGGGTTTTGATGCTGTAAAAGCTTTTAAGGACCGTATTAAAGCGAATAATAAAACTGTTACTGGGATGTTGTCACTTTTAGTGGAAATGAATGTGGTTGTGACTATAAAAGAGGTTAAAACAGATTCTGTAATACAACTGCCTTCGGGTGGAGGTAATGGCAATGTTACTAAAATGCGTGATTTTATAGATAAAAATGGCGTTGGAAATGTAGCTACACCTCAACCTAGACCATATTTATCGTGTCCTAACGGTACGAAAATAGAAATGTCTATATCGGGCAGTACGTTTTTAGGTATTGACGGTAAAGTAATGATTGTCAATAAAGACGGTACTGCACAGGTAGATAGTGCAATTTGTAATCTTGGTTGGGACAAGCCACCTATAAAATACATCGAAGATCGTGCAGCTATACAAACACCAGATGGAAAGTGGCAAGATGCGGAGACTGGTGAAACGGTTACCAATAGCGATAAAGATGGAGATGACGAATTAGAGCAAGACTGCAAAGAGCTGGCTTCAAATATGGAAGTTGATTCAAATCTGTGTAAAGGTGAGCCTTATTTTGGTCGGAAATTAGAGTATATGTTTGGTAACGCAACAGGTAATAGGCATAATATAGAACGTTCAATTGCTATGGAACTCCAATTAAATAGTATCGGGATTTTTGATGATGCTACCGGTAGGAAACTTGTTCTTGATAACTTATCTGAAGCTTTTGAAGATCCTTTAAGTATACTAAAGGTACAAGATAATGGCAGAATAGTTAGAGAGTCTATACTTTTGGGCCCAAATGGTGTATTAAAAGTAGAATCTGTTTGGGATGAGGAAAGGTTGATAACAATTCTGCTTTATGGAGGAAGATAATGAAAATAGTAAATGAATTTAATAATTATGTGCTGTACGAATATGATTCAAAGTCAATACTTGAAGAAAATATTGATGTTAATCAAAGTATACTAATTAATGATGATTGTTTGGAGAAAAGAAAATTTTACGGATTAAGTGATAAATCAACAGATTGTCTTATCATTGGTCTTTTTGGAGAGTTACATGGGATTGATCCTTCAGCACTGTTTATTGATTCCGTAAATTGCATATTAATAAATATCGATAAAAGAATTTATTGTATTGAATTAGATAGCAAAGAAGTAAAATGGATGAAGGAATTAGATTCAATTGTCTATGAAATGAAGAAAGTACCTGATTTTTCTTTTATCGCTATATGTGAGTTAGGAGTTATTAGATTTACTTATGCAGGAGAAAAACTATGGGAATATACTTCAGATGTAATTACAGATTTTGAGCTTAATAGTAATTCCTTAAGTATTTTTACTGATGAAGGAGATTATTCTATAAGTTTAGATAAAGGAAGTTTAGTTTGATTATTAATTTATGATAACCTTGCTGTATACCTGATGTATCAGCAGCAAGAATCAAATTATAGAAATGACTAATATCTTAATAGAAAGAAAACCACTTTCATGAGTGGTTTTCGTCGTTTTTATATACCTAAAAGCTGTTTCTTTTTAGCGTCGAACTCATCCTGAGTTAAAATTCCTTCATCTAATAGCTGTTTGAATTTTATTATCTCATCTGCTGCGCTTGGTTGGACTTCCATCACTGTTTGAGAAACGACTTCCTCACCTTCAGCAACTATTAACATTGAAAGCTTTTCTAAGACCTTCTTGTCACATTTAATTACGAGAGCTACTTTTTCGCCATTTAGCCTTTTTAGATAAAGTGTAGCTACAGACTTATCTTTGCCGATATTCGCCCCCATAGCTCCTGCAATAGCTCCTGCATTACCAAATGTACTACCTATTAAGGACCATCCTGCGATGTCAAAAGCGCTCTTTTGAACGTTTTCCACTCGTTCCCATTTTATTAAGCGAAATACTTCAGGTGTGTTATGGTAATCAACACTTATTTCAACTTCACCTTGTTTGTTTTGAGATAATTTAAAAATACTACCTTTGTCTTTTAACTGTTCTTTACCATTAAGGATATCAATAGTCGTTTTAATTGGCTTCATGACCTGAACAACTTTTCTTTCTTCGCTATCCATTTGAATTTCAGGAAGAATTCCTAATTTGTCTTGGATAGCTTGGGTGAAAACCTTCCCAGTGTCATTCTGAGCGATGCTTAATTCAATTACTTCTTTGTTAAATTGGAACTGTATCTCTACTGTGTTAAATTTCTTTATAGCAATTTGCTTCGTAATTTCCTCATAATTATAGGCTATCAGTTTCTTTTGTTTATCCGTTGTTATTAATCTTTCTGAAGTCAGGACAACTAAATATTCTTTTAAAGCTATTTTGCCTCGAACGGCAACGCCTGCACTTTCTATAATTTCATCAATGTTTATATGCTCAGCTATTAGTCCGATTTCCTTTTTAAGGTTAGTTAAAGTCATCCATCCGTTGGGCTTTAAATATTCTTTTATTTGATCAATTGCGTACATCAAATACCCACCTTTCATGATTATTCCATTGAATAAACTATACCACTATTTACAGATGTTAGGGTAAATAAACGGACAGAATAAAGGGCAACAAACTATAAAAAGGCAACAAATAGCAATGATTTAAAGCGCTAAAGTGGGTAAACAAAGACAACGAGGGTAAACAGTCATTGTTGCCGTTTCTGTGATACATAAACCCTTCGGTTAAAAGGACTGCTTATATAAGTAAACAAAGTAAACAATTAATATCTATTGAATGTATTTATATAATATAGGTGTATATAGCATATATAATATATACCTAATACGCCTAATTCACATATACTATATACATGAGTAAAACTTTGTTGCCTCAGTTGTTATGAGGTGGAATGTACAGATGGTGACTTATCCATATTTTCAAGTGATTTTACTTAAGTTAAATAAAATCCGCTTTGGAACGCATGATAACATTGGCTCTGGTCCCATTCACCTCCCACCAGATGAAATGCATACAAGTTCGTCGTGGCTATCGTTTTTAGCGCCTGATAAATGGACCGAAGAAGATTTGACCGAGGCTATGACGGGAGCTGCCTATGCAATGAATGCCTTTATCCCATTATTTATTCAATGTGATAGTAGTGATGTCGCAGTAGTGCCGCAAGTGAAGGCAACACACAACGAACAACCAACATTTTTTGTCTATGATAAGTATCCAGGTGGTATTGGTTTAAGTGATAAGGTTTATGATTTGTGGGAGGACTTAGTGATGAAGGCTCAGCAACATATTACAGCATGTCCTTGTAAATCTGGTTGTCCATCTTGTATCGGTCCACAAGAATCAATCATTGATTCAAAAAGTAAAGTTGTCAAACTTCTCCATTTGCTGAACGACAATTATTAGTTTGAAGAATTTTATAAAAAAGATTTTATAATTAAGTACTGAACATTCTACAAAGGCGTATGCCAAAACTTTGTAGAATGTTTTTTGTTGTTCATATTAAAAGAAATAATATTGTAGATGGTGCAAACGGGGGAATTCAACTGCCACGGCACAAATGGCAAAAGTACTCGTTTTAGCATACAACTGAACATTAGGTGGGACGAGCTTTTTCAAAGATGTAGCAACTGCGTATTGGAGCTGTCATTATATCGCTGTCTCTGAACATAAAAGGTTGGGATTAGAGGATGGTAGTTTTCCAGTGACACGGGCATAATTTTTTTGTATACACGGATTGTGAAATGAAGCAATAACATAAAAAGCACATCCTCTCTTTTTACAAAAAGAAGAGGATGTGCTTTACTATTTAGAAAGATACTATATTTCTAGATTCTTTATATAGTAATAGCTAAAGAGTTGTCATTACTTTCTTGAAAGTTCACTTTTAAATAATTCAATTTTTAAATATCTTATGTGTAAAATAAGTACCTCTTAGTTTTAACACATATAAATGGATGCGTTATAATTGTAGTGTATGATGGGAGAGGTAGGGATAAATCCTACATTCATCAATAGAATGTCATAGTGTTGTGCTAAAAGACGTGGTATAAAGGCCGTCCAATATTTTTAATTTTAAAATTTAGTATACAGAAGATAAAAGTGAGGAACTACGAGTATTAAAAAAACTTACAGGCAGAAAATGAGTGAAGTTAATGTCTTACGAAAATAAAATACTACAAATGAAAAAAATGCTCGGAAAAAAAGTAGAAAAACAGGTAGCTACTGAAGAACCAGCTTTTCAAAAGCCGAATGCTCCTAACTATACTGAGCAGTGGCAAAAGGCTGGACTCACGCGCATTGATAATGACTTTGGTATCGTTTTTAAACGACAGGTGCATTATCCATTTCATTATCAGCACGGTCACTATCAATTGCAGTCATTTTTTGATGCCCTCACAAAATGGCAAAGTGCTGATTTTGAACATCCCTATGCACTAGATTTGGATGAAAAAGTGCTGTTTTTTGATACGGAGACGACTGGTTTAAAAGGTGTTGGGACACAAATCTTTCTTCTAGGCTTTTTAGAACTAACAGATCATGATTTTGTCTTAACGCAATATGTTTTAGCAGATCCTGCTCATGAAGCAGCCATGTTATTTGAATCAAGACTTTGGCAAAAAACAGCAACGATAATTACGTATAATGGTAAAAGCTTCGATTGGCCACAACTTGAAACAAGATGGACGCTCAACCAGAAAGTATTACCGAAATTACGGACACAACGACAAATTGATTTACTGCATAGCTCTAAGCGATTATGGAAAAATGATATGGAGCGCATGAAATTAAAATCAGTAGAAGAGGAGAAGCTTGGCTTTTCGCGTTTGGGCGATATTCCTGGCTACTTAGCACCAATAATTTACCTTGATGCTGTGAAAAGCGGTGTGCCTGATGCGCTGATGAAGGTTCTTGTTCATAATGAATGGGATTTGCTGTCGCTTATTACCTTGTATGTTCATTCTACTAACTTATTGTTTGAAGAGGCGAGTGATGAATCAGCCAATACTTATACCAATATTGGGAAATGGTATGCTGATTTAAAGAAAAGCCCTCAAAGTGTTAACGTTTTAGAAAAGGTCACGGTCCAATTTGATGCACGAGAAGCAGGCAATGCCCAATTTTATTTGGCAATCCAACTTAAAAAAAATAAGCAATTCAACGAAGCAATCGATGCTTTTGTGGCTTCACTCCACTTTATAGAGCCACGTAAAAAGTTGCAGGCGTTAGAACAATTAGCTATGATCTATGAGCATCAAATGAAAGATTACAAGCAGGCCCTTAATTATACATTAGAAGGTATACAATTGATTACTTCGACTGAGGAATGGCGAATGGAACAAAAGCAAAAATGGGCAATTTCTTGGGAAAAGAGAATGCACAGATTAGGAAATAAGCAATAATTTCCCGGGTAAGCGCAAGAAACGACAAGTTTAGCCTTACAATTGATGGTTACAGACGATATAATGTTATGAAATATGCTATAATGAATTCGTGTATGTAGTGCGAGGAAGGGCGATGTGAATGGACATTAAATTAACTTCAAAAATGATTCTTGAAAAGGAATTTAAGAAAAACTTTAAAGGCTATAATGTAGAAGAGGTCGATTCTTTTCTTGATGAAATCATTCAAGATTATGAATCGTTTGAAAAAGTTGTTGCTCAATTGAAAGAAGAGAATAGACAGCTAAAAGAAGAAATAGAAAATACGCCAAAGAGACAACCGCAGCCAGCCGTATCAGCAGCAGGTACAACCAACTTTGATATTCTCAAACGACTTTCAAATTTAGAAAAACATGTATTTGGTAGCAAGCTTTACGAATAATTTTTATCATATACATTGTATTTATCATAAAACTCTAGTATAATCTTCGTATCATCATGAAATTCGAGTAATCGCTGCGACGCTAGACGTCGTAGAGGAAAGTCCATGCTCACACGGTTCTGCGATGGCCGTAGTGTTCGTGCTTACTGAAAAAATAAGGTAAGGCAGCTTAAAGCTGACGGCGGAAGGAAGACCTAAGTCTTTTTGATATGGTTGACACTTCCTGAAAGTGCCACAGTGACGAAGCTTGTTTGGAAACATACAAGGTGGAACGAGGTAAACCCCACGAGTGAGAAACCCAAATTATGGTAGGGGCACTCTCTTGAAGGAATTGAACGGATAGAGGGACAGAGTTCGCTCTGTAGATAGATGATTACTGCCCGGTCGTACGAGGCGCAAGCTGTTTGAGTACTCGGGAACAAAACATGGCTTATTGAATTTTTTGATGCTTAACTACGAAATAACAAGCGCTCTCCAATTCGGTGGAGAGCTTTTCTTTTGAACTAATTAAAGTTGTATCTATTACTTATGATGTCTAGTCATGCGCGATATACGCCTGAGGTTAGGCTAACACCATGTTGGCCGCGCCTCTGTCGATACGCTTCAAAGTCATAACATCACCGTTATCGTATGGACGCGACATACATACCTACGCAAAAAAGTAGGAACGCGCTTTTCTAAAAATAAGGGTAGTATCGATAGATAGGATGGAGCGGAAACATGGGCGGAGTAATTAATAATCTGGAGAAGATTAATTCGATTTCTAAATACCCCACTTCCTTACTGAAGAAAATTTTTGAAAATGTATCTGAAGGCATTATGATTACGGATAAACATAAGAAAATAGAGATGGTTAATCCAGCATTTGAATTCGTTACAGGCTATAAACGCGATGAAGTGATAGGAAAAACGCCCGCGGTGTTGCAGTCAGGTGTACATGAGTTATCCTTCTATTTGACAATGTGGGAAAAGATTCGACAAGAAGGAATATGGCAAGGTGAAATTTGGAATCGTCGTAAAACAGGAGATGTGTATCCTGAATGGTTAACAATTGTTAGCATAACAAATGATGTGGGAGAAATTACAAACTATTGTGGTATTTTCACAGATCTTTCTGAAAGAAAAATAGTAGAAAATGAACTAGAAAAGCGTTTGTTAACAGATTCCTTAACAGATGTATCAAATCGATTTG
Source organism: Lysinibacillus sp. NPDC097279 (assembly GCF_044761745.1). Lineage (NCBI taxonomy): Bacteria > Bacillati > Bacillota > Bacilli > Caryophanales > Bacillaceae > Lysinibacillus > Lysinibacillus sp. NPDC097279. Next base: position 1,803,516 of record NZ_JBIWDA010000001.1, on the reverse strand, counting down.
CTTATATTGAGAGAATGGATAACCTACTAGAATCGTCTTCTACTATTTCTCATTCAGTACAGCATGCTGTCTATTTCCTTGATTTGGATAGATTTAAACAAATAAATGATACGTTAGGTCATGCAGTAGGAGATACAATTCTTGTAGAAGCAGCAAAACGTATTCAAACTTTGCTAAAAAATAAAGATATCATTGCAAGGTACGGCGGAGATGAATTTATTGTTACATTAACGAATGTAAAAAATGTGCGAGAAGCTGCGAAATTTGCTGAGCAAATTATTGGCATTATAGAACAACCGATGAATATAAATGGACAAGATATCTTTATCTCCACGAGTATTGGAATTAGTATGTATCCCGCTGATGGGGTTACATCTGAGCAGCTTATTACTTGTTCAGATAAAGCGATGACCTATTCTAAAAAGAATGGTCTTAATAGCTATTCATTTTATTTTGATGAATTGCAAACTGACAGTCAGCGTGTTCTATTGCTAGATTCAGAGTTACGTAGAGCAATTGAAAATCGCGAATTTGAGCTACATTTCCAACCGAAAATTACTGTGGAAAATGAACATATTCAAGGACTTGAGGCACTTGTTCGCTGGAATAATGAAAGACTTGGATTCGTATCTCCAGCAGAATTTATTCCATATGCTGAGGAAACAGGATTGATCATTCCATTAAGCGAAGTCATCATTGAAATGGCTTGTGAAGCAGCGATCAAATTACAACAATTTGGTCGTAAAATACCGATTGCAATTAATATTTCAAGCATTCATTTTAAGCAGCAAAACTTTTTAGAGTCGATTCAGACAATATTGGAACGATACAACACATCCGCTAACAATTTTGAAATAGAAGTTACAGAGCGCACTGTCATGAATAGTGCTACTGAAACGGTCAGCAAGCTCGTTCGACTAAAACAACTAGGCTTTAAAATTTCGATTGACGATTTTGGTACAGGCTATTCATCACTAAGCTATTTAGTTCGATTCCCACTCGATTGTTTAAAAATTGATCGTAGCTTCATTCAACATATTAGTTCTCTCGATGAAAAACAGGCAGTTGTAGATGCCATTATTCAAATGTCACATCGTCTAAAAATGAAAGTTGTCGCAGAAGGTGTAGAACAAGCGCAACAAGTGGATATACTACGAAAAATGAACTGTGATATTATCCAAGGCTATTATTACAGCAAACCATTACCACTTCCCGAATTGCTGGAGTATATCGAGTTTTGGGAAATTGAACATCAAGGAAGGAAATAATGTATGGCAAATTATAAATTAGTAGCAACGGCTGCAATGGGCTTAGAAGCGATTGTAGCACAAGAAGTACAGGCTCTCGGTTATGAAACGACAGTCGAAAACGGCAAAGTTTATTTTGAAGGTGACGAAACAGCTATTGCACGTACGAACTTATGGCTACGTGTAGCAGATCGAGTGAAAATTGTCGTAGGACAATTCCCAGCAAAGTCTTTTGAGCAGTTGTTTGAAAGTGTAAAGGCTTTACCTTGGGAAAAATATTTACCAGTAGACGCATCATTCCCTGTGTCGGGAAAATCTGTAAAGTCTAAATTATTTAGTGTGCCAGACTGCCAAGCCATTACGAAAAAAGCAATTGTTGAACGCATGAAGCAACATTATAAACGACTTGGCTTTTTAGATGAATCTGGTGCAACTTATAAAATTGAAGTTTCAATTTTAAAAGATGTGGCTACACTTACCATTGATACTTCTGGCGCTGGCCTACATAAACGTGGCTACCGACAAGCTCAAGGGGAAGCACCGTTAAAAGAAACTTTAGCCGCAGCACTTGTTCAAATTTCAAAATGGAATCCGAATCGACCGTTTGTAGATCCATTTTGTGGGTCAGGTACGATTGCGCTAGAAGCAGCGATGTACGGACAAAATATCGCACCAGGCTACAACCGTGAATTTATTTCGGAGAGCTGGCCTTGGATGAAAGCGAAAATTTGGGAAGCGGTTCGAGATGAAGCAGATAGCATAGCCAATTACGATCAACCACTGGAGATAATTGGTTCAGATATTGATCATCGCATGGTAAGCATTGCGCAAGAAAATGCTCTAGAAGCAGGTTTTGGGGACATGATTACGTTCAAACAAATGCAAGCTCGTGATTTTACAACACTGCTTACAGATGGCGTTATGATTGGGAATCCGCCATACGGTGAACGTATTGGTGATGTAGAAGTTGTGGAGCAGGTCATTCGTGATTTAGGACAAGTCATGAAAAACTATCCAACTTGGTCAGTGTACATGCTGTCCTCCATGAAAAACTTTGAAGAATTGTACGGTCGTCAAGCGACGAAAAAACGTAAGTTATTCAATGGTTTTATTGAAACGAATTATTATCAATACTGGGGACAAAAGTCTAAACGAGACTAACTAGAGTAACGGAAGGTGAGATTTTTTCTTATCTTCCGTTTCGTCGCGTATAATAGGAACAGATTGTATGAGGGGGAACGTCAATTGCGTAAATCTTTACCATTTGCATTAACAAAGGATCGCTCATTTTTCGAGTCATTAGGTGACTGGATGGGAGATGTCCTTTATGATGAATTACCAGAAAAAGGATTTGAATGCCGTGATGAGCAAATTTTTATGGCGTATCAAATTGAACAGGCTTTAAAAGAGAAAAATGTATTATTTGCTGAAGCGGGAGTAGGGACAGGGAAAACAATTGCCTATTTACTACCTGCTGTTTCCTATGCACGTTATACAGGTAAACCAGCATTGATAGCCTGTGCAGATGAAACATTAATCGATCAGCTCGTAAAAGAGGGCGGCGATATTTATAAATTACAAAAAACACTTGGTTTAGAAATTGATGTACGTTTAGCAAAATCACGTGATCAATATTTATGCTTAAAGCGTTTCGAGGAAGCCGAAAAAGTCGAAACAGATGAATGGATTGATGATATAGCCTTTTCAATTCCTGACGGTGTATATGCACAAGGCTCGATGATTGCTGTGCAACCATACGGCGACCGCAGTGATTATCCAACGGTTAGTGATGAAGATTGGCACAAGGTCAATTATAACGCCATTATGCAATGCTCTGTATGTGATCTACGTAATCGTTGCGGTCAAACACTTCACCGTGCACATTACCGTAAGTCGACGGATTTAATTATTTGCTCGCAAGACTTTTTAATGGAGCATTTAGCAACAAAAGAGTCGCGTGAACGTGAAGGACAGTTAGCGTTACTTCCAGAAGTATCGATGATGGTTCTAGACGAAGGGCATTTATTAGAATATGCTGCACAGAAAGCGATGACATACAAAGTTCAGGCGAAGACAATTGTTCCACTATTAGAACGTTTAATGGTAGATGGTGTGCGTGAACGAACTTTGTATGCAATGGAAAAATTACAAGATGATCACGAACTATTTTTTGACCAACTTCGTGATGATATTGTAGCTTCTGAGGAAGAACGTAAGCGTATAAATAAATCCGCGGCACTTTTAAAATATGGAAAACAACTTATCCAAGACGTGGAAATACTGCTTGAGGAATTTGTCTTTGAATCAGAAATGTATATGATTCCAGAGTATGAGTTAAATATGGCAGAAGAATATTTGGAGCAATATCAAGCTTCACTTCGCATTTTTACTGCGCAAGGGGATGCTGTTGACTGGCTAGAGGAAACAGATGGCGAGGAAACACTTGTTATTATGCCACGACTTATTACAGAAGTTTTAGAAGAAAAATTATTCTCGAAAAAACTTCCAATCGTATTTTCTTCTGCAACACTATCTGTTAATAAAGATTTCTCATATATTGCTTATAGTCTTGGTATTAATAATTACCAATCCTTCTCAGTACCGTCACCTTTTGATTATGAAGCGGTGATGAAAATCTATTTACATGAACTATCTCAAAATAATAAAACAGCTCGTGTTCAACAACTGCTACGAGATGGGGAAAAGACATTAATATTATTCAAATCTAAACAAGCAATGTTAAACTTTAAGGCAGAATTGCCTATTATGGAACGTATGCTTGTTGCATTTGAAGGGGATCGAGAACTATCTGCAATTGTGCGTGATTTCCAAGAAGGTACTGTGAAAACATTATGTTCCTATCATTTATGGGAAGGTCTAGATTTGCCTGAAGAAGCACTGACTCGTGTCATTATTTATGACTTGCCTTTCCCTCCACACGATCCATTGTTTGATGCTAAACGGACGTTTGCTGAAAATCCGTATGAAGAAGTAGAATTACCATTTATGCAACTGCGTCTACAACAAGGAATGGGACGATTAATTAGAACGTCTAACGATCATGGGGATATTCATATTTTGTTAAATGAAGAAGAAGCTAAGCAACGTGAAACATTTGAAAATATTTTAGCGGTGACACCAGAAATAAAATAAAAAAAAGCGAGTTTGCCATCGAAGCAAACTCGCTTTTTTAAATATATAGAAATAGTAATTTCGACACGATATTAATATAGTGTCGAAAAAAGTGTTGAATATTTCTCTTTTAAACTATATAGTTCTTTGTAATGTGGTGTAATTGATTAAAACATAAAATTTTTCTTCTTGAAAATAATTTTACAAAAGGTTTATAATGATGACAAGAAATTTAAGGAATAGTTACGCTCACTGGTGAGTATTCTATGGTAGGGGGTGGGCCTGTCGAGCATTCAAACATTATGTAGTAGCTATACAAACTTATCAAATAGAGATATTGAGAAGTTAGTAGAGCTTGAAACGACACTATCCTATTATGCTGAATTGACAGATTGCTATATGTTTATAGATTGCTTGGTAGAAAATTTACCACATGCAATCGTCGTAGCAGAGGCATTCCCTACAAAAGAAATTGGTTTATACGAGAAATCAGTAATTGGCAAATTCGTATTTGAAAGCTTTGAACCTGCAGTATTTGCAGCTTTTAAATATAAAGAAAAATCGTCAATTTCTAGAGGTATCACACAAGAAGGTATCACCGTTGAACAAAATGTAGTCCCAGTCTTTAATGACGAAGGACAGGTTATTGCCGTGTTGATTCAAGAAAAAAAGGTTAAAATGCAAACTGCACCAAAGGATGATTTTGCAAATATGCCTTTTGCTTTAATTGAGCATATCGTCGAACCTAATACGCAACCAATTCCTGTTGTGTCTGATTTATTAGTAGAGTCAATTATACTTACGAATCATGAAAATAAAGTAATTTATAGCAATCCAGCGGGCTATCGTTTTATTACGGAGCTTTCAGGGCTAGAGCATTTTGACAATATAGCATTGGACAAAATTTTCCCTTTTTTACAAGAAGTCTATGATAAAGGCGATGATGTCTTTTTCTTAGAAATTACGATTGATCGTAAATCGTTTATAGTAAAAAAAATACCAATACGCAGTCAACATGATAAAGTGACACTTCTTATCATTCATGATCTAACAGAGTTAAAGCTGAAAGAAAATGAACTGATGATGAAGACATTTGCTATTAGAGAAATTCACCATCGTGTGAAAAATAATTTACAAACGGTTACAAGCCTATTGCGATTGCAAATGCGAAATGACTTAGCAGCTTCAAATGCAAGCGCTTTTCAAGAAGCATTAAATCGAATATATAGCATTTCCTCTGTCTATGAGCTTATTTTAGAAAATGAGGATAATGCAGAAGAAAAAGTTGATGTTATCGCTTTGTCTAAAAAGATAGGGCATAAAATGGTTGGAACTACGAATACACCATTTATTCAATTAGTGTTCCATAATGATGAAATTCAGCTATATTGTCATGCGAAAAAAGCTGTTTCTCTCGCTTTAATCATTTGTGAATTGCTACAAAATGCATTAAAGTATGCTTTTATCGATCGCGAGGAAGGGATAATCGATATTCAATTTCTTCAAGATGCATCCTTTATTTCACTTCATATTTCCGACAACGGCGTTGGTATGCAAGAGGTGAAGGCATCCTTTGGAATGGAGATTATTACAAGACTTGTCGAATATGACTTAGCTGGCACATTTACAATTATCCCTAGTGAACAAGGTACACATACTCAAATTCAGTTTCCTGTAAGTGAGGAGGTATTTATCCTAAATGACTAGGAAAGTAATGATTGTCGAAGACGAATCACTTATTGCCATTGATTTGAAATTTATGCTAGAGGATAATGGCTATGAAGTCGTTGCACAAGCAAATAATGGAGAATCAGCGATTGAGCTAGCTTTTACACATATGCCACAGTTGATATTGATGGACATCAAAATGCCAAAGCTAGATGGTTTAAAAGCAAGTAAAATTATAGAACAGCAGTTAGGTATACCAGTCCTTTTTATATCAGCTTACAGCGAAAAAGAATTGTTATTGTACATGAAACAGGATAATATTTTAGGTTATGTTATGAAACCGTTTTCCGAGAAAAATGTCCTGCCAGCGTTGGAAGTGGCATTTCATCAAATTGATAAATTCAATCGGCTAAACGGTGAAATTTTGCATAAACAAAGTGAATTAGATAAGCGGAAATTAATCGAACGAGCGAAAGGCTTACTGATGCAATCAGAAAAACTTAGCGAAGACGAGGCTTATAAAAAAATTCGCAATGAGAGTATGCAAAGTCAGCAGGAAATGGTAACAATCGCAAAACGAATTATTAATACGTTACAAGTGAATAGTTGAAGCAAAGACGCTTAAAGAGATTTTTTCTTTAATGCGTCTTTTTTTCTATATAAAAAAAACAAAAGGGGGGATGAGTAAGATGGCGATGATAGGAACGATAATCGTTTATATTATCATGATTTGTGCCGTTTTAGGTGCAATCGGAGCAATTCGAGATGCGGAGTATGGGATTGGAAAAGAATTTATGAATGGACTCCATACTGTAGGTCACATTTTTGTACCCGCAGCAGGAATCATGGCAGCTATACCTTACTTAACGTGGTTTATTAGTCATTTTATTAGTCCGGTTTTTGAATGGATTGGAGCTGATCCTGCCATAGCCGCGACAACAATTTTAGCGTCGGACATGGGGGGATATCAATTAGCAAATGCCTTGAAGGAATCCTATGAAGGATGGGTGATGGCACTTGTTGTTGGTTTTATGTCAGGTGCAACAATTGTATTCTCCATTCCTATGGGGCTTGCGATGTTAGACAAGCGTGATCATAAATATATGGCATTAGGAATTATGGCGGGCGTATTAACAATTCCGATTGGTGCATTTATTTCATCAATCATGATTGTCATGTTTAACACAGAGGTTCGGGAAGTCATTAGTACTACATCTGCACCGACGTATGTTTTTGCCATTTCTGTTTTACAAATATTACTTAATTTATTGCCTTTATTTATTTTCGTCATCTTAATTGCGTTAGGGCTAAAGCTTATTCCGAATGGCATGATCAAAGGATTTATGATTTTCGGACGTGTAATGGATGCAGCGATTAAGCTTGTACTTGTGTTCTCGATTGTTGAAATTTTTACTGGACTTTTCACAAAGATTTTTGGGGCATGGGGCTTTGACCCGATTATGGCAGATAGTGTAGATCAATTCCGTGCATTAGAAACGGCTGGTTATATCGGCATTATGTTAGCAGGTGCCTTCCCAATGGTGTATTTAATCCGAAAATATGCCTCTAAGCCGCTAGAAACAGCAGGGAAAAAATTAGGTCTCTCATCAGTAGGAAGTGCGGGGATTTTAGCGACAAGCGCAAATATTTTAGCTATGTTTACGCTCGTGCGTCAGATGCCACCAAAAGATAAAGTAATCAATATTGCCTTTGGGGTTTGTTCGGCATTCCTGTTAGGAGATCATTTATCATTTACAGCCAATTTTCAGCCGACAATTATTTTACCTGTAATGGCAGGGAAGCTTTTAGCTGGAATTATTGCCATATTCTTTGCCTATAAGCTATCAGTACCGACAGCCTTGAAATTGGAACAAGATGATCGCAAGGCAGGCATTATTAAAGAGGGAGAGTATTTAACAGATCAAAAGTCTTGATAGAAAGAGGTGATGACGTATGAGTGAAGAAAAGAAACGATTTATTCAGGAATTTGTACCAGGTAAGCAACTTACATTGAGTCATCTCATTGCAAATCCTGATCCTGATATGTTTCAAAAGCTTGGTATTCAAGAAGCGGGTGCACTTGGCATTATGACTTGTACACCGAGTGAAACAGTTATTATTGCTGGGGACATAGCGACAAAGGCAGCAAATGTAAAACTGGGGTTTTTAGATCGTTTTACGGGCAGTCTTGTTATCGTGGGCAGTGTCTCTGAGGTTGAAATGGCGATGTTAGAAATTAATCGTTTTCTTTCAGAAATGCTAGGTTATACGCCATCTAAAATAACGAAGTCATAGGATGTGCCATATGAAAAATCGAGTAATGATAATAGGCGGTGTGCAAGCTGGTAAGTCAACGCTAATGAATGTGCTACTCGGCAAAGATAGCAAAGCTAATAAAACGCAAGCACTCGTTTTTGATGACTGGATTGTTGATACACCTGGAGAATATATAGAAAATCCAATGTATTACAGAAATATTATGGCAACATCGCTTGAAGTGACACATGTAATTTATTTACAAGATGCAACATCTTCAAGAAGTGTTTTTCCACCACAATTTAGCTTAGGCATTCCTAAAATGCAAATTGGTGTTATTACTAAAATTGATGCACCACTTGCTGATATAGAGCGAGCAACAACATTATTAAAAAACGTGATGACACACGGGCCAATCGTCCAAACATCTGCATGGCAAATGCTTGGCATTGAGTATATTGCACCGCTAATTCAGCTCAATTCAGACGAGGAAATTAGGGAATTTGTTAACGAAAGCGATAGTCCCTATCTCATTTATTGTCCGTAGTCACATAGAGGGAGGCATAAGTTGAAAACAGAAAAAATTTTTAGTGCTGGCATTGATATTGGGACAAGTACAACAAAGATGGTTGTTAGTAGTTTTCTGTTAAAAAACGTTGCTGGTGTGACACATGTGCCGCGGATAGAAATAATTGAAAAAACAGTGTTACATCAAAGTCCTATTATTAAAACGCCGTTTGTCAATCATGACATGATCGATATGGAACAGATAGAACAATTTATATTTCAGCAATATGAGCTCGCTCAAATTTCACCTATGGATATATCCACAGGGGCCATCATAATTACGGGTGAATCCGCTACGAAGGAAAATGCCAGTGAGGTTGTCCATGCAATTGCTGACACAGCAGGTCATTTTTTAGTTGCGACTGCAGGGCCAGATTTAGAAGGGATTATTGCCGCCAAAGGTGCAGGTACTGTCCAACTGTCAAAAAACACAGGCAAAGTCATCGCCAATATCGATATTGGTGGGGGTACGGCTAATATCGCGGTTATGCAGTATGGTGAAGTCATTGGCACATGTACATTGCATGTTGGTGGTAGATTAATTGAATTTCATCATGGCAAGATCCTTTCCATTTCACCACCCATTAAGAAGCTCATGGAGAACTGGCCAAATCCATTACAGCTAGGGGATTCGGCAGACGATGCTCGCGTTGCGTTGCTTATTCAAGAAATGGTGTGCTTCTTAGCTAAAACATTGAGTGGGCAAGAAATTGATGCCGAGCATCCATTGTTATTAGGTCATGTGCCAAATTGGCAAAAGCCAGTCGAGGCTATCGTCTTTTCAGGTGGAGTAGCTTCCTGTATTTATCATGATGATTGCTCACAGCGTCAGTATGATGATATCGGTGAAAAACTAGCAAGTATGCTGTTACAGCACAAGCAATTACAAACATTTCTATGGCTACAGCCACAAGAAACTGCAAGAGCAACTGTGACGGGTGCGGGTATGCAAACAACTGAAATTAGTGGTGCGACCATTCAAGTAGATGCCGATGTATTGCCGTTAAAAAATGTTCCAGTATTTAATTGTCATATGAATTCTGCAGCAAAAGCGTTCGACCATATGGTAAAGACGGCAGTGGAAAGAGCAGATGCACTCTTTTCGATAGAGGACAATCACTCTCCATTTGCCCTTTATTTTAGTGAGTTACCTTACTTAAGCTTTCAGGATGTCCATACATTATGCGAGGCCATTTTACAGCACTTAGGAACAAGAAGCAGCAAAGGCCTACCAATTATCATAGTCATTCAGTCAGATTATGCAAAGGTCATAGGGCAAACGATACAAGCGCTTAATTCGACCGTTCCTATACTATGCATCGATCAAATTAAAGTAGAAACAGGTGATTATATTGACATTGGGGAAGTGCTACCTTCTGGTGTTGTCCCTGTTGTTGTCAAAACACTAGCTTTCCACTCAAAGTAAGGAGGATGAATGTGAATCTATCGGTGATATTTGGTGGAGAAAAATATAATTTTCATTCATTAAAAGACGTAATGGCTAAGGCCAATGAAGAAAAATCAGGCGATCGGTTAGCTGGTATAGCTGCCGAATCAGTACAACAACGCATTGCAGCAAAAGCTGTGCTAAGTGAATTACTAGTCAAGGATATACGAGAGAATCCTTTAGTTCCTCCAGAAAATGATGAGGTCACACGCATTATTGAAGGGGATATCAATGAGCAAATTTACGGAGAAATAAAAAATTGGAGCATTGAGCAGCTTAGAGAATACATTTTATCAAATAATACAGGCGATCGAGAGTTAAAGCGTTTAAGCAAAGGCATGAATTCAGAAATTATTGCAGCTGTCACGAAGCTCATGTCTAACTTGGATTTGGTTCATGCGGCTAATAAAGTAGAAATCCTTTCAACGTGCAATATTACGATTGGGCAAAAGGGGACGCTTTCCTCAAGGCTACAGCCCAATCATCCAACAGATAATATTGACGGCATTATCGCCTCTTTAAAAGAGGGATTGTCCTATGGAATAGGCGATGCCGTTATTGGTATTAACCCTGTAGACGATTCGGTCGAAAGTGTTAAAAAAGTTTTACATGCGACAAAAGAATTTATCAATGAGTGGTCGATCCCTACACAAAACTGTGTATTGGCACATATTACAACTCAAATGAAGGCCATCAAGCAAGGGGCCCCAGCAGATATGATTTTCCAAAGTATTGCTGGTACTGAAATTGCCAACCGCTCGTTTGGTATTTCTGCAGACTTAATTCGAGAAGCAGAGGAGCTTGTGAAAAAACAAGGAACGGGAACGGGACCGAATTTATTTTACTTTGAAACAGGGCAAGGCTCGGAGCTTTCGGCCGAAGCGCATATGGGCATAGACCAAGTAACACTTGAATCACGCAATTATGGATTCGCAAGACATTTTAATCCGTATATTGTCAACACCGTTGTTGGTTTTATCGGCCCAGAGTATTTATATAACAATAAACAAGTTATTCGGGCAGGGCTCGAAGATCACTTTATGGGTAAAATGCACGGCATTCCAATGGGGGTTGATATTTGTTACACAAATCATATAAAGGCAGACCAAAATGATGTGGAAGATTTAAGCGTGTTACTAACCGCAGCAGGTGTGAACTTTATTATTGCAGCGCCGATGGGAGACGATATTATGCTGAACTACCAGTCAATGAGTTTCCATGATGTTGCAACATTACTTCAAACATTTGGTAAAAAACCGGCGCCTGAGTATTTAGTTTGGTTAGAAAAAATGGGCATTTACGAAGATGGTCGACTTTCAGCTAGAGCTGGCGATTTATCGATATTTGAAAGGTAGGTGAAACCATTGAATGAGCAGTTAGTATCCATGATTACTAAGCTTGTTATGGAGAAAATGAATAACGATTCATCAAACGATGCATCTGAACAACAAGAGACGCCTACGGTTGGACAGAAAGAACCACTTATTAAGTTTTATGAGACAACCGCTAATCGTTTTGAAGAACAATCGAATCCAATGACAACATCAGATCAACCGATGATTAAGCTTTATCAACAAGCATCCTCTACACAAAAGTCGCACAGTGCAACGATTGTAGAGCATTCTTCAACAGGGGAACCTTCTAAAGCATTTCAATTTGAAGAGGAAAATCAATCGGAAAGTGTACAAGCGGCAAAAAAACATACACCTGCCAGAATTGGTGTAGGTAGAGCGGGAACAAGACCAAAAACAAAAACTTGGTTAAAGTTCCGCCTTGATCATGCAGCAGCAGTTGATGCCGTATATGGTGAAGTGACAGAAGAGCTATTACAAAAATTGAATGTCTTTCAAGTTACAACACGAGTAACAGATAAAGAAGAATATATTACGCGACCAGATTTAGGTCGTCGCTTATCGGATGAATCGAAAGCACTTATTCAATCATCTTGCAAAGCACGGCCAACAGTACAAATCATTATTTCTAACGGCTTAAGTGCAAGTGCGATAGAAGAAAATGTGCAAGATGTTTATTTAGCATTACAGCAAAGTCTTAGCAATTTAAATATTGAAATAGGCACCACTTTTTATATTGATAAAGGGCGTGTTGCCCTCATGGATGAAATTGGCGAACTATTGCAAGCAGAGGTCATTGTTTACCTTATTGGGGAACGCCCTGGCCTTGTATCAGCAGAGTCAATGAGTGCGTATTTATGTTATCAGCCGAGAATAGGTACGGTAGAAGCGGATCGAATGGTTATTTCAAACATTCATAAAGGTGGTATTCCGCCTCTTGAGGCAGGTGCCTATTTAGGTACAGTCGTTCAAAAAATATTGCAATACAAGGCAAGCGGCGTAAATCTTGTCGCTAAAGAAGGTTAGGGGGAAAGCCATGAATCCTCAAAAAATTATGGCTGAAATTTTAGCAATGCAAATGATTCCTAGAGTGAATAGTGAATTAGCAGCAAAGCTTGAGTTAAAGCCAAATCAACATAGCATTGGGCTTGTCACACTAACAATCGATGATGTCGGTTATGTAGCATTAGACGAGGCGACGAAAAAAGCTGCTGTCGATGTCGTTTATGCAAAAAGCTTTTATGCAGGAGCAGCACATGCCTCAGGTCCCTTATCTGGTGAAATGATTGGCATTATCGCGGGCAGCTCACCAGACGAAATACGCAGTGGGCTAGATGCAATTGAACAAAAAATTCAATTCGATACGTATTTTGAAGCCATTAATGGCAATGACAGCCATGCTCTTTTTGCGCATACTGTTGCAAGCTGTGGCACCTATTTGGCCGAGCTAGCAGATGTGAAGATTGGCACGGCGCTCGCCTACTTAATCGCCCCACCACTTGAGGCGGTCGTTGGTTTAGATGCCGCATTAAAGGCAGCGGATGTAGAACTAAAATTATTTTTTGGTCCACCTTCAGAAACGAACTTTGGTGGCGGCATAGTGAGTGGCAGTCAGTCTTCATGTCAAGCTGCGGCAGATGCTTTTAGAGAAGCAATCGAAAATGTTGCGAGAAATCCAGTTATTTAGAAAGGAGGCGGCTTATGGCTTCTTTAGATAAAGATTTATTAGCCATTCAGGAAATGAGAGATGCCGTAAGACAGGCAAATACAGCACAAGCAGCCTATATGAAATATTCACAGCAACAAGTGGATACCATCGTAAAGGCTGTGGCGGATGCCGCATTTAAAGAGGCAGAACGATTAGGCAAAATGGCAGTACAAGAAACTGGGATGGGTATCCCCAATCATAAAACAATGAAAAATGAAGTTGCTTCGAGAGATGTTTATGAAGATATAAAGGATTTAAAGACTGTTGGCGTTATAGGCACTGACCGTATAAAAAAAGTGACAGAGATTGCAAGCCCATTTGGTGTTATTGCAGGGATTGTGCCAACAACGAATCCTACTTCAACCGCAATCTTTAAAACACTTATTTCATTAAAAACAAGAAATGGTCTTGTCCTAAGCCCACATCCCTATGCTGTTAAATGTACAAAGGAAGCTTTAGAGATTTGTAGAGTAGCGGCGGAAAAGGCTGGTGCACCAGAAGGATTGTTGCAATGTTTAACAATGTCTTCAATGGAAGCGACACAGCAATTAATGAAGCATCCTAATATACATTTAATTTTAGCGACGGGTGGTGGTGCGTTAGTAAAAGCGGCATACAGCTCTGGAAAACCTGCGTATGGAGTAGGACCAGGAAATGTGCCAGCTTACATCGAAAAATCAGCCAATATTCAAAAAGCTAGTCGTCAGTTAGTACAAAGTAAATCGTTTGATAATGGCACCATTTGTGCAACAGAGCAGGCCATTATCGTGGATAAAGTGATTGCAGAGCAAGTTTTAACCGAGTTAAAGAAACAGCATGCGTATATTTTAAGTGCAGAAGAGAAGTTGAAGATGGAGAAGCTGATTTCTCCTGTGCCAGGAAAAGTAAATCCTCAAATTGTTGGGAAATCAGCAGTGAGCTTGGCCAATTTAGTCGGTATTGTCGTGCCACAAGAGACGCAAGTGCTTGTTGGGTTGGAGACGATGATCGGTAAAAATATTCCGTTTTCACTGGAAAAGCTTTCACCGATATTTGCGCTCTACACAGTAGAGGATAGCACGGAGGCAAAACAAGTGATGATTGATTTACTGAATATTGGAGGACGCGGTCATTCATGTTCTATCCATACGGAAAATGCAGCGTTAGCAGAGCAGTTTTCGCTCGACTTACCAGTGTCGCGTATTGTCGTTAACACGTTATCGTCGATTGGCGCAGTTGGTGGAACAACTGGATTAGCCCCATCCTTTACATTAGGCTGTGGTACATTTGGCGGCAATATTACGTCAGATAATATTACAGCCAGACATTTATTGAATATAAAACGCATGGCATATGGCATTAAAGATATAGAGGTGCCAAAACCGAAATTGGAAATTGAACCAGTAGTAGAAAATATTAAGGCGCAAGCACCATCACTGGATACAGAAGTGGTGCAACAAATTGTCGATCAAGTATTAAAGCAAATCACATTACAAACTAAATAATTTGGAGGAATGACAAATGAGTACAGCATTAGGAATGGTAGAAACAAAAGGTCTTGTAGGAGCAATTGAAGCGGCGGATGCAATGGTAAAGGCTGCGAGTGTTAATTTAGTAGGGAAAGTACATGTTGGTGGCGGAATTGTTACGGTGTTAGTGCGAGGCGATGTAGGCGCAGTAAAAGCAGCTACAGATGCAGGTGCAGCAGCAGCGCAACGTGTTGGAGAACTGCTTTCTGTTCATGTAATTCCACGCCCACATAACGAATTGGAATTAATCTTGCCAAAAGCAGAAGCGTAAGTTACCAATGGATGTCTATCATAAGAAAAATAAGTTACTAGATTTAGAGGTGGCTAGCTTGAACATAAAATCTAAAGCATTTCCAGTTGCCATTTCAGCTCGCCATGTACATGTTAGTGAAGAGGATTTGCAGGCATTATTTGGTCCAAACGCAACGTTAACGAAAGATTTTGATCTTTCGCAGCCAGGACAGTTTGCAGCGAATGAGCGTGTCTCCATAGAAGGACCAAAAGGTATTATTCACAATGTACGTATATTAGGACCAGTAAGAGCGGCAACCCAAGTGGAAATAAGTCGAACAGATGCGATGAAATTAGGCGTAACCCCTCCTTTGAGACAATCGGGGGATATTGCAAATTCAGCAAGCATTAAATTAATTAACCAACAACAAGCAATTATGATTGAGCAGGGAGTTATTATTGCACAGGCGCATATTCATATGACAGAAGAAGATGCGCAAGCATTGGATGTCCACAATAATGAATTAGTGTCTGTAGTAGTTGAAAGCGAAAGACCTGTAACATTCCATGGTGTAGTCGTGCGTGTATCGAATGATTTTTGCTTAGAAATGCATATCGATACAGATGAAGCGAATGCAGGCTTTATTCAACAGCAAGCTCAGGGGAGAATTGTTAAAACATTTTCATAAGGAGGAGGTTTGATGCAGGAACAATTAGTGCAAAAAATTGTAGAAGAAGTATTACAGCAAGTATTAAAAAATCAGCCTTCCCCACATGACGACGGTAAAATTCCAATCGGTGTATCAGCGCGACATGTCCACCTTGCACAGGCAGAAGTAGAGCAACTTTTTGGTGAAAACTATCAATTAACACCTAAGTTTGAGCTGTCACAGCCAGGCCAATTTGCAGCTGAAGAAACGGTCGTTATTGCGGGACCGAAAGGCTCTATTGAAAGGGTTCGCATATTAGGTCCAGCACGCGCTTTAACACAAGTTGAAGTTAGCTGGACAGATGCGATGAAGCTCGGCGTCAAGCCACCATTAAGAATATCTGGAGACATTAAAGGCTCAAGCCCTGTTACGCTAATTGGACCAAAAGGCAGTGCAGTACTAACAGAGGGCCTCATTATTGCGCAAGCGCATATTCATATGTCACCTGCAGATAGCGTGAGATTCCAAGTAGTGGATGGGCAGTCTGTGCAAATCAAGGTTCAAGGAATACGGCCTATTACTTTATCCAATGTGTTGATTCGAGTGTCTGAGCGCTATCGTTTGGAAATGCATATCGATACAGATGAAGCAAATGCAGGCTTAATCCAACAAGGCGCATTGGCTGAAATCATCAATGGCCAAGCGGTTGAAGCGATAACTGTGAAAGAACGTGCGCTCGTTGTAAAGCAACCTCCTGAAAAACAATCGGTTTATCATTTTGACAAGAAGCTCCTTTCACAGGTGGAAGTGCTTGAAATAGAAACGCAAGAAATTGTTGTGCCAAAAAGAACCATCGTAACAGCGCTAGCTTATGACAAAATAAGAGAGTTGAATAAAAAATTAACGATTCGCTCTGAATAATAAGTATTATCCAGGCAACATAAAGAGGGTGAGTTCATGCAGATGGGAAGAGTGATTGGAAGCGTATGGGCAACACGCAAGGAAGAAGGGTTGAATGGCTTAAAGCTATTAATTATTCAACCAATTGACTCTAATCAGCAGCCAATTCGCACGGAAATGGTTGCAGCTGATCGTATAGGGGCAGGCATTGGCGATGATGTGCTCATAACGAGTGGGGGATCATCCCGTTATATTATGAAAGACAATCCACTTCCTATTGATGCAGTTGTAATAGGAATTATAGATTCAACAGATGTTATGCGAGGTGAAGACATTGAGTAGTGCAATTGGCATGATAGAAACAAAGGGATTAGTAGGCTCTTACGAGGCGGCGGATGCGATGATTAAGGCATCTGATGTGACGATTGTCAAACAAGAATTTGTGGATGGTGGTATCGTGACTGTCGTCGTCAAAGGGGACGTTGGATCAGTTCAAGCAGCAGTCGATGCTGGCAAGGCGGCAGCTAAGCGTGTCGGAGAATTATTAAGTGCCCATGTCATTCCTCGACCTGATGAGGAAGTATTCAATATGATTAAAGGTTCAGAAACACCAAAGACAAAGCCAGCACCAACACCTGCGCGTGCTAAAAAAACGACGGAAGCTACGGACAATTGAGGTGATGCAAAATGGCATTTCGAAAAAATAAAATTGCTGTTATTGGAGCTGGTCACACTGGTGCAACATTAAGCTTATTCTTGGCACAGAAGGAATTAGGCGACATTGTATTGGTAGATATTCCAGAAGCCGAAAATCCAACAAAAGGAAAGGCACTGGATTTATTACAAACAGGACCGATTGAAAAATTTAATGTATCCATAAATGGAACAAGTCATTATGAGGATATTGCAGGTGCATCTATCGTTATTATTACGGCAGGTATTCCTCGTAAACCAGGGATGAGTCGAGATGATTTAGTTACAACAAATGCGAAAATCATTCAGCATGTTTCGCAACAAATAAAACAATATGCGCCAAATAGTATTGTGGTCGTTTTAAGCAATCCTGTAGATGCGATGACGTATGTTTGCTATAAGGAAACAGGCTTCCCCAAAAATCGTATCATCGGCCAATCGGGTGTGTTAGATACCGCGCGATTTAATGCATTTGTAGCACAAGAGCTACAAATTGCCCCCGAAGATGTATCTGGATTTGTATTAGGTGGACATGGTGATGAAATGGTGCCATTAATCCGTTATTCCTATGCAGGGGGCATCCCATTAGAAAAGCTTATCCCGCAAGATAGACTACAGCAAATCGTCGAACGTACACGTAAAGGCGGCGGCGAAATTGTAGCTTTATTAGGAAATGGTAGTGCTTATTATGCACCAGCAGCAGCCTGTGCTCAAATGGTCGAAATTATAATGAAGGATCAGCGAAAAATTATACCTTCGATCGCCCTATTAGAAGGGGAGTACGGCTACAGTGATTTATTTTTAGGTGTTCCGACGATTTTAGGTGGCAATGGCATTGAATCGGTCATTGAATTGCACCTGACACATGAAGAAAAAACGGCACTCAATCAATCAGCAGAAGCCGTTAAGCAAGTATTACAAATTTGCCAAAACATTTAACTAATATCTTTTAATTTATATAGCGTTTCCCCAACGATATATGAATTGTTTTAAAAAATGTTTGATTGGAAACCGAACATGAACGTGAAATCCCCAATTTAAAATAGAGGCTCCCTTCATATAGAAGGGAGCTACTTTTCTTTTGATTTAAATAAGAGACTATTACCCATGTGGGGGAATCGCCGGAAGAACTGCGTGAACCGCCGATAGAATCAGAAATTGCCTAGGGGAGGCGCGTTCCCGCAGGAGTCTCCGTGGATTATTACTTAGATAGTCAATAAACACTAAACTGGCATTTTATTTAGATTGTTTAATCGCCAGAATTGTTTGAGTGACTGGCACTCTTTTTAATATAGAAGGCTATGACCGCTACAATGCACAAGGTTAAAAAAGCCACTGTCCGTGATATTTCAGTCGCAATGTATGAAAGTAGTAATCCCAACAAACCTCCAAAAATAAAATACCAGAAATATTTCATTTGAAACCCTTCTTTCTTTTTTAGTAGTCTCTAGGTGATTTTTATTATACAAAGATTTCATTAAATTTTCAGGAGAGCTTTTCTTCAAAATTCAAAAGTCTAAAATATACAAAATATTCGAAAATATGCTAAACTAATAAGGTGAAAAAAGGGGGATGATTGGATATGACTGTACAGCAGTTTACAGACTATGTGAAAAAAATGCAGCACTATCAGGAAGCGCTAGGTGTGATGTATTGGGATATGCGCACGGGTGCTCCAAAGAAGGGGTTAGCGCAGCGTTCAGAGGTAGTTGGCACATTATCGGCCTCCTTGTTTGACATGCAAACGAGTGATGAATTAGGGGAACTATTGACGGCGTTAGAGGCACAACACGCAGAACTTGACTATGTAACACGACGTTTAGTAGAGGAAGTGCGCAAAAATTACGATCAAAATAAAAAAATTCCAGCTGATGAGTATAAAGAATATGTTATTTTACAAGCGAAAGCAGAAACCGTTTGGGAAGAAGCAAAAGCAACAAATAATTTTGCGCAATTTTTACCTTATTTAGAGCAAATCATTGAGTGGCAAAAGAAATTTATTCAATATTGGGGCATTAAAAATGGCTCTACATACAATACGTTACTTGATGTTTATGAACCAGATATGACGACGGATGTATTAGATCAAGTATTTGGAGAATTACGTGAAACGATTGTGACACTCGTACAAAAAATCGCAGCTTCTCCAAATAAACCAGATACAACGATGTTATTTAAACAATTTCCAAGAGAGTCGCAACGAGCACTATCATTAGAAATGCTAACACAGCTTGGCTATGATTTTGAAGCGGGTCGCTTAGATGAAAGTGTTCATCCATTTATGATTGGCATCAATCATGGCGATGCACGTATTACAACGAAATACGATGAGCATGATTTCCGTTCGGCGATCTTTGGCACGATTCATGAATGTGGGCATGCGATGTATGAGCAAAATATTGATGCCAAACTAGCAGGTACGCCATTAGCAATGGGGACATCGACAGGCATTCATGAATCGCAATCATTATTCTATGAAAATCTTGTCGGACGCAATGAAAAGTTTTGGGAGCAAAACTATGAGCGCCTGCAAAAGCATTCGCCAGCACAATTTGGGGATGTCCCATTAGCTGATTTTTTACGTGCCATTAATATGGTGGAGCCATCGTTAATTCGAATTGAAGCGGATGAGCTAACATATCCACTGCATATTATGATTCGTTACGAAATTGAACGTGATTTATTCAATGGAGACCTGCAAGCAAAAGACCTTCCACAGGTGTGGAATGCAAAGTACGAAGAATATTTAGGCATCCGACCTGACAACGATGCGAAGGGTGTTTTACAAGACGTGCATTGGGCAGGAGGCATGTTTGGTTACTTCCCATCCTACGCTTTAGGGATGATTTATGCAGCGCAATGGAAGCATGCGATGGATAAAGATATTCCAAACTTTGATGACTTACTGGCAAAAGGGGAGCTTCTGCCAATACGCGAGTGGCTAACAGAGAAAGTACATCAATACGGTGCACTGAAAAAGCCGTTCGAGCTACTACAAGAGGCGACAGGGGAAGGCTTAAATGCCAAGTATCTTGCAAACTACTTACAAGAAAAATATACGAAGCTTTATCAGCTATAAAAAAACAAGCGATTTCTCTACAATGAGAAATCGCTTGTTGCGTTACCAAAGCTTAAAGCATTTTGAGCTAGCTAGTGAATTCGAAACAATTTCGAAGGTTGGAATTGTGTAAGCAAATATAACGCTACTAAAATTACAAGTCAAGATTTAAAGTAATTACATGTTTCATCTGTATTCTTTATATGTGCAACCTTAAATTCTCAGGGCAACTCAAGCCGATGATGAAAAAGCATGTCCAAAACATATTAAGTGTTGGTACAGATGTAATCATGGATTTTCCAGGTAATACTCAACAACAGCGAAAATGGTTTTTGGATATTGCATCAGAGGTAATGCAAACCATCAACTAATTTTCCTTAATTTAAATAATGAACAATGCTTACGTCAAATTGCACAAAGGTGTATCGAACAACCCGAAAGAGCAACTTTTGACACAGAAGAGACGTTTATTCATGTTACTAATTTTATCTCAGGTTTAAATATTTTAGAGTTTACAATAAGGTTAGGTTGGCAACATATCCTTGAAGATTTATAAAATATGTAAAAAATACACCAAAAGAGACCAGCGGTAGTTTCTATTAAAGGTAATGAGATAGTTCGGTTTTAGATGATTACATTAAAGGCGATTGGCGCTAGTAAATCACCCTATCCTGTAAGATATAGAGGGTGATTTACTTTTTTTTTGAAAAAGTAAATGACAACGCAAGAATCGTTACAATAAGTGTAGCGAAACTAAACATGAGCGTTATAGACTCATAAACTGTCATTGGAACCATCTCCTTTATTTTCGTTTGAAACGAATTTTTGGAATAAAAGATGTCCAATCACCCTTAATATCTCAACCTACTACATGTAGAAATTATACCTTTATTGGCGTTTCATATTAAAAAAGCGAACACTAATTCTTTTGTACGATTATAAGGGAATTAGTGTTGTTTAATTTGTTTCGATACATTCTGCAATCCCTGGAAAATCAATAAATGGATTCCGATTGCCTTGAAGTTCATGGATAGCTAGGTTGCGATGCTTTTCATAGATAGATACTGGAAAAGATTGATGCCATTTTAACAATAGGGAGATATTCTCCAGTTCTTTTTTTATTATGTTTGGATAGCGAATTAGGAAATAGAGTGTTGCTCTAGCAACGATTCCTTTGCCGTATTCTGGTTCGAATTTACTTTCTTCAGCTTTGCCGCAGCCATCTTTGATTCCTAAAATGAAACCTTCAGGGATATAATCATGGAAATCGTAATAAGGGTAGTTGCTGCGACTGCTATTGCAGGTAGGATTGCAGGCGAATAAATGATGCAAGTCTCCTCTCATCGGTTCTTTTTTATCGAACCATGATTGAGGCACTACATGTTCACAGTTAAATAGATTATCCGATAAGATGCTTATTAACCCTTTCGTCTGCATTTCGTGGAGCCGAACGTCCTCCTCTATGACAGAAAGGGGATCCATCCTTTTTCCAGAATAAAGACTCTTTAATGAACCGTTTTCCTGTAAATCAACCCAAGGGTACACATAACGGTGCGGGCTGTAGTTTAACTGATCTGTATGTGTTTTTTTGAGCAATGTGTGAAGGCTGTCTAAAAGAGTAGTATTCGTGAATGAAATGCTATGATAGTATTGATTTCTGACTTCCTTATCTTTCTTTTCGTCATAATAGGGTCGATTTTCCTGATAGTTTAAAAAGTCTGACTTGGCCGTTTCCCATTCACAGTATAGCAAATCTAGTTTTTCCATTATATTTTCAACGCCTGTCCAGATAATTTTTGGTTGAAGACATCCGATAAGTACTCCTCTGTAGTTAAGTACAGCATTCCGTTGCCTTCGAGTTTTGGCGAGTTTCCTAAAGGAATCGTTCTTTTTATTAATTGTGCATACAGCTCAGCCTCTGTCAGATTTCGCTCAAAGTTTCTGTTGGCATTCTCTTTTATGAGTGCAAGTGCACCAGATATATGCGGTGTTGCCATCGAAGTTCCGCTTAGTTTTGCATAAGTTCCGTTTAAATACGTTGAAAGGATTTCTTCACCAGGGGCAACTAAGTCGACTTCATTATTCGAATTTGAAAAATAAGAAGATCTGCGTTGCAGGTTAATGGAACCGACGCTGATGACTTCATTGTAGCAGGCAGGATAGGCCAATTCATTTGAAGAACTCTGTCCATCTCCCTCATTACCAGCAGCACAAACGACTAGTATTTGATTAGTGATTGCGTTTTGAATAGCTTGGTGTAACTCAGGTACATCGATAGAACCTCCGAGGCTCATGGAGATGATATCCACCCTTTGTTCAACTGCATAGTTAATACCATTTATGATCCAGTCGTATTGCCCTGATCCATTTTTATCAAGCACTTTTAAAATCAATAAACTTGCCTCAGGTGCAACACCAACTACTCCTGTGTAGTTATTAATTGCAGCAATTGTGCCAGCTACATGGGTTCCATGGCCATTATAATCGATGTATCGGTCAGGTTGTCCATCATCATCATGAGTGAAATTCCACCCACCGATAATACGCCCACTCAAATCAGGATGGGTGACGTCGCAGCCTGTGTCCAATATCGCAACAGTAATCCCCTTCCCTTTAGATTTCTCCCAAACTTTTGGTGCTGCAATAAGTTCAATACCTTCTGGCACCACTTCGACCACTTCGAACACTTCATTCACTTGAAACGGAATTAAATGTAACTTTTGCTCCATTTGTATCCCTCCTGAAAGAAATTAGGTTTTAAGTGTATTCTTGGTAATTAATAATATTCTAACAATTCTGAATTTTGATTAACAGTTACAATAGATGTATTTTTATCTAAAATATCAGAATTTTAATAGTGAAAATAGTATTGGTATCTATTAGTCAATATCGCATGATAACATCTTAAAGATGGTGGATGTTTGTACTTAAAATAAACTGCATTGGAGAAGTTGAGGTTCATGCAACAGAAGATGCTTAAAATTGGGGAGGGTGAGAAATAGATAAAGAATATTTACTTTATTATTAAAGAGGTTTAAAATCCTTTAAATACTTAAATTTACAAGGAGGCTTATTATGGAACAAAACATTCCTAAATCAATTGATGAATATATTTTACAATATCCTCAAGAGATTCAAGAAATATTAAAAACAATAAGAAAGGTTATAAAGGAATCAGCACCAAATGCCGAGGAAAAAATAAGTTACAGAATGCCTACTTTTGTATTAAACGGAAATCTGGTGCATTTTGCTGCTTACAAAAACCATATAGGCTTCTACCCAACTTCAAGCGGGATTACTAATTTTCAGCATGAATTATCGGGATATAAAATCTCTAAAGGTGCAGTTCAATTCCCAATTGGAAAACCCATCCCTTATGGTTTAATTAGTCAAATAGTAAAATTTAGGGTTGCTGAAAACCAAAGTAAAGTGGAAGGGAAAATAAAAAAGAAATAATTTGTAGATCGCAAATTTCCCTTTGTTTATGAACTGTAACAAAAATTATAATAACAGGATTTTTCAACAATCGGCGCGATTCTATAATAGGGATTAGCGCTCGTTTTCATTAGAGGGTTAGATTATTGAATAACATGCTTTTGTAAATGTAACGAGACGATTCTTTGGGAGCTTTTTTCATCTAACATTGTAGTATAGTTAAATGTAAAAGGGGGGACAGAGGATGGATAACCAATATTTCGTAGGTTGGGGTACATTGGCATTGATAAATGCTGCACTTGCACAAGGGAAAAATAGAACGGGGTTAAATTGGTTCTTACTTTCACTTGTATTAGGTCCATTGGCAACGCTAATTTTGTTATTTGTTGAAAAGAGATAGTAACACGTCATATTAGTGCAGCAAGGATTTATAACGAATACATAAATAAACTTCATAACGTCCCAAATACAAGGTAATCTGATTTTCAACAATTGGGCGTTGTGAAAAGAATCAGTGCTCAAATGTGTTTAAGATGGTGAGCATAATGTCATGTAGCCGAGTGTCAATGAGCAGTTTATTATATACTTTTATTTTTTGAAAGCGGCGTGTAGTCATTTGATTACTAAAAAATAACACTCTTTAAGGTAACTGGCAAAGCAAATGACGCTTAGATGCTTAACCTGTTAACCTGCTTAAAAGGCAAATTAACTAAAGTATTAAGAAATTTTAAAAGAGCTTCGCTTGCCCTTAAACTAAAGGATAGTGTAGCTCTTTCTAAGATTGCCCAACAAATAGAAAAGCTACAATCGGGAAACGTTGCTTCCACAACAACCATTTTATTTTTCTAATACTATACAATATTGTTCTTTATAGGTTTCATTGTTCCAATTGTACATTTGTAACAGATGATTGAGAGATAATTCGTTAGGATTAAACCTACTATACGGTATATTTAGTTCATTATCATCATGACCGATCCATACTCGCCATAGTTCTATTATCTGTCCTTCGCTAATATTGTCTTTTAAGTAATCCAATAATTGCTTTACTCTTAATTCTGAATAGCTAAAATTTACTTCATATATAAATGGATATCCAGTATATGCACTTACATTATAGTAACAGTCTTTATTAATGACTAACTCATTTAAATCCTCTTTATTTTCAACAAACAATACTTGGGTATTCGGATCCATCTTCTCCCAAGGTACCAATTCATGCGGTTTTATTTCTAATTCAATAGCTTCTTTGACCGTAATATACTTTGCTTTGGACTCTATTTCAGGCATTTCAAAATTTGTTGCTATAAATGAACAAAAGCTCATTTAAATACCTCCAAAACTTTATATTTTATAACATTAATTTACTTTTTGATTAAGTATAACATTCCTAACTCGTCGTTTGGTAACATCTTTTTACTTACCATTGTAAATGTAACTTTATCCCATAAAATTCGTTCTTAATTTAAATAAGATATTTTTTCCAATTTTGGTAATAGGAGAATTCTTTGAGTAGGTGATACATCCTTTTGATGTTTATTAATGAAATTCAAATTACCTTAGTATTAGCTCCTGTTTTTTAAAAATAATGTATAATTTGGAATTAGGGAATTTAAATCTGAAAAAATTATTTTAGGAGGGGGAAATTTGTTATATTTTGCTTTATTTATTGGTGTTGTTTTAATTGTAATTACGAATAAGCTTACTCATGCTTTTAAATTATCAAGCACTTTAGGGTTGCATGGTCAAATCAGTGCGTCACTTGTAATCTTAATATTTGGACACCTCGAGGTTAGTCATATTATTCTAGGTAAACACTTTGAATTAGGGTTTTTGGCGGTTCCATTTACTTTAATACTTCTTGTAGGTTTTACAAATGTCATAAATATAGAAGGAGTTCAGCATCCTTCCATATTGTTGTTGCCATTCGTTTCTTTCGTTTTTTTCTCAATAGCAGCTTTCTTCATAGGTCATTCATTTGTTTTGATAATGGGCATTTGTTCCAGTTTAACACTTATGTTTATTCTGCTATACGGCTATTTTACTGGTAAAGTATTTGTGGGGAGAACGCTTACTACGTCAATAGGCTTCATAATTGCTGTGCTTTCAATATCTCTTATGGAAACATCTATTGTAACAATTTATATTCCGTTATTTACTTTAGCACTACCATTCACTTTATATTATTTAATTCAAGATAAAATTACGAATGTACAATCAATTACAGTTAGTTTTTTAACAGCTATTTTATTTGGTTTACTAATGTATATAGTTCCTTTTAATACAATATGGTATTTCATTGTTGGTTTAACGAGTATTTTGGTGATCACGCAATTTTCACGTAAATATCGCTTTATTTAGAAACGAAACTTCTTATTCCGCTAACATAGCTTTAGTGAAACAAATATTTATAAAGATAAATCTAAAAAAACGTTCCAAAAAAACAAGCGATTTCTCTACAATGAGAAATCGCTCGTTGCTTTGAAAAAAACCATTTACCACAGCTTAAAGCCTTTTGAGCCAGCTGGTGAGTTCGAGATAATATCAAAGATTGGAATTGTGTATGCAAAAATGATTAATGCGACTAAAATAACGAGCCATACTTTAAAGTTTTCAAGGATTGGTGGTGTTGGACCACTGCTTTCATGGATTGGGCCAATAGGGAATTCCTCTTCACCTTTTGGCGCAAACCAAACTAGTTTTATTACGATGTACGTAATGACTAAAATCGCAATGAATAAAATAGTACCGCCAACAGCTTGAGCAATTTGATATGGAATCCAATCATATGCTTGCTGAGCACCGCCATACTCTGAGTAGTCAGAGCGACGAGGAGCACCGATTAATCCTGCAATATGCATTGCTCCCGACATAATGGTCATGCCGACGCCCCATAAAACACCCGAAACAATACCAAGTGAATTTAACGACTTCGTTAGTGTACGACCAGTTAAATGAGGTATTAACCAGAACGCTGCACCGAAGTATGTTAACACTACTGCACTAGCAAATGTCAAATGGAAGTGTCCAGTAACCCAAATTGTATTATGGATGAGTTGGTTCATTTGATAAGATGCATTGACAATACCGCCTGCACCACCAGGGATGAATGATAGCATTCCGATGAACGGAACTATGAAGCGTGCATCTTTCCACGGTAATTTTTTAAACCAGCCAAAAATACCTTTCCCACCAAGTTCACGACCACGTAGTTCAAACGTGGCAAATAGGGAGAATGCAGTCATTAAAGAAGGGACAACAACTGCCATTGTTAACACAACTTGAATGAATTTCCATGTTGTATCAATACCTGGCTCTGTTAATTGGTGATGTAAACCAACGGGTACAGAGAAGATTAAAAATAGCATGAAAGATAAGCGAGCTAATGAGTCAGAGAAAACCTTCCCGCCAATGACTTTTGGAATAACAACATACCATACCATATAGGCAGGTAATAACCAGAAATAAACGAGTGCGTGACCGAAATACCAGAATAATGTTCGAGAAAGTAACACATCAACACGTTCAATGAGACCTAGAGACCATGGTAACAGTTGGCATAAAACCGACACCGCTACACCTAAAGAGGCCACGAACCAAAGTAAATTATTGACTACTACCATAAAAGATAATAGGGGAGACGTTTGGCCTTTATGTTCTTTACGCCACTGAACGTAACGTAAAATTTGTCCTGCCGCACCAATCCAAGAGCCGACTACTACGAGTGTTAAGCCGAGATAGAAAATCCAATGTGCTTGCAGTGGTGCGTAAAAAGTATAGAGAACAGTTGCCTTATTTAATAGCACCATCACTGCAGCGGCAGCTGTACCGATAGTCATTAACCAAAAACCAATCCAGCCGAGTAAGCGCTGTTTATCTGAAAGTGTGCCAGATGTACGACTAACCCCAGCGATTTGGAAACCGAAAATAAAGAATGTTGTTAAAATAAGACCGAGTAATACGCCGTGAACAGTTAACACTTGATAATAGCCAATACCAGCAGGCAATGTGAATTGTCCTGACCGTACAAAAACTTGTAATAAACCAGCTAGACCACCTAATAATAATGCGATAAATGCCACATAAATATGGGCAAGTGCTAGTTTCGCATCACGACGATCCACTTTTGTCAAATTACTATTTAGACTCATTTGGATCCACCACCTTTAGCATAGAATGCATAAGCGTATGTCCTGTACCGCAGTATTCATTACATACAATTAAAAATTCTCCAGCTTGATTGATTTCTGCTACGTATTCAGATATATAGCCAGGTTCAAGCATCATGTTAATATTTGTACCTGCGATTTCAAATCCGTGAATAACGTCTTCACTTGTCGCAATAAATTTTACCTTTGAACCAAGAGGTACTTCAATTTCGGGTGGATTGTAAAAGAAAGCAGATGCTAAAATGACTACTTCGTAATCCCAATCCTTACCTTCTACCTTGTGTACACCTGGATTCGTAAACGGTGCAATTTCCTTCACTTTTTCATAATCAATGGTTTTCTTATTACTGTTTGGATGAGAGCCTTGATGAAACGCCCCAATCCCAAGAATAATAAGAAATGCAACTAAAGTAGCAACTCCAAATACAAGCCAATATTTCTCGTATTTATGTATATGCATCTCTCTGTCGTCCTTCCTCTGTCGTATTACTTACATCTTGTTGACGGAATGATTCTTTTTACTGAAAAATTAAAAGCGTTCAATGAATAAATTGAAGCAATAAATCCAAATTAAAATAATGATAAAGCCAATACCAAATACTCCATAAAGTGAACCTTTTAGATTATCTTCTGACTTTTTTTTGTTAGCCATTTTTTACTCCCTCCTATGCTTTCATAGTGGCTTTCTTAAAGTCATGATATTAAAATTCCATTCATTTTGATGTGAAAAAAATCACACAACCGAGTGGATTGTGTGAAAAAAATGTGAAATATTATTGAAATACAAAAGGAGCTGACTCAAATAAGAGCCAACTCCTTTTTATGCAGATAACGATTTCGTATTCATAAATACTAGCTATAATTGCATAGAATGTATAGTTTGAAAGAATTAAGATTACGCTCTTATTACTTCTTCCTCAATCGTTAGTAATACTGTTAATGCACCAACGTCTGGAATCGTAACAGGTAGTACAAATGCTTTTTCAAAACCGTATAATTTTGTGTTTCCTACCATTACAGTTGGCGGTGTAATATCGATATCTAGGCTTTCTTGTCCTACTGCCGTACATAGATTACCTGCAATCATGTTTCCGAACTCGCCAGTAAAAGACTCTAGCATTTCGCCTTCAAGTGGCATGCCGAACATAGAGCTGCCAATACCACTAAATATGTCAGGGGAAGAATCTATGATTACACGTCCCTTTACATCTCCGATAAGGCCTATTAATACACCCATTTGCTGTTGTTGAAAGGGCTCTGAAATAATACTTGGTGTTTTCACTTGAATATCCATAGGGAGAATCGTTTTCAATGCATGGATTGTCCCGTTTAAAATAGTTTGAAAGTACTTCGAATTACTCATCATTACCGCATCCTTTTTCCGACTTTTCTACATCTTACCATGTTAAAAGGGTAAGATGAAAGTATGTCTTGACGAAATAAGGCGAAATTTATATTATATTAATGAGAATGATTTTCAAAATCAGTTAATTCACGCTACGGCATTCGTTGCTTTAGCATACTATTTATAAGAAAAGGAGCGGTTAGCAATGACATTCGTATTGATCGGAGCAACAGTTGCTATTTATATTGGAGTGGGGAAATACGTCATGAAACAGGCGACTGCCCATTTAAAATAATAGCGCTTTCGTTAGTGCTCTTGTTTTCAACATTTTTTACTATAAATGAATATATAACTAAAGAGTATGACCTGCGTCATACTCTTTAATTAACGTAAAAATTTCAGGAGTGGAGTTATTTATGGATTCATTATGTAATTGTAAAGAACTTGTGCAAATAAAAGTGGAAGCAGATTTTGGTTCTGATCCGTTATGGTGTAAGGTTTGTGGCTTTAACTTGGATATGGATAAAATGGAAATTCCTCCTTCTTTAAAGATACAGCTAAGATCATGGATAAATGATTATGGTGTTTGGGTAAAATGGGATTCTGATAGCTTAATTGTTGGAGGTGAAAATTTAGAAAAACAACATAATGAAGTAGGGCTTAAATTAACAGAAAAAGTGATAAATGAGTTGAAAAATATTAATATTGTATTTCAACCTTCTACTATGTATTTGGCTAAATGAAAAAAGTAATTGTTCATTTTATGGTTTTTACTCTTTTATTTGCTACTATTGGGACAACTGTAAGTTATGCTAATGATGAAGAAGTTTTTGATGAAGATGATTACATAGTTGATTACCATGAGGGTGTTGAAGGTTTTGATTGGGCGATATTTCTGGATGATTCGGATGATAATGAAGGTTCTGACAATGATTCGGTAAAATCTCAAATTCAAGCAAGGGCTCTTCCTTTTGTACCTATTGTTATTGGGGTCGTAATAAGATTAGTTGTCAAATAGGTAGGAAAACAGGCTGTAAAGAAAGTATCTAAGCATGCAGCTGAAAGAGCTGCTCAAAGAGGTATTACTGAGAGGCATTTTGCATCCGCAATGGCGTATGGAACAAAATATGTTAAATACGGGAGCGAAAATTCTTTATCATTCACCAACTCAAACTACTTTAGTACTTGATAAAGCTGGAGATGTAGTAGTGACTTCTTATAAGCAACAAGTTCCTAAAGAAGCTTGGATAAACAAAAATTGGTGAACTATCATTTATTACTTTAATCTATAGAATTCTTTTGTCTAAAATCTGAGAGTATGACTTGTGTCATACTCTTTTATTTATGGAATTTTACAATTTGCGGCTTCAATTTGGATATGAATAAAATGAGCAATCGATAATTTAATAGATAAGAAGAAAATTTAGAAAAATAAAATTATTTCATAGCATGAAGAGTATTTGTTGCCGTTGTTTGTTAGAATTAAAAAGAAAATTTCTCTACAACAAGAAGCCATATCTACTAAAGTAAAAAAACAAAATAAAAATGGATGGGCACTAAAGCTACGTTCAATAGAAATTTAGGTGATGAAAATGACAAAAATATTATTAACTGGATTTGTACCATTTTTAGATTATAAAATTAATCCCACTATGCAAATTGTTGAATATTTAAACGGAAGTTTGATGGAAGGCTATGAAATTGTAGGACGTACGCTATCCGTAGATTTTCAGCAATCCGCACAGCAGTTGAAACAATATATTGCGGATATAAAGCCTGAAATCATTATTTCATTGGGATTAGCTGGAGGGCGTTTTAAAATAACACCAGAGCGCATTGCAATTAATGTAAAAGATGGCGAGCCTGATAATAATGGCTATACACCTGTAGATGAAAGCATTGCTGCTGGTGGGCAAGATGCCTATCTAACAAATTTACCTATTCGCAGTATAGTAGACCGATTAAATAAAGAAGGCTATCCAGCAGAAATTTCAAATACTGCAGGTACGTATCTATGCAATAATATCATGTACGAAGGGCTCGTTTATGCTAAGCAACACAACGGAATTCGTGCTGGCTTTATTCATATTCCTGCGTCTTTTGAATTGGCGATTCAGCATGGCAAAATACCAGGGTGGAATATGCAAGATTTACTAGCGAGCATTAAGCTTTGTATCGAGGAAACCATTCGTGAAACAAATTATTGAGTTTCCTCATACGATGTGGATTAGTCAATACACGATTCGTTTTGCATTTAATGAAGTAATCTCACAAGAAAATTTTCAGATTGTCCAAAAGTTTAATCGCTTTCTAAAAAAAATACTACATAACAACCTTATTGAAAGTGTCGCTAGCTATCATACGGTGACTGTATATGTGAAACGCAAAATTGATGTTGGCTTTTTACAAGAACAATGGCTATTCATGCAACGTAACGCTCCTGTAGATGAGGAAACTAGTCGACATTTACAGATTCCAATTTGCTATGATGAGGAATTTGCTTTGGATATGCAGCGTGTGATGGAATATACGGGTTTATCGTTTCAAGACATAAAAAAATTGCATATGTCGAAAGTATATAGTGTCTATTTAATCGGCTTTTTACCAGGCTTTCCTTATTTAGGTGATTTAAATAGTCAATTATTTGTACCGAGGTTAACCAAACCACGACCGTTTGTCTCTGCAAGTTCTGTAGGGATTGGAGGGGCACAAACAGGAATTTACCCGCTTGATTCACCAGGAGGATGGAATATTATCGGCAAGACGCCAGTCAATTTATTTGATATTTATAGGGAAGATACGTTTATCTTTACTCTCGGAGATCAAGTACAATTTTACGAAATTACAAAACAACAGTTTTTAGAAATAAAAAATAGAGGAGTGTAGCAAATGAAGCCACTTCTTATGATAAAAAAACAAGGGGTCTATGGTAGCCTGCAAGACCAAGGGAGATTCCACTATCGTGCCTATGGTATCCCACTTTCGGGACCGATGGACAAAGTATCCTTTCAATTAGCCCAACAAATTTTAACTAATGTGCAAAACCAAACGTCATTTGAAATGTTTATAGGGGGCTTTGAATTTCAAGCGTTACATGAGGCCACGTATGTATTGACTGGTGCAACCTGTCATTGTTTATTGAATGGTAGCCCTGTGGAAATGTGGAAAACCTTTCGATTAGTAAAAGGAGATATTTTATCCATTAAAAGTGTCAAAGAGGGCTCTATCGTCTATCTCACACCTAAAGGCGGATTTCAAACAAAGCCCATTCTTGGCAGTATGTCTTCCTTACCAATGGTAGGCAATCAACTTAGTGACGACAATGTGTTATATGGACACAATGTAGAGCCATTACATTATACGAGAGGGCTCTATGCATCTTATCGTCCTAGATTTCATTCTGCTATTACAGTAAGAATTTTTAAAGGCCCACATTTTGAATTATTTACAGACGACAGCAAGCAACATTTTTTAAATAGTCCGTATCAATTTACTGGCGGAAATCGTATGGGCTACTATTTAAAAGGGAATGTCCTAGATTTGATAAGCAGAAAAGATATTCTGTCCGAAGCGACTCAATATGGGACAATTCAAGTGCCACAAAGTGGTGAGCCAATTGTTTTAATGGCAGATGCCCAGACGGTTGGCGGCTATCCAATCATTGCAACAATTCATGAAGATGATTTACATAAAGTTGCCCAAATGCGCATGTTTAACACAATAAGATTTGCATTAATGGAGGAATAGATATGCCAATTGATATTAATTGTGATATGGGGGAAAGTGTTGATGCTTTCACACTAGACAATGATGAAAAAATTTTAGACTATGTGACGTCAATCAATATTGCCTGTGGCTATCATGCAGGGAATCATACAATTATGCATAACACTGTACGAAATGCCATCCGAAAAAACGTGCTTATTGGAGCTCATCCAGGATATCCTGATCTTCAAGGATTTGGCCGACGGAATATGGATTTTAGTGCAGAGGAAATATATAATATGATCGTTTATCAAGTAGGAGCATTACAAGCATTTGTTTCAGTGGAAAAAGGAACACTTCATCATGTGAAGCCACATGGAGCGCTCTATAATCAAAGTGCTAATAATATAGAAAAAGCAACAGCCATTGTCAATGCAGTATATGATCTAAATCCAACTTATGTTTTATATTGTTTAGCTGGTAGCGAAATGGTGAAAATTGCAAAGGAAAAGGGTTTAACCGTATACGAGGAAGTTTTTTCAGATCGCAATTACAATGAAGACGGTACGTTAGTAAGTCGAGAAGAAGCCAATGCATTAATTCAAACAGAGGAAGAGATGCTTGTTCATGTCAAAAATATTTTGACTTCGAATGAAGTGATGTCAGTGCAACAAAAGAAAATTAAGATTTCGGCGCAAACATTATGTATACATGGAGATGGACCACATGCACTAGCCTACGCTAAAAAAATTTATGAATTAAGAAAACAAATAGGATAAGTGAGAAGTTGTAAGGACGCTTTAAAATATGTTTTAAAGCGTCCTTGCGCTAATAATCCTATTTCACACTTTATTACCGCATTTAACCGCAAAATAAGCATGCCCAAAATCTACAATCGATTAAATAATAGTCGATAATTCAACAGCTTCAATAATTATTGGAGTTCCAGCAGCAATAGAAGCGGTAACTATGTTAAATGTTAGTTCTGTTGAGGAAATTGAATAGGCGTCACCTTCCTGCAGCACACCATTGATATATAAATTATAGTACCCATTAATGATGATTGGGAAAGCAGTTGCTGCAGTACCGCTGTCAGTTAAAAAAGTTGTTGCAGCAAGCGTTGTACCATCTGTAATTTCTAGTGGGGTAGCTAAAACATTGAAAAACCTTGTCGATGTGCTAGAAACATTGACATTAATATTAATAATGGAAAGCGCCACGTACGTTCACCTCCTTTCAAAAGTTTTAGTTCACCTCGGTAAAAAACCCAAGAGATTCAATAATAATTGGCGTCCCTCTATAAATCGTTGCGTTATTAGCATTTAGTATTAGGGAAGTCTCCGTTATGGAATAAATTCCACCTTCCTGCATGACGGCATTAATAAACAGATTTACATAGCCATTTGGATGGATGATAGAAAATTCTGTTACGTTTACGCCGTTGTCATCTGAAAATAGATTAGCGGCAAGCGTGAACCCGTTCGTCAAATCAATATCTGTTGTTACTATATAAAAATATCTATTCACTTTAGGTATAATCGTTTGGCCGGAAACAATGATGGGAGGAGGTGCAGTTTCAGGGACATTACGAGCTATTATACGAGGCCATATAAATCTATCTTCACAGTCATATAGCTGAATAATCTGACGACTATCTTTCTCCTTTACCATATAAATAATCACTCCTATAATTTATTTGTATCCCTGCAATTTTGAAAGATTTTATTTGTTTTGTGCATTATCATTTTAATTGGACTTTAGAATATTTTTGTTATTTATCAACTGTTCTTTAATCTTCGCCTCACTCTCTTTAAAATATGAAATAAATGAAGAGTTGTTTAGTTATGCATCCACGGTAGGGAGAAATACAGTCGTTTTTTTAGAAGATCGTTGCAATATCATTTTGGATAAACATGACTTTGTTGACGAATATTACGTCTGAAACCTTGATATATATGCTTTTCAAAGTAAATTAGTGTTATACTTTGCATATCTAATAAGGTAGAATACTAATTGTGAATAATTAAAAGGGTAAAGGGGTTTACGTTTTATGAATGAATTTGAACAACAACTGGAAGGGCTTTTAAAGCAAGCTTCGTTACAATACATAATATATCAGCATAACGGTGATACAGAGCGCATGGATAAGACATCACTCTTTGCACGTAAATTACAGCAAAAAGAATATGTCATTGGCTTTGCTGGCCATTTCTCTGCTGGAAAATCAAGTATGATTAATGCGCTATCTGGGGAGAATTTACTTGCTTCCAGTCCTATTCCGACAAGTGCGAATATCGTAAAGGTTCATAAATCTGAAGAGGATTTTGCCATTGTCTATATGCACGATGAAAAGCCAGTTAAGTTTGAAGCAGGGTATGATTTTAAAACCGTAAAAGAGCTTAGTAAAAATGGGGATCTTGTATCGCAAATTGAAATTGGTCATAGTGCGTCAACATTACCAATGGGCGTAACAGTAATGGATACACCAGGAGTAGACTCAACAGATGATGCACACCGTATGTCTACAGAATCAGCGCTCCATATTGCAGATATTGTATTCTATACAATGGACTATAATCATGTTCAATCAGAGCTAAACTTTCAATTTACAAAACAATTAATGAAATACAATCCAAATGTTTATTTAATCGTAAATATGATTGATAAGCATAAGGAAAATGAATTAAGCTTTGAAGAATTTAAAGCAACCGTTCACAATTCATTTTCTGCTTGGGGTGTTGTGCCTAAAGGAGTATTTTTCACTTCATTACGCGAGCCAGAGCATCCAAATAATGATTTTGAAGCTGTGAAAAAAATTGTGATGGATAGTATGAACGACTGGCAAGACCAGCTTATTCATACAGCGACAAATACGTTACGTTTACTACAAAGTGAGCATGACAATTATTTAATGGAAGAAAAGCAAGATCGTTTAGATATCGATGAGGATATATTAAGTGCAGATGATTGGGCACACCATCAAGATATTTTAGAGCAATATAATAAATTAAATCGTCAAGTGGAATTATTCTCAGTAGAAGCTTGGAATGAAACTTTCGAGGAAGAGCGCAAAGAACTACTTGCAAATGCGGCAATTATGCCAGCAGATGTGCGTGATAAATTACGTCTTTATTTAGAAAGTAAACAAGAAGGATTCAAAGTAGGTGGTTTATTTTCAGCAAAGAAAAAAACCGAGGAAGAGCGCAATCGCCGTAAAGATGATGCTTACAGTGCCTATCAAACAGTTGTCCATGCACAAATTACGGGTCACTTAAAAGGGCTAATGAAAAAGGCATTAAAAGAAGTCGGTGCTTTAAGTGAAGAGCGTGCACAAGCAGTAGATGCCTATGTGTTTGAACTACCATTTACATTGATTGAACAACAAGTGCAAGTCGGTGCAATATTAACAGGAGATGCAGTTCTCAATTTTGCTAACCGTATTGCCGAGGCAACAAAGCGATATTTTATTCAAGAAACAGATGTGTGGAAGGATGCACAAGCAACAACGTTACAAGCTGTTGCAACTGAAACCGCTGCACCATCTAAGTTGAAAATGGCGGGGATGCAAGCGAAGGTAGATGCCATTCAAGCTGTCTTAGAAATCGAGGGCTATCAGCAATATAGTGCAAGTGTCATGCACCAAGCAAGTAATGAAATCCGCAAAGAAGCGAATTATCAGCTCGAAGTTTGGGATAAATCGTTTGAGCAAGACTTAGCTGAAATTCGAATATTTGATGCATCGATGTTAAAGCCAAAGGAAGAGGTTGTACAGCAAGAGGAAGCACAGCAGTCGGTAAGTGCAGCGAGCTTGCCAATCGATGGTGTAATTAAGCGTGCATTGCATACAGCAAATGCAGTAAAAGAGGTACAAGGCTTTGCTGAAGTAGCGAGTTATTTAGAAAACAAAGTCGAGCGATTACAGAAAAAAGATTTTACAATTGCGTTATTCGGTGCGTTTAGTGCTGGGAAATCTTCATTCTCTAATGCACTGATGGGTGCAAACGTGCTCCCTGTATCACCGAATCCAACAACAGCAGCAATCAATAAAATTCGACCAGTGACACCTGAGCATCCGCATGAAACAGCAGATGTTCAGTTAAAAAATGCTGAACAAATGCTTGAAGATATTCAAGGTTCTTATGCGGCAATTGGTTTAACTGTTAGTTCATTAGAAGAAGCATTTAACCGAGCAGATGAAGGGCTTGCGGTGCAACTTACAGATGAGCGATTAAATGTCCATAAATCGTTTATCCGTGCATTTAAAGAAGGCTATCCAACATTTAAATCAGAACTTGGTCAAGTGCTGCGTGTAGAGCGAGCAGAATTTGAAAAATTTGTAGCTCAAGAAAATAAATCTTGTTTCGTAGATAATATTGACTTCTATTATGATAGCCCGTTAACACGTATGGGTGTAACGCTCGTTGATACGCCAGGAGCCGATTCAATCAATGCACGTCACACTGGGGTTGCTTTTGAATATATTCGGAATGCAGATGCCATTTTATTTATTACGTACTATAATCATGCGTTCGCGAAAGCAGACCGTGAGTTCTTAATTCAATTAGGTCGTGTCAAAGATGCGTTTGAACTGGATAAAATGTTCTTTATCGTCAATGCGATCGATTTAGCGACGACAGAAGAAGAGCAAGAAGATGTCAAAGGCTATGTTCGTTCAGAATTGCAACGCTTTGGCATTCGCTTCCCTCGTCTATATGGAGTATCAAGCTTGATGGCTTTAAAAGAAAAAGTAGAGGGCGGTTCATTTGCATCGGGTATGCCTCCATTTGAAGATGCTTTCCATACATTTTTAAATGATGAACTAAGTGCATTAGCGGTGCAAGCACTTGCAGAGGAAGTTGATAAAACAGAGCAACGTTTAGGGGATTTAATTGCACAAACAGAGGAAAACTTAAAACGTAAAGATGAACGATTGGCAGAGCTGACAACGCTTGAACAGCATGTTAAATCTAAGTTTAATGCGTTAAATACAAGCATGATGGAAAGCGAGACAAAGCAGGAATTAGATGAGTTATTGTATTATGTCTTACAGCGTGTCTATTATCGTTATCCTGAATTCTTTAAGGAAGGCTATAACCCTTCAACGTTTGCCGCGATGCCTGCACAGCAAGCGTTAGAACATGCGTTGAAAGAAGTGTTACAAAGCTTACGTTTTGACTTTACACAGGAAATGCGCGTTACTAATTTCCGCTTATCGCAATTTATTAGTAAAAAAATGCAGTTACGCTTTAAAGATGAAGTACGTGAGTTAAAAGAAATGAACCGTAGCTTCTCGTTTTTATCATTTGAATCAACAGAACCGGATTTATTAGCTTTTGAAGGTCCTTTTGCTGATATTTCTAAATATGTAAGTGTGAAATCTCATTTCTGCAATCAAAAAGCATTCTTTGAGAAAAATGAAAAAATGAAGCTAAGTG
Organism: Lysinibacillus sp. NPDC097279; assembly: GCF_044761745.1. Lineage (NCBI taxonomy): Bacteria > Bacillati > Bacillota > Bacilli > Caryophanales > Bacillaceae > Lysinibacillus > Lysinibacillus sp. NPDC097279. The sequence continues at coordinate 1,765,010 of NZ_JBIWDA010000001.1, read as the reverse complement.
AAGCATTAGAAACATTAACAAAACCAGATGCACAAAACTATTTAGATGGACAAAAAGTATCTTTAATGACATGGGCAATTGCCTTTATCGGTGAGGAAGCAGAAAGATTACGTCTGCATATTTACCATCAGGCATTAGAGCAAATTGCTACTGAACGACTTGCATTACAAGAAGAAAGTCGATTAGCTTCGTGGAAATCAATTTACGCACAACTACAATACGCATGAGGTGATTCATATGGGAAAAGTATTCAAAACAGTTGAGGAAATTCAAGTTGACAATGTCCGTTTTGTAGATGCTCGCTATGATTTACAGAACAAAGAATTTGGTAAACTAGCATTTGAAGCTGGTCATGCTCCTGGCGCTGTATATCTAGATTTAGAGCAGGATTTATCAGATATGACAAGTGAAAATGGTCGTCATCCGATGCCGAGTAAGGAAAAGCTAACGTCTGTGTTTCAAGAATTAGGTCTCCGCTATGAAGAGCAAATTGTTGTTTATGATCAGGGGGCATCACCGTTTGCGCCGCGCGCTTGGTGGATGCTAACATATGCAGGTTTCCCGAATGTTATCATTGTCAACGGGGGAGCACCTGCGCTTGAAAACAAAGTGACATTTACAAAAGATGTTGTCAAATATGCACCAACGACAATCGACTTTGATTGGCAAGATCATCTTTATGCTCCGCGTGAAGCAGTGAAAGCTATTGTAGATGGAGAACAGTCAGCAACGCTATTAGATGCACGCGCAGCTGCTCGCTACCGTGGTGAGGTTGAGCCACTAGATCGAGTAGCGGGACATATTCCAACAGCTAAAAACTTTGACTGGGAGCAATTAAAGGTAGAAAATACTCTTCAAGCTAATGATGCGCTACGGGCAAAGGTTGCACATGATGAACATATTGTTGTGTATTGCGGCAGTGGTGTCACAGCTTCACCGCTTTATGCAGTGCTTGCAGATGAAGGCTATGAAAATATTCAGCTTTATACAGGTAGCTTCAGTGACTGGATTACAGCGTATGATGTAGAAACAGGAACAAACGAATAAATAAAAAAACGCTCACTTTGGTGGGCGTTTTTTTATATTTATTGAAAACAGAATTACTATTTCCATTAAATAAATGGAAACGTACGCCAGAAAATGACTCGCTATTCATTTTATGCTACACTTTTTTTACAAAGGGTAAGGGGGAGAAAGCATGTTTAAACTAGAGAAAAGTATTGAAATTGAACAAAATAATGACGTGCGGTGTGCGCATGGAAAGGTAGCAGTTCAAGGTATTGGTATGAGTGTGTATAGTTTTTATGTGGATGGTTTATTAATCGATACAGGTTCTAACTCACTTGCCGAGGAGTTTCAATCTTTTTTTCGAGAGCTGCCGATTGAACAAGTTGCCTTAACACATTCCCATGAGGACCATTCGGGCAATGCTGCATGGATACAGCAGCATATGGGTGTTCCTATTTATGTTCATCATGCGTCAATTGGGGATTGTGCAGAAGATGGAAACTATCAGTTGTATCGTCAGGCGCTATGGGGACAACGCCCAGCTTTTATGGCCCAGCCGTTTAACGAGACACTTGAAACAACATCGGCTACATGGGATATTATTGCTACGCCAGGACATACAACAGATCATTTGTCTTTTTACAACCGTGCAACGGGTGCGATGTTTACAGGGGATTTATATATTCAAACGAAAACAAAGGTCGTACTTGATGAGGAAAACGTTGTACATACTTTGGCATCGTTAAAAAAACTACTACATTATGATTTTGAAAAGGTTTATTGTTGCCATGCAGGTTATCTAGCAGATGGGCGTGCTAAAATTATTGAAAAAATTTCTTATTTAGAGGAGCTGGAGGGCGAGGTTCGGAAGCTCTATGATCGTGGTTATTCTGTAGATGATATAACGAAGGCAATCTTTCGTAAAGATTACCCGATTACAAAGGTATCGGGAGAACAATGGTCGTCCAAACATATTATTACGGCTTTTACGAATCAATTTGTACAAGAGTCCTTACGCTAAGGACTCTTTTTTATTTTTTTTAGGATGAAGATAGGTAAAGTTCGACTTTTCACTTGGAAGGAAACGCTTGTACGTAAAATGTTTTTAAAATAATAATAAAAATGTTTGTGAAAAAATGTGGAGAAAATGTGGCAAAGATAGATATGACAATGGATACGCTTACATTAGTTTGTGAAATTCTTCTCATTTACTGTAGAAAAATACTATGTGAAAAGTTGAACAGGCTTAGCGCTGATATAAGTGCATTTTGATAAAGAGGGAAAGGATCGTTTGTTATATTAAAATAATAGATTGTGAAATTAATAACAAAAAGAAAAAATGTAATTAACGACGCAGAATATTGATTTATCAAAGAAAATATTGCTTTTTGAGTTATTTTTGTTGACGGGCATTTCACAAAGTATTATGATTCTGACATACAATAAAAACGCAAAAGGGGCGGATAAAATGGATATTATGAAAAAGGCATTAGAGATGCATGCACATTATAGTGGAAAATTAGAGGTGATTTCAAAAGTTCCTGTACAAGATTCTTATGATCTGAGCCTTGCATATTCACCAGGGGTAGCTGCACCATGTATTGAAATTGAAAAAAATCCTTCTCTTGTCTACGACTATACAATGAAGGGCAATATGGTTGCGATTGTTTCGGACGGTACTGCAGTATTAGGATTAGGGGATATTGGACCGAAGGCGGCACTACCAGTTATGGAAGGGAAGGCGATTTTATTAAAGCGTTTTGCCAATGTTGATGCTTTTCCAATTTGTTTAGATACAAAAAGCACGGATGAAATCGTCAGCATTGTGAAGGCGCTTGCGCCAACATTTGGTGCTGTTAATTTAGAAGATATTTCGGCACCGCGTTGCTTCGAAATTGAAGATCGACTACGTCAAGAATGTGATATTCCAGTGTTTCATGATGATCAACATGGCACTGCCATCGTTGTAGGGGCGGGCATGATAAATGCAAATCGTATCGTAAAAAAAGATGTAGCAACAATGAAAGTTGTCATTAATGGTGCAGGTGCAGCAGGTATTGCTATTTTACGTATCCTTGTGCAAATGGGCTATAAAAATATTTATATGTGCGATACAAAAGGAATTATTTATGAAGGTCGCGCGGTAGGTATGAACCCGATTAAAGAGGCCGTTGCACATTTAACGAATCCAGAAAAAATTCATGGTACGTTGGAAGATGCTCTTGTAGGTGCAGATGTCTTTATCGGCGTGTCCGTTGCGAATTTATTAACAGAAGCACATATTACATCTATGAATGAAAATCCAGTTGTCTTTGCATTAGCCAACCCGAATCCTGAAATTACGTATGAAAACGCTAAAAAGTGGGGCGTTCGTATTATGGGTACTGGACGTTCAGATTACCCAAATCAAATTAATAATGTTTTAGCTTTCCCGGGAATTTTCCGCGGAGCATTAGATGTACGTGCTACAGATATTAATGAGGATATGAAATTAGCGGCAGTTGAAGCCATTGCTTCTCTTGTTAGCGATGAAGAATTAACAGAAGAATATATTGTGCCTAAATCTTTAGATGAGCGTGTTGTTGAAATTGTTTCACGTGCTGTTAGTGGGGCAGCTGTTACATCTGGTGTATCCGAGTTATTCCAGCAACAAACGGTACTTTCCGTTTAATCTGTAGAAAGTCGGTTTTAAACTAAAAAATCTCCCCTCTCATTTGAGAGTGGGAGATTTTTATTACATCATGCTAATACCGATAAAGCCAATAAAGAGAACAACAACCAGTACAACGACAATGATTCCACCGATGATAGAAGGAATAAAGATTGTAAAGAATGCTTTCCAATTTGAAATTTGATGCGCCTCCGCAACAACAGCTACTGTAGTCACAAAGGACCAAATGATAACAACAGCAGTCACTAACATTGTTGGCCAAAAAATCCAAGGAGTAGACCCGATAAAGTTAGTATCCATTAATGATTCTTGTGAGGTAAATAGCCAAATTAAATAAAAAGGAATAGCTAAAATAAATGGTACAGCAGTTAAGCTTAGTGCTTTAAATAAGTCAGAATACGTTGCAGTACCTTTAAATAATTTACCAAATAGCCAAAAAATAAGGCTAGAGAATGCTGTACCGGCAATTCCTGAAATTGGTGCTAAAATGATACAAAATAGCACGATAATCCATGGGGACACGTCTAGTAAAAAATTACTATCTATAAGGCCTGAAAGCAAAGAACCAATATAACCGATGGACATAATAAGGATAGCATAACCGATAGATTTTGCATCAATCATGTAGCGAGCTGTTTGCTTTGGATGCATCCAAGTAGACAGAAACGGATTAACTTTAGGCCTTTCTTGTTGCGTTGTTTCATTATAGTTTTCCATTAAACTACCTCCTAAGATGATAAGATTGTTTCTACTCATATACGAGTGAAAAGATGAAAGGTTTCAAAAAATATCCTTAATGGGATTAAATTTTTTGCCCAACGTATTCGAGCATAAATGAAAGGAAACCTTATAGCTACAGGGAATTATCGGTAATTTATAATAGAGAGGATTTTACAAAAAAGAATATTGAAAAACAAAACCCTTCTAAGTAAACGTATTACTTAGAAGGGTAGCAGTTATTAGTCAGCTAACATAATTTTTTCAAGCTCTAATGGCTCAATATATTGTTCGCCTTTGTATGCACGCATATTACCGCCAGAAATTTCATCAATTAATAATATTTCATTTGTTTTTGCATCACGACCAAATTCTAATTTAATATCGTAAAGCGTTAAGCCTTTTTTGGCTAGCTCTGCACCGACGAATTTAGAAATTTCAATTGTGCGTTGTTTTAATATTGCATATTCTTCATGTGTTAACAGGTTTAACATAGCTAAAGCATCTTCAGAAATTGGAGGATCAAGACGATCATCATCTTTAATTGTTACTTCAACGAAAGAATCTAAAGGTTGTCCTTCTTGTACATAAGCGCCATAACGACGTAGGAAAGAGCCAACAGCTTTGAAGCGGCAAATAACTTCTAACCCTTTACCGAAAACGGTTGCGGGCTTGACTGTCATCGTTGCATCTTCGAAGTTTGCATCTACGTAGTGAGTAGGGACACCTTGTTCATTTAGTTTTGAGTAGAAATAAGAAGTTAAGCGAAGACCCGCTAGGCCAGCACCATCAATTGTTAAACCTACAGTATTTGCGCCAGGATCAAATACGCCATTTTCTCCAGTTACATCATCTTTAAATTTTAATAAGTAATGACCATCTTCTAACTTGAATACATTTTTCGTTTTACCTGTATACAATAATTCCACAAAAAACCCTCCAATATTTCATAGTACTCTAACATTATAACACGAATAATTATAATGTTTAATATAAAAAATGTTCGTTATAAACTTATTTATGCTTGTTTTTTACCCAGTTTATACTAAAAAATGAGGTGATAACGAATAATCGTTATCACCTCATGCAGAATTAAGAAAATTAAAAATATTAATCAAGGATTCTAGTTACTAGATGGTTGAATAATCGAATAAATTCTATTAATAGATACCTTCAGCAAGCATTCCATCAGCTACTTTTATAAAGCCAGCGATGTTTGCACCAACTACTAGGTTTCCTGGATAGCCGTATTTGTCAGCAGCAGCTTTACTATCTGCATAAATATTTTTCATAATTTGGTGTAGCTTCGCATCTACTTCTTCAAATGTCCAGAATACGCGACTTGAATCTTGTGCCATTTCTAGTGCAGATACTGCAACACCACCAGCATTTGCTGCTTTTGCAGGTCCAAATAATACACCAGCATTTAAAAATTCGTTAATGGCTTCAAGATCAGATGGCATGTTGGCACCTTCACCAATTGCTTTTACGCCATTTGAAATTAATGTACGAGCAGCGTCGCCGTTAATTTCGTTTTGCGTTGCGCATGGTAGAGCGATATCACATGGAATAGACCAAATTCCTGTACAACCTTCTGTAAATGTAGCATTTGGACGGTAGTCAACGTAAGTTGATATACGGTCACCTTTTACTTCTTTAATTTCTTTAATGACATCCAGATCCAATCCTTCTGCATCATAAATGTAGCCTGAAGAATCAGAGCAAGCTACAACTTTTGCCCCGTATGCTTGAGCTTTTTCAATTGCATAAGTTGATACATTGCCTGAACCAGAAACAACAACAGTTTTATCTTCAAATGAATCATTTACTTCTTTTAACATTTCTTCTACGAAGTACACTGTACCATAACCAGTTGCTTCTTTACGAGCTAATGAACCACCGTAACCAGGTGTTTTACCTGTTAATACACCAGATTCATTTGCTTTTGTAATACGCTTGTATTGACCCCATAAATAACCTACTTCACGAGCACCAACACCGATATCGCCAGCAGGAACATCGACATCTGGACCAATATGACGGTATAATTCAGTCATGAATGCTTGGCAGAAACGCATGATTTCAGAATCAGATTTACCTTTTGGATTAAAGTTTGATCCACCTTTACCACCACCGATTGGTTGACCAGTTAATGCGTTTTTAAAAATCTGCTCAAAGCCTAAAAACTTAATAATGGATTCATTTACTGAAGGGTGGAAGCGAAGACCGCCTTTATAAGGTCCCATGACATTGCTGTACTGTACGCGATAACCACGGTTTACTTGCACTTCGTTGTTATCATCTTGCCATGCTACACGGAATGAAATGATACGATCTGGCTCAACGATACGAGAAAGAATATTTGCCTTAATATATTCAGGGTGTTGTGCAAATACAGGCACTAATGAAATGAAAATCTCTTCAGCTGCTTGTAAAAACTCCGCTTGATGACTGTTTTGGTTTTTCAGTTGCTCGAACACGCCGTCAACGTATTCTTTTGCTAATTGATCGTTGCTTACAGTTGTTGTTGTCATATTGAAAACCTCCAATTAATTGATAGGTGTATCGTATATCTATTTTTCACACTATTCAATAAAATACTTTTTCCAAGTCGAATAAGTTTGTGAAAAAATGAGCAATCGAGGTCTTGAAAATATTATATTAAAATAATATAGAGGTGCTTGATTCATCTAATTATGAGAAAGGAATGATGCTTTATTGTGAAGGTATTAATTGATGCTGATGCCTGTCCAGTCGTGGATTTAGCGCTATCTATATCATCTGAGTTTGAGATTGAAACTATCTTGTTTTGCGATACATCACACCGTATTGAACGTGAAAATGTAATAACAATTATTGTGCCGAAGGGACCAGATTCGGTTGATTTTACGCTAGTGAATGCGCTTTCAAAACACGATATTGTGATTACACAGGATTACGGTTTAGCAGCTATGGTTTTGGCAAGAGGTGGGTATCCGATTGATCAAAACGGTAGGGAAATGTCTAGTGAAAACATCGAACGTCTGCTCGATATGCGTCATGTTGGACAGAAGATTAGACGGGCAGGAGGACGAACCAAGGGACCTAAAAAAAGAACGAAAGAAAACAATATACTGTTTGAAATGAAATTTCGACAAATTTGTGAACGAGCAATTTTGGCACAAAAAATGGAGGGCTCCACAGATGGAAAATAAACTAAAAAACGAATTATTTCACCTATTTCCAAAACTTGAAAAGATTAAAAATCGAGACACTGTATTTTGGGAAAATACAAAATGGTCGAAAAATGCAAGTACAACTCTCTTTTCCATAGAAGAGGTTGAGGATGCGGAAGAAACGCTAAAACGCTTTTCTTCCTATTTAAATATTGCTTTTCCAGAACTAGTAGAGAGCAAAGGACTGATTGAGTCCTCTATTCAACAGATTGAAGGAATGAAGCTAGCACTTGAAAAAGAGTTTCAACTATTAATTCCAGGTCAATTATTTTTAAAATGTGATCATGCGTTACCTATTTCGGGTTCAATCAAGGCACGAGGGGGTATTTATGAAGTATTAAAGCATGCCGAACGATTGGCAATTGCTCATCGTAAGGTGAAAGTAGACGATGATTACGCAATGTTTGCTACAGAAGAACTACGAACATTCTTTCAGCAATACACAATTGCGGTAGGCTCAACAGGCAATTTAGGGCTTAGTATCGGCATAATGGGCAAAAAACTAGGATTCAATGTCGTTGTACATATGTCGAGTGACGCAAAAGAGTGGAAGAAAGCATTATTAAGAGAAAAAGGGGCAACAGTCATTGAATACGAGGCGGATTATAGTGTTGCTGTAGAGCAGGGAAGACAGGAAGCTTCACAAAATCCAATGTGTCATTTTATTGATGATGAGAATTCTAAAGATTTATTTGCGGGCTATGCAGTAGCAGCGAAGCGCTTAAAAGTCCAATTACAAGAGGCAAATATTCAAGTGGATGATGCACATCCATTGTTCGTTTATTTACCATGTGGTGTTGGTGGTGGACCTGGTGGAGTTGCATATGGTTTGCGCGAAATGTTTGGGGAGCATGTTCATATTTTCTTTGCTGAACCAACTGCTTCACCGTGTATGACAATCGGACTTATGACAGGTTTACACGATGAAATCAGTGTAGAGGATATCGGCTTAGATAATAGAACGGAAGCGGATGGTCTAGCCGTTGGACGTGCATCCAAATTTGTTGGCAAAGTGATGGAAACATATATTAGCGGCTGTTATACAGTGAAAGACGAAGAATTGTTTACGTCACTCGGTTTAGCGTTGGACTGTGAAGGATTATTTTTAGAACCGTCTGCACATGCGGGGATGTTTGGACCAATTCAGTTGATAAAGAATGGGCGAGATTATTTAGAGAAGCATCATTTATTAGATAAATTGGAGCAAGCAACACATCTTGTATGGGCAACAGGAGGCAGCATGGTTCCTCAGGAAATGCGCGAGGAATATATGAAAAAACTCGTTAAATAGCGTATACAGAAAAAATAGACTGCTAGATATGTTTTATCGTCAAGCAGTCTATTGCTGTTAAAGTAGGTTAGCTTCGTTGTGCCGCTAAAAACACTTTATGCGCTGCGCTAACACCCGCACCAGGCTCAAAGTCATAAGAAAAGTCTTGTAGTGCCGCCTCCATTAATGAAACAGCTTGCAAAACATCGCTTGGGAAGCAGTAGCCCATATGGCCAAATCTGAAAATTTCACCTTGTAAATGACCTAATCCGCCCGCAAAGTCTAGATGATATCGTTGTTTAAGATGTGTCAGAAATTCACCTAATGCAATACCTTTTGGTGCCATAATGGCTGTTATTGTAGGAGAAGCGTAGTATTCATCTGTCAAAAGCTCAATATGAAGTGCTTTCATCGCGCTGCGCACCATATTTTTCATCAGTTCATGACGAGCAACGGTTTGGGCAAAACCACCTTCTTGTTCAATAAGTTTACACACTTCGTGTAGCCCATAAATTAATGTAATGGTAGGGGTATTTGGTGTCATCCCTTTCTCTGCCCAATCGCGGTAGCTTAATAAATTCAAATAATAAGAGGGCGCTTTATTTTCTTCAATGACCTTCCACGCTCTGTCGCTTACACTAATAAGTGAAAGTCCAGGAGGAAGCATCATAGCCTTTTGTGAGCCAGTTACAAGAATATCAATGCCCCATGCATCCATTTCAGCAGGAGCTCCACCAATACAGCTTACCCCATCCACAATGACTAACGCATCACTTTCTTCACGAACTACCTGTGCTAACTCTGCAATTGGATTTAAAATACCTGTGGAAGTTTCATTGTACGTAACAAAAACAGCTTTAATATTTTTTAAAGGCTGTAAAAAATTACGTAACTCTTCAGCAGTGCATGCTTGTCCCCATTGTTTCGCAAGCTTATGTACGTTAAAGCCATATTTTTCACAAATCGAAACGAAATAATCCCCAAAAGCGCCTACCGTAATGACAACGACATCCTCACCTGCACAAACGGTATTGACAGCAGCTGCTTCTAATGCTGCTGTACCACCAGAAGGAAGCAATAAAATGTCCTGCTTAGTACCGAAAATAGGTTTCACGAGCTCAGTTGTTTCCCGATATAACTCGACAAATTCATTGCTTCGATGGCTGAAGATATCTCGGTTCATCGCAAGCTGTACTTTTTTTGGAATAGGTGTCGGGCCTGGATGTCTTAAAATATTTTCATACATAATTAAAAATCCCCTTTTCTTTAAAAGTTAGAATGTCTAAATTTTCTAACTATAATATAGCATATCCATCATAATTTCTGACTTCTTTTTTAAAAAATATTGGAAAGATGAGGAAAAATCATCGAACACTGAATTGCATTAGATAGGAACAGAAGAACGTACTGAAGCATAAAAAATCCTCTTTCAGTTTTTAAACGAAAGAGGATTTATAGGTTTATTAATATGGTCGCCTATACTATGAATGGACGTTTCATACGCATTAAGCCGTAAATGGCAAAGAATAAGCCACAAGTAATAAGTGATAAAATCATATAGAGAACAGCTTTTCCTGTCTCTCCCGTCCAACGGTATAAGAGACGATAGGTATAATAAATCCAATAGCAAAACATAGCGAGAGACGCGATTATACCAACTACAGGAACAAAGGAAACGATAAATAGACCTGCATAAATTAAGGTTGTTTTTTTAGCAGCTGCACGAATTGTTACATCGTCATCACCATTAGCAGTTAGAAGAAATAAACTGTAAATATTTATAATTGGAATCCACGCGATATAAGCAATGTCGCTAAAGCCATTTGTTTTAGATGCCATAAAATAAATTAGTGCATTCACAATATAGCCAATAATTAAAAATACAAAAAATATTAAAAAGAACACAACCATAAAGCCACCAAAGACTGCATCATAATCACTATAATACGGATCATAATAATTCAACAAAAAACCTCCCTTTCAACAGATTTAATAATTAACTTAGGATGCAAAATCCAAGTCATTTCTCAAAAAATTTTTAGTAATATTCCAAGATGAAAACACTAAATATTTCAGAGAACATTAAATCACTTTATGAAATGGTCGAGTTTTTCATGCTATGTAAATAAAAAATACGCGTTATTTAGAAAATATTGGTATAATTGTGTAATGAATGATTTGTGCTTTGACTTCGCGAACTAATTGAGGGACTTAAAAAAAGACTAAAAAACTTATTATGAGGAGGGAAGAATTTGTGTACATTATTTTCTTGCTAATAGTCATTTTAATGGCCATATCAATTATTTATTTTAAGCAAAAAAACTATCGAGTAAGCATTTACTATGCACTAACGAAATACAGCCTGTTTAACGTAATATTTGATAAAGGAAAGTATGGAGAGTATTTAACATCACGTATAATAGAAAAGTATGCTTTAAAAAGTCATAAGCAATTATTTAATGTGTATATTCAAAAAAAGAATTCAAATGATTGGACGGAAGTGGACCTACTTTATATAGATCGGACTGGTTTATACGTAATAGAGTCTAAAAACTATAGCGGTTGGATTTTTGGTAATGAAAAACAAAGCCAATGGACACAAACAATGCCTAATAATAAAAAATTTAAATTTTACAACCCAATACGTCAAAATGCTACCCACATGAGAGCAATTCAAAATTTTTTAGGACTACCAGATGATGCTTTACATTCTGTTATTGTTTTTAGTGAGCGTTGTCAGTTAAAAAAAATTGAGGTACAGTCTGAAAATGTACATGTGTTAAAGCGAGACAATTTAAGGCATTTTATAGATACCCGCAATCAATCAAGTAAGCCAATTTTCACACAAAGTGATATTGAAGCCATTTATACGAAACTACTACCACAAATGCACGTAACAGAGGTGGTAAAAGCGCAACACCTTCAAACCATTCAACAGAAATATAAAAATTAGTACTGATTTTTGATAATAAAAAGGCATAAGCTTTTCTACAGAATTACAAATACATACAAAAATTAAGATAAATCTAATTCCCCCAAGATTTATTTGTTAGAGAAAAGGAGGCAAGTTTGCATGTGTAGTCCAATTTAAAAACCCCCATTCTAATGATTTTTATTTCGTGAAAAATGGGGGAGGCAAGTATACATGAACAGTCCAATTTAAAAATCACCCATTTCAATTAAGCTAACTTTTTGAAAATGGGGGATTGTTTATGAAATTGGGTAGAAACTTTTCATTATTATTAATCGGTCAATCACTGGCAAATATAGGTGATGTTTTATATATAGTGAGCATTATCCATTTAATTTATAATATAACGGATTCGGCTATTGCAGCCTCCTTTGTACCATTTACAATTGCTTCGTCAATGTTTGTATCAAGTATTTTGACGCCGCTTTTGTTTGAAAAGGTGAATTTAAAATGGTTAATGGCAGGATCTCAAATAGGAAAGACATGTTTAATATTTTTATTAGGGCTACTGTTGTATGTAACAACAGCAACTAATTTTTACTTGATGTTTATTGTCATAAGTATGATTGCATTTCTCGATGGCTGTGCGAATCCAATAAGACAGACATTGGTTCCGCATTATGTACAAGAAGAACAATTGTTGAAGGCAAATGGCATTGATGAAGCGGTAACGCAATTTATTCAAACAGTTATGTGGTTCGTAGGCAGCCTATTTTTACTTTTTCTAAGTTCCCAACAAGTAGTTTGGGTAGTAGGCTGTTTGTTTATAATAGCCAGTATTATCTTATGTTTGTTAGAAAATGTTGATCATCAATCATTTACCCAACAAGGGAAACTAACACAAGTTATAAAAGGCTGGAAATTACTTTGGCATACTCCAGTGTTAAGAAGGGTTGTTTGGATCGATTTTCTTGAGTCAATCGCTGGTACAGTTTGGATTGCTGCGATTATATTGGTATTTGTCACAGATGCTTTACAAGTTGACGAGCAATGGTGGGGCTTTTTGAATGGCACATTTTTTGTAGGTTTAATAACAGGAAGCGTTTATTGTGTTAAATATAACGCCTTTATTGAACGGCAATTAGCGAAAGTAATGTTTATTGGTTCTTTGTGTATGTTTATGGCAACGATTTTGTTTAGCTTAAACAGTTTTCCAACTATCGCCTTATTCCTAACTTTTTGTGTTGGCGTTTTTGGACAAATAAAAAGCATCCCACAACATACTGTTATTCAAAGAAGTGTTCCAAAAGGAGAACTGTCCTCTGTATTTACCTCTTTAAGTGCTATTTCAACTGGTGCGTTTGGCATTTCTTCTCTCATGATGGGGATTATTGCTGATGTTATAGGGGTAAGAGCAGTGTTTATGATATCAGGTCTATTACTTGCTGTCGTATGTGTCATCATAGTGAAAAATAAGCATTTGTTTAATCGCTAAATGAGGCGAATGAAAACAAACGAAAGAGGCTACCATCCCTACTAATGGATGTAGCCTCTTTTTTTGATCTTTATTTAAATTTAAAGGCTTCATAGTTGATGTCGATAGCGCTATAGTTGGATTTAAAATGCTTGATGAAGTGCTTCACCATTTTCTCAGGTCCACACAAAAAGATGCTCGTATTTACGGGCACTGCATATTGCTTGAAAGTAAGTCTATCCATAGTGGTCGTATCAATAAAATGAACCTTAAAATGCGTATTGTTTTCTGCGTAATTTTGTAAAAAATCTTTATAGATAGCATCATGTGGCCCGTGGAATGTATAAAATAATTCAATTTCCCGATCGGTAGGATGCGCTTGTAAATAGGATAAAAAAGGTGTAATACCTATACCACCAGCTATCCATATTTGCTTTTGATGCCCTTTGTCAAAGTTTAGATGACCGTAGGGGCCTTCTATGGCTACTTGTGTACCCACTTGTAATTTTGTATTTACCTCTTTCGTAAAATCGCCAAGTGACTTAATTGTTACAAAAATTTTTTGTCCATCTCCACCTGAAATTGAGAAGGGGTGTGGTGCTTTTTCGAAGCCTGTTTGGAATATTTTTATAAAAATATACTGACCAGCTCGATAAGAAAGTTTTTGATCTAAAGTAAATTGTATTTCAACAGCATTCCCACCCTTTTTTTGAATACCTGTTACTTTCCCTGTGTGTTTAAATTGCATATCCTGATACATTGAAAGCATATATAAAGCGGACATTGTCCCTATAGTGGCCGTTATCGCTGTAAAAATGGCTAGTGGTGTTGCTTGAAATAAATTATATTTGCTAGAAAAATAAGCATGGTACAGACCTAAAGCATATGGAATAAGCAATAAACGGTGAATAAATCGCCAATGCTCATATTTCAGAAATTTTGCAAGAAGTGCAATGGCAATTAACACAAGAAAGCCATATTGTGCAAGTGCACCAAGTTGCTTTGCTAATTCTCTGAACGGAGTTTCTAACCCATTTTCCTTTTGCGGTAACATGCCCTGTAACTGGCTGTGTATAAATACTAACCCTAACGATAGAATCGCCAAATACTTGTGATATTTGTAGACATGTTCTAAGCCACAAAACCATCGTTCGAGAATCTTACTTCGTGTTGATAGTAAAAATACAAGGAAGAACCCTGTAATCGCCAAGCCACCAACAATATGGCTGATCCTATTTAACTCACTTATCGTTTCAATCGGCTTGGTACAATACCAAAGTAATGCACTCCCAATCATAGTAATGAAAATAAATAGCAAACCTTTATATGTTTTCATAGTTACCTCCAGTAGTCATTTTTCTCCGTTCGACCTACTAGATATACACTTGTTTCATATTTTTTTAATTAGCATCAAAATCACAAAAAAATAAAACGTATGTTTGGAATGTATGTTCTCTTTTGGAGGATAATATGTTACATTAGGAAAGTGAAATTTCAATACATAGAGAGGAAGTCATTATGCAAGGGAATACACACATCGTTGGAGGCATCACAGCTAGCCTTGCTTTTGCTCAAATTTCAAATGATAATCCATTCGTATTAGTTGGAGCGGGTGTTATCGGTGCTTTACTTCCCGATATTTGCCATGGCGGAAGTAAAATTGGGCGGACATTTCCCATTATCTCAAAAATTGTTAATAAGCTATTTGGACATCGATCCTTTACACATAGTTTACTGTTTTTGTGTCTTGTAGCAACACTGTTACACACAATAATCCCGTATGAATCGATTATTGTAGGGATTTTACTAGGCATGATAAGTCATATTGTTCTCGATATGGGGACGAAACAAGGGGTGAAGCTATTTTTCCCGATAAACTTGTCAGTGCGCTTGCCATTAACAACAAAAACTGGCGGAAAAGTAGAAAAGGTCGTCTTTACATTGTTATCGGTCCTTGCACTTTATTTCAGTTATGAGCTAATTAATCGGTTCATTAGCGTTATTTGAACAACAAAGCCCTTGTGTGAGTTTTCTCAACACAAGGGCTTTTGACTTTTTATAAATTGTAGTGAATTGTGCGAATTGTTTCGGTGTCAGGCACCGCGTTAATCCGCTTGAACTTCTTCTACTGTTTGCTCTACTTCAGCGCGCGTCATTTTTTCACGGCCATCTTGCATTGCTTTTAATGTTTTATGTGCTAGAGCAAGGGGAAGACGACAGAACAATAAAATCGTACGCTTATTGATTGCCTTCATATATAAATCTGCTTTCGCTAGATTTTCCTCAGCGTAGGCAAATAAATCTTCACGTGTCCACCCGTCTGGCACAAAGCTTACACCACGCTCGTCTAAATCTTCATGCTGATTACGTAAAATATTGACGGCTTGTAGTCCACGTCCATAGCCAATAGCTAAGTCGCGATCTGTTTGAACGTCCGCACCCCATGCCCATAACTCTGACAACATTGTCCCAACGAGCCCTGCAACATAGTATGTATAATCATCCAAATCTTCACGTGTATGCACTTGCCAGTTTGCTTTTGCCCATTTGGCCATACCAAATGCCATTTCACTTGTGGATGCT
Source organism: Lysinibacillus sp. NPDC097279 (assembly GCF_044761745.1). Classification (NCBI taxonomy): domain Bacteria; kingdom Bacillati; phylum Bacillota; class Bacilli; order Caryophanales; family Bacillaceae; genus Lysinibacillus; species Lysinibacillus sp. NPDC097279. The sequence goes on along the minus strand of NZ_JBIWDA010000001.1, from coordinate 1,749,161 downwards.
TTGACAATTTCTCGAGAGCCATCTGGACAAAATGTTAGCCAATCCGCTAAACGAAGGGAAACTTCGGGTAATTGTTCAGCATATGGAGCTAATAAAGCATTATAGGCTGCTGCATCGAAGTCATTTTTTAATAATTCACTTGTAGCGGAAAGTAAATCGAATTTTACATCATTCGAAAGTTCTTCATGGTCTTCGATTTCGTCAATAGCACGCATCGCTAAATATGCCGCAGCAACTGACATTTTTAAATCATTTTTTAAAAAAGTAATTGGTATATAAAATGTGCGACTCGTTTCTTTTAAAACTTGCATCGCTTCTTTATAAAGTGTTTTTTGATCTTTCACTTCTTTTTCCTCCGTTCAAATAGTCAAGCCTCTATGTATATCGTATCGCAAAAGTGAAGAAAGTGAAAACAGATTGTTCAAATTTCGTACATATTCTTTGAAAACGCTTCATAAATATGATAAAGTTTATTAGTAAACTATTTAAACCTATACAGTTTAATATATAACTGTATCCGTTTTAAAGAGCTAGGCGACTGTTAGTATTTAACTTACATAACAACGCTCAATACGCTTAGGCGAAATAGAAGAGAGAGGAAGTTTTTAAAAATGGGACGTTTAGACAACAAAATCGCAATTATTACAGGTGGCGCATCAGGAATGGGCGCTTCAATGGCAGAACTATTCACTAAAGAAGGCGCTATCGTAATTGCTGCTGATATTAACGAAGAAAATTTAGCTAAAATTTCTGAATTAGAAAATGTAGAAGGCATGAAATTAGATGTTTCTTCTGATGAAAACTGGGCTGAATTTACAAAAGCAGTTGTTGAAAAATATGGTCGTATCGATATTTTAATCAACAATGCAGGTATTTCTTCACAAAAATCTCCACAAGATATTACAGACCAAGATTGGGCTATTATGCACAAAATTAACTCATTTGGTCCTTTCTTAGGTATTAAACACGTTTCTAAATACATGAAAGAAGCTGGAAAAGGCTCAATCGTTAATACATCATCATACACTGCTATTATCGGTTCTGGCTTAAACTCATATACAGCATCAAAAGGTTCTTTACGCGCAATCGCACGTGCTGCTGCAGCTGAATTAGGTAGATCTAACATTCGTGTAAATACTGTATTCCCTGGAGTAATTGAAACACCAATGACTGCTAACATCGGTCAATTTAAAGAAGCAATGGACATGTTAGTTCGTGCTACTCCAATGGGTCGTCTTGGACAACCAGAAGAAGTTGCAAACGCTATTTTATTCTTAGCATCTGATGAAGCTTCTTACATCACAGGTGGCGAGCTTGTAATTGATGGCGGATACTCTGCACAATAATTTAAGCTTTTGAAAAATGTGTTATATAGAAAAAAGAGTCGACTGTTCTGACAGCGGCTCTTTTTTTACATAAAAAGTAAATATATGTTGGATTTATCTATTAATTATGCTATTTTTCATGTTTTTTTTCATGAAAGTTTGCCAAGTTATTGCACAATCATTTCAACAGCGGTAAAGTTTAGGAAGGGCGAATATTCAATTGCGCCTCGGCTTAATTATCGCTGACGTTTCGCTTTCGCGCAGAACCAGTGTGTCAGGATTTTGAATTGTGCATACACAATAAACTCCTTTCGAAATCCTTGACGATCGCCAGAGGCATGAACTTTAATCAGTTAGCGTTTTAGACACTCACTGAATAAAAGAGTAAACTAGTATTCATCTAACCATCTATTTAGGTAGGAAATTTTTCTACTGAATAAAGTTAAAGGAGAATGGTATGCCAAAGGCTATAGGTATTGATGCAGGCGGCACATTGACGAAGGTTGCCTACTTAGACGAGCACAACGAACTTGTTTTAACAACTTTTCCGTCAAATGATTTGCAGACTGTAATGGAGTGGATTAAAAATAATCCAGATATTGAGGATATTGGAGTTACGGGGGGACGTACAGAACAATTACTTGATGTCATAAAAACAATGAAATCGATTCATTATATAGTAGAATTTGAAGCTACATTGAAGGGTGTTCGTTTTTTACTAAATAAAGAAGGATATTTCTTCGAGCGTAGTATGATTACCAATATTGGAACGGGAACTTCCATTCATTACATGGAAGATAATACACATATTCGTGTTGGTGGTACAGGCGTAGGCGGTGGAACATTGATTGGATTGTCAGCGCTTACAACTGGAATTACGGATTACAATGAAATCCGTGAGATGGCTACTAGAGGTAATCGAGAAGGTGTAGATTTGCTTGTGAAAGATATTTATCAAGGCATGGATACACCAATTGATGGGCATTTGACTGCAAGCAATTTTGGTAAGGTCGGTATTACGGAGGAAGTGAAACATCCTCCAGAGGATATCATTGCGACTGTCCAAGGGCTTGTTGGTGAGGTGATCACGACGCTAAGTATTCAATATGCCGAAGAAAAGAATGCGCAGCATATCGTTTATATCGGCTCAACGCTTAGTCATAATGACCACTTAGCACATGTCATTGCCAATTATACACGCACGAAAAAGCATACGCCTGTATTTATTAATGACCACGGTTTTTCAGGTGCAGTCGGTGCTTTACTAAATATAACTGAATATACAATTGTCTAAAGGACAAATAAAAATGTACATTACTAATCATGATTGGTGATGTACATTTTTTCTATATTAAACGTAGTGAAATGACTATATTGTTTATAATTCCAGTGCTCTTTATTGTAATTTAATAATTGTATTTTCTGCCAATGCAGTTTTCCCCAAAGCATAATTCCTTCTCTCCTGAGCAAATTACAAGTAGGAGGTGAAGATGCTATGGGCAATAGAAATAACAAAAACAGTAAAAAAACAATGAATGCAAGAACCCACAATCCTTTTGGAACATACAAAAGTAAAGATTTAGATGACAGTAATAGTAATAATAACAATCCTAATGATAATCTAAACGAAGAATTCAGTGCGGAATTTGATGCCAAAGCGAAAAATAAAAACAATAAAACGAATCATGATAAAAATCAACAATCGAATAAAAAGAGCTAAATGGGAGGGAGTTAGCAATGGCAAAGAAAAGTAAAACAAGCTTTAAAAAGAAAAAGAAGGAAGATACGCATAAAAGAAATGATCGGGAAGAATATTCGGCAGAATTTAATAAAGTAATTCATAATAACCCGCAACAACCAACAACAAAAAGACATTGAAATATGAGATGCTCCAAAGATAACATCTGGAGCATTTATTTTTTGTAGTTACAGCCAAGCTATACCGATAAATACATAATAAAAGTAATGCCATTTTCTTCAATTATGCTGCGAAACCTAATGATTTTTTCTATGTTGTACAAACTATAAAAAGAAAGGAGCTCAAAATATGCGAAAATTACTTGTAGCATTTGGAATTTTTTTAATGTCTCAAGCTGTGCCGCTACACATTTTGGAAACACATGCTGAGGTAACGCCTGCCTATGCGAAGTGGGGAAAGCTTGCTATTGAAAAGACACAATCATCATACCCCAATTCGAAAATTATTGATTACTTGCATGAAGGTAGTGAATCAAATGCCGATGCAACCATTGAGAAATTTAAGCTTTGGTTAAAAGAGGGAGACAAAGAATTCGGTGTCTATGTAAGGATTAAGTATATAACTGAAACACAAAAAGTGTTGGATATTGAGCTTCAAGAAACAGCTAAATAGAGGATGCCAATTTGGCATCCTCTACCTCTTTAAGCTTCTAATTTTTGAATAAATTCCCGCATTAATCCAGGTAAATCAGGCCAAGCATGACCACTAACAAGGTTGCCATCTGTGTGTAGATTTGCATCGATATACGTACCACCCGCAACTTGTACTTCTGGTTTGCAGGCAATATAAGCAGTGAGTTCACGTCCTTTAAGTAAATCTGGAATGGTTGCGAAAATTTGTGCCGCATGGCATACAGCAGCAATAGGTTTATTTGCTTCAAAGAAATGGCTAACAAGCGCTGGCACATGCTCATTTAATCGAATGTATTCAGGCGCGCGACCACCAGGGATAATTAAGCCATCAAACTTTGTCGGATCAATATCTGCAAAGGCTACCGTCGCTTCTAAGCCATACGCTGGACGCTCAATATAGGTGTCGACACCCTCAACAAAATCATGACAAACCGTTTGTAATTTTTTTACTGACGGTGCGGCAATGGATACTTCATAGCCAGCCTCTAAACAGCGGTAATATGGATAGTAAATCTCCAATGCCTCTACTGCGTCGCCTGCGATAATTAGTATATTTTTCCCCATGTTCCCATCTCCCTTTTTTAAGTCTAGTAGCTGTATTCGACATTTATTGTAAATTACCTGCTAACACTGAGAAAAGCATTGAAACACCATTAACCTTTGGAAAGTGCCACGAAACGCACGAAAACCGCCAACAAAACCAGTTGAAAACGCCAAAAATAATCAACCAATCGCTAATAAAAGCAAAAACAACTTACTTTACAACAGAAAAAATGAGGCGTATAGTATTTATTTAGCTAGGTAAACAAATAAGGAGAGTGATTATATGAATCCCGTTTTCCATGCTTTATTTCAAAAAAGTCGCTATTTAACAAATTGTTTGAATGAAGTATTGAAACAGCATCAGTTGTATAGCTCACAATGGACCATTTTATATTGCTTACATACACATGGTCCAATGACTTTGACTCAAATTTGGAAATATTTAAATGTCGAAGCGCCAAGTGTAACGAGAGCTATATCCAGGCTTGAAACGTTAGGCTGGGTGGAACGAATCGATGGAGAAGATAAGCGCGAAAAAATTGTAACTTTATCAGTAATGGCTGAGGAGCGTCTACCGACTATTACGGAAACGATATTAACGTTTGAGGAAGAAATGGTAGGGTCACTCACAGTAGAAGAGCAGACACAATTTATAAATCTATTGCAAAAAATGAAAGGTTGATTGAAGTGCAGCAAGAAGGCAACACACAAATATGGACGAAGCGGTTCATTAGTTTATTTGTAACAAATATATCGGTATTTTTTGTTTTTTACGGTTTGGTAACAACTTTGCCATTGTATGCGATCGGGGAGCTACACCAAACAGATAAAGAAGCTGGGTTACTATTATCAGGTTTCTTATTATCAGCAATTATAGTACGTCCGTTTTCAGGTAAATTATTAGATGTATTCGGCAAAAAAAAGCTTTTAGTCATTGCGATTATAGGTTATTTTTTATGTACGATATTATATTTATTTATTCATCCATTTGGGCTATTACTAGCTTTACGATTTGTACAAGGGATTTTCTTTAGTATTATTACGACAGCTGCAGGTTCTTTAGCGGCAGATATAGTACCTGTAAGTCGCAAAGGAGCAGGGCTAGGTTATTTTACAATGTCCACGAATTTAGCTGTTGTCATCGGTCCATTTATCGGACTACTCCTTATTCAATATAGTAGTTTCAATGTATTATTTATCGTAATGAGTATTTGTGTTTTAGCAGGTGGTATTTTAGCTGTAACGATTAATACAGAAGATTTACCGAAACCTGAACATCAAGGAAAACTAACTTTTAAATTCAATGATTTATTTGAACGAAAAGCGTTACCAGTAGCGGCTATTGCCAGCTTAGTAGCATTTGCCTACGCTAGTGTATTATCATTTTTGTCAGTGTACGCGCAGCAAAAGGATCTCATGGCAGTTGCAAGTTTCTTCTATGCCGTGTTTGCGGCAGCTATGTTGATTACACGACCTTATACTGGTAAGCTTTATGATACAAAAGGTCCGCAATTTGTAATTATCCCTGGCATTATTTCGTTTGCAATTGGATTAATTCTCCTTGCAAATGTTTCAGGACCCGCGTTATTCTTATTTTCGGCAGTTTTTGTTGGATTTGGCTACGGCGCTGTAACAACAAGCTTACAAGCATTAGCTGTCCAATCAACAGCACATACACGTAGTGGCTACGCAACGGCAACATACTTTACAATGTTTGACCTTGGTATTGCCCTTGGCTCATATATATTAGGAATGGTTGCAGTGCAAGTAGGGTATGGTTCTGTGTATTTAACAGGTGCAGGCGTACTAGCCATTGTCTTTATCATATATTTACTACGCTTAGCAAAAATAAAATCGAAAAAGGTAGCACATATTTAGTAGGAAAAAATCATGGATAATCCTTGGAATCGCCGATAGCCTCGGGTAAATCGCCGATAGCCCTAGGCATATCGCCGATAAACCAATAAAAAGCGCCCATTACTATTGTAAAGGGCGTTTTTATATTGGATTTTTACGTAAATCTATAAAAAAACAGTTAGAACATGCCTAACTGCTTTCTTAAAAATTATAAACGGCCGTAACCTACAAAATATTTCTTCCAGTAGGTGCTGTTAATGTTAGCGATGCTAACGCCACCGTCACTTGCATTAATCATTTGGTTATTTCCGATATAAATACCCGCATGAGATATACCGGCTTTATAAGTGTTAGCGAAAAATACTAAATCACCTACTTGCGGTGAACTTACTTTCTTCGCTGCAACATAAAAACCAGCTGCTGATTTACGGCTCGTTGAAATACCAGCATTATTATATACATATGTGATATAACCTGAGCAGTCAAAACCTGTGCTCGGTTTACTGCCACCAAATGTATATTTTACACCTAATTGCTGTTTAGCAATTTGGATAAGGTTTGCGGGTGTTTTAGAAGGCGTGCTAGGCGCCTTATTAGCCGTGCTATTTAGCGTTAATTTTTGACCAACTCGAATATTTGAAGAAGTTAGGTTATTCCAACTCATCAAAGTTTGATAAGAGATGCCATTTTGAGTGGCAATCTTCCATAGGGAATCCCCAGATTTAACTGTATATGTTGCAGCTGATGCTGTGTCGATTGTTGAAAAAAGTACAGAAGAGCCTAAAGCTAATACTGCTAATTTCATCCCCCACTTATTTCGTTTTTTCTTTTGCATTATATGTATCCTCCTAAAAACATTAAAACGTATTACTTGGTACATTAATGATATTAACATGCTTATATTACAGTTCTATGTCAACAAAATAACATTAAGGATACAATTAAAATAATATTGAAGTAATTTTTAGAGAGAGTAAGACTTAAGTATCAAAAAACTAGCCTTGCGCATTGCAGGGCTAGTTCTTTTTTTTATTTTGTATTTAATTGTAGAGCAGGACCGAAAAATTCATAATGAATTTGACTATCATCGATATTGCATTCATGTAAAGCGTTAATCGTTGTTTCCATAAATGGTGTTGGTCCACAAATGTACACTTGAGTATCTTTTGTTAAAAGAGGGCGAAGTACGTTCGCGTTAATGTACTCATTTTTTTCAGAGTATAACACTTTATGATGTGCATTACTGTCTTTTTTGAATACACTGAATAACTTGCTTAAACCTGTCGGGCCGTTTAATGCGTTCATTTTATTTTGAATGTCTTCATGGAAAGCAAGGACATGTTCATTACGTGCACATTGAATGAATGTAACGTTCTCTTTATTTTGAATCGTTTGTAACATAGCATTTAAAGGTGTTACGCCAATGCCACCACTAATGAATAGCACTGGTGCATTTGTTGCTTCATATGTGAAAACACCTGCTGGCGCACTAACGTCAATCGTTGTGCCTAGTGCAGCATCATGTAAAAAGTTAGATACTTTCCCTTTAGGATTGTGCTGGCTTTCACGTTTCACAGAAATACGGAATTCTTGTTCATTACTTGGTTGAGATAAAGTATATTGACGATTTAATAAATACTCTTCACCTGGGGCAGTTACGCGAATTGAAACATATTGTCCTGGTTTATAAGCGGGTACTTTTGAACCGTCTGTTGGCTGTAAGTAGAATGATGTAACGTCATCACTTTCTTTTACAGTGCGAGCAATTTTGAACTGTTTAAATGCACGCCATCCATTATTTTGCTCTGCAGCTTTATATAAATCTTCTTCTACTGAAATAAAGATATCTGCAATTACGCCATAAGCTTTACCCCATGCTTCGATAATTTCGTCAGTTGCTGCATCACCTAATACTTCTTTAATTGCTGCAAGCAAATATTGACCCACAATTGGGTAATGCTCAGGTAAAACCCCAAGACTTACATGTTTATGTGCAATTTGCACGACTACTGGTACGATTGGTTCTAAGTTATCGATATGCTGAGCAGCTGCATAAACGGTATTTGCTAAAGCGCCTTGTTGGCGACCTTGAGTTTGGTTTGTGTGATTGAAAATATTTAATAATGAAGGATTATCTTTAAATAAGTTGCTATAGAATGTTTTTGTAATGGCTACGCCGTGCACCTCTAATACTGGTACTGTTGATTTAATAACGTTAATTGTGTGTTGATCTAACATGTTGAACACGTCCTTTCGTGATTTACTATATTCCTAAAATATCTTTAAAGCAATATATAAAATACATCTTTAACAAAATGGACACAAACATGTATCTATAATACTTCTTTTGTTTGAAATTGCTGAAAAGCTATTGTTATATTATTTTGATATAAGTAAACCGAGCGATAAAATATTGGATATATTGCCCCTTTCATGTAATTTTATTGGAATGGTCATAATATAAACTAGAATAATTGCAGCACTTGTCTACTGTTATGATATTGTAATAAAGCAATATTAGAGAGTGAAGCTAACGTATTCGTTAATATAGAGATGCAAGTAAAAGCAGTAACAACGCTTAAAAAATGAGTAAGATATTTTAATTATATTTGACATTTTGCAGGCCACTACTTTAAAAGTAGTGGTTTTTGTTGTGTTTTTAGTAAACCTGAAACTTTTCCACTAACAGTATGTAAGAGTTTAAGATACAGATACCCGAAGTTGGGTCGTTTGTTAATTATTATTTTTATTCCCATGATATGGTTGACGTTGGTATGTATTAAGCATATAATACACTTCGAACGGTGTATTAACCTATTAATACATAGAACGGACTAGCGACTTCATTGTTTTCATGGTTTATTGGACGTCTCTTATAATTTAAATTCTTGACCAATTGTTTTGCCTAATGTGTATTAAGTACTTAATACACGAAATATTTTTTCAGGGAGTTGAGAGAAGTGGATGTAAAGTTTAATAATCGGGATCCGGTTTATGTTCAGGTTATTCGGCATTTTAAAGAGCAAATAGCCAAAGGATATTTTGAACCAGGTCAGGAAATTCCGTCAAGAAGGGAACTGGCCAATCAACTGAAGATAAATCCAAATACTGCACAACGAGCTTATAAGGAAATGGAGGAACAAAGATTGATATTTACTGAAGGGAATATGCCGAGTTGCATTACAAATGATAAGGTAGTCCTTAAAAGTGTTCGTGAAGAGTTAATGATTGAAGCAGTTGATTTATTTTTAGGTTCTATTAAATCCATCAATGTACCGTTAGCAGAAGTGTTGGAACTTGTGAAGAAAAAGTACGATGCTGAAAGTGGAGAAGCGGAGGAATCGAAATGATTGAAGTGAAAAATGTCCAGAAAAAATACAGCAAAAAGCAGGTTTTAAAAGGGCTTTCCTTTACTGCTAAAAAAGGAGAAATAACTTGCCTGATCGGCATTAACGGAGTAGGGAAGACAACAATTATGAAAGCTATTATGGCACTTACGCCAATTGATAGCGGTGAAATTTTGATTGATGGTGAAAAAATTAAGAAAGAAACCTATGAAAAAGTTACATTTATTCCAGATTCCATGACGATGTTATCGAAAATGAAAATTTGTGATGCTTTCGAGTTTATGGCGGATTTTTATAAAAGTTGGAATTCACAACGAGCACAAGATCTATTGCGATTTTTTCAACTTGAACCTACTAATCGAATTGGCAATTTATCGAAAGGGGGGAGGGCTAAAGTTAATATGATTTTAGGCTTAGCACTAGATGTAGATTACATACTGATGGATGAACCATTCTCTGGTATTGATATGTTCTCCCGTGAGCAGATTGCAGAAGTGTTTACAAGTCACTTAATCGAAGAGCGTGGAGTTATTCTTACTACTCATGAAATTAGTGATGTTGAACACTTAATTGATAAAGCAGTGTTGATTGATGACGGAGAAGTCTTAAAGCAATTTAGCGTAGAGGAAATACGAGAGAGTGAAGGGAAATCAGTCGTAGATGTTATGAGGGAGGTATATTGTAGATGAAAAGCTATTTAAAGCTTGTAAATTTTGAAATAAACCGATTTTTCAAACTGTACCTAATCATAATTGGTTTAACAATTGTCAGTCAGCTCATCGGGACGATTATTGTCACAAAAGAAAAGATGAATGAAGTAAATCAAGTAATTTACGAAAATCAACTATCTGTTAGCCAATATGTTGAAAACTATGGAATATTCTCTTTTCAACGTGTCATTAATTCTGAATGGTTTATTATGCCGATTTTCTTTTGTATCGTCATGTTGATGATTTATGTTTTTTTTATTTGGTATCGGGAGTGGTTCGGTAAAAACACCTTCATCTACAGATTATTGATGTTGCCGACCGAAAGAATTACAATCTATATCTCTAAATTGTCTGCAATCATGCTTTTTGTATTTGGCTTAATAGCATTACAAATCATCTTAATACCAATTGAAATATTTTTTTTTAATAGAATTGTACCATCAGATTTTAGAACATCATATCCACTTTTTGATTTCTATAGTGTAGAGATATGGAGATGGTTGTATCCTAACAGCGTTATCGAATTTATGATCATGTATGGAATGGGGTTAATCTTAGTTGTAATATTATTCAACGCTATATTATTTGAACGAAGTTATGGGTTAAAGGGCATTTTCGCTGCAATTGTTTATGGAGTGCTTTCGTTTGGAGTCCTTTTTACACCAATCATAGTATCCCGTATTGTCACAGGTTATTTTTACCCACTTGAAATCTTGTTAATGGAACTAGTAACCAGCATCATCGTATTAGGCAGTGCCTTTTGGATAGCGAACCAGCTACTAAAGTATAAAATCCGGGTCTAACAGGGAGGAAAAAATGAAAAAATATTGGAAAATGGTAGTAATTTTTTTCGTGGTTGTCATAACAGTTGGTGTATATTATATGCAGTTAGCAGTCGCTTCTAAAAATGACGTTTCCTTTAAAATTGAAACGATTAGCGGAGATAAAGAAGAAATCGAAAATCTAATGTTCCAAGCTAATTATCAGAGTGGTGATAGTGATCGACGGTTATACATCACAAAAGATGGTTCTACACCTCAAATAAGACACTCAGTTATTGCAAAGTTAAAAGATCCATTTCAGACGTTGATGTTTCAAAATTATATTGAAGAACATCGGAATTTTATGCGAGGTAAAGTATTATTCCCAAGTAATTTTTCAGAAAATGAAACACATATAATTTACGCAGCACCGCCAAATAAAGGTCAGAAAGTAATACAGGGAAATCTATTAACATTCAATATCGATTTACTCGATAAAAAGAAAAACGACAGTTTATCATTTGAAGTCAGTACGATAGCCCAAGCAAGCTATAATTTTATAGTTATAAATAATATCTATAAAGAAAATGGAGAAATCAAGATTTTAGCAACGGGCGCTCCGATAAATGGCGGTGAGGAGTTACTTTTATATTCAGTCGATATTAACAATAAGAAATTATTATCTGTCTCCATTCTTGCAAAGGTAGAATCAGATAAGGAAATTAAATCTAGTCTTAGTATATTTAAAGATAATAGTAAATATCAAAATGTCTATTTTGTCTATATGCTAGAAAAATATAAAGATCAATACGAAGATGGTGGACGGAATACTATTTCTAGACAAATTTCTCTTTATAATAATAAAAATAATGCACAAGAAGAGTTGATAATTCCTGAAGAAATGACGCCAGATTTGTACAGATTAATGCTTCGCGAAGGTGATATATTTATTCCTGTTTATTCGTCTGATGGTTTACAGTTGAATCGATATAATATAGAAAAGAAACAATGGGAAATGCCTTTACACTTTAATCTTGTAAGCCCGGTTAATGATGAGAGGGAGCCTTTTCTCCAGATTGCCAATGGTAAAGTCTATTTAGCGGAAAGTGTTTCTAATGAACATTTGTTCTTTATCTATGATTTATATACAGGTGAATCATTATTTGAAGGTAAAATTATAAAAGAAAACGGAGAAAATACAGATTATATTTTGCATTTTGAACTATTAAATGAAATTAATTACTAATTTTGATTAGCTATTCACAGGTATGATGTCACTTTAAGATCATACCTGTGAATGCTTAAAAGAGTACAAGGCGGCTACCAAACGTTTTGAGATATAAATAGAGATAAGAAAGAGAAGAGATAATTAAATGAAATTTCATTTATTGGGCGAAGAAAATGAACGGGTAGAAATTGACGTGCTAACAAGAAACCATCCTAATAGTACAGATTATTGGGATGTGAATTGGATTGTTTCAACAATAAAAATTGAATTACCTGGCTACTTAGTTCAATTTAATGCAGATTTAAGAACGGATGAATTAAAGGATTTTCTTGACGAATTAAACATGATAAGTAGTAATTTAAGAGGGAAAGCTATACTGAAAAATTTAGATAATTATGTTCAAGTTGAATGTGAAATAAACCACAAGGGACAGTTATTGTGGTCAGTTCGGACTTGTTATCCTGCGGGCTATGGAGCTGTGCTGACTTTTGAATTCAAATCTGACCAATCGTATTTGCAAAGTTTAGTAAAAGAATTAGATGCTATATTAGCTTTATTTCCGGTAATCGGAAAACCATAGGATAAAAGGGTTTCAATTTAAGACACAATTTTTGATAATCAGGTTGAAGTCTATTAAGTCGAACATGAATCCAACTCACCCGTAAATATATTATGCAACCCTTTGAAAGTGATACATACATATATCTAATGAGGAGGTTTTCCAATGAATCAATTTAAAGCAATAACGGAATGCCCGAAATGCGGTGGAGTAGAATTAGGGAAGGGCAAACATCATGGATATGCCGTGATGCATCCAACAAATAAGATGAGCTTTGGTTCGGAAGTTGAATATATTCTTTGTACTGACTGTGGGTACATAATTGAAAGCTATGTAAAAAAGCCAGAAAAATTTAAGGGGACACTTTAGGTTCTTTTAAACGTTAAAAAAGATTTGGATTACTGCACTTTTGATTAATTCTATAATAGAAGTTGTTTGACGTACAAAAAAAGGCAGCGATTAACAGCGCTCCAGAGATATGTACGTCTTTTTTCGGTGTAGTTAGCTATTAAAGGATTAAATAACGATTTTGTCGAATTATAAATAGAGAATATATGGAATTTTAAGGGGGAAGCTTTGTGACGAAGATTGCAATTATTTCAGATATTCATGGGAATAAAACGGCATTGGAAGCAGTATTAGAAGACATTCGATTAAGAAAGATTGAAAGAATTTTTTGTTTAGGAGATTTAATTGGGAAAGGACCACAAGGATCTGCCTGTATTGAACTTATCCAAAAGAACTGCGAGCGAGTTGTTCGAGGCAACTGGGATGTGTTCATCCAAGCACCTACGGATAATAAGTTTATCCAATGGTACAAAGATCGATTAACAGAAAAAGATTATGCGTATTTAAATTCGTTACCCTTTCATATTGATCTTGAATTAAACGGACAATTAATCAGGTTTTTCCATGCATCGCCAAGAAGTGAATTTGAACGTATTTTGGATAGTCATCCAATTGAAAAGCGTCTATCTATGTTTGAAAATAGTGAAATAACCAATTCAATCCATTACGATAAACTGCCAGATATCGTATTCTACGGCGATATTCATACAACTTTTTTACATACATATAGAAAGGGGATTTTGTGTAACGTTGGCAGCGTCGGAAATTCACTTGACTTAACGTCAGCATCATACGCCATTCTAGATGGAACACAATCAAATAATGCCATTCAATTTATTAGGGTAGATTATGATAGAGAGGCTGAACTTAAAATGGCAGAAGAGCTGGGTTTACCGCAATTAGATAAATATTATGATGAAATTATGTTAGGGAAATATCGAGGTGCATAATGTCGGTACATTCAAAGTTAAACTTATTAGTCCTATTCTTTTTAAAAAAATGATGGTAATCATTTTTGCTACATCACTATTTTACAAAGGTAAAATTAAACACGAATTTGTTGAATAATTGCTTCTACTTAATTTAAAAGCTAAAGGAAGGTTGATCTTTATTTGTTAAAGATCAACCTTTTCTAGTTCAGGCATTCGTATAAATGAAAATGATAAAAAAGAAAATTAGATTGCAAATATGGAAATACAGATGCTTAGATGGCGGAAAATTTATATTAGTAAAATGGAATATTATTTTTAACGAATAGGAATCATGCAAAGGCTATGGCTAACATACTAGAAAAAAGTGTATAGTAGATAAAAGGATTGTTAAAAAATTAAAAATTGAGGTTACTTTATGAATAATTATTTATCGCTAAAAGACCATGTTTATAATTATATCGTAGATCAAATTAATAACGGTAATCTGATTGCTGGAAAAAAGGTAAATGAAAGTGCTATTAGCGAAAGCCTAAATGTCAGCAGGACACCAGTCAGAGAGGCATTAATACAACTTTCTTCCGAAGGGTTACTAGAAAATGTGCCAAGAAAAGGTTTTGTTATTAAAAACCTTACGACGGAAGAAGCTAAAGAAACGTATTTTATTATCGGGGCATTGGATGGCTTGGCTGCTGCTTTAGCTGCACCTTTTTTAACCGAGAAACATATGAATGAAATGGAGTTTTATATTCAAAGTATCGATTTGGCCATTAATACTGGCAATTTTTCGATGTATCATAAAATGCAGGAAGCTTTTCATGGCGTATATTTATCGGTTTGTCCTAATAAAAGTCTTGTAAACTTGCTATTACAATTAGAAAAGAAATTTTTGAAAAATTTTCATCATGCAGATGAGCCAGAAATTACAAAAAAACGACTTTCTCAAACAAACAACGAACATCGAAAAATGGTCGAGCTATTTAAAAAAGGTGAAATAGCTGAATTAGAGAGATACATGAAAGAAGTACATTGGAATATTGATAAAGCAGAGCTTATACCGCTTTAGGTACTAAATTGCTCGCTTATACACGAAAAGTAATTCTGTTTTTAAATAAACAGAATTATTTTTTTGTTGAAAAAAATTAAATATAATATACAATATACAATATACAGAAGGTTAAAACGATTTATTTTACCCTTGAAATATTTGATAGATGAAGAGATGAGGGTGAAAATATCAAAAATTAGCTTTTGAGGAGGATACACATAGTGAACAGTAAAAATTTTGATTTAGCCAAACAATTGCGTCACGAATTACATCAGCATCCAGAACTTTCAAATGAAGAAGTATGGACAAAACAGCATTTAATTGAGTTTTTGAAAACGTATACAAAGCTAGTGATTGTAGATAAAGGAAATTGGTTTTATGCCATTTATCATGCAGAATCGGCTAAGCAAAATATTGCTTTTCGTGCTGATTATGATGCACTACCGATGGATGAAGTGATTGATCTGCCATGGGCTTCTCAATTTCCAGGAAAAGCACACAAATGCGGTCATGATGGACATGCAGCGACACTAGCGGGATTTGCACTTGAAGTCGATCAACTAGGTGCTGACAAAAATATCTTTTTCCTTTTCCAGCCAGCTGAAGAAACAGGAGATGGGGCAATTCAATGTGTTGATTTCATTAAGGAGCATAATATCGATGAAATTTTCGCCTACCATAACATGAGTGGACTTCCTTACAAAACTGTTGGAATTATTGATGGTACTGCTTTATGTGCATCAAAAGGAATGACCATTCATATGAAAGGTTCCCCTACACATGCTAGTCAGCCAGAAAAGGGCATCAATCCAGCGTTTGCCATTGCAAATATTGTGAATGAAATTCCAACATTTATTTCTCCAGAACTAAATAGAGGACTTGTTCTTTGTACTGTAGTACAAATCGATGTAGGCGAGCACGCTTTTGGAATTGCAGCATCGACAGGTGATCTTCGTTTAACAATACGTGCCCTTTATGAAGAAGAGCTAAATAAACTACAAGAAAACCTTGAAAATTTTGCAAAAGAACAAGCACAACAATACGGGCTACAGGTAAGTTTTGATTATAATGATGAATTCCCAGAAACGTTCAACCACAAAGATAGTGCAGATAAAATACGTGCCGTTGCGAAATCTGAGGGGATGGCATTACTCGAACTTGTGGAAGCTTTTCGCGGTTCCGAAGATTTTGGCCATTTTACAAAGCTAACAAAGGGTGCTTATTGCTTCATCGGGAATGGAGAAGATTACCCGCATGTTCATACACATGAGTATGATTTCCGTGATGAATTGATTGAATCAGGTGTAAATCTATTTAAAGCATTAATTAAATAAACGAGTAAAAGGGATTTGGAGGATTTTTCATGTCAACAAAGGAAAAACAAAAGGGCATTAATTTCCCACATGTTTACATAATGTTTATGCTCGTTATGCTACTAGTTGTATTACTATCGTGGATTGTTCCGAGTGGGGAGTATGAACGGATAGTAAATCCAGAAACGGGTATTACCGAACTAAATACCGACAATTTTTCGTATGTGGAGCAAGCAAAGCCAATAGGATTTATGGATTTTTTCACTGCTTTACATAACGGAGTTGTGCAATCAGCAGATATTATTGTGATGTTGCTGTTTGCAAGTGGAGCGCTATTTATACTTGAAAAGTCTGGTGCAATAGCAGCAGGTATCCATAAATTATTAAGCGTCGCAGCAGGAAAAGAAAAATTAATTATTATCTCATTGCTCGTATTGTTCTCCGTATTAGGTACAATTGGATTCGGGGAAGGGGGTATTCCGTTCATTCCGCTTGCAATGGCAGTCGTAATGGGATTGGGGTATGACCGCATCACAGCTTTCGCTATCCCAACAGTAGGTTTAGCTATTGGTTTTACAGCAGGGGTTGTCAATTTCTATACGACTGGTGTAAGTCAAACGATTGTTGGTTTACCTATCTATTCTGGACTAGCATTCCGTATCGTTGCTTTAATTGTTTTTATTATTATTTCAATGATTTACATTTTGCGCTATGCAAATAAAACGAAGGCAGATCCAAGTAAAAGTATTGTTGCTGATGAATATTTAGAGGAAATTGAAAATACAAAAACAGTTGAGTATGAAGAAGAAGAATTTACTATGTCAAGAAAGTTGGCATTACTAGGTTTAGTTGTCGTGTTAGTTGGTAGCGCATTTGGGGCTATCAAGCTAGGATGGGGGATGCCTGAACTTTCTGCTGTCTATGCCATTTATGCTGTTTTACTAGTCATTATTTTAAAACTTAAACCAAGTGATGCTGCTGAAACGTTTGGCGTTGGGGCAGCGAGACTTTTACCTACAGGACTTGCAATCGGGTTTGCTCGTTCGGTAATGATTTTGATGACGCAAGCACAGATCATTGATACAGCGGTACATTCATTATCAAATATATTAAACAATACGGGAACGATTATTACATTATTAGTATTATTTATCGTTGTTATTTTCTTTAACTTCTTCGTTGTTTCGGGAAGTGGAAAGGCAATAATTTTAATGCCGATTATGGGGCCATTAGGAAAAATATTAGGCATTAACCAACAAGTAATGGTTGTAGTGTATCAATTCGGTGATGGCTTTACGAATTATTTATGGCCGACTTCTGGTGGGCTTATGGCAGCGCTAGGTATGTCAAATGTCAGCTATTCTGCTTGGGTTAAATTTTCCATGAAACTATTCCTTATCCTACATTTCGCGGCATTTGTTTTAATATTAATCGCACATTATATGGGGTTAGGACCATTTTAATCTAATAGTTCGTTCAACACTTTGAAGTTCTACACTTACTATTAAACATAAAGGGGATTACGACACGATGAATATTTTAGAACATTCTAAGAAATATGAAGAACAAATTATAAAAGATCGTCGCTATTTACATCAATATCCGGAAATTGGCTTTGAACTGCCAAATACACAAAAGTATATCCAACAACGCCTTGATGAAATGGGCATTGCCCATAAGCAATGTGGAGTGGTGCCACCTGAAATTAAAGAAAAATATGAAATAGCAGGGTTTGGTTCACAAGATCAATGTACAGGTGTAGTTGCAACAATTGGACAGGGGACACCTTGTATTCTTCTACGTGCTGATATGGATGCATTGCCAATTCAAGAAGAAGTTGATTGTGAATTTACATCCAAAAATCCTGGTGTGATGCATGCTTGTGGTCACGATTCACATGTAGCAATGCTGTTAGGCGCTGCGCAAATTTTGAAGGACCATGAAGCGGAGTTACAAGGAACAGTTAAACTATTGTTCCAACCTGGGGAAGAGTGGGGGTATGGCTCTAAGCTAATGATTGATGATGGTTTGCTACAAAATCCAAAAGTGGATGCGGCATTTGGAATTCACATTATGCCAGATCAACAAGCTGGCACATTATCTGTCCATAAAGGAACATTAACACAAGCAATGGATACGTATATCGTCAATATTCAAGGGAATGGTGGACATAGCTCACAGCCCCATAAAACGATAGATTCCAATATGATTATGAATCAACTGTATACAAGTTTAAACCTATTAATGACACGGGAAGCAGATCCAAATCATAGTGTAACATTTTCAGTAGGTGCGATGGCTGGTGGTACGGCGACAAATATTATTCCAGACAAAGCGGTATTACAAGGAAATATGAGAAGCTATGATCAACAAACACGTGACCATTTATGTAAACGCATCCCAGAGATGATAGACCATACTGTAAAAGCATGGCGTGGAGAATACCAGACAATTGAATTCCATACACCAACAACATATAACAATCCAGCATTTATTGATGCGATAACGCCATTTTTAGAAAGTATAGTGGGGGCCGAAAATGTAGTTGATAATGGATATCTCGGTGGTTCGGAAGACTTTTCTTACATTTCGCAAGAAGTACCTTCTGCATTTGTTGTGCTAGGAACAGGAAAAGAAGGTGAAGCACCTGTGCATAACCCTCGTATGCGTCAAAATGAGGATGTTTTTAAATATGGTGCTGCATTACATGCAAATGTGGCAATGGAATGGTTAAAACAACAGCATAAATAAAATTTCACTCTAAAAACAGTTCAGCCAGAGTTTTCTGGGTGGGCTGTTTTTGAATTCTAGTATAATATTCTAATAATTCAATTAAGATATTGACAACAATGCGCCATTTTGATATTCTTTAACACGTTAGTAGTTTAGCAAGAGAAAGCGGAACTATTATTTCTAATAATTAATATAAAATGTTAGGGGATATTAGATAATGAAGCGCATTTTCACAATACTATGCATGCTTACAGCGGTACTAGCTTTAGCAGCTTGCGGTACTTCTGGAGAAAAATCGAGTTCAACAGATAGCTCGAAGGATTCAGATCAATCAACAGAAAAAGTAATAATCGGAATTGATGATAAGTTTGCACCATTAGGATTCCGTGATGATAAAAACGAAATCGTTGGCTTTGATATTGACTTAGCACGTGCTGCTGCTGAACATATGGGAGTGGAAGCTGAATTCCAACCAATCGATTGGAAAACGAAAGAGGCTGAGTTAATTAGTGGTCGCATTGATTTAATTTGGAATGGTTATACAATTACAGACGAGCGTAAAGAAAAGGTATTATTCACAAAGCCTTATTTAGAAAATGCACAAGCAGTAATGACAATTAAAAAATCTTCTATTAACGCTCTAAGCGATTTAGCAAGTAAAGAAGTTGGACTTCAAGCACAGTCTTCTGCTGCAGAGGCGCTGAATGCAAACCCAATTCACAAAGAAGTGAAAAACGTCACAGAGTTTGCGGATAATGTGTTAGCCTTAACAGATTTAAAAACAGGCCGTTTAGATGCAGTCATTATTGATGCCGTGGTAGCAGAATACTACATGACGCAAGAACCTGACACATTCAAACTATTAGATGAATCATTAGCACCTGAGCAATATGGAATTGGTGTCAAACCAGGAAACGAAGCATTATTAGAAAAGCTACAAGCCGCTTTAGATAAAATGAATGAAGATGGTACAGCAGCAGAAATTTCTACAAAATGGTTTGGTGAAGATAAGGTATTGAAATAGGTAACTATCGCATGTACTTACGAGCTAAATTCCGACTTAAGCGTACTGGTCGTAATCAAGCTATTCGTACAAGATAATTGAATGTTATTAGTCGGTAAGAGTTTCCTCGTGAAACTCTTATACTTTTTGGAGGGAAATAGTTATGGCGGATTACTGGCAAACAATGATTTTGCCGATGCTTGATGGCGCAAAAATGACGGTGCTGCTGTTTATTATAGCCATTCTTGTATCGGTTCCACTTGGATTCTTACTTACATTAGCTGTAAAAAGTCGTATCAAACCATTGTCTTGGTTTGCTCAAACGTATATATACATCATGCGCGGTACACCGCTGTTACTACAATTGTTATTAATTTGTTTCGGATTACCGATGGTGCCAGTGATTGGTGAATATATGGTCCTTGATCGCTTTGTTGCTGCCTGTCTTGGCTTTATTTTAAATTACGCTGCCTATTTTGCAGAAATATTCCGAGGTGGCTTATTGGCAATCGATAAAGGGCAATACGAAGCGGCACAAGTATTAGGCTTGTCAAAATGGCAAACAACGACACGCATTATTTTGCCACAAATGTTTCGTGTAGCGTTACCTGCATTATCGAATGAATCCGTTACATTAATTAAAGACACGGCACTTCTTTACGCGGTAGCTGTACCAGAATTGTTGCATTTTGCACAAACAGCTGTAAACCGTGACTTTACGATTGTGCCATTCTTTATTGCTGGCGCTATTTATTTAGTGATGACGCTTGTCTTAACGGTATTCTTTAAGTGGCTAGAAAAACGTTTTAAATTTGAATAGAGGTGACACAGATGGCACTGCTTGAAGTATCGAATTTGAAGAAATCCTTTGGTGAGTTAGAAGTGCTAAAGACCATCACATTTAATATAGAAAAGAACGATGTCGTGGCTGTTATTGGTGCGTCGGGGTCTGGTAAAAGCACCATGCTACGAAGCTTAATTCATTTAGAAGAAATTAATGGGGGAAGCATTTGTGTCGATGGCGATTATTTAGTACAAGACGGAACATATGCCAAACAACAGGATATTAAAAAAATGACAGCGAAAATGGGCATGGTATTTCAGCATTTTAACTTGTTCCCACATTTAACAGTACAGCAAAACCTTGAAATAGCACCAGGCTTACTAAAAACGGAGTCATCAGATGCTATTGCACGTCGCTGCCAAGATTTACTGCAAAAAATCGGGCTTGCTGACAAAGCGAATGCGTACCCAGCGAATTTATCTGGTGGGCAAAAACAACGTGTTGCCATAGCGCGAGCGCTCATGATGAATCCGCAAATTTTATTATTTGATGAGCCGACTTCAGCACTCGATCCAGAACTGACAGGTGAAGTATTAAAGGTAATGAAGGATTTAGCAGAAGATCATATGACAATGATCGTTGTGACGCACGAAATGGGCTTTGCACGCGAAGTCGCAAACAAGGTAGTCTTTATGGATGGCGGCGACATTATCGAGGCAAATCATCCAGAAGAATTCTTTACTAATCCACAGCATGAACGGACAAAAGCATTTTTACAAAGGAATTTGAAATAATATAGAAGCTATCTCATTTGAGATGGCTTTTCTTATAGAGATCGATACTGGCGTTGATTTCCGCTACAGGTGGACGCTTTCCGCGGGCACACCGTAAGCCGCAACCCTCGCTACGCGCGGATTGTTGCGTCTTACGTATTGTGCGTTCCCGCAGGAGTCGCCACCTTTCGCTCCAATCAACTCTGATAAACGTTAAGCTTCAAAAGAATACAAAAATAGAAGGCATCGAGTTACTTCACGATGTCTTTTTTTATAGGGATAAATACTGGCGTTGATTTCCGCTATAGGTGGACGCTTTCCGCGGGCACACCGTAAGCCGCAACCCTCGCTACGCGCGGATTGTTGCGTCTTACGTTTTGTGCGTTCCCGCAGGAGTCGCCACCCTTCGCTCCAATCAACTCTAATAACGTTAAGCTTCAAAAGAATACAAAAAAGAAGGCATCGAGTTACTTCACGATGTCTTTTTTATTGAAATAAATACTGCTGTTGATTTCCGCGGGCACACATTAACGCTAGGATGACCCTTCTATAATCGCCAATAAACGCCACGAAAACCTTAAGAAACGCCACTAAACTAATAGCAATCGCCATTACGTAAAATTTGCAAGAAAAACTACATAAAAGTTATTGACACTTTTTAAAGTGAGAATTTAGAATAATCTTAAAAAATCTTCTCTTGGAAAACTTCAATTGTCTTGTAGAGAACTAAAAGGATTTATATACATAAATCTATTTTAATTTTCCAACATGACCATCCCTTAACTTCGAAAAAGCCTATAGAATAACTCTCTTTACAGTGAGAGAGCCCATCCATGTTGGAATTAATTTTAACAACTACATAGCAAGGTGGTGAACGCTATCAATAAAAAATTGGGAGTCTTTTTGTCACTGATTATCTTCTTCCTTTGTAATGTTGCCTTCGGACAATTGGTAATAAAAAGTGACAACCAATATATAAAAGTAGCTGTATTAGATAGTGGTATTAATAAAGAGTTGGATTTCTTTCAAGGCGTTACATTTGAAGAAGTCAATCTAATTCATCCTGGGGAAAAGATTGTCGATGATTTTAATCATGGTACGCCAGTCGCGGGAATTATTGTAGGGGAAGGTGATGCTCCAATTGGTAGAAAGTTAAAAATATATGATATTAAATTGTTAGATGAAAAAGGCAATGGCTCAATTGAGCATTTAATAGAAGCTATTAAATGGTGTATGGATAAAAAGGTAGATTTTATGAATATTAGTTTTGGTTTTCAAACGCCAAATGCTGAACTAGAATCTATTATTGAAAAAGCAATAGAGCAAGGGATTACCATTGTCGCCGCCGCTGGCAATACATATGGTTTAGCAACCGACTACCCAGCAAAATTGGATGGTGTACTGTCCATCGGTTCAATGAATGAAAAAAATAAACGATCATCTTTTTCAGCTATTGGAAAAATTGATTATGTTTTTAAGGGGGAAGATGTACAAAGTATTAATAATAATGGTCAAGCATCTGTCTTTACAGGAACCTCTTTTGCAGCTGCTTATGCAACACATCTATTCATTCAGTTGAAAGAGACATATAAAGAAGTTGAGACAAAAGATTTTAACTCATTTATACAACAATATACTGTGACAAAAGATTTTTGGAATGAAGCTGAATATGGCAAAGGTACAATATTTATACAATAATAAAGGGGAAATGAAACGATGAAATGGAAAAAACACTTCATATCTATTATTATTGCAGGGTTGCTATTTGCAAATATTGGGCCTAATTTGATTGCTGCACAGGAATATGATGTAGTGTCTGATGAGCCTATTGTGATGGTTTCTATAGATGATTTACATGACGTTAATCCAGAAGAATACCAACAAGAACTATACGCTGAATTAAATAAAAATCTTGTTTATTCAGACGATAGTACGATGAATATTCAGAATATTGAAATATACGATAACGAATTACTTGTCCAAACAACTTTTGCGTCCGAAGCTTTGAAAGCGGATTTAGACATCAAGTTTAATAGTGAAAGCGAAGATATATTCATCGATAGTGTTATCGAAGAAAACGGCACTGTAGAGCAAAAACATTATCGTGTGACGATGCAACAACTAGAAGATGACCATTACAGTACAATATTTACGGATTTAGAAACGCATGAAACATATGAAAGTAATCCTGTGAGGTTGCAGGCATACGTAATACAACCACTGGTTTACTTAATTGGTGGGGCAATCGTTAGATATACCGTACAAAAATTCGGGTTTAAACAAGTCCTGAAAATTGGGAAACGTACATTTTTTAGTAAATCAAAAGATGCAGCGAAAAAAGCTGTAGCCAACTTTACAGATATCACTTTGGATGTAGGTGGTGGTAAAAAGGTTTATTTTACGAAAGCTAAGATGAGACATATTTTAGAAAATCATCATCCAAATTATTGGACTGGAAATGAGAAAAAGTCATTTTTTGATCCAGATTTATCTGTAAATGATATTAAAAATATTGTTACAACAGTAATAGATAAGAATAAATTTGCTATATCTAGAAGTTTAAATAACAGTCAAAGTATTCGGGTACATGGCAAGGTCAATGGTATTAATTATCGAGTGTATGTTGATAAGGATGGGACAATTAGTTCTGCATATCCAGTTGGAAAATAAAAAAAGGTGAGGTGCTTTTCTTGAGTAAACTTAAGGTTGAAACATTTATTGGTCGACAATATTATAGCTCTTTTCCAGAAGTAATAACGGAGGCAGTTTCTATTACAAATCCTTTAGCTTTTGAAAAGGCTCAAAGGATATTGGAAGAAAATGAAGGGAATTACTTATGTGGGTTTGTAAGCTTAATATATAATGATTTAGTTATTTTTGGAGAAGAGCAATTAACGGAAAATTTATTGGATACGTGGAGTGATTTAGTTTATATTTTGGACCACAGATATGATGGTAGTATTCATAATATCATCTTTTTGGACAATGCAACTTATGATGCTGAAATTGAAATAATTGGTCAATATTATCAAATTCACCTTGATAGTTCACATAGCTTCCAATTGCCTATAGAGCCATTTAAAAATGAGGTGAAAAGAGGTTTTATTGAATTTATGGAATTTTGTAAAAATGGAAAATTTTTATTCTCGGAGGAAAGTTTATATAAAAGTCATTTAAAAACATATAACGAATTACTTTATGATAAAGGTAAATGAAACTAGTGGATATGGGACTGCTTATTTCCAATGAGCAGTTCCCCTAATTTAAGGGATTTAACATGAGACTCATTTTCAAACAGTGTAGTGCTTTTGAATGAATAAACTAAAGATCGCAACATTTATAGGGGAAGAAGATACCTATGCTTTTCCATATTATACAATTAAAAGTTACTCTTTTATAAATCCATTAACTGTCTATATGGCAAAGGTACAATATTTATTCAATAATAAAGGGGAAATGAAACGATGAAATGGAAAAAACACTTCATATCTATTATTATTGCAGGGTTGCTATTTGCAAATATTGGGCCCAATTTGATTTCTGCACAGGAATATGATTTCGTGTCAGAAGAGCATCTTGTGATGGTTTCAATAGATGATATCCATGACGTTAATCCAGAAGAATACCAACAAGAATTGTACGATGAATTAAATAAAAATCTTATTTATTCAGACGATAGTACGATAAATATTCGGAATATTGAAATATACGATAACGAATTACTTGTCCAAACAACTTTTGCGTCCGAGGCTTTGAATGCAGATTTAGACATCAAGTTTAATAGTGAAAGCGAAGAAATAGTAATTGATAGTGTTATCGAAGAAAACGGCATTGTAGAGCAAAACCATTATCGTGTGACGATGCAACAACTAGAAGATGACCATTACAGTACAATCTTTACGGATTTAGAAACGCATGAAACGTATGAAAGTAATCCTGCAAGGTTAGAGGCATCGATTATCCATGCCATTGTATACAGAATCGGTAGTGCGATTATTCATTATACAGTAACAAAAATCGGGACTAAGAAAATCCTGCAAATTGGCAAACGCTCATTTTACAGCAAGTCAAAAGATGCAGCGAAAAAAGCTGTAGCCAACTTTACAGATATCACGTTGGATGTAGGTGGTGGTAAAAAGGTTTATTTTACGAAAGCTAAAATGAGACATATTTTAGAAAATCATCATCCAAATTATTGGACTGGAAATGAAGGGAAATCGTTTTTTGATCCAGATTTATCGGTTAATGATATTAAAAATATTGTTACAACAGTAATTAATAATAATAAATCTGCGATATCTGGAAGATTAAATGATATTCAAGGTATAAATGTGCGAGCAAAAGTTAATGGAATTGAATATGAAGTTAGGCTTAATAAATATGGTCATGTAAATTCAGCTTTTCCAGTTGGAAAATAAAGATAAAGTGTGGTGCTTTGTATGGATAAACTAAAAATCGAAACATTTATAGGCGAAGAAGATATAAATGCTCCTATTTATAAATTTGAAAGTTTTCCTATTACCAATCCATTAGCTGTGGAAAAGGCCCAGAAGATTTTAGAAGAAAACGATGGCGATTACTTATGTGGCTTTGTCAGCTTGACTTATAATGATTTAGTGATTTTTGGAGAAGAGCAATTAACGGAAGATTTATTAGATACGTGGTGTGATTTAATCTATATTTTAAATTACAGATATGACGGGAAAAGTATTGATATAACTTTTTTGGATAATTATAGAGGGAATGCAATAGTTAAAGAAATTGACCGGTTTTATGAAATTAAACTAAACCACCAGTGTTTTCTCGTCCCTATAGAACCATTTCAAAATGAAGTGAAGAAAGAATTTCTAAAATTTGCGGAGTTTTGTAAAAATGAAAAACTACAGTTTGCAGAAGAAAGTTTATATAGGGGAATTTTAGAAACGTATGATGAATTACTTCATGATGAAGGTGAAAAAATTTGAAAGTAAAAAAATATTAGGGGCTGCTTATTTCTTAGGAGTGGTCACTAAAATAGATTTTTTAGTAGCATTACTCATAAAACAGAAGACTCCTAAAGGAAGCAGGGATTCTTATGAATAAGCTTAAAATTAATACATTTATTGGTCGACAATATTATAGCTCTTTTCCAGAAGTAATAACTGAAGCTATTCCTATTACCAATCCATTAGCCCTGGAAATGGCACAGAAGATATTAGAAGAAAACGAAGGTGATTACTTATGTGGCTTTGTAAGCTTGATTTATAATAATGTGGTGATTTTTGGAGAAGAACAAATAACGGAAAGTTTATTAGATACGTGGAGTAGTTTAAGTAATATTTTAGAAAGTAGATATGATGGGAGCAAAGAGGAGATAAACTTTTTGGATAATTATCCCTATTTTTATACTACAATTCAAGAAGTTGATCAATTTTATGAAATACAACTAGATTGTCACCAACGCTTTCTAGTTCCTATCGAACTTTTCAAAAATGAAGTGAAAAAGGAATTTTTTAAGTTTGTGGAATTCTGTAAAAATGAGAAATTACTGTTTTCTGAGGAGAGTTCTTATCGTGGACTTTTAGAAACATACGAAGAATTAATTCAAAATGAAGAGGAAAAAACTTAGATGGCAAAATATATACAGGAGACTGCTTGAATTTATCAAGCGGTCCCCACATTGTATTTTTCTTAGAATACCATAAATGTGAGGTGTAGTATGAAAAATCTTAAGATTGAAACATTTATTGGTCGACAATATTATAGCAATTTTCCAGAAGTAATAACTGATGCTGTTCCTATTACCAATCCATTAGCTGTGGAAAAGGCACAGAACATTTTAGAAGAAAACGAAGGTGATTACTTATGTGGCTTTGTCAGCTTGATTTATAATAATGTGGTGATTTTTGGAGAAGAGCAAATAACGGAAAGTTTATTAGAAACGTGGAGTGATTTATTTTATATTTTTAATAAATACTATGACGGAAGAAATCATGGAATTGTTTTTTTAGATAATGCTTTCTATAATGATACGGTAATTCAAGAAGTTGGTGAGTTTTATGAAATACAACTAGATTGTCACCAACGCTTTCTAGTTCCTATCGAACTTTTCAAAAATGAAGTGAAAAAGGAATTTTTTAAGTTTGTGGAATTCTGTAAAAATGAGAAATTACAGTTTTCCGAGGAGAGTTCTTATCGTGGACTTTTAGAGACATATGATGAATTACTTCAACTTGAAGATAGAAAAATTTAGACGGCAAAATTATAACAGGAGACTGCTTGATAAATTCAAGCAGTCCCCACAATGTATTTTTTCTTGGATTACTCATAAGTGTGAGGTGTCGTATGAATAAACTAAAAATCGAAACATTTATAGGTGAAGAAGATATAACTGCCCCAGTTTATAAAATTGAAAGTTTCCCGATTACCAATCCTTTAGCTGTGGAAAAGGCACAGAAGATTTTAGAAGAAAACGAAGGTGACTACCTATGTGGCTTTGTCAGCTTGATTTATAATAATGTGGTGATTTTTGGAGAAGAGCAAATAACGGAAAGTTTATTAGAAACGTGGTTGGATTTAATTTATATTTTTAATACACATTATGATGGAAGCAGTCACAGGATTGTTTTTTTAGATAATTATCCCTATATCGAAACTACAATTCAAGAAATTGATCAGTCCTATGAAATACATCTGGATCGTAACCAATGCTTTCTAGTGCCTATCGAGCCATTTCGAAATGAAGTGAAGCGAAAATTCTTCGAATTTATGGAGTTTTGTCAAAATGAAAAACTACAGTTTTCTGAAGATAGTTCTTATAGTGTAGGATTAGAAACATACAAAGAATTAATTCAAAATGAAAATTGCTTGTTTTAAATTGAGCAGTCCCCACAATGTATTTTTTCTTGGATTACTCATAAGTGTGAGGTGTCGTATGAATAAAATAAAGATCGAAACATTTATAGGTGAAGAAGATTTAACTGCTCCCGAATATAAAATCGAAAGTTTTCCTATTACCAATCCATTAGCAGTAGAAAAGGCACAGAAGATTTTAGAAGAAAACGAAGGTGATTACTTATATGGCTTTGTCAGCATAATTTATAATAATGTGGTGATTTTTGGAGAAGAGCAATTAACGGAATGTTTGTTAGATACGTGGAGTACTTTTAGTTATCTTTTAGAGAGTAGATATGATGGAAGCAATCATCATATAATATTTTTGGATAACTATCCTTATATCGATACTACAATTCAAGAAAATGGGCAGTATTATGAAATTCAACTTGATCGTTACCAGTGCTTTCTTGTGCCGATTGAACCGTTTAAAAAAGAGCTGAAAAAGGAATTTTTTAAATTTGTGGAGTTTTGTAACAATGAAAAACTTTGGTTCTCTGAAGAAAGTTCTTATAGGGGGCTTTTAGAAACGTACAATGAGTTAAAATTAAGCGAACAGGGGACTGCTTAAGCAGTCCCACTATTATTTAATTTTTTTCCTTAAGAATGGCCTTACGCGCTAATGCATCTGCCGCTTTATTTTGTCCATCTGGGATCCATTTGATGAAAAATAAATCAAAGTTGCTTGCCAGTTTTAACGCTTGCTCAAGAAAAGGTTTAAACTCTTCGTTTTTGACATATTCTTTTTCTATAGATGCCACGACAACCTTTGAATCGGAGCGGACGGAGACAATACTTGGTCCAAGCTTTTGTGCTTCCTCTAGACCGCGAACTAATGCGGTGAATTCGGCAATATGATTATTTGTCTGACCGATATACTCACTAATTTGTACGTGATGGCCTTCTCCTTTAATAAAAATGCCAATGCCGCTAGGACCAGGATTGCCTGCACTTGCCGCATCGATATAGACCTCTAACATGAAAATCCCTACTTTGCGATTAGACTTCAAATTTTATTGTACAGCAATGGTCCTTCAATTTAAATCAAACAATTTTTGTTAAATAAGGATGAACAAAATAGTTGCTTGAACACAACGTTCGCTTCATAATAGAAAGACATGAAATTTGGACGTGAAAGGGGCGAACGTTCTTAATGGATAAAGTGACGGTTATGAAAGATATTGATGAATTACATGATATGTACTGTGCTGATTGCTTAGTCATTAAGCAACTACGCAAAGAACGTGGGAAACCAGAAGCCCATCGTTTTTGTATCGAGGAATGTACAGTAGGGGAGCGTCTGCAATTTCTTGGTGAAGAGCTAATGAAAGTTTATAGCAAATAGAGCCAAAGATATGGAGTTCTCACAAAAATACTTAAAAAGAAATATTTATGCACGTAATTAATCATATTTCCTTTCTTGCTTGCATAAATAACAATATGTTCGGAAATAATAATATTGGTTGGTTACCATAGAAAAAGCTACCTTGTGTTCTGCTATGCAGATAACATACGTAGCTTTTTTCTATTTATAAGCATATGGTGTTTTAGAAACAGGAGCAAAGGTGGCGAATGTCAAATCGCCGATAGAAGTCTATGAATCGCCGGTAAACAAGCAGAAATCGCCGATAGAACTAAGTAAATCGCCGATAAAGCTCGGAAACGCAGCAAGCGGTAGCATTAAAAAAGCAAAAAGTGTTAGATTGACTGTAATCAATCTAACACTTTTTCTTTTTTATTTAGTTGCCGCGTATTGGCTTAAATCTTGATAGTATTTTGTTAAAGAGGATGGCGAGATATCGAAAGTCGCTGCAATTTCTTTAACGGTTAAAGAAAGCGATTCAAATAGTTCTTTTTCCTGACCGTAGCGAATGGCACCTGCTGCGATTGCCGATTCTTTACGTGCAGATGGTTGTCCTTCGATTAAGTAATCCTCTAATAGTTCAAGCATTGGTGCTGTTTCACGCTCGTTTTGCTCAAGAAATTCCTTCACTTGCGCAATAACACCGTTCTCAAAGCTTGTAAATTCTTCACCCTTGTAGCCATTTGATACAAGTAGCTCCCAGAATGAAAGATGATCTTCTTTTAAGAAGGTTTGAACTTTTTTGTTAGAAGCCTCGAAGTTTTCTTTTAATTTCACAAATACCTTTTCGTGGTCTTGTGGGAAGAATATAAGAGTAGACACCGCTAAATAATGTGCTTCTTGCTTTGTGCCATCAGGCAGGATGAACGCAAAGACATGCATTCCCTCAGGAATTGGCTTATCATTTTCACGACGAATATAAATTTCTTCATTGGATAGGACATGACTAGCTTTGAAATATTTTTCCTCTACAACAGTCACTGTACCGATAAATAATGTTGGTTGTGACCAGTCTTCTAGCACTTTTAAAGTAGAAGGTCTAACCGTCTTTTTCTTCGTTTTCTTTAAGTAACCTTTCCAAATAGATGGCTCTTGATGGAAGAAGAAGTCGTCTAACGCAATCGCTTCAATAAGCTCACGTTGAAGTACGCTCTCTAATTTAGGCTGCCATGTACCAACATGCTCGATATAAGCTCGAACATCTTTGCGTTCTGGATATTCTAGATAAAATGTTTGTAGTACACGCTCTAGTTCTTCGATTGCTACAGCTTCTACTGTAACTTGCTGTTTACCTTCACAACATTTTTTGTATTTTTTGCCGCTACCGCATGGGCATGGATCATTACGTTTTACCATAATTAGAAACACTTCCTTTGAAAATTGTTAGTCGATTTTTGCTAAATAAATTGCGTACTCTTAATAATAACGGTACTTTTGTACGAAGAAAAATGATTATCTATTTTGAAATATCAAAAAAGTTGATGGGGCGAGCCCTCATTCTAGTATATGTATGAGTTTTCTCGCTTAGAACTAAAAAAATGAAAACCATCTACGCCCTAGAAGAGAGCGTAGATGGTAACGTTAAAAAGTGAAGAAAAGGGATCGAATCTATTAAGCTTCAATCTCTTCTGTTAGTCTTTCAAGTTCATCTATTAAATGACCAATGTAAGCAATCGTATCACGTAGTGGCTGATCTGTTGTCACGTCCACGCCTGCCATTTGGGCAAGCTCAACAGGGGATTTTGTGCCACCCGCTTGAAGAACAGTTAGCCATTCGTCTACTGCAGTACTGCCTTCTTTTAAAATACGTTGCGATACTTGTGTAGAGATTGTTAACCCAGCACTATATGTGTATGGATATAAGCCCATATAGTAATGAGGCTGACGCATCCACGTAAGCTCTGCACCTTCTGAAATGTTAACAGTATCTCCCCAGAATTCTTCTAAAACCGAACGTTTTAATTGGTTTAAGACAGTTGCATTCACAGAATCACCTGCGTCTACTAATTCATAGACTTTACGCTGATATGCTGCTTCTAATAAATGTGTAACGAAGTTGTGATAATACGTTTTCGATACGATGTTTGAAATGACCCAACGTTTGAAGCGTTTATCGTCATTATGTGTCAGTAAATAGTTTGCTAGCAACATTTCATTCATTGTAGATGGTGCTTCAATAAAGTATAGCGAAGGGCGACTATTTAAATAAGATTGATGTCCATGCGCATTGACAAAATGGCCTGCGTGACCAAGCTCATGAGTCAGCGTAAATACTTCGTTCATACGTTCATTCCATGACATTAAAATATAAGGATGACTGCCGTACGGGCTTGAGCAAAATGCACCTGTAGATTTACCCTTATTTGGTGCGTAATCAATCCAACGCTCGTTGAACGCTCTTTCAATCATTTGCTCATAATCTTTACCCATAACAGCCAAGGATTTTTCAACATAATCTTTTGCTTCTGCCATTGATAATTTTGGATCATAGCTTGGATCGAGCGCTATTTTTAAATCAGCAAATGTCATTTCTTCTAAGCCGTGCGCTTTTTGCACAAGCTTAGCATAACGACGCATATGTGGGGCAAGTTCCTTCGTAATAAGATCAATTTGACGATTATAAAGTGAACGATCTACCTCTTGGTCAAACAATAAGTAGTCAATGACAGAGTCGAACCCACGTAAATCAGAAATCGTTTTTTCTTGCTGGATATGTGTGTTATACACTTTTGCCGTCGTATGCTGATAGTCACGGAGTTTATTAGAAAATGCGTTGAAAGCTGCATGACGTATAGTTGTATCGGTTTCAAGTTCCCAATCATTTTCGAATAAAACATAGCTTAGCGGATGCTTCTTACCATTTGCCTCAAACTCTCCAAAATGCATATCCACAAGCTTTGTCGTGTTATAGATTTCATATGGTGCTTCAAACGTAGAGCTTAATGCAGCGAGCGTTTTTTCTACTTCAGGATGCAATTGGTGAGGCTTTTGCTTTAATAGCTCTGTAATATAGCGATTATAAATCGTACTTGAAGCTGCAGCCTCCTCTAAGATGGCTTCATCCAATGCAAGCAATTCACTTTGTACAAATGCAATGGAGCTGCTAATTTTACCAACTGCTGTCCCAAATTTCGCTGCACGCATTTGTGCGACCTCATCCGTACGATCAGCCTGGATATTTAAACTTGCATATGTTCCGATTGGGACAATCCCTACTTGTAATGCTTCATAAGCTGTAAGTACATCAATAACTTTTTGAGCATCTGTAATTGTACCTTTATATGTGTTTTCAAATTTTACTGCATCCTCAACAAACTGAGCTAATGCAGGTTCAAAATCAGCATCATTTTCAAGTAAATCTTGTAAATTCCATGTTTCCTCTATTGCAACATCTTTGCGTAATGGTAATACTTCCATGTAAGAACACCCCTTTTAACGTAAGTGATACCATTATAACGAAACTATTTCGAAAAGTGAAATAATTATAGACAGAAGTTTTAAAAATTAAAAGCTATCTTTTCATGCATAAAGTCTGTCAACTTTGAAAAATAATATGTAACGTATGAAATCAAATGTTTGAAAATGTGTCATTGGGGAAAAATGAGGTATAGCCAATACACAATGTAACGCATACTAAAGGCTAGTATATGAATTATTGGAGGAGATATTATGTCACAAAATTTAAACAAACAATTAAATAAGCTGGTAGCAACATGGTCTGTACTATATACAAAATTGCATAACTATCATTGGTATGTAACGGGCAGTTCATTTTTTACACTCCACGCAAAATTTGAAGAGTTATATAATGAAACAACATTAAATTTAGATGAGATCGCAGAACGTATTCTTTCTAAAGATGGAAAACCAGTTGCTACATTAAAAGAGCACCTTGAACTTTCTTATATTGATGAAGCAACAGGTAAAGAAACAACAGAAGAAATGGTTGCAACAACTATTTCAGATTTCCAAACGCTCATGAAGGCTTTAAATTCTGCAATGGAACTAGCAGCTGAAGAGGGCGACGATCGTACAGAAGATTTACTAAATGCGATGTATCAGTCACTTGAGAAACATGCTTGGATGTTAAAGGCATATCTTAACGAATAAAAAACGAAATGAGATCACTAAGTAATTATGAACAAAAAAGGTAAAGGCAATTCCTCTGATACGCACGTGTCTTGAGTGGGCCATAAAATAGGAGGACAAGCGCATGAATGAACAAAATCCACATATTGAAGTGGCACACTCGAAAGAGGAAATGCTAGCAATATTAACAAATATGTATAGTCAAGGCTATCATACAAATGATATCCATATTATTGCCAAAGACTCTACTCCATTTGAAGACATTAAATGGGAAACAGATGTAAAAACACATGAGGCGGGTAATTGGTTTGATCAATTTAAATCATGGTTTACAGGTGAATCAGCGGTAAAGGAAGGCATCAAGCGTTTTCATTTAACTGAGGGGCAGACGGCCTATTATGCAGATCTTGTAGAGCATGGTTCCATTGTTATATTTGCTGAGAAGGCAGATACGGATGACTCAATAGAAATAGCGGTCGACCAAGAGGGAAACCCATATCGCCATGATCCGCTTGAGCCGCGCATGACAGCACCAGAACCATTTATTGATACGATTGATAACGTCGAGACACCTCAGCAGCGGGAAAATCGATTAATTGCTGAAGAAAGTATGGAAGAATCGGAACCACTGAATAGAGATAAAGTAGAATGAGAAAATCCCCTTCATTGATTGAAGGGGATTTTTTATCTTTTTAGCGTTAATATTTTGTACTCGTTCGTTCATTAACAATATAATAGTAAAAAATGACGGTTAAACTGAAAGGAAAGCCCAACTTATGCCAAAGGGAAGAAAAACGGACTTAAATGAACGAATTCAAATCGTTCTATTTTGTTTGAAAAATGACAACAATTATCAGCTAACAGCAGATACCTATCAAGTATCATACCAACAAGTATACCAATGGGTTAAAAAATATGATGCTAGTGATGAAACATCGCTGCAAGATAATCGTGGACGAAATAAAGTTGTGCATGAACAAACAATGGAAGAACAATTGAAGATAGAATTACAACAGCTTGAACGTGAAAACGAGCGATTACGTACAGAAAATGCATTGTTAAAAAAGCTAGAGGAGCTCGAGGGGAGGCGGATAATATCATAGATAAATATATGGCAATACAAACATTACAACTTCATAATAAGTTCTCAATTTCTCTCCTCTGCGAAATTGCGGGAATATCACGCTCATCGTATTATAAATGGACAAAGCGTGTACCAACGATAAGACAACAAGAAAATGACGAGATTTTAAAAGAAATAAGTGAGCTACATAAAAAGGGACATGTGAACTATGGCTATCGCAAAATGCAGCAGCATCTAAACCAGAAATTTAATAAACAATTTAATCATAAACGGATTTTGCGATTAATGAAGCAAGTAAGCTTACATTCAATAAGTAGTGAATTCTAAAAAGTGACTATTTGATGTGCGATTCATTTACTTCATGATAACAATAGTGTTGGTTAGTATTTTATTATTTTTTATTTAATCTGTCTGCTTGACAGGGTTCGGTAAAATGTTGCATACTAAAAACCTAAAAAAACTATAATTTGGAGGGGTAATTATGCCACAAGATTTAAACAAGGAATTGAATAAACTCGTCGCAACTTGGTCAGTACTGTATACGAAACTACATAACTATCATTGGTATGTAACAGGTAATGCCTTTTTTACACTCCATGCAAAATTTGAAGAATTATATAATGAAATTACAATAAACTTTGATGATACGGCAGAGCGTATACTGTCAAAAGGTGGAGAGCCGGTTGCCACGTTAAAAGAATATCTCGAGCTATCACATGTTCAAGAAGCAACAGGTAACGAAACAGCTGATGAAATGGTAGCAACGATTGTTTCAGACTTCGAAAAACAAATGCAGGCTATTAATAATGCTATGCAGCTAGCGGCAAAGGAAGGGGACGATCGAACTGAAGATTTACTAAATTCGATGTATCTATCCCTTGAAAAACATACTTGGATGTTAAAAGCCTTTCTTGATAAAAAATATGCATAATTAACATTTGCACTTGGAGACTAGTGAATCGCTCCAAGTGCTTTTTTATATCCATAAATGAAAATATGACAAAAACGCTACAGAAGGCAAAACGCTATGACAAATATTACAGTTATATAAAGGATATATAAAAAGGGTTTTTTGTGAAAGGAGCGGGGTACATACATAGTAAGCCTTACAAAATTAGGAGGAATTGAACATGATGAATGAACAAAACCCAAAAATTGAAGTTGCCCATACGAGAGAAGAGATGTTTCATATTTTAAAATGTATGCGCATGGAAGGTTATAACACAGATGAAATTCATATTATTTCTAGAGAAGCACATGAAATTGATGATGTAAAATCAAATGTTGATGTGAAAACACATGAGGCAGGTAACTGGTTTGACCAAATTAAATCTTGGTTTACAGGTGAAACAGCTGTTACAGAAGGTTTAAAACGATTTGATCTGACAGAGGGGCAAACAGCTTATTACGCTCAACTTGTAGAGGAAGGTGCTATCGTTTTATATGCGGAGCATGATGATGTAAATCCTTCAACGTCTACACTGATTGCAGATTCAAAACGCGCTCAACTTGACCCATTCGATACACATGTAACGCCACCTCAATCAATCGTAGATGAGACACCTGAACAACGCGAAGAGCGATTAAAAGCTGAAGAGCAAATGAATGAAGCTGAACAAATGAGAAGATATTTATAGATGTAAGAGGCTAGAGTTTAACTAGCTTGCAAAAAAAGTAAAAAGTGAAATGGTATGCACTCCATTTCACTTTTTACTTTTTTATTAACAAAAAAGAAAAGACTCTGAGAATTTATTATATTTCTAGAGCCTTCGTATATTTAAATTTAATGCATCACTTTTTCTTGTTCATGTTTTCGCATAAATCGTAGAATGTGAAGTTGTTCAAATTGAGCGACAAGATTACCTATTAAAATAAAGCTTCCACCGATTAGTAATTTAACCGTTATGCCCTCACCGATAAACATCATGGCAAACATCGCTGCAAAAATAGGTTCTAATGAGAAAATAAGTCCTGTATGTGTAGCAGAAGTGTACTGTTGTGCAACAGTTTGACCAACGAAGCAAAATGCACTACAAATAATTCCAAGGCCTAAGATGGCAATCCATGAAGTAGTTGAATTCGGCAGAGTTGGTGTTTCAAAAAGTAGTGTTAAAACAAGCGCATAAATGCCAGCAAAACCGAGTTGGTATATGCCATAGGAAATCGATTCTACATTACGTGTAAAATTACCATTTAATAGTAGGTAAATGGAATAACACAACGCTGCGATTGCGACTAGTATATCACCTGTTTGAAAAGTAAAAGAATGTTGGACTGTTAAAACCGTAATACCAATCATCGTGCTCACAATTGCAAAACTTACTGCTTTTGAAGGCAATTTTTTCTCGATAAAGCTACTAAAAATAGGCACTAAGACTACTGTAAGGCTTAAAATAAATCCAGCATTTGAAACGGAAGTTGTCTCTAATCCAAATAAGCTCAGTGCAAATACTATGAATAATAGCAAACCTTGAATAGCTGCATATTTCAATGTTTTGAAATTGACTTTTAACATACGTTTATAAAAAATAATGCCTGCTGCCAAAAAAGCGATAATACAGCGTAATGCTACTACGTTAAAGACAGCTAATGTTTCAAGTCCCATTACCATAAACGTATAAGACAATCCCCAAAACATTGTTACAATGACCATTAATAAATTTGCTTTTCCTTGATTACCCATTATGCACCTTCTATCTCTGTGTACTAAAACAGTTTCATACTAAAATTTACTATATATCTTGTATTGTGATTAGTAAAACGAATGTTTATAATGATTAATATTAAAAAAATTCATGTATATATGAGGGAATGTGAATGAGTTTAGTCAAATATGAGATTTTAAACAAAGTTGCAGAAGTTTCCAGCTTTACGAAAGCTGCAGATGCACTTGGATTAACCCAATCGGCAGTTAGTCATGCTGTTTCCAGCTTAGAAAAAGAATGTGGCTTTGCCCTTATTCATCGAAGTCGTACAGGTGTGACATTAACGAGTGAGGGTCAAACAATGCTTCGGGCAATGCGAAATGTACTCGATGCGGACGAATTATTACAACAGGAAGCGGCACATATTTTAGGGGTAACACGAGGGAAATTACGAATCGGTGTTATTTCTAGTATTTCTTCCAACTGGATGCCAGAAATTATTCGTATTATGGACAATCAGTTTCCGGGTATTCAAGTTGAGTTACGTGAAGGCGATTATTATGAAATCGAACAGTGGCTACAAAGTGGAGAAGTTGATGCTGGTTTTTTAAATGGACAAAAGTCGGAGCAATTTCAATTTATCGAACTCGTCCAAGACCCACTTTTATGTATCGTTTCCGATCAAAGCTCTCTTTACAATCGATCAGAAATTGATATTACTGAACTAGAAGACATGCCTTTTATAATGACGTCATATCGAGGTACTAATGATGTAAAAGTAATTTTAGAGCAGTATCATGTTAAACCGAATATTCGGTTCGAGCTATCGGAGGAGGTTGGAATTATTTCGATGATTTCACACGATTTAGGCATTACCATTTTACCTCGATTAGTGATTAACCGATTACCGTCCTCATTAAGGGCTATCCCACTAAAGCAAGGTGGTTATCGTACGATAGGACTGGCAATGAAACATCAAGCCTCACCAGTAACGAAAAAGTTTGCGGAAATTTTAAGCGTGTGGCTAAAAGAACAAAATAAGAAATAGGTTATTTAAGCTTTTTACGTTAAAATAGAACATGTAGATTGGATATCAATTAGTTATTAGTTTGAAAAGAAAAGGTGAGTGTGAGTGGGGACATTACAAGGAAAAACCGTACTCATTACAAGTGGGGGAACACTTGAAAAATGGGATCGTGTGCGAGGGCATACGAATTTATCGAAGGGGTCTATGGGCTGCTATTTGGCTGAAGCAGCACTAGAAGCTGGAGCGGATGTTATCTATATGCATGGCTATTTTGCGCAACTTCCAATTAATCAAGATAAGATGCGTACAGTACGCTTTGAAGGTATTGAAGATTTAGGTGACAAGGTTCGCCATGCTGTACAGGAAGAACAAGTAGACATCGTGATTATGGCAGCGGCAGGTTCAGATTGGGTCATTGATAAAGTGTACGATCAATCGGGGAATCTAATGGAAGGTGCAGGGAAGATGCCATCGGACGAGCCCCCTGTGATTCATTTTAAAAAGGCGCCAAAAGTGTTAGGGCAAATCAAGAGTTGGCAACCGAATGTCACGTTAGTAGGGTTTAAGCTAGAGGCAACGGATGATGAGGAGTTTTTACTGTCCCGTGCACGTCTTCGTATGGAGACAGCTAATGCACAATTCATGGTTGCTAATAGCTCGCAATCACTTTATGGCGGACAAGAGCCACATTGGATAGTGCCTGCACAAGGACAACCGATTAAAGTCATTGGTAAACAAGAAACTGCAAAAGTGTTAATGGAATACTTGCTAAACGAATAATGTGCAGCTGTGTAGAATATATAATTCTGCACAGCTTTTTTCATGTATTAACAATTATTTTATTGTTTTTAAGGAAATATAGGATTTTAAGATGGAATGTTGAGAAATTTTATAGCAATAAAATGTACCTTTTTTCTTAATTTCATAGTATTCGACTAGGTTTTGTAATATTTATATTGACAATGGGTTTTCTGAATTATAGAATTATTTCCAAGAAACGTAATGCTCTTATCGTGTGAGGTGTGAGGGACTAGGCCCAATGAAGTCTTGGTAACTCGATTAATCGTTGCTAAATCCAACTGGGGTATCGAAGAGGTAAGGGGAGGCATCAAATCATCTTGATGCGTAGATCTCTTTTATACACAAAAGTATGAAAAAGAAGGGGTGTATCGTATGTCTCAACTGTCAAAGATTGATGATAAGAAGTTAGAAGTAATTGCGAAGGCCATTCAAAATTTAGAATTTGGAGAAGTGCAAATTACTATTCAAGATGGTGTGATTGTCCAAATTAATCGACTTGAAAAGCAAAGATTTCCACAGAAAAAGTGAAGCTTCACAATAACTAAATGAATTAACTCGGGACCATTTTAAGCATAAAGTCCCGAGTTAATGAGCAACACATTTTAAATTCGGTCATGATCCAATAGGATAGCATTGTATGTAACTGTAAACAAAAGTAGGTATCTCAAAGAAAATTTTGAAATACCTACTTTTACATATTATTCGTAAAAACTCGTTGGGATTTGACCAATGTGTCTTCGATGATAGAGCAAAGGTTCCTTTTGGGCATTATCAATTGCTAGCACATGACCAATGAAAATTGTATGGTCTCCTGCATCGATTTTTTTAAATGTTTCGCATTGCAGCGTAGCTAAAGTATCATGTAATATTGGCAAACCATGTAAAGAAGAAGACCATTTGACTTGCGCAAATCGGTCTGGGATTTTACTTGAAAATACTGTACATAATTGTGTTTGATCGTTCGCTAAAATATTTACCGCAAATTTGTCCGCATTACAAAAAAGCGGATGCAGCTGGGATTTTTTGTCCAATGACCATAGGATAAGGAGCGGATCTATGGAAACAGATGCAAAGGAATTGACCGTTAAGCCAATCGGTTCATTCACATCATTGTAAGCTGTGACAACTGTGACACCTGTTGGATAATTACCTAAAGCCTGTTTAAAAGCAGTTACTTTGTCCGTCATACAATCACCTCTTATTATTTTATGGAGATATCAGGTAGTTTGTTCTTACTCATTTTTCTGCTGCTATAAAGGAAAGCCTACAAAATAATCCAGCAACTGTAAAGCGTATATTATTCAGTTGTTATAATATAATAATTTCTAAAAAGAGAAAGAGACCTTAAATATGGGTATTTGATATAGATTTTTAAGAGATACATATTTAAATTCATTGACTATATTAATGACATATGATAAAATTTCCGCAAGAATTTATAATTATAATTTTCTGAAAATTGTTATTGTAATTACTTCATAAAAAATGCTTGATTTATTGATTCTTCGCCTATTGAATGGGTTAAGTATTTTCAAATCACTTATAGCCAAGCAATCATTGTTTCAAACCATCAACTTCTATCGGCATATACTAATATTCTTGAAGCAATAAAAATATTTGCCGATAATAGTTCCTTTATAGAAGGGAATTTAATAGCATATGTATTTAAGGATTTCTTATTAACCCCTATCTTATTGTATTTATTTTTATTTATAAATATTTTAGTTTTGAATATGCCTAAACCCTTGGGTTGAAGGTTGCTAGTATTCCATCAAGATCGTTAAGAAATAAATGGTATACCAATTCTATGATATTGCCTAATTATAAAAAAAGGTAATTACATAATAGCTATTTGTATAATATTTTTATTAAATATTCATATCAACAAAGGAGGAATTTAAAATGAAAAAATTCTTTTTTGTATTTTTATCGTTTATTCTCTTGTTTTCAGTTGTTACTCCAGGTTTTGCACAAGCAACTGAAGTTGATAATTTAAATTGGGTAGATATTGAAGAAGAAGAAAATTCAATATCTATATTTGAAGCACCAGAAATATTCGATAGTCTAGAAGAAATAGATTGGGATAATGTAAAAGTTTCATTGATAGAAGAAGAAGTAGAATGGCACAATATCCCTATAGAAGTAAATGAAGATATTTTATCTAATGGAAATAAACCTCGATTTTTGCCACTCGTGGCAAGGCTTGTATTAAGTGGAGGGAAATATGTAATTAGATGGGGTTCTAAGGTGTTTAAAAAAGCACCTAAATCTAAAGTTTCAAATGCTTTGACTAATTTTGAAACTGCAACGTTTAGAGCAGGAAGTCATACTTTTAGATTAACTAAATCAGATATGGAACATATGTTAACTCGACATCACCCGAAATATTGGGATGGGTCAATAAGGGGAAATCAATCGTTCTATAATCCAAATTTAAGTGTAGATGATGTAAAAAGTATTGCTTTAAATATAGCTAAACAAAATAATACGATATTAGCCAAAAAAGGAACAAATGGTATGTTCAGAGTAGAGGGACAAGTAGATGGTGTTAAATACGTATTAGGGATTAAAGATGGGCATATTAGACAACTATATCCAAAAAACTAATGTGAGGTGAATATATGATGGAAGTAGTAACAATTAATGAATTTGTTGTAAAAAGAATTATCGACGATTTGGAAGATGCAGTCAACAATCCTGATAAATATACGATAAGCATAAACGATAATTGGGATGAATTTGTTTCTTTTATCAATAACACTCAAAATAAATATATAGAAGAAGACGGTCTTCTTAGACTTGATGGTGGGTTATCGATTAAATGCTATAATAAAGAAATTTTAGGTGTTCGATATTGGGACTATCTCCCTGAGCTATGGGGATATATTGTCAATGTGATTGAAGATTACTTAGAGGACGGCATTGGGAAAAGTTATTTTCCTGATCAACCAGTTAAAATACAATTAAAGCAATTAAAAAATAAAAAAGTACAATTTTTATTTGATAACGACGATCATGTGTTAGAATTTGAACAAAAAATGCTATTAGGTATCTTTTTAAATCGTGCTGAAGTCTTTTTTACTGTTCTTGTAAAAGAACTTGATTTGACTAAATATAGCTACGAAATTGAAAAAATTCAAAAATTAAAAACCCGGATATGAATCAATTTATATTGAGTGTAACTAATCAAAAAGTGTTAGATTGATTGAATCAATCTAACACT
This sequence comes from Lysinibacillus sp. NPDC097279, assembly GCF_044761745.1. NCBI lineage: Bacteria > Bacillati > Bacillota > Bacilli > Caryophanales > Bacillaceae > Lysinibacillus > Lysinibacillus sp. NPDC097279. Next base: position 1,706,404 of record NZ_JBIWDA010000001.1, on the reverse strand, counting down.
TTTTCTATACCGTTGATGTCCGCTGCGGCGGTGTTTTCCGCTCAGCACAGTAAGCCATAACCCTCGCTATTGTGCAGAGTGCCTCCGCCTTTCATTGTGTGCTGCTCCCGCAGGAGTCACGGCCTCCGCTACCATCAACTTGTGTATTTTTCTAATGGTTATTTATAGCAACAGAAAGAACTTAGCTTACAACAACAGGCTTTTCAGTGCCCCCATTGCCTTTGTTATGATTACTGTTGCCTGGAATAATACGATCTTCAGTTTCTTTATCGAAGAAGTGTACTTTATTCATATCCAATGCAAGTGGCACAACTTGGCCTGGCTTAACAATGGAATGTGAATCCACTCGTGCGATAAACGGTTGACCTTCAATTTGCGAATAGAGCATAATTTCTGCGCCCATTAATTCAGCTACTTCTATTGTTACATCAACTTTAGAGCCTGGGGAAGATTCAATAAATGCCTGTTCATCATGGAAATCTTCAGGACGAATCCCCATAATTATTTCTTTATTGTTGTATCCTTGCTCATGTAAGTCTTTCATTCTTTCTTTCGGTACCGTCATGGTAGTATTACCAATATGGATTTTGTCATCTTTAAGATTACCCGTAAAGAAGTTCATTGCTGGTGATCCGATAAATCCACCTACAAAAACATTTTTAGGCTGTTCATATACCTCTTTTGGTGCACCTACTTGTTGAATAATTCCATCTTTCATTACAACAAGTCGAGTTGCCATTGTCATTGCTTCTGTTTGGTCATGTGTAACATAGATTGTTGTCGTTTGTAAACGTTGATGAAGCTTTGTAATTTCAGCTCGCATTTGTACGCGAAGCTTTGCATCTAAGTTCGATAACGGCTCGTCCATTAAAAATACTTTTGCATCACGCACAATGGCACGACCTAAAGCCACACGTTGACGTTGCCCACCAGAAAGGGCTTTCGGTTTACGATTTAAGTATTCTTCAAGGCCAAGAATGCGGGCAGCTTCATTGACACGACGAGAAATTTCATCTTTCGGTAATTTGCGCAGCTTTAAGCCAAATGCCATATTTTCAAATACGCTCATATGTGGGTATAAGGCATAGTTTTGGAATACCATGGCGATATCACGATCTTTAGGCGCTACATCATTCATTCGCTTTCCATCAATGATTAAATCTCCCTCTGAGATTTCTTCTAAACCAGCAACCATACGCAATGTAGTAGATTTACCGCAACCTGAAGGACCTACGAATACAATAAATTCTTTATCTTCAATATCAAGATTGAAATCTTTTACCGCCGTGACATTTTTGTCGTAAATTTTAAAAATATGTTGTAATTTTAATTCTGCCAATATCTTCATCTCCCTTATGTAACTGTTTTTTTAGAGTATAAGAGAAAAATATGTAAAATGTATACGTATACATTACACAAAACCTGTTTGGGCACATTGTACAACTATTGATAATTTTCTGATTTCAACAGTATCATTGCAAGAGAAACAAAAGCAGCGTTTGCAAAGGACCGAATATCTATACCAGTGTTTTCAATAAATTTATCCAATCGATATTGCAGGCTATTGCGATGGATATAGAGCTTTTTTGCAGTTAAAGAAGCATTTAAATTACATTGCAAAAAAACTTGAATAGTATGAAGCATTTCTTGCCCTTCAATACTTTCTACAAAAAGATCGGACAGTATATCTTTTTTTACGAACGATGGTGAATGAATCATTAATAGTGGTAAAGCTTCGTAAAACGTAATCGTTTTTTCACGATTTGCATATCGATGAATTGTATTAAAGCATTGAAATTCATGGTTAAATTTTTCTTTTAGTAGATGATTCACTTGGTGTAGTTGGCCAATATAACTATCAATTTTAACAAAAAAATCACTAGTTAACGTGTCACTTAGTTGATTGAATGACTCTTGATCGAAAACTACTTGTGGCTTTTCATCTATTATCAAACCTTGTGTTTCATTAATCATTAATATAATGGGTTGCTGAAATCCACCAGTAATCGCTTCTTGAAAACTGTTAAAATCATCAATGGGTTGTTTCAGATAGAAATAAAAAAAGCGTAATGTTTTTACATCCTGTAAAAATGGTACCTCTTTTGCATCATTAAATAAAAAATCATACCATCTCTGTTGATTTTTCGTATTATTTTGTTCGACATTAAGAGTCTCAATGGGATGGAATAAAGTTTTTAACAAATTATGTTCGGAATTGGATAGGGCAGTTTTAACGATGCCAAATTTCCTGCCATCTTCTGTTTGGAACCAATATCGATTATTATCTTGCGCATTATATGTAGTCGTAAAAGCCGTTTGAAAAAGATTTTCTAGTTTTTCAAGCATTTGTTTCTCCTTTTTAGACTGATTGTAAACAATTTTCAGCCTAACTGTAAAACAATATCGCTAATCACTCTTTACTTTTAATGACAAGAAGTGCTACATAACAGCTTGTTTAAACTGTTTAAAGTAGCATTAAAAGGGTAATTTTTTTTTATGCATACAAAAGGTGAAATTTTTCTCCAAAAAATAAAAAAATAAAGAAAATTATTTACATTTTATTTTGAATTGTTATAATATTAGTTGTAAGCGTTAACAGTTAGTGGTGTAGAGTTAAGGTTTATGTATTGTCATATTTATTCGTGATGTAATATCACAAATTGGCTTTATTAAAATTATATAGGTGGTGTTCAAAGTTGAATTTAGAAAAATATAAAGGTATCATTCCTGCTTTTTATGCTTGTTATGATGATCTAGGGGAAATATCGGAGAACCGAACAAAAGAACTTTGCGATTATTTATTCAACAAAGGCGTTAAAGGGCTTTATGTTGGTGGAAGCTCAGGGGAATGTATTTATCACAACCTTGAAGAAAGAAAAGCAACACTAAAATATGTAGCAGAACATGTCAAAGGGAAGCTTACGTTAATCGCTCATGTTGGGGCACCATCGACAAGGGATAGTGTAATTTTAGCAAAATATGCTGAGGAATTAGGTTACGATGCGGTCTCTGCCATTCCACCTATTTACTTCAAGTTTTCTGAAAGTTCAGTTTATAAATATTGGACTGAAATTATGGATGCAACGAATATGCCATTTATTATTTACAATATACCTCAAACAACAGGTTTTGATCTTTCGATTAATCTATTTAAGAAATTATTAGAGAATAAGAAAGTGATAGGGGTAAAAAATTCGTCAATGCCAGTTATGGATATTGAAAGATTTAAGTCAACTGCAGGTGAAGATTTTATTGTATTCAATGGACCAGATGAACAATATGTAGCTGGCAGAGTAATTGGTGCAGATAGTGGAATTGGTGGAACATATGGTGCGATGCCGGAACTGTTTATCAAGGCTGAGGAATTTGTATCGAATGGGGATTTCGCAAATGCGAGAAAAATTCAGCATGATATTAATGATATTATCGTTGCTTTATGTTCTTTAAATGGCTCCATGTATTCAACAATTAAAGAAATTTTAAAATTAAATGGGGTTACTATTGGCAGTGTAAGAGGCCCATTAGAGCCAGTATCAGGTGAGGATTTAAATAAAGTAGCAGGCATTAAAGCGTTCATCGATCAAACAATAATAAAGTATGAAGGGTAGATTCAAAGTTTTTTGAATTTCTTAAAGCTATGGAGTAATTGAAGTTGTTTCACATTATGGGGGAAGGTCACAAGCTTATTACACGGGCTTGTCTTTCATAAAGGTAATGTTAATTTGTAAATACAATTATTAAGGGGGAGTAGTTATGTTTAAAAGGCGTTATCTAGCAACCGCAATAGCAATTTTGTTTGTACTCTCAGTGCTAGCAGGTTGTACAAGTAATTCTACAGATAGTTCTAAATCTAGTTCTTCTGATGAGGTCGAACTAAAAGTTTGGTTAACTCCACAATGGAAAGGTGTTTTAGATTCTTCTGAAGATGGAGCAGATTATGATAGCTTTTTCAAACATGCAGGGGAGCGATTCGCTGCTGAGTACAAAGACCACAAAGTAAAGGTTAATGTAGAAGTTATTGCAGGAGATCAACGTGATGAGCTATTGAACGTAAGTCTTAATGGGGGAACACCTCCAGATGTATTTTTTGAAAGCGTGTTTGCTATGGGGGACTATGCTCATCGAGGCGCACTAGTACCATTAAATGATATCGTTGATGATAAATCGAAAAGCGATATTGCACAAGGGTATTGGGACAGCGTGACATTCGGTGATGATGTTTATTTCTTCCCATTTTCTCATAACCCAGGTACTTTAACGTACAACGCAGATATGTTTAAAGCTGCTGGATTAGATGAGTACATTGGTGGAGAGCATGAAATCAAAACTTGGACTCTAGCAGATTATGAAAAAATTCTAAACAAGTTAAAAACAGATTTACCAAAAGATAAGTATTCAAATGCGTATCCAATGGGATTATACGCGCTAAATAATCAAGGTGATACTTGGAATCTTGCTTATTTAAGAATGTTTGGTAATCAGTTCTTTGATAACAATGGAGATTTAATCATTGATGACGCAAATGGTGTAAAAGCTGCAAATTGGTTAAAGAAAATATACGATGAGGGCTTAACAAACCCAGGTGCGGAATCTGTTTCTTCAAACGATGTGAATGCGATGTTCCAAAATCAACAACTTGCAATTAGTTTTACAAACGCAATTTTATTTAATAATGCATTGGCTGATATGGAAAGTGGAAAAGCGCCTAAGTTTGATATTAGACTGGCTAATATTCCATCTGATAGTGGGGACCCATTAACATTTACTTATGTAACTGGCGCAGCTGTTTTTGATACAAAAGATGAAACGAGAATTAAAATTAGTAAGGATTTCGTGAAATTTATTTCAACAGATCCTGAACTTGTGAAAGCATCTAAAAATGGTGTACCAGTTAGAACAACGGTTGCCGATGAGTTTAAATCAGAAAAGCCTTACTTCGAGGCGTATTCTGCAAATGATCCGTACATGTTTAATTTCACTGGAAATGTACCAGGATACAGCCAATTAAGACAAGTTTTATATCCAGAATTACAAGCTTTATATACTGGTGGTAAAACGGCAGAAGAAGCTGTGAAAGATTACCAAACAAAAGGTAATAAAGTTATTGATGAATCGAAAGAAGACTCTGTAATTTATAATAAATAGCTCTGCGCGTATATAACTTTACAACAATTTAAGCCCCTTTACTTTGGGGCTTAAATTGTAGAAAGGTAAATGATACCGATGAAAATCAATAAAAAATCTTTTAAAGAAAATATGACAGGATACTTGTTTATCGGACCCCAAATTTTACTGTTTTTAGTTTTTTTAGTTTACCCTATCATTGAAGGGATTCGCTTAAGCTTATTTAAGATTAACTATCAAAATGAAATATTTGTAGGGTTTGAAAACTATCGAAAATTGTTTAGCGATCCTGTCTTCGTTCAATCTACAATCAACACCATTATTTTTGTTGTATTCATTGTGGCATTAACAGTCATTTTCGCTCTGTTTGTTGCCTCTACAGTTTTTGATAAAAATGCAAAATACGTGTCCTTTATACAAGGAGCATATTATATTCCAGTCATGGTTTCGATGGTTGTTATGAGTATGATTTGGAGTTTTTTGCTAAATCCTGCCAATGGTCTTATACCATTTATAGCGAGAAAAATGGAAACCTCAGTTAACTTTCTAGGGGATACACATTGGGTACTTCCAGTAATTATTTTTGTAACCTTTGCGACAAATGTAGGGCAGGCAATCATTCTTTATATTGCCTCTATGATTGGTGTGCAAAAGGAACTTTTTGAAGCCGCAGAAGTCGATGGTGCTAGCCGAATGAAAATAATATTCAAGATTATTATTCCAATGGTAAAACCAACAACGATTTACATTATTATTATGAACATTATTGCTGTACTCAAAATATTTGTCGTCATACAGCTATTAACAGGTGGGGGTCCAAACAACGCCTCTACGACACTTATGTATTACTTATACAATAATGCATTCAAGTATAATCAGCTTGGTATTGCTTCTGCAGTAGGTGTAATTATGTTCCTCATTACATTAGTGTTATCTACTCCACAGCTAAGAGCTATGTTTAAGAAGAATTAGAGGTGAATGAGTATGTTAAGAAAAAAGAACAAGAGAAAAAGAGAAAAAATAGAAATTGTAACAAACTGCATTGTTATATTTTTCGCTGTTTTAAGTCTTTTTCCATTATATTGGCTTGTGACGAGTTCTTTAAAGAACAGTGCTGATGTTGTGAAAATGCCACCAGATTGGTTTCCTAAAAGCTTAAACTTTAGTAACTATGTAGATGTCTTTAATAATCAGCCTGCGCTAACATGGACGTATAATAGTTTATTTGTAGCGTTGATGTCTACATTTGCTTTAATTGTTGTTAGCTCCCTTGCAGCTTATGCATTTTCACAGCTAAAATTTAAAGGGAAAAATGTTATTTTCATTATTTTTATTTCAAGTTTAATGATTCCAAAGGAAGTTATGATTGTTCCGCTGTTTAGAATTATTCAAGACTTTAATATGGTAAATACGTTAAGCGGCATGATTTGGCCTAACGTAGCTACAGCATTTGGTGTGTTTTTACTGAAAGGATTTTTTGATACCATTCCTGATTCATTACGTGAAGCTGCAAAAATTGATGGTGCCAGCGAATTTCGTATATTTTATAAAATTATGCTGCCATTAGTGAAACCTGGTATTGGAGCATTATTTATTCTTAATTTTGTTCAAGTTTGGAATGATTACTTATGGCAACTCGTTGTAGGTCAAGATGTTAACTCAAAAACACTAATGGTAGGAATTGCAACTTTAATGCAAGACTTAAATCCAAACTTTGCTTATAAGATGGCGGGTGCTACTGTAGCAGCAATTCCGATGCTACTAATATTTATTTTCTTCCAGAAGTATTTTACAAAAGGAATTACGATTGGGGCAGATAAGTAATATGATTATCCATGGAGATGTATGCAAATGAATAAAAAACAGAAAGTTTTTGATGAAATTAAAAGACAACTGATTGTTTCATGTCAGGCACTTCCAGAAGAACCTCTTCATAGCTCTTTTATTATGGGGAAAATGGCGTATGCGGCGATGCTTGGAGGGGCTAAAGGAATTAGAGCAAATAGTATTGAAGATATTAGAGAAATAAAGAGTATGGTTGACCTACCCATTATTGGTATTATCAAAAAAACAACTGACGGATCGGACGTGTGTATCACACCGACAACTCAAGAAGTCGAGTTGCTTTACCAAGAGGGGGTAGATATTATCGCGCTTGATGCAACGAAAAGAATTAGACCTGATGGCACTACAATAAGCGAATTATTCCCTGAAATTAGAAAGAAATATAAAGATCAAATTTTTATGGCGGATTGCTCAACGTTTGAAGAGGCTAAAGAGGCGTATGAATTAGGTTTTGATTGCTTAGGTACAACATTGAGTGGTTATACAGAGTATACAAATGATAAAAAATTACCTGATTTAGAGTTAATTCGTAGATTAATTCAAAATTTCCCTATACCTGTCATCGCTGAAGGCGGCATTTGGACGCCAGACGAACTAAAGCGTGTTTTTGATCTTGGTGTTCATACAGCAGTTGTTGGTACTGCTATTACAAGACCGATGGAAATTACTAAAAGATTTGTTAGTGCGATTCAATAAATATAGAGTAGATTAGATTGTCAGGCTAAAGGGATGAGTAAAGTGAAAATATTAGCAGCTGATATTGGTGGCACATCGATAAAAGTGGGCATTTCTGATGAAAATGGGCAAATAGAAGTATTTAAAGAATATGATACAGAAAGTAAAAAAGGTGGAAAGTATTTAGTTGAAAAACTAATTAAGATAATAAATGAGTATCAAGGCTTTCAGGCAATAGGTATAAGCACTGCAGGACAAGTGAATAGTACTGATGGCTCTATCATTTATGCGAATGATAATATTCCAAATTATACTGGCACGCAACTAAAAACTATACTTGAAGATCATTTTAGCGTGCCTGTTAAAGTTGAAAATGATGTAAACGCTGCTGCATTAGGAGAAAAGTATTTCGGTGCAGCAAAGGACTATAATGATTTTCTTTGTTTAACATATGGTACGGGTATTGGTGGTGCCATCATAATAGACTCTAAAATTTATAAAGGACATAATGGATTGGCGGCAGAATTTGGGCATGTTATTACCCATCCATTCGGTGAAAATTGTAACTGTGGTAAAAATGGTTGCTATGAATCGTATGCATCTACAACCGCTTTAATAAAAAGAGCACAGGAAATAAACGCTGACTTTATAAATGGTAGAGTCATTTTTGAAAGAATGCAACAAGGGGATAAAAGTTTAGAAAAAGTTCTTCAAGATTGGATTTTAGAAGTAGCATTAGGTTTAACTTCCTTCATTCACATTTTTAATCCACAAGCAATTATTATAGGTGGAGGTGTAATGGAGCAAGAACATCTCGTTAACAATATAGCGGATAAAGTTAAATTGTTCATGATGGAGAGTTTCTCGGATGTAAAAATCATGAAAGCCTCTCTTGGAAATAAAGCTGGCATTCTTGGCGCAGTATCACTTCATTTAAGAGGCGATTAATAGAAGGAGTACTAATATGGGAAATCAAGATATATTTTCACTTATTCATTCGAGATACAACTCTTTTACTAATACGGAAAAAAAGGTAGCGGATTATATTCTCGAAAATATAAAAGATGTCATTTACATGTCCATTACTGATTTAGCTGATGCGTGTAATGTAGGCGAGTCAAGTGTGTTTCGATTTTGTAAAACGATGGATCTTAAAGGGTATCAAGAATTTAAAATTATGTTAGCACATAGCATTACGCTTGATAATGAAACACCGCAACTTTCCAGTGCGATTACGATGCAAGATACAATTGCAGAACTATCATCGAAGGTTTTATCGTCAAATGTTCATGCGTTGACGGAAACCTATAATTTATTATCAGAAAGTGATATTGCGGAAGCTGTCGAGTGCATGATAAACGCTCAAAGAATACACTTTTTTGGCGTTGGATCTTCCTTAATGACAGCAATGGAAGCAAAAAATAAGTTTATGAGAATTACCAATAAAACGGAGTGTTCAGTGGATTCTCACCTTCAAATAATGTCTGCTGCTTTAATGACAGAGCAAGATGTAGCTGTTCTAATATCTTATTCTGGTTCAACGAAAGATACGATTGAAGTGGCAAAAGTAGCAAAAGAAAGAGGGGCAAAAGTTATTTCAATAACGAGATTTGCCAAATCTCCTTTGACAAGTTTCGCCGATATAACATTGCTTTGTGGTGCAAATGAAGGGCCACTACAAGGGGGCAGTTTATCTGCAAAAATATCGCAGCTCTATCTTTTAGATTTACTTTATCTTGAATACTTCAAGAAAACGAACAAAGAATCAGTTCATAACAAAGAACTAACGGCGCAAGCAGTTATTGAAAAGATGCTTTAGAGGGAAACAAGGGGATGCTAAAAGCTCTTATAATGTGGAATAGCTAAGCTAAAAGAATGGAGAGGTAAGATAGAATGGATCAATCAATTGTTTTAATCAATGCAAAAATTTATGCAGAAAATCAGATTATTTCAGATGGATTTATTAAAATTGATGGAATGAAAATTGAAGAAATCGGCTGGATGACTCACTATAAAGCAAATGATCAATTCTATGTTATCGATTTACAAGGACAAACAGTCATTCCTGGCATGATTGATATTCATACACATGGGACGTCTGGCGCTGATGTAATGGATGCAGAAATTGCATCTCTGGAAACAATTGTCCGAGCTTTGCCACAGGAAGGGACAACAAGCTTTCTAGCAACTACAATGACCCAATCTGATGAGAATATTTCCAATGCATTGAAAAATGCAGCGAGCTTTATAAAAAATCATCAAAAACCAGGACAGTCTGAGGTGCTTGGGGTTCATCTTGAAGGGCCATTTGTGAATCCTCGTATGGCAGGAGCCCAACCTGTTGATTTTATCATCGAGCCCGAAATTCCACTTTTTGAAAAGTGGCAAAAACTAGCTGGCGGAACTATTAAACTGGTTACATTGGCTCCTGAGCAAAAGGGCGGAATGGAATTAACTCGATACTTGAACGAAAATGAAATTGTCGTCTCGATTGGCCATTCAAATGCGACATTTGCAGAAGTAAAAAAGGCAATAGGGGCAGGTGCTTCGCAAGTAACGCATTTGTTTAATCAGATGAAAGGGTTGCATCATCGAGAGCCTGGTGTTGTAGGGGCAGCTTTGCTTCTTGAAGAGTTATATGCAGAGTTAATTGTAGATGGAATTCATATATGCCCAGAAATGATTCAATTAGCATATCAAAACAAAAAAAGCGAAAAACTAATTTTAATTACAGATTCCATGCGAGCAAAATGTTTAAAAAATGGCAACTACGATTTAGGCGGTCAAAAGGTTATTGTGAAAGATGGAATGGCTGTTTTAGAAAATGGCACATTAGCAGGCAGTGTTTTAAAACTAAGTGATGCGCTAAAAAATATGCTGAAATATTGTGATGACTGTACGCTTGAGGATGTTATTAAAATGACAGCAACTAATCCAGCAAAACAGTTACAGATTAGTGATCGTAAAGGTAGCATTAAAGCTGGAATGGATGCAGATTTAGTTGTGTTAAACAATGATTATGATGTGCTAATGACATTTTGCAGAGGCATTTTATCTTATCAAAAAGAAAGCTCGATGGTGGACTAACATTATCTATCTTTAACTAATTTTTAGCGATTAGACATCCAAAGAATTTGCCTTAGTAGACTATTAATAATGGACTAGATTATAGGCAATGGGTTAACGAAGAACGCGAAAACTTTCTTGAAACTATTCATTTACATAGTTTTGAAATTTTACGCGTTCTTAAACAAATTATTGATAAATTTCTTTTACGACTACCAATGCAGACTTTATACCACGAAGGTTGTCGTTTCTACCTCAATTCTCTTCTAGTTTTCCTTTTAAAAAACAAAGTAAAGGTTTTGTTAACGGTTAAATATTCGGAATATTAAGAATTTCAATCAGGTGATTTAAAAATAAATGCAATCCCCAAAGGAGGTGATTGGAGATATTTTGTCATTATCTATAATTAGAAATTTGATGTAATTTCCATATTAAAAGGAGGAGAAATTATGAAAAAATTTTTGGTAGCAGCTATGACATCAATGTTGGTTTTAGGCGTAGGTATTGGAAGTAAAGTAGAAGCTTCTAAAGGCGGAGATTCAGTGGAAAGAATAACATGGGAATATGCAGGAGAACTAGAAGCACAAAAAGGATTCGAAAAGAATATTGGGACAGCTGGCGTGTTGTCTGGCTCTTATAAAGATTATTTAATTGTAGGAGGGGGTGCGAATTTCCCTTATGATACAGTGTTAAATGGAGGAGCCAAGCAACATTACTCAGATATATATGTTTATAAAAAAGAGAAAAACAAATTAACGATGGTCGAACATACGAATCTTACACACGAAATAGGCTATGGATCTTCCATAACGACAGAAAAAGGCATTTATTATATTGGCGGTAGCCCTGACAAAGAATATGCAGACGATATTACATTATTAACAATTGATAAAAATAAAAAATTGAAAGTAGAAAAAGTAGGAGACCTTCCGTTTACATTTAGTGATGGGATAGCTGTCGAGAAAGATGGCAAATTGTATATTGGGCTAGGTAAGCAAAATGCAAAAGAGAGCAATAAATTATACGAATATGATTTAAAAACATCCAAAACGAGGGAGCTAGCTTCCATTCCTGGCGAAAGTGTGAGAAATCAAAGTGTAGCGCAAATATTAGATGGAAACCTCTATGTATTTAGTGGTGGAGGATCAATTGCATATACTGATGGCTACAAATACAATATCGAGAAAAACCAATGGTCAAAAGTGTCGTCCGTAAAAGTAAATGGGAAAGAAATTTCTTTACTTGGTGCAAATTCAGTCAAATTAAACAAAAATGAAATGTTGGTAATCGGTGGCTTCAATAAAGCAGTATATGATAATGCTGTTAAAAATTTAGGGACATTAAAAGATGAAGAACTATTGGCATTTAGAACAAAATACTTTACAGCAGATCCTTATGAGTTTAATTGGAATAAAGATGTACTAATTTATAATGCGCAAAAGGATACTTGGCGCACTATTGGGAAAATTCCATTTGATGCACCTTGCGGAGAGGGCTTAGTGTTAATGGATAAAAATATTTACTCTATTAATGGAGAAATCAAACCAGGCGTAAGAACGAACGCAATTTATGCTGGAACATTGCTGACAAATTAGTAGATGATAGTATTTTTGATGGATTGCGAGGACTAAAGTTATATTTTAGCATCTCTAAAATGAAATTGAGACGATTGTGAAAAAGTCGTGAAAAAACACTCCTTTAGATTGGAAAAAGGAGTGTTTTTTTGTCTATAAAAAGGTTAATTCGAAAGCGTATTATGACAAATATGAACTTCATAGCATGTTAGATTGGATGAATACCGTATTTTAATACGAATGTCTGGAGATGTAAGCGTTTCAGAGGTATAAAGGTACAACACTGATACTGTATTTTAGATATTGTTAGTTCTACATTTAGAATGTTTATTTGTGCATCATTAACATTTGTTAGTATCATCCTCTTTTTATCTAAAGTACAATTAATTAGTATGTAATTGAATTACCTACTTAGTGGAGATTGCTGCTATATAGAAAAAGAGAAAGGGAGCCAGCTAACGTTCTAGCCTGTTCCTAAACTAGTGAGGTGGTCATTAAAAAGCGGTTGAATTGATGAAGTTCAGTATGTGAAAACTATCAAAATGGGGTAATGCTAGTTATTTCATTCAATTAGCATTACGATGAACATTATGAAGAGTGGAGGTAATTAATGAAAAAAATAAAACTGTGGGGCGCGATATTTTTATTATTTATGAGTTGTTGTGTTATATCGCCCGGGGGTAGTGTTAAAGCGGCAGGTTCACCTATTTTAGATCAATCTCAGATGATTCTAAATGGTAACATCTTTGTAAATAAGGATTATCCGAGATATCAGACGTTTACTCCAGCGGTTTCTGGAAATCTTAGCAAAATTGACGTTAATATAGCTGGTAGCTATAGTACAACTGGCGCACTCATAGCAAGTATTTATAAAGAAGATGATTTGTCAACTCCAGTTGCTTCAACACAGTTGACATCATTCGGCTCAGGCTGGACTTCTATTGATTTTTCTAATCTATCACCTTACTTGATAAGGGAAAAGATGTACCGCATGGTGCTTTCTACTGAAAACGGTGGAGCGACGGCTGGCTTTGGTTGGTATGGGAGTTCTAATAATCCCTATCCAAGAGGATTATCCTCTGCCGCTGGTTACGATTTTACTTTCAACACTTATATGATTCCAGACTATTCGATATCTCCAGAGGAGAGTGAAGTGTTTGTAAGTAATCCTAGTCTTGAAGCAGATGGTATAAGTCATACGTCAGTGACTGTCAAATTAAAAAATGTTCAAGGCAATGATGTACTAACAGGTGGAGAGACAGTGACGATTTCGTCAACACTAGGAACGGTAAGTGCTGTCACAGACAATAACGATGGTACATATTCTGCGACCTTAACTACTTCAACGGTTATCGGTACAGCTACAATCAGTGCAAGTATTGGTGGTAGAGCAATGGCAGCAACGACTAGCGTACAATTTGTATCAGGTCCTCCATCAGCACAGAACAGTACGATTGCTGTTACCAATAGTTCCTTGTTAGCAGATGGAACAAGTCAGACAATGGTGACTGTGAAATTGAAGGATGCTCAAAATCATGAAATTAAGGCTGGAGGAGCGGCACTAGAAATGTCATCCACTTTAGGTACGTTAAGCGCTGTAGCAGACCATAACAACGGTATGTATACAGCAACTTTAACTGCCCCAACGACAGTTGGAACTGCTACAATCGGTGCAAGTGTTGATGGCCAAGCTTTAACAGCAAAGGCCATAGTGCAATTTGATCCAATGCCTGCTCAAACAGTTAGTGCTTCAGTAGAATTATTTAATCCAATAGTTGGTAATGATAATAGCATCACGATATCTGTCACGAATGCATTAGGTAATACAGACACTTCGTTTAATGGAGTAAAAAATGTGATAATTAGTGGCTATAAACAAGCTCCAAACGGTTCCATAGGCAGTTTCGATGGGGTACCACTGACACCAATAAGTCAGACAGTCGATTTAAATTTTTTGAACGGAGTAGCAATTTCAAAATTGAAGTTGAATGCAGCAACAACGCAATCAATTCAACTTGAAGTAACAGGTGTTAGCACACCTACAGCCAATTTGTTAACGATTACTCCAGAGGCTGGACCCACAGCTACGATGAAGTTGACAACAGATATTGTTCCGCCAACTATTAATGGTGGGACATTTGGTCAACAGCCAGTACTGACTCTATACGATGTTTATAAAAATGTAAGTGTGAATGATAGTACGAAGATTGTTACAGTGAAGAAGAAAGATACAGGAGCATGGACATTGACTGGGGACCTAAATGCTACAGCTAACGCTGGAATTGTCAGCTTCTCTAATTTAGGTGCAAGTAATTCATATGAAGTGACTGGAGCACAGTTGGCTTTTGATGCCACTGGAGTAGCGTCTCTAACAAGCTCCGCCGTCACACTTTTGCCAAAACAATATACAGTAGGATTTGACACTAATGGCGGAAGTGCAATAAGTGACATTACTATTAATTATCAAGACAAATTAGTAAAACCGACATCCCCTACTAAAATAGGACATACGTTTACAGGTTGGTATAAAGATGCTGACTTCACAACAGAGTGGGACTTTATGACAGATGTAGTGGCTGGCGATACAACGCTTTACGCTAAATGGATAGCCAATAGTTATACAATAACTTTTAACTCAAATGGTGGTACATATGTTGCACCAGATAATGTAGCGTATAACGGAAAAATTACGAAACCGATAATACCATCCAAACTAGGATATCTGTTTGGAGGCTGGCATAAAGATACTGCATTAACAGAGGGATGGGATTTTGCAACAGATGTCGTAACAGAAGCAATAACGTTGTACGCAAAGTGGACAGCGAATCCAACTTATACCGTCATATATGATAAAAATGGGGCAACAGGTGGTACTGTGCCACAGGATAGTAAATCGTACGAAGAAAATGAAAACGTCACGGTGCAAGGCAATAGTGGTCTACTTTTCAGAACAAATTATTCGTTCAAAGGGTGGAACACTCAAGCAGATGGTAAAGGGACAGCCTATGCTGAAAAAGTAACATTCAAAATGGGTAAAGCGAATGTTACGCTTTATGCCCAATGGGTAGAGAATCCGCCAACAACAGGAGGAGGAGGGTATCCGACAACTCCACCTGTAACAAACGACCAAGACGATTCGCCACCAGCAAAGGTGAAAATCACCTTGTATACCAATGGTGGAACAGTTATGAAGCCAATTGAAATTACCGCTAATACTAAAGTCAGTGATTTACCTGTCCCAACAAAAGAAGGTTATCGCTTTTACGGATGGTATCAAGACGAAGCATTGACAAAGCAGTGGCATGAGGAAACGATTGTGCGAGTAAATATTTCGCTCTATGCCAAATGGACGCCATTCCCTGTAGAAGAACCTAAACCACCACAAGAGCCACAAACACCAAAGCCAATCGTAACGTTTGGTGATTTAGATGGGCATTGGGCAAAAGAGATGGTTGAGGAACTGTCGGCACAAGGTATTATCCAAGGCTTTGATGATGGCACTTTCCGTCCAAATACACCGATTAGCCGTATGCATGTGGCAGCACTACTAACTAGAGCATTTTCGTTTGAACAAGTACGCGCAACGAAGGTTTTTTCGGATGTGCCGTCAACACATCCTTATTATGAGGCGATAGGAGCTTTGCAAAAAGCAGGAATAATTGATGGCACAAATGGCGCTTTCCGCCCAACAGAAAATATGACCCGTGCGCAGTTAGCGAAAGTGCTTGTTGGGGTACTTGGTTTAACGCCAGAAGGAACAAGTTCATTTGCAGATGTCGCTAGTACACATTGGAGTGCAGGCTATATTTCCGTGCTTAAGCGTGAAGGTATTACTCTTGGTGATAATGGAAAGTTCTACCCAAATGAACCTGTCACAAGAGCGCAGTTTGTTGCATTTTTATATCGTGCTTTGCAGTTTCAAGGTATGACAGATGTTGTAGAATGAATTAAAGTTATAACGAAACACCCTTTAGAAGATATTTTCTAAAGGGTGTTTTTTTATGTCTATTATCAAAAGGAATTTTCATTGGAAATACTCATATCCTAAATATATAGATTTTTGTAGAGTCAAAAATTATTTAAGCTGTGAAGAAAGAGCAACACATAGAGGATATTAAAGGCAGATGTTGAGCGAACGTTTAATCATTCTGAATGTTCCTCACTGTTTTGATCTTTAAAAATCCCTTCAATGATTTTGCCTTCTACAAATGAAGGTATTTCTAACCCTAGTAAATCGTAAATCGTCGGTGCTATATCTAAATTAGATGTGGTTTTAATTTCTTTGCCTTTGAAAAATTCTGCTCCAGTAGCGATAAAAATAGGTCTAAGCATGCTTCTATTTGCATCTCCTCCATGTGTTCCTAATTCAATTGGTGGCGAAACATTTTTTTCAACGTCACTCCCCATCACATAGCCAGGTGCACCAATCAACACGACATCGCCTGCATTTTGATGCTCCAGAAGGGTGATATTTTCATTTTTCAATACACTTTCATATGGATGTACTCTTGGCTCCAACAGATGGCTCCACATATTTTTGACATGTTGTTGAACAGTCCCGAATGAAAAATTGTCTGTTTGTATTGCAGACTTCACTTTTTTCATCTCATGTTGAATGATTGCTCCTTTGTTATATGAGACTTCGACAGCTTTAAAAGCTTCGATAATTTGTTCACGGACATTCTCATATTCATCTTGAGGAACAACGCCACCCTTTTCACGATTTTTAAGGTTGATGTATACATTTGCTGCAGATCCGCTCGGAATGGCGTATGCTTTTGATGCTGCATAATTTATTTTCGTTTTATCTTTTGGATCGACCGTTAATAACCCTGCATCTTGTAGTACTTTGTTAGGTGAAAGGGTAGAATGGGCGGGTTCCATTCCATGATCTGAGACAACAAACAAATAATCATTGTCTTGCAGGGAATTCATTGTTGCTCCTACTACTTCGTCGGCTACACGGTATGACCATTCAATATAGCTCATATACTGTTTTGACTTTTCATCTGAATAGTCAGGCTGACGAGGGTCTATCAATAAATACTTATGTTGTTCATGATCAATATGGGGGGCATAAAACATGAGCAAATCAGGATTGTATTGCTGTTTTATATAAAGCGAAACTTTTGTGATCCACATAATACAACGTTTGCTAATCTCCTCATATTCCTGTCTTGTAATCCATCCTTTCTCTAGCGCTTCATCATCATCTTGTGCTGGATAAAATCCAAATTCCTTCTCAATCTCCTCGGCAAATCCTTTAGGACCACTAATTTGACTAGAGGTTACGGCTGTTCTGTACAACTTAATAGGACGGTTAAGTTCTCTGTTCTCTACTTTCATTTTGAACCAAAAGCCCGCACTTTGTTTATCTTTCATATGGATGGGAATAGATCCCCATTTGTTTCCTTTTACAATAGTGTCATCAGCATCTACTTTTTTATCTTCAGATAATATAAACGTGTCATAGTTTTCATGTTGATCATCAGTTGAGTCAATCGCCAAAATATGAATGACACGATCCTTTTCATTTTTCATCTTAATGCGGAATTCCGATTCCTTTAAAGGACTGAAGCTTTTAGGTGACTGAACCCACTCTGTAGTTTTCTTAAAGGTTAGCGATTCCAAATTACTTGGTGCCCATGTTTCACCATGATATATAGAATAATCTCCTTGTTTTTCTTCTTTAGGATTGGCACCAGGAAAAGCTATAGTAGCTGTTGTTTTTCCTTGTTTTCGAGCTTCTTCCCATAATGGGGGTACTTCAATTTCTGCCTTAAAACCGCTTTCTTCATTATCTAAAGTGGTGTTTGGTTCATGAAAATGATTACTTACAATACCTGTTTGTTTTGGCGTAGCCCCAGTGGCAATCGCTGCATGTGAAGGCGCAGTTAGAGAAGGGGTAATAGTAATAGGTTTTTTCGCAGTAACACCATTTTCAAGCATCTGTTTGATATGAGGTAATTTATTCTCTTGCACATATTTTTTAGTATAGTCATTTTTCATTCCATCAAATGAGATAAGGATGACCTTCCGCTCCGTTGTTTCATGATTTTCCTTTGCCTCTGCTTCCTTCATTACGGTGAAAAAGCAAAAATTAAGGACGATTAGGCCTACATACAAAAATTTTTTCATGTTCTTATCCTTCCTGACCGCTAGCTGTTCTAAAAATTGCTTGTCCAAACAAAGAACTTCATAACAGGCAAAATGAAGAGTACCTGTTATGACAATATTTTTGACTATAAAAAGGAGCATTTAAAAATCCACGATGGGAATAGCTCCTTGAATACTCTAGCTGCTTCTGTTCATTTCATTTATAAATAAATACCCATTTTCCTATGCATGAAACTTTTTTGTAGCCCTAAGGAAATGGCTGATGTGAAAACAGGATTTTAGAATTGAGAGGGTAAAAAAAGTCGAGGGTGATAAAAAAATTACTAATGTCAAAAGATAATCATCAGCAATTCGAAACGTAACGATAATCAATAAAACGCAGTTTGCTATTCGAATGTAATTAGAAGGATAATTTATTAGGAACTATTTAAATTTTGGGGCGTATTAATAATAATAAATTAAACTTCTAAGAGGCTAAGGAGGGGTTCTTTATGAAAAAATGGTCACCTTATTTATGGAAATTAATCTGGATAATAGGTTTATTTTTACTCACAATTATCAGTTATGATATTAAAAATGAAGTTAGAGTTATGTCAGCTTCAACATTTAGTATAGCTCCTGTTTTTTGGACTAACTTTATTACTCTCTTTTTATGGGGTGTCTATTTATCACTTATTTTAATAAAAAAATGGACCATTAATATAAATTTGCCTTTACTTATTTGCGTTTGCATTCCTTGTTTTCTCTTTTCAATATTTGTACCTTTAGCCACAATTTTGCCATTATCATTCCCAATAGGTGGCATATGGTTTAATAAAGCTATAAGTTCCTATTTCATTGAAATTGTTGCAGGTTTTACATTCATGCTAAGCATTTTTAATAATTTAAAAAGTGATAATGATAAAAAAGTTGATGACAAAATACATAACAATTCGTGAGTTGTGATTAATCTTGGCTCTTCCAAATACCTAATAAACACCTTAAATTATTTGAATATTGCTAATTTTAATTTAAACCTAGAAAACTAACAGGTAAAGTATATAATGAAAGGACAAAAAGGGGGAAGAAGAATGACTTTGTTTTTTGATCATCTTGTCCATCAAGTTCAATCACCAGAAAATATGAAAGTCTTTTTAAATAAACGTCATATTCATACTGTAAATGGTGGACAGCACACCATGTGGGGAACGTATAATACATTAAGCTATTTTGGGTTAAGCTATATTGAACAAATAGCGATTTATGATCATGCGCTTTTTGAGGAAGCGGCAAAATTACCATATTCCTTACATTATACTTTTAAACAGGACAATGAGCGCTATGGTTTTTCAAGAATTGCTTTACGTACAACGAATATAGAAGAAGAGGCACAGCGTTTAAGTGCGCTTGGTTTTGAAGTTTATGGACCAGATGTATGTAGTCGAACACGACCAGATGGATCGGTTGTGGAATGGAAACTATTACATTTTGGAAAGCAAGAGCAAGAAATCGATTTTCCATTTTTTATTGAGTGGGCGGATAGTGATGAGAAGCGCAAAGATCAATTAAAGGCAAGTGGCGCGATAAAAGCAACACAAAATATATCAATGGAGTCAGTACAGTTTTATGTCCAAGATGCGATGGCTACAGCAAAAGAATGGCAAGAAGTATTACAATTATCTGAGCCAGAAGCACACACAGCGTTTGTTTCATTACATTTGCCAAATATTCGTTTAGATTTTTATGAAGAAGCTGCAGCAACTAAAATGATGCTTGGACGTAAATGTGAAGGACCGTTCGGTGTTACGTTGAGAGACACTGATCGGACGAAGGAAACATTAATTTTTCCTGGAGCATTTTATTGGCTTAACCCATAGTTATAAAAAAAGAAGGAGCTGTTCATTTGTTGAACAGCTCCTTGCCGCTTATAATTTCACAACATTTGACGCTTGAGGTCCGCGATTGCCTTCCACTACATCAAATGAAACCTTTTGACCTTCTTCAAGTGTACGGAAGCCTTCCTCTTGTATACCCGTAAAATGTACAAATACATCTTCTCCATCATCACATTCAATAAAGCCATAACCTTTTTCGTTATTGAACCACTTTACGATTCCTTGTTGCATAAGCATTCGCCTCCAATGCGCCTGAATGTAAAATACTACCAATTAACTCGTGGCATAATTGATAAAAAATGAAAAAATTGCATTTTCTCTTAGAACATACATGAATTGATTCCAGTTGTCAATTGATTGTCGAAATATTGCGTAACTAACTGTGTTTTCTTGCTCAATAAAGTCTATAATGGAGATGAATAATAATAGAAAGTTGGGTGCCAAATGACAACGAAAAATCAACCTTTATCAGATTTAGAAATCGCTAGTCAAGCGGTTATGAAGCCTATTATAGACATTGCAGAAGCGGCAGGTATTCCAGAAGATGCACTAGAACAATATGGTCGCTACAAAGCAAAAATAGATCCATTAAAAATAACAGCGCAGGGCGAGGATGCGAAGGTCGTTTTGGTGACAGCGATAAGTCCAACTCCAGCTGGTGAAGGAAAATCAACAGTAACAGTTGGGTTGGCAGATGCACTTCATCAATTAAAGAAAAATGTTGTTGTCGCATTGCGTGAGCCTTCCCTTGGCCCAGTAATGGGTGTAAAAGGAGGCGCGACAGGCGGTGGGTATGCACAAGTTGTCCCAATGGAAGATATAAATCTGCATTTCACGGGAGACTTGCATGCCATCACAACGGCCAACAATGCGCTTTCAGCCTTTATTGATAATCATATCCATCAAGGCAATGCATTAAACATTGATCCTCGCCGTATCATTTGGAAGCGCGTAATGGACTTAAATGACCGTGCGCTTCGCAAAGTAGTCATCGGTCTTGGTGGTCCTGTGCAAGGCATGCCACGTGAGGACGGCTTTGATATTACAGTTGCCTCTGAAATTATGGCGGTATTCTGTTTAGCGACAAGCATAGATGATTTACGTGAGCGTTTAGCAAGCATTGTCATCGGTTATACATTTGAGCGTGAGCCCGTATTTGTGCGTGATTTACAAGTAGAAGGCGCGCTCACTCTGTTATTAAAAGATGCGTTTAAACCAAACTTAGTGCAAACACTTGAAGGGACACCTGCCATTATTCATGGCGGTCCATTTGCCAATATTGCACACGGCTGTAACTCCATTATGGCAACACAAACAGCACGTAAGCTAGCAGATATCGTCGTAACAGAAGCGGGCTTCGGTTCCGATTTAGGTGCTGAAAAGTTCATGAACATTAAAGCCCGAAAAGCAGGCTTCAAACCAAGTGCCGTAGTGATTGTGGCAACGATTCGTGCGTTGAAAATGCATGGTGGTGTTGCGAAAACAGCACTCGTTGGAGAAAATGTGCCTGCGCTGTTACAAGGCATTGAAAACTTAGCGAAGCACGTGGAGACGATTCGCACATTTGGTGTTGAACCAATCATCGCGTTAAATCGTTTTATTACAGACACAGAAGCTGAACTGGAAGCAGTGCTAAACTGGTGTCAAGAACATGATGTGCGCATTGCCCGTACAAATGTCTGGGAAGAGGGCGGCAAAGGCGGATTAGCCCTAGCAGAGCAAGTACTATCTGTCCTTGAAGAAGAAAATAATTTCTCTCCTTTATACGATGTAGCAGAATCGATTGAAGAAAAAGTGCGTACCATCGTACAAAAGGTCTATGGCGGGAAAGATGTCCAATTTACAGAGCAAGCGAAAAAGCAAATTGCGCAAATCGAAAAATTTGGCTGGGACGAATTGCCGATTTGTATGGCGAAAACGCAATACTCATTATCTGACCAACCGAGTTTACTAGGGCGTCCAGAAGGCTTCACAGTAACGATTCGTGAAGTGATTCCAAAGCTTGGCGCAGGATTCTTAGTTTGTCTAACAGGTGATATTATGACGATGCCAGGTTTACCGAAACAGCCTGCAGCCTTACGTATGGATGTCGATAGTGAAGGACATGCGGTAGGATTGTTTTAATTATTATAAAATATGTAAAGCTGCTCTTTTTAGTCAGAAAGGGCAGCTTTACTATTTAAAAATATATAAAGTAGATAGGTATCATTTTGAAGAAGTAAAAAGCTAGTTAGCCAAAAAAATGGCTATTCGAATGAGTATAGAAAGCTTTCTTTCTTGCTTAATTTTTTTTAGAAGTCTTATGGTAAACAGGGAACATTTAAGAAGTACGGCCTATAAATATATTATGTAATTTAGGACTCTGGTGTATAACCAGGGTCTTTTTATGTTTTATGACTAATATTAGTAAATTTGTGAAATGTAATAGTTGGTTGTATTAATAAATAACTAACCAATAATGCTAAGAAAAAGTAGGTTTTTACATTAAATTTAATTGTCAAATGAATTTTTATTTATAAAATACATTGAATTTTCTTTTTCTTTTAAATATAATTTATTTAATTCTTAATTGGAACAGCGTTCCGATAATAGGAACACGGAGGGATGAAGACTTGAAAATCGCAACAGATATTGGCGGTACTTTTACTGACCTAGTTTACACAGATGAGAAGGGAAATCTTCATTTTGACAAAGGACATACGACACCAGGTCACTTTGAGGATGGTATTTTAAATGTTTTAGGGAGACACGTTACAGAAGAGTCATTGATTGAATCATTTATTCATGGTTCAACGGTCATTATTAATACATTAACGGAAAGAAAAGGGGGCGTAGTTGGGTTAATTACAACGAAAGGCTTCCGTGATGTATTAGAGATTGCTCGTGGTAATCGTCCAGACCTATATAATTTTAAATATAAAAAACCAGCACCTTTTGTAGAGCGTTACTTACGACAAGAAATTGATGAGCGTATCGATTATAAAGGAAATGTTATGAAAGCGCTTAATACCGATGAAGTTGAAGCAATTGTTAGAAAGTTCAAGGAATTAGGTGTGGAGGCTATTGCTATTTCATTGATTCATGGCTATAAAAACCCAATTCATGAATTACAGCTAAAAGTAGAAATTGAAAAGCTTTGGCCAGAAGTGTACATCACACTTTCAAGCGAAACGATTAAAGAATATCGAGAATATGAGAGAACAAATACTACCGTTTTAAATTCATATGTAAAGCCAATTGCACACGCATATTTAAAAAGCCTAAAAGAAAAATTAAGCACGATTGGTATAACAGAGCATTTGAAAATAATGCAATCAAACGGAGGAACGACAAGCTTTGATAAAGCGATGGAATTGCCAATTAATTTAGTCGAATCTGGTCCTGTAGCGGGTATGTTTGGCGCTGCAAAATTAGGAGAGCTTTTAAATGAATCCAATATAATTGCATTTGATGTTGGTGGAACGACAGCAAAATGTTCACTTATTACGGAAGGAAAAGTAAATGTTACAACAGATTACTATATTGAAAGAAATGAAAAATTTGCAGGCTATCCAATTAAAACACCTGTTGTAGATATTGTTGAAATCGGTAATGGTGGTGGTTCCATCGCACGCATCGATCCATTCGGCTCCTTAAAAGTTGGTCCAGATTCTGCTGGTGCAAATCCAGGTCCTGTTGCTTATGGCTTAGGCAATATGCAGCCAACAATTACAGATGCAAATGTCTATTTAGGGAGATTATCATTAGAAAACTTCGATAATCCAGTGTCTATTGACAAAGTGGAGGAAGCACTAATTGCAGCAATTGCGAAACCGTTTAATGTGACAGCAGAGGAAGCAGCGCAAGGAATTTTAGATATTGCCAACTCTAATATGCTAAATGCACTTAAGCTCATTTCTATTCGTAAAGGCTATGATCCTGAGGATTTTACAATGGTTGCCTTTGGTGGTGGTGGTCCACTACATGCGATTAATCTAGCTGAAGAACTGGGCATGAAGAAAGTAATTATTCCATATGGCTCATCGGTCTTTTCAGCATTAGGGATGATGATGACGGAATATCGACAAGATTATATTCAAACAAGCTTAATGAATTTTGATAAGCATCATTTAGCTGCTATTCAAACAAATATTGATGAGGCTATTGAAAATGCTTATGCGGATGCACCTTTATCGAAGGAACATTATTATTTCGAGATTAATTATGATTTGCGCTATAAAGGTCAGGAGCATGCAGTTAAATTGAATTCATCAAATATTTCGCTTCATGTAGAAGAGCTAGCTCAATTAGCAAATGCTTTCCATATCAAACATAAACAAGAGTTCTCTTTTGACTTACCAGAGACTGCGATAGAGCTAGTAAATTTACATCTCACTATTTATGGGAAAGATGAAGCGGTCCAGTTTAAGGAGTTAGATTTCTCACATATTGATGCTTCAACATGTATAAAAGCAAAACGAAAGTTATACGTCAAAGGTACAGGCTGGGTAGAGGTCAATGTCTACGATCAACAAAAGTTAGTACCTGGCTATGTTATTGCTGGTCCTGCTATTGTGGAAAGCCCTACATCTACAGTTGTGATAAATGACAAGCAATCTATTGAAATAGATAAATACGGCAATCTAATTGTAGAGATGGAGGGGAAATAACACATGAAAAAAGATGTTTTTGCTATAGAAATTATTCAGGATTCATTGCTGGCCATTGGAGATGAGATGTTTGTTGCTTTAGCTCGCTCATCTATGAGCCCCGTTATCTATGAGGTTTTAGATTATGCCTGTGGTTTAACTGATGCCAATGGTAATTTGATTAGCCAAGGTAATGGTGTGACAAGTTTTATTGGGATGTTGAGTCCAATGGTTCAACGTGTCATAGAAAAATATGATAATGGGAGAAAATTAAACGAAGGTGATGTCATCATTATTAATGACCCTTATGTTGGAGGGGGCTCTCACTTATCAGATGTAGGATTGGTTTTACCAATCTTCAATAATGGTGAAATTATTGCTTATTCTGCAAATAAAGCTCACTGGACCGAAGTAGGGGGGATGGACCCTGGTTCATTTACAAGTAATTCGAATGAAATTTATCAGGAAGGCCTTCAGCTACCTGGTGTAAAGCTTTATCAAAAGGGCGAGCTCAATGAAGGCATTTATGAAATCATTTCTACAAATGTTCGTCTACCAGAGCTTTCTATTGGAGATATGTTTGCACAAGTAGCAGCCTTAAAAACAGGTGAAAAAAGGATTGCAGAACTTTGTCATAAATTCGGTGCTGAATCGGTGAAGTTGTCCATTCAAAAATTATTGGACAAGGGTGAAAAGATTGTAGAGTATGAGCTTCAACATTTACCTAAAGGTGAATTTTATGCAGAAGACTTTATTGAAGGCGATCCATTAAAAGGAGGACCTTATCCAATTCAAGTGAAAGTAACGATTAGCGATGAAGAATTTATTTGTGACTTTAGAGGCTCACATCCTGCTGTGAATGTGCCTGTAAACTGTTCACAATTTGGTTTAATGGCGAGTGTTCGTGTAATGTTCTTAGCATTACTTGGAGATATTGACGTGATTAATGAAGGTGTCTTTAAACGCTTAACAATTCTTACAGATGATAATTCAATTGTCTCAGCCAAACGTCCGCATCCTGTTTCAATGAACTTTGAAGCACGTATTGGAGCAGCAGACTTAATTTGGAAGGCGCTTGCACCTCATTTACCAGAAAGATTATCAGCAGGACATTTACAGTCGGTATGTACATTTATCTTAACAGGCAAAAATCCTGAAAATAATGAATCCTTCCTAATCGTTGAGCCTTCAGTAGGTGGCTGGGGAGCGTCAAATGATGAAGATGGGCAAAGTGGACAATATTGTATGGGAGATGGGGAAACATATAATCTTCCTGTAGAAGTTGCAGAGACTAAATACGGAATTCAGATTGACGAATATAGCTTAAATTGCGATGGTGCTGGTGCAGGGCAATATCGAGGTGGCCTAGGTGTACGCCGAGTTTATACGGTTAATCATGATGGTCAAAAGGTTTCTGTCAACCTAGGTAGACATAAATTTGCACCATTTGGCTTAAATGATGGTGAGGAAGGCTCGTATAACTATTTAGTTATTCATAAAAAAGATGGCACAAAGGTGGGACCCGTAGGAGTACTCGCCAATTATGAATTGCAGAAAGGCGATCGTATTGAGCTTGTCACAGCAACAGGGGGTGGCTATGGCAATCCACAAGAGCGAAGTACGAAAGCGATTGAAAAAGATCTAATAAATGGATATATTTCTTTAGAGGTAGCCGAAAACCGTTACGGCTACGAAAACGCATAAAAGGAGAAATATATAAATGACTGTCAAGACATTAAAAAATTCATTGGATATACTAGAATGCTTTGCAACTACAGATGGCGCATTAGGTGTACGTGAAATTTCACGCATGACAAAACTGCATACAAGTGTTGTGCAAAGAACCATCAATACATTTACTGAAGCAGGGTATTTATTACAGGATGAAGCTACAAAAAAATATAAATTAGGTTATAAAATGTTTATATTTCATGACAAGCTTTCTAACTCAAGTGACCCTCACTTTACAATTTATGAGTTGATGCAAAGTCTTGCAAGTGAAATTAATGAATCAGTATTTCTAACTTATATGGATAATGAGTATGGTGTCACAACAAAAATTGCTGAAAGTAGTAAGAATATAAAATATGCAGTGTCCTTAGGTACAAAAACACCGCTTTATGTCGGTGCTTCTTGTAAAGTTATGTTTGCTTATTTAGACAAAGAAAGGCAGCTTGAATTGTTAGCCTATTTTCATGAAAAGCAGTCGGAAGAGGAGCTTAAAAAGCTTCTTGATAGTTTACAAGAGGAGTTACAAGCCATACGACAAAATAAGTGGTGTGTTACTGTCGGGGAGTACAATGAACATGCTTTTGGTATAAGTGTACCATTATTCAATTATAAGAAAGAAATCATGGCATCTCTAACAATTTCTGGATTAGTATATGACATTGACAATCAAAGGGAGAAATACATGCTTGAACAGTTAGTGAAAATTGCTCATCAAATTCAATCTCACATATCTAAACTATAACTACAATAGGGGACCTGACACTATGAATAATAAAGTATTACATCCGCGGGCTTTGGAACCTGTAACTTTACTAATGATTGTCTTAACATCTGTGGTAGGGGCAATTATTGGGATACAGCTGATTACGACTTTAGGGATTTCTGCTAATACATCTATCATTGGTGCAATATTTGCGATGATTTTAGGAAGAATTCCAATTGGCAAGCTAATTGCATTCAAATCCGTGCATAGACAAAATATTATACAGACAGCAATATCTTCGGCTACGTTTAGTGCAGCGAGTAGTCTAATGTTGCCAATTGGTATTCCGTATGTTTTAGGTTATGAAAATTTAGTTTTACCATTGTTTATTGGTGTTATATTAGCGATGTTTGTGGATGCTTTATTATTATATAAATTTTTTGATACTAAGATTTTCCCAGCAACAGGTACCTGGCCGCCAGGGATTGCAACAGCAGAGGCTATTAAAGCTGGTGATAAAGGCGGTAAAAATGCAAAGGTTTTAATTGGCGGTGTGTTAATCGGTATTGTGGGGTCTATTCTTAAAATTCCTATGTCAGCTTTTGGGGTAGCATTTATCGGAAATATTTGGGCGCTTACGATGTTTGGAATTGGTCTTTTACTAAGAGGTTATTCGGTTCAATTATTTAATGTCGATTTGAATGAATATTACATTCCACATGGCATTATGATTGGAGCGGGCATTGTAGCCCTTTTCCAGGTTGCTTTTACTTTGCTAAGTAAAAGATCGACTAAAGAGTCAGAAGAATTAATCTATTCAAAAGACCAAAAAGAAATTCGACAAGGTTTTGGTGTAGGTTTTGTTGCCTATTTAGCGATTGCATTATTAATTGCTTTAATAGGTGGTATGATTTCACATATGTCTTTTGGCATGCTAATCGGCTTTATCATTTTCGCTACAATTGCAGCATTTGTTCACGAACTTATCGTTGGGATTGCTGCTATGCATGCAGGCTGGTTCCCTGCATTTGCAGTAGCGTTTATCACACTAATTGTCGGAATATTAATTGGTTTCCCAGCACCTGCTCTTGCTTTGTTAGCTGGCTTTAGTGCGGCAACAGGGGTAGCATTTGCAGATATGGGCTATGACTTGAAAACAGGTTTTATTTTACGTGGAAATGGCAGTGATCCTGTATTAGAAAAAGAAGGGCGTAAACAGCAAATGATTGCTGGGATGCTAGCATTTTCAATTTCTGCAGTCGTAGTTTTACTTTCATATCAATCGTATTTTGCACAAGGTTTAGTAGCACCAGTTAACCATGTATATGCAGCCACTATCCAATCTGGAGTGACTGGAGACGTAGCAAAACAGCTATTAATCTGGTCGATTCCTGGGGCATTGATTCAATTAATTGGCGGTTCAAAGAGACAAATGGGTATTCTGTTTGCGACTGGTTTATTACTAATCAATCCGATAGCTGGTTGGGCAGTGTTAGTAGGTATTTTCCTTCGTGTGATTTTCACTTATATGACAAAAGGTAAGAAAGAATCTGAAATGACTGTATTTGCAGCAGGTGTTATTGCTGGAGACGCTTTATATAGCTTCTTCTCTTCTATTCTGAAAATAGGAAAATAGAAAGGGGTAAGGGCGCATGGGAAGGGTGTTAACGTATAAGGATGGTTTAGCTGCTGTTTATGGAGGTGCAATACTTGGAGGCGGTGGTGGCGGCCTCCTTGCGGAAGGTTTAAAGTTACTGGAGGAGATTTTCGCTTCAGGAAACCCTCAACTTATCGATATAACGGCATTAAACCATGAAGATTTAGTAGCCTGCGTTGCAATGGTTGGTGCACCTTCAGCAGAAGAACAATATGTATCTAATGACCAGCTTTGCTGGAGCTATCAACAGATGAATGCCTATATGGATCATCGATTAAAAGGAATTATTACGAATGAAAATGGTGCCATAACGACAATCAATGGTTGGTTACAATCGGCATTACTGAACGTACCAGTCGTTGATGCCCCTTGTAATGGACGGGCTCACCCGACTGCTATAATGGGTTCCCTAAATCTACATGAGCAACAAGATTATCAATCTGTTCAATTTTATGCAGGTGGAAAAAATGATTTCGCTATTCAAGGCTTAGCTGAAGGTAATTTACAAAACACTGCAAAGACAGTTCGTCATGCTTCTATTCTAGCTGGAGGAATGGTAGCGGTGACACGTAATCCAGTAACAATAGGCTATTTAACAGAACATGGCGCACCAAATGCAATATCTGCCGCGATTGAGCTCGGGTATAGCTTCCTAATTGGGCGAACAATGGATGAAAAATTAAATAATATTATTCATCTGTTAAATGGCGAGCATATCGTATCTGGAACAGTAAAGGATTTTACTCTAATAAGGGAGAATGGCTTTGATGTCGGGAGCTTAACTGTTGGGGATGTTGAGTTAACTTTCTGGAATGAATATATGACATTATCAAAGGCAGGGACCATCCAATCGAGATTTCCAGATTTAATCATGACATTTGATATTGAAGGGATGGTACCTGTACCAAGTGCAAGCATTAAAGAAGGCATGCATGTAGCTGTTATTCAAGTTGATCAAAGCCAGTTAAATTTAAGCTCCACGATGAAAAATGCTGAGCTGTTACAGGAAATTGATGCGGTGATTGGTAAGGATTTATAAAAATAAATAGCAACAAAGCAATCTAATTAATAAAAGCTGCCTACATCTCTTCAAGATGGGCAGCTTTTATTGTTCCTTCAGCGGGAGGGTATTACATACGATCAATTTCTTTCCTACTTCCTTCATAACGTATTCTTACTCATGGCTTAAATGAACTTTCGTTATTTAAATGAATTATCGAATATTGTTAACACGACTCCAATAAAGCGGCCTTTCGCAAAATGTTTGCATTGTTGGCTATACATTAATCATTAAGGGAGAAGTTACGTTCAACATTGTAAAAGAAGGTAACATCGTTTAATGAAAAATCCATAATTACTTGCTACATTTGGTAAAAGCCTTCGTGGTCGCGAAAACAAAGCTAACTGGTTGTTCACATTTTTGTATTGTACAGCTACTATGCGGGTTAACAAACTTGAAAATTTAGGGAAAGTGTTCACTTTTAATTGAAGATGATCGGTTACACTATACGCATTTCATTGCAAAACAGTATTCAATTGTATGCCCGCTGAAGTTGTTTAAAATTGTAAAACACATAGTTTTTGTACACTACGCAAATTGTGAGCTTACAGAACAATAAAGTTTGTTCTGTATTTTTATCCTACAATATTCTGAATAATTAGTCAATTGATATGTATATTTTTATTTGTTTTCCAATATAGAAGGCGACATCGTTACACTTCACAAAGCAATACAGTATAATAGGCAAAGAGAAAGGACTGAGTATTAATATGAATGAGTTAAAGAACAAAGTACGTAGCATATATGAGCAATTTGATGCAAGTCATGACTTTCAACATATAGAACGTGTTTATCAAAATGCGTTAGCGATTTTACATACAGAGCCTAATGCAGATGCAGAAGTTGTAAAAATGGCGGTGCTTTTGCATGATGTCAGTGATAAAAAGTATACGGATAGTAAAGAGCAAGAAGACCAGTTGATTAACGATTTGAATATAAGTGAAGCAAAAAAACAACATATTCGTGATTGTATCGCACAAGTGTCATTTAATGGTGGTAATGAGCTAGAGGCTACTTCTATTGAAGCGAAAATTGTCCGTGACGCGGATCGTTTAGACGCAATAGGAGCGATTGGAATAGCGAGGACATTTGCTTATGGTGGTGCTAAAGGTCGGAAATTATATGATGACTTAGAGAAAGCACGAACAACGATGTCTGAGGAAGATTATCGTAGTAAAAATACGTCGTCTGTCACTCATTTTTACGAGAAGCTTTTATTATTAAAAGAATTAATGACGACAAACAAAGGTAAGCAAATGGCTAAGGAACGCCATCAATTTATGGTATGCTTTTTAGAGCAATTACAAAATGAAAGAGATGGAAAAGCATAATGAGTCATTTAATCGTACAAAATTTAACGAAGACAGTGGGCGATAAAACGCTCTTTCAAAATATCGAGTTTACAATCTATGAAGGGGAACGTGCAGGTCTGATCGGTATTAATGGGACAGGTAAGTCGACGTTGTTATCTATTTTAGCTGGTCAAATCGAGGCGGATACAATAGATATTGATCGTCCTAATAAGTATCGTATTGCTTATTTACCCCAAGAGCCTACATTTAATAGTGGCGAAACGGTACTACAGGCAGTGTTTGCGGGTGATTCTCCCGTTTTACAACTCAATCGCCAATACGAAGAGACGGTTGCGGCACTCGCATTAAATCCTACATCCGAAAGCTTACAAAAAACATTGTTTAGCTTACAGCAGCGTATGGACGAGGAGCAAGCTTGGGACGTCAATGCACTTGCAAAAACTGCCCTAACAAAGCTAGGCATTGAAATGTTCGATAAGGAAGTGTTAACCCTTTCAGGCGGTCAACAAAAACGTGTCGCTCTAGCGAAAGTGTTAATCGAACCAGCAGACCTTTATTTATTGGATGAGCCGACCAACCATCTAGATGTACAGTCAACAGAATGGCTACAGGAAATGGTAATGCGCTTAAAAGGTGCTGTGATTTTCATTACCCATGATCGTTATTTCTTAGATGAATTGTCGACGCATATTTATGAAATAGCAGACCAAACGTTGTATCGCCATACAGGGAACTATGGAGACTTTTTAGAGGCGCGTGCAATTCGTGAGGAAATGGCTGCAGCTTCAGCTCAAAAGGACCGTAATCGTTATCGTTCAGAGTTAAAATGGATTCGTCGTGGTGCGAAGGCACGTTCTACAAAGCAAAAGGCTCGCATTCAGCGCTTCGAGCAACTTGAAGATAACTTAGAACGCAAGTCAGATGATGTTTCGCTTGAATTGGGCTTAGCAACAACGCGACTTGGACGCAAAGTATTAGAGGCAGAAAATATATCGAAGGCTTTCGGTTCGCAAAAAATAGTCGAACAATTTACGTTTTTACTGCAACAAGGTGATCGCATCGGTATAATTGGTGCCAATGGTGTTGGCAAATCGACTTTACTCAATATGCTTGCTGGTGAACTTTCGCCAGACAAAGGAGAGATTCATGTCGGTTCCACTGTAAAACTGGCACATTTTAAACAAACGTTACCGAAGATGAATGAAAATGAGCGCATGATTGAATATATTCGCGAAGCGTCAAATGATATTACTGATGCAGAAGGTGTACGTTATTCCGCTGCGCAAATGCTGGAACGTTTTTTATTCCCATTACATGCACATGGTACACCAATTGGTAAGTTGTCTGGTGGGGAACGTAAGCGTCTGCACTTATTAAAACTATTAATGGAGCAACCAAATGTGCTATTACTGGATGAGCCAACAAATGACTTAGATATTGAAACACTTGGGGTATTAGAGGACTTTATCGAACATTTCCCAGGTGTCGTTATAACAATTTCCCACGATCGCTTCTTCCTCGATCGTATTGCCAAAAAACTTTGGGTTTTAGACGGACAAGGACATGTAGATGAGTCACTTGATATTTATAGTGATTATTTACAGAAGCGCGAGCAGCAAACGTCAGTGAAGGTGGAGGCACCGAAAGCAGACAAGCAGAAGGTCGAGAAGCAGAAATCAGATAAGAAAAAACTATCATTTAAAGAACAAAAAGAATGGGAAACCATTGCAGATGATATAGAAAAAACAGAGACTGCAATTATGGAAACCGAAGAAGGTATTGCAAGCGCTGGCGCTGACTTTACTAAATTACAAGAGTTAACGGCTAAGCTAGATGAGCTGAATGCACATTATGAGCATCTAATAGAAAGATGGTCGTACTTAGATGAAATCGTAAACGGATAAGGAGCGTATAATATGAAAATACTTACAATTGAGCCGACACCAAGTCCTAATTCTATGAAAATTATTGTCGATACGGAGTTACCGTTTGGCAAAAGCTTTAACTTTACAAAGGATAATAAAGACGAAGCTACTGGGGAAGCGGCAGCTATTTTAACCATTGAGGGGGTTAAAGGTGTTTATCATGTAGCTGATTTCTTTGCAGTTGAACGAAATGCAAAATACGCATGGGAAAGTATTTTATCGAGCATTCGACAAGTATTAGGCGAGGATGTTACTGAAGCTAGCGATATACAAATTGCCAATGAATTTTATGGCGAAGTATATGTCCATGTACAGTTTTACAAGCAGGTGCCATTGCAAGTAAAGGTGTTTGATAACCAACGTGAATACCGTGTGAGCTGTGGTGACCGTTTTGTCGATGCTTTCAATAAAATTATTGAATCAGATGTCGATGAAAACTATATTTTCCAACGTAAATGGATTGACTACGGTGTTCGTTATGGCGAGCTTGAGGAAATTGCTGAAGCGGTCAAACAGGAAATTGATGTAACTTATTCAGTACAACGTTTAGCTGATATTGTGGCAACGATTAATGATACAGAGAAGGTATACCAAAAGCCTGCTAAATTAAAAATAACGGTCGAGCAGTTCCAACAGCCAGAATGGGAAAAACGGTTCCAATTACTTGACCAAATGGCAGACCCAGAGCTAGATGACTTACCACTATTAGATTTAGCGCTGCAAGATGAACAAATGTCTATTCGTCGCCTAGCAACAGTTTACTTAGGCATGATAGAAGATGTAGCAGTTGTACCGTATTTAGAAAAAGCATTACATGATAAAAGTGCAGCCGTGCGCCGTACTGCGGGAGACTGTATGAGTGACCTAGGCTTGGTAGAATTTGAAGAGGCGATGCAACAAGCATTGCAAGATAAAAATAAGCTTGTTCGCTGGCGCGCAGCGATGTATTTGTATGAAGTAGGAACAGAGCAATCATTACCAGCGTTAAAGGCAGCTGAAGAAGATAAAGAGTTTGAAGTGAAGCTTCAAGTGAAAATGGCCATTGCTCGAATCGAACAAGGTGAAGAGGCAAAAGGCTCTGTATGGAAGCAAATGACGGAATCACGTCAGCAATAATAGCATAAAAAAATATTCGCAAGAGCATCTAAATTTAGATGCTCTTTTTGTTGTCTTGATATAGAAAGGAATGTGATTCTTTTATAGTTGATAGTAGCAGAGTCGGCTACTCCTGAGGCTAATGGTGTGCCCGAGGAACCCCCGCCCGCAGCGGACATCAACGGCAGAAATGTTGTATTGGTTGATTTTGAAATCGCCGATAGAGCCATGCGAATCGCTGGTAGAACATCAGGAATCGCCGATAGAACCATGCGAATCGCTGGTAGAACATCAGGAATCGCCGATAGAGCCATGCGAATTACCGATAGAACATTGGAAATCGCCGATAAATTCCGCAGAATCGCTGATTAGTTAAGTAGTAGGTGAAGCCGCTTTTTCAAAAGCTTTTTTAAAGGCATACATATAATTTTCAATTGCGCGTTGACTAATTTCTGCTTGAGGGACCATGTGCTCAAAGCCATGGAAGCACCCTGGATATAGATGGAATTCTGTCGGTACACCCGCCTTTGTCAGTCTCGCAATATATTCGATTGTTTCATCACGGAATGGATCTAAATCTCCTATAAATGTATACGTAGGAGGAAGATTGCTATAATCCTCTGCATGGAGAGGAGCCGCATAAATAGGCGCATCTTCAGCATAATTAGCCCCTAAATACATTTCCCATGCTAGATGATTTTGTGGACCATTCCATACACGAGCATCTGAAATTTCGTCAATTGAAGGTAAAATACAACGATTATCAATCATTGGATATAGTGGCATTTGGAAAGCAATTTTAGGTCCTTTTCGATCCCGAGCCATGAGTGAAACAGCAGCCGTTAATCCGCCTCCCGCACTCGTACCATGTACTGCAAGTCGTGTTACATCAATGCCTAATTCATCAGCATTTGCCGCCATCCATTCAAGCGCTGTATAGCAATCTTCCACACCAGCAGGGTAAGGATGCTCTGGTGCTAAGCGATAGCCAACGGAAACGACCACACAATCTAATTGTGAAACAAGCATTTGACAACTTGCATCAAACATTTCAATAGACCCAATGATAAAACCGCCGCCGTGGATATACAAAATAGCAGGCAACGTGCCATATTTTTCAGTCGGTTCGTAAATTCGAATTCGTACATCTGGTGCCCCGTTAGGACTAGTAATATAGCGTTCTGTCGTTGTAACGTTTTCCATTTTTACTTCTTCGTTGCCAAGCGCTTCATTCATGACACTACGTGATTCAGCAATATTCTCTCTTGTTAAATTTAGTTCCTGCATAGCTGATAAGAATGTTGTTAACTCAGGATGTACTCGATTTTCCAATTGCATGCCCTCCTTATTTTTGAAAACGCTATCATTTTAATTGTGATTAAAATATCACAATTAAAATATAGTACAATAGGTAAGAGATGTCAAATAAAAAATAGAGTATTTTGAAAATTGGAGGTGTGACAATGCAACTACTTATCCAATCGGGTGATCTTGGACCGAAATGGTTCCATGTCGCATTGCGAGCAATCGTCCTAATGGCGGAATCGAATGAGCTACTAAAAAGTAATTATATTGCGGAGACGCTAGGGGAGGATGCGACCTTCGTCAGAAAAATTCTTGCGAAGCTTGCAGAACAAGAGTATGTACAGGCGCATAGTGGACGCTATGGTGGCTATTGCCTTAATAAAGCACCAGCGCAAATTACAATGCAAGATATTTATAGCGTGCTCGGCAATGACAATGAAACACCTTATTGGTCAGTGCCATCTACTGGTTCGGAACGTTTTATTTCCATGATTATTGCGAAAGCGGAAAAAACATTTCAATCCGTACTGGCAGATTATACGATTCAAGATATTTTAGATAATAGAAGTAAATAGGGTGTAGGCGAGCAATTACCGACAAGGTAGAACAATTAAAAAATAACACTATTAAATTAGCTACTTTTGATGCTGTTTTTAAAAGAATTGGAGATTGGTTTTTGATAATATCTAATTAAAAATTTAAAAATGGAGGTGCATCTATCTGTGAGCAGAGAAATCGACTATCAATGGCGGATTACAAAATACAATCCTGCTTATCGAAATGCAGAAGGACATTATTTGAGGGATGAGTGGACAAGTGCTTCAGAAATTGGAAAATCTTTTCTTGGAGAAATATTAACGTTAGACGACTATTTACAGGTCGAGAAAGCATATGTCGATACGGTGATGAAATTTCTTGAGGTTTATCAAATTGAGAACGTACGACTGATTCATCTTGAGACGTATGGTTTGAGTAACGTGGATAAAACTTCGCCTTTATATGACCCATCGTTTGATACAATTCCATTGGCAGAAGATATGCTAGTAACGATTGATGAAATTCCGATTGTCTGTAAAATGGCGCTGAGAAATTATATTTATTGTCAACTGATTACCGAGGATTTCTTTGTCCAGTTCGGTGATGACTATTATCTATTTATTGGTGCTAATAGCATACAACAGGAAGCGATACAATTTGCGAGCGAGCAAAGACTTTTTGTAGAACAAATGATATCGCCGTATTATCTTTCTGAAAAAAATGTTATTCGAGAAGTGGCATGGAGCTTTCCTGGAGAAACAATAATAGAAGATAGTGAAATATTGAAAGATATGTCTTTAGAGGAGTTACAAACTATTTTTCAACTCTCTTCTATTCATCCAGTCACAGGCTCATACAAAATTACAGAGGATAATGCGGAGTTTTTCCAAAAGAAAATCAAGCATAAAATGGACTTTACTAAGTATGAGTACTATTTATTAGCTGGGAGTTAAGTAAATAGTAGGTTTTCAAATTCGTAAATTATAAACAAGCAAAACACTCACCCGAAACGTTGAGCTCACAGCGTTTGGGTGAGTGTTTTCTATTTGGGCGACGTTTTTTTTGTAGATTGCCATCGTTACACCTTATTTTTCCATATGGATAGTAGCAAAAAACTTCATGGGATTCTATGAATGATTATCAATTTAACCAATATATTAGTAAATATACAATATGAAAATATGATTTGTAAATTTTTTACTAATATAAAGGGGGCTTCCTAAATGCTAGAACCAACTATAAAGACAACGGAAACGTATAAACGTGATCGAGAAACGGTCATTGCATTAACACAAAAGCTCGTTCGGATCGAAAGTGTTTATCGCGAACATGATCCTCATGGCAATGAACAGGAAGTAGCCAATTACGTGGCGCAATATTTACGAGCAATCGGTATTGAAACGTTTGTGGAAGAAGTTGTACCTGGAAGACCAAATGTCATTGGCATTATTGATTCGGGGAAGCCAGGGAAAACCCTACTATTTGAAGGACATACAGATGTCGTCACGGAGGGCAATCGTGAGGCGTGGACTTATGATCCGTTCGGAGCTGAAATCATTGATGGGCGTATGTATGGTCGAGGGACAAATGATACAAAAGGGAATCTCGCATGTATGATTACTGCTTGTCAGTCATTGTTACTAGATGGCGAGGAATTTACGGGCAAGATTATTTTATGCATTCCATGTGATGAAGAGGGACTTATGCTTGGCATTAAGCATTTTATTCGCAATGGCTGGGCGGATGGCGTAGATGGGGCCATCATTTGTGAGCCGCAAGAAAACAATGTGTGCATTGCACAGCGTGGGGCCATTCGCTTACAGGTCGATATTTTCGGCAAAATGGCACATGGCGCAATTTCTTGGAGCGGCATTAATCCGAATTGGCGGATGGCACGTTTAATCGTCGAGCTTGAAAAGTTAGAACAAGAAGAACAGGCACGATTAGGGAAAGACCCAATGCTCAATTGGCCATCGATTACGCCAACGATTTTACGCGCTCCTGTGAAAGGGGATGCGCAAATTAATGTCATTCCTGATCATTGTATGACGACGCTCGATATTCGCACCGTACCAGCACAGGATCATGATGAATTACTTGGGAAAATTGATGCCATTATTCAACGACTACAAGCAGATGATCCAGACTTCAAAGTGGAGCTTACTGTACTTGATAATCGCCCAGCAACCGCTACTGCGAAAGAAGAACCTGTTGTACAAGCTATTTACGAGGCAGTGGCAGAAGTGACACAAAAAGAGCCGATTTATAACGGTGTGCCAGGTGCAACGGACGGCACTTTCCTTCATGTACATGGCGTACCAATTGTCACAGTTGGGGCTGGAGATCGTGAAATCCCACATCAAATTGATGAGTATGTTGATATCGAAGAGCTTGCAGAAACGACGGCCATTTACCGTTTAGCAGCAGTAAAGTTTTTAGCAGGGGAAGCGTAATGATCAAAATCGCAGTTATTCCAGGAGATGGCATAGGCAAGGAAGTCATGGTGGAAGCGTTAAAAGTGCTCGAGCAACTAAAGGTGGATGACCCAACTTTACAAATTGAAACAACCATTTTTCCGTGGAGTTCAGATTATTATGTGCAACATGGCTCTATGATGCCAAAGGATGCACTTGCAATATTAAGGAACTATGATGCGATATTATTTGGTGCGATTGGTGACGCTCGTGTACCTGATGATGTTACAGTTTGGGAATTTATTATGCCCATTCGCAAGCAATTCCAGCAATATGTGAATTTCAGACCAGTCAAATCACTGCAAGGTATTGTGTCACCACTGGCAAATGGTAAGGACATTGATATGGTTATTTTTCGTGAAAATACAGAAGGTGAATATTCCAATAGCGGGGGCCATATGTATCCTAATCAGCCACAGGAAATGGCCATTCAAAATACGATTATGACACGGCTCGGCGTTGAAAAAATTGTACAAGCAGCCTGTGACTATGCATGTAAATATGGTAAGTCGAAAATTACAAGTGCTACAAAATCAAATGCCATTATTCATTCTATGAAATTTTGGGATGCGCATACGAAACATATTGTGGAAAAAGCCTCGCCAACATTAACGCTAGAATCTATTTATATAGATGCATTAGTCGCTTATTTTGTAGAGCGTCCTCAAGATTTTGAAGTTATTGTGGCTTCCAATTTATTTGGCGATATTTTATCGGATTTAGGGTCAGCCATTGTCGGGGGACTTGGGCTGTCTCCCTCAGCAAATTTAAATCCTGAAAAGGAGTTTCCATCGATGTTCGAGCCAGTGCATGGTTCCGCTCCTAATATTGCGGGGAAAGGGATTGCCAATCCGATTGCACAAATTTGGTCTCTTGGATTATTGCTTGGGCATGTTGGGAGAGCAGACGCAGAAAAACGAGTTGTTTCAGCGATTGAAGCCGTGCTTAAAGAGGGTGTCGTAAAAACAGCGGATATTGGAGGGCAAGCGACAACCTCACAAATGGGGGATGCCATTTGTCGGGCGCTTGTAAACATAAAACAAACAGCAGGGGGTGTGTAAGATGGCGGTGGCACAGCAAGTACTTATTGTGACAGGTGCTGGTGGTGGAATGGGCAAAGCAATAATTCAAGAGCAGCTTGAGCAAGGAAATATTGTAATTGGTATCGATTTATCAGTTGCCTCACTGACTAATCTAGCGCATGAATCTTTACAAACGTACGAGGTCAATGTTTTGCAAGAAGAAAGCATTCAGGCAATTACACAAGAGGTTTTCGCGAAATATGGGCGCATTGATGGACTTGTTAATGCGCTTGGAATCGCACAGGCTGCAACTCCAATTGAGCAAGTAACGATGGATGAGTGGAATCGCCTTATGGACGTAAATGTGAAAAGTTTATTTATAACAACGAAGGCCGTTGTTCCATATATGAAGGAGCGAAAAAAAGGCTCGATTGTGACGATTGCATCGATTTCGGCAGTGCGTCCCCGTCCTGGCTTGCAGGCTTATATTGCTTCAAAAGGAGCGGCGGAAAGCTTTACGCGTGGGCTGGCGATTGAGCTTGCATCACATCAAATTCGTGTTAATACAATTCATCCAGGACCAGCGAATACACAGATGTTAGCACAGTTTACAGCAGAAGGTGCAAATGCAGAGCAAACAAAGCAAGATGTCTTTATCCAATCAGTGCCACTTGGCCGTTTAGTCGATCCAACTGATATAGCAGGTGCAGTAAATTATTTACTATCAGATAAATCAACAATGGTGACAGGCACAACATTACATGTTGACGGTGGCCGTGGCTTATAGGAGGGGTACGATGCAAGTTATTCCAATGCTAATAAATGGTAAGTGGGTACAAGGCGATGGTCAGGGATTAATAGATGTTGTCAATCCATCTACTGGTGAAGTGCTCGCGCAAATAAAGAATGCTAGTAAGGAACAGGTAGACGAGGCGGTTCGAGCGGCTCGTCATGCATATGAAAGTGAAGAGTGGCGCCAAGTCAAAGCTTATGAGCGTGGTCAGCTACTTATCCAATTAGCACAATATATTCGCATGCATGCTGAAGAATGGAGTTTGCTAGAGTGTCGTGATGTGGGTAAGCCTTTGACACAGGCGCGGGCAGATGTGGAAGCCGCTGCTCGCTACTTTGAATTTTACGGTGGGGCGGCAGACAAAATTATGGGTGACACCATTCCTATCGAAGACGGTATTTTAAATGCGGTCGTTTTAGAACCAGTTGGGGTTACTGTCCATATTGTGCCATGGAACTATCCGTTACAAATTACTGCAAGAAGCGTTGCCGCAGCTATCGCAACAGGGAATGCTGTCATCGTTAAAAGTGCGGAGGATACCCCACTGACGACACATGCTATGACGAAATGGTTTGCTGATAAATTGCCGAGAGGAATTTTTCAGCATATTACAGGTTTAGGTCGTGATGTAGGACCATTTTTAACGACACATACTGATATTAATCATATTACATTTACAGGCTCGGTCCCTACAGGCATTGAAGTGATGAAAGCAGCGGCTCAAAACATTGTACCTGTCACATTAGAATTGGGTGGCAAATCGCCGAATATTGTATTTAAAGATGCGCCGATGGAACAGGCTTTAGAAGGGGTAATGCGAGCCATTATTCAAAATGCTGGGCAAACCTGTTCGGCAGGAGCACGGTTGCTTATTGAAAAAGACGTGAAAGAGATGTTCGTTGCAAAGCTAGTGAAGAAATTTCAAACTTTAAAGATTGGTCCAGGGGAAGCGGATGTTGATATGGGGCCACTGTTAAATCAACAGCAATATTTGAAGATTTCCACACTGTTGAAGCAGGCGAAAGAAAATGGCTATGTTATCTCTGGTGGCGAAACGATTACGATTAAAGGCTATGAAAAAGGCTATTTTATTCAACCAACGATTCTCGATGGCGTAGATGCCAATGCTGCACTGGCGCAGGAGGAGATTTTCGGACCAGTGTTAACAATATTGACGTTTACATCAATAGATGAAGCGATTGCATTAGCAAACGGGACAGACTATGGATTAGTGGCAGGTGTTTGGTCAAAAGATTTAGACACAGCACATTATGTGGCAAGTCGGGTGAAGGCTGGACAAGTGTTCGTCAATAATTATGGCGCAGCAGGCGGAATTCAAATGCCATTTGGAGGTTATAAAAAGAGTGGCATCGGACGTGAAAAGGGCTTTGTTGCATTAAGAAATTATACACAAATGAAAAATATTGCGATACGTTATTCAACACCCAATCACGATAGTGAGTAGGAGGGTAGGATATGGAACAGGCAAAAGACAAGCAGGTGTTGTTGGAGGTTCAACATTTAAATGTTCAATTTCATTTAAAAAATGGCAAAAAGGCAAAAGTAGTTGATGATGTAAGCTTTGTGATTCATAAAGGTGAAACCGTTGCACTTGTTGGAGAGTCGGGCAGTGGCAAGAGTATAACTTCGTTGTCGATAATGCGTTTGCTTCCGATGCCACCTGGTGAAATTACGAAAGGTGACATTCTTTTAAATGGAAAAAATCTTTTACATTATAAAAATAAAGAGATGAGCAGGATTCGCGGCAATGAAGTGAGTATGATTTTTCAAGAGCCGATGACATCTCTTGATCCCGTTTTTACAATTGGCAATCAAATAATGGAAGCGATTCGAAGACATCAAAAAGTCTCTAAAAAACAAGCAAGAGAAATGTCACTTCAACTATTAAAAGAAGTGGGCATTGCCAATGCAGAAAAAATTATCACAGAATATCCCCATCAGTTATCAGGTGGGATGCGACAGCGTGTTATGATTGCCATCGCGATGTCCAATAATCCACAGCTATTAATCGCAGATGAGCCTACAACGGCATTAGATGTAACTGTGCAAGCGCAAATCTTAAAGTTAATGATGAAAATGAAAAAAGAACAGCACTCAGCCATTTTGTTTATTACACACGATATGAGTGTAGTTGCTGAAACAGCAGATCGTGTGATGGTTATGTATGCAGGGCAAATTGTGGAAGAAGCGCCTGTGCGAGAAATTTTTCTTCAACCCAAACATCCTTACACAGCTGCCTTATTAAAAACGATGCCTAGTCTTGAAACAGAGATGACTAGATTACCTTCTATCCCTGGTACTGTGCCACCAGCCTATGCACTGCCGAATGGCTGTCGTTTCGCACCACGATGTCCATTTGTGATGAAGCATTGTCGTCAAGTAACGCCAGAAACTAGACATATCCAACATAATCATAGCGTAAGGTGTCATTTATTCACGGAGGAAGGAGTACTTGCACATGACGGAGAGAGAAGTTTTACTTGAAATTCATCATTTAAAAGCCTATTTTTCGGTGAAACGCAAGTCTATGAAGGAAGAGAAAAAAGTCGTCAAGGCTGTTGATGATATTTCAATTGAAATCTTCCGTGGTGAGACACTTGGGATTGTAGGAGAGTCAGGGTCAGGTAAGTCCACGTTTGGACGCACAATTTTAAAGCTTGTTGAACCGACAGATGGGGAAATTTTATATAAAGGTCAACCTATTCATCACTTGAAGGGACGTCATTTACAAAAATATCGCAACCAAATGCAAATGATTTTTCAAGATCCATTCGCATCATTAAATCCACGGATGCGTATCGGTGCCATTATAGAAGAACCGATGGCATTACAATTAACATTGTCTAAAGAGCAACGCAAGAAACGAGTTAGTGAGCTTTTACAAAAGGTCGGTTTACCTGAAGATGCTATGCATAAATTTCCACATGAATTCTCGGGTGGGCAACGACAACGAATTGGTATTGCTCGCGCACTTGCCATTAATCCAGAATTTATTATTGCAGATGAACCTGTTTCTGCATTAGATGTTTCAATACAATCGCAAGTACTTAATTTAATGATGGATTTACAGGATGAATTTCATTTAACGTATTTATTTATTTCGCATGATTTAAGTGTTGTGAAACATATTAGTGATCGGGTTGCAGTGCTGTATTTAGGGAGAGTAGTAGAAATAGGTGCGAAAAGAGAGTTGTATGCCAACCCCCTCCATCCATATACAAAGGCGTTACTATCGGCGATTCCAACTGTGAATTTTGATGAGCCAAAGCAATTAGTGCCTTTACAAGGGGAGCTACCAAGCCCTATGAATCCACCGATTGGCTGTGTATTTCATACTCGCTGTCCATATGTTATGGAGAAATGTCGACTGGAGCGACCTACATTGCAACAAATAAATGCGCAGCAGCAAGTAGCCTGTTTTTTACATGAATAAAAATCTGAATATTCAATTTATTTGAAGAGGAGGTGTTTAAATGTTCGGCAATATAACAGACGTACCTGGCGTGAAAGTAGGTCATGCAGAAAATAAAAACGGTATAACGGGATGCACCGTCATTCTAGTAGAAGATGGCGCAGTTTGTGGCGTCGATGTTCGAGGCTCTGCACCAGGTACTCGTGAAACGGATGCTCTTGATCCCATCAATGAAATTCAGCAAGTGCATGGC
Source organism: Lysinibacillus sp. NPDC097279 (assembly GCF_044761745.1). Taxonomy (NCBI): domain Bacteria; kingdom Bacillati; phylum Bacillota; class Bacilli; order Caryophanales; family Bacillaceae; genus Lysinibacillus; species Lysinibacillus sp. NPDC097279. Next base: position 1,662,200 of record NZ_JBIWDA010000001.1, on the reverse strand, counting down.
ATTTGCTTAGCTGGTGGGAGTGCATTTGGCCTAGATGCCGCAACAGGTGTGATGTCTTACTTAGAGGAGCATGGTGTTGGAGTAGATGCAGGTATTGCAAAAATACCGATTGTACCAAGTGCGGTATTGTTTGATTTATTTATCGGTGATGCACATACAAGACCAACAGCACAAATGGGCTATGAGGCGGCGAAAAATGCGACAGTTGGCCCTTTTAAAAACGGCAATATTGGCGCGGGATATGGTGCGACAGTTGGGAAGCTAGCAGGTCCTCAATATTGTATGAAAGGAGGATTAGGCAGTAGTTCACTAGAAGGCAAGGAGGGGCTAGTTGCAGGAGCTCTTGTAGCGGTAAATGCAGTCGGTGATATTAAAGATCCTAATACAAGAGTAACCATTGCGGGAGCTCGTAACCGAGAAACGGGACAATGGCTGGATAGCTGTACGTATTTAGAAGAGCATGGACAATCACAGGCACTGGCTGGCACAAATACGACCATTGGCGTTGTTGCTGTGAATGCGAAGTTATCAAAGGCAGAGGCGAAAAAAATTGCACAGCTTGCACAAAATGCGTTAGCCCGAACAATTTATCCTGTTCATACAATGCTAGATGGCGATACGATTTTTGTTTTAGGTACAGGGCATCAAACGTATCCAGTGGACTATCTTGGACACTTGGCAACTAAGGTCGTAGAGCAAGCTATTATTGCTGGGGTAAAATGTGCGACAAAATTAGAAGAGGTTGAAAGCTATATAAGTATTTCAAAATATGTTCAAGGGGCAAAGGGGGAGAAACAATTTGAAGCAGAGTAGAAATTGGTTTTTACTAATGCTGTTATTGCTAGTTGGGCTAATTATTAGCGCGTGTTCAAATGATGAGGACAAGAAAAATACAAATCAAGTCAGTACAAACGCGCCTGTAACAACAGAAACACCGCAAGAAATTGTTGTCCGTATTAATGATGATCCCGATTTTTTAGATCCTCATAAAGCGACAGCGTCTATATCCTACCAAATGATTCTTAATATGTTTGAAGGGCTGATGGCACCTGAAACAGATGGGTCATTAAAAGAAGGACTAGCGGAAAGATATGAGATTTCAGAAGATGGTTTAACCTATACATTTAAAATCCGTCCAGGTGTAAAATTTCATAACGGTGAGGAGTTAACAATTGAAGATATTCAATATTCCTTTGATCGCTTAATGGGCAAAAGTGGTGGAGAAAAAATGTCCAATAATTTTGATAATGTGGCGTCTACTGAAGCACCAGATGCTTCGACCTTTGTTATTAAGTTAAAAGAACCGAATTCTAATTTCTTATATTCGCTGACTGCTCGCCAATCAGCAGTTATACCGAAAAGTAATGATGGCAAACACAATGAAAATCCAATAGGGACTGGCCCATTTGCCTATGTAAAATACGCTCCTGGTTCAAATTTAATATTGAAAAAGAATGATAGCTATTGGAAGGAAGGTTTGCCTTATTTAGATAAAGTAACTTTTACCTTCCAATCGGACGATCAAGCAGCCATTATGAGCCTAATGGCAAATGAGGTGGACTTAACAAGTGTTCCTTGGCAACGTGTTAATGAAGTTGAGAGTAGTCATCATTTATCGCATCAAAACAATAACTCTTCCTTAATCGTGACGTTTAATGAAACGAAAGCGCCGTTTGATAATGTGAAAGTACGTCAGGCGATGAACTATGCAATTAGTAAATCGGATATTATTGATTCGGTATTTGCAGGCTATGCCGTACCACTTGGCTCGAACATGAGTCCTGCAATGGGGGACTATCAAAAGAAAGGTTTAGAAGACATGTACAAGCTTGATGTGGAAAAGGCGAAAGCATTATTAGCAGAAGCGGGTTACCCAGACGGCTTTAAAACAAAAATTACTGTATCTTCACATAATGATATTTATTCAAATATAGCGCAAATTGTTGCGGCAAACTTAAAGGAAATAGGTGTGGATGTAGAAATTGAAGTAGTGGAGTGGGGGATTTGGCTTGATCGTGTGTACTTCGGCCGCGACTATAATATGACGACGATCGATCTAACAGGGCGTGCATCTGCCTTTGAAATACTAAATGACTATATTTCTACAAATGACAGTGAAAACTTCTTCTTATTTAAAAATGAGGAATACGACAAAATTATGGCAGACGTCTTAAAAGAAACAGATACTGCAAAGCAAATCGACTATTACCAACGTGCGCAAGAAATTTTAGCAGAGCAGGCAGTGTCCGTTTATGTGGCTGATTACCAGATCGTGTGGGGGTCTGATAAGCAAGTGACAGGTCTGAAGAGCTATCCATTCTGGTTCCACGATATGTCGGAGGTAAAATTCTCAAACTAGAAAGAGATGATTACAAATGATGTATATTATACGTCGATTCATCCTGTTAATAACAACAATTCTTCTAGTGTCGATCATTACATTTGGTGTTTTTCAAATTTTACCTGGGGATCCTGTTCGAACAATGTTAGGAACGGAAGCAGATCCTACACAAATTGAAAATTTGCGGTCTGAGCTTGGTTTGGACCGACCCCTTTATGAACAATACGCTGATTGGATGAAGGGGTTATTGACAGGGGAATTAGGCAATTCAATTCGTTTCTCAATGCCTGTAAAAGATTTATTGTTTGATAGACTTCCTGTAACGATGTCATTAGCATTGCTCACACTAACCATTGTATTACTCGTTTCTTTGCCGCTTGGCATGTTTGCAGCGAGACGACAAAATAAGCTGAGTGATGTGTCATTATCGACATTGACACAAATCGGCATGGCTGTCCCTTCATTTTGGCTAGGGATGATGCTTATTTTATATGTCGGAATGAAATTTAGCTTTTTTAAAATTAGTGGCTATATCCCATGGACACAAAGTATATCTGGTGCGTTAAGTACGCTTGTCCTTCCAGCGTTAACAATTGCTATACCTCAAATTGCTGTCAACTTCCGTTACGTGCGAACGGCTATTTTAGAGCAAATGCAACTTGATTATGTTCGAACAATACGCAGTAAAGGTATGTCAGAGCAAAATGTCATGTATAAGCATGTTTTAAAAAATGCGATGATACCGATATTAACGGTCTTTGGATTAATTATGGCAGAAGTGGTCGCAGGAACAATTATTGTCGAGCAAGTATTTTCATTGCCAGGTGTGGGCCAGCTACTAATTACTGCTATCAGTAATCGAGACTTCCCTTTAGTACAAGGGATTGTTATGTATATTACAGTTGCAGTAGTTGTAATTAATTTTATCGTCGATATTTTATATTCTGTTTTAGATCCAAGAATCCGATTACGATGAGAGGTGGATGCAATGCAAACTATACAGCGCTACATGAAAAATATAAATTTAATCATTGGTCTACTCGTCATCGTCGGATTTTTACTTGTAATGGTCATTAGCTTCTTTTATACACCGCATGATGTCAATACGATGAATATACCAGAAAAATTGCACAGTCCAAGTAGTAAGTATCTCTTTGGGACAGATGAATTTGGGCGTGATATTTTTAGTCGGACGATGAAAGGCACACAAACAGCATTTGCTGTCGGTTTATTAACAGTATTCATCGGCTCATCATTTGGTATTTTAATCGGAGGTATAGCGGGATATATCGGTGGCTGGGTAGATGAAATTTTTATGCGTTTGATGGATGCTTTAATGGCATTTCCAGGAATTATTTTAGCGCTAATGTTAGTGGCTGTTTTTGGACCTGGCGTAGTCAATACGGCGATAGCACTCGGGGTTATCGCTATTCCAGCCATCGCTAGAATTGCACGTAGTGGTTATGTCCAGCATCGTGATGCCGAATATGTATTAGCTGCTAAATTAATTGGAGTAAAGCCCTATAAAATAATGTTTCGTCATATTTTACCCAATATTTCCTCACAAATTATTGTTGCTGCCACGGTTACTTTTGCGACAGCAATGCTCGCTGAAGCAGCACTTAGTTATTTAGGGCTTGGTGTACAACCACCAAATCCTAGCTGGGGACGCATGTTAAAAGATTCTCAAGCGTATTTAGTAAAAGCATCCTGGTATACATTTGCACCTGGAGGAGCAATTACGATGCTAGTGTTAGGATTGTATATGCTGAGCAACGCTCTGCGTGATTATTTGGATCCTCGTTCAAAATCGTAAAAACGCTATTGTCATGGAGATAAAAAACGTTCTATACTAAATAGATTACGCATGGGAAAGTTCGAGGAGGTACTCTACATGACAACAACACTAATTACAACAGAAGATGATTTGCAAACAGCTTTTGCTATTCGGAAAGCTGTCTTTATAGAAGAACAACAAATTCCTGCTTCAGAAGAATACGATGAATTTGATGCGCTCGATGCGGCATGTGAACACATTCTTGTCTCTGTCAATGCGCAGCCAGTTGGTACAGGTCGTTTACGTGTTGTAGATGGCTATGGGAAGCTTGAGCGAATTTGTATTTTAGAGGAATACCGCAAATATGGGCTAGGAAAAGTGATTATTCAAACGCTAGAAAAGTTAGCACAAGAAAAGGGCTTAACGAAGTCGAAGCTAAGTGCGCAAGTATATGCAGAAGGCTTTTATGAGAAGCTCGGTTATACGCGTACAGGTGAAGAATATATGGACGCAGGTATTCCGCATATTTTAATGAAAAAGCAATTTAACAAAGCTTAATTTTGCGCGTCAAACGATTGAAACAAAAAAGGCCTTCTCAATGATTTTGAGAAGACCTTTTTATTAAATTTACTTAGTGTTAGGATGCCATACACCTTGTTCATTTTTAACGAAATTAATATTTAATGTAAAATCCTTGAATCTTAAAATTATAGTGCCTTGCGTTTCACTTAGTTGTTCAAATTCTGCTTTCTCAATACCATTATAATTATAAGCACTAATAAGCATCTGAATTTCCTTTGTATAATAATATTTTTTAAATTTTTGTTTATCTATATACTCTTCAATTTCCGAACGTGTTTGTCGCGCTACTAATGAATAATGTGTTAAGTAGTCCCCTTGTGCTTTATGTACCGATAACTTTGATTTAAGTAATTCTTTTCCTCTACGTAATCTTGTGCGAACTGTGTTTTGAGAAAGATTTAGCAAATCGGCTATTTCCGATGCCTCAAATTCCTCGTAATAAAACAATATAATGACTTCCCGATAGTGAATCGGTAACTTCATTACTTCTTGTTTTAACGAAAGAAATTGCTGTTGGCGCATGACTTCCTGTTCGGCTGATTTTTCGTTTGTCCAAAAGGGTGTTAAAAATTGCAGGACGTTTTTGCGCTTCATTTTGCGTAATTCATCGTGACAGCGATTAATTAATATTCTTGTTAAATACGTTTTCAATAATGCATCTTTGCGAAAAGCGTCGCCCTTTATGGCAAATGTAAAAAATACATCCTGCGTAATTTCCTCAGCGAGTTGCCGATCTTTCACATATAAATAGCTTAGATGGAATAGGTATTCACCGTATTCGTCCACTAGCTGCTCCATAAAACTACCACCTTACTTGTCTTTTAATGATTAGACGTATAAATTTACGAATATTGTTCAAAAAAATAAAAATTGTCAAAATTACTAGTATTGAAATTTAATAGACGACTCTATATGATTATTAAAAAAGATGTGTCGGAGGGGATATGTACATGATTAGACATATTGTGATGTGGAATCATAAAGATGAATTTAACGAAGAGCAACAAGCGCAAAATGCACAAATCGTCAAAACAGAGTTAGAAAGCCTAACAGATAAAATTAGTGGAATTATCTCATTACATGTTATCACAAATCCATTAGCATCTAGTAACCGACAAGTACTTTTAAACAGTCTATTTGAAAGTGAAGAGCATTTGCAACAATATCAAATTCACCCTGACCATGTTCGTGTAAGCCAATTAGTCGGTTCATTAATGACTGATCGAATATGTATAGATTTTGAAGAAAATTGATAAAGCAAACTCCATTTTGAATTATTTCAAAATGGAGTTTTTTGATTTAAAACGATAATAGTACATCATGTTTCGTTGGATAAGATGTAATGGCACCATGTTTTGTTGTGGATGCACCAGCATAATGATTTTCAAAGGAGGGCGATGTTGTTGATTAATGAAAAAGAAGAAAAAGAGTAGCAGAGATGATTGCTACTCTTTTTTTTTGAACGTTAGATGTCTCATAAAGTAATTTGGTTTTCAATTATGTTATAAAACGACACCAGTTGGCAAACATATGAAGCTTGTATTTAATGTATGTTGAGTTGTAAAACCAAGGTAATTTACTTCTCCACCGATAGTGAATGCATAAGTACTGCCTAAACCAGTAATACGAGCGTTTACTCCTGTTCGCATAAAATTACCATCTAAAGCAGTGGTGCGTAAATTAGAATAGCTAGCAAATACTTGACGACCACCAGCTAGCTGTGTTGTAAAAGTTGCAGATACTGCTATATCAACAGGAGTTGAACCATGTATAACTCTGACCTTACGTGATGCAGAAGTAGTAGAGAATGGCGTTATTGTATTTGAAAGAGCTGCTACGGCGTTAGCTTGTGTAACCTCAATTGCTTGTTGTTTAACTACTTCTTCTGATGTCCAATCTTCTTCGAATCCTTTCAAAGGAATCTCAACAACGCTAGATTGTACCCTCTCAATTGCTCGTTGTTTAAACACTTCTAGAGAAACCCAAGCCTCTTCTTCAAAATCCTCAATTGGAGAAACTTCAATATCTACTAGACCGTCTCCCCATGTATATGTGGATTTTACTTCGTTTAAAATTTCTATATATTGTTGATGTAATTGTTCTTTTTCTTGTTGACTTAACTCAGCTGCTGATGCGCTGTTATTTGTAATAAAGAGAATACAAGCGAAAGCAAAAAGGACCGTGAAAAATTTGTAAATTTTTATCGACAATTTCTTTCCCATTTTATCCTTCTCCTTATCTTTCAAATTAACTCACTAGTGTCGCATTTTTAAATTTTGAATGCTCTTATTTTTAAATCGACTTGGTTTTAATAAATAACAAAGACACTCAAGTAGAGATAGTGCACATCCATTATTTACTATAACCTCAGACTGGTGCGACAGAAACTAAATAACTTTATGAGACGGTACTGCCTGAATTAGTGTACAAGCACATTTTTGCTCGTTTCTATAAAACGAATTTAATTAAGTAGCGACTCATTTATATTTGTGTTTAATCTGGTGATTAACTAAGCAAGTACATTCAAACAGTAGCAATCATCGCGAAATTCTCTAAGTTGTGTACAGTTTGCTCATTGTAACCGTAACTTTTTTATTTTGGTTATACTCTTCATAAACATATGAAGTAAATGTAGAATATTAAGTTATAGTGTTGAATTAAGTTCCTGCGACGACAGTGAGGATAATTAAATTTTATAGTAATTTTATATTTTTTGTCTAGTGATAATATAGAAAGCGAAAGTATAAAATATTTAATATAAATGAATAAGAAGAGAATAAAAGGAAGCGTATTTCTTTGTAAGATTATGTAACCTTAATAAATTCACCCGGAACATGTTCGTGTTAGCCAGTTAGTAGGTATATTAATAAAAGATAGAATATGTATGGATTTTGAAGAAATCGATAAAACGAACTCCATTTTGATTTTTTCAAAAGGGAGTTTGTTGTTTAAAATGATACTGGGACATCATGTCGTTGGAAAAGATGCGATGGCACCATGTTTTGTTGTGGAAGCGCCAGCATATCGATTGGCGAAGGAAAGTAGGGGAGTAGCAAATGTTTCGCAAAAGTTTTCGACTGTCTCTACTGTTATGTTTTTTTGCAATAAAACACTTAAGATGGCTCCGATAAAGGCATCACCTGCACCTGTCGTATCAATTGCTTGCACAACATTTGCAGCAGCTTTCACATGTTGTTGCCTCGTATAAAGACTAGCGCCTTGTGCACCATGGGTCACGAAAATAACTTGAACCTTCCCTTGGAATAATGATTGAACGGCATGTTGCTCATCGTCTAGATGCGTTAAAAATGATAGTTCCTCGTCAGAAAGTTTTACGATATGCGCACGCGGAATAAATTTTAAAATCGTTTGTCGACATAATTCAGCGTCTTGCCAAAGAGGGAGTCGTACGTTCGGATCAAAAGAAACGAGACAGCCTGTTTGATGTGCTTGCTCAATGATAGCCTCATGTGCTTGCTTCATCGGACTGTCCACTAAGTTCACCGAGCAAAAGTGAAGGATGTCTTTTGCTGTAAGTAAATTAGCTGGTAATTGTTCTGGTTGATATAGTAAATCAGCGGCATTTCTGCGGTAAAATAAAAAATCTCGGTCACCATCTGCTGACAAAGATACAAAGGCGAGGCTTGTTTCACCTTCAGTTGTTTGCGCAATATATTGGGTGTCCACGCCCGCTTGTTTGACGGTATGGATTAAAAAGTCACCAAATGCATCTTGCCCTACTTGTGATAGTAGGGCAGCTGGGTGCCCCAATTTTGCACAGACCGCAGCTACATTAGCAGGGGCACCTCCAGCATTTTTTGTGAATTGTTCTACTGAACAAAGCGAGTCACTTTGTTCAGTAGGGGTAAAGTCAATTAACAGCTCACCGATTGTATACAATTTACGCATATAATACCCCCTTTTACGATAACTTAGCTTTTTGCTTTGGGAGGTAAATCGTATAAAAAATTCCCCCAAATATTAAAACAATGCCTACAGTTTGCATAATGCTCGGCATGAAATCCAGCAATAACATATCTAATAAAATAGCTACAACAGGGTCTACGAATACTAAAACAGAAACTAGTATCGTAGAAAGGTTGCGGATACTATCGAAAAATAAATAATAAACGAATCCAGTATGAATAAAACCTGTACCTAAAATATAAAGCCAATTCGTTGTTGTTAACACTTCAAATAGTGAAAAATCCACAAAAGGTAAAAGCATGACGATACCAACTGTTGTTTGTATAAACGTAAGGGCATAGGAGCTTAAATTTTGTATCGTTCTGCTCGTTAACATTGTAAATGCATAAAAGAGAGCAGAGAGTAACGCCCAAACGAAGCCAGACTGCATAAATTCAGATAATGAAATAAAATTATGTAGACCGATGATAAAAATACTTCCGATAAAACAAGTCAATGTTGCGACAAGCGCTTGTACTGTCATTTTTTCCTTTAACAACAGAGCCCCTAATATAAGCACAAAAATCGGTGCTAGATTATAAATGGAAATAGCAATGGAGATTGACATTTCTTCAAATGCTTTAAATAAAAATACCCAATTCAATACGATAAAGACACCGCATAGTAGTGTACGTGCTACTTCTTTTTTGTCCCATACTTCAGTTTTATGGCCACCTGTCATTAGCCACAAAAAGCCGAGGAAGAGAGTAGCACAAATACAACGGATAAAGACTAGCTCTATAGCTGGTAAACCAGTATGAATGGTGAAAAAGCCAATGGAGCCGAAAATGGCCATCGATACAGTAAGTTTTATTACTGCAGAAATATTCATATCAAACCTTCTTTCTAGTAGACATACAATAGCTACTGGTTGTTAAGTGATTATGCTAGTAAAGAAACCGACAGTGTAGTTTACTGTCGGCTTGTTATATTGGTAACTAATTGTTACTGACGAATTTGCCCATTTCCATGGATAAAATACTTTGTTGATGTTAATGCTGGTAAGCCCATTGGTCCACGTGCGTGTAATTTTTGTGTACTAATACCGATTTCGGCGCCATAGCCGAATTCAAAGCCATCTGTAAAGCGAGTAGATGCATTATGATAAACGGCTGCGGCATCTACATTATTTAAAAATGTATCTGCTACTAGTGGATCTTCAGTAATGATAGCTTCCGAGTGGTTTGTACCGTATTGATTGATGTGCTCAATAGCCTCAAAGACGTTTTCGACAACTTTAACGCTTATTTTTAAATCTAAGTACTCCGTTGCATAGTCTTCCTCTGTAGCGAGCTGCGCGAAATTTACGGTTTGGCAAACTGTTGCATCACCGACAATTGTCACTCCAGCATCGTGCATCGCATTTAACAGCTTTGAACCGTGTTCACAAAACCAGTCAGGATGAATGAGTAAGCTTTCAGCCGCGTTACAAACAGAAGGACGTTGTGTTTTGGCATTCAGACAAATTGTCTCTGCTTTTATGTAATCGGCAGTTTGGTCAATATAAATATGGCAATTACCAGCTCCTGTTTCAAGCACTGGTACTGAAGCTTCACGAACGACTAAATCGATAAGGGCCTTGCCTCCACGAGGAATTAATACATCTAGGTATTCTTTCAAATGGAATAATTCCTTTGCCGTTTCACGATTCGTATCTTCAATTAGTTGCACTGCATCAACAGGGATAGACGTTTTTTCAAGCGCTTTGTGAATACTTGCCACAAGCGCAATATTTGAAAATTTAGCAGAGGAACTTCCTCGTAAAATAACGGCATTTCCGGTTTTCAACGATAATGTTGCGGCATCAACAGTTACATTTGGTCTCGCCTCATAAATCATGCCGATTACGCCAATTGGTACCATACGCTTTTCAATACGTAGACCATTTTCTTTATCAATACGCTCAAGGATTGTGCCAACGGGATCATTTAATGTTACAAGTAAACGAATGGCATCTGCCATTGCTGAAATACGATCTTTGCTTAACATAATGCGATCAAGGGTAGAAGGTGGCATACCTTTTTCTTTGCCACTTGCTAAGTCCTTTAAATTTTCTGCAATGAGTACATCCTGATCGTTAATTAATTGCTCAGCAATTTTTAGTAGTGCATCATTTTTTTCGCAAGTCGTTTTAATATTTAATACATAGCTTGCTGCCTTTGCGCGTTGTCCCTTTAGATATACTTCACTCGTCATCTTTAGTCCTCCTTAATTCGTTTGTATTTTTAACCATTTATCTCGATGAATAACTTCTATTGGATAGTTCGTTAATTCATCTGTCCTTTTTCCCATTGCATGTGCTAGCTCAAGTGAGGAGTATAAAACTTCGCCACGACCAAGAAGTCTATTTTCACAATAAACCTCTACAACATCACCGTGTTCAAAGTCTCCTTCAACACGGTAGACACCAGCTGGTAGCAAGCTTTTACCGTTCTCTAGCAAGGCAATTTCAGCACCGTTATCTACAAAAATTTTACCAGAAATTTCCGTAAGTGCAATCCACTGTTTATTATTTGTTAATATAGCGAGCGCCTCATGCTCAACATATGTCCCATCTCCATGACCATTCATAATATCAACAAGTTTATGCGCACCATCACCAGTGCCGATAAATACCTTCACACCAGCATTTAAAGCTGCTCGCGCAGCCAAAAGTTTAGACTCCATTCCACCTGTTCCGACTTTTGAGCCTGCACCATCAGCAAAGCCAAGCATTTCATCAGTCACTTCTGTTAATCGATCAATTCGTTTAGCTTGCGGATTTTTATTGGGATTTGCGTCATATAAGCCATTAATATCTGTAAGTATAATGAGCTGGTCTGCATGGACAAGTCCACTTACAAGTGCCGATAACATATCATTATCGCCAAATGTTAACTCACTAACAGATACAGTGTCATTTTCATTTATAATTGGGAGCATCGAACGTTCTAACAATTCCTCAAATGTTGCATAGGCATTTTTGTAGCGTTCTTTTTTCGAAAAATCCGTGCGTGTAAGTAAAATCTGTGCAGGCGTAATATCATAAATACTAAATAGCGCATGGTATGTTTGGATAAGTAAACTTTGGCCAACTGCAGCGGCAGCTTGTTTCCCTTTTACTGTTACTGGACGAGAAGGGTAGCCTAAATGTTTAAAACCCGCTGCAACAGCCCCTGAAGAAACAAGCAAAACTTCATGACCACATTTTTTTAATTCTGCAATAGCTTGCACATGATCCATTAAGCGTACTTTATCAATTTCGCCTTTTGCATTCGTTAAGGAGCTACTGCCAATTTTTACGACGATTCTTTTTCTTTCCATTCCATTTCCCCCAGTTCACCATTCGTTGTCTCACCCGCTGTTAAAATAACAATAAAAAAACCTTTTCATCCTAAAAAATTAGGACGAAAAGGTTGCTTTCCGTGGTACCACCTACATTGAATATCTTGAGATATTCCACTTTCCTCATAACGCTTGAGACTGCGCCTAGTTTTTGCTAGGACGTTTCACGAAGTAGGTTCTGTAGACTTTTTTGTACAATGCCTTGCAGCCGATGGGCATCGCTCTCTTAGCAATTAGTTTCTACGTACTAGTCTTCGTTCGCTTTATTTTTATTGTTTTTTGTGCAGAGGTCCGTACCATATATAATGAAAACGGCACTCGTTCGTACTAGTAATTGAATAAAGAATGCACTACTTCTGTGAGTCTGTCAAGCTGAATAGAAAAAATCTGTATAAATGAGGACAAAAAGGTGAAGATCAGAACACTCGCATATTAAAATGAATGCCCTACTAATTTAAAAACGGTTATTTAAACCACCAAATGGCAACTAATAAAGGCAACATCGCCAAAATCATAACAAAGAAACTCCATAATATTTGTTTTCCTGTTGTCATATTTTTTGGCTTAATGCTCATTTTTTCATAGAGTTGATTGATGGCACGTTGCTCTTTTGCATAGAGCATTGACTGAAATGCATCATAATCTTGTATATAACTTGATGGGGGTCTTGGGCTAAAACGTAAATTTCGGATATCCTCTGTAATATCTTTTTCGCCAAGCCAATACGTAAGAACTGGTGCTAAGCCAGAAGATTGCATTGCTTGAACGTCGACATCATGTGTTTTCATTTTATAAAAAACATTCCCTTGCTCGTCCTCAAATTCTTGAACTATATCGCTTACTGCCATCGACGGCTCACCTCGTTTCCAATGCAATGTAAACAAAATATCTAGTGTTTATTATCATTATAATGCATAAACAAAGAAAATGTTGTTTGAACGAGCATTAATCGAGACAATAATTTTCTTGTAAAAAATTCTATATATAGTCATAAACTCACAACTAAAGTAGAGAGTGTCGTGTAGTATAATGAAAATAAAACCATTCTAATTATGTTTTTTTTTATAAGCAGTGGGAAGAAGGGGAAGAGTTGGAAATTTCAACGTTAGTGACGTTTTTAGGAGCAGCCATTATTTTAACGTTAATGCCAGGACCGGACAATTTATTTGTCCTTGCGCAAAGCATTACACAAGATAAAAAGGCAGGCATTGCTACTTCATTAGGCTTATGTACAGGTTTACTTGTGCATATCGGAGCTGCAGTTTTAGGAATCTCAGCTATTATTTATCAATCGACGGTCATCTTTTCGATTGTCAAATTTGCAGGTGCTGCCTATTTATTATATTTAGCATGGCAATCATTTCGAGCAAAGGATGATCCTTTTACATTGGATCAACAAAATATTCAAGCTTTAGGTTCGCTGTATCGTAAAGGAATTTTGATGAATGTCTTAAATCCAAAGGTTTCTTTATTTTTCTTAGCACTATTGCCACAGTTTGTAAACCCAATACATGGCCATGTGGCATTACAAATGCTTATTTTGGGTATTGTATTTTTAGTACAGGCACTCATTCTATTCTCGTTATTTAGTATTTTTGCGGGGAAAGTTAGAAAAATCATTATAGGGAAGCCAGCAATCGCTAAACGTTTGAATATGGTACAAGGCATACTATTTACTTTTATCGGTATACAGATCGCACTAAGTAAACAATAAAAGGAGGAGGCTATATGGCAATTTTACATATTACCTTTAGTTTATCTGCACAAGGTTCTATTAAACACGCGATACGACAACACCATTTACAGCGAGAAGAGTCGGTCATTTGTGTCAATGATATTTTCTCGATTGGACCACTTACAAGTTTGGAAAATCGAAAGCAATGGTTAAATACTAATATTTTTAGAGATAAAGAAGAACGAGCATTATACGAAGACATTCATAAGATGTGGACGAGATCAATCGCAGGTATTCCTTGTGATATGGATATATGGATTTGGTATAGCCAAAATACACATGAAGAAATAGGGTTACGCTATGTTATGAGTGAGTTTATAAGTAAATGCAGCATGGTATTTGGTATAGATGCAACTGTTGCTTTAAAGCGAATTCATCCAGATATGTCCATTCACCATACAGGAGAATTATCTGCAGATATGCTTATGAAACTACGACCTGACGCTAAGCGCTTTTCATTGGAAGAGTGTCAGCGACTTGCTAAAGAATGGGCAGAACTCAAGCAAAACCCAAGTACATTGCGAGTTTGGCAAAATGGTGTTGTTCACGCAGAAGAGAATATTTACGATGCAACAATTATTGAAAGTGCAAAAGAATTACAAGATAAAAACAAGGAGTTCTGGCTTTCACCAGCGACTGTCATTGGGCAAACTATCAATAAAAACGAAGACTTTATGAGCGATGCCTTTTTAGAATATCGAATTTTTACGATGGCAAGGCAAGGGCTTTTTGAAATTAGCGGTGACACGACGGATATGTTTTCTTATCAAATTAAATATATAGGGGAGTAATGAATACTTTCATAATACCTCTTCAAGTATAAATTGAAAGCGGAAGAATGCATAAATGCATCCTTCCGCTTTTAGTCGTTGTTTTTAGCAGGTCCCATTTTTTCATAATAATCAAAGACAAATTTCTGAAATTGTCGAGCGGAAGGTGAAAGGTAACGATTTTCAATCCAAGCCATTCCGATAATACGTTCACAGACCATATCTTCAACATGAATTTTTACGACTTTATTTGGATTAAGATCTTCATCATCAGGTAGTAGGGATACGCCAAGGCCAGCCCCTACAAATCCCGCGACGGTAGAGACCTCATCTCCTTCATAAGTAATTTTAGGCTTTATGCCCGCAGCATTTAATAATCGATCCGCAGTACGTCGTAATGCATAGCCTTTTTTCATTAATACAAAATTTTCATTTTCTAATTCCTTCATTGTAATGCTTTTTCGATTGGCAAGGTGATGATCAATCGGCACCATAATGTAAAGCTCATCTCGCCATAGTTCTTTCCAACATACAGGTGGTTCAGTGTTAATAGCTGCAAGTAGGCACAGATCGAGCTCACCAGCAAGTAGTTGTTTTAATTGTGAATGTGAATAGTTTTGTGTGAAATGAAAGCGGATTTGCGGATGTTGCTGACGGAAAGCGCGGATCAAATCAGGTACAATACTTGTTCCAAGTGTATGTAAAAAGCCCAGTGACACGTCTCCAAGCTCAGGATTATTCAGCTCCTGTAATTCTAAAACTGCCTTTTCATATTCTTTGCGCATACGCTGCACACGATATAAAAACTGCTCTCCATAGCGATTTAGCATGATGGAGCGTCCTTGGCGGTCAAATAAAGGTACACCTAATTCCTCCTCAAGCTTAGAGATTGAGCGACTTAGTGCAGGCTGTGAAATAGCTAATACATCCGCAGCACGTGTCATATGTTCAAGTTTTGCTACCGTTGCAAAATATTCCAATTGTTGCCATTCCATTTTTCCCACCTCCATTAATAGTATTTCTATTAGTTACCTGCATTATAACGGTAAAAGTATAGGAAGTATAGGCAACGTAGAAAAATTTTATAAGGGAAAACAAAGTAATTTTAATAAAGTAATTTTTATTATTTCTAAGCATCCGCAAAGGGTGATTATACAAGGCTTCAACCTCACACCATTCATGCATGAAAAGTATCGAAACGATAAAAACTATAAATTGTACATTATGAATAAAGGGTGTTAAGATAGACACATAAAATACACAAATACAAATTTCCGTGAAGGGGATATTATAAAATGAAGTTATCAAAGCCGCAACCTCTAACAATTGAGGGAGGCAAAAAAGCCGTACTATTACTGCATGGATTTACAGGTAGCACAAAAGATGTGAAAAAGCTAGGGGAATTTTTATCAACACGTGGTTATACAGTTCATGCACCTATTTATAGTGGTCATGGGGTAGAACCAGAAGCCCTACTTGAAACAAAGCCTGAAGACTGGTGGAATGATGTAGTAGAAGGCTACAACTTCCTAAAAAATAAAGGCCATGAAGAAATCGCAGTAGTAGGAATTTCACTTGGCGGTGTCTTTTCGTTAAAAGTAGCAGAGCAATTTCCTGTTAAAGGAGTTGTTGCCATGTGTGCGCCGATAACACGCGATAGCTCAAAAGGTTTATTTACACGTTTATATAATTACGCAAGACTATATAAACATTTTGAAAACAAATCAAAAGACCAAATTATTTCTGAATTACATGAATTACGAATTACACCAAAAGATTCCTTAGACGGTGTTACTCGTTTAACAGAAGAAACACGTGAAGATTTACCAGCAATTAAAGCACCAACTTTAGTATTGCAAGGATTATTAGACGATGAGCTATACCAACAAAGTGCTCCGTTTATTTTAGATACAGTTAAAACTGATGATAAAGAAATTATATGGTATGAAAATTCAGGTCATATCATTACATTAGATAAAGAACGTGAAAAAGTTTATGAAGATGTATATAATTTTTTAAACCATATTGAGTGGTCTGTTGCAAACTAAGAGCTGTCTTCTGACAGCTCTTTTCATTTTAAATTTTTACTTATTAGCTAGCAACTGTGCATTTAGTAATCAACTTCGAAAAAACTATTGTTTTTATAATAAATGCCTGTTACCATAGTGAAATTGTAGTGAAAATTCATTCGATTTAACTTTTTTAGCATAACTCTCAAAACCGATAAGTGAGACAAGCTAAAAATTGTCACTTGCACGAAGAGAAACGCTTAAACAGTTAAAGTCCTGGCGAATGCCCCAGATTTTTTTAAGGCTTTTCGAGTAAGCTCATAATAATCTGAACTGAATTCGCCAAGGTAATTTGCTATAGTCAAACACATCAAGGGAGTACATCAATTATGCAAAAGAAAATACCTTTTTCTACTTATGCAGTCATTGGCACAATGTTATTCGGACTGTATTTTGGAGCAGGGAACCTTATTTTTCCAATCCAACTTGGACAACTAGCAGGAACAAACTTCTGGTTTGCACTAATCGGCTTTTTAGTTACAGCAATCGGTTTGCCATTTTTGGGCATATTAGCGATTGGTTTATCGGGCAGTAATGGTCTGCGTGATTTAGCGAGCCGTATTCATCCTTTATTTGGCGTTATTTTTTCACTAGCGCTATACTTAACAATTGGTCCCTTTTTTGCAATTCCTCGAACTGCGACAGTACCATTTGTCGTTGGCTTTGAACCATATATTAGTGCGGAGCATACAACAATTTTATTAGCCGTATTTAGCTTCATATTTTTTGCAATAGTCTATTATTTCTCATTAAATCCAGCAAAAATTATGGATTATATCGGTAAGGTTTTAACACCAGCCTTTTTAGTCGTATTATTTATTTTAATTATTATCAGTATTGTGAAGCCGATGGGGCATTTCCAAGAACCAATAGGTGACTATATCCAGTCTTCCTTTATGACAGGTTTTAAAGAAGGCTACAATACGATGGATGCATTAGCATCACTAGCATTTGGTATTGTCGTAATTAATGCTATTAAAAATGCGGGTATTACTGATCGGAAAGAAATTGCTAAGGCAACATGGAAATCGGGTATTTTCGCTATGGCATTAATGACTTTAATCTATGGGCTCATTACGTATATGGGTGCATCTAGTATTGAAGCTGTCGGAACATTTGATAATGGTGGTTTAATTTTTGCAGCAGTAGCAGACCATTATTTCGGCTCATTTGGTGCTATTTTATTGGCAGTAATTATTGTACTAGCTTGTTTAAAAACTAGTATTGGCTTAATTACTTCTTGTAGTGAATTTTTCCATGAAGTTTTCCCGAAAATTAGCTATAAATGGTTTGTTTTCATTTTGTGCGTAGTTTCATTTTCAATAGCTAACTTTGGTTTGAATAATATTATTCAATTTGCTATTCCAGTGCTAATGTTCTTATATCCACTTGCGATTGTTCTTATTTTACTAGCCTTAAGCTCTTCATTATTTAACAATAAGCAAGCCGTTTATGCATCTGCAATGTTTTTAACATTTTTTGTTAGCCTAATTGATGGCTACAATGCATTAGTAAATAGTATGCCTGCAGCAAAATTAAGTGTATTGGATTCAGTAGCAGAGCTGTATTCAAATATATTACCTTTATATGATATTGGTTTAGGCTGGATATTACCAGCTGTAATTGGAGTCATTATTGGATTAGCAATGCCTTCAAAAAAAGTAGCAACAATTAACTAAAACATGCAAAAGCACACACATACAAAAAATGAATGTGTGTGCTTTTATATAAGAAAATATTATATGCAGAAAATTTATTTAATTTATAATGATACTTAGTATTGTTTTAAGGAGTGAGCATATGCATGAGATTTGGATGTTTACAGCAGTGGCATTGATGATTGTTATGGTGCCAGGGGTGGATTCACTGCTAGTGTTAAAAAATACAATCATACATGGAAAGAAAGCAGGCTTTTTTACAATGGTGGGGATTATTCTTGCCCTTGTCGTTTGGACAACCCTTGCTGTATTAGGACTAGCTACGATTATTTCTAAATCAATGGTCGTATTTTTAACGATAAAATATGCAGGTGCTGCTTATTTAATCTATTTAGGCATTCAATCTTGGCGTGCTAGAGCACAAAATATAATGTTGCAAGAGGAGCTACCTATAGAGATAGATGGAGAAAAAAATGTATCGCTTAGCTGTATGACTCAAGGCATTACGACAGATCTATTAAACCCAAAAACTTTGCTTTTATATGTAACATTAATGCCACAATTTATTCAGCCAAATTTTAATATTAACACTCAATTAATCGTGTTGGCAGGCATTTTAATCGCGTTATCGATTGTCTGGTTAGGCATTGTGATACTCGTTATGAATGTGATTCGAAAATGGTTTATGAAACAAACAGTGCAGGCAATATTTAATAAAATTACAGGCGTTATGTTAGTAGGAATTGGCATACGCATTGCAACAGAAAAAGCATAAAGCTCGAAAAAAGCACGCAAAGGTCATGTATATCTCTTTACGTGCTTTTTATATAGGGTTTAGTAAGCAGTCCATCCACCATCAACGGCAATGACTTGTCCATTCACAAAGCTTGCTTCATCTGAGCCTAAGAAAATAGCAAGTTGAGCTATTTCTTCTGGTTGTCCAGCACGTGGATTGATTGCTAATCCTAGTGACTGACGAGCCGCACCAACTTCGCTCATATTCGTCATTGATGCAGCGATATTTGTCATAACAGCACCTGGTGCAATACCATTACAACGGATGTTTTGGTTGGCATACATAAATGCTGTATTTTTTGTTAAACCAACTACCGCATGTTTAGATGCAGTATAGGCAGCACCAGCACGTGCACCATATAATCCGCCAGCAGAAATATTATTAACAAAAACACCATGTCCTTGCTCTAGGAAAATCTTTGTTGCCATGCGCATTGAACGCATAACAGCAGTTGTGTTTACCGCAAATACTTTATCCCAACGCTCGTCCGAAATCTCACCAACAGGTTCCATACCATCCATAATGCCCGCATTGTTAACTAAAATATCTAATTTTCCATATGCATTTTTTGTTTCATCAAATAAGTGTTGCATGTCTTCAGTTGAAGCGACATTTGTTTGTATAGCAATAGCTGTGCCGCCGTTTGCTTGAATACTATCCGCAACAGCCTTTGCTCCGTCTAAATTTAAATCAGAAACAACAACTTTAGCACCTTCTTTTGCATAACCTTCTGCAATTGCTTTTCCCATTCCTGAAGCTGCTCCCGTAACGATTGCTACTTTACCTTCTAATCTCATGTCAAAAGACCTCCTATTAGATCGAATTTTCCTGAGGACAAAGTTACTTTGTCCGAATGCTTAACCAGAAGTAATGATACATGGGCATCTATTACCGCTGGTTATGTATTGAACATGTGTTCATTAAAATATTATAATACTCATGTAAGCGATTTCAATATGCAGAATTCGTAGAACTGTTCAGTAATCAACACATTTAAAATATTTGTACAATAAGGGGGTAAAAATTTTGACCATTAATGATTTGCGGGTAGTTAAAACAAAACAAGCGTTACATAATGCCTTGCTTACTTTGTTAAGTCATAAACCGCTAGAAAATATCTCGATTGCTGAAATATGTCGTGTGGCCAATGTAAATAGGGGTACATTTTATTTGCACTACGAACAAAAAGAGAAACTGTTCGAGGAATACTTTCAGGAAATTGTTGAGGATTTATATAATTCCTATGAGGAACCATATCGTGTAGCATCGACGACTATTATTAAAAATAAGCTAGATCCAAATACAATTCGTATTTTTCATCATATAGAACGGTTTAAACTATTTTATCGAATCGTCTTTTCAAAAAATGTACCGTTAACCTATTATTATATGTTATTTGATGAAATCCAATCGTTATTAAAAAGAGACTTAGCACAAAATAAAATTGGAAAAATAAAAACGGATTTCTATAGTGCCTATCAAGCAAATGCAATTATTGGCATGATTATTGAATGGTACCGTCATGATTTTAGAGAAAGTGCGAGTGAATTAAATCAGCAGCTTGCGGCAATTTTACGTTTTGATGAAAGTTAAGACAATTATCGATAAATCTAGGAAAACGCTGATTAAACGGTGACAATTTCCAGTATTTAATTGAATATTAGCAAAAAAGTGTTCGATTGATAATAGCCAATCAAACACTTTTTCTTTTTGTCCAAGCTTTTTTGTTCTATTGCTGAAGGTTAGGCACGCTTGGATTTTGTTCTATTTTAGATTTTTTCAGGGCAACGGCAATACTTGCAATGACTAGTGTGACAGCAATGATAATAGCTAACGAACTGCTATTATTTCTTAGACTTTCTGAGCTACCGCCAAAAATGATTGTATAGTAGCCGTCTGCGCCGTAAGTTGCTGGCAATAGGGAAGCGAGGCGATGGTAAAAGTCTGAAAGCATAGCATTTGGTACGAGTACGCCAGAAGTAACAAGCTGTAGCGAAAGTGCGCAAATATTAAATACCATGCCAAGATTACCGAAGACGATAACAAAGACTTGTGCTAAACATAGAAAAGCCCAAAACATGAAGGCTTGGAAAAAATAAATAGTGAAAAAGTTTTCCGCACTCGAAATAGAAAATAGATGCATCAATCCAATCGTTAGTAATGGAAGAATAAAAGCAACAGCAATATTTACAAGCTGTCTAGCGAAAAATAAAGACCATTTTGAAACGGTATGTTGTACGATTTCTGCTGCCTGCTGATGTTGCATAATCATTACCATTGCTCCGACAAATGATGAAATAATAACCATTAACGGCACAAAATTTGCTGCAAAGCCTTTGACCTCATTTGTTTTAATGATAGTAGATTTAACTGTTTGGTCTTTTACACTCATAATGGTAGTGGCAACAGTTTCTTGAATTTTAGATGCTGTATTTTGTTCCAAAGGTAGCTGAGAAAACTGCTGTGAAAATGTCTTTATTATCTCTCCTTGTTGTAGAGGATACAGACTATGATTGACTTCCTCTGTAGCTTGATTTGCTACGCTCTCCATCATTGTTTTAGCAAGACTTGCGTTCGCTTGATTTATAGAATAAATAATGTTAGCTTCTGCTCCTGCCTGTATTTGAGCTGAAAAATCAGCTGGAATGTGAATGATCATATTTATATGACGTTGATTCAAATCCTTTTCTGCTTGTTCAATTGAAGTGAAATCTTTCGTTGCAAATGGCAATGATTTCTTTAATCCGTTCATCACTTCTTGACCAACGGATGAATCGTCACTAATAATGCCAATCGTTAAATTTTCTGCTCTATCATTTATCCCGTCGTATGCGGTCATCCAAATGGTAAAAAATATTAATTGAAAAGCAATAGTAGCAAAAATGCCAATATAAGTTTCACGGATGTTAAATAACGCCTGTAATGCTTTCATAATAAACCTCCTATAAGTAAGTACTTACTTGCATTTTGAAGAAAAATTTTTTCTAGGAAATTAATCCCCTAGAAAAAATTGCAACACTTGTGTTAATGAGTTCTTCAGTTGGTAGGGTAGATACGGTAGTACCTAATCGAGCGCGTGAAATAAAGTGACCAAAATTCAGAGCAATAAGAGATAGTGCAGCGGCTTCAAAGTTGACCTCACGGATTTTCCCTTTAAGGTGCATCTCCTCGAAATATTGAATTAACTCATTTTTGAAGATAAGGGGAACTGTTGCTATTTCATTACTGATTTCTGGAAATTGCATTGATTCCTTAAAGCCAATCATCACAAGGTCCTTTATGGACATCATATATTCAAAATATTTCATTGAAAAATGGTTTAAATCTTTTTCTAAATCCCATGTCACCTCTTCATGCATCATTTTTTGCAAAATAGGATTATAGGAAAATCTATCCACAATGGTTTTTAGAATCCCTTGTTTATTGCCAAAGTGGCGGAAAATCGTTACTTCATTGACTTGTGCTAAGTCGGCAATTGCCTTCGTTGTCGCTGCGGTGTAGCCCTTTTCACTAATTAACTGAATCGCTGCTTCGATGATTCGTTCTGCTGTTTCTTTTGTTGTCAATAAAAAACAACCTCCAATGCAAGTGGTTACTTACATGCTACCATGAGTAATTTCTAATAGCAATAGCTTAAAATCAATGAATCGTTAGTTTTGTCATTGACAACTATATCGGGCGCTGATATATTTTATTTATATCGTCAGTCGATATATTGTTTGGCGATATAGAGGGAGGTATTTTTATGACACAAGCACAGGAATATCCGCCTTTAACAGAGGGGGTTTATTATATTTTATTAGCATTATTCGAAGCACGACATGGCTATGGCATTATGCAATTAGTTGAAGAAATGAGTAAAGGACGTGTTCGCCTAGGTGCAGGCACGATATATGGCGCTATAAAAACATTGCTGGAACGGCAGTGGATTGAAGCATTAGATGGCGATGGGCGTAAGAAGGAATATATAATCACTGAAAGTGGAAAAAAAGTAATAGAATATGAAATTTTACGATTAAGGGAACTTTTTGACAATGGTATCCGTATAACAAATGGAAAAGCCTAAAACGCATTTTTTATAAGAGGTGTTGATATGAAAAAAATTAAATTTCGCTTCTTTTTGGACTATGAGAAAGAAGAGAAATGGGTAAATGAAATGGCCGCGCAAGGCTGGCATTTACGAAGAAATATAATTAGCTTCTTTGTTTTCGAACAAGGCGAGCCTGGAAAGTATATTTATCGAAATGAATTAGTAGTTGGTGAAAAGAAAGATTATTGTGAATTTTTAGAATCGTTGAATATTGAATGCGTTTCTAAATTTGGTGTTTGGGCATATTATCGTAAAGAAGCAGCTGATGGAGCATTTGAATTATACTCAGATGCACCTTCTAAAATAAAATATTTGAAATCAATTAGTAGGCTGTTTATTCCAGTGGCTATTCTTAGTATTTTAATAGGTTTTTTCAATATATTTACGGGGCTAACAGCGTCACCAGTAGCGTTTATGTCTATTAATCTTGGTTTTTTGAATGTCTTTTTAGGGCTTTTAATGTATGTACCAATTAGAAAAATTCAAAAACGAAAAAAGCATCTAGAACTTGATTTACATATATTTGAAGGGTAAGGAGGATAAAGGATGACATTACAATTACAGCATGTCACAAAAAAATACAAAGATTTCACAGCGGTTGATAATTTAAATTTTACAATTGAAAAAGGTGAGATTTTTGGACTTATTGGTCAAAACGGGGCGGGGAAGACAACGACATTCCGTATGATTTTAGATTTACAGGAAACAACAGCAGGCACAATATCTTGGAATGGCAAGCCCGTTAATTCAATCAACCGTGATGTTCTTGGCTATTTGCCAGAGGAACGAGGCATTTTCCCTACAATGAAAGTTGAGGAGCAACTTTACTTTTTTGGAGAGCTACGAGGGATGAAAAAAGCAGAGCTTCAGAAGGATATTGATTTTTGGATTAGCCGTTTTGATTTAGAAGAAAAACGTAAAGATAAAGCGGAAACGTTGTCCAAAGGAAATCAACAAAAAGTACAGTTAATTGCAAGCTTTATTCATAAACCACAGTTTTTAATTTTAGATGAGCCTTTTAGCGGTCTCGACCCAGTGAATAAAGACTTACTAAAAGATGCCATTTTACTACTAAAAGAACAAGGAACAACGATTTTATTTTCAAGTCATCAAATGGATAATGTCGAAGAACTTTGCGATCATCTATGTCTTTTAAAGCGGGGCGTTTCACTTTTTTCTGGCAGTTTATTAGATTTAAAGAAACAGTACGGTAAAACGAAGCTGTCTGTACGAACGCATTACTCTACAACCGAATTACTTAAGCTAGAAGGGGTTAAAGACGTACGTGTAGAAAAAGAGCAAACGGTGTTAATGCTAGAGGATGAGCATTATGCTGAAAGTATTTTCCAATATTTATCTGCAGGTAAGTACATTGAAAAATTTAGTTTAGACTATTTAACACTGGATGAAATTTTTAAAGATAAGGTAGGTGGCAGCGTTGTCGAAATTTAGTTTGTTAATGAAGCAATTATATAAATCAAAATTGAAATCAAAATCGTTTATTTTAATGACGCTTTTATATGTACTAGCAATGTCTGTTGCTATTTTTTGGTCAGATATTAAAGAACTCTTTACAGGGAACGATGAAGCACAGCAAATCGCGATTGTTAATGATACGACAGCAGATTTAAGTGGAATCTTTGTGTCTAATAGTGATATGGCGTTTATTCAAGATGAGACAAATATAGAGAAGTTAGAGCAAAAAGTAAAAGATGGGGAACTTGCTGCTATTGTGGAAGTGAGTGATCAGAACGGTCAGTTGCATGCAGAAATTGCAACATTTAAGCCTTTGAAATTAAATGATCAATCAACGATTTCTTCGTTATTGCAATATGCTGGGCAGCATTACGCTGTACAAAAACTATCTTTATCTTCAGAACAAGCAGCGCAAATCATGGCTGCCAAAACGATTATTTCAAATAAAAATTTAAATGAAGAAACGACTGGTGGGAAAAGTGAGGAAGAAAAACAATCTGGGCTATGGGTATCCTATGCTGTCGGTATATTAATTTACTTCTTTATTTCCACATTCTTATCAATGATTACAACTGAAATTGCTTCTGAAAAAGGCTCACGCGCTATGGAAATGCTATTAGTAAGTGTGAAACCTGCTACGCATTTTAAAGCCAAAATCGCAGGTGTTCTGCTGCTGGCCATGACACAAATGGCGATAATTGCAGTAGTCTTCCTAATCTACGCAAAGTTCGCAAAAGACGGCGTTATTTGGGAAATGGCGGCAAGTATTGTGAAGGAATTATCGCTCGGCTATGTGCTGTATGCAATTTTATTTTTACTGCTAACAATTGTATTATACTTAATTGTCGGTGCATTATTCGGCTCTTTAGTGTCTAAAGTAGAAGAAGCAGGTCAAGTGCTAATGCCTGCAATGATGATTACCCTAATTGGCTTTTATGTAATGCTGTCGGGCATTGGTAATCCCGATACGATTATTATTAAAGTTTTCTCTTATATTCCGTTCACATCAGGCATGGTGATGCCAATGCGTATTGGTGCGACAGATATAGGGGTAATTGAGCCATTACTATCACTTGGCATTTTAATTGTGACAATTATAGTAGCATATTTATTTAGCTTATCATTCTATAAACGTAGCGTCTTAACATATAGTACAGGCGGCGTAATTCAAAAGTTCAAAACGGTATTAAAAGTAACAACATAATGAATGATGGAAAGCAGCTATACATGTAGCTGCTTTTTTAATAAATTGTTTGAAAATTGTTTGAGTGCCTGTCACTAGAAAGAAACAGCAGTCGAATTTTTAGTTCAAACAAGCTATACTTGGGAAGAAGGAATGATGGACTGTATAGCAAATGAAGCTAAACAGTCTTTCCATTAGACTGAAACTTTAACTACCGCGAAAGAGGTGAAACTTTTTCATCTACTATTCGTATGTAATAGAAGAGATTAATCGCAGGGGGTATTACTTATGTCTGAAATGAACAATGACCTATTTAAATCAAAAGATCCATTCGCAACTGAAAATCCACTTTTACAACCTAACCCATTAACGCAAGCTGAACCAGTGCAAACACCGACATTGGTTTCTGAGCAAGAGCTATCACAAATTGCACAAAACCAACTTATTTTAAAGAAGGACCCAGAAGTTCATGCGCTTGCTCAAAAAATTGATGTAAAAGATCAAATTGCTATGTTAGAGCTAGGAAAAGAAACAGCGAATGGCATTTCTACTTTTTCAGATAAAATGCTGGCGACAATGAAAGCTAGTAAGCTTGAAGAATCCAGTGTATTATTAAATAATTTAAATAAAGTGATGGATAAATTCGATCCACAAGATTTTGCAGAAGAGAAAAAAGCGGGCTTCCTTACAAAGCTGTTTAACAAAGGAAAAGAACAGTTAGAACGATTTTTATCAAAATATGACAGTATGAATAAAGAAGTTGATGTAATTTACCGTGAAATTCAAAAGTATGAAGTTGAAATGAAACGTAATACGATCGACCTCGAAAACTTATACGACCAAAACTTAGACTATTTCCAAACATTAAGTAAATTTATTGTGGCAATTGAAGTAAAGGCAGATGAAGTCCGTGCAGCGTTACCAATGTTAGAGCAAAAAGCCCAAACAGGTGACCAACTAGCTGCAATGGAATTCGAAACGATGCAACGTGCAGTAGAATTACTTGAGCAACGACGTTATGATTTAGAAATGGCACAGCAAGTTTCATTCCAATCAGCTCCACAAATTCGCCTAATGCAACAAGGTAATAACCATTTAATCGGTAAAATAAACTCTGCATTTGTAACGACTATTCCAATTTTTAAACAAGGACTAATTCACGCTGTAACATTAAAGCGTCAAAAGCTTATTTCTGATTCTATGATTGAACTGGATCGCCGCACAAATGAAATGCTTGTGCGCAATGCAGAAAACATTAGCAAAAACAGTGTTAATATTGCACGCGCTGCTGGTAGCCCAAGCATTAAAATCGAAACAATTGAAACTACATGGCAAACAATTATGGCTGGCATCCAAGAAACCAAGCAAATTCAAGCAGAAACAGCAAGAAACCGCGAGGAAGGCCGAAAACGTATTGAAAAATTACAGCTTGAATATGAAAAATTGAAAAAAATGTAACATGAACAAAAGACAGGAAGCAAACTCGTTTAGTATCGAGTTTGCTTCCTGTCTTTTTATTGTGAAAAGAATACTATTCTTCAACGAATGTAAATATATGCGGTGTTTAGAAATTTAAATTACAAAATAAACAGAATTTTCTTGCTATTAAACTTTTAACGTGATATTTTATGTTTATTAAAGGTTAAACGTTTTACTAAAACGATTAACTAAAGGCAAGGAGAATGGATATGACAACTTTGAAAGATATTGCAGAACATGCTAATGTAAGCGCTTGTACCGTTTCTAGATATTTAAATCAAAATATTGTTGTGAAAAAAGAAACAGAGGAAAGAATTCAAGTCGCTATTAAAGAGCTGGGATATGTACCAAATATAGTTGCGAAAGCATTAAAACGTAAGGAAACTACAAATGTTGCGTTAATCCTGCCAAAGATTAATAGCCTTTATTATTCAGAAATCACTTCTGGAATCAGTCAAACTTTAGGAAAACATCATTATAATCTCTTTATTTATGAAGTAGACAACCTAAATATAAGTGAAAATGAAATACTACAACTAATGCGTGAAAATATGGTGGCAGGAATTATCATTATTGGCTTATTTTCTGATCTATCATTTAAAGATAATATTCCTAGTTTTTTAAACGAATGTGGTATTCCCGTTGTCTATGCAAATAGATGTATCCCATATGCTGGTTTTCCGATTGTGTACCCCGATTTAAGCAAGGCCGGTAAAATAGGGGCGGAGTATTTATATTCAAAAGGTAAAAATCAAATGGCTTTAGTTCACAAAAAGCTACCTAACGATGTACTAGATTTATTTTTGGCTGGGATTAGTCAAGCTAGCAAGGTTAAGCAAAAGCCTATGATTATAGAAATCGACGATAATATGGACTTATCGAAAGATTGTGTGCCAATCCTTCTTCAAAATAATATTAATAGTGCCTTTGTGCTTAACGAGTTGAGTGCGGTTTATTTGACTAAAGCGTTAGTTCAAGCTGACGTTCGGATAGGTGAGGAAATTGCTGTATTAAGTTTGGGTAATTCTTTATTATCGCAAATCTCTACACCTGAGCTAACTTGTGTAGACTTGCAAAATCAGGAATTAGGCATAAGAAGTGCTGAGATTATTTTAAGTGAAATTCAAAAAGAAAAGTTTGAATCTGTAACTGTATTGGAACCGTTTATCGTTGAACGGAAATCTTGTTGATTTTAAAAAATAAATAGTCAGTATCTATTGGTTAAACGTTTAACTATTTTAATCAACAGTGTTATATAGCGAATTAGTTAAACGTTTAACCAATTTAATTTGAAGTATATACAGCCATGTAGTTAATCGTTTAACCACTATAAAGAACTACAGCTAGTTAGTTAATCGTTTAACCAGGCGGTCCATTTAGTTAAACGTTTAACTTAAAGTTTTTGCCGATAGGTTAAGAGCTAAGCTCTTCTTATAAAAATAGAAAATAGATAACGAAAGGGAGAACACTATGAAACAAAAAGAAACAAATCATCTTGAAAAAGTGCGGGATATTTACGAAATTTTAAACGGTAGAAAGGAAGCAGATCTCCTTATTAAAAATGTAAACATTTTGGATGTACATGGGGAAACGGTCTATCAAGGGTCTTTACTAATCTATGATAAGCGTATTGTAGCTCTAAATCCAGATGAAACAATCGCTAAAGTAAAAGATGTATTTGATGGACAAGGCTTATACGCAATTCCAGGATTAATAGATGCTCATTTACATTTTGAATCTCAGCTAGCACATCCAGTAGCACTTGGCGAGGCAATGGTCCCTAATGGAACAACGACAATATTTGCTGAGACACTAGACCTGTTAAGTGCAGCAGGTGAAGATGGTGTAAAAGCGGCACAAGGTTTGTTTAGAGATTATGAAAAACTGCCCTACAGATTATTTGCATTTGCCCCAGGGAAAAAAGTAGCTGCATCGGTAACAAAGGAAGTATTAGAAATGGAGCCTGTAATTGGGTTAGGTGAATTCGAACATTTTACCTATAGTAAGGGAGATGAAGATGACTTCCAAAAGGCTTCCTGGGTAAGAGAAAAAGGGGGATTCATGAATGGGCATTGGGGCTTGACTGCTCTTCCAGATATGATCTTAAACTATTTGCCTGCCATCGGTACATCCAATAATCATGACGTTTGGAATGCAGACGATATTGAGAAAAGCATTCGTTACGGTTTTCCAACCCAAATTAAGTTTGGTGTAGGAAGCAGTGAAGTAATTAAAACATTGCTTCGTGCCATTGTAGACCGCAAATTTCCAACAGATAATTTTATGTTATGTACCGATAATATCTCAATTGAAAGGTTGCTTAAGATGGGGCATATGGATTGGATTATTTCCCTATGTACGGAGATGGGGATTAGCCCGATTAAAGCTATCAAGATGGCAACATTAAATACAGCTAAATCTTACAATATGGAAAATCAAATTGGTTCTTTAACACCTGGACGATTTGCAGACATTGTCTTGACGGACAGCCTATCAAAAATAAATCCTCTTTATGTATTTAAGGATGGCGAATTGATAGCGAAAGACAAAAAAATATTAAAGAAGGTAGAGATAGATTACTCTTCCATGTGTACAAAGGGCGTACCAGGTTTAAATGATTTAACACCGTCTGAGTTAGATATTGTCCCTTTTGAAGTTTCCGAAGATGGGACTAAAGCAAAAGTTTATTTATTCGATGTATATGGTCGCGGCCATGAAAAGTTTCATCAAGAAATTTGGGTGCCAATGGTAAATGGCAAGATTGTTCCAGAATATCAAGGTGAAAAATTCAGCCGTCTGTCTGTTATTCAACGTTATGCAGATGGAAAACGTCATGTCGTGAATGGCCTATTTAAAGGAGTCTATGTCGAACAAGGTGCAGTTGCAACGTTCTGGTCAGCTCCATCACCATATTTCGTTGTCGTAGGACAGGAAAGTGACGAGATGTGCTTCTGTGCAAAAGAAGTAGATAAATATTCAGGAGGCTGTATTGTAACCGTTGATAAGGCAATCAAGAGTGTGATGCCACTAGAAATTTATGGCGCCATGGCGAACATGACTGTGGATGAATTAACTAAAAGTGCGGATGCCATTGATGTGGCTTTAGAAGAAATGGGTAATCACAACGAAGGTGAACCTGTCGTAAATAAACTTTTAAGTCTATTTATTTCTCTACACCGATTCCGCCTTATGAAATAAGACTTACAGCTAATTAGCCAGAGCAAATAAATCCCGCAACTAAGATTGATAGCGAAACATCCGAAAAAATTCCAATGCGGTGAAAAATAACTTTTTACAGAGGCACTTTCTGCTATATGTTCTACCCGAAATATAAAATGATTAACCAGTGCTATTGAAATTCATAAGGGGAAAGGGAGGATTTTTATGCAAAATGAAAGCGTTTTAAAATCGGATAGAAACAGTTTAATAAAACGATGGATTGTTTATATCATTGGTATTTATATTTTATCAATTGGTGTTAGTTTAGCCATAACAGCGGGGATTGGAATTTCACCTCAAAGTGCCTTTCAACGAGTTTTTGTAGTCCATTTTGATTGGTTAACACAGGGAAGGGCAAATTTTATTTTAGAGTGCATCATGTTAGTGCTAGCATTTTTAGTCTACAGAAAAGGGTTTAAGCTATATCATATTATGGGACTAGTCGCATCGGCGATATTTGCAGTTTGTTTAGATTTCAATCTCTCTCTAACATTTACTTACCTAGATCTTCCAGAGTATTGGACTAAATTTTTAACACTTGTTATTGGAGATGCATTTTTAGCTTTTGGTGTATTCCTTATGCTTCAATCGGAGGTTGTGCTAATGCCGATTGATAATTTCGTTAATGCTGTTCAGCTAAGGACAGGGTTTAAATGGGGGAATGTTAAAACGTGTTTTGACTTGACGTTACTTGCTTTAGCATTAATCTTCGGACTGATTTTAGCAGGTAAAATTATGTTTATTCGAGAAGGTACTGTTTTAAACGCTATACTTGTCGGCCAATATATTAAACTATTTTCTTATATGTACAAAAGACACAAGACTAAGAAAAGATTTGAAATTACTCAACAGATGGCAAAATAATTTTATTGTAAAATAGGCAATATAAAACTAACTCCCCAAAGCAGCTTCATTTTGAGGAGTTTTTTATTATGGTCCAACAGCAATACAGAAAATATGAGCAAACACATGTCAATATTGGCATAACAATTCAAAAAGCTAGCGGATTTCTAAAATAAGATTTATTTTTTCACAGTCTCTGTTTTTAAAATTATTAGCTAGTTTCGTAGACTTGTTATGAGATGTTTTATTAAAGGTTTTCCTAAGTCCTCTAATTTTGCATGATCTAACTGCAAGCCCCAATAATATATGGCTCCCATCAAACTTTGTACAATCATCTGAAAAAATTTTTCTGTCGATTCAATGTGTCGAATGGAGTTATCTTTTTTTCCTTCTTCAATTATTTGGTGCAATATCACATACAATTTACGATTTTCATTTGTGAAAAAAGTATGCTCATTGCTTATGATTGCAGCCGAGTAAATAACGCGCATTAAATCCTTTCCCATTTCTTCCTCAATACAACGGAATACGGCTAGACAGAAGGCTTCCAATCGTTCTATTGCTAAAGTATATTGTTGCTTTATTTCCTCATAAATATGTACATAACTTTTGTCCATTTCCATAAAACGCATCATAAAAATACTTGATTTAGATGGGAAATGTTGATAAAAGGATCCCTTTGATGTTTTACTTTCTTTGACTATTCGATCCACCGATACATTATCGTAGCCAAGCTTTTTAAATAATTCGAGGGCTACGCTCATAATGTGAAGTTGTGTTTGAATACCTTTTGTTGTTTTATTCTCTAAATCCATTGTTTCTCGCTCCTTAAAGAAAGAATTTTCTAAAATGTTTGACTATTATTTATTCCCATTATATCATCAGACTATAGTCTAGTCTAATAAGGAGTGATAGTAAAAGTGGAAAAACTGAGAAAAGCTGAAGAGCTAGAATTTTTGTTTAAGGATTCTATGCGTCTATTAGTCGGCGGTTTTGGCATTTCAGGTACACCGTTAACATTATTAGATGCTGTTGCGAAGTTTGAGGCAGGAAATTATGAAGTTGTCAGCAATAATCTTGGGGATGAAGGCAAAGGTCTTTATAAAGTGTTCGAAGCAGGAAAAATTGATAAAGCGATAGGTTCATTTTTCACGATTAACAAAGAAGCTATTAAGGCTTGGTCAATGGGGAATTTGAAAATCGATTTATTGCCACAGGGGACTTTAGCTGAGGCAATTCGAAGCGGAGGTGCTGGCATTGGTGGTTTTTACACACCAACTGGTGTTGGAACAAGGCTAGCAGAAGGAAAGGAAGTTCGAGAGATTGATGGTGTTCGTTATTTATTTGAGAAGGCCATAAAAGGAGATATTGCCCTTATTAAAGCAGCAAAATCCGATAAAGCTGGCAATTTGGTTTATCACACAACTGCAAGAAACTTTAACCCAATAATGGCAACTGCTGCAGAAATAGTCATTGTGGAAGTCGATGAAATCGTTGAAATAGGGGAGTTAAGCCCTGAAGAAATTATTACACCACATATTTTTGTAGACTACATCATTGAAAGTAAGTACATCAAACAAGGGGGAGCCTATGTTGAAGCTAAATAGTCGGGAAATTATTGCAAAGCATATAGCAGGTGAGCTAAAAGATGGCGATGTAGTCAACCTAGGGGTGGGAATTCCAACGCTAGTCTCTAAATATATTGAAGATAAAAAAATATATTTCCAAACTGAAAATGGGTTAATCGGCATGGGTCCACCACCGAGAGAAAACGAGCAAGATATAGAATTAATAGATGCAGGGAAAGCTCCTGTCACTATTACGCCAGAAGCAGCATTTTTTGATAGCGCTTTCTCATTTGCGATGATTCGTGGAAAACATGTAGATGTAGCTGTTCTAGGAGCACTAGAGATTGATCGTTATGGTGAGATTGCAAACTGGTCTGTACCCAATCAACCAATTTTAGGTGTAGGGGGCGCAATGGATCTAGTTGCTGGTGCGAAGAAAGTAATTGTAGCAAGTACCCTTTTTACCAAAGATGGTTCTTCTAAATTAGTAGAAACATTGACGTTGGATTCGAGCGGCGAACGGCGTGTTAATCAACTTATAACGGAATATGCGAACTTTTTATTCCAAGATGGTGAGATTATTCTAAAGGATATTTATGGAGATTTAACATTTGAAGAATTAGAATCACGCATTGGATTACCATTAAAACGGAAAATTAGTATCTAATTGAAGGAGGAAGCCTATGTGGAGTTTGATTACGATTACAATTTCATTAATTCTATTAATCGTATTAGCACTAAGAGGATTTAGTATTATCATTATTGCTCCAGTTGTAAGTTTATTCGTTATGGTGACGAATGGGTTTCCGATTTTAGAAACGTTCCAAGAAACGTATATGACTGGCTTTATCAATTACGTTCGAAATTATTTTCTAATTTTCTTATTTGCGGCGATGTTCGGTAAGCTAATGGATGATAGTGGTGCAGCTCGTCAAATCGCTAATCTACTACTTCGAATTATCGGAAAAGATAGTAAATATAAAGTGTTAGTAGCAATTATGGTTATCTGTGCGTTCTTAACGTATGGCGGCATAAGTTTATTCGTAGTTATTTTTGCAGTATTACCAATTGCGAAGCCGTTATTTAAAGAGTTAGATATTCCGTGGCATCTTTTTATGGCAGCATTTTTTACAGGTATCGGAACCTTTACAATGACGATGTTACCAGGAACACCATCTGTTCAAAATATTATTCCGACTAACTATCTTGGTACAACGGTTACGGCAGCTCCATTATTAGGGATTATCGCAGCAGTTTTCGTTATTGCGATAAACCTATGGTATATGAAATTTGCATTAAAACGTTCAGAACAGCGCAAGGAAACTTATGCGGGGATGACAAACCCTGATCATAATGGCAAGGAAGGTATTAAAGATATTTATGAGGGGCGTACATTACCAAATGCAATTCTTAGTTTAGTTCCGCCAATTGCCTTGTTAGTCGCTCTGAATATCTTCAAGGTTGAAATCATTTACACACTAATGGGTGTTGTATTATTAACAACCGTCTTATTTTGGAAATATATTGAAGTGAAGAAAAATTCGCTTAACGAAGGTGCTGTATCAGCAGTGCTGCCTATTATTAATACGAGTGCGGATGTTGGCTATGGTTCAGTAATAGCGATTACGACAGGTTTTAGTATTTTTAATGAAGCGATGGCACAAATTCCAGGTAGTCCGCTTATTTCACTTTTCCTAGCAACAACGGCGCTTGCTGGCATCACGGGGTCTTCAAGTGGTGGACTAGGAATTGCAATGGAAGCCCTTTCATCAACTTACTTGAAAATGGGGTTAAATCCTGATGCTATGCATAGAGTAGCCGCAATTGCCTCGGGCGGTCTAGACTCGCTACCACATAATGGAGCTGTTATTACAATTTTAGTAGCTTCAAAGTTAACCCATAAAGATGCTTATAAACATATCTTTGTCGTTTCGGTTATTGCACCATTAATTGCAAGTATTCCAATGCTAATAGCAGCAATTTTATTATATTAATTCTTAAGGGGGAAGAAAGATGATTCAAAAAATAGGAATTATAGGATCAGGAACAATGGGGTTTGGTATTGCTTTTCAATTTATCACAAATGGAATGCCTGTTATTTTACAAGATATTAACGAAGAATCTCTACAATTAGCTAGTGAAAAACTGAAAACCTATTTGACGATTTTCAGGGAGGAGGGGACAGTGTTCGCAGATTCGGATCATACCATTACGGATCGTTTAACCTTTACTACAAAAATCGAAGAGCTTGCTAATTGTGATTTGGTCATAGAATCTGCCACAGAAAATCTAGAGCTCAAGCAGGAAATTTTCAAAAGACTTGATGAGGTTTGTGCTGAACATACAATATTAACCTCAAATACTTCCAGCCTAAAACTTTCAGAAATCGTTCGTTATGTAGAGAAGCGGAAAGATAAAGTGATGCTAACACATTTCTTTAACCCTGCACATATTGTACCACTTGTGGAGCTACTAAAAGGTCCTGATACAAAACAAGAGACATATGATGAAGTTGACGCATTAATGCAACAAGTGGGCAAAGTGACAATTAAAGTTCAAGTTGAGGTACCAGGGCTAGTAGCCAATCGTATTCAAGTAGCATTAGCACGTGAAGCATTAGCATTGTTAGAAGACGGTGTAGTTTCTGAACAGGATTTAGAAAAAGCAATCTTCGCAGGCCCAGGTTTCCGATTTGCCTCTAGTGGATTATTGAAGATTATTGATTTTGGTGGATTGGACGTCTGGGGAATAGTATTAGATCAATTACAGCCAGCAATTGAATCAAAAGTTCGTTCGTATAGTGTAATTAATGATAAAACTGAACAAGGCTACCTTGGTGTAAAGTCTTCTAAAGGTTTCTTTGATTATCCTGGAAAAGGTCTAGATGAATATGTAATCGAGCGTGATCGTTCGTTAATTCAACAGCTAAAAACATTTACTACTATTCAAAGGGGGATGGAACATGCGTAACATTTTAGTGACTGGTGCAGGTGGAGGTCTAGGCTCAGCAATGGTGGAGAAGTTTGTAACAGAAGGCGATTATGTATTTGCTGCAGATTTAAAGATAGAAGCTGCACAAGCAGTGGCAGACTTATATCCTGGAAAGGTTGAAGCGGTTGAACTAGATGTTTCAAATGCCAGTTCAATCCAACATGTAATAAATAGTATTTGTGAAAATCATGAACTTCATGTATTGGTGAATAATGCAGGCCTACAATACCGTGCTAGAATTGAAGATTTTCCAGAAGAAAAGTGGGATTTACTTCAAAATGTCATGCTAAAAGGCCCGTTTTTAATGACGAAATATGTATTTCCGTATATGAAAAAGCAAAAACATGGCCGTATAGTTAATATTTCTTCTGTACATGGCGAGCTGGCAACACCAGAAAAAGTGGCATATGTCGCTGCGAAGCACGGTGTTATTGGTTTAACACGAGTAGCATCACTTGAAGGTGCTGCGTATGGGATTACAGTAAATGCCATTTTACCAGGACCAGTGAAAACACCTTTACTGGTGAAACAATTAAAAGATCTTGAAGAAAGTAGAGGTATGACTGAAGTCGAGGCATTAAACGAGATTGTGTATCCGAAACAAGCAATGCAACGTTTTATTACAGCTGAAGAAATTGCAGATAGTGTATATTTCATTTCTTCAAAGGATGCAACGGCTATAACTGGCGAAGCGCTTAATGTTTCAGGTGGAATGTAAAAAAGGGGGAGTAATGATGTCAGTATATATTGTAAATGGTAGTAGAACAGCATTTGGTTCTTTTGGCGGTGTCTTTGCTCATACAACTGATATTGATCTAGGTGTTGTCGTTGTGAAAGAAGCATTACATCGTTCAGGGCTAAAGGCAAATCAAATAGAAGAAATCGTCTTTGGCAATATCATTCAAACAACAAGTTCAGCGGCATATTTAGCTCGACACATCGGATTAAAAAGTGGTTTAACGGAGGACAGTACTGCACTTACGGTTAACCGTTTATGCGGTTCGGGATTACAAGCAATTGTGACTGCATCGCAGGAAATTGAACTTGGGAATATTCAAGCTGCAATTGCAGGGGGTACAGAAAATATGAGCCAAGCACCCCAAGTTTTACGAGGTACACGTTTTGGATCGCCCAATAAAGCACCAATCGTAGAGGATATGTTATGGGCGACTTTATATGATGAGGTTGCAGGATGTGGTATGGGGATGACGGCTGAAAACTTAGCGGAGAAATATGAAATATCACGTGAAGAACAGGATGCATTCTCCTTCAACTCACATAAACGTGCAGCGGAAGCTCGTCGTTCAGGTCGTTTTGCAGAGGAAATTGCATCAGTATTAGTAAAGACACGTAAAGGTATGATTGAGATAACTGAGGATGAACATATACGTGAAGAAATTTCGATGGAAGCTTTAGCAAAACTGAAACCAGCATTCAAAAAAGACGGCTCGGTATCAGCAGGGAATGCAAGTGGTATTAATGATGGTGCCGCAGCAATTGTCCTTGTATCAGAAGCTTACTTACAAGAGCATCAGTTAAAACCATTAGCAAAAATCATTAATTCTGCAACTGCAGGGGTAGATCCAACAATGATGGGAATTGGCCCAGCACCAGCGATTCGTAAATTAATGAAAAAAGTAAATTTAACATTAGAGGATATCGGATTGTTCGAACTAAATGAAGCATTCGCTGCACAGTCATTAGCAGTTTTAAAGGAACTGGGTATTGATCAAGAAAAAGTGAATGTCAATGGCGGTGCAATTGCACTTGGGCATCCAGTCGGTGCGAGTGGAGCACGTATTACTTACTCGCTTGCATTAGAAATGCAAAAACGAGGTGTTAAATACGGCGTAGCAAGCTTATGCATTGGTGGCGGACAAGGCATTGCTATTTTACTAGAAAATCCAACAGTGCAGTAGGGCAATATGAATTAACTCAGCGTGGAGTGTCTAATATCAAAAAGTTGATAGTGCGAATTAAGTTTAATGTTAGATAGGAAAATTAGAGTAAAAATCATCTCACTGATTAGAAAACTAAAAGGCGAGATGATTTTTTTTGTAGTTTTAATCCAATTATAGGGGTTTTTTTACTTTCACTACATTTGAAAGTTTTCGTGCAGCTTGTACACGGTTGTTTTTTATTTTGACAAAAATGGATTTTCTCATTACGATAAAATAAATGAGAATTATTATCATATAAAAAGAAATTGGCAAATCTCACAATTATAGCACACCAAATTGACTCAACAAAAAGAGTACTAGAAGCATGATATAAAACTGAGAACAGAGGTTGATGAGTAATGAAAAATCCAGTTATTAGTCAGATTCCACTTAAAAACCTAATGGATTTAAAGATTGATTTTGCTTTTAAGCAGCTTTTTGGTAGTGACCGCAATAAACGATTAACAATTGATTTTCTGAATGCTATATTAAATCGTACAGGTAGAAATAATATAAAAGATGTAACGTTTATCAACCACGAAGTAGGTGGGGCGTATAAAGAGGATAAACTATCCCACTTAGATATTGTCTTAAAAACACAAAACGAAGATATTATTAATATAGAAATACAATTAGCAAATAAAAATGATATGTTCAAACGAACTTTATATTATTGGTCTAGGCTTTACAATTTACAGTTACAAAAAGGAAAAGGGTACCATACACTAAATCCAACCATTACAATTAATATTTGTGATTTTACATTGTTCAAAAATTTTACTCATTATCATAGTTCGTATCATTTGTATGAAGATAAAACTTTAGAGCGTATACAAAAATCAGATGATGTTTTAGAAATTCATTTTATTGAAATGAATAAATTTTTTAAGGCTTGGTTAATGGAAGAACTAAACCCACTTGAAGATATGATAGTAAAATGGTTGCTATTGCTTAGTATGGTAGATGGTCGCAGGCAGAAAGTATATGAAGATATTTATAAAGTATTGGAGGAATTAGCGATGAAAGACAGAAACTTACGTGAAGCGTTTGAAGCGTGGGAAGAACTAAGTCAAGATCCAGAATCCATTATTGCATATGAATCACGAATCAAACTTATGATTGATGAGGTGGCGACACTAGAAGATGCAAAATACCATGCAGAACAAGCTGGGATTGAAAAAGGCATCCAAAAAGGAATTCAAGAAGGCATAAAAGCCATTGCGAGAAAGATGATAGCAAAAGGAAATACCAATGAGGAGATTATGGCGTTAACAAGCTTAACGGTTGAGGAAATTCAATTGTTAAGACAGGATGTAGAATGATAATAGAAAAAGCTCAAATAACTTACTAGTTATTTGAGCTTTTTTCTTTATAAACAAACATGGTTGATTTTTGCTATGTCTTTCACTTAAGCGTTTGTGCCACAGCAACCAATCTTTGTACTCCTTCCCTAATTTGTTTTTCATTTGCATAAGAATAACTTAAACGTATCCAAGAAGATTGTTGTTTTAGTGGATCGCATACTTGACCTGGCACAAAGGATATCGATTGTTCAATACTTTTCGTTAATAATATTTCAGTTGAAAGTTGATTAGGGAGCTGCACCCATAAATTCAGACCACCTTTTGGACTGATCCATTGCCAACCTGTTTCTGCTAGCTCTTCCTCCATGATTTCTTTTCGTATTTGTAGGGCTATCCGAATTTTCACTAAGTGTTGCTGCAATCTACTTGATGAAAAGTAATGGAGAAAAATTTTTTGATTGAGAAGTGGTGAGCCATTATCCGCTAATGATTTTTCTGTTAAAAGTAAGTTCAGTAATGATGATCGACAAATAACAGTCGCAATTCTCAAACCAGGTGAAATATATTTGCAAAAGCTTCGTATATAAATGACTGTTCCCGCTGTATCGTATGTGTAAATGGGTGGAGGAGGAGCATCATCAAAATAAATGTCGTGATACGCATCATCCTCAATTAATAAACATCGATATTGTTCAGCTAACTCTACTAATTTTTTTCGTTGCCGAGCAGGAACCGTATAACCAGTCGGATTATGAAATGTTGGGTTAACATAAAATAAGCGTGGCTTGTATTGTTTCATATAGGATTCAACCTGATTTAAATCGTACCCATCAGGATAGATATCAACCGTTACAATGTGAGCGCCTTGTGCTCTAAAAATATCAATCGCCGCACTATAGCTTGGCCGTTCAAATAAAACGACATCTCTAGGTCTAATAAAAGTTTGAGCGACTAAGTGAATTGCTTGCTGTGAGCCAGAAGTAATTAAAAGCTCATCTGCAGTGAGATGCGTTTTATATTGGTTGATAAAATATTGTGCTAGTGTCTCACGTAGCTCTAAATCTCCTTGCACAGTTGAGTAAGTGGCAAGTACTTTTGGGTAAAGATCAAACACTTTCTTCACATAGTCCGAGAAAAAGTGATTTGGTAAAAGATTTGGATCGATTAGCGCCTGAGAAAAATGATAAGAAACTGACGATTGATGAATTTCAGATAAATGATTTTTCTGTACGTATGCAGAAATGATTGGATTGTCTTGATAGTAGTGTTCGTAATTTTCAGTCAAATCAGATTGAACAAAATAGCCGACTTTATCTTTTACATACACTTTATTATGCTGTTTCAGTAATCGATAAGCCTTTAAGACGGTTAACCGATGAATATTCATTTCTGTTGCTAATTGCCGAACAGAGGGTATTTTTTCATGTTCTTTCCATTCATTCCGTTCAATTCGGTGTAGTACATAATCATATATTTTTTTAAAAAGATAGTCTTCATTTTGAATGGCTTTGCTCACTTCGATTCCTCCTACTCAAAACGATTGTATCACGACCAAATCTATTCTGGTCTATCTTTTTCAATCTGTTCTATCTCCTTTCTTTTATGATAAAAAAGAGGGGGATTTTGCTATGGTAATGATTAATTATTTTTTTTTGTGTTTAATTTTTGGAACGACGTTTTTAGCAATAAAAATTGGTGTCGATGCAGGCGTTCCTCCATTTTTATCAGCAGGAATTCGTTTTTTCATTGCTGGTTTGTTGCTATTTAGTTTTATGGTATGGAGAGAAAAAGCGACAATTCGGTTATTCTTTCGAAAAGAGATGTTTTTGACAGGAATATGTTTAACTTTTGGGACATTTGCAACATTATACTGGGCAGAACAATTTGTAACGTCAGGAATTGCG
This sequence comes from Lysinibacillus sp. NPDC097279, assembly GCF_044761745.1. NCBI lineage: Bacteria > Bacillati > Bacillota > Bacilli > Caryophanales > Bacillaceae > Lysinibacillus > Lysinibacillus sp. NPDC097279. The sequence continues at coordinate 1,621,185 of NZ_JBIWDA010000001.1, read as the reverse complement.
GCGGTCTTATCTGCTACAGGGCCGATGATGATTATCATTATTCAGTCATTCATTTTAAAGCAAAAAGGCAGTCGGAACTCATTCATTGGTTGTATCGTCGGCGTCATCGGTGTTACGTTTTTGATTTTACCTAGTTTTTCAATTGAGATAAGTCCTTTCTGGATAGTCGGTTGTTTCGCCATTATATGTGGTGAAGTTTTTTACGCATCTGGAACGATTTATACTAAAAATGTCGTTCGAAAATATAATACGACATCACCGATTGCTTTAAATGCAGCGCAAATGATGCATGGTGGGATTTTATTAATACTTTTATCGTTATTTACCGAGAACATTCATCTTGAATATCTTTTTAGTCCAGCTGCCATGGGCTCGCTTCTTTATTTAATTATTGTTGGGTCAATGATGGGCCATAGCATGTATTATTGGCTTGTCTCCAGGACAAATCCTATTTTTCCTTCTACTTGGCTGTATATCTCACCATTCATTGCCGTTGTACTAGGTGTACTTTTTTATCATGAATATATTTCATGGCTAACAGTCATAGGTACTGTGACGATTATTGTAGGAACAGTGTTAGTTAATTTTGAAACATTGCGCGCATTATTTTCGCAGAAAGGGACTGTGCTTAAGGATGTTAGAAATTGACTCTATTTTTTATAAGAAAACCTATTTTACGTGAAAACTATAGTGTAAAAGGAGAACAAACACATATGGAAGTTTCTAATGGAGTAGAAATGTTGAAGCTTGATTTTAATGGGAATATAATTTATCCAACACTATTGTGGAATCAGGAAATCGCGATTTTAATAGACACTGGATTCCCAGGTCAAATTGAAGATTTACGCATAGCAATGGAGAGGGCAGGGGTGTCATTCGATAAATTAAAAGTTGTAATTTTAACACATCAGGATATTGATCATATAGGTAGCCTTCCTGAACTATTGCAGGCTTGTGGAAGCAATATTAAAGTTTATGCGCACGCACTAGATAAGCCATACATTCAGGGGGAGTTACCTCTTTTGAAAGATGGGCACATAGAGAATCCACCTAAAGGAAAAGTGGATGATACATTGATTGACGGGCAGGAATTACCATATTGTGGGGGGATTCGGATTATCCATACACCAGGGCATACGCCTGGCCATATAAGCTTATATTTGAAACAAAGTAAAACGCTTATTGCTGGAGATTCGATGTACAGTGCAAACGGCACACTGGGAGGAATTCATATTCCAACGACGTTGGATATAAAGGTTGCACAACAATCTTTAAGGAAATATTTAGAGCTAGATATTGAAAATGTAATTTGTTACCACGGAGGATTAAGCAAGAATCATGTGAAAGAGCAAATTAAGAACCTATAAATATAGGTAAAATATTTACAATGGTATATATCTATAATGAAAAAAATAAAGCTCAACTAACTTACTAGTTAGTTGAGCTTTTATTACACAAAAGGAGAATTATCTATCTTCATTCGATTGGAGTGCTGTAAATTCCAAAGTTGGCAATAAATTGAGTAATTCTCTTAATACCAAAGGTTTATGTGAATTTCTTTTTGTAATGACTCCCAAACGCCAGAGTAAGGCAGGTTTTTCAATTGGTATAATTTTGACATTCTTATTTGTTTGTTTATTATAAATTGAATTCGGTAAAATTGTAACGCCTAATTTGGATGCTACTACTTCAATCATAACATCCCATTGTGAACTTTTGAGTGCAATGTTTGGCGTAAACCCAGCTGCTTGACAAGCTTCAATCATAAAATCATGCAAAGCAAAATCTTCTGTAAAAACGATAAATTTTTCATCTTTTAATTCTTTTAATTTAATACTTTTTTTATGGGCAAGCCTATGCTCCTCATTTACAAATAGCACAAAGCTATCCTGTATAAACGGAGTAATATTAAATTTAGATTCATCCTCGGGTAAGACTACAATGCCTAAATCAATTGTACCTTCTTCGACAAGTTGATTAATCACCTTAGCCCCACGTTCAATTAATATTAAAGATACTTCTGGATATCGTTCTTCAAAATTTCGAGCAATTTCAGAAAAAAACAATGTCCCAATTAGCGGAGGAATACCTAGTTTAATTTCGCCAGTAGCTATTTCACGAAATTGATCTAATTGAACGTTCAACTCCTCAATCACTTCGAATACTTTTTGACTCTGGTTATAAACAATTTTACCTGCTTCAGTCAATTGCATATGTCTTGTTGATCGATCAAATAACTCCAATTGTAGTTCTTCTTCTAATTTTTTTATAGCTTTACTCAAGGAAGATTGAGATAAGTATGAATGTTCAGCAGCCTTCGTAAAGCTATTATAATTCGTCACTTCTAAAAATAATTTTAATTCACGTAGTTCCATATTTACACCTATTTATTCTTTTTATTCATTAATGTTATTCGTATTATTCGTTTTACTAATAAATTCGTCAGCGTTATACTTTATTCGGATATAACATTAATGTTCAAATTTTTGTAACATACTTGTTTTGCATCTTAGATAATACAATACGTTCCAGTAAAAAAATATTTTTGTGAAATATATATTTCACGAGAATTAACAACTTAAATAAAATGGCAATCTAAATATACATTTAGTTGTCCTTTCTTAGGATTATATTGTTTACGAGATGTAACTACAGGATAGTTACAAAAGTTTCTATTTGGTCAAGGTATACATTGGTCAAATAAATTTAATACTTTTTGGTAATTATATCTTATCAAATAGTTGATAAACAATATTAGCTTTAAGGAAAGAGGTGAAACTATTTGTTAAGTATTATTATTGGACTAGTCCTATTAATGGCTTTAGCGTATCTTGGATGGTCTATCATATGGGTTGCGCCCCTTGTAGCGGGTGTTGTTGCAGTTCTTAACGGTTTAAATGTACTTGACACATATACAGGTACGTATATGCAAGGGTTAGTTAATTTCGTAAAAAGTTGGTTCCCTATTTTCTTATTAGGAGCCGTCTTCGGAAAATTGATGGAGGATACAGGCGCTGCAAAATCTGTAGCTCAAAAGGTTACTCAATTAATTGGTAAAAAGAGAGCTATACTTGGTGTATTAATTGCTGCTGCGTTACTAACTTATGGTGGTGTTAGTCTTTTTGTAGTTGTATTTGCTATTTATCCAATTGCGCTTCAACTATTTCGTGAAGCAAATGTATCAAGAAAATTACTTGTACCAACGTTTGCACTTGGAGCATTTACATTTACAATGACATCTATACCAGGGACTCCACAAATCCAAAACTTGATTCCAATGGATTACTTTAAAACTTCTCCTACATCAGGATCAATCATTGGCATTGCTGCCACAATTATAATGGCTGTTGGGGGATATCTTTGGTTAGCATATAGAGCGAAAAAGTTTGCCGCTCAAGGCGAAGGGTATACAGAACCAGAAAATAGTACGCACATGACAACTGATGGAGATCAGAAAGTCCCTCATTGGATTATTTCCTTGATTCCACTTGTCGTTGTCGTTGTGCTATTAAATATTGTTAAGTTAGATGCTGTCATTGCTTTACTAGTTGGGGTCTTATGTATCATGATTCTTAACTTAAAGGATTATAAAAAATTTATTCCATCTATTAATGACGGTGGTAAAGGCTCTGTCATGGCTATTTTAAATACAAGTGCGGCGGTAGGATTTGGCTCAGTTATTGCCATTGTGCCTGCATTCGATAACATCACTTCATGGCTGTTAGGTATTTCTGATAATCCATTAATTGCTGAAGGTTTAGCTGTTCAAATTATGGCCATCATTACGGGATCTGCTTCTGGTGGTATGGGTATTGCTCTTTCAACTTTAGGAGATACGTTTAATAACGTTGCCCAAACGACAGGGATTAGTCCTGGCGCTTTACACAGAATTGCTGCTATTGCCTCAGGTGCATCGATATTTCCTAATAATGGGGCATTATTAACTTTACTGGCTGTTACAGGATTATCTCATAAAGAAACTTATAAAGATGTATTTGTTGTAGCGTTTTTCATTCCTACAATTGCTTTGATAGTTGGAATTCTCTTAGCTGCAATAGGTTTAGTTTAATAACGATGTTAGCTTAAAAAAATTTAGGAGGAATATATTATGTCTGAATTCATTAATGTTAAAAATAAAGTAGTTATTATTACAGGTGCAGGTCGCGGAATTGGATTTGAAATCGGCAAACGTTTTGCACAATTCGGAGCAAAAGTAGTTCTTTCTGATATCAATGAAGAAATGGTAGTAGAATCTGCAGAATCTCTAATTCAAGAAGGTTTTCAAGCGATTGGTGTGAAAGCGGACGTTACGAGCGAAGAAGAACTTCAAAACTTAGTTCAAACAGCTAAGGAAAAATTCGGTTCTGTTGACATCGTTATTAATAATGCTGGTTTACAACACGTTTCTCCAATAGAAGAGTTTCCAACTGCAAAATTTGAATTAATGCAAAAAATTATGTTAGTTGCACCATTTATTTTAATTAAAAATGTATTTCCTATTATGAAAGAACAAGGTTTTGGACGTATTATCAACATCGCTTCGATTAATGGTTTAATTGGATTTGCTGGCAAGGCTGCTTACAACAGTGCAAAACATGGTGTTATCGGTTTAACTAAAGTTGCAGCTATAGAAGGTGCAAAACATGGTATCACAGTAAATGCTTTATGTCCTGGTTATGTAGATACACCGCTTGTACGAGGTCAAATAGCTGATTTAGCAAAAACACGTAATATTCCAGAAGATAGAGCGCTTGAAGATATTATTTTAGCTCAAGTGCCTCAGAAAAAATTATTAGATGTAAGCGAAATTGCAGACTATGCGCTATACTTAGCAAGTGATCGAGCTAAAAGCGTTACAGGACAAGCTGTTGTCATTGACGGTGGTTATGTAGCACAATAGTATACCTAAAGAAAGAATCCATTTTAAGAAAAATGGATTCTTTCTATTTTGCAGTAATAAGAGCAAATTTAAAAAAGGCTCCTTGCTTTTATACAGGGAGCTTTTTTATTTTTGACAAAATGTGCTTTTCTCATTATGATAAGATAAATGAGAATGATTATCATATAAAAGGAAGCTGAAGGATGTTAAACAAAGCAATCCCATTACACGAACAATTTAGTAATGGAGTGAGAAAAATATGACGAACAAAATGGATTTATCAGCATTAACATGTGAAAAAATGCAAGATGGCACACTTGCTGTCAAATCGACAGAAACACTTATGATGTTAACGCAAAGCCGCTATAAAGAGCTAATGCATATTGAAGAATTGTATAATGCCGTCCATATTGATTTAGATGAAAAGCAAATTGTATTGGAGCAAGAGCGAAAAAATTTAAAAAAACAAAATGCGAAGCTAAAAGAAGACATGCAAAAATTGACACAACAAAATGCGGTATTACAAAAAAAGCTAACAGAATATAATTGTGTCGTCGACGAATTGAAGGAGCTCCGCCGACAAAATACCGACTTGCTAATTGAGCTTAGTAAATATACCGCCCTGTCTAGGGAATCTCTTTCAGGTCCTTTAAAATCAATGATTCGAGATATGCGGGAGCAGGGGGTAGGTATAAAAGAAATTCATATTCGTATTAAGCGTCAAATTAATCCTGAAATTAGTTATAGTATGGTGCGAAAATATATTTCTGAGCTTGAAAGCGAAAATAAAGCGTAATGTCAGGTGTTTAAGCAATAAACAATATGTTAATAGTAAAATTGTGCATTTACAGTAGCCAGTCAAAGTCCTATAATTAGTCTATTCTTTCACATTATGAATAAACGGCAATCTTGTGAAATTACAAGAGAGTCGTAATCGATTTAAAAAGAGTAGGAGAATTAAAGACAATGTCAAATGAGAAAAAAGGTGTATTGGCAGCGTTTTTTGCCTATGCCATTTGGGGAGCATTCCCACTTTACTGGAAATTACTTGAGCATGTGCCAAGTATGGAAATTTTATTAGGCCGTGTAATATGGTCCTTCGTCTTTACCGTGCTAGCAGTCATTATTCTCGGTATGCGCAAAGATTTACTAGCAGATTTAAAATATTTATGGACACATCAGAAGATTTTTTGGCAGTTAGCTGGCGCATCTTTTGTCATTTCAATGAATTGGTATTTATATATTTGGGCTGTAACCCACGAGCATTTAATAGAGACAAGCCTCGGCTATTATATTAATCCACTATTGTCGGTTATTTTTGGGGTTGTTTTCTTTAAAGAGTCGTTAAGTCGTGCACAATGGGTTGCTACAGCCATCGCGTTTATTGCGGTTATTATATTAACAGTAAATTATGGTACAGTACCTTGGGTGGCTATTCTAATTGCCTTAACGTTCGCTATTTATGGGGTACTGAAAAAGAAAATTACACTTGATGCGACAAGGGGTCTAGCCATCGAAACTATGTTTATTCTTCCATTTGCGTTAGGCTATTACATTTATTTATTTTCAACAAGCCAAGCATCTTTCTTACACGTGAATATCCATACAGATGTATTAATGATTGTTAGCGGTATTGTGACAGCAGTGCCTCTAGTTTTATTTGCTAAAGGTGCTCAAAATATTCCGCTTTACTTATTAGGTTTTATACAATATGTAGCGCCAACAATTGTTTTAATTTTAGGCGTGGTACTTTATAAAGAACCATTCAGTCAAGTAGAACTGCTGGCATTCAGTATTATATGGCTAGCTTTATTGTTATTTTCTGGTTCGAAAATTATAGAAATAAGAAAAGCACATCATAAATCTGCGTAACAAAAAGGACTTGTAGAGTAATCTACAAGTCCTTTTAACGTGTAGACGAAAGCATCCACACGTAGCAGCATTCCGCACTTTTACAGGTTCTTTAATCTATTGTCTAGAATCGATTTGTGCTTTAATCTTAAAATACGTTTCTTCAATTTTTTGTTTATAAGGTAGGTCGACTAAACCTTTCGAATCCATATATGCAGTTTTGGCAATTTCGTAAGCCGTTGTTAACTCTCCAAACTGAGCGTAGCAAAGCGCTTTATAGGAGAAACATTCATTCATACTCAGTAAATCATATGGGTGCACAATTAAAATGGGGATCTCTGTTAAATGATTAAATGCGGCAAGTGCTTCTGAATAGCGACCAAGTAAATACAATGATTTTCCTTTTTCAGCGTAATAGAAGTTTTTATCTATTTTTGTTGAATTTGTAAGTGCATGTAATTGTTCAATTTCAACTAACGCTTGCTCATATTCCTCTTTATAATTGTTATAATAATGTGCTTTTAAGACGTATATAAAAGCATCGACATCAGCTTGTTCAACGAAAATACGATACTGCTCCAACTTCATCATCATTTGATCTGCCTGCTCAAAGTCACCATCAATCATGGCGCAATAGGAACCAATACGATATAAGTCATCAATATGATAAAACAATTGGTTTTGATGCGCGTGTTCAATGGTTTCGTTAATTAATTTTTTACCCGCTTCATGCTCACCAATGGCTAACTGAAAAATGCTAATATAATAAGCCAATTTTCCCATATCACGAGAATCTAGCTGATAGTTTTCAAGGTCGATTTCTGCCTTCACTTGTAAAATACAATGATAAGCTTCATCATATCGACGATTTTCTGATAGAATACCGAGCTGCAGCATATAGGTTTTAAACCAATGGCTCCACAAATTGATTTCTTTAAATATTTGCCGTGCCTGTTGTAGCGGTTGCTCCCATGTTGTGAGACCAGCCACATACTGCGCATTTGCATAAATATATAATAATCGCCCAGCTTCATAGCTAAGAGGTAAATCGTCTATGTACGGGTGAATGATATCTACGAGGTGCTGATGGTGCTTTGCATCACCAAGCTCGGCCTCGGCAAACATAGCTTCTACTTGCTCTAAAAGATGACGGATATCAGAAGATGCTACTTGTTCAAGTAATTCACTTGCTTTCACGCCAAGTCGTTCCGCAATATAGTCTAAGCTTTCCATAGATGGCTTCGCTTTATCATTTTCTATTTGGCTTAGCATACCTTTAGTTAGACGATCGGCAGCAAGAGCCTCTAATGTTAATTTTTTTTCTTTTCGTAATTTACGAATTCGCATGCCTAAAGAGTCCACTTCCTCGCCTCCTTTCTCCACTATTAACAATAATAACTATTCTTCACAAAGTCTATACATTTTCCAAAACGACTAACAGCGCCAGGGTGACAATGAAATTTACGGTTTATTTAATTATATTAAACTTTTTGTTGCATGAAAAGGAAATAACGTGGTATATTTTGTTTAATAAAATTAAACTTTTAAATTTAATTGAAATACGGAGGGGTTTTTTGATGGATGAAGCAGCAAAATATAAAAAGGCGACCTATCATTTGTGGACGTTTACAGCGAGTAAAATGATTGCAATGTTAGGTTCACATGTGTTGTCCTTTGGTATTAGTTTGTATATTTTAGCCATGACAGGTTCTGCCACAAGCTTTGCAACAAATATGATTTGTTCCATACTCCCAAGAGCACTAGTAGCACCATTAGCTGGTTATGTAGCCGATAATTATTCAAAAAAACGAACAATATTATTAGCGCAAGCTGGGACGATTTTGACGATGGCAGGTTTACTACTATATACAGAAATATTTGGTATGTCCGTCAATGCGATATATGTGACAACAGTATTGTATACGCTCTGTTCTGCATTTTCAGGCATAACATTTACTTCATCTATCGCGATTCTTGTCAATCCAGAACGTTTACAACGTGCAATGTCATTTAATCAAATGTCAATGTCCGTAGCAGCGATTGGGGGGCCAGTTATCGGTGGGATGATGTATGGATTTTTCTCAATGAAAGTTTTTTTAATTGTGCATATGATAGCCTACATGATTGCCTTTTGCTTAGAGGCAACGATGAATTTTAAATTGTACAGTACAATAGGGGAAAACGCTAAAACCGAAAAGATATGGAAAGGGCTTGTGAGTGGATTTAGCTATATTAAGCAACATAAAGTCATTACAGTAGTAATGTGGCTATCACTATGGATAAATTTATTTTTCTCTGCAATCGTAGTTGGTGGAACGTATGTGATTATTGAATTACTGAAGATCGATTCTACTCATTTTGGCTTTATCGAAGCTTCAGGTGCACTTGGCATGCTAGTAGCTTCCATCTATTTTGCAACACGTGCAGAAATTAAAGTACCACTTCGTTTTTCTAAAATTAGTTTATTGTTGCTATCAAGTAGCTTAGCATTTGCGGTAATCCCTTTAGTGACAAATCTTTCATATTCCATGATTGTTGGCTATTATATAGGATTATATTTTATCTTTGCTGTTTTTGAGATGGGTGTAAATATGCCACTAGGTGTTTTTATGCAAAAGCTTATTTCCGAGGAGTATCGAGGTCGAGTAGTTGGCCTAATGGAAACGATGGCTATGTCGATGATGCCAATCGGTATGCTCATTTATGGTATTTTGTACGATAAGTTACCAGCAACTGGTATTTTACTTGTCACAAGTGCAATTATTGTCGTAATGACACTTGTCTTACTACGCAAGGCTGTCTTAAAACAAGCGCATCCAGAATTTTACGATGATACGACGTTGGCAGAAAGAGTAGCGAACTAATTACAAGTAGGGCGTATGCAACTAGCGGAAGCGGGCTTTACTGGCGCTAATGAAGGATTTTCTGTCAATTACAATATTTTGACTAACGAAATCGTCAGCTCTATTTGCCATAATATAAATTTCATCATAACAACAGGCATGCATAGTTTCCCGTGCATGCCTGTCAGATGTTTATTGATCCTCGATAACGATATAAGTTGCTTTAATTGGGCCATGGACACCGACGACAGGAATCATTTCGATATCTGCAGAATTACTTGGCCCCGTAATAAAATTAATACATGAAGCAATATGTTCTCCATTTTGTACTTTTTTGCTAATCCATCGAGCTGCTTGAGTAATGCGTGGCACGATTGTACTTTTAGGAATTAAAATAATCGACTTTTCGGGTAAAAAGCTAACTGATCTTCCTTTATGCTTATCACTAAATAGCACAGCGGTACCAGATTCAGCTAATGTCATCTCACTAATTGTTATACCGATGTTTGCTTTTTCCGCTTGTCGAATATTTTCCTCTGGCTGCGTCTCATTCCATACATAAAGCTGGATATTTGATTGTGGCCATTGAGTTTGCATTAAATGTGTTAATCCATAGCCTTCAAAGCGTTCGTCTTGCCATGTGATGACAGAGTGACCGCCGTAGATATCTATGACTGCTTGGAGATTTGTAGCTAGATTCGCTGTATTAGTAATGACCATATTTGTATTAATATTTTTACATTGCGCCTCTAACACGACTACTAAATCATCCTTAGTAGCATCTTTTAAAACACGGTCTTGAGGTTGATATTGCCAAATTGGCTTCACTATTTCTGTTTTTGGTGCTCGTCCGAGTTGCTTGGCGATAGTAGATAAAAATGTTTCTCGATTTAGAATACTTCCTGCCATTATTCAGACTCTCCTTTCGTCCGGCTGTTAAACCAGCTACGGAAGTTCTCCTTATTCGGTGCAGGGAAATCCCTAGCTTCGGTCCATGCCTTTAATGGCCCAGGACCGTTTGAAATTTTATTATCCTTTGTAAAAGGCGACATCGCTGGGGATGCCATTTTCGTCGCCATCTTGTATAAAGTAGGGGATGAAGCACCTAAGCCGAACGCCTTCATGAGGAGCTTTTCAGACACTGGAGCTTTTCCTTCATTTTCAACAATAACCTGACGGTGTCGATGTATTAGCTGATGCAATGGGATTTTGACAGGGCACGCATCTGTACAAGCACCGCATAAAGTAGATGCATATGGTAACTCTTTGAAATCATCATAACCTCCCAAAAGTGGTGATAGTACGACTCCGACGGGTCCAGAGTATATCGAACCATATGTATGCCCCCCAACGTGGCGGTATACAGGACAGGCGTTGATACATGCTGCACAACGAATGCATTGCAGTATAGGTTGGAATTCACCACCTAAAATATTAGAGCGGCCATTGTCGACAATGACTAAATGGAATTCTTCAGGTCCATCTGTATCGCCCTCATCTTTTACACCTGTTAACGTAGTAATATAACTTGTCAGCTTTTGCCCAACAGCACTTCTTGTTAATAAACTTACAAGCACTTCCATTTCCTCAAATGTAGGTACAATACGTTCCATTCCCATAACTGTAATTTGCGTTTTAGGTAAAGCCGTTACTAAGTCAGCATTTCCTTCATTTGTAACGAGCGTAATTGAGCCACTTTCTGCGATGGCAAAGTTACAGCCAGTAATACCAATATCTGCTGTTAAGTACTCGTTGCGCAGTTTTTCACGAACATACAGTGCGAGTTCTTCTGGTTTTGCTGTTTTGTCATAGCCTTGTTTTTCTTTAAAGATGTCACGAATTTGTTCTTTATTTTTATGCAATGCAGGTACGACGATATGAGATGGCGGTTCATGATCTCCAACTTGCAAAATATATTCCCCAAGGTCTGTTTCAATTACTTCACAGCCGAGTTGTTCAAGGGCTGGGTTTAAATTAATTTCTTCTGTTACCATTGATTTCGATTTTACAATCTTTTTGGCTTGCTTTTCTATTGCAATTTGTTGGATATAGGTTGTTGCTTCTTCAGCCGTTTTAGCGAAATATACATGTCCACCACGCTTTGCTACATTTTCACTGAGTTGAAATAAGTAATAGTCTAGATTGGCAAGTACATGTTGACGAATTTCCTCGCCATGGGACCGCCATTCTTCCCAGTGCCCAAGCTCATCTGCTTGTTTTAAACGACGTGTTTGAAAGCGTTCTTGCGCACTTGATACCGCGCCACGCATAAATGTATTTTCTAGCTCTTTTGTTACGCGCTGGTTAAACCGATCATCGCTTGTTTTCATTGCCATACGATTATCCTCCTTTAAGTGCAATTATCGGCAGTTTAGCACTTCCGCAATATGCATCACTTTAATTGGTTTTCCTTGTCTTTCAATTCGACCACCGATATTGATTAAACAGCCAGCATCAGCACCGATTAAAATATCTGCTTCCGTTTCTTCTACGTTTTGTACTTTTTCACTGACCATTTCTCCAGAAATATTGCCCATCTTTACTGAAAATGTGCCACCAAAACCGCAACAGCGCTCTTTTCCTGGGAGCTCAACATATTGTAAGCCTTTCACATGCCCTAATAATTTGATAGGGGCTTCTTTCACACCAAGCAATCTCGTCATATGGCAAGAAGTGTGAAATGTAGCCTTACCTTCTAAATGGGCACCCACATCTTCAATTTGTAAAACATCGACAATAAATTCAGTGAACTCGTACGTTTTATTTGCTAATGCCTGCGCTTTAGGTTCCCAAATGGGATCGCCTTTAAAAACTTCAGGATATTCTTTAAACATATAGGCACAAGAGCCAGAAGGGGAGACAACATATTCTGCATGTTCAAAAGCTGTAATCATTTTTTTCATAGCATTTTTAGATTCTTGGACGTAGCCACTATTGTAGGCAGGCTGTCCACAGCAAATTTGATTTTCTGGAAAGTCGATGTCACAGCCGAGTCTTTCTAAAACTTCAACGACAGCCTTTCCTACATCACCTTGAAACATTTCCACTAAACAAGTTGCAAATAGTGTTACTTTCATGCTCATCACTCCTTATGTGATAATTTCCTATTCCAATAATTAATCAACTGGTCATCAGATGACTTGGTATGTAAATAGATTGTTTTAATAATACTACAACCTTTTGGAAAGTTGAAAGTGTTAATTTCAAATTTTCAAAAAAATAGTAGCTACCCATATTGTATAGATAGCTACATTTATTTAATAATTCGTTTCAAAGTATTGCATTAAAACTTCTTCGACATTACTCAAATGGGAAGACATCGCATGCTTTGCTAGCTCTTCATTTTGTTGCTTAATAGCAAGATAGATTTGCATATGCTCATCATATAATTTTTCACTTGTTGTTTTTTTCGAATATAGCCAAATGCGGCGTGTTTCTTTCATCGTGTCAATCATTAATCCAGATATTTGGTCTAATATTGTTGCTAGTAGGGGATTTTGAGAGGCAGCAGAAATTGCTGCGTGAAATTGGAAGTCTGCTTTTTCGCCTAGCTCACCATCACCTTGTGCAAGTTTCATATCATCTAAAATACGAAGCATTGCTTGTAAATCTTCTTCTGTTCGATGGATGGCAGCACTCGCGGCAGCACCCACTTCGATAATTTTTCGAACTTTTAGTAAGTGTGAAATATCTTTTTTATTTGTTAAAGTTAATGTTGAAAATGGGAACTCTAGCTTTTGGGGAGGAGTACTCTTTACAAAAGTCCCAGAACCTTGTTTGATCTCGATTAAGCCCATCGCTTTTAGGGCGGATAATGCCTCTCGAATGGCAGATCTACTAACCTGTAATTGTTCAGCAAGTTGCTCTACTGAATCAAGACGATCTCCTGGTTTTAGTTCACCAGCTCGAATTTTTTCATAGAGCATTTCTGATACTTCTTCATATATTTTTTTTTGTTTAATTTTCTTTAATTCCACGGAGCTACACCTCATTCATGTCAATCGATTGCTCTACATAATAATTTTATTATACATGATGAATCGAATTTTACTCACTGTTAAAAGTAAATCGTTTAAAATGTCCGTTCATGTAAACTATGCGCTAATGTCTGATTCATTAAGCTAAAAAGGATTTTAAAAAAATATTGAATTTTTAAAATATAGTTAATATAATTTTATCATATAATCATCAGATGACCTAATCTATTATTGTTTGGGGGGGCTTAGAAAAATTATATGGTTTTGTAATATTTAGTAGGTGTTGCTAAAGGGATAACTTTCATTTGTAGTTTCTACAAAGGTTTTGACGATGCGTAGGTGTGAGCAGGAAGCATTTGGCTTGCAACTCGGCAATGAATCAAAGTGAGGTTTGTTGTGTGTTTTCAGTCATTAATTTGCGGGAAATTTTTATTTGGGGGTATGTAACTTGACATTTACACAAAATTTTACAGCTGTTGGGGGTAGTTTAGCTTGGTCTGCAATTGTCGCAGTTATTCCTATTCTTTATTTTTTCTGGGCGTTAGCGATTAAAAAAATGAAAGGTTATATGGCTGGTGTAACGACATTGCTTGTCTCTTTAATTTTGGCAACTATTGCTTTTAAAGTGCCGGTAGGGACTGCAATCATGTCCGCTACACAGGGGGCTGTTTATGGTCTATTACCAATCGGCTGGATTATTATAACATCTGTTTTCTTATACAATATCACGGTGAAAACAGGAAATTTTAATATCATTCGTCATTCTGTCTTATCTATTACGGAAGACCGACGTATTCAAGCATTACTTGTAGCATTCTCATTTGGCGCTTTTTTAGAAGGCGCGGCCGGTTTTGGTGCACCAGTTGCTATATCAGCTGCGTTATTAGTTGGACTTGGTTTTAACCCGTTGTATGCTGCAGGACTTTGTTTAATTGCTAATACTGCGCCAGTTGCATTCGGTGCCATCGGTGTGCCGATTACTGCAATGGAAGGGCCAACAGGTATCGCCGCATTTGAAATTTCAAAAATGGTAGGAAGGCAATTACCGTTTTTGGCAGTATTTATTCCATTCTTTTTAGTGTTAATCATGACTGGCTTAAAAAAAGCGTGGGAAGTAATGCCAGCCATTTTAGTGTCAGGTATCTCATTTTCACTTACACAGTTTTTAAGTTCGAATTTTTTAGGCCCTGAATTACCGGACGTTTTATCTGCATTAGTTTCGCTCTTTGCACTAGCTGTTTTTATGAAATTTTGGCAGCCTAAAACGATTTATCGATTTGCTTCAGAACTAAAAGCGACAACTGATCCACAGGCAATAAAATCATTTAGCGGAGGCACAATTTTAAAATCTTGGTCACCCTTTATCATCTTGACAGCTTTTATTTCCTGTTGGGGAATACCAGTAGTCAAAAGTGCTTTAACGGGAAATTATAACGGTACAAATGTCATTTTACAAGGCATCAATGCAGTAGGACAAGCTGTAACATTTACAGCAGAAGTACCGCTTTTACATAATCAAGTATTAAATGGCACTACAGAGGAACCACTAGCTGCTTTTTATAAACTAGAGCTGTTAGGAGCAGCTGGCACAGCAATATTTTTAGCTGCAATCGTTACGAAATTTATATTTAAAGTTTCTTGGCACGAATGGGGCAAAACATTTGTTGAAACATTAAATGAAATTAAGTATCCACTGATTACGATTTGTAGTGTAGTAGCATATGCTTATGTCACAAATACTGCTGGAATGATGACTACATTAGCTTTAGTGTTAGCGAAAACAGGCGTATTGTTCCCATTCTTCGCACCAGTACTAGGCTGGCTAGGTGTATTTATAACGGGTTCTGATACATCTTCAAATGTACTATTTGCCAAGTTACAGCAAATAACTGCTGAATCTGTTGGCATGGAACCTGTACTTGCACTTGCTGCTAATGCATCAGGAGGTGTGACGGGGAAAATGATATCGCCACAGTCTATCGCAGTAGCAGCGGCGGCGGTTGGTCTTGTCGGTAGAGAGTCAGAATTGATACGTTTTGCGTTAAAGTATAGTGTGATGTTGCTGTTATTTATTTGTATACTTACTTTCTTACAAAGTAATGTTCTAGCTTGGATGATTCCATAAAATAATTAAATAGTTTTAATCATTGGCATTGAGAATAGATTTCTCAATGCTTTTTTTGTAGTGAGGGGAGGGTTCTGAGAAGTAGGAAATACATGCGAAATACTATGGAAGACTGTTTTAACCTCTAATGTAATAGTGAATTTCGTTGACAGAAAAACGATGCGAGCGCATACTTCAGAAGTACATTTGAAAACATATCGAAATTTCGCTTTTTTTGTAGTTATTCGTCATGAAACGTTCACAAGCGTAAAGGGCGCAATTTCCATTGTTTTTTGGTACGATGGATGCAGTAACTGTAAGGAGAGAATGAAAAATATGGAAACTGATATTAACGTATTTTTAGCGTTTGGCGCAGGTTTTTTAAGCTTCATTTCACCGTGTACACTCCCACTGTATCCAGCATTTTTATCATACATAACGGGAATGACATTAGATGAGCTAAAATCTGAACGTGGCATGTTGCAAAAGCGTGCGATAATGCATACGCTATTCTTTTTACTAGGATTTTCAATTATTTTTATAATGATTGGTCTTGGCGCATCTTTAGCAAGAGAGTTTTTCCTCAATTATCAAACGTTGTTACGTCAAGTTGGCGCTATTTTAATTGTGATCTTTGGGTTAATGATTGTAGGATTACTTCAAATTGATTTTTTAATGAAAGATCGAAAATTCCAATTTAAAAATCGACCATCTGGCTACTTAGGTTCGATTTTAATTGGTATTGCATTTGCGGCGGGGTGGACACCATGTACAGGTCCTATTTTAATGTCTATCATTACATTAGCTGGAGCAAATCCTTCTTCAGGTTTTAGCTATATGTTTGCTTACTATTTAGGCTTTGCAATACCATTCTTCGTGCTATCATTCTTTATTTCACGTATGAGTTGGATTCGCAACCATAGTCAAAAAATTGTAAAAGTCGGCGGTTATATAATGATTGCTGTTGGGATATTGTTATTCTTCGATGGTTTAACATACATCACACGACTATTACAGCCTATTTTCGGTGGATTTATTGGCTTCTAATCTGCTAAACTTAAGGGCATACCGTACTTTAACGTGGAGGGAGATGAATACGTGCCTACAGTTTTAGTAGTGGATGATACGCTATTTATGCGTGTTACAATCAGTAATATGTTTAATGAATGGGGTTACGAGGTAGTCGGCAATGCAGTGAATGGTAAAGAAGCTGTAGAGCTGTATCGAGAGTTACAACCAGATCTTGTAACGATGGATGTAACGATGCCCGTAATGACAGGTATTGCGGCTGTAAAAAGAATCGTCCCAGAATTTCCTAAAGCAAAAATTGTTATGATTACTGCTTTAGGTCAACAAAAATTAATTGTAGAAGCGCTTGAAAGTGGTGCGAAAGATTTTATAACGAAGCCTTTCGAACCGGAAAGATTAAGGGCTATAGCAGACCAATTAGTTGGTCAAAATTGCTAATTTAACATCAGAGGAGGATTTTTTATGTTAAGCAATATCCCTTCTCACTATTATGTTATAGGTTCGACTATAATGGCCATTATAATGGGTAGCTTCGTTATGGTAGTACGAATGCGAGCTTCCAAACAACCTACAAATGAGAAGAAAATTATTATTCCACCGATCGCAATGTCTTCAGGTGCATTAATGTTTTTATTTGCGCAATTTCGTGTACCCCCAATGCAAATTTTAGAAGCAGCTGCTGTAGGCGTAGTGTTCTCGACAATCTTAATTGCTACTTCTAAATTTGAAGTAAAAGGTCAGGATATTTATTTAAAACGTTCAAAAGCGTTTGTATTTATTTTAGTTGGACTGTTAATATTCCGTATTGTGGCGAAAATGATATTAAGTAGCTCAATCGATGTCGGCGAGTTAGCAGGCATGTTTTGGATATTAGCATTTGCTATGTTAGTTCCATGGCGAATTGCGATGCTTATTCAATTTAAAAAAGTCAAAAAAACAATTCCGCTTAAAAGTATGTAATGAAAAGACTACACTAGCACTTGTGCTGTTGTAGTTTTTTTATGTTAAAGCATATTCGTGGTATACTAGGAAGCATGTTAAAAAATGAGGAGTTTATTACATGAAATATTTTAAACCACAGATGCAGCAGCTAGTGAAAGACAACCGTGAATTACATGATCGACTAAAAGAGTTAATGGCTGATATGGATTTGCAAAAAAATTACGCATTAAAGGCTTTGTATCATGCAGAAGTAGCAGACGGTGGGCGCTACCAACAAGACTATCAAGCATTAGATCATTTTTTTAAATAATCTTTATAGACTAAGGGTCTAGGAAAATCGCCGATAGGCCTTAGGTCAACAAACGCCATAGCAAAAAAGTGTTAGATTGATTGAAGTCAATCTAACACTTTTTCTCTTTTATTCAAACAGATGCTCATACGGAGATACATCAATTTGCAATTGATCTAATTTTTTGCGTAAAAACTTATGGTCACGTTTAGGTGTAGCTTGTATATAGCCACGAATAATTAAGTCATTATCAATAGCTTTAGCTTTCTCTTCTAAAGCGAGTTCCCCAATTTTTCCTGCGATTTTTTCTTTAGCAACTTGTCTAAATAACTCAGGAACGGGGCTCACAAGCTCATAAAGAAGTTCCTTCTCAGGTTGTCCCCATAAATGAATCGTTTTATCTAAATAAAATTCCTGCCAATCTAAATCCGATTTCCCATCCTGTTTTGGTAATGCTTTTAAAAATTTACGGAACATGAAAAATCCGCCAATAGCCATTAGCGAGATAAGGACGACTACCCAAAATAAAATAAACCATAAAAACCAACCATCTAACAAATCGTTCACCTCTTTGTCTTCACTCACTCTATTATAAAAGCTTGAACAAAAAAATTCATCCTTATTGTGCCTATTTTTATAATTAGTTTATTTAATTGTAAATATTGAGCTATATCAAAGTATTACTTTGCATTGTTTTAAAACTTTTCATATACAAAAACATCCCTTCTTTCAATTTGAAAGGAGGGATGTTGAAATTTTAATAGTTACGTGGAGTGAGAAAAAGGTGTTTATTAATCCTACCCACCTTTAACAAGATTCATTTCCCTCATTAACATTCATTTGTATGTTTGCCAGTTTGGGCTGCTTCCAGATGAGACGTTGTAGCAATATACCAGTCATGCCAATAATGGTTAGTCCAAGTCCGATTGTTTTAAACGCAGTTAATATCCCTAATTGAGTAATGAGTAGCCCGCCAACAAGAGGACCTGCAATAAAAAGGATACTCATTAAGGAATCGATTATTCCTGTAACTCTTCCTATCGCTTCCTTAGGGGGTTCTGTTTGAATGAGATAATTTATGGCTGTAAACATTAACCCGTTGCCGACTCCACCAACAATCGAGAGAATAATAGCAAGTACTATGAAATTGTATTGCAATAGGAATCCAAACCCCCCAGTCATTACACCAATTAGAAGACTTCCCACACCAAAAAACCAACCATATTTAGAGATTTTTTTAAACTTGGTTAGAAGGATGACTACAAGAAGGGAACCAATGCCGATAGCAGAAATTGCCCAGCCGGTAAACGCTGGCTTGCTGGGGAATACCTCACTAAACAATGTAACAATTTGTGCGTCAATCATTTGGATTGTTAAGGTGCTAAATATCCCGAATAGTATACTCGCTAAAAGAACTTTGCTTTTTAAAACAATTTGCCACCCATCTTGCCAAGCACGAAGAAACCCAGATTGTGTATCTGCTATTTTCACATTAGATTCGATTTCTTGGACTTTAATTCGTGTAAGCAGTATGCCAGAAATAGTGAAAGCTATCGCATTTATGGCAATAGATACATTAGGAGAAAAAATTCCAGCTACTGACCCACCTATAAGTGGGCCAATGACCTTTACTAACTGAAACAGACTGCCATTAATAGTAATGGCTTGCATGATATTTTTTTCATCCACAATACTTCTCATTAATCCTTGCTGTGCAGGAAGACTTATCACACCAGCAGTGTTACGTAAAAATAAGATGGGCAACGCTAGCCAAGGTGTTGGCGTAAAGACAAGCATCAAAGTTAACGCTGCACGAAACCAGTCAGAATAAATAAGTATTTTCCGTTTGTTTCTTCGGTCTGCAAATACACCTGCAAATTGTCCTAATAAAATACTTGGAATGGCATACATAATAGGAATTAGCGCAATCATCATCGGGTCAGCGTGCCATGTATACCTAAATAAAATAAGTACTCCCACAAAATCAAACCAGTTGCTTAAATTGGCTAATGTATTAGCAGAAAAAAATTTAATAAAATTACCATTGCGCCATATTGATAGTTCCTTATTCATAAATAATCCCTCCACGTTAGTGCTAATTACAAGCATAACGAGCAATTATCAGAGGAATATCAGAGGAAATAAATGTCGAGCAATTATTTTAAATGGTGGTGTAACTGATGTTCGATTTTACTATGTAATTCATTTAATTTGTATTCTTGAATATATTTTTCCTTTAATTCTTTAAAGTAAGTTTGCAGTGTGCCACTCATACCAAACTCATCTAAACAAAACAATATCATATTGATATTCATTAACACTCCAGGTATGAATTTAGCTTCTAGCAGTTGCTGAAACCCTTCATCAAAAAAATCGTTAGCTTTCGAGGCATTTTTTTTAAGCAGCCAATAAATGCCTTTAATAATTGAAAAGTTTGCTTTTTCTCTTAAATATGGATAACTTGCAAGCTTTTTTTCTGCTTTTTCCATCCTCTCCTCTATCTCTAAAATGTCCTTCTGAAGTAAGGAAAGCCATAGTTCGAAAAGCAAGATTAAGGGGATGAAACCTTCCAAGTTTTTTTCATAAATCTCATGTTTAGATTGATGTAGTAGGGTAGCAGCTTTATCTAGTTGTTTAGTGATTATCAATAATGATAGACGATTTAACAACCTCATTTCTAAACGATGATACGCTGGTATTTCCTCTGCACATAAAGCTTTAGTTAAGTAATCAAAGCATTTCTCTTTATCCGACTCTACGAATGAATAGATGTGTAATAAATAAAAGCATTTTTCCCAAAAGTCGATTTCTTGTGCTTCAAGAAACCATCTGAAATCTCCTTTCATGAAATGAAGATACAGAAGTTCTGGCAAATCGATTTGGAAGCCGAACACATTCTGATTTTCTGCCAAAAGCTTTAATGCATCTCCCTGTCCGTAGCGATGATATTTATGAAAAAGATTTTTAATTTGTGCAGATACTTCGTTGTCTTTTAACAATGGACTGTCGTGTACCTCTTTCATTGTCAAAAGGTATCCTTGTCCTCTAATCGTTTCTATTTCTACAACGGATGAAAAGGGTTGAATTTTCTTCCGAACTCTATAAATATGGTCATCTACAGTTCTATCGACTGGATCTTCCATTGGCCAAACAGCGTTCAATAGTTCTTCCCTAGAAAAAACACGTGAAGGATTTTGATATAAAAATTTAAAGAGCTGATATTCCCTCGGTAAAAATACAATTTTTTCTGAACGATATGTTACGTTATAATCAGTTTTGGAAAACTGAATCTTTTCCATTCCTTCACCTCCATAAAATGGTATATGCTTATCGTTTATTTTAACAGATAGGTGATTTATAAACCTAATTACTTAGAACATGCGATGAAATCCCATGCTTGCCATCACTGCATACATTATCGTCAAGCGTGAAGGTTAACGCTATCCTTTTTTTAATGTAGCAGCAGGTGTTAAATTGTTGTTTATTAATCTTTGTGTAATTGGCATAAAGAAATTCAATATTAGACCACCTAAGCTAACGGTTAATAGAGTGCCAATACCAATCGGTCCGTTAAACAGCATTGCTAATAGTAAAAACAATAGGTAAATGGATGTTCGGGCAAAATAAATACTTTTTCCCGTTAATTGTTGAATGATTAATGTTAATCGATCAACAGGAATCGGTGCAATATTTGTTTGTAAATAGATTGCAGTTCCTAAGCCGATAATGATCAATCCAATTCCAAAGCAAATGGTTTTGCTAAACAATAGTTCTGGTGCTACCAATTTATGTAACAAAAATAGCCATAGATCAATCCCAATCCCTGTAATAAAGGCTGTAATTAATCCTAAAAACTCTGGCCTTTGTTTAATTATGATTGCATTACAGCCAATCATTATGATTGCTATAATTACTTCCCAACTTCCTACAGTTAGACCTACATTGACAGACAATCCTACCAAAAGTGCATCAAACGGAGAAGTTCCTAAATCGGATTGAATCGTAAAAGAAATACCAAGGGTTAATAGTAAAATTCCAACAACATATAAACTATATTTCAATTTTTTCGACCTCTCTACCACTGATTTTTTGTTGCATTTGCAACAAATTTAGGTTAAATTCAATATATATTCTTTTTGTTGCATTTGCAATAAAAAACGGAGGAGATAATTTATGGAGGAAATTCTTCGTGAAATAGGCATGATTGCAAGGGCGTTAGATTCTATCAGTAATATAGAGTTTAAAGAATATGACCTTACAAAAGGGCAATATTTATATCTTGTACGTATTTGTGAAAATCCAGGTATTATACAAGAAAAGTTAGCAGAGATGATTAAAGTAGATCGAACTACAGCAGCTCGGGCTATTAAAAAATTGGAGATGAATGGCTTTATTGAAAAGAAAGAGGATGACCATAACAAAAAAATAAAAAAACTCTTTCCTACAGAAAAAGGGAAAACAATCTTTCCAATTATAAAAAGAGAAAATGATTATTCCAATAGTGTCGCATTAGCAGGGTTTTCCGAAAGTGAATCACAAACCATTTTTCATCTTCTGAAGAGGGTGAGAGAAAACGTTGAAGTCGACTGGGAATATGTGAAAAAGGGAAATAAGAGAGATTATTGAATTTAAATAAAGGGGCTGAAGTAAAAATGACAGAAAAAATTACAAAGTGCAACTTGGAAGATTTACAAATACTCCGAGAAATAAGTATTGAAACGTTCAATGATACATTTAGTAATCAAAATTCAGCTGACAATATGAAAGCCTATTTGGATAGAGCTTTTACTTCAACACAACTAGAACAGGAATTGGCCAATCGTTCTTCCCAATTTTATTTCATATGGTGTGATGAAGAAATTGCAGGATATTTAAAAGTTAATGTAAATGATGCCCAATCAGAAAAAATGGGGGATGAGTTTCTCGAAATTGAAAGAATTTATATAAGAAGCAAGTTTCAAAGAAAAGGGCTTGGTAAATATCTGATTGACAAAGCGATAGAAATTGCAGAAGAACAAAATAAAAAAAGTATCTGGCTAGGTGTTTGGGAAAAAAATGAGAAGGCAATACGTTTTTATAATAAGTTAGGCTTTGTGCAAACTGGCGCACACTCATTTTATATGGGTGATGAAGAACAAATGGATATTATTATGACTAAAACGCTAATCTAAATATTAAGGAGGGTATATATGTATATTCCTAAATACTATAAAGTCACGGATGTTAATGAAATTGAACAATTTATTCAAATGAACTCTTTTGCTACACTCGTAACAACAAAACAAGGTAAGCCGATTGCGACTCACTTACCTTTAATGTTTAATAAAAAGGGCGAGGATTGTTATCTCACTGGGCATATGGCATATGGTAACCCACAGTGGAGAACATTTGAAACGAGTGAAGATGTGCTCGTTATGTTTCAGGGCCCACATGCGTATATTTCTTCTTCATGGTATGAACAGGAAAATGTTCCCACGTGGAATTATCAGTCTGTCCACATCTATGGACACGCAACTATTTTAGAAAAAGAAGAATTAGTCGAAGATTTAACAAAGCTATTAGTAAAATATGAGAGTAATAGAGAGAATCCTATTTTATGGGAAAGCCTTTCCCCTGAATTATTAGAAAAGGAAATGAAAGGTATTGTCGGATTTAAAATAAAGATTGGCGAAATTCAAGCTGCATATAAATTAAGTCAAAACCGTAATGAAGCTGATTATATAAACATTATTGACCAATTAAAAAATGAAGAAACGCCAAACTCGAAACAAATGGCACAGTTAATGGAAAAGAGCTGTAAAAAGTAAATATAGACTTCTTTGTTCATCTGCTTGCTTGGATTGTTTTAGAAATACCCTTTGATGGAAATATGCTATTATTAGAAAAACAGCAGTTATAAAGGAGATTTTTACATGGAAAATTTACAATCAATTGAGCAATTTGAAGAATTAAAAAAAGGTGAGCGTACAATATTTGTTTTTTCAGCAGAGTGGTGTGGAGATTGTCGATTTATCGACCCTATTATGCCTACAATTGAAGAAAACTACAGTCAATATAACTTTGTAAAGATTGACCGCGATCAATTCATCGACCTATGTGTTGAATTAGATGTTTTTGGTATTCCAAGCTTTTTAGCTTTCGACAAAGGCAATGAAGTTGGCCGATTTGTTAGCAAAGATCGTAAAACACAGCAAGAGATTGAAGCTTTTATTGATGGAATAGCAGCATAATGTGACAGAGAAAATTACAACATTGCAATCAGCATTATTTTTTGAAAAGCTATAGGAGGAGATTCCTATAGCTTTATTGTTGTATTTCAAGCTTCTATATTAGCAATACAACGTTCCACAAAGTCAAGTACATCTTCTGAAATCGGGTATAGCCCAGTTTCCTCGACAGGACGTTTTCTAACCTCCCAAAACTTTTCAATCAATTCCGTATCTCCATGAAAAGTATCATTTGATAGTTCTATTAATTTGGAACCAATTTGAAATCCTTCTTCTGATTCTGCCTTAATATTATGTTTTATACACCATTCAATTCGTTGTAGTAACGTAATATATTGTTGTGTCGTTGTATCATTATTACTAAGGTTTGGAATTACATCTATTAAAAATTCTTTTTCATCATCTTTAAAATAGTCTATCCATTTTTTTGCGTTGGTCTGTGAATTTTGAACAAGTTTTGTGACATGTTCCCAAGATAATGATTCTTCCAAATCAATCATATTAATTAAGGAAGACGTATTTGAAATGCTCATTTGAAGTTTGGATAGTTGTTCTTGTAAATAATTATGATGCGAAATTAAAATTTGTTTGTAGGATAGCTTATCTAATAAATCTCGGATATTATCGAGTGGCAATGAAAGTGATTTTAAAATGATGATTTTCTCTAATTTAAACAGATCCTCTTCTGAATAGTACCTCCTTCCATTATCCTCTTTAAAGCTTGGTGTAAGGAGATTAATCTGATCGTAATAACGAAGTGTACGAACGGAGATATTCCGTTGTTTCGATACCTCGCCAGTAGTCCATCTTTTCATTTAATTTCCTCCTAAAAAAGGTTGCAGGTGACGTAACGTCATCTAATACACTTAAATCATAACATATAGAGAAAGAGGGATTGTGGATGGAAAGAATGCAATTAAACTGGAAAGAGCAAGACGATTGGGGATGGAAAGAATTTATTTTATTACTATTACTAGAATTTGTGTTTGTAATCGGTGTTATTAAATTTGTTGTTAAGCCTTTCTATTTTCAAGTATTTAATAATGAACTATATGCGGGGACATTAACGGGGTTAACTATAGCAATTACCCTTCTATTGGGTGTTTATTTTATTGCACTACGCCCTAAAAAACTTTCATGGGGTGAAGTAGGGCTAAAATCAAACATTGATTGGAAAGTCATTATGATTTATTCTGTTATTTTATTCATGGGTGCTGTGCTGATTGTCGTGCTTACTAGTTTTCTAGGTATCTCCGTAGAAAACAGCAAAACAGAGGCAATGCAGCAAAGTGTTACGTTTTTTACGATTTTGATCGCCTTTATCTCCGCAGCTATAATTTCACCAATTTACGAAGAAATTTTTTATCGAGGTTTTTTATATCGTTGGTTACGAACACGTGTAGGATTTACTAGTGCTATATTGTTGAGCTCACTCATTTTTACAATTGTTCATATACCAACATATAACGTAATGCCTGTAAACTTTTTTAGTGGTATCCTATTCGCTTTAGCATATGAACGAACGCAATCGATTTGGACACCAATATGTATTCATGGCATCACAAATGGCTTGATGGTTTTGCTGACAAGTTTCGGATAAAAAACTGTTATGAAAAGTTATAGCACATGAAAGAACCTCCAAACTAAAGGTGATTAGTTTGGAGGTATTGTTGTTTCACATTTATTTATCATCCTCGTACCAAGGATTTAGATGAATTAGAACCTCTTCTACATTCTGATGCTTTTCCATTATCGTTTTCTTTATTTTACGAATAATATCATGACCTTCTTGGATTGTTAAGCCTCCAGGTACACTCACACGAAGATCTACCAATACATAATGGCCGTGTTCTCTCGCACGTAAACGATCTATACGTTTTACTTCTGGAATCGTTAAAATTAACGATGCGAAATTATCCAATGTATCCCGACTTACACTTTTCTCCATAAGAGTGTCGATCGCTTCTAAGAGCATCCCATATGCAAGTTTAAAAACCAATATTGTCACAATAATACCAGCAATAGGATCCCCATATGTAAGGATATGAATAGTAGTGAGTTCTCCCACGAGCGCAAGCCCAATACCTAATACTGCAGCTATTGAAGCATACACATCAGCAAGATGATCATATGCAGTGGCAATTAAGCCTTTACTATTTGTTTTTTTGCCAATTTTAATCGTATAGACGTATAAAATGAGCTTCCAAACAAGTGAGATGATTGCAGTAAAAAAGGCAGTTAAACTGGCTTTTTCTGGTTCATGAAAGAATGCTGTAATCGATTCATATGCAATATACAATGCTGCAATTATTAAAATGATTCCTACAATAGCTGAACTAATCACTTCAGCCTTTCCATGTCCGTATGGATGATCCTCGTCGGCAGGGAGTTTAGAAATACGCATTGATGTTAAAGCGGCCCCGCTTGCAATCACATCTCCCGCGTTATGATAACCATCTGCTAGAAGAACAGGACTATGGAAGAGCGTACCAACTACAATTTTTAAAATTGTTAATACGATATTGCTTATTAAACTAATCCATCCAGCGACTATTGAAGCATCTGAATTTGTGCTTTGACTCATAAAAGTATACCTCCAATAAAATTCTTTCCTAAAAGCAACAAAAACCTTTGACTCGTTATACGTCAAAGGTTTTGATTAAAAAAATATAGTTTTTTTCGTGAATTTGGAATTTCAATCATATTACTCACTCCTATATAGGCGTCCACTGAGTGTACCATAATATATTCATTGGTTCAATAATGATTTGTCTCAAGTGTTTTAGACTGGTAATGCTAGGGGCGGGCTAATGAATTAGACAGAAAAAAACCAAGCCTCCATAGGATTAATTGAAAACTTGGTCAATTCCTTAAATATATAAATTTTTTAGCTTGCTTTTCGATACCAGATAATCACGGGTACCAGCAATAACGATAAAAGTCCACCAGTTAACGATAAAACTGCGTAACTTGAATTTGCAACAATCACTCCTGAAAGAGCACCTCCTGTAGCACCTGCTAACGCAATAAAAACGTCAATTGTTCCTTGAATTTTCGCACGTGTTAAAGGTTCTGTAGAGTCAACAATTTGAGCAGTTCCACTAATTAAGCCAAAATTCCAGCCGAGCCCTAATAAAGAAAGGGCCAATATGAGCATAAACATCGAATCGCTTGGTGCATATGCAGCGACTAAACCTGCAAGTAGTAATGTAACACCTGCAGCGATACTCATCGTCGTTCTACCAATCTTATCTACAAGAATGCCCGTTACGAGAGAGGGAAGATACATCGCTCCAACATGAAAACCAATTACAATCCCTACAGCACTTAAACTATGTCCGTGATGTTGCATATGAATCGGCGTCATGGTCATAATGGCCACCATAACTATTTGCGTAAGGACCATGACAACTGCACCGACAATAATCCCATTTTTATTCATTAGAGGACTAGAAAGATTGCTCATTCCATCTGTGTCTTGTTGTTGATGGGTTTCTATTGACTTAGCTAAAAGTAATGGATCAGGCCGAAGCATAATAAAAAGAACCAATCCTGCCAATATAAATGCTACCGCAGATAATATAAAGGGGCCAGCTAATGACGGAATACCGATAGAACGTGCAAATTTCCCCATGACTTCAACTAAATTAGGTCCTGCTACAGCGCCGAATGTTGTCATAACCATCGTCGTACTTATTGCTTTTGCTCGTTGTTTTTTATTTGCTAAATCTGTCCCAGCATAACGAGCCTGTAAATTTGTTGCTGTTCCTGCACCGTAAACAAGTAGGGAGGCGAACAATAAGAAAACACTATTTAATAAAGCGGCAATGACGACGCCAATCGCACCAAGTCCACCTGTAATAAAACCTATAGTTAGACCTAAACGACGTCCGTAACGTTGTGAGAGCTTTCCAACTAGAAATGCTGCGATGGCAGAACCTAATGTGAATAGCGCGGAAGGCAATCCAGCATATGCGTCTGTCCCAAGCATTTCTTGCGCTAATAGTGCGCCTACAGTAATCCCTGCTGCAAGACCTGCTCCTCCAAAAACTTGTGATAAACTTACAACAAGTAAAACTCTTTTATACATTTGTTTCAGTTTTTCGGGAGAATTTACAAAATGCCCGTTTGAATTATTCGCAGTTTTCAATTGTATGTAACACCATCTTTCTAGCTATTTGACTAAATTATTAAATTTTACTATTTAACAGCTCTAAAACTATTATTCATTGAGAGAAGGTTATAGAGGCAAGGCCATTCTTTTAACTATGCAAGTCATTTGTTGAATAGTTGAATTATAATTATTATTCAATTTTAGAGTCAAGTCCTTAATATGTGAATTGTATCCTGTTTTATTCAATGGGAGGTGTAAGAGAGCAAAATTCGAAAATAGCCTCGTTATTCAATTGATATGGAGCGATGGGATATGCGATGTAAAAAGCGAGGTGCTTATTTTGCGTTTTATTATTGTGCTTTATGTTTATAATTGTCATCGGTATCAGCTTCGCTAGGGTATATTTGCTTAATTTGCCCTTGGATTTTCGCATAGTCGTATACGATATTTTGTTCATCTTCAAAAACAACAGATGCCTGAAATAGGATGCCGACACCTAGCTTTGAGTCGATTGAATATATTTGTTCCTTATTATACTTCTTATCATCTATTAAAAATTCGTAAGTCTCTTTTTTTATTGCGTAAAGTTTATATTTTATATAACCAAAGCATCCTATAAGGGAAAAGATAATTAAACAATTAACAAGCGTCACTACCATTACGAATTTTTTCAAATGCTCCGCTCCTTAAAAATAGTTTAATAATTTTGCCCGCCAAAGAGTATATGTTAAATCTATTTTATTATCATTTTATCTTTTTTTATAAAGTGTATGAAATGACCATTATAAACTCATTCATTTTTCGTATAAATGTATTGGACATTTTCTAAAATGAAAATGGTCAAAATCATCCAAATGATGGGTATATGAGGTATTATAATCCATAAGGAACAAAGTTGAAAGGATGGAGAATATGAAGCAAATTATTGCACTTGGCGGTGGTGGCTTTTCGATGGAGCCCGAAAATCCTTTATTGGATAGATATATTCTTCATCAATCTGGGAAAACAAATCCGAAGATCTGTTTTCTTGCAACAGCAAGTGGGGATTCAGATAATTATATTTCTCGATTTTATCATTTCTTTGAGAAACAGGATTGTCAGCCATCGCACTTATCTTTATTTAACCCACCGACAAGAGATCTAGAAAGTTTTTTACTGGAAAAAGACATTATTTATGTTGGCGGTGGTAATACAAAAAATTTATTAGTTTTATGGAGAGCTTGGGGATTGGACACAATTCTAAAAAAAGCTTGGGAACAAGGTATAGTACTCGCTGGTATTAGTGCGGGTTCCATTTGTTGGTTCGAGGAAGGGGTTACAGATTCTTATGGTGATGGACTAGCGCCATTAAAATGTTTAGGATTCCTAAAAGGGAGTAATTGTCCTCATTACGATGGAGAATCTGAAAGAAGGCCTTCATATCAAAATCTTATTGCTACTAATAGTATTACCCCTGGTTATGCAGCTGATGACGGTGTTGCCATTCATTTCGTTGACCAAGAAATCAGTCATATTGTCAGTTCAAGACCAAACGCTAAGGCCTATAAAGTTAATTTCGATACGGAAATGACAGAAATGGAACTTGAAACAAAATTTTTAGGTACTCTTTAGGTTTGAAAAAATTGTTTGAGTGCCTGACACCAAACAAAATCTTGGTGGAGAAATTGTTTGAGTGCCTGACACTTTATATTAGATGATTCCGCGTTCTAAGCTGTTATTTTCAGATGCTGCTTTTTGTGGGAGAAGACTGACCACTATTGTAATGATTGCATTGATAATTAACATATATAAACCATTGTTAATGTCTAAAATAAATGATGGTAAATTAGGGAATAACGTTGCTATTGTTGTGCCTGTCGCTGCTGAAATTAAGGCGAAGGATATACCAACGACAATTCCAGCGATAGCACCTTGCTTCGTCACAAAGTTTGTCTTCAATAAACTAAAAATTAGAGCAGGGAAAAGCTGTATGATAAAGTTATAGCTAATTAATTGTAATACTACGAGTGCACCACTTGAGTTTAATGATAAGTATAGGCTAATTATCGCAGCAATAATTGCGAAATATCGGGCAATATTCATTTGCTTACGAGCTGAAGTATTTGGTTTTAATTGAACATAAATATTAGAAGTTATCATGGAACCAATTGTAATAAGCATTACTGAACATGGAACTAATGATGCCAATAATCCAGCGGCTCCAATTAATCCGACAACCCATGGGTCAAATGTTTGGAATACTAATTGAATTAATGCCAAATCACTTTCGGCACCTGATAGATTTGGGATTGTTAAGATTGCTGCTAATCCGATAAAGCAAGAAAATAGCTGCATTAATGAATACAGAGGCATTAAAATCGTATT
Source organism: Lysinibacillus sp. NPDC097279 (assembly GCF_044761745.1). NCBI lineage: Bacteria > Bacillati > Bacillota > Bacilli > Caryophanales > Bacillaceae > Lysinibacillus > Lysinibacillus sp. NPDC097279. Next base: position 1,590,566 of record NZ_JBIWDA010000001.1, on the reverse strand, counting down.
TTTACGAAGTGCTTTGTCACTTTTCGCTGCATATGTTGATAAAAACGTATGCGGCCAAATATACACTCCTAATGCCATTAATATAATTGTAGAGATAAACCAAACAAGGCTTAGACCTGCATCTGGAAAGAACAACACATGTGGCTTCACTTCAGAAATATTTTTAATCATTGACCCAACACCATCATGATAATGGAACGGTAAATACAATCCTAAAAATAAAAGTACGCCAAATGTAAGAATATCCTTAATTAATGCTACGCGGGATGAACCGTGGAGCCCTGAAATTAATGTATAAATTACGACAATAATGCTCCCAATCCATATTGCTGTAGTAGAAGATATTACCCCGTAGGAGGCAACAGATACAATCAGCCCTAAACCTTTCAATGCCATTACAATCATTGGGACAATTGCCACTACACCTACAACTGTGATGAGTTTTCCTAAAAATGGACTCGTATATTTCTTCTCAAAAAAATCACCTTGCGACATTAAATTATGTTCTTTACTATACCGTCTGATTTTAGGTAATAGGAAATAGCCTAGTACGCAACCAATTGAAATATAAGTCATAATATAAAGCGTTGCAATGCCACTATTATAGGCTAGTCCCACTAATCCAGTTAGTGAGAATGCTGTAAAAAATTCACCCGCTAATAAAAAGAACGTTACGATGGCACCCATGCCACGTCCACCTAATGCCCATTCCTCCATATTCTCATTTTTACCTCGACCAGCTTTAATCGCCCAATACATACAGACGATGACAAACGAAATCATAATTGTAATAGAAATATTCATTCTACGCCCTCCTCATCATGCTGATCCAACTTATACATAACAAATGTTGTTAAGGAAGTTAGCACGACACATAAAACAATCCAAAACATCGAAAATGGGAGCCCTAATACATAAGGTTCAACACGATTCGTTAAAGGTACACCAACAAGAAAACCTAAGACTGGAATAAACGCTAGATAATATAATGGCTTCAAATTAATCAACCTCCTCAAGTGCTTTTTCTAATAGGGGATGTACAAACTGTTGTATACGATTTAACCCCTCTGCTAAATGTTGCATTGCACATGCATACGAAATACGGATATAGCCTTCTCCATATTCAGAAAATCCGTAGCCTGGTATAACGGCGACTTTCTCTTTTTCCACAAGCTGATGGACAAAATCATTTGAACTTAAACCTGTTTTTTCAATGGAAACAAATAAATAAAACGCACCATCTGGTTCAATTGCTTCTAAGCCCATGTCTGTAATACGTTGAAAAATAAAGTTCCGTCGTTTTTCATATTGTTGGCGCATTTCTTCGACTTCTGGTAAATCGTCATTTAATGCATTGATCGCAGCATATTGACTAACTGAATTTGCACATACACAGTTGAAGGCATGAACTTTAAACATTTCTTCTGTTATATAAGCAGGGGCTAATGTGTAGCCGATTCGCCAGCCTGTCATAGCATGGGACTTCGATAAACCGTTGATGACAATACATTGCTCTTTCATTGCTGGGAATGAAGCAATTGACGTATGTTTTAATCCATACGTTAGCTCACTATATATTTCATCTGAAATAATAAAAATATCTTTACCTTTTAATAGATTTGCTATTTCTTCTAATTCACGAGCCTCTAGCATAGTACCTGTAGGGTTTGATGGATACGGTAAAACAACACATTTTGTTTTTTCTGTTATGTTTTCTTCGATTAATTTTGCTGAGATTTTACAATTATTTTTCCGTGTATCAACAAATACAGGTGTTGCGTAGCACAAACGAATAAGTGGCTCATAACCAGGATAAATTGGTGCAGGTAAAATGACTTCATCACCAGGCTCTAAAATTGTACGAAAGGCAATATCTAACGCTTCACTTGCACCCATTGTAATTAAAATCTCATCTTCTGGATTGTAATTAAGGTTATAGCGTCTTTTGACAAAGTTAGCAGCAGCCTGTCGAAGCTCAAGTACACCTGCGTTATGTGTATAACCAGTTTTATGTGCATCAATAGCCTGTTTTCCTGCTTCTAAAATAGAGTGTGGTGTGACAAAATCTGGCTGTCCAATTGTCAGATTAATAATCGACGGGTCATTTGCCACCTTGTTTCCAATTTCGCGTATGGCCGAAATTTTAATGTCTTTAATCGTTTTATTAAGTAAATATTTCATCTTGCTCTCCTTTTCCTATCTCTATATTTGGGGACAGCTTAGTAATATGCAAAAAGCATGCCAATTCGAAAACGTTGATAAATCAATGTTTTCAATAAGTAATTTGACGAATTGATGCTTCGATTTAAAATCACTGAATCGTTTTCGATTCAAATTTGTATAACACATCATCATTAAATGCGATTGTATGTTTAAAAAGAGATTCCAAATGAGTCGTTTCCGAATCAAAAATGTAGTGAAACATCTATATTGACCTGTAAATAAGGATGATTATATTGTTAAAAAAATTATGGAGCGGCTCGTTTTGATAGATTATTTAACAAACTTTGATAGAATTGAATGTAATAATAGAGAATTTGGTGATTGGAATGGATAAATTAGCTCTTTTTCAAGATGAAAAGAATCAATTTTTTTTAGATATTATGAACACTATAAAGGACGGTATTTGGGTACTTGATAAAAATGGAACCGTAATTTGGGTAAATGATGCTGCGAAGCGGGGACTGTTTGATGTGGATGAAGTGGACTTAATCAATCAGAGTGTATTTGATATGGAAAAAAGGGGGTTATTTTCACCTTCCATTGCCCGTCTAGTGTTGAAGAATAAGCAGTTTGTCAACACAGTACAAGTTATAAAGAACAACCAGAAACTACTAGTATCGGGGGATTATATTACTGACGAAAATGGTGAAATAGAATTTATTGTTACCCATGCTCGCACGTTAAGTGAAGCATTTAATATGAATATGGAATTGGAAAAGGCAGAAGATCTTTTACAACGTTATAAAAACCAAATTCGGGAAATGATTAGGCATCAAAATAAAGAGCAAGAGCTAGAATCATTTGTTGGAAAAAGTAAAGCTTTTCACACAGCTCTTGAATGGCTTGAAAAAGTGGCAGATGTGGATACGACTGTTTTAATTACAGGGGAAACTGGCGTAGGGAAGAGTGCCTTTGCCCAAAAAATGCATCAATTGAGTAACCGCAGCGATAAGCCTTTTGTACACTTGAATTGTGGTGCAATTCCTGAGTCTTTAATTGAATCAGAGCTTTTCGGCTATAAGAAAGGTGCATTTACAGGAGCCAATAATAACGGGAAAATAGGGCTAATCGCTGCAGCAGAAAATGGCATTTTATTTCTTGATGAAATTAGTGAACTCCCATTGCAAATACAATCTAAATTACTTTTGTTCCTTCAAAATAAAACATATACACCGATTGGAGATACACAAGTCCATCAAGCAGACGTTCGAGTTATTGCTGGCTCAAATGCTAATCTTTTAGAAATGACAAAAGCTGGACAATTTCGGGCTGATTTATATTACCGCTTAAATATTTTGCCATTAACAATCCCTCCTTTAAGGGAACGTAGAGAAGATATCGTCCCTCTTTTGGACTTTTTCCTGAAAAAATATAATAATAAATATCAAAAAGACCGTAGCTTATCTGGTAAACTAACTAATATTTTATATAACTATGATTGGCCTGGAAATATTAGAGAATTAGAAAATCTATTGGAACGATTGGTCATAACAGCGCCTAATCAAGTAATTAATGAACAGAATCTTCCGAGTGACTTTCGTCGTGAAGAGACAGCTAATTTGCTGGATACATTACCTGAAGGTCAATCTTTAACGGAATACCTTAATCATATTGAAAAAGAAATCATTGAAAAAACGTATAATCAACTTCAAAGTACAAGAAAAACAGCTGCTAAGCTAGGCGTCACCCAAGCCTATATTGCAAGACGGTTCAAAAAGTATAATTTAAGCGTGACAGAAACGAAAAACTTAACTAGTGCGGAATAACGTTTAAAGAGGGGAAGTCAGAAAATCTCTATCTTTAAAATGAAGGATAAAGGAAGTGGGAAATTTATTTGAAAAGAACATTTTTTTATAGTTTTTATAGTTTAGCTTTTATTTTAATGCTAGTCATTCAATTATATAAACATAAATATCCCTGTCTTGAAGCATTGATGCATACCTTTATCTTTATAGCTACGATTATAATTTGCCATATTATATCTGGGAAAATAAATAAGACAACTTCGTGATGAGCAGTACCTAGTTGGGATTAAAAAGAAGTATTCAATAAAGGTGGCGTTTGGAGGAATAGAATGAGGGCTGAGCAAATTATAGCAAAAGCTATTTGTCTATTTAGAAATGACGATTTAATACTTGTCGCCGAAGGTTTCGATGAAGTAAAAGGGGAATTTTATTATCGGCCAATTGGTGGGAAAATTGAATTTGGAGAGACAAGTGCGGAAGCAATACAGAGAGAAGTACGTGAAGAAATAGAGGCAAATATCCAGAATCTAAACTATATAGGAACAATTGAAAACATATTTACATATAACGGTGACCTTGGGCACGAAGTAGTATTTGTATATGATGCTGAATTTGTAGACAAGTCCTTTTATGCTAACCCTTCTTTTTTTGGAAAAGAAGATAATGGTGCAACGTTCAAATTGCTATGGAAAGCAATTAGTGATTTTACAAATAATAAAATAACTTTAGTGCCAAACGGATTACTCAATTTGCTTTGAATGGCTACACTTTTTACTTTAAAGAAACAAATAATATATTTTTAAGTCGTTCGGATAGTCGGACGGCTTTTTTATAGGTGTATTTTTCACGCTTGTTTATTTTGTGGTCGTAAACTGCTACTTGTTTCAAAAACAAATGTCAAATTAATGTCCCTTCGCACATGAAATAGGCGTATATAGTGTGTAGAAAGGGGGTGTTACTGATGCAAAAAACGAATTTTTTAGGTGCAACACTTCGTCTAAAGTATATGGCGGGCCACAATGAAAAAAATGAGCCAAAGTTCGCAATCAAAACATACCGTAATGTCAATGGTACGCATACTACAGAAGCATTAGTAGCTGTAGCGAAAGCAATTGCGAGTCTTTCCTCACAGCCACTCGACGGTATTTTGAAGCAAGAAACTACAGAATTATCGTAATAACAGAAAATATAAGGAGGGATTACAATGGCAAAAGTATTAGAGTTACTATTTGAAACAGAGACGGGGAAGACGGCGGCGATTGCAATAGATGCACCGAAACCAAATGTTACACCTACTGAAATTCAACAAGTAATGCAAACTATTATTACGAACAATGTATTTGGTGGACAAGCTGGTGCTTTTGTGAGGATAAAGGGTGCTCGGCTCATTGATCGTCAAGTTTCAGAATTTGAACTAGGCATGAAATAATGATTGAAATGGTCTTTGCACTAAGCTGCAAAGACCATTTTTAAAAAGGGAACAAAATATCGAAAGGAGAAAGCACTATGGAACAATGGCTGAATATGGTCTCCAATATTGGCTTTCCAATACTCATATCGTTTTATTTATTACATCGTGTTGAAGTAAAGCTGGATGCAATACATGATGTGCTTGTTTCGATTAAGGAAAGATGATTTCACAAAATGATAATCAACATTTTCATAAAATAGTTGGATGTTGCTATGACATTTCTAATTACTATTAACAATAGGAACACAAAGAGAAAAAGTGTTAGATTATTCAATATCTAACACTTTTTTTGTAAAAATTGATGTTTGTTAAAATGATCGTTTTTTGTGAGCTTCACGTTAAGCTATGAGAGTCGTAGTTCCATTATTTAAGTTGGGGTGCATTCTTTTTAATTAAGTTTACAATATCTTTTGTGGATATATTTTCTTGCTCATTTTTCGAGTATATATCTAATAAATATACTTGATTACTACTCGTAATTAAATAAATGATAACTCGAAATCCACCAGACTTACCTTGCTTCGCACTTGTATTTGGCATTCTTTTTTTGAAAATTTTAAACTTTTTCATATGATTTTCATATTTTACGCCTACACCCTGGATGGGCTCCCCTAATTCAGCATTTACTTCAATTTCATCAATTAATGCTTCAAAATCATCCACTATTTTAGGGTAGCGCTTTAGTAATCGCTTAAACTCCTTTTCAAATGTAGGCGTTGTGTTAACTCTATACTTCATGACTAATTCTCTTCACGTAAATCTTTTAAAAAAGAACGTGCTGATTTTTTAGGTAATACTTTTCGTTCAATTAAATCAACTTCTTGAATTGCATTAGAAATTGGATGACTTCTAGTAGAGGGAATGGATTTAATCGAGATTATTTTTCTTGTTTCAGCTGTTGTCATATCTTTTTCCTCCTTATCACACACTACACTCACCGCCTTATTTTAATCCCTATATATATTAAGCAAAGACGGTGTGCAATCCTTTAAATAAATCATAGCAAATTCCATCAATCAATCAAGTTTTTCGATATATGAATTGAGATTTTACTATAATTCGGTAAACTATTTTGCTAGATTTCCACTTAATATGTCACATATATTTATTGATGACAGAATTAATTTGAAAGTGTCAATATTTCTAATTGCATGTTGTTTTACATAGCGTTGAAGTAAAGCTGGATGCAATACATGATGTGCTTGTTTCGATTAAAGAAAGATGATTTCACAAAGATGTAAGAAAGCTGTCACGTCAGGTAGTTGTCAACGCTTACACCATTCGATAAGATGGGGGTAATGTTGGTAGGGAGTGTGTGAAGATGAAAAATAAGGTAATAGGATTCGTGTTACTATTAGCGTTAGTTACAGTACTGAGTGCATGTGGAAATGTGAAGTTTAAAGCTGATTATAGTTATGAAATACAAGATTTTGACCATGTCAATCAGCGTGGAGAAAATGTGTCACTTGAAAGTTTAAAAGGCAAACCTTGGTTAGGCATGTATATTTTCACGAATTGTAATTCAGTTTGTCCACCAATGACGTTTAACATGACACAAATACAAGAAAAGCTCATGAAAAAAGGAATAGAGGATTACAATCTTGTCGCTTTTTCAGTAGATCCTGAAGTTGATACACCTGAAGTGCTCGCTGACTATTTAGCGAGATATACAGTGCCTGACGAATCGAAATGGAATCTTCTTACGGGGTATTCTCAGTCATATATTGAGCAATTTGCCGTAAAATCCACAAAATTACTCGTAAAGGATGACCCAAATTCAGATCAAGTTATCCACGGTATCCAATTTTTCTTAGTCGATAAAGAAGGTATCCTCGTAAAACAATATGACGGCTATGCGAAGGACGCAGCAGATGTACCAATCGATACTATCGTGGGTGATTTAGAAACATATATAGATGAAAACTTATAACAAAAAGAAAGCTAGTGCGGGTATAGCACTAGCTTTTTTTGCACACCTTATTATATTTTCAACGGAATCTTCATTTTAACGACCGTTCCCCAACCTTTTTTACTTAGAATAGTAAGCCCCCCATGATCTCCAAAGGCGACAAGAAGTCGCTTATGTGTATTACTTAACCCAATATGACTGTATTGCTCATTTTGCTGAAGACGCTCACGTACCAGTTGTAGCTGACTTCGTTCCATCCCTTTTCCATTATCGATAACGGCTAATGTCATCAAATCAGCCTGAACGGTCAATTTAATTTTAATATGACAAAGAAGCTTTTTATGTTTCCCGTGCTCAATGGCGTTTTCAATTAATGGCTGTATCGTCAACTTTTTCACTTTGAATGGCATAATATCATCATCATATTCCCATAGAACGTGAAATTGATTTTGATGACGTGCTTTCAAAATATCAATATAGTGCTTCGTGTATTTAATTTCCTCCATTATAGGGACCATACTTGATTCATCGTCAAGTGAGTAGCGAAGAATTGTCGCTAAATTATCTATCATATCATTTAACTCATTTGGTTTTCCCGTTAATGAGATGGCACGCCAATTTAATGTTTCTAAAGTATTAAATAAAAAATGCGGATTCAGTTGTGATTGGAGGGCGGCTAGCTCTAACGTTTGCTCCTTATATTTTTTCTCCGCTAGCTTTCTTTTTAATGTATTTTGCTCCGTAAAATTGAGTAAAACTTTATGTGTAATGAGACTATACACATCATTAACAGGAATTGAAATGTCAGGTAATACACCGCCCTGTTCAACAGATTGAAAAATTGCTAATATCTTTCGCATATGGACTGTTGCTTTTCGCGTTATCCAAAAGGCATAAATAACACTTCCGATGATGCAAATTGCTGAAAGAAATAAAACAAGTTTTAACAGTTTCTTTGGCACTTGGTAAAGACTCGTTTTAGGATTGATCGATAAAAATGTCCAGTCATATTTTGATGACTCCATTTTAGAGATGACGTATGGCTTGCCATCAATTGTCATATCAAAAAATGTATTGGGATTAGATGTCAGCCTTTGTATGATTCGGTTGCCTAGTTCATAATTTTGTTCGTTAAAAATAATATTATTTTTATTGTCCACAATGACTAAATTGCGTCCTACTGTTGTTGACAGTGATGCGAGCTGTTGCTGCAAATAGTCTGCTTTAATATTTAAGACAAGCACACCATTATTTTTAGGGATAGTGCGATACATCGTAATAATATTTAAAGGTGTATCCATTTGGTTATTCGTTATACGTTTAATAGTTCTTGATTCAGCCCAAGTTTCCTCATAGCCGAGGTGCGTTACAAAGCTATGATACCAATTAAAATCGAGTGTATTTCGTAATTCGACTAAACCAGTTGTAGTTGTCGATAAATACTTTCCAGAGTCGTTCTTTACATAGATGTATATCGAATGAATATATTCTCTAGCCTCTTTTGGTGCATCAATAAAGTTTTTTAATGTGACAAGGTCCGTATAGTCCTGGTGGGTAAGTGATGGCTTATCCATAAGCTGCTGCAAGTTATCAAATTGATTTGTACTTGAAATAATATAGCTGTTTAATGAATCGAGCTCATAAAAGATAAGCTCGATATTTTCCTTTGTTTGCGTTAAAAGATCTGTATTGCGATCAATAATATCCTGTAATACATATTGTTGAATTAAAAAAATGGATAATGCGCCTAATACAATAAGTGGAATAAGCATTGGGATTAATAAGCTAATTAAATTTTTCAAAAAATAGGTACGTATGTAATGATTAGTCAATGTGAAGACCACACTCCTCGTTTCGGTATTCACGAGGTGTTTTACCAAAATATTTTCGGAATGTACGAGTGAAATTTTTAGCATTGCTATATCCTGTCAATTCACTAATTTCGTAAATTTTATAGTCAGGATTTTTTAAAAAGATTGCTGCCTTTTCCATTTTAACTTCGACGACAAAATCTGAGAAATTGCGGCCTGTTTTTTCCTTGAAATATTTACTTATGTAGACTGGATTTAAATGAACAAGCTGTGATGCGCCTTCAAGAGAAGCATGTTGATAATGCTCGTTCACATAATTGAATATCGTTTCAATGACCTTATCATGATTAAAGTCTGTTTTAAACGTTACATATTTTTCGTCGAGCTGTGCTTTAATTTTTGTAAAAACTGTCACAAGCTCACTGTATTTTGTCGGTTTCGTTATATAGTTTTTTACACCATATTGGATAGCTTGCTGTGCATAATCAAAATCTTTATAGCCACTTAAAAACACGACATGAATTGGCGATTTTTGTTCATCGAGTTGTTGCGCAATTTCAATACCTGTTAGTTCTGGCATCCGTATATCCGTAAGTAACACGTCAACATGATGATTTGAAATAAAAGCTAAAGCCTCTATCCCGTTCTCAACAACACCAACTATTTCAAAACCAATTTCTTCCCATGGAAAATAACTGCTTAAGCCATTCCGAATTTCAAATTCATCGTCAGCAATTAATAATTTATACATAGTACATCATCACCTTTAAAATAATTAGAAATATTAAAATATTTACATTTTATCATACTCTATTTAGAAAGTTTATGAATCTAAAATGTTGAAAATTGATACTTTAAACAAGTGTAAGGGACTAACATATTAAAAAAAGATACTATTATGTCTAATAAAAGCCCTTTTTTCAACAATATTATTACTGTTTAATTAAAAGTATATTAATTATTTAGCAATTTAGTAATTTCAGATAATTGATATGTGACAAAATATGCAAGGGGATAATGAACGAGGGGGAGTCTTTAATTAAGTAGAAAAATGACCAAATATATAATGGAAAATAAAAGTTGAGTAATACCGATGAAAAAGCAAATGACATCGAATTTGCAGGAAGGATGATAGCAATGATCCAAGTGAACAATTTAAAAAAATCCTTTGGCTCTTTACAAGTTTTAAAAGGAGTAGATTTACAAATACAGCAAGGGGATGTTGTTGTATTAATTGGCGCGAGTGGTTCAGGAAAAAGCACGTTGTTACGTTGTTTAAATTTCTTAGAGTTATATGACGAAGGGCATATCAGTATAGAAGGACAAGCCATACATGCGACTAAAACGGATTTAAATAAAGTTCGAGCTGAGGTAGGTATGGTGTTCCAGCATTTTAATCTTTTCCCTCATCGGACAGTTCTTGAAAACATCATCGAAGCACCGATCTTTGTAAAAAAGCAGTCAAAAGAAACAGCAACCGCTTATGCATATGATTTACTTGAAAAAGTAGGGTTACGAGATAAAGCGACAATGTACCCTGATAGTTTATCGGGCGGTCAAAAGCAGCGAGTAGCTATTGCACGTGCATTAGCGATGGAGCCAAAAGTGATGTTGTTTGATGAACCAACCTCTGCATTAGATCCAGAGTTAGTTGGGGAAGTATTACAAGTTATGAAGCAACTTGCTAATGACGGCATGACAATGGTTATTGTGACGCATGAAATGGGATTTGCGCGTGAAGTTGGAAATCATATCGTCTTTTTAGAAGATGGACAAATTTTAGAAGAAGGTCATCCTGACACTTTTTTTGATAACCCAAAAAATGAACGAACAAAACAATTTTTAAACAGAATTTTACACATAGGGGGTAATAAACATGAAGCAATTCAAGCTTAAAGCATTATTAGCAACCTTAACATTAGGGGTAGGACTTTTAGTTGGTTGTAGTTCAAATGAAGATCCAAAAAAAGCGGCATCGTCAGGCACTGAACAAGAGGAATTTGTTTATGCCATGAGTGGAATATATAAGCCATTTAATTATAAAGAGAATGGCGAGTTAGTTGGATTTGACGTAGAACTCGGAGAAGCATTAGCTGAAAAAATGGGCATGAAACCTGTCCCGATGACTTTCCCCTTCGAATCAATTATTCAAGGTCTACTAGATGATAAATTTGATGCGATTTTAGGGAGTATGACCGTCACGGAGGAGCGTTTAAAGGTTGTGAGCTTTACGGACACTTACTATCGTTCAGGCTCACAACTGTTTGTAGCTGAAAATAATACGACAATTACATCAGGAGCAGATGCAGAGGGCAAAGTAATTGGTGCCGTGCCTGCTACAAATTATGAAACGGATGCGTTAAAATTAACGGCCAAAGAAAATGTCATTACATATCCACAAGGGGATGTGGCTGCATTGATGGATATAAAGACAGGCCGTTTAGATGCGGTTGTGGCAGATAATATTTTTGCGCAGCTTGCCATTGATGAAGCGAAAATACCAGTGAAAGCTGTTGGGGATTTATTAGCAGTGAATGAGCAAGCAATTGCTGTGAATAAAAACAATGAGGAATTAAAAGAAAAGCTAAATATAGCGTTAGCACAACTTATTGCGGATGGAACATATGCAAAAATCAGTGAAAAGTGGTTTGGTTTTAACTTAATGGACGAAAGAGTTAGTAAATGAGCAACGGGGGAAGCTTTCCTCCGTTTCCTTACAACAATGAAGACAACAGAGTGGGTGAATAGATGTTAGAGATTTTTCAATCGAATTATAAAATGCTTTTTGATGCACTATGGGTAACACTTTCAGTAACGGTTTGTTCATTAGTATTAGGTAGTATCGTCGGGTTAATTATCGCCTTTTTTAATATGTCTAAAATAAAAGTACTGAAATATTTTGCGGCAGTGTATTTAGCGATAATCCGTGGTACACCGATGATTGTTCAAATTTTTATATTATATTTTGGTATTTCTTCGTTCCTTACGCTGCCTTCCTTTTGGGCGGGTGTATTGGCTTTAGCTGTCCATAACGGTGCGTATATTTCTGAAATTTTTCGAGGCGCAATTCAGTCAATCGATCGTGGTCAAATGGAAGCGGCTCGTTCATTGGGAATGTCTCCAACATTGGGGATGCGTCGAGTTATTTTACCACAAGCTATGCGTAGAGCAATTCCGCCACTAGGCAATCAATTCATTATATTACTGAAGGAATCGGCACTAGTTGCTTATATTGGGATGTCGGATTTATGGAGTACGACATTAGCCATTGCGGGTGCAAACTATCGTCCATTAGAAACATATATGGTGACAGGTGCCTTCTATTTAATATTAGTTTTAGCATTTACGTTTATTTTCAATAGAATGGAGAAGCATTTGAATTTACAGACGCGTCATTAAAGGGAAACTGCAGCAACGACTACGTTACAGTGCCTGACACCGAAAAAAATTGGCAATATTCAAAATTGTTTGGGTGACAGGCACTTGTTATAATATGATTGCACCAGCTACAAATAAGGGGAGGTAGTTTTGTATGAGCATGGGTGAAACATATTTACACGTTGTTCTAGAGAGATTTAAATCAGTCAAGGCGGATGGTGATAAAACAATTGCACAATTAGACATTGAGCAATTGCATTGGGCTTTTAATGAGGAGTCAAATAGTATTGCAGTCATTGTCAAACATGTTAGTGGAAACATGATTTCAAGATGGACAGACTTTTTATTAACTGATGGCGAGAAAACGACAAGGAATCGTGATGATGAATTTATTGATAGCATTGAGTCTAAAAAAGAGTTAATAGCGATTTGGGAAAAGGGCTGGCAAGTATTTTTGAATGCTTTGGAGAGTTTAACAACAGAAGATTTGTTGACCAACGTCACAATAAGAGGACAGCAGCATACAGTGATAGATGCTATTGAAAGACAGATGGCACATTATGCTTCGCATGTCGGGCAAATTGTCTATGTAGGTAAGCAAATAAAAGGAAATGAGTGGAATACATTGAGTATTCCAAGAGGGCAATCGCGGGCATTCACAGAAGCAATGATAAAAAAGGGATAGCTCAACTGGCAAAATTATTATTGATAGAAAATTAAGAATTGTTTGGGTGACAGGCACATAAAGTGGCATTTAAAAAGCCATCCACCAAGTTTAACTTGATGGATGGCGTTTCTTTTATTTTCGATCATCTTCCCAGCAATCTGTATTTTTCAATCCTGGGATAGACTTTGCGTAAAAGACAGGGTTTTTTCCTTTTTTACGTTGCTGCGTAAAATCATCTAAAACTCGGAAAGCGATTTTACCGAGAATCATAATAACCGTAATATTGATTAGCGCCATTAGCCCCATAAATAAATCAGCTAAGTTCCATACAAGTTGTACTTGAGCTACTGAACCGAACATTACCATGGCTAGTACTAAAAAGCGATATAGAGTCATCCAGCCTTTATGTGCATTGATAAACTCAATATTTGATTCGCCGTAATAATAATTACCAATAACGGAGCTGAATGCGAAGAAAATAATACTAATTGCGATAAAATAAGGTGCCCAATCGCCAACGTGCACGGCTAATGAGTTTTGCGTTAGGATAATGCCATCACTTTCACCTGTTTTATATAAGCCTGCCAAAATAATAATAAAGGCAGTTGCTGAACAAATCATAATTGTATCAAAAAATACTCCTAAACTTTGTACAAGTCCTTGTTTAGCTGGGTGTGAGGTATTAGCTGTTGCAGCTGCATTTGGCACACTACCCATACCAGCTTCATTAGAAAATAATCCTCTACGAACCCCTTGCATAATGGCTATACCTATAGCACCACCAGCGGCTTCCTGAAGTCCAAATGCTTGAGAGAAAATAAGCTTGAACACTGTTGGAACTTCACCTAAATTTGTTACAACGACATATAGTGCAACGAGTAAATAAAATACGGCCATTACAGGTACAATTACTTGTGTAAATTTAACAATTCTATGTACACCACCGAAAATAATCATGGCCGTTAACACTACTAATAGAATGCCAATAATAACAGGTCTAATATTAAATGCTTCACCTACAGAAGTTGCAATCGTATTTGACTGTACAGCGTTAAAAATAAAGCCAAAGCTCAATGTTAAAAGAATACTAAAAACGATTCCTAACTTACGTTTTCCTAATGCCTTTTCTATATAATAGGCAGGACCACCACGAAAAGTATCGCCGTCTTTTACTTTATAAACTTGAGCGAGTGTACTTTCAATAAAAGCTGTAGCCATACCGAGGATGGCAATAATCCACATCCAAAATACTGCACCAGGACCACCCACACCGATAGCAAGTGCAACACCTGTAATATTACCAGTACCTACACGCGACGCCGCGCTAATTGTAAAAGCTTGAAACGGAGAAACACCAGATTCACCATCTCTTTTCTCCGTTATTAAACGAAACATTTCAGGGAAAAGACGTATTTGTACAAACTTAGAGCCAAACGTAAAATATAATCCAGCTGCTAATAATAATATAATTAAGAGGTACGTCCATAATATATTATTCGTGCCATCTACAATATTTGAAATCCATTCCATTTGTCTTCCTCCTTTTTCAATAAGTTTTTATTTTACACTTTTTTTTCATTAAACATCAAATTTTTAAAAATTCATAATAATAAAATGATATTTAACTTTTGAATAGTATTGTTATTTTGTAAATATTTATATGGTGGTAAAATGGTAGTAAAGGAAAGCAGGTGTCGACTACAGTAAATGTAATATTCTTTTCAATTTAGTATTGAACTTGGTTTTTCTTTTATACCTATAAATAGTAAAGATGAAATGACTATTTTTAGTATAAAGTTTCACGGAAAACGCTGTTATTGGCAAAGAAAGTAGTTTTTTTCTTTCTATTTTAATAAAAATTTATGATGAAATCACGTTAGATAGCGAAAGAGGATTTTAATAAATAAGGAGTTGATCATTTGAAGACGATTGGATTAATTGGTGGTATGAGCTGGGAGTCTTCAGCAATGTATTACCGTTTACTTAATGAGAAGGTACAGCAGCAATTAGGTGGCTTACATTCAGCAAAGTGCATTTTATATAGTGTCGATTTTCAAGAAATCGAGCATTATCAAGCGAATGGACAATGGCAAAATGCAGGAGAAATATTAGGGGAAGCGGCACGTTCATTAGAAAAAGCAGGTGCCGATTTTATTGTCATTTGTACAAATACAATGCATAAAGTAATTGATATTATTGAGACGAATATTACGATACCTATTTTACATATTGCTGATGCAACAGCTGTTCAAATTCAACAGGCTAGATTACAAACAATTGCATTGCTTGGTACAAAATATACGATGGAACAAGAGTTTTATAAAACTAGAATCGAACAGTCTGGCATTAACGTAATAGTGCCAAATGAAGAAGAACGAACAGTCATCAATCGAATTATTTATGAAGAATTATGTTTAGGAAAAATTGAACCAACCTCAAAAGAAACTTATTTACAGGTTATTGCCAATCTTGTGAAGTCCGGTGCACAAGGCATTATTCTAGGCTGTACTGAGATTGGATTGTTAATTCAGCAAGAAGATGTTTTAGTCCCTGTTTTTGATACGACTATCATTCATGCATTAGCGGCTGTAGATAAGGCACTAGAATAGAGAGGGCTTTTTGATAAGGAGCGATAAAATGACTAAAAAAGTGCGGGAAATGGGAATTACAATCGGTATGTTACCAGTAGGTGAAAAAAATTGTATTACCGATGTGCAAGGTGTGCAAGTAGGGCATGTCACACTTGATGAAAGATTAAAGGAAGACGGAGCATATGCCTGTACAGGTGTAACGGCCATTTTACCGCATGGTGGAAATTTATTTCAACAGAAAGTGACAGGGGCAAGTTATGTATTAAATGGTTTCGGTAAAACAACGGGTCTTATTCAAGTAAATGAGCTAGGGGTAATTGAGTCACCAATTATGCTGACTAATACTTTTGGTGTGCCCGCTGTAACACAAGGAACGTTGCAATATATGTTAGAGACAAATAGTGAAATTGGTGATAGTACAGGGACGATTAATCTTGTAGTGGGGGAATGTAATGATAGTTATTTAAATTCTATTCGGGCTTGTCCAGTTACACCAAATCACGCAGTCAAAGCGATTCATAATGCATCTGAAGATAGAGCAGAAGAAGGCGCTGTTGGAGCGGGAAAAGGTATGATTTGTTTCGGCTATAAAGGCGGAATAGGATCATCATCGCGTATCGTGACAATGGAACAACATGACGAGATCAACTATACAGTTGGTTGTATCGTTTTAAGTAATTTTGGCCACAGTTCGGAGTTTTTAACGGAACACTACAATGTTCCAAATGCTCACAGTAACTCGGTTTTATCACCAACAGATGGCTCAATTATCATTGTTCTGGCAACGGATGCCCCACTTAGTAGTCGCCAATTAACACGTGTGATTAAACGCTGTGGAATCGGACTTGGACGAACAGGCAGTCATTATTCACATGGTAGTGGTGATATAGTGATTGGCTTTACGACAGCAAGGCTAATTTCGCATCAGACGGATCAATATTTAGAAACACGACAGCAACTACGTGAAGACCATCCGATTATGAATCAGTTATTTATCGCAGCTGCGGAAGTTACAGAGGAGGCCATTTTAAATTCTCTTTCACAGGCACAAACAACTACTGGTCGTGACGGTCATATAGTAGAAGCCTATACATTTCATACTTGAACGAAAAGCTACTGAACACAATGGTGTTCAGTAGCTTTTTTGCATTAAATCTTAAAGGACTGTAAAAATTTCTTAACATCGTTTTCTACGGCTTGTAGATCACCATATATTCCTTGTTTTGCTAAATAGTAAGCATCTGATAAATGCAATAAATCTATTATTATCCCCTTTGAACAATCCTCTAACTGTATAAAGTCAATTAATTCAAAAAGCATTGCCGACACTTTAGCTAAATTGTTTGAAGTGGTATGTTCATTGCTGAGCATGCTGAGCATGATGTGCAAAGGGGAATCGTTGAAAGGACTTCCATAAAAGGAATGTAATAATGAACAGACATCAATCGGTTTTGCTTTTGAGGATAATGAAATATCGATTAATTCATCTGGCGGTTGTTCAAGACTTTCAATTAGAGCGTCTGCCCAATCAATTACATCTTGTACCGTAAAATATCCTATTGCTATTCCTAATCGATAAACTTCTGCCATCACTTTTATATCCATAGGTACCTCCTTTTCAACTACAATTATAGGTAAATAACGCGATGCCATTATTTGATATATTTCGGTTAGATTCTATAACTTTCAATATGGAATTTCGCTAAATTACTATAAAATAGCAAAAAAAACGCCATATGCATTAATTATTTTCCTATTTGTAGCATAATTTGTGTAATCAGTAGAGAATAGCTAATAATTTGTAATTATTCTTTTTTTATCTAGTCAACAATTAAGTGGTGTGTTAATATTCAATGAAAATACTGAATTATCTAATAATTTTACATGTTTCCTACAAAGAGGTGGGTATGATGCAAGAAAAGTTTAATCAGCCAATTGAACTGAGCGCTACTCCGACGAATCAATCAACTCCTAAAATTAGAAAAAACTTCGAGCCATTAATTAAAATTGACAACCTACACCCTAGAATATTTACTCAGCCTATATATTACCAACAACAAATTGTTAGCAGTTTACAATCCATTTATTTGCGCAAAGAAGCTTTTGAGCGATTACAGCAAGCTATAATGCTATTGCCTGAAAACTATAGCTTTATTTTATATGACGGATACCGTCCACTTCAGTTGCAACAATTTTTGTTTGCTAAATTTTCTAAACAAATTCAATTTCAAAATGCTCATTTCTCAGAAGAAGCTGTTTTTAAAGAAACGTTAAAGTTTGTTGCTTTTCCAAACGAAGGCCAAGAACATTTTGTTCCCCATGCTACAGGGGGAGCCATTGATTTAACACTCGGTGATGACAAAGGCAATGCCCTAGATCTTGGGACAGCATTTGATGAAATGAGTGAAAAATCTGCGACGCGCTATTTTGAACTGCATTCTGATGAAAATAGGCAAGCATGTTTTCATCGCCGTCTTTTGTATCACTGTATGACCGCGGCAGGATTTACGAATTATGCTGAGGAATGGTGGCATTATGATTTTCACAATATTGCTTGGGCGACAAGGGTAAATGCTAAGGAAGCTAGTTATGGTGCTATTGAAGCAAAGGTTGAAAATTATTTAATAAAGGAGTATCGATATTTATGAAAGTTTATATAAGTGCAGATATTGAAGGCATTACTGGAACAACTTCGTGGAGTGAGACAGAACTGAATGCACCAGATTATCATTTTTTTCAGAAGCAGATGACGAAGGAAGTTGAGGCCGCCATTGAAGGTGCGATAGTTGGTGGTGCCACAGAGATTTTATTGAAGGATGCCCATGATTCAGCGCGCAATATCGATATTTCGAATTTGCCTATCAATTGTAAAGTCATTCGCGGTTGGACATATGATCCGATGTGTATGGTAGCTGGACTGGATAGTAGCTTCGATCGTGCTATTTTCATCGGGTATCACAGTAAAGGTGGAAGTGAGCGTAATCCATTAGCACACACGCTTTGTGTATTTGCAGATATTAAAATAAATGGCGAATATGCAAGTGAATTTCTCATTAATACGTACGCTGCTGCCTTACATGGTGTTCCAGTATCTTTTGTCAGTGGAGATGTTGGGCTGACAGAAGAGATTCAATCATTTAATCGTAACATTATAACATTTGCCACAAAGGAAGGGGTAGGCAATGCAACAATAAGTGTTAGTCCCCAATTGGCAATTAGCGAAACAAAACGGCTTGTAGAAGCATCTATGAAAGTATCACGGGCCGACTTACAAGTGACATTACCCGACAGATTTGTCGTGGAAATTATTTACCGTGACCATACAAGAGCTTACCGAAACTCATTTTATCCGAATGCGACATTTAAGCCGCATAACACAGTCGAATTCGTTACAGATGATTATTTTGAAGTGCTTCGGCTATTACAGTTTTTAACATAAAATATCACAAGGATAGATTTAGACGGACCGATTTTATGTGTGAAAGATCCTATTGCAGGTAGTCCTATTTTTAACAATAATCGAATATCGATGACGGAGGCAATTGGAATAGGATTTTCATGATAAAAAAAGCTTAGGGGGATGCTTATGATGAAAAGGAAATGGTTTCTATTAGTATGTCTAGTCGCCTTACTTTGTGCTGCCTGTAGCGATGATTCTTCAGACGAGAAAAAATCTGAGTATCGGGTCGTTTATTCTGGAGAAATTAAAACATTAAACTATTTAAAAACTTCTGAAACAAATGAATTTGCTGTTGCTGCTAATCTAGTTGATGGACTCATTGAATACGATAAGTATGGCGTCGTACAACCAGGCATAGCGAAAGAATGGTCTTCAAACGAAGATGCAACGGTTTGGACATTTAAGCTACGTGATGATGTGAAATGGGTGACGCATGAAGGTAAGGAGTACGCAGATGTTGTAGCACAAGACTTTGTGGATGGCCTCCACTATGTTTTAGATGCAAAAAATGAATCCTCTACCGTATGGAGTGCGACGGTTGTAAAAAATGGTGAAGCGTTCTATAACGGGGAGCAAACTGATTTTTCCAAAGTAGGAATCAAGGCGATTGATAAACAGACAGTTGAATATACTTTAGAGGCGCCTACACCATATTTTCTTTCGATGTTAAATTATGTTTGTTTCTTCCCTGTGAATGGAAAGTTTTTAGATGAGCAAGGTGAGAAATTTGGTACAACACGTGAGAATTTCTTATATAACGGAGCATATATTTTAGATAAATTTGAGCCTCAAAATGAGCGTGTTTTAGTGAAGAATGAAACATATTGGGATAAAGGTAACGTGCTCATTGATCGGATTCGCTATAAATATAATAAAGAAGCGGCAACAGTTGCTCCAGAGCTGTTTTTACGTGGCGAAATCGATTCAGCAGATATCCCAACTTCCATAATTGACGAATGGTTCAATGATGATAAGAAAAAATCACAAGTACGTCAAACTCAAAATAATTTCTACTCGTATTTCTATGCATTAAACTTTAATCCACAATTCGATGCGCAATATGAACCCGATAACTGGAAAGTCGCTGTCAATAATAAAGATTTCAGAAAGTCATTATTCCATGCACTTGATCGTGTATCAGCGATGCTAACAGTTGAACCGTTTAATCCACAAGATTTACTGAGTAATACAATCACACCGAAAAACTTTGTAGATGTGGAAGGTGTTGACTATACACAACTAGAACCATTAGTTTCTATTTCAGGTAATGATTCCTTTAACAAAGATTTAGCATTAGAGTTTAAAGAAAAAGCAATGACTGCACTGGAAGGGAAGGCGACATTCCCAGTAAAGGTATTAATGCCATACAACTCTGGGATGCCAGATTGGGCAAATCGTACACAAGTCATTGAACAACAAATTGAAAAATTATTAGGTGCCGACTATGTTGATATTATCGTAGAAGCAGGTCCATCGACAGGCTTCTTATCAGAAGTTCGACGTCCTGGTAAATTTGCAATAATCGAAGCAAACTGGGGGCCAGATTATGCGGATCCATCCACATATACAGAGCCTTTCAGCGTGGACGGCACTTACAATAAGCCAGAATTAGCGGAAGGATATACAGAAGCAAATGGTCAAACAATCTACTTGAATTTATTAGATAAAGCGAAAGCGACGATTGATACGGAAGCACGCTATAACCTATTTGCTAAAGCAGAAGCTTTCTTAATTGATGAAGCCTTTGTCATTCCGTACGCCGTTGGTGGAAGCGGTTATGTCGCTTCAAAATTAAATCCATTTGAAGCTCAATATTCACCATTTGGTGTGACAGCAGAGAAGTTTAAAGGGCAAAAAGTGTTAGAAAAACCAATGAGTAATGATGAGTTTAAGGAAGCGTTGGCACAGTGGGAGCAGGAAAGGGCAAATGCATTAACCAATGCAACAAAATAAAAGAGTGAAATAATCATTGCCATGATTTCATCGGTTTGCAATAAGTGGTGATTTTTCAATAAAGAGGAGATGACCGAAAATGCTGATTCGGCATCTCCTTCATGCTTTGTACGCTTATCAAAATAGAGGGGAGGGCTTCGATATGTTGTGGTATGTAGGAAAGCGTTTATTACAATCCGTTTTCACACTGTTTATTATTATTACAATTGTGTTTTCATTACTACGATTAATGCCTGAAGAAGGGTATTTAGGGGCAGCGGCAGAGAAAATGTCACCAGCTCAAAAGGAAACCTATTTAACGAGTTTAGGGTTACGTGATCCGTTGCCTGTGCAATTGGGGCATTTTTATGCGGATTTAATGCATGGTGATTTAGGCAAATCCGTTACATATCGTACGGATGTACCTGTTGTCACAATTATTTCCGATAAAATAACGTATTCACTGTTATTTGGATTAGGGGCTGTCGTCTTATCGCTTCTTATCGGTGTGCCACTGGGTATTCTCATGGCTCAAATGAAGGGGCGATGGTTAGATCGGCTAGGGACTGGCTACATTGTTTTTGTCGTAGCTGTACCAGCAGCAGTGTATTACTTAGTAATCCAAATGTATATTACCGATATTTTTCATTTACCAATGCTCTTTGATGAATACAGGCCAATTACTTGGCTATTACCACTAACATCAATGGCGTTAGCACCGACTGCTTCCTATGCGATGTGGATGCGCCGTTATATGGTCGATGAACTAAACAAAGATTATATTAAGCTAGCACGTGCAAAAGGAGTGAAAGAGCGCACGCTGATGTTTAGTCATGTATTGCGAAATGCCTTTATTCCGATGGCGCAATATTTGCCAGCAACAATCCTTTTTACTATCACTGGCTCAATTTATATTGAATCATTGTATTCTATTCCAGGCATGGGAGGACTGCTCGTTGATGCTATCCAACGGCAGGATAATACGATTGTACAAGGCTTAGTGCTTGTTTTTTCATCACTAGGAATTATCGGTTTAATTTTAGGTGATATCGCCATGGCGCTTGTTGATCCACGCATTAAATTAGGGAAAGGGGAGAGTGTGCGCTAATGAGCATTTATACCGAAGAGATAGATAATATTTCAGACAAATCTCGTGCAGAGCTTTTTGAATTTTTTGAAGCGAGTGATCGTCAAGCGGAAGAAACAGCATACTCCAACTATTCTTATTGGCGTTCTACTTGGCAATCTTTTTTGAAAAACCGCATGGCTGTCTTGTTATTAATAATCGTTTGTATCATTGTAGCTTTCACCATGTTGCAGCCTTATTTACCAGCTCAAAATTCACCGACCGAAATATATCTTGATGAACAAACGGGATTACAGGCACGTAATATTGCACCAAACGCTGAATTTTGGTTTGGCACGAACTCGATTGGGCAGGATTTATGGTCTCGTATTTGGGCAGGGACAAGGACATCGTTAATGATAGGCTGTGTTGTCGCATTAGTGGAAGCGGTTGTGGGAATTACAATCGGCACATTATGGGGCTTCTCTCGAAAATTAGAAATGCTGATTACTCAGCTTTATAACGTAGTAGATAATATTCCAACAACGATTGTTCTCATTTTAATGTCCTATATATTACGTCCGAGCATTTCGACCATTATTATTGCCATGTGCATTACTGGTTGGGTAGAAATGGCGCGTTTTATCCGTAATCAGATTGTTATTTTACGAGATCGCGAATACAATTTAGCATCCAAATGCTTGGGCACACCTGATTATCGAATTATTATAAAAAATCTACTCCCGTACTTAATTTCTGTCATCATGCTTCGGATGAGTCTGGCGATTCCATTTGCAATTGGTGCAGAAGTATTTTTAACATATATTGGCTTAGGTTTACCCATTAGTGAGCCTTCACTAGGGAATTTAATTAATGAAGGTCGTGTCCTTATGATGTCACCTGACTTAAGATATCAGTTAATTTTCCCCAGTATTGTACTAAGCATTATTACGATAGCATTTTATATTATTGGTAACTCATTTGCAGATGCAGCAGACCCGAAAAATCATGTGTAGGGGGGAAATGAAATGGCAGTGGAGCAAACAAAATCTCGTATTTTAGCGATTCAAAATTTAGTCATTACATTTACACTACGTGGTCAAGTACTCACAGCCATTCGAGGTATCTCACTTGATCTATATAAAGGTGAAAGTCTTGCCATTGTTGGAGAATCGGGTTCAGGTAAATCAGTGCTTATGAAATCAATTATGGGCCTACTCGATAAAAATGGCACTGTCGAGCAAGGGCAAATTTTATACAACGATATGGATTTAGCACAATTTAAAACGGAACAGCAGTGGTTGAATATCCGTGGTAAAGAAATCGCCATTGTTACACAGGACCCAATGACATCTTTGAATCCATTAAAAACAATCGGCAAACAAATTGAGGAATGTGTTGTGTTACACCAAGGGCTAAAAGGCAAAAGTGCTTATGACGAAACACTCAAACTATTAACAGACGTCGGAATTTATGATGTAGAGAAACGCTATAAACAATACCCACATGAATTTTCAGGAGGAATGCGCCAACGTATTGTTATCGCGATTGCACTTGCTTGCAAACCGAAAATTTTAATATGTGATGAACCGACGACGGCACTGGACGTAACCATTCAAGCACAAGTTTTACAGCTTTTAAAAAATTTGCAGCAAAAATACGGACTGACAACTGTTTATATTACACATGACTTAGGCGTTGTAGCAAAAGTAGCGGATCGTGTCGCTGTGATGTATGCAGGGGATGTGATCGAAGTTGGTGGCACACATGAAGTATTTTTTAACGGTAAACACCCATATACATGGGCACTTATTTCTTCATTACCACAGCTCGGGTTAAAAGGGGAACAGCTTTATTCTATTAAGGGGACCCCACCAAACCTCTTTAAAGAAATTAAAGGAGATGCTTTTGCCCCGCGTAATCAATTTGCCTTAAAGATTGATTACGAGATACGTCCTCCATTTTTTCAAGTTAGCGAAACACATTACGCTCGTACGTGGTTATTAGACCCTCGTGCACCAAAAGTAGAACCTCCCGCAACGCTACAAGCGTTTTTTGAAGAAGGGAGTCTGTATGCCAATGAACAATAAAGAAGTATTAGTCGAAGTGAAAAACTTGAACATTATTTTTGGCAAAGGGAAAAATAAGTTTATCGCAATTGACAATGTGAGTTTTGACATTTATAAAGGCGAAACATTCGGCTTAGTGGGTGAATCGGGCTCAGGAAAAACGACCATTGGCCGTGCCATTATGCGCATCAATGAAGTCACGGGTGGTCAAATTTTGTATCATGGCAAGAAAATTAACGGCAAAATCACTAAAAGTTGGGACCGTGAAATTACGCAAAAAATACAAATGATTTTTCAAGACCCGATGGCATCGCTCAATGAACGGGCAAAGGTCGACTATATTATTTCAGAAGGTCTCATAAATACGAAAAATTTTAAAGATGAGGCTGACCGTCAACAAAAAGTACAAAATGCGCTATTAAATGTTGGCCTATTGCCTGAATTCGCTAGTCGTTTTCCACATGAATTTTCTGGTGGTCAGCGTCAACGTATTGGGATTGCCCGTGCCTTAGTGATGGAGCCAGAATTTATAATTGCAGATGAGCCGATTTCTGCATTGGACGTGTCAATTCGGGCGCAAGTACTTAATTTGCTGTCGAACATACAAGCAAAAAATAACTTAACATACTTATTTATTGCTCATGATTTATCAATCGTACGATTTATTACGGATCGTACTGCCGTCATTTACAAAGGGAATATTGTCGAGCTAGCTGAAACAGAAAAGCTTTTTACTAATCCAATACATCCGTATACGCGTGCATTGCTATCAGCAGTGCCTGAGCCAAATCCGTATAAGGAGCGGGCAAAGGTAGTAGAAATTTATAATCCATTACAGCACCGATATGAAAAGTCACCGCCGTCATTTGTGGAAATTGAGAAAGGGCATTTTGTATTAGCGAACGAAGAGGAAATCGAAAATTATCGTACATCTAAAAAAGTGGAGGTTAGTGAATGATTCGACCTAAAGCTTTATCTAAAGGGGATACAATCGGACTGATCAGTGCTTCAGGTGCTACGCCACCAGAAAAGCTATACCCCGCAATTGATAGTATTGAAAAACTCGGTTTTAACGTAATAGTGGGTGAAACGTGTCGTGCAAGACATGGTTATTTAGCAGGTTCAGATGAACTTCGTGCGCATGATGTGAATGAAATGTTCCGTAATCCGCAAGTGGATGGCGTTTTCTGTATACGAGGAGGGTACGGGGCTACAAAAATTTTACCAAGACTTGATTTTGAAATGATTAAAAATAACCCAAAGGTATTTGCAGGTTATAGCGATGTGACGGCATTACATATCGCTTTTAATCAAAAATGTGGCTTTGTTACTTACCATACGCCGATGCCATCAACAGAATTTATTGCTCAAAACATGGATCAATTTACGTGGGATTCCTTTATGAAGCAAGTGATGGCAACAGATAACAACTGCCTGCTGCTAAATCCTCCCCACCAACCAATGACAACTCTCGTTACGGGAAAGGCGACAGGACAGCTTGTTGGTGGCAATTTAACACTGATAACGGCATCACTAGGCACACCATATGAAATTGATACTAAGGATAAAATTTTATTTTTAGAAGATATAGATGAGAGCGAGCAACGTGTGGATCGCATGCTGACACAGTTGAAATTAGCTGGTAAGCTCGATGAAGCACAAGGATTGTTACTAGGGGCATGGACAAATTGCGGACCAGATCATCCAGAGCACCCCGAACGTAGCTTATCACTAAACACTATTTTTGAGGAGATTTTAGTACCATTGAAGAAGCCAATTTTAATGGACCTTGCCTGTGGTCACTGCTTACCGACAATGTCACTTCCTCTAGGGCGAACAATTACTGTACATGCAGAAACGCAAAAAATAAAAGTTATAGGGTAGGTGAACGATGCAACAGACGATTCAACACATAATAGATGACGCGCCGTTCAAAGTGCATATGTTTGTAAAAGATTTTAAGACGAATCAGTTCATTATTACAGAACGTCTAGATGAGCCATTCTCTAGTGCAAGCTTAATTAAGGTGCCAATACTTATTGCTGTTTTAGATTATTTACAAAATCACCATGAATCATTACATCAAATAATAACGATACGTCGTGAGGACTGGGTCGATTTTAGTGTAATTAGCGAACAAAAAATAACGACAAGTACGATTAATGAACTTTTAATATGGATGATTACAACAAGTGACAATACAGCAACGAATGTATTAATAGATTTTATCGGTATGGATGTAATTAATTTGTTTTGTCGACAAATTGGCCTAAACCATACACAAGTGCAACGAAAAATGATGGACTTCGAACGACTTGCTAATGGTGTAGATAATATTACATGTGCGCGAGATATGGCACATCTTTTTAGTCGAATTTATGCAAAAAACTTACTAAATCCAGAGTTTAGTCAGCTTGTCATTGATATTTTGTGCCGCCAGCGTTTTCATGAATCTTTAAGAAGGTATATAGCCGATGATGTAGAAATAGCCCATAAAACAGGTGGTCTTGATAGCGTTGACCATGATGTAGGGATAGTCTACAGTGACGTTCAAGATTATGGTATTGGCGTATTTATGACAGAAGTTACTGAAAATGATATCGCGCGCCAAATAATAGGTCATCTATCGAAGGCTGTTTTTGACACACTGATTAGACAGAAAGGAGAGGCGACATGAATGCAATTGTCATCACAATGATTGCCAATCTACATGCTAAACCAGATAGCGCTTCTGAGCTGATTGACGAAGTCTTTTATGGCATGCCTGTTCATATTATTGAGGAGCTAGCGACCAATTGGGTCCGCATTGAAACGGCCTACCGTTATGAAGGCTATTGTGAAAAAAAGCATTTGCTCATGGACGATTTAAAAACAAATGCTTGGGTTCTAAATGCGCAACAGGTTATTAATCAACGCTTTGCAGATGTGTTACATGAACCGAAAATTCAAAGCTCGAAAATGATGACATTAGTAAAAGGGTCAATAGTGCAAGTCATTGCTAATGAGGCGTTAAATAAGGAATGGGCGGTTATTCAATTGGCAACGGGAGAACTAGGGTATTTACGTCAACAATGGCTGCATCCAAAAGTCGCAGAAAATAGCCTTGAGGAGCATGCGTTCCGAGAAAATGTCGTGCAAACAGCACTTAGCTATTTAGCAACACCATATCGATGGGGAGGAAAGTCACCGCTTGGCATTGATTGTTCTGGTTTATGTTCGATCGCTTATATGTTAAATGGTGTGACCATTTTCCGAGATGCAAAAATCGTTGAAGGTTTTCCCATTAAGGAAATAGCATTTGACGGCATGCAAAAAGGCGATCTTTTATTTTTCCCAGGTCATGTTGCAATGTACTTAGGTCAGTCCCTTTATGTCCATTCATCACTCGGGGGCAACGAGGTTAATATTAATAGTCTCGATAAACAGCATGCACTCTATCGTGATGATTTAGCAACGACAATTACTGGAGTTGGAAGTATATTTTATTAAGCGCTATAAATGGACAATATAAAAAGAGGTATTCAACTGTCGAACGGTTGAATACCTCAAAGCATGTGTACCTATTGAAAATAGCGTTTAATTACTCAATACTGATATATATTTAATTGCTGCCCCGCTTCAATAGAATCTGTGCGAAGCTGGTTCCATTGCTTAATAGATGTAACTTTAACATTATGGGCCTGAGCGATATGCATAAGAGAGTCACCATCCGCGACTGTTATCGTTTTTTTGTTTTTTACAGGGCTGTCATATTGTTGTAAGTCGTACTTAGCAATCAATTCATTTAGTTTTTCATTATATGATGAATCCGTTGCGTACGAGCCAGTTAAAAACTTTGTTGCATCTGAATAGGACTTAGTATTACTTTTAAAGACACCATTATAAAAGTTTTGGTTCCAGGATACACCGTTGCGAAGTAAACGGACATAATCCTTCATGGATTCTTCATAGGAAGGATATTTGCGGAATTCAGCCATCACAGTTGTTAAATTACCTGAGCCATCATCCTCAAATGTTTCAAGTGTTACGGAATCGTTTTGATATTTGCCTTTCATGCCAAATAGATTGTTATTCGGAGCAGAACTAAGACCACTTTGCCCTTGCTTGCTCTCTAAAATGGCTTGTGCAATCATGACAGACGCATATAAGTCATTTTCTGCACCGAGCTGTCTTGCAGTTTCTGCAATGGAGCCAATGAATTCTTCAACACTAGGACCTTCATCTACATACTCTTGTAAGGGTGTATCTGCAGGCTTAAATAGCTGAATCATCATATAAGTAGAAATACCGATTACAGATGCTATGACAATCATTCCAATGAATAGTTTTTTTAAAAATCTCATGTAGTGTATAGATGTTGAATATGAGCAACACCTTCCTCCTTTCTTTTCCATTAAAAAATAAATGACTCTCTTATTATTGTAAAACAACTAGACAATAAAAAGCATCGGTTTTTACTAATTTCATTATTAATAGAACGAACTTTAATATGAAAAAGTTTCGTTATATGTGCGTTTGTTACGATATTGAAGTATCGTATACTATATAAATTTATATTTCATATTTATGGTATTTGTTAAAATTAAAGGTAAAATTTAAGTCCGTAAGCTTTTGGCAGTTTATCTTCTTTAGAATGTGGAAAGATATACTGGAGAGACGAACGATGCTAGTTAAAATATCAAAACAAGTGAGAACTTTTCATGAATAAGGAGCTTAGAAAATGATTGCATTTGAGAATGTTACGAAAACATATGGAAGCAACCAAGTTGCAGTAAATTCCATTAATCTTGAAATCCAGAAAGGAGAATTTTTTGTCATTATAGGCCCTAGTGGTTGTGGAAAAACAACGTTACTTAAAATGATTAATCGATTAATTCATTTAACTGAAGGAACAATACGAATTAACGGAAAAAGAATTAGTGATTATAACATACATGAACTACGATGGAATATTGGTTATGTGCTCCAACAAATTGCGCTTTTTCCGCATATGTCAATAGAAGAAAATATTGCGGTTGTCCCAGAAATGAAAAAATGGAGTACGACAGCAATCCAGCAACGCGTTCATGAATTATTAGAAATGGTAGGGCTTGAACCAGATAAATATAGTGAGCGGAAGCCAAAGGAACTTTCGGGCGGTGAACAGCAACGGGTTGGCGTGATTCGTGCCTTGGCCGCAGATCCTGAAATTATATTAATGGATGAGCCTTTCAGTGCACTAGATCCAATAAGTCGTACAAAATTACAAGACGATCTGTTAGAGCTTCAACGAGCGATACAAAAAACAATCGTCTTTGTTTCTCATGATATGCAAGAAGCGTTGAAGCTCGGGGATCGGATATGTGTGATGAAAGATGGGGAAATAGTCCAAATTGGCACGCCCCAAGACATTATTCAAAATCCAGTGAATGATTTTGTCCAAAAATTTATTGGACTAAAGGATGATCCCTTCAGTGTATTTACCATTCAACAAGTAATACAACCATTTGCTAAAGAGGAACATCAAAATTATGTTAACTATAGTGTAGCCGTCGAAGATTCCTTACAAAGTATTCTTCAGCAATTAGCTCAACTAGAATGTGTTGTAGTCAAGAATGGAACTGAAATTATTGGCGTTATTACTAGGCAATCGGTGTTACAATTTTTAGCCTCAGAACGAGGTGAAGGAAATGACTAATTTTTTTGACGTCTTAAATGAACGCAAAGGACAGCTCATTGCATCATTAATAGAGCATGTCCAAATTTCATTTATTGCGCTATTTTTTGCAGTAATTATTGCGATTCCACTTGGAATTTATTTAACGAATAAAAAGAAAATAGCAGAAAGCGTTATTGGGATTAGTGCAGCATTACAAACGATACCTTCATTAGCGCTATTAGGTTTGTTAATTCCGTTGCTTGGAATTGGCAAAACTCCTGCTATTATTGCTCTTGTTGTCTATGCGCTACTTCCTATTTTACGCAATACATTTACGGGCATAAATGAAGTAGACCCATCTTTAAAGGAAGCGGCATTAGCGATGGGAATGAATACAACAAGAAGATTAGTGAAGGTAGAACTACCACTTGCGATGCCTGTAATAATGGCAGGTATTCGGACAGCGATGGTGCTAATAGTCGGAACCGCCACTCTTGCAGCATTAATCGGTGCTGGTGGATTAGGGGATATTATTTTACTTGGTATCGACCGTAATAATGCATCCCTCATCATTTTAGGTGCTGTACCAGCTGCTATTTTAGCACTAGTGTTTGATTATCTATTGAAAAAGCTAGAATCACTATCTTTCAAAAGAACAGTTATGGCATTAAGTGCGATTTGTGTGGCAGCAATCGTGTTAATTGTCATGCCACTCATTAATAATAATGACAAAGAGGACATAGTGATTGCAGGTAAACTAGGCTCTGAGCCAGAAATATTGATTAATATGTACAAATTATTAATTGAAAATGACACAGATTTACATGTGCAATTAAAACCTGGGCTCGGTAAAACTTCCTTTGTCTTTAATGCGCTTAAATCGGGGAGTATTGATATATATCCTGAATTTACAGGTACAGCAATAGCGGAATTTTTAAAAGAGCAAGCAGTAAATAATGACCAAGCAGATGTTTATAAACAGGCAAAAGAAGGCATGCTGGAAAAATTTGATATGGTTATGCTCCAGCCAATGCAGTACAACAACACGTACGCATTGGCCGTTTCAAAACAACTGGCGGAAAACTATGATTTAAAAACAATATCAGATATTAAAGCAATTCAAAATACAGTAAAAGCAGGGTTTACGTTGGAGTTTAATGATCGTGAGGATGGTTATTTAGGTATTCAAAAGCGCTATGACATGAATATTGCTTCTATTACGACAATGGAACCAAAGCTTAGATATCAAGCTATTCAATCGGGCAATATTGATTTATTAGATGCTTATTCAACTGATAGCGAGTTACGACAATATGATTTGACTGTATTAATAGATGATCAACAGTTATTCCCACCATATCAAGGAGCACCATTGTTAAGAAAGGACACACTCGACAAGTATCCTGAGCTTGAACAGGTGTTAGGCAAGCTTGCCAATCAAATAACAGATGACGAAATGCGTGAAATGAATTATCAAGTAAACGTTGAAGGAAAAAGTGTAGAAGATGTAGCACGGACATTTTTAGAAAATGCAGGATTACTGTAATCTGAATAAATTGACAAAGCCCCAAATAGTGCATACTATTTGGGGTTTGTTTGTTGACGATACTTCCTTTATTTTTATACAATAAAAAGACCGTCCAGACGGTTTTTTCTGATAGATTATAAGGAGGGATATGATGACATCCAAAGCACATTTAAAACGCTCTCACATTATCCAAGCGTCGCTCCAATTTTTAAAGGAACATGATGTACATACTTTAACTTTGGACAAAATTGCCCAAAAAGCAAGCATCAGTAAGGGAGGACTCCTGTATCATTTTAAAACAAAGGATGAGCTGTATTCGGCTATTGCACAAACTATAATGACTGAATTTGTAGATTCTTTTGAAGCACTAACTGAGCTGGAGTATGGTACTGGTAAACGTACAAGGGGATTCATCTTAGCTTCACAACAAGATTATGAAAAGGGAGCTTGGATTAATATCGCCATTCAAATTATCCACGATGATGATAACTCGATTTCTATTGCCTATGAGCAATTGCTTGAAAGTCTGTTGGACGATGGTCTTGATTCATCGATCGTTCATATGATTCGCTTAACAATTGATGGTTTGTATTATTCAAAGTTATTAAATATTGCACCAGTTTCACAAGAAGTAACAGACAGTGTTTTTGACCAATTATTGCAAATGACAAGAAAGGATGATGAAACATGAGTGCATTAGGATATTTATTCATAGCTATAGTTTCTGAAGTTTTTGCTAGCTCTATGTTGAAACTCACTGCGGGATTTAAGCGGCTGTTACCTTCACTCGGTGTTGTCATAGGCTATGGCGCAGCTTTTTATTTTCTATCATTAACCTTGCAATCTTTAGCAATCGGCACAGCCTATGCAATATGGGCAGGGTTAGGCACAGCGTTAACAGCTGTTGTAGGCGTTGTACTGTATAAAGAATATTTTAATGTTAAAAAGCTTGCGGGTATATTTTTAATTATTATCGGGGTGGTAATTTTAAACATCGCTGGCGGTAGCCATTAGGGGGATTTTAGAATGAAAGGGTATATAATTTTAGCTATATCTATTGTCTGTGAAGTATTTGCGACTACAATGCTTAAGCTATCTGAAGGCTTTACCGTAGTTGGGCCATCCATCGCCGTTGCATTCGGTTATGGCATTTCTTTTTATTGCTTGTCCTTATGCTTAAAAACTTTGCCATTAAGTTTAGCCTATGCAATTTGGTCTGGTGTTGGGACAGCTTTAACAGTTGTTATAGGCATTGTTATTTGGGGCGATATTTTTAATCTTTATACAGCAATTGGCATTTCATTAATTATCGGTGGTGTAATCTTACTTAATCAAGGAAATCAACAAGTCGTACCAGAATCGCGGAATTAAAGTGCCTTCGCGGAAAAAGTGCTTCGAACCGCGGAATAATCGCTTAAAATCGCGGAATTAGGGTACTTTCGCGGGAAAAGCGCTTCGAAATTACTTTCGATATTGTGAAGGATGCTAGGTATACTCCTAGCATTCTTTTTTTTATGTAAAACGCCGTTATTTTTTAATGCTATCTGCTAAATTATGTCGTCATATTTCGATAACCTACATATTATAACGAGAAAGGACAAATAAATATTTTGCTATCGTTCGAGTAATAATACATTGCGAAAATGGAACAGGATGGGGCTGGGGACAATGAGTGTTGAAAAAGGAAGAACCCACTTTGTAAGTGAAGCGCTATACGATATAAAAGCACTTCAAGATATAATCACAAATTTTCATTCGAAATATTATGGTCAGCTTCTTGTAAAAATCGTTGGTAGTGATACCATTCCCTTTTTTTTAATAACGCACAATGGAGCACATTTACGATTAATAGATACTGTTAAACAATTTGAAACAGAATATTTCCGTATTGAAGAAGTGGATAAGGAGCGTTGCCGAGGAACAATTTCACTGTTACGAGCTTATGATTATGAAGGCAATGAAACGAACTCAATTGCCGATGTTGTACGACTCGAAAGAACAACTACAGAAAAGTCCATTGAGCTAGGCAGTATTTCAGCAATTCAGTTATTAAATCCTGATTTATTAAAAAAGAAATT
Organism: Lysinibacillus sp. NPDC097279; assembly: GCF_044761745.1. Taxonomy (NCBI): domain Bacteria; kingdom Bacillati; phylum Bacillota; class Bacilli; order Caryophanales; family Bacillaceae; genus Lysinibacillus; species Lysinibacillus sp. NPDC097279. Next base: position 1,557,000 of record NZ_JBIWDA010000001.1, on the reverse strand, counting down.
CATCATTGAGCCTAAGTGGTAAGAAATGTCCTATAGTAAAACTACTAAAATAATTGAAAAACTAGAGCATCTGTCCATATGCAAGCTGCGTAATCTGAATTTAATAGAAAGAATCTATAGAAAGGAAGATTAATGCATGACAATTATAGGAATGTTGCATCATCGTCTAGATCCTAAAACTGTTCTGAAGTCATATGCATATGCTGCAGTTGCAAAAGCAGAAGGGGTAGATTTTTTTTACTTTACACCTAGAAAGGTAAACTTTGACAACCGTACTATCAATGGGAAGGTATTAGAAGATGGGCAATGGCAAGAAAGAGTGATGCCCTTTCCAGATGTCATTTATAATGCTGGAAGTCCAGAAAAATTATCGGTGTCAAAAGATATTATAAATAAATTGAAAAAGGAAATACCATTTACTACACATTCTATAGGGAATAAATGGAATGTCATGGAGCGATTAAAAGAAGCGAAAGAATTTGAGAAATATATTATTCCTACAGAAATAGTAAAGAACATTGACGTATTTCATAGTTATATCGCCCATCATAAAAAAATAGTATTTAAACCGATTGATGGTCGGAAAGGTAAAGGAATTTATTTCATTATAAAAATAGGGGATACATTCGAAGTAAGACAAAATAGTGATAACCGTATGTATTCAAAACCTCAGTTGAACGCATTAGTAAATGAGCTTCTTGCTACGGGAACGTTCATTATGCAACCATATATTCAATCAAAAATGAAATCGGGTCAAGTTTATGATTTTCGTCTCCATGTGCAAAAAAATGGTGAGGGAAAATGGGTTGTGACGACTGTTTATCCACGTATAGCGCCACATGGCTCGATAATTCCGAATATCAACAATGGGGGATATACAAATTATTTAGATCCGTTTTTGGAGCAGGAGTTCCAGGAAGAAGCTTATAATATTCGACGTATGTTAGAGCATTTTTCATTATCATTGGCACGCCATCTAGATGATATTCAAATGACGAAGTTTGGCGAAGTCATAGACGAAATTGGAATTGATGTTGGACTAGATGCACAACAAAGAATTTGGGTCTATGAAGTAAACTGGCGTCCAGGCTGTCCACCAGCATTTTATTTAGAATTAGATGTCGTGATTCATTCAATTCGCTACGCAAAATACTTAGCAGAAAACAAACCGCATGTAAAAAAAGCAAGGGTCAAACAAAAACCAAATCTCGTAGATTCTAAACCTAAACAAGTAGAGCCAAAGCCTACGATTGTAGAGCCTATACCTCAGCCAGTAGAGCCAAAGCCGACTTATGGTGCAGCAAAAACTGAAAAACCAATTATTGCAATTACAGGGAGTGCAGGGAAGACAACATCTAAGGCATTTTTAGGATCTATATTATCGAAAAAATGGAATGTTTTTGAATCCAAAGATTATTGGAATACGACAGAACATACTAAAAAACATGCTGAAGAAATTAATGATTCTCATCAAGCCGTCGTTCTAGAATATGGAATGGCTTATCCAGGGATTATTACGAATCACTGTAGCATTATTCAACCGAATATTAGTATCGTAACAAATATTGGCCTTGCACATGTTGGTAACTTTGATGGTGATGTTAGACTAGTTGCCAAAGCTAAATCTGAATTAATACAAGGTATGGACCAACAAGGGTTACTTATCTTGAATAAAGACGATGAAAACTCGAAATATTTATTAACTGATCAATTTAAGGGGAAAATACTGACAACGGGTGTAAAGACGGACGCAGACTATCGAGCTTATGATATTCAATATAAAGAAAATGGCATGTCCTTTAAAATGAAACTCCAAGGGCAGGAAATCCAATTATTTATTCCGATTTTAGGCGAACATCATGTATATAATGCGCTAAATGCAATTGCGGTGGCTGATTATTTAGGTTTTACACCGCAGGACATAAAAGCCGGCTTGCATTTCAAAAAACCACCACGCAGATTGACGGTGTATAATTGTCGCGAAAATATTACCGTTATAGATGATACTGTGCATTCGCATCCTCAAGGTGTAAGAGCTGCTCTTGAAGTACTGACAAATGTCGGAAAGAAGAGGCGGATTGCAATAATTGGTCAGATGCGGGAATTAGGAGATTTAAGAGAAGAAGAATATCGTAAATTGGGTGAACATATTGCTGACCAAAGTATTGACCTTCTAATTACTTATGGGTTCAGGACAGAGGAAATTGGTGCAGCAGCAAAGGCTAAAGGGATGAAACAAGAGAATATCTATCATTATACGAACAAAGATCAATTACATGCTTTGCTAGAGAAACTTGTTAAACCTGATGACACGATTCTCGTGAAGGGCGCAAGTAAAACTAATATGTTTGAAACGGTTAAATTTTTAGATGATACATTTAAGGAATAAATAAAATAACCCGAGCAGTTGCCAACTTAATAGGTCAACTACTCGGGGTGTTTGTGTTAATGCTGAATAAAAAATAATATGTACAATACTTAGTTGCGTAACTATTTCTTTATTTTTGCGAATGTAGCAGCATGTAGCTACATTCGCAAAAACTGTTTATATGGAACGCTATAAGGCTCGTATTAGAAATTTTATTTCTTTAGCGGCTGTAATCGCATGATTTTTAGCTTGAGCTAACGATTTACCCTCGGCAATAACATAGGCATAGCGATGCCCCATAGATAATGGAGGGGTTAAAATTGTTCCTTTTCTAGGTTTTACATACACATCTACAACCCCTGTTGATTTCGTAGCTTTATTTCTCCCAATGACTCTTTCTAACACACCTTTACTTTCTACAATCACATATTTTGTAAAAATGAACTTATTATGACGTGGATTTACATTAGGTTGTTCACCTAAAAATAACTTAAGCGTTTCTTCAACATAACTAAATCCGAATGCGGCATGTAGCATGTTATTCATAGCGCCGCCAGAAATCCTAGGATTTATTTCAATGAGCTTCCATCCATTCTCTGTTAAACGGAGTTCTAAATGCAATGTTCCATTTTCAATATCAAATATTTCAACGATCGAATGGAGTACTTCTTCAATTCCTTTTTGAATATGTGGTGGTACTTCTGCGAGTACACCATAGCCTGTAATAATAAATCGCTTTCCTTGTGTAATCTCTTGTTCAATAATGCCGATTGTATGAACTTGGTTTTTATAAACGAGGGCTTCAACTAAATATTGAGGACCATCAATATATTCTTCAATCATGATGGTTTCCCCAGGATTTTTATTTTGGAGAAATGCAAGGTGTGTATCGAGTTGGTCTTTATTTGTCGCAAACAGTACGTCTTTAGAGCCTGTTGATTTAGGTGATTTAACGATTAGTGGGAATACCATATTATTTGTAAATGATTCGTGTGGTTTTTTTAGAACAAATTTAGGGGAATAAGGTTGATCTTTTAATAGATTCCTTGTTTTTTCTTTATCTTCCATCATTTCAATAGCAGCTGACGACGTATAGTTTTGACAAAACTCATCACATAAAATAGAGGCAATATGAACAAAGGGGTCTACAAAACTAACAATGGATTTTATCTCTAATCCGGCATCAAACAAATTGTGAATTTCTTCTATCATATCTTCTATATTGGAAGTATCGATGAGAACCATTTTATGAATGTCTGGGTAGGCTTTTCTCTGTTGTAATTGTTTTGGATTGTTTGTGAAAAGTACGGTAAAGTAACCCAACCTTTCTGCTGCTTTTATCGCTTCACGACTAGATCCAGATTTGTTTGTACCGATAAATATAATTGCCTTCAGTATAATCACTCCTTCAATTGGCACTTGGATTATTAATATACATTTTATATATATGCTGTGGAATAGTTTTCTTCTAGTTATGTATCCTGTTTACATCCAAGCAACTTTTATGGCGATTCATATAATAGAAATGAAAGGAGTGTGAATTGATATGAAGCCTCTATCGGTGAAGAATTTAACAGCGATTATTGCAGGTAAATTGTTGCATGGGTCGGATGAGGTGCTGATCCAGTATGGCGCATATCGACTAAAACAAGTAAAAAAACCGTACACTGCACTTTTTACATCAAAACGCATTATCAACTGGAAAAATCTTGAGCCTCTTTCCCCACTAGTGCTTGTAACAGATCGGCTATATAATCAGCATGAAATTCCTCCATACGTAATCATCATTCAAGTAGAGAATGCAGTTGAGGCCTACTGGAAGTTTGTACATTATTATCGTAGTCAATTTGATATCCCTGTTATTGCAATTACCGGAACTTCAGGAAAAACAACAACAAAGGAGATGATTAAACATATTCTTTCAGCTGAAAAAGAAGTTGCTGCCACTACTTTAAGCAGTAATTCTAGAACAGCTTCTTTGCAATACTTACTTAGCATTGACGATGAAACAGAAGTTGCCGTTTTTGAAACAGCTGTTGGATCACCGGGGGATGTAAGGACTGCAGGAAAATATTTCAAGCCGACTATCGGTATTATTACGAATATCGGAGCCCATCATTTAAATTATTGTAAAACTTTGGAAGGTTATATACAGGCCAAAGGTGAAATGGCTGAGATTGTGGACCCAAACGGTTCATTAATTCTCAATGCGGAAGATGCCAATATAAAAAAAATAGATTTGTCGAAATTCAAAGGAGATATTATTAAAATTGGGCAGCATCCATCATGTGATTTTAAAGCAAGTCATATTCGATACGTTGAAAATGGCATGCAGTTTACAATGCACTACAATATGAAAAAATATGAAGTGTTTGTCCCTGGGTTTGGAGAGCATCAAGTATATAATGCATTAGCTGCAATTGCTGCCATCAACGAATTGAATGTCCCTATTCCTGTAGCAATCAAACAGCTGGCTACATTTAAGAAAATGAAAAAGCAGCTACAACTTTTCGAAGGAATTAATAAATCATTGTTGATAGATGATACTTGGAGTTTAACAACTACTTCCCTAGAAGCAGCATTAAAGGTCTTGAATTCGATAGGTGAGGGCATGAAAAAGATAGCCGTTATTGGAACAATCACCGATTTAGGGTCTTGGGGTTATATCATCCATGAGCAAGCAGGAGAGTTAATCAATCGCATTGGTGTAGATGTCCTTATTACAATAGGAGAGCATGCGCGAATTATGGCTGATCATGCAGTAAAGCTAGGATTTAACAAACCTGTTTATACTTTTAAAAATAGTACACTCGTTTATAAGCTATTACATGAAATTGTAGATGAAAATACAATTGTTCTGATAAAAGGGGATATGTATAGTCAGCAAATTTCCAATTTGGCAGCCGATTTAAAAATAAAAAAACCATTTAGAGGAGATACACGGTAATAAGGGATGCAAGGACAACAGGATAAACACTGTGTCACATGAGGTTAATTAATAATATTGTATAGTAATCTACTAGAAAGGAGCGCTCTAAATAAAAGATAAAATATATCAACAAATAATAATCATTGCTAGAAATAGGGAAGGAACCGCTCCTTTACCCAAGCGTCTAGCTATCATTTTTCATATTCTAATGAGAGGGGGGACGGAGGTAACGTGCAAAATATAAGTGTAACTGTGATTAGAAAGTTACTACAAGGGGTATTAGTCAGCGGTTCTGAGCAATGGTTTGTCAAACATGCTATTTATTATAACCGCCACGATTTAACGCAAAAAAATACACTAATGTTTATCAATAAAAGTGAGTCCATTAATTGGAAGGAAATAGATCATAAGGGGCCATCCCTCGTCATTTCAGATAAACCTTTAAGTGAACTAAAAAACGCACTAGCGAATACGACTGTTATTCAAGTGAAAAGTACTTTGCAGGCATATTGGAAGTTTATCGAATATTATAGAGGCCTTTTTGATATACCAGTGGTCGCATTAACTGGAACATGTGGGAAAACAACAACAAAAGAAATGATTAAACATATTGCAAGTAAAGATTGGAATGTGCAGGCATCTATTAGTAGTAAAAATGAGCCGCGCCAATCTTTACCCTATTTAACGGGCATCGATAAAACAACAAAAGCAGCGGTATTTGAGCTTGGTCTGGGGAATACAGGTAACATTAAACATCAATGTATGATCTACAAACCGACAATTGGTATTATTACAAATATCGGTGTCCATCATTTAGATGGATGTAAAAACCTTGAAGGCTATATAAAAGCAAAATCAGAAATTTTAGAGGGATTGTCTGAGGATGGCATATTAATCATCAATGGTGATGATGAAAATACAAAAAAAGTACCATTGCATACGTTTAAAGGGAAAATTATTACTATTGGCGTCCAGCAACAAGCAGATTACAAAGCATCTAACATTGAATTTACGAACAATGGGATGAAATTTACTCTTCATCTATTAAATGAAAAATATACTATTTTTGTACCTGGTTACGGAGAACATCAAGTGTATAATGCACTAGCAGCTATCGCAGCTATAAAGGAAATGGGATTGTCTATCCAAACTGCAATCTCGCGTTTAAAAACATTTAAACCGATGGCAAGGCACCTAGAATTTTCAACTGGTATCGGTGAAAGTACCATTATAGACGATACATGGACAAATAACCCAACATCAGTTGAAGCTGCTTTGAAGGTTTTAGATACGATAGGAAAAGATAAAAAAATAATCCTTATATTAGGTGATATAAAGCGATTGGGTCTTTTCGAAGAAAAGTATCATCGTGAGATTGGTTCGATGGTGGCACAGAGAAATATTGAAATGCTTATGACAATTGGAAAAAGAGCAGAAGATATCGCAGCACAAGCAAAAAAAGATGGAACAACGGCAGAGGTTCATATATTCAAAGATGTTACAGGTGTATTAGAAATACTTAAACCAAAACTTGATAAAGATACAATTGTATTAATAAAGGGCCCGATGTCTAGTCGATCGATGATTGAATTTGCTAACCAATTAAAGCAAATATAGACTTCAGTCCTAACGACCACTTATCATCAGTTACCTTTAAGCGAAGCAAGGCTTTCTATGCATAGAGAATGACACTTTGCAAAATGAAAGGTGCCGCTTTATATATCAAAAACATAGCATACACAGCATGATTATACCATGCTTGTATGCTATGTTTTATTTTCTTGCAATTGTAGACAGCGTGTTATCACAGAGCCATTGATTACTTAAAATACACGTTTTGCTGTTATATAATGCTCTTTATAGTAATCCACAAAGAGTACTCTAGTAGTAACACCACTTGAAGTTGGAATGATGATACGTTGATCTCCAGCGTAAATACCTACAAGGGATGGGTTTTTTGACCCTTTCACACTATTAAAGAACACTAAGTCGCCCTTTTTTAAATTGGCACGAGAGACCGTAGTTCCTTTAGCCATTTGTTCTTTTAAGTTTGTTGTGCTAAGTTTTACACCGCTCTTACGATAAACGTATTCTACGAAACCAGGTGCTGTAAAACGTAAGCTTTGTTCTTTATTTATTGAGCTTATCGTTACTTTATTTTTATAAGTTAAGGCATTTTCAACAATTTTATCACCTTTTGTTGCAGGGTTAGCCGATAGTAATGTTGGTAATACTCTGCGTGCAGATACATAGTTGTCAGTATAATAAGGTTTGCTGCCCATATCTGAAATGACGATATTTTGTTTCGAATCAGCCATATGAATAATTTTGTTATTTCCAATGTACATGCCTACATGGTCGGGATCTGTACCTGTTTTTTTACTTTTGAAAAATACTAAATCGCCTTTTTGTAATTGGCTTTTAGGAACATATGTCCCTTGCTGAATCATATAGTTTTCATTATACGTCCCAATATCAACTCCATTTTTTTCAAAAATATACATGATGAATGAAGCACAAGAAAACTTGTAAGGATATGTAGACTTGTACACTGAATTGCTGTATGTGGCCTTACCAATTAAACTTTTCCCTGTTTGAATAAGTTGATCTGCCTTCGCTGCAACAGCTTGGTCATTATGTTGTGCATTTGTCGTTGCAGCTTCCACTTTGATTGGTTCAAAGGATGCTTGAGCGATTCCAAATGAGCTCAAACCAATCGACAATGCTAGTGTAGTTTTTAAAAAATTTTTTTTCATACTTTTTACCTCCTGTAAGCGAGCAGTAAAATCATATCTGTTTGCTTGCTGTTGCAATAATCGTAGCATGAAAAAGTAGGGCTTCTGTGAGGTAAATGTTACCACAGTGAGCATTGACATATCTGTAAACCTTGATATAAAAGGCTTTATCGCTTGAATTTACAGTTTCATTACAAATGTTTCAGTTTGATAAATAAAACCTGTGAAACATACGGCTAACAATGCATGCCAACCCAATTTTTTTAAAAATATAGTAATAAAAATAATGTACCTCGATAATATTGAAAAGCTTGTAGGCAATGTGCAAATAGAGAAATCAAAATAAGGGTAAGGAATGATATAAAAATAACTTTATTAGTGGAAGAATACTTATAAAAGCACGTATTATGGGGATTTTTTTGCTTATTAAAAAGTGTGAAATACATAGTTAGAGTCATAGGTGTGATAGGTAATATATGTTATATTTAGGTAGAAATAGATGAATACGTTGCCGCAAAAGTTGACGGGAAATGTTGTTTAATAGTAGAAATTTAAATAATTTCACGAACGAAAGGGGAAAATAGTATGTTACAAAAACTTAGGTTCAAAACAATTAGAGCTAAAATTATTAGTGCATTTTTTATTGTAGTATTTTTCATCGCTTGTTTTAACACCTATAGCTTTTTCGCCAATAAACGTGTAATTAGTGCTGGAGAGGAAATTGTCAATAAAGAGTTACAGTGGTTAACAGCCAGTGAAAAGTTATCATCCACGATTAGTGTTCGAACAACTGCTGCGAAAAGCTACGTACTTACGGGAGATCAAAAATATAAACAAGAATTTGATGATTATATTAAAATCGCAGAAGAAAACAATACAATACTAAATGAATTGTCGACAGATAAAAGCTTATCGAAGACGGTTGAAAAAGCAAGAGAATGGCGAAGTTTTGTACAAACGGATGTATTTGCTGAATATGACAAAGGAAATATAGAAGCAGCTATTCAAAACCTTAATTCTGTTGATCGTCTTGCAGTAGAAATTAGAGAGGGGTACGAGGAGCTTGCAGGTGCAAGAGAAGCTTCTATTAATAAGCTTGGGCAGGAGATGATCGCTCAATCGAAGCAAACGATGAATATAGGTTTAATGATAGGTATAATCACTACTATCGTCGCAATTGTAACCGCTTACATATCAGCGCATATGATTGCCAATCCGATAAAAGCAGTCGTACAAAAAATTTCGCAAATGGCAGATGGTGATATTAGTCAGCCTCCATTGCCTGAAAGAATGAAGGATGAAATCGGCTTACTCGTGCAATCGACAAATGCATTAAATCGTAAGCTCCATGAAATCATTGGTTCGATAAATGTGGTTTCTGGGAACGTTGCTGCCAACAGTGAACAACTTGCACAATCTTCTTTAGAAGTGAAAACAGGTGCAGAACAAATTGCCCTCACAATGCTTGAATTAGCGGGTGGTTCTGAATCACAAGCACATAATGCTGGAGACTTAGCTCAAATGATGGAGACATTTAAAATAAATGTTCAGCAGGCTAATATACAAGGTAAAGATTTACAAGGCTATTCGAGTGAAGTTTTGCAGCTTACAGCAAGTGGACAACATTTAATGAATACTTCAACACAGCAAATGTTTGCTATTGATAAAATCGTCCAAGAGGCTGTTGCAAATGTTGAAGGCTTAAATAGGCAATCACAAGAAATTTCTAAATTAGTTTCTGTTATTGATGATATTGCCAACCAAACCAACTTATTAGCATTGAATGCTGCAATCGAAGCTGCACGGGCAGGGGAGCAAGGCAAAGGTTTTGCGGTTGTGGCCGATGAAGTGCGCAAGCTTGCTGAACAAGTATCCTATTCTGTGACGGATATTTCATCTATAGTGGGACGTATTCAAAATGAAACAGTTGGCGTTACAGCATCACTTCAAACGGGCTATGAAGAAGTAAAAAGGGGCACAGAGCAAATTACGACTACAAATACAACCTTTGAACAAATTGCTTCAGCCGTTAATAGTATGTTTAGTAATATTCAAGGCATCACAGAAAACTTACAAGGTATTTCCACAACAACGGAACAAATTAACCGTTCTATCGATGAAATAGCAGCAATATCTGAGCAATCTGCCGCAGGGGTAGAGCAAACGACCGCAACAATCGATCAAACGGTCGCGACGATGGATGAAATCTCAAAAAATACAGATCATTTAGCATCGATGGCAGAGAAGTTAAACAAAGAAGTTCAGCACTTTAAATTATAAATAGTAAAGCAGCCATTAGCAAGATGGCTGCTTTTTCATTTTAAATCGGCTGAATAATTTCTACTCGATTACCAAAAGGATCTCTAAATTCAAAGCGCTCGAAATGCGGAATTGCAACAGAATCAAGTATTTCTATTTGATGTTCTGTTAATATCCTTTTCCAATGTGCTACATCTTCTACATGATAAGCAATATGTGCTTTCGTTGTGAGTCGATCAAAGCCATCTTCTGTGCCGACATGTACTTCTTGATTACCTACTTGTAGCCAAAAACCACCACGCCCTTTAAGAGATGCTGGTTTCTCTATTTCTTTTAACCCCAGTACATTGCAATAAAATGCTTTTCCTTGCTCCTCAGAGCCTTTAGGAATTGTAAGTTGTACATGATGTAAACCGACAATCATAGTATTCCTCCTCGCTATTTCTTGTAATAACTATATAATTCTACAAATTTCTTAAAATACCTTTTTTAGTATATTTTTTATTATATTGGAATCAATTAAATTACTCCTCATGTAACAATCTACTGAAAATATGCGTATAAACTTTATAAAAGTTATACTTTTCAGAAAAATATATGCTATAGTAAGAGCATAATTGAATATTGTGTAAGAGTTGGTGCCAAATGAAAGTTTGGCTTAAAAGGGAAGTCGGTGTAAATCCGACGCTGTCCCGCAACTGTAAATCGGAGTAAATCACAAATGCCACTGGGGAACTGGGAAGGCTGTGAGGCGTGTTGATGAGAAGCCAGGAGACCTGCCAATGTCTAGTACACACCAAATAACCTACGTGGAAATAGGTGGTGAGATGTGACCGAATTGGCACTGTGCGACTAACGAATATATACGACAATTAATACATTATCGTATCGCTTCGTCATAGCTAATTAGATTTACAATAACTACCATTTTCCGAAAAGGAAGATGGTTTTTTTTATTTTAATTCGAGGAGAGATGTAACATGACGTATACCACAACTGTAGTAGGCTATCCATATATAGGAGAAGACCGTGAATGGAAAAAGGCATTAGAGGCGTTTTGGAGAAATGAACTTACAGAAGAAGATTTCTTACAACAAATTAAAAAAATCCGTCTTGCACGTATTGATAAGCAGCTTCGGAGCGGAATAGATATTGTCACTGTAGGGGATTTTACACGCTATGACAGAATGCTTGATACAGCGATGATGTTTGGTTTGGTGCCAAAGCGCTTTGGCTGGCAAGGTGGAAAGGTTGATTTACAAACGTATTACGCGGTAGCGCGCGGAAATAAAGAAGCGGTTGCTAGTGAAATGACTAAATGGTTTAACACAAATTATCATTACATTGTACCTGAATATGAAGGACAAACACTACAATTAACAGAGAATACAATACTTACAGATTTCCTTGAGGTTAAAGATGCATTTGGCATTACTGCAAAGCCAACGCTAATCGGACCATATACATTTTGCAAGCTAACAAAAGGTTACGATAAAGTATCACAAGTTGCCTTTATTTTAGCATTACTACCACTCTATGCGCAGGTAATCCAAGAACTCGTTACAGCTGGTGCTGACTGGGTTCAATTAGAGGAACCTGCATTAGTCTCCACTTTAGAAGAGGCTGAGGTCAAACTAGTGCAAGAAATATATACACAATTAGCAGCCGCTGTTCCAGAGGCCAATATTATGCTACAAACTTATTTTGAATCGTTATCAGCTTATAACACACTAATTGAACTTCCTGTACAAGGATTTGGCTTAGATTTTGTTCATGGCTATACAAAAAATATGGAGGCACTACGCCAATTTGGTTTTCCACAGGATAAAGTATTGGGGATAGGTATTGTTAACGGACGAGATATTTGGCGAGCAAATTTAGCAGAGGTAAGTACAACGATTAAGGCAATCGAACAGTTGGCTAGTGTCCAAGAGTTATGGATTCAATCGTCATGTAGCTTACAGCATGTGCCGATTTCGACCGCCCTTGAAACAAAGCTAGACCCTGTCTTGAAAAATGCACTTGCATTTGCTGATGAAAAATTGGCTGAAATATCAGAGGTGGCTAAATATTTAAAAGAAAAAAACCACACATCAAATCACACAATCTCTGAAAGCATGAAAGCAATTGATGCATTAAAGAAACATCCCGTACGAAATAATCAGGCAGTTCAACAAGAAATGCAAACGGTCTCGTCAGAGGATTTTGAACGTCAAAATGATTTTAATAGTCGTCAGCTTATTCAACAACAGTCACTGCAACTACCACTATTCCCTACGACTACGATTGGAAGTTTCCCTCAATCTGATGAAGTGAAGCGCACGCGAAATGCATGGCGTAAAAAACAAATCTCAGATGAAGCATATGCTGACTTTGTCGCACAAGAAACGAAAAGGTGGATTGCTATACAAGAAGATTTAGATATTGATGTACTTGTGCATGGTGAATTTGAGCGTACAGATATGGTGGAATACTTTGGTGAAAAACTAACAGGCTTCGCTTTTACAGAAAAAGCTTGGGTCGTTTCGTACGGCTCTCGTTGTGTAAAACCACCGATTATTTACGGTGATGTTGCATGGGAAGCGCCGATGACAGTGAAAGAAACGGCCTATGCACAAAGTTTAACAAATCGCTATGTAAAAGGGATGTTAACAGGCCCAGTTACCATTTTAAACTGGTCATTTGTACGTGACGATGTTGCACGAAAAGAGGTGACCTATCAAATTGCGCTTGCACTAAGGAAAGAGGTTGAGGCACTAGAGGCGGCTGGCATTTCTATTATTCAAGTCGATGAACCTGCATTGCGAGAAGGCTTGCCTTTACGTAAAGAGCATTGGGAAGCATATTTAGATTGGACAGTGAATGCATTTAAACTCGCTACGGCTAGTGTAAAGGATGAAACACAAATTCATACACATATGTGTTACTGTGAGTTCAATGATTTTATCGAGCCAATTAGTGCACTGGATGCTGACGTTATATCTATCGAGACGTCACGCAGTCATGGAGAGCTTATTGCATCGCTGCAAATCAATCCATATGAAAAAGGGATAGGATTGGGTGTTTATGATATTCATAGCCCTCGTGTGCCGAGTGAACAAGAAATGTTACGTATCATGCAGGATAGCCTACAAGTATTATCCAAAAATCAATTTTGGGTCAATCCAGATTGTGGTTTAAAAACAAGAAAAGAACCTGAAACAGTTGCAGCACTAGCACATATGGTTACTGCTGCCAAAACATTACGTCAACAAGTACAGCAATCAACTTTTTAATTATATAGTATAAGAAAAAACATTACTTTTCCTTATAAGCGTCATTATTAAAATAAATCCCCTGAAAGGCAAAAATGCTCAGGGGATTTTTTTATTTAAAATTGGTTATGGTACTCTAAGATTCATAAGGATAGTCTTTTAATAATTGGTACGACTAGGGATGCAAAGATGGTTACAGGAGCGAAAAGACATTTTTTTATTAGTGATAGAACATGTAAAGTAGATGCAAGTAAAGATCTTAAAAGTTTTTGAAATCGAAAGTTTTTAATGTTTTTACCGATATATGCAAGATTATCAGTACATAATAAGGTTTACCTCAGTAAAATAAGGTATAGTATATTTGGTGAATTAATTCTCTTTAAGGATAAGAAAAGTAGGTGAACAAATTGGGGAAATATCAATTGGATACTAAAGGTAAGGTAGCTGTGGCAAAGTATCATGAAAAAAACAAGCCTGCCAAATTTGATAAAAAGCAGCAAATTGAAAAAATACGTGCGGAGTATTTGAAAAAGAAGCAAGAACAAACAGATAAGGCATATGAATGAAGTTGAGTGAGCAGTGTATCTATTATTACGAAAGAATACTGTGACTGACTTTTGAAAAATGACCTATAAGCATATATAAATAATGTTTACATGAGAGCTACGAAATGTTGATACAACATTCGTAGCTTTTTCATGTATGTCTTAACATTTCTTAGTATAATATTCATTTTTGAGTATCTGACTTTCTATTCTATAATTGTAATAAAGTCCAATAATTAGTAAAAATGTATGATACAATTGCATAAACTAAATGGATTATGACACTTCAACCAACGTGTTTTTAATTGAATACCATCTTCAGGCCTTCTATTCAATCAAGCCTTCTAATAGTGATGGATTATCAAACAAGTCGTGTTATGTAAATGAACAATAAAATGTTTAAAGGAGTGAAATACAATATGAGCGTAGAAACTTATAATGGAGAACGTTCTGTAGAAAGTATTCAATTTGAAAAATGGATAACTTCCCAAGGTAATAAAAAGAGTTTTTCTACTATCGAAAACACTGAAAGCTTCCTTCAGCAAAGGGGTACTGAAAATACAAAACCCTATGTTATTGGAGAAGATGTTAAATTTTCAAGTGATATTCAAGAGCTGTCATTCGAGGGTATGCAAGTCTTTACATTAAATGATCAAAAGTCCTCGAATCAAAAAGTTATTTACTATTTACATGGTGGTGCTTGGACGAGTCAGCCTTTAGATTTACACTGGCTATTTATGGATAATATGGCGCAATCGTTAGATGCAAAAATAATTGCTCCTATTTATCCTAAAGTACCTCATTATAACTATAAGGATACCTATCCGAAAATCCTCAGCCTTTATAAAGATATTATTGGAACTATTGAAAGTGCTCACCAATTGACTATTATGGGAGATTCGGCTGGCGGAAATATTGCACTTGGTTTGGCGCAACTTTTAAAGAACGAGAATTTGCCTCAGCCGAAAGATATTATTTTATTGTCTGCATGTGTTGATATGAGTTTGAGCAATCCTCTTATACCTGAATATGATGAAAAGGACCCTCTCTTAGCTCGTGAGGGAATGCAAGTAATTACAAAAATATGGGCAGCTGATAAAAGTTTAACCGACCCATTGTTTAGTCCGATTTACGGTGACTTTAAAGGACTTGGGAAGATTACTCATTTTATTGGAACACACGAAGCTTTATATCCAGATGCAATGAAACTTGACGAAAAACTAACAGAACAAGGAATTGCAATCACTACCTATGTTTACCCTAAAATGATTCATGTGTTTGTTGTAATGCCAACCCCTGAAGCCAAAGATGCTCATCAGAAGATTATTAATATAATTAGGAACTAAGAAAGCATTTGGTAGAGATCGGCGCCTTGCTTTTAGCATTACTAGGTAGATAAAAAACTAGTCTGATTTTTTAGACTAGTTTTTTATTTCTTTTTGCAACATGAAAAATAAGAATAGCACACCGATTTCTACGATTAGTGGGACAAAAATTATGTTTAAATGGAAGAAAAGTATACTTATTAAAATAGCGAAACAAATAAAAATTGAACTATATCGATAATTTTTTGATTGATAAAAGAATGAATAGGGTAACAAATGGGCACCGTAAATAATTGCATAAACAGGTAATACTAACAACGGTGCTTTCAGTAATAGAAGGATACAAATAATTAAATATAAAATTTGATTGTTAGTTGCAATTAATAGACCATTAATCAAAGGGTTTTCTTTATAAAATAAATCAACTTTTACTATTTTGGCACAAACAATTGAAACTGGAAATAGCAAGGCACCACAAGATAAGATACCAATGTTTTTGATCATTAAATCGAAAGGTAGTAACGTAATTGTTGTAATGATTCCCCATATAAATATGGAGGCCATTATAAAAGGGAGCCCCTTCTTTTGTTTTTGAGCTATATCATTTAATAGTACTTGTAAACTAGTGTCATGGTTCATTTTCCGTCTCCTTAATGTTCTAGCGAGCTATTCAAACTAGCCGCTATTTTTTTGTTTTCATATTTTGAGAAAAAATAAAATCCAATAATATGACCAACTAACGTTATTGCAAAAAATAGCAATAAATAGGGTTTGATGAATCCAAATACGTTTAAAGAAAAAAGATATACACTTCCTACACTACAAAAAAAGTTTAATAAAGTGCTAATCGTTATTTTTGAGGTTACTTTTAATGTAGAGTAATTCCACAAGTAAGGATATGCGATACCAAAAACAATCCCCATTAGCACGCTAATCCCGATTAAATTCCATAGATAATGAAAGTGGACTACTTCTTCGTGCAGATGAAATATAGTCATTAAAAAGACAATCAAAATTAACCCCAAAAATGCAGTAGACAAAAAGCTGTTTTTTAAATCTTGTATCATATTAATTTCTCCTTAATCGATTTTGCATAATGTCTGCTGACAATATACTTATTTTGTTGTTTTGTCATCACTTCCAATCTTGCATGACTTCCTGAAGCAAAAGAGCGTATTTGATTTAAATTCAATATCATCGAATTGTTGATTCTAACCAATCTAAATGATTCCAAGTAAGTTAATTCTTTTAAAATCTTGTTTAGCAATAACTCTGTACCATCTATTAAAAAGACTTTCGTAAAATGACCAGATGCTTCAATTGCTTCAATATCATTGAGTTCAATCATAACGTGGCGATTTGTTTTGAAATCTGTTGCGCTTAATGTAATAGGTTGTGAAAAATGCTGTTCAAATGTCAAAAGCAATTCCTTATTCGATGGATGACTAATGATGTCAATTTCAGAAATGGATTGTTTGTTTTTCCATATGTAGTTGAATTTCATGTGTTCTCCTTCCTGTTTTTATCGTAGCAACACTTCTTAGCACTTACGATAATTTTTCGTTTTGTTGCAAAAAACATAGACTTTGTTACAACTCAATTCGGTCAATGTAAAGCTTTCGCTATCCCGTCATGAAAAAACGTGAAAAGTATGTACCTGATATTCCAGGTGCCTAAGCGAATTAGCAAGCAAATTAGATACAACTAAATGAAGCAATGAGTATGTAAAGATAGGCGGCATTACACTCTTTTTTTGTGAAAAAAGAAATGTGAATATTTTTATTAAAATGGATTTATTGGAAAATAAAAACCGTTACATTAAATATTAGTAATCTATTAGGAACGTGTCAATGTGTACAAATTTTTATGGTATAATAATAAAAACGGAATAATAAGATAGAGGTACAAATCTTCATTTCGATTTGTTTAAAAGGGAAGATCGGTGAAAAACCGACGCTGTCCCGCAACTGTAAATGGGAGCACATTTCAGCAAACCCACTGTTACGTGAATGTAATGGGAAGGGGAAACGTGTGATGAACATAAGCCAGGAGACCTGCCTTTATCTAGTACAACCAAAAAACCTACGAGGATAGGGGGTGTTGAGTGTGACTAGAGAATTTCTTCTGCATGCTCATAGTACGACGATCGTCAAAAGGGTAGCTTCTATGTGTAATAGCAAGCTTTTTCTGTCATGGCAATCGACGTATTATGTCGTGTATTTGTCATAGTAGGCATCTTTCTCAAGAAGGAAAGATGTTTTTTTATGCTAAAAATGAAGGAGTGTATCACATGAATCCACAAGTGATCGAGTATTATGAAAATCTTTTTAAATATGAAATTATGCAAAAACAGTTTGATGGAGCTAGAAAAACATTAGTAGAGCTTGTTGAGTATTTTTTTGGGCAAGATGAAGCGCACCATTCAGACATTTATGCAGCTTATTGCAATGTAAGAAAAGAATTAATCGGATAAAATACGGATGGCTACTTAACACAACCTGATTTACAGGATGTTAAGTAGCCTTTTATTATTTAAAGTAAACCATGCTTAGACTTTTTTTCCTTTTTCTCTAGGACTTCATTCTTATTTCACTTTTATTTTATATAATAAATTTGCTTTTATTATAATAGATTGGGGAACAAGAGATGAAAAATGCAACTTATTCAAGTTTTTGGCGAATGCATTTTTATGCTGCATTATTTATTACACCACTTCTAATCACACTCACACTAAGTGGCATTGGCTATTTGTTTTATACCGATGTAGAAAATCAATTATATGACGATTATTTCTTTGGTAGTAGTAAAAAAACAGAAGCATTAACAATTGATGAAGGTGTTCAACAGGCAGAAGCGGCATTTTCAAGCTATACGACGACTAAAATTATTGAATTAGAAGAACCTTACAATACACGTTTAACGATGACAAATGCCAAGGGTGATCAAAGATATTTATTTTTAGATGAAAATAATCAAATCGTTGGTTATCAAGATCCAACATATACATTTTCGAATGTGTTAAGAAGCTTGCACAGCTCTTTATTTTTAGGTGGAACTGTAGTCAATTACTTAGTAGAATTGGCTGCATGTTGGGCAATCTTTTTACTACTATCTGGTCTGTATATGACTTTTAAAGGAAAAGTGTTAAAGAAAGCGAAACAGGCGAATAAACGACAAAACAATAGAAGATGGCATGCACTAATTGGAACGATTATAACAATTCCGATGATTGTTCTTATTTTTACAGGCTTACCATGGTCGGCATTTATGGGGAATTTTATTTATTCAGCTTCACAAGCAAACCCGTCAATTGGAACGCCATTATTACAACAACAACCGCCTACTTCAGATATGAGTGAAATTCCGTGGGCAACACGTAAGGAAGAGGCACCAACTTCTTCTAAACATGCGCATCATGGGATGGGAGCAGTAAATGTAAGTCGAAATCCAAATCAAATTAATGTCGCTAATTTACAACAACAAATAGAGGCAAATGGGGTTACAAAGCCATATTCCATTATTTATCCGACAAGTGATGATGGTGTATTTACAGTAGCAAAATCAAGTAACACAGGTGTAACAGGACTTGATGTTAGTCCTTATGAGGAAACGACAATCTACTTTGACCAATACAGTGGCGAATTTATTTCTAAGGTTAGCTATGATGATTATGGTATTTTAGCTAAATGGTTTACTTGGGGCATTCCGTTGCATGAAGGTCACTTATTTGGTTGGCCAAATAAGTTATTAAACTTAGTTGTTTGTATAGCATTTTTAGGTGTGATTTTCTGGGGATTCCGAACATGGTTGCTGCGCAAGAAAAAAGGCTTACTATCAGCACCACCTCAATTATCTCAGAAAATATCAATTCCTTTAATTATTGTTATAATTATTTTAGGTATCATCATGCCGCTATTTGGCATATCTTTAATTGTCGTCGCATTGCTTGAGCTAGCGATGAAAATGAAAAGGAAAAATAAGCCGACCGTAAGTGACTTGAACTAAAATTTACATGATCGATAGTATGCTTGGATTAACACCAAGCATACTATTTTTTTGTTTTTAACCATTTTATCCATTCAAATTAAATGAAATCGTTGGAAAGTAACAAGAAACATCTTCACGTATAACAATCGTGCAGGGTGGGCAAGAATGGAAATTGAAGAAGGTAAACGATTGTACATTTTGAAAAGGTCTAAGTGCGAGAAAAATTATTTGAAGGGGAGTTATGACAATGACTAAAAGACTAAGCATAATCGCGCCTATTTTGTTAACAGTAACATTCACGATATCAGGGTGTAATTTTTTCAATAAACAAACGGAACAAAAGGAAGGGCAAACACAACAAGAGGCGAAAAAAGATGTCAAACAAACGGAACAAATTACAGAAATAAAGCCATTAAACATTATGACATTACAAGTAACTTTTGCTGAACCATTATCCGAAGAAGATGTGAAAGTAGAAAATTTAGAGACAATAAAAAAAGACTTCTCATTCAATCATGATTTAAGTATCGTCAATGTGCCTCGATTAAAAATAGGGGCTAAAAGTACGTATATAGTACCAGTCACTATTCAGAAGGCAGGAACTAACTACACACTAAGATACAAAAGTGGAGAAACGTCTGCCTTTGATGCCAGCGATGAATTAATAAATATTAGCCAAGCGAAACAAATTACAAGTGATACGTTTGAAATTGAATCATTTAAAGATGAAGGTGTAACAGATTATTCAAATATTATAGAGGCATATAAAGAGGCTAGAGGTGATCTTTCATTCCAAGTGAATGAGGAAAATCAGGACGAAAAAGGCAAGCAATATCAAGTTATATCCTCATTGCGTGATCGTGTCGTTACACTGACAGCAGGGAATGGGGAGAAAATACAGGCAAATTATGTACTGTTTACACAAGCGGCAGATGGAAGACAGGCACCAAAATTCCGCTTACCAGAAGGAAAAGCATTAAAGTCGGGAATGGAATATACGGTAACAGCTGACTGGGCAGTACTTAAAAATCCTAGGTTCACGGCGACTGAAATAGCACCTTTAACAATTCAGTCGCTAGAATCGATAGATGCCACATCATTCCAAGTGACACTTGATAAAGATCCAGGCATGGAATTATTTGCAGGTCGCAGTATAGAATTACAGGCTGAAGATGGCTCGACATTACAAGCTCAATATCGATATTCATCTCGTAAAGGAGCTGTTGGGATATTTGATGTAAAGGAGGAAACATTGAAGGCAGGCGGTACTTATAAAGTACTACCAATTAACAATTGGGCAACCGCCGATAATGTTACTTTCACAGCGAAGTAAAAAGTGAAGAAGTCAGTAGTGAACAATTCGCTACTGGCTTTTTTTATGGTGTATGTCAAGCTTAAAGAGTTGTATTGACCTTTTTCTTTAGCGTAATATGGTGCTACATACATTGAATAAGGGGTTAAATAATGAAAGCATTAGTTTTTGAAACATTTGGCGGTCCAGAAGTACTACAATATAAGGAAATAGCGAATCCGATCATTACAACTAACGAAGTTCTCGTACGAACGAAGGCGATTGGATTAAATTTTGCTGATATTTATCGACGTAAAGGCAATTACCATTTAGCAGGTCAGCCTCCATTTATTTTAGGATATGAAGGTGCGGGAGTTGTTGAAAAGGTAGGCGCAAATATTCACAATATTCAAGTAGGTGATCGTATCGCATTTGCAGATGTTCCATTTGCCAATGCGGAATTTGTGGCAGTACCACTAGATAAAGTAATTTTATTACCTGATGAAATTTCTTTTGAAACGGCGGCTGCGATTTTATTACAAGGCTTAACTGCGCAATATTTAGTGACAGATAGCTATGCCATTCAACAAGGGGATACAGTCCTAATTCATGCAGCGGCAGGTGGCGTTGGTCAAAACTTAATCCAGATGGCTAAGTTAAAAGGTGCTAATGTAATCGGCCTTACATCTTCAAAAGAAAAAGCAAGAGTAGCATATGCCATCGGTGCAGACCAGGTCTTTTTATATGAAGAACCGTGGGTACAAAAAGTGAAGGAAAATACTAATGGCCAAGGAGCTCATGTTGTATACGAATCGGTAGGCTCTACACTGCTAGATAGTTTAGAGGCAACTAAAATCGGCGGAACCGTCGTATTTTTTGGTATGTCGGGAGGAGATCCTGTGGCGGTAGATCCTCGTCTGCTAATGGATACATCGAAAACATTAACTGGGGGAGACCTTTGGAATGTTTTAACTTCCTTTGAGGAAAGAAAAATACGGTCACAACAACTATTTGAATGGATTATAGAGGGCCTCATAAAAATTGCTGAGCCGACCATTTTTGCCCTTCAAGACGGTGCACAGGCACATGTTTTACTGGAAAGTCGTAAAAGTATTGGGAAAATTTTATTACAGCCTTAAACGCAGATGGGGAATTGCATGCCCCTCTGCCTTTTTATTGTAACTATCTTATATAAAAGTTTGAATATGATAGCCTTTATCCAACTATCTATTCATGTTACGATAAAATAGAATATAAACTATTGAGGTGAGCACAATCTCATGTTTCTAGATAAATTGAAGCATCATTTACAGCAAAATCAGCCATTATTTATAGGAGAGGACACAGCGTTTCGTTCAGCGGTATTAATCCCATTAGTTCAAGTAAATGGTGAATGGCATATTCTTTTTGAAGTGCGTTCATTGACAATGAGAAAACAGCCTGGCGATATTAGTTTTCCAGGTGGTCGAATTGACGCCTCCGATGCATCACCATTAGCAGCCGCGCTACGAGAAACATACGAAGAGTTAGGCATTGATCCGAAAACGGTTCAAGTTATAGGTCAATTAAGTCCCTATATTTCATCTTCCTCATTTGTTACATATCCATTTGTGGCCATTGTAGATTTCAATGAAATCATTCATTCCTATAACAAAGATGAAGTGGAAGAAGTATTTACAGTACCAGTTAATTGGTTATTGCAACATGAACCTTATATGCATTTAGTATCTATTGAACCAGTACCTTCCTTAGACTTTCCTTTTGATAAAATTTTCAATGGAGCACAGTACAACTGGAGAACGCGAGCTATGGAAGAATGGTTTTATGATTATGAACAATATACCATTTGGGGTTTAACTGCTAGAATTTTAAAACATTTTATCGCAATGATGAAATAAAGGTTAAACTAACTCGAATAATTCAAAAAAGCATAAAAAAGCGTATGATTTTCGCACAAGGCAAATCATACGCTTTTAGCTATTTCGTACAGCAGTAAATACGATAATCTAATATGCCATCATATTTTAAATTCATTTCAATGTGTTGATTCATGACATCATAAAGTTCACGTTCGATATTTTGTGAGTGCTGAAATTCAGGAGAGGAAGAAAGTGATTGTTGATTTTTACGTATACGAATTGTTTGAAATCCAGCATCGTTAAATAGAGCAACCCAATCTTTTTTTAATAATAATGTGTCGAAACCGTAAAATTGTTCAATTTCATCCATACTCTTTTTATCTAACAATTGATTCATAGTAAACTCTATTGCAATGAACCGACCGCCGTATTTCAATAATCGATAAATTTCATCGAGCGCTTTAGACTTGTTGACAAAGGAAAGTACAGATTCAGAAATAATCAAATCAAATTGCTTATCGCGTAAAGGAATTTGTTCGATTGAAGCTTCGATAATGTTGACTGGTAGGTGATGTTTCTTCATTCTGTTTTGAGCTTTAGCTACCATGATTGAATTGAAATCTATGCCAGTAACAAAAGCTTTATATGTGGAGGCTAAATAGGCAGCGGTTTGGCCTGTACCACAGCCTACATCTAATATTTGAGAAGTATTGCTTATGTTTTCAGCTCTTAATAGTTCCTTCGTCAGTGCCATACCACCAGGGTGGGCACCCCCAATACCAAACTTGGATAAAAAGTCTAAATATTTGGACTTTTGTATATCAAACACCTTCTTTATTGTTCTTATTTGTATAATATGAAAATAAAAATAGTATGGTTCCTAGAAGGACATAGGACGGACTATATGATAAAAAGCAAAATACAACGTAGCAATTTAGTTATTTCAATATGTTTAAGTAGCACTTATTTATACTATTAATTTTTATAAACAACTTCAAAAGTCTAAACGAAAAAAATATCCTGACGTATAATATATAAACGTTTTTGTATAGGAGGTGAATTGATGCCATATTATTCGCCGAATCCTAGAAGGAGGCCAGTTCCACGAAGATATAGACAAAATTATAATCCTATGATTCAAAGTATGCGTCCACAACCTAATTCGTTCAATAATCAACAACCTCGAAATTCTCGGTTTGGAAACTTAGCAGAAAATTTCAGCGCAATGAAGGGCCATGCGGACACTATTTCGAGTGGAGTTAATATGCTTAGGCAAATGGGATCATTATTAAGTCTATTTAGATAGTTATATGTAGATAAGGATTCAGTAAAGGGCAGATTACAATGTATTACACTTATAAAGAGGATATTACGTTTAGTTTAGCAACGTATATTCTCTTTTTTTATTTAAATCAATAGACAGCACCTTAATGAATGGCTTATTATTAATCAATTGATAATTGAACAAATTAATTTTGATTGTAGTAGGTTGAAAAATATAGAGGGGTGTTCGTTGATGACAACAATTAAACCAAATCCGAAAGTGGATGAATTTTTAAGTAAAGCGAAGACATGGAAAGCAGAATATGAAGTATTAAGAACTATTGCACTTGATAGTGGATTGACGGAAGAGTTTAAATGGATGCACCCTTGTTATACATTGGACAACAAGAACGTTTTCTTAATACATGGTTTTAAAGAATATTGTGCATTGTTATTCCATAAAGGTGCGTTGTTAAAGGATCCAAAAGGGATTCTTATTCAACAAACGGAAAATGTACAAGCGGCACGCCAAATTCGCTTTACAAATGTGCATGAAATCATTGAAATGGAAAGCGACTTAAAAGCCTATATTGAACAAGCAATAGAAGTTGAAAAGGCAGGCTTAACAGTGGCATTTAAAAAGAAGGAAGATTTTGATATTCCAGAAGAACTGCAAACGAAATTCAATGAACTACCTGCTTTAAAGATAGCTTTTGAAGCATTAACGCCTGGACGACAAAGAGCGTATATTTATTATTTTTCACAGGCGAAGCAAGCCAAAACACGTCTGTCTAGGATTGAAAAATATACGCAACAAATTCTTGATGGTAAGGGAATGAATGATTAGAATAGCGTAACTTTGCTCAGAAAGTAAAAGGCTAGGATATACTTTAAATTTCACCATGTTTTCAGAAGACTCTTCATCGCTGGTAAAACACTAGAAATCGCTCATCAATGTGTGCAGCAAAAAAGTGTTAGATTGATGGCAGTCAATCTAACACTTTTTCTTTTTGGTCCAAATTATCTAACCAAGCTGTTTTCGATAATAGAGCGATTCTTTTCTTTAAAGATTTCATTATGTGAAGATACGACTGCATGACGATTAGCAGTCGGTTCTAAATACGTTTTAATAGAATTGACAGCATTAGCAGCGTCTTGGAATGTGCCTAGTAGAAGATGAATTTTCCCTTCGAATGATAAAATATCTCCTGCTGCGAAAATACCTGGTTGGGCTGTTTCACCTGTTGCTTTTCCTTCAAAATAATAGTCGTCCTTTTTAGGAAGTGAGATTGCCTCGTCAAATGTAAGAGATGCTTCACGGTTATAGCCATGACTTACAATGACTTCATCCACTTGACGTGTGTAGCTCTGCTTTGTTTGAGAATTTTCGCAAGTGACAAATTCAATGGCTGTTTTATCTGTATTTGCAGTTAGCTTTGTAATTGTCGTGTTACATTCAATTTGAACGCCAGCATCTAGCGCTTCTTGTATTGTCGCTTCATGTGCGGAGAGCGTGTCCTTACGATATACAACAGTTACGTTTTTAGCGATAGGGCTAAGCTCCACGGCCCAGTCAATGGCAGCATTACCGCCGCCAGAAATAATGATGTCTTTATCGACAAAACGTTTATATGACTGGACGGTATAGTGCAAATTAGACATTTCGTATTTTTCAGCACCTTCTAGTGTCAGTTTTTGAGGGTTAATAATGCCCCCACCGACTGCTAATAGAATTGTTTTTGAATAATGTTTTTCCCCTTGTGCTGTATGTAAAACAAACATTTCACCAAGACGTTCAATAAAATCAACCTTTGTAGCCGTTATGATAGTTGGATCGAATGTTTTGGCTTGTGCAATTAATTGTTTGACAAACTGCCCACCTAAAATAGGAGGGTGACCACCAATATCCCAAATTAACTTTTCT
The DNA here is from genome assembly GCF_044761745.1 of Lysinibacillus sp. NPDC097279. NCBI lineage: Bacteria > Bacillati > Bacillota > Bacilli > Caryophanales > Bacillaceae > Lysinibacillus > Lysinibacillus sp. NPDC097279. The sequence continues at coordinate 1,531,261 of NZ_JBIWDA010000001.1, read as the reverse complement.
GGATAAAGTAACACCTTTCCACCTAACTGTTCTTGGCTCTCTATTAATTTAGTTTTTAGGCCTCTTAACCCACTGTAAAAAGCACTATATAAGCCCGCAGGCCCACCACCTATAATCGTTACATCGTATAAATCTTGCACTTGCATCGTCACATCCTTGAAAAATATTAAAAAGTATTTGACAAATACTTATTGGAAAACTAGACTATCTTTAGTGATAATGATTATCAATGTCGCTTTTGATGTTATCATATCATGTGTATTAGTAAAAAGAAAGAGAGGGTATGTTTTGCGTTTACAAATTGAATCGATCCGTGTTGGCTATGAGAACAAAACCATAGTGCATGACTTATCATTACAAATTCCAGATGGAAAAATAACGACAATTATTGGATCTAATGGCTGTGGTAAATCTACGCTTTTAAAAGCAATTACGAGAATTTTAAAGCATGACAGTGGTAGCGTCATATTAGATGGTCAAAATATTTCCAAAATGCATACGAAAGATTTGGCAAAAGAGCTAGCTATTTTGCCACAAAGTCCTGAAAGTGCTCACGGTTTAACGGTAGAGGAGCTTGTGTCCTACGGTCGATTTCCATATCAAAAGGGGTTTGGCAATTTATCGCAAAAAGATAAAGATGTCATTGATTGGTCCCTAAAGGTTACAAAAACAGATGCTTTTCGTCAGCAGGCAGTAGATGCTTTGTCTGGTGGACAACGCCAGCGTGTATGGATTGCAATGGCATTAGCACAAGAAACGGATATTATTTTTTTAGACGAGCCAACAACTTATTTAGATATGGCGCATCAATTAGAAGTTTTAGAATTGTTAAGCAAGCTAAATGAGGAGGAAGGTCGCACAATTGTCATGGTGCTCCATGATTTAAATCAAGCAGCGCGTTTTTCTGATTATATTGTAGCGCTTTCACAAGGAGAGCTCGTGAAATTCGGTACTGCGGAAGAAGTTATTGTACCTGAAGTATTACAAAAAGTGTTTCATATTGATGCAGTTATTGGAAAAGATCCACGAACAGACAAACCGATGTGCATTACATATAACTTATTACAAACAACTTAAAGGGGATATATAAATGAAAAAGTGGCTTTTACCAATGTTTATGATTGTCGTTCTTGTACTTGCAGCGTGCGGCAACAAAGAAGACAATGCAAAGAAAGAAGATGAAGGTTCAAAAGAGTCATCATCAGAAGAGACAATTACTTATCAATCTGAAACAGGTCCTATTGAAGTGCCAGCTAATCCTAAACGGGTAGTAGTGTTATCATCATTTGTTGGTGATTTATTGCAACTTGGTGTAAATGTTGTAGGGATTGATTCGTGGGCGGCAGATAATCCGAACTTTAAAGATGCTATTAAAGATGCAGTAGTCGTTGAAAATACGGATATTGAAAAAATTATTGAGCTTGATCCAGATTTAATCATTGGTTTAAATGGGATTGAAAATGCCGATAAACTAGCAGAAATTGCACCTACTGTACTATTCACTTATGGTAAAGTCGATTATTTACAGCAATTTATTGAAATTGGTAAAGTCGTAAACAAAGAAGAAGAAGCAACAAAATGGGTAGCAGATTTTAAAGAACGCGCTGCTGATTTAGGTTCAAAAATTAAAGAGAAAATCGGTGAAGATGCAACAGTTACGGTTGCGGAAATGTTTAATAAACAAATGTATGTGTATGGCGATAATTGGGGACGTGGCACAGAAATTTTATATCAAGAAATGGGCTTGAATATGGCTGAAAAAGTGAAAGAAGATGCTTTGAAACCTGGTTATTTCGCTATTTCTACTGAAGTTTTAAATGAATACGCTGGCGACTATGTAATCTTTAGTACGTTTAATGGCGATGATACTTCTATTGAAAATGCTGGATGGTATAAAGATTTAGAAGCAGTAAAAAATGGTCATTTATTTGAAGTGAATGGTAACGCATTTTACTTTAATGATCCTATTACTTTAGAATATCAACTAGAATTCTTTAAAGAGAAGTTTTTACAATAATTTCAATAGAGAGTAGCGAAGGCAAATGACAAAGTTTCGACATTTTCCGTTTTGGCTTCAGCTGTTACTATCACTGCTCGTTTTAGCAGTGACAGTAACCATCTCGCTATGTATTGGCGCTGCGAATACGAGTATTCAAGATGTTTATCAAGCGATTGTTGGACAAGATGGGGGCAAGCATTACGCTATTTTACGTGAAATTCGATTTCCGCGTATTATTGCTGCTATTTTTGTTGGTAGTGCACTCGCAGTTGCTGGAGCTATTATGCAGGGAGTCACAAGAAATGCTTTAGCAGATCCAGGACTTCTTGGTCTTACAGCAGGAGCAAATGCTGCTTTAGCCTTAACGATGGCAGTTATTCCAAATTCCTCGTATTATGTACTAATTTTCGCATGCTTTATTGGTGCGGGTATAGGGATGATTATTGTATATAGTATTGGTGCATCTACAAAGGGTGGCTTTTCTCCACTAAAGCTAGTTTTAGCTGGTGCTGCAGTTTCGGCTCTTTTACAAGCAGTTGCTGATGGAACGGGGATATTATTTAAAATTGCAAAAGATGTATCGATGTGGACAAGTGGTGGTTTAATCGGCACTACGTGGCAAGCTTTAATCATTGTACCTGTAATTGTAATAGGTTTAGGGATTGCGTTTATATTTAGCAGACAGCTAACGATTTTAAGTTTAAATGAAGAGGTAGCTGTTGGCTTAGGTCAGAAAACAGCAGTGATTAAAGGGATTATGATGTTCGTAGTGGTTATTCTTGCGGGGTCCGCTGTAGCGCTTGTAGGGAATATAGCATTTATTGGCTTAATGGTGCCACACATTGTCCGTGCTTTAGTTGGTACAGATTATCGTTTTGTTTTACCGATGTGTGCTCTTGTAGGTGGTTGGTTAATGGTTTCTGCAGATTTTGTAGCACGCATGGTGAATGCACCGTATGAAACGCCTGTAGTAGCCGTTATTTCAATTATCGGCCTTCCATTCTTCTTACTACTTGTACGTAAGGGAGGTCGTCAGTTTGCTTAAAGCTGCACAAAAAAAACAACGAATTTGGCTACTTATTTGGCTAGTGCTAACATTATTTATTTTTGTAATGGGCATTTCACTTGGCGCAGCTTCGGTATCTATTAATCGTATTCTTCCTATATTGTTTGGTGATGGTACTTTTAAAGAATCCTTTGTGTTGTTTTCAGTTCGCCTGCCAAGGATATTTATACTCGCACTAGCAGGCATGGCTTTAGCATTAGCAGGAGCTGTTTTACAGGGGGTTACACGTAATGATTTAGCAGACCCTGGTATTATTGGGATTAATGCTGGTGCAGGGGTAGGTATCACCATTTTTTATTTATGTGTCAAAGGTGATTTACCAAACTTTGCATATGTATTGCCATTGGTAGGATTTTTCAGTGCGATCTTAACGGCTCTTTGTATTTACTTTTTTTCATATAAGCGCAATCAAGGCGTTCAACCTATAAAGCTAATTTTAATCGGGGTAGGCGTGGCATCTGCATTATCGGGTGTTATGATGTTGTTAATTTCCTCGGCTGAGCGCTCAGATGTACAGTTTATCGCACAATGGCTTGCTGGAAGTGTGTGGGGAACGGATTGGCCATTTGTATGGGCATTAATACCATGGCTAGTCATATGTATACCATTCATTTTTTATAAAGCAAATGTTTTAAATGTACTAGCAATGACAGAGCAAACAGCAGTTGGGTTGGGTGTGAATATTGCTAAAGAGCGACTACAATTATTAATGGTGGCAGTTGCCCTCGCAGCAGCTGCTGTATCGGTAACAGGCGGCATTGCGTTTATCGGCTTAATGGCACCACATATTGCCAAGCAGCTTGTTGGCCCCCGCTATCAATTCTTTTTACCCATAACATTATTTATAGGTGCTTGTTTATTAATGCTAGCAGATACAATAGGACGTGTGGCTATTTCAACTGCCACTGTGCCTGCAGGCATCGTTGTCGCATGTATCGGTGCACCTTATTTTTTATATTTATTAAGAAAAAACGACTGAATGGCTTGCGCTGTTCAGTTTTTTTTGTTCAGAAAGACTTGTCAAACATAGATATGTAGCATAATTAAACCTAGACAAATGCTATGATTTGTTATATAGTTAGCTAGGCTAACTAATTAAGGAGTGGTGATCTTGACGATTGAACAGCAATTTTTTAATGAATTTCGTTTAATGTACCGTCCGTTTACGAATCAACTCAACAAGCAGTTGGAACAATATCAATTATATAGCTCTCAGTGGGCTGTTTTACGTTTCTTAGTCGATAAAGGTCCGCATTCACTAGTTGAAATTGCGAACTTTATGTCTATTGAAAAGCCAAGTGTAACAAGGCTTGTACAAAAGCTAGTAGACCTAGGTTATGTGGAGACGGTAGCTGGAAAAGATAAGCGAGCAAAAGTTGTACAATTAACGCCAAATGGTCAAAAAATCGTGGACGAAATCCAAGAGCATATAAAACCATTTTTAGAAAACGCATTAGCTGGTGTATCGAAACAAGATATTGAAATTGCTTCTCGAGTTTTAGCAAGCATAAGTAAAAACATTCATCAGTAGGAGAGGAAACAAGTGGAAGCAACTAGACAGAAACTATGGACAAAAGACTTTTTAATCGTTTCACTTATTAATTTTACGATTACGTTAATTTTTTATTTATTGATGGTAACAATAGCTGGCTACGCGGTGGAGAAATTTGACGCCTCAACAAGTACAGCAGGGCTTGTGTCGAGTATTTTTATTATCGGGACGCTTTTTGGACGTCTTGGCACAGGTCGAATTATCGGGGATTGGGGCAGTAAAAAAACATTATTTGTTGGATTATTATTATTTATGTTATCTACGATGTCTTATTTTATCGCCTTAAATTTACCATTCCTTATGCTGAATCGTTTAGTACAGGGGATAGCGCTAGGTATAGCAAGTACAGCAACAGGTACAATTATTGCACAAATTTTACCACCAGAACGACGTGGTGAAGGGATAGGCTATTACAGCTTAAGTGCTATTTTAGCAACGGCAATTGGTCCATTTATCGGCATATTATTAACACAGTTATTTGAAGATTATCGAATGATTTTTGCGGTAGATTCAGTATTAGCAATTATTTGCTTTATGATGTATTTTATTGTGAAAGTGCCAGGTGCACCAAAAAATATGAAGGCAGCTGGAGAGAAAGCAGGCTTTAAGCTATCTAACTTTATCGAAATGCGTGCAGTACCGATTGCTTTTGTAGCGCTTGTTATCGGCTTTGCGTATTCAGGTGTTATGTCGTTTATGACGTTCTACGCAAAAGAGCTCAATTTAGTAACAGCAGGTAGTTATTTCTTTATCGTTTATGCCATTGTAATTTTAGCTACTCGACCATTTACTGGAAAATTACTTGACTCAAGAGGAGCCAATATTATTATTTATCCTTGTCTTGTGTTATTTGCAATCGGTATGTATGCATTTAGCTCAGCAACAAGCACTGGTGTATTTTTAATAGCTGCAGCTTTTATTGGAATTGGTTATGGTAATTTCAACTCAGTCGCACAAGCAATAGCTATTAAGGTTACACCAAATGAACGTTTAGGACTTGCAACTTCGACGTATTTCATTTTATATGATTTAGGATTAGGTATAGGGCCTTATTTCTTAGGATTTTTTGTACCGACGATGGGGTATAGTGCCATTTTCTTAGCGATGGTAGCAGTTATTATTATTTCAATTGTGCTTTATTATTTCTTATATGGAAAAGATGAAAAGATAAAACAAGTCAATATTTAGTAGATTAGAATCATTATATTGTAGAAAAAGCGTTATTTTGCTAGTTGGAAATAAAATTCAACTGCAAAATGACGTTTTTTTCTTAAGTTAAAAATACTTCTTGCAATCATATATGATAATGATTATCATTCACGTTAGAGACTAATTCGGGAAGTAGGTATTTAGCATGAAACATAAATCATTATTATCAGTATTAGTAGCAGGCGGCATTTTAATGGCGGGCTGTGGTAATTCAGAGGAAGTAAAAAAAGAAGAGAAACCAGCAACAGAACAAGCAGAACAAGCTGTAGCGGTAGATTTATCTACTGAACTATCAGCCTATCAACAATTTGCATTAGAGCAAATGGATCAATTTTTGCTAGATACAGAAAAGTTTGTGAACCTATTCAAAGCAGGGGATATTGAAGGCGCGAAAGCAGCGTATGCTCCAGCACGTATGTACTTTGAGCGATCTGAACCAATCGCAGAAAGCTTCGGTGATCTTGACCCTCGTATCGATGGTCGTTTAGCAGATATCGAAGAAGAGGGCAAAGGCAAAGAAGAATGGACAGGCTACCATAAGCTTGAGTATGCGCTTTGGGTAGACAATAAAACAGAAGGCTATGAAGCGGTGGCAGACCAGCTGCTTGCTGACGCGAAAGAATTACATGCACTCGTTCAAACAGTAGAAGTAACGCCAGATTTAATGATTACAGGAGCTGTTGATTTGTTGAACGAAGTATCTACTTCAAAAATTACTGGAGAAGAAGAAATTTATTCACATACGGACCTATATGATTTTAAAGCGAATATTGAAGGTGCAGAAAAAATCTTTGAAATTCTTCGTTCTAAATTAGAAGCTAAAGACAAAGATTTAGTCGCTACGTTAGATGAAAAATTCAAAGCGGTGGACGATTTATTAGCTCAACATGCCACAACTGATGGTGGCTATATTTCTTACGAAGAATTAACAGAAGAAAATACAAAAGCACTTGCAGCTGCGGTGAACCAGTTAGGTGAACCACTAAGTCAAATGGGCATTATTTTGGAGTGATATAGAATGACATCGTCAAAAGATGATAAATGGGTCAATAAAAAAATATCTCGCCGCGATATGTTAAAGCTAACAGGCATGGGTGTGGCTGGTATTGCTATTGGTGCTTCTGGCTTTGGTGGGGTAATGAAAGCGATGGGCTATGATGTTTTCGAGCCTGTCGCAGATAGTACTACTGCAAAGAATAAAGTTAATTTTTATGGTAAGCATCAGGCTGGCATAACGACCCCCGTTCAAAAAAATATTTATTTTGCTTCTTTATCTGTTCTTGTGACGTCAAAAGAAGAGCTACAAGAGTTGTTCAAAAAATGGACACCTCTTGTTGTTCGTTTAATGAATGGCGAATTAATGGTAGATTTAACAACCAATACAAGAGTGCCTACAGGGGATACAGGAGAGGCAGAAGGCTTGGATGCTTCAAATTTATCAATTACGATAGGTGTAGGCCCATCTTTATTTGATAAGCTTGGTATGGCTCATTTAAAACCAGCAGAATTAGCTGATTTACCACATTTTCCAAAAGATCAGCTACAAAAGGAATATACAGGAGGAGACCTTTGTATTCAAGCATGTGCAGACGATCCACAAGTAGCATTCCATGCTGTCCGCAATTTAGTGCGTGCTGCTTCTGGTAAAGTGGAAATTAAATGGTCACAAGCAGGCTTTAACTCATTCCCAGCAACGGGAGGTACGCCTCGCAATTTATTCGCATTCAAGGATGGTACAGTCAATCCTTCAATTTCGGATGAACAAGACTTAAATAAAGTCGTGTGGGTCGATAAAGGCTGGTTAAAGGGTGGCTCTTATTTAGTTGCTCGGAAAGTACAAATGCATCTTGAAACATGGGATCGTACATCTTTAAAGGATCAGGAAGCAACGTTTGGGCGCTATCGCGATAGTGGTGCCCCATTAGGTAAAACAAAGGAATTTGATGATTTCGATATAGAAGAAAAAGATAGCAAGGGCGAGTATATTATGCCTGATACATCACATGTCCATCTAGCACGTAAATCAGGTGCTCGCATATTACGCCGTTCTTATTCATACGCATCTGGTGTGATGTCGAATACAGGTACACATGATGCAGGACTAGTGTTTATCTCTTTCCAAAAAGATCCAGCGCAATTTACAATGATCCAAAATAGTTTAGGTCGAATGGATAAAATGAATGAATACATTACCCATCGAGGCAGTGCAGTGTTTGCTTGCTTCCCTGGAGTACAAAAGGGGAGTTACTTAGGTGAAGCACTTTTTAATGCGCTGTAGTATGATCGTATGTTTATTAATGGTACTTACGGTCCCTGTACAGGCAGCTGAATCTTATAGTCACTTATACATTTCAATTAGTGACGCGCTAATGAATACAAAGCAAGGTAAGGATGCAGAAGCACAGCAGGCACTTGAACAATTCTCAACAGATTGGTCTTCCGTAGCATCGGAACAGACTGAAGCGAAAAGAGAGGTCGATAAAGTACTAGAGCAAGCTGTAAAAGCTTCTTCGAAAGAAGAGCGTTTAACGGCATTGTCTGCACTTTCAAATGCTTTACGTGCGCTAGAAAAGCTTGAAAATCCAGTAGATGAATCAGAGCAACGTGCTGACTTTGGGACAAAAATGAAACCAATTATGGCTACGTTTGAACAAGCACTGGCAACTGGTGATATTCCCACGATTGATGCTGCGTACAAAGAGTTTAATATTAAATGGAATAAAAATGAAAGACCAGTTCGTGAACAAAGTATTGCGATGTACGGTCAAATTGAAACGCAAATGGCCTTTTTACGTATAACAATTTCTTCAGAAGAGCCTGATGTTGCTTTGATGCAATCACAATATACAGAATTAGAAAAAACAATCGAAAATTTTGTAGCAGGTAAGGATACAGCAAAAGTTGTAGAGGGCGACTATTCTTTAGCTTCTTTAATTGCATATATTGATGAAGCCAATGATTTAATTGATGAAGGAAACTACAAAGCTGCATCCGATAAAATACGTGAATTTATTACGATCTGGCCAAGCGTTGAAATAGAAATTTCAACTCGCAATGGTAGTCTTTATACAAAGATTGAAAGCGATATGCCGATTCTAGTAAGTGACTTATTAAAGTCCAAGGTTGATGTCAAAGGCATAAAAAGTAAGCTTGATCAATTCCGTACTGAAATTGAATTAATTCAAGGGAATTCAGATTATACCATTTGGGATTCTGCATTAATTTTACTGCGTGAGGGCTTAGAGGCATTACTAATTATTTTGGCATTAGTGTCATTTTTAAATAAATCTGGGCAAAAATCGTTACGTAAATGGATTTATGTAGGAGCATTAGCTGGGATATTAATATCAGCAGTAGCTGCCGTTCTAATGTCTACGATTTTCAATTCAGCAACGGTCGATGTGAACCGAGAAGTGATGGAAGGTTATGTAGGTCTTGTTGCTGCTGCGATGATGATAGGTGTCGGTATTTGGCTTCATAGTAAATCAAGTGTCGCAAGCTGGAACCGTTATATTTCTAAACAAATGGGCAACGCCATTTCAAGTGGATCTGTATTTGCGATGGCATCTGTCAGCTTTTTATCGGTGTTCCGTGAAGGTGCAGAAACGCTTGTTTTCTACGCTGGAATTGCACCGAAAATGCCGACTTCTCAATTTATACTCGGTATTATTTTGGCACTTGTCATTTTAGCAATCATAGCAATTATCTTATTTAAAGCAAGTGGTAAAATCGCCATTCATAAGCTTTTTGCCGTGGCGACAGTGCTAATTTATGTGTTGGCATTTAAAATTATCGGTGTTAGCTTGCATACATTGCAACTTCGAGATAGCGTGCCCACGACAATCGTTGACGGTCTGCCAGTTATTAGCTTTATTGGCTTCTACCCAACTATTGAAACAATCATAGGGCAAGCCATTTTGCTTGTGCTAGTAATAGCGACGATTTTTTATAAAAAGAAGCAAGCGAAGTAACGAAAAGGGACAGATTGAAGTAGATTCTTCTAGTCTGTCCTTTATTTTTCATTGTGCCAATGTGTCGGTATCCTTAAATAATAAGGTAGTTTTGTTTCGCAATTACCTTCGGTAGAATTGATTTGCATTTGCGTTAAAAACATCGCAGTAGAAAGATTTGCACCACTTATATTGGCATCTCGTAAATCTGCACCGATAAAATCGACTCCTCTTAAATCTGCATTTTGCATGTTTGCAGCTATTAAATAGGCACCACGAAAATCCGTTGCTCTTAAATCTTTCCCCTCTAAATTTTTACCTATCCAATTAACCCCACGGTGACTAGTCTTGCGTCCATGTTTTTTACCTAACGTGGTAATTACAAGCTTATTACGAATATGTTCACTTGTCTCTAACAGTAAGTCATTTATAGGTATTCGAATAAGAGAGATATTTATAGATAATAATGCTTCTACGTCTAATTTGGATAGACGTTGCAGCGTCTGTAACTGCTCATTTAGTTTATCGTATAGAAGCTGAGAGATTTCATAAGACATTGCCTCTGTTATATAGGCAATCATTTCATAGACTTGTTCCATAATAGGGAATACACGAAACATATTATCCGCGATTTCAGGGGTACGTCGCCAATTTTGACCATGAAATGTCGATTGTGATACCCATTGCCCTGCTCCTAAACAATCATATACAGTGCATCCTTTAAAACCTTTGTTTCTAAGCTCACTATGAATTTGACAGGTAAAGTTAGATTGCAGATTTGGACATGGTAAACCAGCTTGTTTTTGAATAGCAAAATCGCTAGAGGCTACAATATTGAGTGCGGTACAGCATAAGCCAAAACAGTTTTGACAGTCTGCTTGCATGCTTTTACGTAAATCATGACCATTGGAATTACGGATTTTTATTCCCTCTGACATAAACATTTTCCTCACTTATTTTCTGAATTTACTTATGATTCTACCATTAAATAACTTTTAATGGATATTTTTTCGATTGGAAGACGTCTACTTTTAAATGGTGGTATAGCATTATATGAACTTCTTGAAAAATGTCTATTTTTGAAACATTGTGTCGAATGTGATACTCTTTTTCATAAGGTATCGACTTTTGTGGTGCCTGTATTGATTTATAGAGTGTAAATTTTTAACAAAGTAGTGGTGAAGGAATATGGGAGTAACAGTAAACGATTTACTGCAATTACCATCATTTAGAGGAGCAGAAGTATTAACTGGTCGAAATAATCTAAATCGAACGGTTTCCTCCTTATCTGTTTTAGAAGTTTCAGATGGAGATTTTTGTTCGAAGATTGTCCAAACAGTGCAAGAAGAGTGGTATGCGGAAGAACTAGTCATTAGCTCTTTTTTTTCCATTCGAGATAGTGTGGAAAAACAATGTGATACCATTCAATATTTACATGACCTAGGAGAATTAGGTTTAATATTATATTATGTCGGTATCGTTTTACCTGAAATCCCAAAGGAAGTACTACAATTAGCAGATTCACAAGATTTTATTATTATTTGTATGCCCAAAAATGATTATTCATTAAGGTATAATGAGGTCATTTTTGAAGTGATGGAAACAATCATTAGTAATCAGGCGGTCAATGATCATTTCGTTAAAGAAACATTAGAAAAGGTGTCTTTACTACCAGAGCATTTACGAAGCGTTGAAATTACGCTAAAAATGTTATCTGATCGTCTAAAAGCGAATATCGTCCTGACCAATACGAATTTTAATATTGTTAACCAAGTGATGTGGCCAAGAAATTCGTCTTTAGATGTATCGAAAGTAATCGAAGAATTTTCTCAAAGTCTTGTTAATCAAGACAAGGGGGAGCTAGACCTTTTAAATAAAGATATATCTTGTGTCATTGAATATAAACGTGTTCACCAAAAAAATGGCGAACTTCTGTATTTGTTCCTTATTAAAGAGAATACGAAATTACCTGCGAAAACGATTGAAAAAATTAGTGAAGTGGTACAAGTAGCAATTAATCTATGGGGAGACAAACATGATGATGTTAGTGAGTATGCGCTAGTCAAAGCGATTATTAATGATGAAAGCGATAAAATGCGACGATTGGCCAATGTGCTTCATATAGATGTCTCTGCTGTTCAGATGATGTGGTTAGTAATGATTAATGATTTAACGAAAGAAAGAAGTATTCGAGATGAATTGGATGAACAGCTTTCAAAATATTATAAAACAAGAGTAATTCAATGTATTGATCATTGCATTATCGTTCTCTTAGGTAATTGTTTATATAAATATAATGAATTTGAAATGGCTATCGACTTTATTCAAACGACAAATTTCGATGCGCAAATAGATGAAGTTGTATATTCTCCAAAAATGAGAAATACGAAAGCAGTTAGACAAATGTATCAGTTAGTAAATCAAGTCGGCAACAAGGTCCATGCCATTTTTCCATTGCGCAAATTGTATACGGCTGCTGAAATAAGATCCATGAAGCGGGCAATCGATTTAAGTAAACAAGGGGAAGAGATGATTGAAGAATACTTGTCAGTCATTGAACCAATATTAAATGATGAAGAGTCGTTAAAAACATTGATGACGTTTTTATTAGATGCCAATGGAAGCTTTGATGATTGTAGTAAGATTTTATTTATCCATAAAAATACAGTTAAATATCGCATCAAAAAAATAAGTGAATTAATTGGCAATGATGTCACGATTTACTCGGAATTTTACGATGTTTATATGGCGTGTATGCTCTATCGTTTAATAAATAATTAAAATAATCTGGAATTTTGTTCGAATTGACAAAATTTCAGATTATTTTTTTTATTTATGAAAAAGACGAACCATTACCATCTCTCTTATAATTAGATTCATTCAATTAAACAAGGAAAGTATAAGGAGGGAGTATTATGAGAAACGAAGGCAATGAACAGTCCTGGTATAGTTTGGGTATTATTTGGGCTGGTGCGATGATTTGTATACCGAGTTTACTAGTCGGGAATACGCTTATCTCAAGTATGACTTTACCGATGGCACTTACCGTAGCACTAGTGGGCTATACGATTGTTGTCATTATTATGGTGTTGCAAGGTATGCAAAGCAGTGATTTAGGAAAACCAACCGTTCATGTCGCAGGGCATGTGTTTGGTAAAACAGGATCTCGCACGATTTTGTCGATTATATTAGCTATCGCCTGCTTAGGCTGGTTTGGTATTCAGGCCAATGTGTGTGGGGTAGCGTTAGCGAATTTATTAGCGCATTTTAATGTGAATATACCAACGCCATTCGCTTCTTTCCTTAGTGGGTTGGTAATGGTGATTTCAGCAATTTATGGAATGAAAGTACTACGTGTATTAAGTTATATTGCCGTACCTTTATTAGTTGTCATTTGTATAGTTGGTTTAGTACAAACATTGAGTGGAGACCATCTGCAAATCATTTTGGATTACAAACCGACACAAACGATGAGCTTTATGGATGGCTTAGCTGTAACGATTGGTTCATTTGCTTTAGGAGCCGTTATAGCAGGTGATTATTCGCAATTTTCCAAAAAACGAGCTGATGTTTTTAAAGCAGCAACATTTGGCATTATCCCTGCAGGCATTTTAATGATTGGTGTAGGGGCTGTATTAACAATTGCTTATCAAACAAGTGATATTACGGCCGTCTTTTTAAATATTGCAACACCATTTATTGGTGGTGTGGCGTTAATTTTAGCAACATGGAAAACGAATTTGGTCAATGCCATTTCAGGAGGAATTGCTCTAATTAATGTCTTTAATGTCTCAAAGGAAAAAGAAAAAGTGGCAATCGGAATTGCAGGAACAGTTGGAACACTACTGGCTGTAATCGGGATACTTAATTACTTTACACCGATTATGTCAATATTATCGGCGATGATACCACCAGTTGCGGGCGTAATGATTGCTTCATACTGGTTTATGAATAAAGGTAATAAAAATAGTTGGCATGAGGTAGAAGGGGTCAATCGTTTAGGTGTATTTTCATGGTTAGCAGGCGCAATTATTGCCAGTGCGCCAGTTGTTTTATCGTTATTCCCTGAGTTGCCTCAAATACCTAACCAGCCTTTAATCGGGATTGTCATTTCGTTTGTTATTTATTATATAGGGCATCGGGTAACTGTACAAAAATCGATACTATTGGAGGAAAATAGATGAGATATTTAGATAAAGAGGCAATTGAAAATATTGCAATTGGCGCAGCATTTTTAGGTACTGGAGGAGGCGGAGATCCTTACATCGGGAAGCTTATGGCACTTTCTGCAATTGAAAAAAATGGGCCTGTCAAATTGTATTCAGTAGATGAAATAGCAGATGAAGACTTTTTTATTCCTGCTGCAATGATGGGGGCGCCTTCTGTTTTAGTCGAGAAGTTTCCGCGTGGCGATGAATTCGTGAAAGTTTTCCAAAAGCTTGCTCAATATTTAGGGAAAGAGAAAATTGCAGGTACGTATCCAATGGAAGCTGGTGGCGTGAACTCAATGATTCCAATTGTAGTAGCTGCACAACTTGGCTTACCACTTATTGATTGTGATGGCATGGGACGTGCCTTCCCAGAATTGCAGATGGTGACATTCCATTTAGATGGGATATCAGCAACACCGATGGCGATTACTGATGAAAAAGGCAATATTGGTATTTTTGAAACGATTGATAATAAATGGACAGAACGACTAGCTCGTACGGCGACAGTAGAAATGGGCGCCAGTGCTTTAGTGAGCTTGTATCCTACAACTGGTGCACAAATGAAGAACAGTGGTGTACATCACATTATTACACTTTCTGAAAAAATTGGAGAAATCATAGCGTCAAAAAATAAAGAAGTAAATGACAAGTTACAAGAATTGCTGAACCTTGTTTCAGGCTTCGAATTATTCCAAGGTAAAATCGTAGATGTTATTCGAGAAACGAAGGGCGGCTTTAATCTTGGGAAAATGAATCTTGAAGGCATTGATGTCAATAAAGATGAACAGATGAAAGTCCATTTCCAAAATGAAAACCTGCTAGCAGAAAAAAATGAGCAAGTTGTTGCGATGACGCCAGATTTAATTTGTTTAGTAGATTACGAAACATTATTACCTGTCACAACAGAAAGTTTGAAATATGGCAAACGTGTACGTGTTATTGGCCTGCCTGCTAATGAAAAATGGCGCACGGCAAAAGGCATCGAAACAGCAGGTCCAAAATACTTTGGCTATGATTATGATTATGAGCCAATCGAGGAAATCGTCAAAAAGGGGGCAGCTGAACATGTATAAAATCGGAATTGATGTAGGTGGAACAAATACAGATGCCATCCTTTTAGATAACAATAATAAGCTAATTCATAGTGTGAAATCACCAACTAGCTTAGATATTAAAACGGGGATAGAAACGTCTTTACGAAATTTATTGCAAGACTTAGCCATTGATAAAACGCAAATTAGCCATGCCATGCTAGGCACAACACAATGTACGAATGCAATTGTAGAGCGTAAAAAACTAGCAAAAGTAGGTGTTATTCGTCTTGGCTATCCAGCAACGGCATCAGTATTGCCATATACTGCTTGGCCGAAAGATATGGTGGACAACCTATCAGGGAATTATGCTTTAGTACATGGTGGCTACGAATATGACGGGCAAGTATTAAGTCAGCTTGACGAAAATGAAATACGATCGCTATTAGAGGGCTGGCGACAAGAAGTAGAGTCTATCGCTATCGTTGGGGTCTTTTCTTCTATTAAAAATGATCAAGAATTGAAGGTTCGTAATATTATTCAACAAGTGTATGGCGACGAGTTTCCTATTTCCTGTTCTTCCTTAATAGGTTCAGTGGGATTAATTGAACGTGAAAATGCAACAATCCTAAACGCAGCTCTTTGCAAAGTAATTGAAACAACAACACAAGGCTTCGTTCATGCATTGCAAACAGAGGGTATATTTAATGCGGAAGTATATTTATGTCAAAATGATGGAACGTTAATGTCGATTGATTATGCAAAACAATTCCCTATACTAACAATTGCTTGTGGACCGACGAACAGTATTCGCGGTGCATCGTATTTATCACAAATTAAAGATACGATGGTGTTGGATGTTGGTGGAACAACTTCTGATATTGGTGTCCTACAGGATGGTTTTCCAAGAGAATCGTCTGTCGCTGTAGAAGTAGGGGATATCCGCACAAACTTTAGAATGCCCGATATTATTTCGGTTGGACTAGGCGGAGGTAGTATCGTTCGTGTTAATGATGGCAAGATTACGGTTGGCCCTGATAGTGTAGGCTATAAAATTAGCCAAGAAGCACTTGTCTTTGGAGGCGACACGCTTACAACAACAGATATTGCTGTGCGCTTAGGTCTTGCAGATATAGGAGATCGTAGTTTAGTAGCTCATCTTGATGAAGCATTTGCCAAAGACGTACAAAAAGAAATGGCGTCGTTACTTGAACAGGCTATTGATAAAATGAAAACTTCATCAGAAGATGTGCAACTCGTTTTAGTCGGTGGGGGCAGTATTATTGTACCTGAATCATTACGTGGGGTCGCAAGCGTTATTAAAAATGAACATGGGAGTGTTGCCAATGCAATTGGCGCATCCATTGCTCAAATTAGCGGGCAATATGAACAGATTTACATTTATGCAAAAGAGCCACGTGAAGAGTCATTGAAAGACGCACAAAATAAAGCAGTGAAGCAAGCGGTTTTAGCTGGAGCACTTCCAGAGTCGATTGAATTAGTAGAAGTGGAAGAAACGCCACTTGCTTATCATCCAGAAAACGCCACGAGATTAAAAGTAAAAGTTGTCGGCAAAATGGCATAAAGAAAACGCAGAGTTTCTTAGGGAACTCTGCGTTTTTTATTGTATCCCTACTATCGTATCTATTGCCTCGCTTCAAAGAATAACTACTAATCAAATTCATATGCGAAAGCACTCTGCTTATTTTGTATAAAATCTCTTCTGTTCGTAACTACATTTTTGTAATCAATCTCAATAAAATAAATAGCTTTGCTTAAAAGATCATAAAAGAAAGAATGAAACGCTAAATCTTTAAAAACAAATATTTCTATTGGTGTATCATTATTTTGATAAGCTTCAAATATACGATGGTTCCCATTAATACAATATGGTTTATTATCAGTTATATATTCACTTTGGAGGATCATTATAGGGTTTTTGTGATTTGGTTTTATATTGTTTGGATCTGTATTTATGTTACCTCGGTCAACAGAATGAATAATACTCGATGGAAAAACCTTGACTGGCTTCATCTTGTTTTCTTTTATAAGGGAACTAGCACCGTCAATATCGAAAGCATATTCGAAAACACCAGTTGGGAATTCTACGTATAATGAAAAAGTCTCTTGCCCAATCGGATGAACTACTGGATATGTTGCATTGTCTAGTTTTTGCTTAACAAGCGCTGTCCATTTTAAAGCAAGTTTAGCGCCATAATTGCTCTTATTTCCCATATCTTGAATCCGCGAAGTCAAGTGTTGAAAGGGTTGGAACTTTTGAAATTCACTTTCATAATATTGAATGTTACTTTTCATACTTTAGCTCCTTATATTTTTGTAGTCCCACACTAAAACAGAAAATTTTTCTATCTTTATAAATTTAAATAATGCCTCACCGTATTTGGACGAATGGCATTTTGAAATATTAGCTTATGATGAACTTTATTATCTATTTTATATAAATTTTAACATAAAATTACATATGTGTAGAGCGGTTATGGTAAACCGTCAAGAACAAGATTTTTACAATATAGATACTAGCTATGTTATCAAAAAGCAGGCATATGCGGTAAACTAAAATAGAATATAGAGCGAAAGAGTGATGGTATGCTACAAGTGAATGTGGAAGATTCAAGTTTAATATTAGAGGGTGGGACATTTCGTACGTTGTTTACATCGGGTGTATTGGATGCATTTTTAGAGCATGACATTATGATGCCTTATGTTGTAGCCATATCAGCAGGTGCTATCAATGCTTGTTCATATGTGTCACAGCAAAAGGAACGATCTTTGCGTGTATTAATGGATTATCGTCATGATAAACGATATATGGGCATGAAAAATTTCCTTAAAGAAAAGAGCTTATTTGGCTTAGACTTTGCTTATAATGTTATTCCTAATGAGCTAGATATTTTTGATTGGGATACGTACAAGCAATATGATGGGAAATTACTTTTTGGCGTAACGAATGCTGCAACAGGGCAAGTTGAGTATATGAATGCACAAGAAATGGATCGCCAATGTATGATGTTGCGTGCAACTTGTGCTATCCCTATCCTTTTTCCAGAAATAAAACTAAATAATACACCCTATTATGATGGAGGTTTAGCGGAGCCAATTCCGATAATGCATGGTGTCGAAAACGGTTTTAAAAAGCATGTACTTGTGTTAACAAGACCTAAAGGCTACCGTAAACAAATGGATCGCCAAAGCAAGTGGGCTATGAAACTACTTGCAAAACGGTATCCTAATTTGGTGACAAGCATGCAAAAACGTGCAGACCATTATAATGCTTCACTAGAGTATTGTGAAAAGTTGGAGGCACAAGGAAAAGCATTTATATTCCGCCCAACAGAACCGCTTAACAGCTTTGAGAAAGATATGGTGCAAATGCGTAAAAATTATGACATGGGCTATGAGCAAGCTATACAACAAATAGATGCATTAAAACAATTTTTAAAATGATTTTATATTTAAATTTATACAAGGAG
Source organism: Lysinibacillus sp. NPDC097279 (assembly GCF_044761745.1). NCBI lineage: Bacteria > Bacillati > Bacillota > Bacilli > Caryophanales > Bacillaceae > Lysinibacillus > Lysinibacillus sp. NPDC097279. Next base: position 1,512,752 of record NZ_JBIWDA010000001.1, on the reverse strand, counting down.
TGTCTTTATTTAAAATAGGGATGCTCCTTTATTCTTTTTTTAGTCACATACAAAGTTTGAAAAGGTTCCAAGTCCCACGATAATTTCGTTATAATATATGAAAAACTTAAAAGAGGCATCGTCTATGGAAACAGAATGGTTACGAACGTTTATCGTGGCAGCGGAAACTGAAAATTTTCGTGAGACGGCAGAAAGACTTTTTATTACACAATCGACAGTATCGAAACATATTCAGCATTTAGAAAAAGCATTACAAACACCTCTTTTTGAACGGCAAGCAAAGCATGTAAAATTAAATTACATCGGAGCACACTTTTTACGCCAAGCCCAAAAGATAGTAGCAACCGTTGACGAAGCAATATATAGTACCCAATCTTTAATAAGTGGTTTTACTTCAACATTAACGATTGGCGTTGCACCACAAATTGCTAATTCTACGTTACCAGCTATTATTGATTATTTTCAACACCAAAAGCCTACCATTCAGCTAGCAATAGAACTGTTAAAATCAAATGAAATTGGGGAAGCGGTTTATGCAGGAGCTGTCGATATAGGTATCTCGAAACTTACATCCACGCGTGCTTTACATATGGAAATGCTTGCCCAAGAGCCACTCCAACTAATCGTACCGATAGGCAAAAAATTTACTGATCCAATGGCACTTTTACAGCAAGAAACGATTTTAATTCACGAATATGCGCCATATTGGCAAGAGGTACAGCAAGTGCTTCAACAATGGCCGAGCTATAAAAGTATGCAGCTTAATCAAACGGAAGTCATAAAAAATTTCGTTAAGCAAGGTTTGGGCATAGCTTTTTTACCGAAAAGTGTAATTGAAGCTGCCAATCATGAGCAATTACTCCATAGTTGTTCGGTAAAAGAGTTTTCACATATTGTGTCAAACACTTATTTTTTAGCTAAATATATGACGACAGATATTGAAGTATTTTTGACTGTTTGTCATGACATTTATAATAACAAGTAATGTTCGGAAGTTGGTTTCATAACTAGAATGAAGGTGTGAGAAACATGTATAGTTTGATGTCAGAAATTAGTCGCTTCGTTAGTGCCCCCATTACTTCATTTTTAAACTCTTATGAACATTCGCCACTCATCGTCGCGTTACTTTTAGGGTTAGTGGGCGCACTAGCACCTTGTCAATTGACTGGTAATATGAGTGCTATTACTTTCTACGGTAATCGTACGATTCAACTGAAAAATAATTGGGGGGAAGTGTTATTTTTTATAATCGGTAAAGTCGTTGTTTTTAGTTTGATTGGCTTATTTACTTGGCTACTTGGACAGTCCTTTGAAACGACAATGACTAGCTATTTTCCAATCTTCAGAAAGGTGATAGGGCCAATTATGTTGTTGACGGGTCTTGTTCTTATAGGCATCTTGAAATTAAGTTGGCTACATCAACTATCATCACGCATCCCATTAGTGCTGAAAAAGGGGAAGCTTGGTTCATTTATAATGGGGTCTTGTTTTGCCATTGCCTTTTGTCCAACAATGTTTGTTCTCTTCTTTGTTTGGCTTATGCCGACAGTCATAACGACTTCCTACGGCTTTATTTTACCAGCAATTTTTGGCATTGCGACTTCAGTACCATTAATCTTAATGCTGACACTTATCTATTTTTTTGATGCAAAACGAATTATTATGAAAACAAGCATGAAAATGGGTAGAGTGATACAAATTGCCGCAGGACTAATTTTAATCATTATTGGGGTAATGGATACCATGACATATTGGGACTTTACTTCATGAGGAAGGTAAGTGAAATGTAGGTCAAATTATATTAAGAATAGGAAGTAAGTGTGAAAACATGATATACGCAATTATATTATTTATCGTAGCAGGTATTGGCGAAATTGGAGGGGGCTATTTAATATGGCTTTGGTTAAGGGAAGGTAAACCATTTTATTGGGGCATATTAGGAGGCATAGCATTAGCTTTATATGGTGTCGTTGCGACTTTTCAATCATTTCCAACTTTCGGCAGAGTTTATGCAGCATATGGAGGCGTCTTTATTGTGCTCTCCATCTTGTGGGGTTGGGGAATAGATAAGCAAAAGCCAGATATGTTAGATTTAATTGGAGCTAGTATATGCATAGTAGGGGTCATGGTCATGTTATGGCCTCGTTCATAATAAGAAGCGGAGACAATGAGAAAAAGTGTTAGATTGACTACAATCAATCTAACACTTTTTGCTATGCCGTTGATGTCCGCTATGGCGGGTGCTTTCCGCGGGCACACATGTAAGCCACAACCCTCGCTAGCGCGCGGTTTGTTGTGTCTTACGTTGCGTGCGTTCCCGCAGGAGTCACCGCCTCCGCTACCATCAACTAGTGCACGTTGCTAATTTAATAATCTTGCAAAAGAAAGAATTGTTGAACTCAGACAATCTAACACTTTTTGCTATGGCATTGATGTATGTCCGCTACGGCGGATGCTTTCCGCGGGCACACACGTAAGCCACAACCCTCGCTAGCGCGCGGTTTGTTGTGTCTTACGCTGCGTGCGTTCCCGCAGGAGTCACCGCCTTCGCTACCATCAACTAATGTTCTATTCTTTTTCTTTATTGACTGCAAAAGAATGAATAGTTATAGCTTCATTCATTTTACAAAGCGGAAAATTGTCATCACATGAATCTAACACTTTTTGCTATATCGTTGATGTCCGCTACGGCGGATGCTTTCCGCGGGCACCCCGTAAGCCGCAACCCTCGCTAACGCGCGGTTTGTTGTGTCTTACGCTGCGTGCGTTCCCGCAGGAGTCACCGCCTTCGCTACCATCAACTAGTGCACGCTGCTAATTTATTATTCTTGCAAAAGAAAGAATTGTTGATCTCAAACAATCTAACAATTTTTTGCTATGGCATTGATGTCCGCTACGGCGGATGCTTTCCGCGGGCACCCCGTAAGCCGCAACCCTCGCTAACGCGCGGATAGTTGCGTCTTACGTTGCGTGCGCTCCCGCAGGAGTCACCGCCTCTGCTACTATCAACTAGTGCTCTCTTCTAATTTTTTTATAACAAAATCTTTTCGTTATCTTTTAAGCTTTCGTCGCAACAAAACGTAATCGCCGATAATCGGCAATCCATTGCTTGTCTTGATAATAGTCAGGCTTTAACAATTGTTCACACTTAGCGTAAACTAACTCTTTTTCATGGTCACTTAAATGCTGAAGCACGTTATCGCTAAACATGACTAACCAATTGCGTAATCCATCATCGCCTTGAAGCTTAGTTGGACGTTCATATAAAGTAATCATTTCAACGGTAAAGCCCGCTCTTTCTAACCGTTTCTGATATTCCTCAGCTGCAGGAAAATACCATGGAAAAAAATGCTCCTCATAAGGAAGCTGAAGCTCCGTCAAACTTTTTCGAAGTGCTCCAACGATGGAAGTAATGTTTCCTTGACCACCCATTTCGGCAATAAAACGTCCTTGTTGTTTTAGTGCACGGTAGATATTGTCGATAACTTTATCCTGCTGTTTCATCCAATGCAGTGCAGCATTTGAAAATACTGCATCAAATTGATGTGTGTAATCCATCATAGTAGCATCCTGAGTTTTAAAACTAAGTGTCGGAAATTTTTGTTGTGCGCTTTGAATCATTTCATTTGAGGCATCAATTCCAAAAACGACAGCACCAAATTGAGCAATTTCGTTTGCTAGATCGCCAGTTCCGCAGCCGATATCCAATATATGCTCATGTTTTTCGGGGGCTAGTAAGTTCACTAAACTTTCTCCGTATTTTGAAACAAAGTCATGTTTTTGATCGTATAGATTTGCATTCCATTTTATTGTCATCATTACGCCATCTCCTTTGTTTTAGCATAACAAAGCTATAAATTGTTCGGAAATGCAAAAAAGTGCCTGTTTTGATTCCAATTCGGAATAAGACAAATAAAAAATCTGCAAGTAAGCTACTACTTGCAGATTTTTTATACTACATTTATTTTTCGAGCTTTGTTAATGTTTTGCCGCTCCAGCCAAATAGTACGGTTAAAATTGGACCAAGTAAACAGAAGAAGGTGAATGGAAGGTAAGTTGTCGTGGAGATATCTAGTACACTAGCGATAAAAATACCACATACACTCCAAGGAACTAGTGGATTGACAACAGTACCAGCATCCTCCATTACTCGTGATAGATTTTTGGGCGCAAGTCCAACCTTTGCGAACTGAGCTTTAAAAGCCTCCCCTGTAAGCAAAATAGATAAATATTGCTCACCGATTAATGTGTTGACGCCAATTCCTGTAAGGGCCGCACCAGTAATAACTGAGCCTGCACTTGTAAATAAACTTTCAACTTTTGCTAAAATACTTTGAATAATACCGAGCGTAAATAGTAGTCCACCCATTGTTAAAGCAAGTAAAACGAGCGCAATCGTAAATAGCATACTATTCATACCACCACGTGTCAGCAGAGCATCTACATCCTTAATCCCTGTATCGGATACATAGCCATTGAAAAGGATATCGAATACATGAGATAGTGCAAGTGGTTCTTGAATGTAAGCAAGCCCAACGCCGACGATTGAAACAACTGCAAGTGTAATAAGTGCAGGAGCTTTATATAATGTCATGATGACAAGCACAACGATAGGGAGCAATGTATACCAATGAATAAGACCTGTTGATAGTAATCCTACTTTAAACTGTTCAACCGTTTCAAAAGAAGTATTAGCGCTTGATGGAGATAATATGGCATACAGTACAAATGAGATAATAAAGGCGGGAATTGTCGTCCATCCCATATTTTTAATATGCTCAAATAAATCTACGCCTACCGTACCTGATGCTAGATTAGTTGTATCAGAGAGTGGTGACATTTTATCTCCGAAAAAGGCGCCTGAAACGATTGCACCAGCTGTTATTGCTAATGAAATATCCATCGCACCCGCAATTCCCATAAAAGCTACCCCAACTGTTGCAACGGTTGTTAGTGAACTACCAACTGAAATACCGACTATGCTACAAATTAGAAAAACGATTGCAAAGAAAAAGCTAGGTGATACAGTTAAAAAGCCGTAGTAAATGAGTGTTGGAATTGTACCACCCATAATCCAACTGGAAATTAAAATACCGATAAAGAAGAAAATAAAGACCGCACCTAAACCAGCGCTAGCGCCTGCAATCATCCCAGACTCAAGCTCACGAAACGGAACTTTTTTTAGAAGACCATAGGCAATTAAAATCGAAATAACTAAAACAATCGGAATATGCGGTGTTGCCTTTAAATAGCCAATACTAATTGCCATTGTAGCAATAATTAAAAGTGTAATGAAGCAAGCCTCAAAAAATCGAGGGTTACTTTTTGCTTCAATTCGAAACATATGAATCCTCCTACAAAATACTTTTTCGCTTCAATGCGGTGAAGCCCAAAAGTATTATAGCACGCTAACGATTAATGTCAATTGATTGAAAATTCAAACAAAAAGCAGGCAGCAATAATTATTGCTGCCTGCTTAATTAATGTGGGCCAATATAATCCCATGCATTTTTCACGATTAAGATACAAGTCATAATAATAAAAATAACTCGCATTAATTTCGTACCTCGAGTTAACGCAAATTTAGAACCTAAAATGGCGCCGAAAATCATCACGAAGCCCATCGGTAAACCGTACAGAAAATTAACTTGTCCTAATACTAAAAACATTGCAAGAGCTGCTAAATTTGAAGTGAAATTAAATGCTTTTGCATTACCTGCAGCTTGTAAGAAGTCATTACCCTTCATTAATAAGATAAAGATGAAAAAAGAACCTGTTCCTGGACCGAAAAATCCGTCGTAAAAACCGATTGCAGCAAAAGCACAAAGGAACCCAAGTTTTTTCCCAATACTTAAAATGCGTTGATGAGGTTGTTGTCCCCAATCTTTTTTTAAAATTGTATAAGTAGCTACAAGTACGAGCATAACAAGCATAAGTGGCTTTAAAATGGACGGAGACACGAGGTGTACGGTGTATGCGCCAATTAGTGAGCCAACAAAAATAAAGGGTAAGATTTTACCTATCTTTTTAAAGTCGACTTTACCTGCTCGTAAAAATGTTAGCATGCTTGTTCCGTTACTAATGGTATTCGCCAGTTTGTTTGTTGCTATTGCTGTGCTTGGAGGTAAGCCAACTGCCATTAATGCTGGAAGAGAAATCAATCCGCCCCCACCGACAATTGCATTCAAAAAGGATGCGATAAAGCCAAAAACTAATAATGTTCCGAGTGAGAGTAAATTAATATCCATATAAAGTAATACACATCCTTATGGTATCTTTGCTATCTTGTAAGCGTACTGTGAATGGCTAAAAATAACAATGGGGTTTGTTGTTTTTGTGAAAAGAACCTTTACAATTCCTTTACATTTAAAAATAAAAAGAAAAAAGTTTTTTCAAGTATTTTTATAAAAATGAAAGAAAAAACGTTACATTTCACAGCAAAAAACGCGTTTTTGTTAGAAGATTTCCAACGTTTGTAACTTGTTAAAGCCTGTTGGAAGTAAATGTGGCGATTTTTATATTACATTATTGTAAATTCAATTTATTTATCTTTAAAGTTATGTAGAATTATGTAAAGGTTTTGTTATGATGGTTGCAGCAATCGACAATATTTAATCAACAGGAGGAACATAATGTTCAACTCAAGCAAGCAAGATCCATTTTTCCAGGCATTATTAAAAATCTCTCAAAATGTGAAAGAAGGCATTTACTACGCACATAATGCGCGTATTCAAGATAATATTGATGCATTGAAAGAAATTGCCGATACAATGAAACAATATGAAACAAGCGGTGACAAATTAATTCATGAGCTTATCGTCATGCTTAATAAATCATTTATGACACCGATTGAACGTGAAGATATTTTAGCATTAGCAAATAAATTAGATGACGTAATCGATGGGATGGAAGGTTGTATTGCTCATTTTAATATGTATAACTTAACAGAAGTAACAGAGCCAATGCGCCAATTCCTTAGTTATATTGCGAAAAGTACAGATGAAATGGTACAAGCAATGGAACTGCTAAATAATAAAAAGCTTGTTGAAATGCGCAAACATGCAATTCAAATTAAAGATTATGAACGTGAATGTGATGAGATTTTCCGTTCTTCTATGAAGCAATTATTTATTCAAGAAAAAGATCCAATGCGTCTTATCGTATTCAAAGATATTTATGAACAATTCGAAGATATTGCAGATTGCTGCCAAACAGTAGCAAATACAATTGAAACAATAATTATGCGAAATGCGTAAGATGGAGTGTACTAAATAATGGATACGATATTACTGATAACAATATTAGTCGTTATGTTCGCACTTATATTCGATTTCATTAACGGCTTCCATGATACAGCTAATGCGATTGCAACATCTGTATCAACACGTGCATTAAAGCCCCGCACGGCCGTTTATATGGCTGCAGTAATGAACTTTATCGGTGCTATTACGTTTGTGGGTGTTGCAAAGGCGCTGACGAAGGATATTGTTGACCCTTTCACCTTAAATACTTATGACGGTGATATTACAGGTTCAGTTGTTATTTTAGCAGCATTACTTTCAGCGATTACATGGAACTTGTTAACATGGTATTTTGGAATACCATCAAGTTCCTCTCATACATTAATAGGTTCTGTAGCTGGGGCAGCAATTGCAGCAGCAGGCTTTGATATTCTAAATTACACAGGTTTCATTAAAATACTTCAAGCGCTTATTTTCTCACCATTACTTGCGTTTGCTGCTGGTTTTTTAATGATGTCAATATTTAAAGTAGTCTTTAAAGATATGAATTTATATCGTACGAATAAAGGATTCCGTACAGTGCAAATTGGTACAGCGGCATTACAATCATTTACACATGGTACAAACGATGCGCAAAAGGCGATGGGGATTATTACACTTGCATTAATTGCAGGTGGTTTACACCAAGGAGACGATATTCCGTTTTGGGTACGTTTTGCAGCTGCATGTGCGATGGGTCTTGGGACATCAGTAGGTGGTTACAAAATTATTAAAACAGTGGGTGGTAAGATTATGAAAATCCGCCCAGTTAATGGTGTAGCAGCAGACTTAGCATCAGCTTCCATTATTTTCGGTGCGACGCTAATCCATTTGCCTGTTTCGACAACACACGTTATTTCATCTTCCATTATGGGTGTAGGTACGGCACATCGTGTCAAAGGTGTTAAATGGGGGATGGCTCGTAAAATTGTGACGACTTGGGTTATTACAATGCCAATCTCAGCTGTCATGGCAGCTACAATTTACTTTATCTTAAGCTTATTTTTCTAAAATAGATTGAAGGAATGCACAATTGATGTGCATTCTTTTTTTATTTCGTTTTTGATTTGCCCTTGTTAATACAGGTAAGTCCATCTAAGGTAATTATAAAGAAAGTATAAACTTCAAAGGAAATGCAACAATCCGTAGTAATGTTAATACAGGAGGAAAACAGATGAGTGAAAAGCTATTACTTATTGAAGATGATCCCGCAATAGGACGCATTGTAAAAGATACGCTTGAACAAGAAGGATATGAAGTCACTTGGGCGACAACTGGTTTAGAAGGTCTAGCAGATTTTCAAGCACAATCATTTGATTTAGTATTAGTCGATTGGATGCTACCTGAAATGGATGGCCTAACCGTATGTCAAAATATTCGCTGGGAAAGTGATGTGCCAATCCTTATGATGAGCGCTCGTAAAGAAGAAGCTGATAAGGTTGAAGGGTTACAAGGAGCGGATGATTACTTAGCGAAGCCATTTAGCTTAGCAGAATTAAAGGCACGTGTTGCCTCCCATCTACGTCGATGGCAACGCTTTAAGAAAATAGAAATGACAGATCACGTAGCAACATTTGATTTTGGTTTAGTAATTGACTGGCAAAAAGAAATAACGACACTGCAAAATAAAGAATTAACCTTAACACAAAAAGAATTTGCTCTTTTAAAACTACTTGCGAAAAACCCTGGTCAAACATTTTCTAAAGAAGAGCTATATCAGCATATTTGGCAGCAAGCCAGTGTAGATGAAACACATACAGTCACAGTACATATTAAAGCACTGCGGGAAAAACTACAGGATCCTGTTAAAAGCCCACATTATATTCAAACAGTTTGGGGCAAGGGCTATCGTTTTATTGGAGAACGGTTATGAAAATTAAAACTTGGCTACTAACCATGTTTTTTATCGTTATGATTGTACCGATTGGCGGGGCATATGGCTTATATATGTGGGTAAACGCATATTACCATGATAAAAGCTTTGCAGAGTATATGGAAAAATGGACTGAACTAAATCGTGTAAAATCGGTTCTTAACGATCCATTGTTATATAGAAAAAATGCCGATTTACAAGAGGTGAAAGCACTTACGAGCGATCAACTTGCTATTACGTTGTATGCGAAATCTGGTTTTGTTTATTATTCTTCAAATCCTTTACATTCTGGTTTTGTTTCAAGGGAACTTATTATGAAAAACTTATTTGAATTACAGCAAAAATACAATGCGTTTACTTACAAAGAACCTATTTATCAAAAAGGTGATTTAGTTGGCTTTTATGAAATTCAATTAGTGAGGAAGGACTGGGTCCAAGGTGTAGAGAGGCGTTCTTGGCTTGTTATTGCAAGCACGATAACACTATTTTTAGCAATTTATGTGACTGTAATTTTATTGCTTAATCGTAAATTGAATCGGCCTTTACAAATGTTAATGGAACAAATGCATGCGTTTGGCAAAGGAAAACATGTTGAATCTGTTATTGCTGCAAGAAAAGATGAAATTGGTGAACTTGCAAAGACTTTCATAAGTATGCAAAGTGAAATTGAAACAGCACGTGCACATTTAAAAGAAGAACAGCAACAAAAAGAGTTGATGATTGCCAGTATTTCACATGATTTAAAAACACCTTTAACGTCGATACAAGCATATGCTGAAAGTTTACAAAACCCTTCACTCTCTTCTCACATAAAGGAGGAATATCAAGCTGTTATACTAACGAAGGCAGTGGATATGAAGGACATGCTAGAAGATTTACTAATGTATACATTGCTTCAATCTACAAGCTATGATGTATCACTTGTTCAAGTAGAAGGACAGGAATTTTTTGATATGGCGATTTCAGAATATGAACCTCTTTGTCAAAGAAAAGGATTTTTGCTACATACATTATGTGATGTTGAGGGGGCATATGCTGTTCATCCTTCACAAATGCAACGTGTGATCGATAACTTAATGAGCAATGCGACACATTTTGGAACATCTGGCACTACGATTGGTTTAGCGGCTATTAGTAATCGTAAACTCGACTGGGGCTTTGACTTTGTCAATGCAGCGCTTTCCCAAACGAAAGGAATGTATTTAGTTGTGCAAAATAGTGGGGAAGGTGTATGTGAACAAGAAATCAATCAATTATTTGAACCAATGTATCAATCCGATCATGCCAGAACAAAGACAGGACAACGAGGAACTGGGCTTGGTCTTAGCATAGCAAAACAAATTATTGAAAAACATGGTGGAACGGTAAATATGGTATCACAACAAGGTATTGGGACAGCAGTGCTCTGCTGGTTACCGCCATACAAAGGAGCAGATAAGGAATGAAATGGAAACGAACATTATGTGTAGGCGGAATGATTGCATTCCTGACGATTAGTTTAGTTGGCTGCAATTCAGAGGCATCTTATTCGCCACAGGAGATAATCGACCAGGCTTTACAAGAAACAAAAGAGCTAGAAAGCTATTATGGTGAATATACTATGGATATAGATGAAACTGAGGGCGCTACCGTGAAAGAGTGGATGAAGGATGGTAAACGTCGAATTGAAATGTCAGTCGATGAAGATTATGTAATTGCAGTTAATGATGGTAAGCAAGTGATTACTTTTAGTAAAAAAGAAAACAAAGCGTCCATTATGACATTTGAAAATGGAGAATTAGAAGAGTTAATGGGAAGATCGGCAAAAGATAATGCCCAAGTCTTATTAAACTTAGTAAAGGATTCCCATGATATTGCCATAGCGGGTGAAGAAAAAATTGCTGGAAGAGATGCTTATCATATTACGGCAAAAGCACAAAAAAAGAATACACTACTAGGCGATATTGAAGTGTGGATTGATAAAAAAACGTGGTTAACGTTAAAAACTATTACGACGAACGCTGGTATTGTAACGCAACAACAGTACACGAAGCTTGAAGTGAATAAGAAAATAGATGATGCGTTGTTTGCTTATGATATACCAGAAGGTGCAACAATCGAGCAAATTGATACGCAAGATCAAACGACACCTGCGACAATGGATGAGGTGAAAAAACAGCTTGGTAATTTTTTAATACTACCTGAAAAAGATGGATTGACGCTATCAACGATACTAGATATGAAAGTAGAAGAACGTCCAGAATTTTCTTTTGAATATGAAAAAGATGAGCAACCTGCATTTTCAGTGTCAGTGTTTAAAGTTGTGAGTAATTATGAAACGTTTGGTGGTAATCTTGCGAATGAAGAAGATATACAAGTACGAGGTCAAAAAGGGACATATATGGAATTAGGAGATCGCTTCGTTATTAGTTGGTATGAAAATGGCTACCAATACAGCATTCTTACTGAAAACCCTGATGTGACAAAAGAAGAAATACTAGCATATGCGAAGGAAATGACTATTGTTCAGTGAGGTGAACGGTATGCAGAAGGCTAATTTTATTAAATGCTTTGCGTTATTTTTATTTACTACTGGCTTTTTATATGGGGTCGGAGAAACCTATAATATCTCATGGCTTGCATTTCAATTTTTAGGACAGTACGATGCTGAAGGCTTTTATTTTAGCTTTAGTTCCCTAATCCCTGTCTTTGGCGGCTTGCTTATGGTTGGGGTATATGAAACACTTGTTAAACGATTTATTTAATAGTAGAAAATCCACTATAAAAATTAAGTGGATTTTCTCTTTTTTTGTGTATTTATATAAAAATTTTACATAAGTTGAAACGGCCATCTATTGGTAATCGTTTATAGTGTAAGAGGAGGAGGTGGACAGCATTCTTGAAAAAATTATCGATGATCATGCAGAGCATTTGCTTCGCCTCGCCTATTTTTACGTTAAAAATAGGCATGTAGCAGAGGATATTGTGCAAGAAGTGTTTATAAAATTTTCAGAGCATGCCTATGAGGAACGAGGACAGCTACGCGCTTATTTATCGAAGCTGACGATTAATAAAAGTAAAGATTATTTAAAAAGCTGGCATTATAAAAAATGTATTTTACAGGAAAAACTATTTCTTACACAGGCCAAAAGACAGCGAGATGCACTAATTGAAGCAGAGGAAAAATCACAAATTGGAGCCGCAATCCTAAATCTTCCGCTGGCATATAGAGAACCGATACTACTTTATTATTATGAAGAAATGAAGATTGCTGAAATTGCCCAAGTGCTTGCAATTCCCGAAAATACTGTGAAAACAAGACTTAAAAGGGCACGTGAAGCATTAAAGCCACATTTAGGGGAGGAATGGGAGGTGTTATTATATGAATGACGTTAAAAAAGAACTGATTAAAATAGCAGGGGATATGTTACCGAGTAAAGAACGTGTCAAACAACGTGTTTTACAGCGTCATGAAGTACAACCTAAAAAGACCATTCGCTTTAGAGTAATGGCCGCTATTGTGACGCTATGTTTAGTAGGATTCGTCATACAGCTTTTAGATAGTGATAAAAAACAGACGACATCACTATTTAATCAGACCCAGCTCGCCTATTATGAAGATATTTTAAAAATCATTTCGTTTAATCCAGATAGAGAATCTAATATAGAAGAGGCATATGAGCGCTATGAAAAGCGTGTTGCGTCCTATTATTTTGCTGAGTCTCTTGGTATCGAAAGTACAAAAGAAGAACGAGAGCTCGAAGGAAAAAGTCGCTTTGAAGAGTTGCAAATGTATCAGGAATCACCTGAATATGCCAAGCTCTTTGAAAAACAAGGATTAAAAGGTTATTTTACAAAGTATATCGAGCCGATGTTACCAATGTTGGTAGCAGAGAAAAAACTTATAACAATATACGCCGAAAAGTATCCAACATTTCCGAATTGGATTGTAGAGGATATTGCTACTCGGGATGCGCTTCACTACTTTAATGCACATTTTTCAGATCAGGCGAAGGCCTTTCAGGAGGAATTGGGCTTAGAAAATTATTCAAATATCCGTCAAGGAACAAACCATATTGGGACCGTTGTTGCAGTCCAAGGTAATACCTTTTTACATGTTGAAGGGGCTGTTCCAGAGGATATTGCCGATTTGACGCAGGAACAAATTATAAACAAATACCATAACGCTACATGGTATCCTCTTATCGGTAATATGGCATTGCAAAAAGGAGATTATGTTGCCGTCCAGTCAGTGGGCGGGGGTACAGTTGAAGATGGATTGGTAAACCAATTTGGTTTAGTAGATGAAATAGAATTATTAGAGCCTACTGTTACAAAAAAGCTTACCCCTGAAAATACAGATGAAGTGAAACAATTTCTTCAACAAATAACTTGGAGAGTAAAAGAAAAAAACATTGAAAGACCACCAAATTATTCCTTTATTATAGATGAAATGCGCGTGGACATTTGGGAAGGATATGGCAATTCACTTTGGCTACAGGTGCAGGAATATGGTGAAATACAACTTAGTCAAGAAAGGGCTAACGAATTTAAAGCACTGTTAAAAATTGAAGAATGAATTTAAGTCTCCAATAAAGTACCATCAGACTGTAGACAAACGTGAAAAAATTCGCGTTTGTCTACAGTCTATTTTCATTTGCCTGTTTGTTATGTAGATTTTCGATGCAGTGAAAACTTTCTGTCACGTTCAACAGTATGTCGTAGAAGTGTTGCTATTTTAAGTTGAAAATTCAGAATCGTTTGAGTGACTGGCACTTTTTGCTCATTAATTGGAAAATAAATAAGGATAAAGAATTGTAATATTTTATAAGCGAATGTAGTATTAAGGGAATAGGGTATGAAAAAGGAGGGTGCGGTATGGATTTACAAGAATTTGAAGAACTATGGATTACGCTAGATGAATTATATAGTGCAAACCGCTATTTAGAATATATCGAGTTAAGCAGTGCCGCTATTGAAAGTGCCAATGCACTTGCTCTGTACGATAAAGCAATGCATTTATTGCGTTATAGCTGTATTAGCTATTTTCAAGTGGGGGATCTCCAAATATCCATTAATTTACTAGAAAAATACCGTGAACTGACTTTTTTATATGGCGATGATATCGATATCATTCAATATTATTCTCTTGCCTCCATTTATTGGGGAACATTCGGGCATTTAAAAAAGGCGGAAGAGCTCTTAATGAAAGGTCTCGAAATTGCAAAGCGTATACAACATATAGAAAGCCTAGGTAAAATTTATAATAATTTGAGTGGTTTAGAAATTGAACTCGGTAAGTATGCAAAGGCAAAGAGACTTGCATTAAAAAGTTTGTTCTATGCCAATGAATGTGAAATGAAACATGATGAACCCTATAAAAGTATTATACATTCTAAGACCAATTTAGCTACAGCGCATATTTGGCTGAAGGAATATGAAGAAGCCAATGTTCTAATACAAGAGTTGCTTATGACTATTAAGGACCCTCCCTATAATAAGGCTCAATTAGAGGTGTTTAATGCTCAAGCATTACTATTTGAAAAACAAGGATATATCGGCGAAGCGATTGATATGTACCAAAAATCCAAGCATTATGCATTGCAAAATAATGATTTATCATTGTTACAAACCATCTACAATTCATTAGTTAACCTTATTGAAGAGCAGGGAAATAAGATTATATTAAGTGCCGTCCAAAAGGAATATATTAATATATTATTAGAGATGCAAAGAGAGAATTATACGCAAGTGTTATTTGAAATGGAATATAACGATCAAAAGAAGCATCTTGAAAGAACTTCCTACATCGATCCACTTACAAATATATATAATCGCCGCTATTTTGATGAACATGCGAAAGCAATGGTGGAAAGTGTATCACATGATCAAAAATTAGCTTTACTCATGATTGATTTAGATCATTTTAAATCCATAAATGACTCCAATGGTCATTTATTTGGTGATGACGCCTTAACAATGACAGCCACCACATTGCAACAATTTTTCCAGCCGTACAAATCCATTGTCGCCCGCTTTGGCGGTGATGAATTTATTGTTCTCATCCACTTAAGAGAAGAAGAATCCATCGGCATAATAGCTCAAAATTTATACAATACTTTAACTTCCCTTGTCTTAACAGTAGATAATGATGTTGTACAATTGGAGTTTAGTATAGGTGTTAGCACTAACGAAGATGCTCACATAACGAACGTAGAGCAATTAATCCATTATGCTGATAGTGCGCTTTATACGTCAAAACGAAATGGACGTAACCAACTAACGCTCTATAACCAATATAGCAATGCGGGAAATAGTAAATAAAGTAATAAAAAGGTAATTTATTCAACGTGTTTAATGCATTCATACAAATAAAATGAAGTTAGTTTCCGCGACCTTTGCGTAGGACATAGAACAATACATTACGAGCATACGTAGTGTATTGTATTGTTCGTGTAAAGGAAGCGGATTTTTGTGTTAAGGACTAGCTTGCAAGTAGAAAATTGTTATCTTTTTTGAAAAAATTTTCATGTAAAATGAATCGGAAATAAATTGGGTTACGTCAGTAGGTTAGAAAGAAGGTGAGGCAGCAATGGAAATTGAAGAAATTATTGCAGAGCACGGGGATTATCTACTGAAAGTTGCCTACTTATATGTAAAGAATGCAGCAACAGCAGAGGATATTGTCCAAGATGTGTTTATTGCCTTTTATCAAAAGCAGCAACAGTTTCGCCAAGAATCATCATTACGTACATATTTGGTCAAAATGACGGTCAATCGCAGTCACGATTATTTACGAAGCTGGAAAAGCAAACGGCTGTCGCTATTTGAAAAAATTTCAGGACGTTCAACTACAGTCACGCCAGAAAAAGAAATGCTCGCTAAATCGTCCAAGCAGGAGCTAATAGAAGCTTTATTCACTTTGTCTGTACAATACAGAGAGGTGTTGATTCTTTATTATTTTGAGGAAATGACAACAGTAGACATTGCTAAGCTTGTTCAATGTCCTGAGGCAACTGTGCGCACAAGATTACAACGGGCAAGAAAGCAGCTAGCTACAGTCATCACTGACTACGATTGGGAGGTGTTACGCTATGAATCGATTTAAAGAAAACGTGTTACATGAGCTTCAACATGTAAAGCTTTCGGAGGAGAAAAAGCTACGGATTGCACAAAAAGCAAGAGCTAAAAGTAAAAGTAAGAGCAGTAGCCCACATCAGTATCGAATAGTACTAGCGACTTTTACACTGCTAGCGATTGGCTTTAGTGTCCTTATGACACAGAAATCAGAGCAACAAACAACGCCTATGCAAGGAGCTGCCATACAGCAAGAATCTGAGAGATGGAGCATTTGGACAGTATTAGAGCATGATTGGGTAAAAGGGCTGCTTCTTATTTGTATATCTGTAAGTATAGCATTGATTATTAAACGTATATTGCATAAAAAGGGGTATGGCTTGGCGGTATGTATTGCATGTGGAGAAAATTGGCCAGCTAAGCAAGTTCGAAAATTGTATTGGAAAAATGGGCAGATAGCGTGTCCACATTGTAGTAAAAAGCAATACCGTACAAAAAAGTCGGTACAATTATCCGGCCTACTCAATATTCCTATACCGTTTATTGTGTTTTTGGGCCAAGTATTTGATCAATTCTTTATCGGTATCGTGTTTTTTATCGCAAGTAGCGTAATTTTTCATTATTTATTACTACCTGATATAGTAAAATTACAAGAAGATGATCCAAGTAACGAGCCTCTCTGGTAGCTAATAAAAATATAAAAGTCTCTTTTTATAGTAATTTGTCAAATTCGATTGACAACTGTTTTTATATGCATTATCTTTTTGTTAACTTATTTTTATTTTAGGTTAACAAAAGGGGGATTTTCGTTTGAAAAAGAGTAATACTTACAACTATGTGTTAGCGGCGTTCGGAGCGGCTATTATCGCAGTTCTTGCACAGGTAACGATTCCGCTACCACTGATTCCAATTACAGGTCAAACTTTAGCTGTAGGCTTAGTTGTTACAATATTAGGTACAAGACTTGGTACACTATCTGTACTTGTTTATATTTTACTTGGCACAGCAGGTATTCCAGTATTTAGTGGGATGTCAGGGGGGTATGGTATCATTATAGGACCGACAGGAGGATATATTGTTGGCTTCCTTGCTGCGGCTGTATTGATGGGTTTATACTTAAATAAATTTGGCATTACCATTGTACAAGCAATCATTGCCAACATTATTGGTATGGTAGTGACATTGGCGTTTGGTACAGCTTGGTTAAAAATTGTCGGCGATTTAACATGGACAGCAGCATTTATGGGAGGAGCTGCTCCATTTATTGTTGTTGGTGTATTGAAGGCAGTACTTGCTGCATGGCTTGGTGTCATCGTACGTCGACGTTTAGAAAGTGCGCATTTAATCGAAGCAATAGCATAGGGGGAGTAATTGGATGGCAACACTTTGGACAGGTGGAACAATATATACGATGGAAAAAGCGGGCGAAACAGTTGAAGCAGTACTTGAAAAAGATGGACAAATTGTGGCGGTTGGTACCGCTGACAGTTTATTACCACAAGCTACAACGGTCCGAGATTTACAAGGAAATGTAATGTACCCAGGTTTTGTTGATAGCCATTTACATATTATTGGATATGGGGAAAAATTAATGCACATTGATGTGTCGAATGTAACTAGCAAGGAAGAATTGTTACATATCATTGGTGAACGTATGCAAGGCACTTCTGCAGAACAATGGGTTGTGGCTATTGGCATGAATGAAACAGGGTATGCCGAACCCATTTTCCCAACTTTGTCGGAGCTTGATGCGCTCGGTGAAGCCCATTTGATTATTAAACGTAGTTGCCATCATTTAATTTTAGCTAATTCAAAGGCACTTGCATTTGCTGGAATTACAAACGATACACCTTCACCAGAAGGCGGTATTATTGATAAGAAAAACGGTCAATTAACAGGTGTTTTAAAAGATACTGCATTATATTTAATCGTTAACCATATGCCGTATTATACGCCTGAATATATTGAAGAAGCGCTTCAAAAATCCATAGCATCGCTCCAATCGTATGGCTTAGTAGGTGGTCACTCGGAAGATTTAAGCTACTTCGGTCCTCCTAGTCAACCAATAAATGCTTATCGAAAAATAGTTGATGCGCAACAATCATTTAAAGTGCACTTATTACAACACCATACCGTTTTTGAGGAAGTTGCTTTGTTAAACGAGCAATCTACAACATATGTACAATTTGGTGCAATGAAAATATTCGTCGATGGTGCTTTCGGGGGACGTACGGCCGCTTTACGTGAACCATATTGTGATGACCCCAACAATTACGGCATACTTGTTCATTCAACAGCGCAATTAGAGCAGTATGTACAACTTGCAAGACGTCATGGACAAACAGTTGCAGTGCATGCGATTGGTGATTTAGCAATAGATACAATTTTAGATGTTTTTGCCGCTTTTCCACCTCGTGAAGGGCAATTGGACAGATTAATTCATTGCAGCTTAATTGATGAGGTTATTTTAGATAAATTGGCAGCATTACCGATCGCTGTAGATATGCAACCACAGTTTGTTCAAGGCGAGTATTTAGCGGAGCTTGTGAAGTTAGGTGAGAAGCGCGCACAAGGACTTCATCCATTAAAATCACTGCTAGATCGAGGACTGATTGTAGCAGGTGGCAGTGATGCACCGATTGAAGTACCGAATCCTTTATACGGCATTTACGCCGCTGTGACAAGACGAAATTTCGGTGAAAGCCATCAAGGTTTTGGCCCTCAGGAAAAAATTTCACGCTTCGATGCAGTGCGCCTCTATACAGTAGGGTCTGCTGAAATAATTGGCCAGGAGCATGCGAGAGGCAAAATAAAAGAAGGCTTTAGTGCTGATTTCACCGTTTTCGAAGAAGATATATTTGCGGTAGATATAGAAAAAGTACCACACATTCAAGTTGCCTATACAGTTGTAGATGGTCGTATCGTATATGAAAGTAAAAAAAATCGTTGTGAAGCTTAGCTTCATAACGATTTTTTTGTACCGAATTTAAAAATGATTGAAGGAGCTATCGTCTATCAGAAAGGTCCTGTATTTGCTTTTCCAATTGTTTAACGCGTACTGTAAGTTCATTTATTTGGTGTTGGAGCGTTTCGGGAGGAAGCGTTTGAAGGCTAGACTTTCCATTTTTAATGAGCTTTATCAGAAAGAAAAACATAGCGACCAAAACGAAAAAAATAAAAATAGTACTAATGATATCACCGATGTTGAATTGCATCTAATTTCCTCCTCCTAATTTGTTGTGCTGTTTTATATACCGAATTAACTAAGAAAAGGTTTCAATTTATTATCACATTCAAGCAATTGCCGAATTTATCTTGCTTGAGCAGAAGTCCGCAACTTTTATGATAGATGTGTGTTTCAAACATCCATAATAAAGCTGGACGCAACATTTTCTATTTGAAAGATAACTTGAAATGCAATAATTATCATACGTTATAAGTAGAAATAATGTGAATCGGCTCGTAATGGATAGTACGCGACAGGGGTGAGGAAATGCAAAAAGCTCGTCAAATTATGCGACAAGCCATCTATAATATATACACGTATCGCACCGACTATATCCGAGTTTTCATTATGATACGTGTATTTCAGTTTTTATTAGTAATACCAGTGTCAACAGTCGTTTTGAAGCTAATGCTAAATGTGACGGGCTACACCCACATTACGGAACAAAATATACAAAGCTTTTTAATGCACCCTTTTGTCTTAGTGATGATGCTTCTTTTAGTATTGCTTATCTTGCTTTTTATTTATTATGAAATGGGTTTTCTATTTATCATGGCTTTTAATCAGCAAAGGGGCATCCGTTATCGTTTTCTTACAATGTGGCAACAATTAAATCGCAAGCTTATCTACTTTTTTAGTCTGCAAGTCATTTATTTAATCATTTATATTGCCCTTTTGTTGCCTTTGGCTTCATTTTTGCTTCCTCTTACATTAACGCAAGGAATTACGTTACCTCACTTTATTACAAATGAAATTATGAGCACACGTTTAGGAAGGGTACTTTATGCGGTAATAGCCAGTATATTAGTAATAGTAGGTATACGTAGCATTTTGACCTTACCTATTTTTACAATACAGCCGAAAATATCTATTCGACAGTCGTTTCTACAAAGTTGGCGTTTTTCAAGACGAGGATTAGCTGAGCTACTCGTATTACTGGCAATGGTTTTAACAGTTCATTTATTTCTTTTATTAGCTATAACAGTTGTCAGTACGCTACCTCTATTTTTCTTGGAGCGCAATATGCCGAGTGCAGCACTTGTAACGGCAGGCCTTACACTCGCATTTTTAGAAATGGTCTTTGTTGTGTTATTTAGTTTGTTGCAAGCAATGTTTTCGCAAGTAATGGTTGCCATTACGTATAATACCCGTTTTATGGCAATGCCAAAATATTCGCATAAGAGCAAACGCTATAACGTATTGCCAATACTGATTGGTGTAATCTTTTCTATTTTAAGCATGACGAATATATATTCGTTAGAAAAAAGTGTTTACGCACCTGATACAAAAATTATTGCACATCGAGGCTACACAGCAGGACATGTAGAAAACACCATCAGTGGACTTGTTAGTGCAGCCAATGCAGGTGCAGATATAATAGAGCTAGATATTCAGCAAACAGTAGATGGGGAATTTGTCGTTTTTCATGATCGTACATTAAGGCGCTTAGCTGGTAAAAATGGAGTGATTGCGAATATGACACTAAGTGATTTAAAAACAATCACCATCTATGAAAATGGGTTTACTGATAAAATTTCATCTTTAGATGATTTTATAGAAATCGCAAAAGCACTTGATGTTACATTGCTTATTGAATTAAAGGTACACGGTAAAGAAAGGGAAGACGTATTGCCTAGGTTAGTAGAAAAATTGCGAGCCTATAAGGTGCTTGATACGTATTATGTACAGTCCTCAGATGCGCAATTGATGACACAGTTAAAAAATTTAACACCTAATTTGCGCGTAGGAATTGTTTATGCACTTAATATTGGACCGATGGATGATTTAAATGTGGATTTTATTGCGTTAGAAGAATCGTGGGTGAATGCAAGCTTAATTACCGAACTAAAGGCACAACATATGGATTTATTTGTTTGGACATTAAACAAAGATCGTTCATTACAGGAGTTTATTGAGAAAAATGTTTCAGGTGTCATTACAGATCATCCAGATGTGGCATTAGATTTAAGATCAAAGCAAAACGAACAACAATATTTTTTACAACGGATATTAAATAAATTGTCCTTTATTTTTTAGCTCGTTAAATCGGAAATATGCTGACTTTCGACAAATGTAAAAATAATTTGGTAATATTGTAACCTTTTTCTTTTGAAATCGACTACTTCATTGAATTCGTGAAATGAAGGAGATGTATTTTTTATGAAAATGACTAAGGTCGTACCATTTGCAATGTCAGCATTATTACTAGGGAGTGTGGCAATCGCTCCAACAGCATCAGCAAACGGAGGAGAAGCAGTTGTGACAAATGCTACACAACAAGATGAACAAAGCCCACAAGTGCAGCCAATTTTTATAAAAGTAGCTGGTACAGTTGAGAATGTGGAAGAACGTGACAATGCGACTTATTATACAACAAAAGATGGAGAAAATACGAACGTATTTGTTGTAAATAAAGACACACTTATTTTTGATAATACAGGGAAAGAAGTAAAGCTTCAAAAAGGAGATAAAGTAACGGCTTATACGTATGCAAATAAGCCAATGCTGATGATCTATCCGCCACAATACAACCCAGAAGTTATTATCGTTGAATCACAGGAAATGGGCAGTGTGACAGTTGACTTTTTCAATGAAGATTTAGTGAATACGGATAACAGTTTAAAATTAAATGTTGGGGAAGAAACAGTAGTCCAAAGCCAACTAGGTAAAGAAGTATCAGTGAAAGATTTAGCAGAGCAACATTTACTTGTGTTCTATACGATTACAACAAGAAGTATCCCAGCACAAACACCACCAACAAAAGTAATCGTGTTAGACGCTGTAGCTGAAGAACAAGGTGAAGTAGCTGAGGAAACTGAGGAAGCTTCTTCTAATTCAGCAGTACAGGATATTATAAAAAATGATTTCTATGATATCAATGGCACTACAATGGTGCCTTTACGATTAATTGCTGAAGAACTTGGCTTTAAAGTAGAGTCAACAGGAACTGGCGCAATTGTTTCAAAAGGCGCAGTATCTTATACAATTACACGTGGTGAAAAAGCATACGGCTACAATAAAGCACTTCGTCAATTTGAGGTAGCACCTGCTTTACTAGAACCATCAAAAACATATGTACCTGTTGAATTTTTCGAAGAATTAATGCAATAACATGTAAAACCCCCTCCAATCGATTATGGAGGGGGTTTTACTATGTGAAAATTCAGAATCGTTTCGGTGCCTGACACTTTAACTGAAGAAATAGTCATAAGTGTTTTTGAGAAGGAGGGTCATGGTAACAATGATGAATAATTTTCGTACAAAGGTACTGCCCTTTTTAATGGCAAACTGTGTCCCCACGATAGCCCCAAAAATTTGAGCGATTCCCATAATAAATCCGTATAAATAATGCACTTCGTCTAAATAGACAAACATCAGAAGTGCTGCCATATTGCTACCTAAATTTAAAAACTTTGCATTTCCAGCCGCCTTTAAAAAATCTAAGCCAAGCATTAAAAAAGTAAAAATAAAAAAGGAACCTGTACCAGGCCCTAAAAACCCGTCATAAAAGCCAATCGCTAATAGTAAAACGATGAGCCCGAAAATACGAATAGGTGAGAGTTTTTTTATTGTAGCGCTGCCTCCCCAATCCTTTTTAAAAATGGTATAAACGCCCACTGCAGCAAGCATGATGAGCATTAAAGGTTTTAATATATCTGGACTAATTAATGTAACGAACCAGGCTCCTATTAGTGATCCAATAAATGCTAATGGGAAATACTTTCTGACAGATCGAATATCAAGTTTTCCAGAACGATAAAAGGAAATAACAGAAGTTAATGACCCCATCGTACCTGCAAGTTTGTTTGTTGCAACAGCCGTTGTTGGACTTAATCCTACAAATAAAAGAGCTGGTAATGCTATTAAACCACCACCTCCAACAACAGAATCAATAAAAGCGGCTAAAAAGCCAAGTAATATAAGGATAATTACAACTTGTGGATCTAAATTAAAAATCATGATGTCACTCTTTTCATTTTAGTTACTACTGCAATAGTAACTAAAATAAATATATAAGTAAAGACTATTTTCATTCGCAATTAGATGAATAGTTTTACTATAATGAAACAAATGGAGGTAATGGATGATGCAGTTAATTTCCCAATTGAAGCAATTAGGTTATACAGAATATGAAGCGAAAGCATACATAGCCCTTGTACAAAATAATAATGTGACAGCGTATCAAGTTAGTAAAGATTCTAAAGTTCCACGTGCACGTGTATACGATACACTCAATCAATTGGTTGAAAAAGGACTTGTTATGAAGGAAGAGACACCTGAGCAAACAACCTATTCAGCAATACCAAGTTCTATTTTTATCCAAAAAACAGAACAGCAATGGCAATCCAATTTTATGTCCATTGCGGATCAATTAAAGACACTAGAACAAAAAAAGAAAGAAGAAGAAAATCAAATACTAATTATACGCGATAAGGAAACAATTCTTAGCTTCTGTACTGCAATGTTAAAACGAGCAAAAGAAAAAGTACTAATTTCAATGTGGGATGATGTCTATCATATATTACGTGAGGACTTAGAGGAAATCGGGAAAAAAGTGCCCATTCATGGCATTACAATAAATGTAGACAATCCTATAGCTACTGTAGACCAACATCGAACAACAAACTATATTAAAGCTCAAACAACTGCCCATTGGTTTATTATCGCTGTTGATGGAAATGAAATGATTTATGGACCATCACCTTTCCGCAAAGATTTAGCCTTTTTTACCGATGATGCATTCCATATTAACTTTTTAGAAGATTACATTTGGCATGACGTACTTGTCAATCGATTAGTAAAAAGAAGTGATGATAATTTGAATGATTGGATTACGAAAGAAAGAAGTTTATTTTTTTTAGAAAACAAAAATTAATTGCTTACCAACTATTCATTAATTATACTAAACAATTTTATTGAGCCACCTAGTATCACCTCTCAAAAGATGCTAGGTGGCTCGTTTATTGCAAACATTAATGCACTTATATCTTTTTAATCGTTTATTGAATTATTTTAACATTCAGTCTACAATTTGTTTTATATAGAGGGGGGCAAATGATGAAAGTACAAGTAGGTGAAAAGATTACTTTTGAACGTACGTTTACAATAGAAGATGTTGAATTATTTACAAAGGTATCAAAGGATGAAGGAGTTCATCATATCACACCAGATGAACAAGGTCGTTTTGTTGTGCAGGGGCTTTTAACAGCTACACTCCCAACAAAAGTGGGTGGTGACTTTAACGTATTGGCGCGGACAATGAACTTCGAGTTTTTACGTCCAGTTTTTAGCGGTGATACTATTCGCTGTGATGTCATGATTGAACAATTTGAACTAGATGAAAAAAATCGTCAAGCGATTGATACATCATTTTCTTGTATAAATCAACTTAACAAAGAGGTATTAAAAGGGAGCTTTTCTGGTATTATTCTATAAAGTATAGAAGTGGAGGCTAGCATATGAAAACTACAAATATGATGTTTTTTGAACGGCCGTTTCCAAGTGCCAATAGCATTGTTATTCAAGATGATCAACCCTTTTTAGTTGATACGGGCTTTGGTAGTGATGTGCTCCGAACGGAAAAACTTTTAACCGATGCAGGGATATTACCAAAGCAGTTAGCAGGTATTATTAATACACATTATCATAGTGATCATGTTGGGGGTAATCATTATTTTCAACAGCGATACGCCTTACCGATTGCTGCACATCTTTGGGAGGGGGAAATGGTGAACCATTGTGATTTAGAGTCATGTGGTTCCCATTATTTAGATCAACCAGTAGAACAATATGTCGTGCAACAACTACTTATAGATGAACAAGAAATTTTAACGGGAAATAGTGCTCTTCAAGTATTACATACACCAGGACATACATTAGGGCATATAGCTTTATACGAACAAAAGCAACAGATATTAATTTGTGGAGACTTATTTCAATATAATGATGTAGGTTGGTTGAATATTTTTCGTGAAGGCACAAATAGTGTAAGACGTTCATACGAAAGTTTGGAGCGACTCGCTAAGCTACCAATAAAACTAGCTTACCCTGGGCATGGGCGAGCGATTGAAGAACCGTTACTAATGATAGACAAAGCAAGAGAACGACTCGAAAAGTGGATGAAATCTCCTGAGAAAATGGCTTGGCATGCATGTAAGCGAATTTTTTCTTTCACACTGATGCTGAAAAATGGATTAACGAGCAAGGAAATTCCACCGTATCTACTCGCTTGTGGCTGGTTTCATGATTTTGCCGTGCACTCTTTCCGATTAGAGCCTAAGGAGTTTGTCCAACTATTACTGGATGAAATGATTCGCTCTAAAGCTGCCATATGGCAACAGGGCAAGTTACTAGCGACAGCGCCATTCGAAGTACCAAATGCAAAATGGATAGAAGAAGATTGGAAGCCGATTAATTGGACAAGATGATGAAACAATTTTCACAAAAATAAATATGGAGCAGTGTTAGAAAAGAAGGAAGTTCTAATACTGTTCTTTTTTATTTACTTTAAACGAATTAAATCGTCTTAGAGGTAATGAAAAGAAATGTTAAGGATTCTTAAGAATTTTCGACATATCCTCTTAAGGTTTGAATTTTAAAGTATCTATATCAATTCAAACTAATGAGGTGAATAAGTGTGAAAAACCTTTCTTTCTTAACTCAATTTTTCGCAAATCCAAAAACAATTGGAGCCATTCTTCCAAGCTCAAGTTTTCTCGGTGATAAAATGATTGAAAAAATTGATTTTAATGTAGCAAAATATATTGTTGAATATGGGCCAGGTACAGGCGCATTCACAGAAAAATTGCTTGAAAAAAGAAACCATAATACAGTAATTTTATTAGTGGAAAATAACATAACATTTTGTTCATTGCTTAAAGAACGATATAAAGGAATAGATAACGTACACATTAAACATGGATCTGCAGAAAATATTGAACAATATTTGAATGAGTATAATATTCCATATGTCGATTATGTTATTTCTGGTCTTCCTTTTTCAAGTTTGCCTGGCAAAATATCTTACGAGATTTTATTAAACACCTCAAATAGTATAAAAGACGATGGCATGTTTATTACATTCCAATATACAAAATTAAAAAAGGCATTAATTCAACAATTTTTTGCCAAATTAGAAGTGACAAGAGAATATAGAAATTGGCCACCTGCCTACATCTTTAGCTGTTCGGTGTCAAAAAAACATACGGAGGAACTTGTTAATGTCAAGAATACTAATTGTCGATGATGATCAAGCGATAAGAAATCTTATTTCGGTATATTTAGAAAACGAAGGTATGCAAACTGAAAAGGTAGAAGATGCAGTTGAAGCATTAAAGATGCTCGAAAAAAATAAGTTTGATTTAATTATTTTAGATATAATGATGCCGAAAATGGATGGTATAGAAGCATGTTTGAAGATTAGAGAAGAACGCAGTATGCCTATCATTATGCTCTCTGCAAAATCGGAGGATATGGATAAAATCAAAGGTCTCGCTGCTGGGGCTGATGATTATTTATCTAAACCATTTAACCCACTGGAGTTAATAGCTAGGGTGAAATCTCAAATAAGAAGATATAAAAAGTATAATACCGATTCATCTGTTGAAAAGAGCGTGTTGGA
Organism: Lysinibacillus sp. NPDC097279; assembly: GCF_044761745.1. Classification (NCBI taxonomy): domain Bacteria; kingdom Bacillati; phylum Bacillota; class Bacilli; order Caryophanales; family Bacillaceae; genus Lysinibacillus; species Lysinibacillus sp. NPDC097279. The sequence continues at coordinate 1,485,696 of NZ_JBIWDA010000001.1, read as the reverse complement.
AATAGGTGATTTAACAATCAATACAGATACACGTCAGATTTGGGTAAAAAGCAATGAAATTAGATTGACGCCAAAAGAGTTTGATATTTTAGAACTTCTAGCTCGGAACAAAGGAATTGTCTTAAGTGTTGCCAAAATCTATGAGGCAGTTTGGAAGAATGACTTTTTTAAATCTGATAATACGGTAATGGTACACATTACAAAAATTAGAGACAAAATAGAGGAGGATCCAAAACATCCAATATACATTAAAACAATTTGGGGAGTAGGATATAAAATATGACCACGATTAAGTTTCGCAATAAACTTTCTTTTCAGCTCCTCGTGATGATTGTAATCAGTTTATTCGGCACTATTTTAGTGATGAGCATTTTATCTAGACCTATATTTGAATTAATAAGATTGACTATGAACAATAAGGATCTCGTTGTAGTTCAAGCAGGTTTGGCCTTTTTTGGGTGGTTTTCAATTGCAATCGTAACTTTTGTGCTAATTTTTATTATGCTAGTAAGGAAAAAAATTATGTATTTGAAGTTAATTTCCGAAACCGTTCAACATATTGCCAGTGGACAATTAGGGCAAACAATTGAGATTAAAGGTAAGGACGAATTGTCGCAGCTGGCGCACAACATCAATTATATGTCTAAGGAGTTAGAACATAAATTTATACATGAAAGACAAATAGAAAAAGAAAAAAACGAGCTTATTACAAATATATCCCATGATTTACGGACACCATTGACATCAATTATAGGCTATTTGAATTTAATAAAGGATGGACAATATAAAAATCAAGAACAACTACAGGAATTTTTTGAAACGCTTTATTCCAAGTCGCAAAGATTAAAACTCTTGATAGATGAACTATTTGAATTTACCCGTTTATCGGGTACTGATGTGACGTTAAATTTGTCTAATGTTGACATGGCAAGCTTACTGCAACAAATCGTTGGTGAATATATTCCAATATTTGAGGAACAACAATTGAATGTTCAAATTTCAATAACTGAGGAAGACATACCTGTTTTAATTGATATTGAAAAAATCGTTCGGGTGTATGAAAACCTTTTTATAAATGCAATAAAATACAGCCAAAAGCCTTCTGATATTTTTATTTCGTTTGAGGCTGAAAATAACACAGCTGTTTTAAAAGTATCAAACAAAATGGAATCCCCCCCGATGGATGATGTCAATAAAATGTTTGAACGTTTTTTTAGAGGGGATAAAGCAAGAATGGACGCAAAAGGTACTGGTCTTGGATTGTCTATTTCTAAAAGAATCATTGAACTTCATCATGGGGATTTACGCGCGTTATACAAGGATAGTTGGATAACGTTTATTGTGATGCTCCCTATTGAGGAAGAATAATTTAATGAAGAAGCAGGAGATGTGCATGCCAAAACATCTCTTTTTTAGTCTCGACTTTTAATAATCACTGTGCAACCTTATTTATCATACATTGACATAAGTATATATTGCTCACCTTAAGAATCCTTAATGATTTCAACGCGTATTTCTTAATATTTAATTCTTATTATGTGTTTATTGGAAGTGTTGAGGAGAGTGTAGAAATGACAAAGAAACTGCTCATAATTGCAATTTGGTTCGTATTCATTTATATATTAAAGCATTTTCAGTTACTGCCACTTAATTTGAATGCACTAAATGATTTGATTTCGGCCAATAAAAATTATGCATACTTATTGTTTATTGGCCTTTGGATAATGAGACTGATATTGCTTATTCCAGGTACTACACTAATGATTTTGGGGGGAGTTTGTTTCCAACCTATTGAGGCTTTCATGTTATCAACTGTAGGCATTGTATTGAGCGAAACGTTCGTCTATATACTTTCAAAAAGCTTTGCGGGGAATAGGCTAAATAAATATTTAGAAAATAGGTACCCCGACTTTAATAATTTATTAGAAACGTACAATTACAAATTTTTAGCAATAGGCGTCATATGTCCAATAGCACCAGCAGATGTGATTTGTTTTTTGTCCGCATCTGTAGGGATTAAGTATTCAACTTACATTTTTACTGTGATTATTGCGAGTACCCCATTAAGGATTCTATATAGTTATATGGGCAGTAACCTTCATGAATATACAGTTGGTTTAGTGTTCGTAATTATTTCATTAATTTTAGTATTCGCAGCATCGATAAAAATTTGGAATTCACTTAAACAAAAACGATTAGAGCTGCATCAATAGTTTAGTTAAGAGTCTGATTTGTGTAGTCAGGCTCTTAGCTTCCTATCATTTATATTCAATCAATAGTATTGGCAAATATAGACATTTAATATATGATGAATGCAGCGAGGTGATAAAAGTGGCACGATTAAGAACGAACATACTTGAGGCTAGAGATAAAGATACGCTTGAAAACATGATTAATAAATTTTTATATGATTTACCAGAAGGGGACTTTGTCGATATTAAGTATTCTACATATACTTTTTATGATAAGCATAGTGTTTATACAGCTCTTATTCTTTATAAAATTACATAGCAAGTCACGTCTTATAGTGGAATTTCTGACAGAGAAAAAAGCCTTGATATTACATCAAGGCTTTTTTATGTGTAGTTAGCTCCGTTGCCTCACACTTATAACATTAAGCGTTTGGATAAATCATCGTAGCTGGGTCAACATATTCATTAAATTGTTCTTCAGTTAACAAACCAGAAGCAATAGCAGCTTCTTTTAATGTAGTACCTTCTTTATGTGCTTTTTTCGCAATTTTTGCTGCATTCTCATAACCAATATAAGGATTTAATGCAGTGACTAGCATTAAGGAGTTTTGCAGGTTATGATCAAGCACTTCAACATTTGGTTCGATACCAATCGCACAGTTATCATTGAATGATTTCATCGTATCGGCTAGGAGGCGAGTTGACTGTAAGAAATTATAGATAATAACTGGTTTAAAAACATTGAGCTCAAAATTCCCTTGGGAAGCGGCAAAGGCAATCGTTGCATCATTTCCAACGACTTGTGTCACGACCATTGTCATCGCTTCACTTTGCGTTGGATTTACTTTACCTGGCATAATAGATGAGCCTGGTTCATTTTCTGGAATGGTAATTTCACCGATACCAGAACGAGGGCCACTTGCTAACCAACGTACATCATTGGCAATTTTCATTAAGTCTGCTGCGAGTGCTTTTAATGCGCCGTGCGCCACGACAGCTTCATCATGACTTGTTAGTGCATGGAACTTATTTGCTGCAGATGTGAATTGTTTTCCTGTCAGCTCGCTAATTTCAGCTGCTACTCGATCGCCGAATTCAGGATGTGCATTAATACCAGTACCGACTGCCGTACCGCCAATTGCAAGCTCCTTCATATATTCAACATTATGTTTAATCATTTGCTCAGATTTACCTAGCATTGCTGACCAGCCACTTATCTCTTGACCTAAAGTCAGTGGCGTAGCGTCTTGTAAATGAGTGCGTCCGATTTTAATAATATCTTTGAAATTCTCAGCCTTTTCATCCAAAGTAGCTTTTAGTAAGCGAAGGCGAGGTAGTAAATAATCTTCTACTTTTAGTACAGCTGCGATATGCAACGCCGTAGGAAACGTATCGTTGGAGCTTTGTGATTTATTGACATCATCATTTGGATGGATGCGGTCTGATTCACCAGCGTCTTGTAAAATTTGATTTGCACGATGCGCAATAACCTCATTTACATTCATGTTGGATTGTGTGCCACTACCTGTTTGCCATACAACAAGAGGGAATTGGTCATCCCATTGACCGTTTAAAACTTCATCTGCAGCTTGCACAATCGCATTTGCCTTAATATCTGAAAGCTTTCCTAATTTATTGTTCGCAATTGCTGCACTTTTCTTTAGAATAGCCATTGCTTGAATTAATTCAATAGGCATATGCTCAGTGCCGATTTGGAAGTTTTCCTTACTACGTTGAGTTTGTGCTCCCCATATTTTGTTGGCAGGTACTTTAATTTCACCCATAGTGTCTTTTTCGATACGATAATCCATTTATAACAGCTCCTTCGATATATGTAATAAAAAAACGGATATTCTTAGTCTGATGTAAGAATATCCGTTTGATGCATGCTTATTTCAAAAAATAAGGGGGGATTCTGAAATAAACAAACTAGAGAAAAAATCTATATGATAATGATAATTGTTATCAATTAAAAAGTCAATTGTTCTGCTTAATAAATTAGATTAAATGAGAATTAATCGCAACGTGATTTGTGAGTATACTATAACTTACCCGTTTTGTCTGCTCATAAACTTTTTCACCTATGGAAATAGGGAAGAAATTATCTCTTTTTCTTCCCTAAATCTTTTGATAGAGGTTGTTTTTTCGGTATTTTTTCAAACAACACAAATACATGATACTGTCGCTCATCGATTTGAATAACATCGATTACTTTTGCCTTCCGACCTTTTAGTTGGAGGTTTTCATCCACAGTGGGAATGCGTATTAATAACTGATTTAAAATTGAGGACTTATTTTCATAAAAATGAACAACATGCATATTTACAGTTCTCCTTATTCGGTATTTTAGTCAATTTATGAGACATTGAAAGAATATAGAACTATAGATAGAGAGGGAAAGACGAATAGGAATACTTGGCGAACAGAAATAAAATATGCCTCCTAAACCTTAGGAGGCGATACTAATTCACTGCGAATGGGCGCTATTTTTTACAATGCTTTGTTATACATACGTTTTAACCATTTTCGTTGCTTCCAACTACTCACAATATATAAAAGAATGGAGAGTGCCAATAACACAGCGGATGCTTTATACACGATTGCATAATGCAAATACTTGCCAACGAAAATACCGACTAATGCTAAAACAGTTAATATGAAAATTTGCCTTTTTTGATTTTCATAGACGGAAAAGACAAATTCTCTGTACTGCAAATTTTCCTTTTGGATTAATAAGCGCTGGGGTGTTTCCACGAGATCGTATAAAGAATGAAATACTTTAAAAATCGGTAACGCATTGAGCCATTGTAATACAGACTTCCAATTATTTGAGCTTCCTTGCTTTACCCAATCAGTAAATACTGGTTTAATGATATCTAAAATTTCTTTTTCTGGATTTATGGTTAACAGTAAACCTTCAATTGTCACAAAGGAGCGGCCTAAAAAAATAAATCGTGTTGGTACTTGTATAGGAAGTAGTTTTAAAATGTCGTTCATTTCTTTTTTGACGGCGAATAAGTCCATTTCTTTTACCTTATTTACATCTAATAGGAGTACTTCCTTAAGTAGATTTTCAATGACTTTCAAATCTGCTCCTGGTAGTAAAAAACCTAAACTCTTTAATGTCTCTGCTGCTTGTGCATAATTTTTCAGAAAAATGGCCTGCATTAAATTTTGGAAATTAGCTGCATCTTTTCTTGATATTTCACCTACCATTCCAAAATCAAGAAGTACAATCGTACCATCTGCCTGTACTAAAACATTTCCAGCATGTGGATCCGCATGAAACATGCCCGCCTCTAACCATTGAGGCAAGAAGGCGCGCAATAATTGCTTTGATAAAACTTCTTTATCAATTTGATTTGTTGATAAAAATACACTATCAGTTATTCTAACACCATCTATCCAATCCATTACTAATACTTGTGATGTACTAATATCGGGATAAGCAGTAGGTATCGTAAGCTGATGGATGTCTTCAAAGCGTTCTCTGAAATGCTTCATTGTATCTAACTCTTTTTTGAAATCCAATTCACGTCCTATAACAGATTTGAGTTCATTAAAAAGCAATCTAAAATTAATAAATCCTTTTGGAATAGGAGCAAAATATTGAGCGAATGAAATAATAATGGCTAATGAACGAAAATCAGTTCGCATAATGGATGGGATGGATGGCCGTTGTACTTTAATGGCAACATTTGTTCCGTCTTTTAGCCTTCCGCGATAAACTTCTCCAATAGAGGCAGAAGCCACTGCCTTTGGCTCGATGGAAAGAAGTACATTGTCTATCGGTTTGCCCCATTCTTTTTCTAATACAGATTGAATGTCTTCCCAAGGAGAGGGAGGTACTTGATCAACTAAATCTTGAATTTGACTAATAAAACTTTTTGGCAATAAGTCTTCACGAATACTTAAAAGTTGCCCAACTTTAATTAATACACCTTCCAGCTCAAATAGTGTCTGGCGAAATTGTCGACCAAGCTTTTCCCATAACAATTCCCATTGTGCATCCGATTTTTTTCTAAAGCGATACCAATAAACTTGAATAATCATGGAAAATGCAAAGGATAGGATTTTCCACATTCGAAACCAGCTTTTCCTATTTTTCATTCTATATCCCCCAGTTTTATCAATTAGGTAATTAATAAACAATACTTAAATCATACACCAAATTTTGTTAAAAATGAGATGAATGTAATTATTTAATATTCGCGGAAGGAAGGTAGAATTCCCGCGGAAGGGAGTAGTAATTCCGCGGAAGAGAGGTAGAATTCCGCGAAAGGGAGTAGTAATCCCGCGGAAGGAAGGTGTAATTCCGCGAAAGAGGGGTAGAATTCCGCGAAAGGGAGTAGTAATCCCGCGGAAGGGAGGTAGAATCCCGCGAAAGAGGGGTGTAATTCCGCGGAAGAGAGGTGTAATTCCGCGAAAGGAAGTAGTAATTCCGCGTCTGAGGTGTAATTCCGCGGAAGGGAGTAGTAATCCCGCGAAAGGAAGGTGGAATTCCGCGGAAGAGAATTGTAATCCCGCGAAAGGAAGGTAGAATTCCGCGATTGAGAAGTAATCCCGCGGAAGGAAGGCGTAATCCCGCGGAAGAGAAGTATAATCCCGCGTCTGAGGCGTAATCCCGCGGAAGAGAGGAGTAATTCCGCGAAAGGAAGTAGTAATTCCGCGTCTGAGGTGTAATTCCGCGGAAGAGGGATAGAATTCCGCGGAAGGAAGGTGTAATTCCGCGAAAGAGAAGTGTAATCCCGCGAAAGAGGGGAGTAATCCCGCGGAAGGAAGGTAGAATTCCGCGATTGAGGAGTAATCCCGCGGAAGGAAGGCGTAATCCCGCGGAAGAGAAGTGTAATCCCGCGAAAGGGAAGTAGAATTCCGCGAAAGAAAATAAACAAGGAATTCCGCAAAAGTAAGCAGGAATTCCTTGGGGCTTTAGTGAGATGAAGTTATACTGTCTATTCGATTTATTAATTTTTGACTTGAAGTATCGAGTCCTGTTATTTCTACTTTAATTCCTTTTGCTTGAAGTAAATGTTTTACTTTATGCAAGGCACCTACAGCAGAATCATCCCATAGTCGACTATTGCTAAAATCTATAGTAACTTTAGAATCTATGCTTTCAATTTTTTTGAAGTAATGAACGAAGTTATGTGTGGCAGCAAAAAATAATGGACCTTCTATTTTGTAAATATCTCCATTTTTTGCTACTTTCAATGTTGAAATTTTTACTACAAAGAAAATAGCACTTAATACAACCCCTGCAATAACGCCTTTCGATAAATCATGCGTGTATACTACGATGATCACTGTAACTAGCATAACAATTGCATCACTAGGAGGGGCCTTCACTAAATACTTGAATGAATTCCAATCAAATGTACCGATACATACCATAATCATAACGCCTACTAATACTGGCATAGGAATTTTTACGACTAAATCCCCTAAAACGAGAATTAAAAAAATTAAAAATAAACCAGCTACAAGGGTTGAAAAACGCCCTCGTCCACCAGACTTTACATTAATGACAGATTGACCAATCATCGCACAACCAGCCATTCCTCCAAAAAATCCATTAATGAAATTAGCAATACCTTGTCCTCTCGCTTCTTTATTCTTTTCACTTTCCGTCCCAGTCATGTCATCCACGATTTGGGCAGTTAATAAAGATTCGATTAGACCGACGATGGCTAATGCAAGCGAATAGGGGAATATAATTTTTAATGTTTCAAACGTGAACGGCACATTCGGAATGGCGAATGTCGGTAGCGTTTGCGTTATAACACCTAAATCACCAATTGTTCGTAAATCAACGCCACTATAAATCGCGATAGTAGTTAAGACGATGATTGCTATAAGTGGTGCTGGTATTACTTGAATATAACGTGGTAAAGTATACAAAAGTAATAGTGTCAATGCGACAAAGATATATGTCATGGTAGACATTCCAATAATTTGAGGGACTTGTGCTAAAAAGATTAAAATAGCTAATGAATTAACGAAGCCAATCATTACAGCATTGGGAATGAATTTCATTAATTTTGCTATTTTTAACATACCAAAAATTAGTTGAATAATGCCTGTTAAAATTGTGGCAGCTAGTAAATAATTTAGTCCGTAATCTTTTACTAATGGGGCTATTACAAGGGCCATTGCGCCTGTAGCTGCTGAAATCATACCAGGTCTACCACCGACAAACGCGATTGTGACAGCGATACAAAAAGATGCATATAACCCTACCATTGGATCAACGCCAGCGATGATAGAAAAGGCAATGGCTTCTGGGATAAGAGCAAGTGCTACGACAATGCCTGCTAATAGATCGCCTCGGATATTTCCAAACCATTGTTGTGTTAAACTTTGCATGATGTACTCCTTCATATGAAATTCTTTGAGTATCATACCATTCATATTCCCAAAATGGAACCTTTTTGAGACAATGTAAGGAGGAAAATTGATGATTTTCGGTTATGTACGACCTTTATATAATGATGAAACGTGTGAAGAACAGTTAAAAGTTATATCTGAAAAATGCCAAACTATATATCGTGAACCGCATGCTTCACCTAAAAAGCGACATCAACTAGAAGAAATGCTGATGGCAATACAACAAGGGGATACGATTATAGTTGAACGAATGGTTGCACTTGCAGACACGACAAGACAACTACAAGATATCCTTAACATTTGTGAAAAAGACAGCGTAAGCATTCAATTTTGTAATGAGTCTATTTCTAATAATCAACCTTTAACATGTACATTACAACAAATGATGAAACATTATATTCAATTCCAAACAGATGTTGCAAAGCAGTCAGCTCTAATCGGCATTGCCAATGCAAGAGAGCAGGGTAAGACAATCGGTAGACCGAGGAAACCAGATGTAAACATTCAAAAAGCTATTTCGATGTACCATTCGGGAAATTTCACATTACATGATATTAAAAATGAAACAGGTATTAGTAAATCAACATTATACAGATCATTAGAAAACTCTGATGAAAATCGCTAATTAGTGCCTAGTTTTAGTATTTTATTTTATGCATAACACATTCTATTGAATAGATAGGAGTGGTGGCATGAAAGATGTAAGTTACTTACAAATAGCAATAGAAACAGTCATAACTTTTTTTGTCCTTCTTGCATTAACACGTTTTTTAGGAAAAAAACAATTAAGCCAACTTACGTTTTTTAACTATGTAACAGGCATAACAATTGGCTCCATTGCCGCTAATATGATTGTTCTTAGTACAAAAGATTACACAAAAGATTTACTGAGCTTGGTCATATGGTGTTCGTTAACAACACTTATTGGCTATATAAGTCTGAAATCCGGAAAAATAAGGATGATTCTTGATGGTCAGCCTACAATCGTAATAAAACACGGCAAAATCGATAAAAAAGCATTGAAAAGGACAGGCGTCAATATCGATGACTTAACAATGATGATAAGACAATATCAAGTTTTTTCGATCGATGAAATCGATTTTGCAATACTTGAACCGAACGGCACGCTGAGTATTCTGAAGAAACCTCAGTTTCAAGGCACACAAAAGATAGACCTAAACATTGCACCTAAAAATCCACCGTTTTTACCTATAGAAATAATATCAGACGGCAAATTATTAAAAAGAAATTTATTAGAAGTAGGAAAAAATAAAGAATGGCTAAAAAGGGAATTATCCAAAGTAGGAATTAAAAATGTCGAAGAAGTATTTTATGCGGAAATCCAATCAGATGATAAATTATTCATACAAAAATTTTAAACCAGAACTCACTGTAAAAAAATGTGATTCTGGTTTTATTTTTTTATTAAATCATTAAAATATATCGCTATTATTCTTATACAAATATAGAAATATTTTAAATAATTTTACATTATATTGATATAAAACCTATAAACAACGTCTTAATTTTCTAAAAAAACAATAAAAGTATATAGTTTTAATCTTTTATTTTTGATATTTCTGACAAAAAAATATATAAAATTGTAAAAATAAGTATCCTTATTCACTATTATTGTGTTTATGCATTCATTTATGCAAGATGAAATCTATGTTTCTAATAATCTAAACTGTATAAAAATTAAAAATAATGTCGAGTTGAGTCAATTTTTCATTTTCTTTATACTGTGAAAGTAATTATTGGAGAGGAGAAAATATCATGCGTAAAGAAGTTACAATTATTGGGGTACCTATGGATCTGGGTCAAACTAGAAGAGGGGTAGACATGGGACCGAGTGCTATTCGATATGCTGGATTAACAGATCGACTTGAAGGGCTCGGCTATGCGATTGATGATTTAGGGGATTTGAATATCGAATTCGTAAATAAAGAAGAAAAGATAGACACAACAACAAACTTAAAAAATTTAAAAACGGTAGCGGATGCTAATGACAAGCTTGGTCAAAAAGTAGATCAAGTCATTTCCTCTAATCGCTTTCCTTTAGTTTTAGGAGGAGATCATAGTATTGCCATTGGAACATTAGCAGGTGTTTCGAAACATTATGAGAATTTAGGCGTTATTTGGTATGATGCCCATGGTGATTTAAACACAGGTGAAACATCTCCCTCTGGAAATATTCATGGAATGTCTTTAGCGGTAAGCTTAGGTCTAGGACATCCTGCACTTACGAATATTGGTGGTTATGCGCCAAAAGTAAAGCCAGAAAATGTAGTAATTATTGGTGCTCGTGATTTAGATCCAGGAGAGAAAAAGCTTATTAAAGAAATTGGCATTAAAGTTTATACGATGCATGAGATCGATCGTTTAGGTATGACGACAGTAATGTCAGAAACTATTAATTATTTAAAAGAACATACAGATGGTGTTCATTTATCTTTAGATTTAGATGGCCTTGATCCAAACGATGCACCAGGAGTAGGCACACCAGTTGCAGGAGGCATTAGCTATCGTGAAAGTCATCTAGCTATGGAAATGCTATCAGAAGCCAATATTATCACTTCGGCAGAGTTTGTAGAGACAAACCCAGTATTAGATCAGTATAATAAAACAGCTATAGCTGCGGTCGCTTTAATTAGCTCTTTATTTGGCGATACATTACTTTAAACAATGGATTGGGGAAAAACAATTGGCTGATAAGGAAGAACTTTTTTAGTAAAATGAGGTCGCGACAACCAAATTTAAGAAAATAGCTCTCCCTAATTGTAGTTTACAATAGACGGAACGAATGCTCTAGACTATTTAAGTACTTTTCTTTGTCAGAAAATTGACTGTTCACAAAATAGATGAAATTTTTAAATTACTTCTATTAATATTTATCATCATTATCTTTTGGCACTTTAAAAAGAAAGTGCTTACATGATAATCGTGTAAGGGGTTATTTTATGGCAACAGAACAACATGAATTAAAAAGAAGTATGAAAGCTAGACACTTATTTATGATTTCACTAGGAGGATGCATTGGAACTGGCTTCTTTCTTGGATCAGGTTTTACTATAAATCAAGCTGGGCCAACTGGTGCTATTCTTTCTTATTTAGTAGGCGGGTTAGTAATGTATCTAACGATGCTTTGTTTGGGTGAATTGTCTGTTGCTATGCCAGTATCTGGGTCGTTTCAAACATATACGACGAAGTTTATTGGTCCTGCTACTGGCTTTGCCGTTGGGTGGCTTTATTGGCTAGGGTGGGCAGTTACAGTTGCCCTCGAATTTTTAGGGGCTGGACAACTTATGCAAAGATGGTTTCCTGAATCACCAGTATGGATGTGGTGTTTAATATTTGGTGCCTTGCTCTTTTTATTAAATGGTTTATCAGCGAAAGCATTTGGTGAAGCAGAATTTGTTTTCTCTAGCATAAAAATATTGGCTATTATTATGTTCCTAATTGTTGGAGGAGCAGCTATGTTTGGCCTTATTGATATGAAAGACGGAACCAGCGCTCCATTCCTTACTCATTTTTATGAGCATGGGCTATTTCCAAATGGTGTAACAGCATTATTAATTACAATGATTACGGTGAATTTTTCATTCCAAGGGACAGAATTAATTGGTATTGCTGCTGGGGAAAGTGAAAATCCAGAAAAGACAATTCCTAAATCTATTAAACAAACAGTTTGGCGTACATTGTTCTTCTTTGTCCTATCTGTTGTCATTCTTGCCGCGATAATTCCAATGGATAAAGCAGGTGTTGTTGAAAGTCCATTCGTAGTTGTACTGGACAGTATAGGCATTCCTTATGCAGCTGATATTATGAACTTTGTTATTTTGACTGCTCTATTATCGGTTGCAAACTCTGGTTTATATGCGGCAACACGTATGTTGTTCTCGCTATCTGTTGAAAAAATGGCTAGCCCTGTTTTAGGGAAAGTGAATAAAAGAGGCATTCCGATGAATGCATTATTAATTACACTTGCTGTAGCTGGTTTATCACTATTATCAAGTGTATTCGCTGCAAAAACAGTGTTTGTTTGGCTATTATCTCTAGCAGGTTTAGGCGCTCAAATCGGTTGGATTGCGATTACAGCATCGCAAATTGCCTTTAGACGTTCATATGTTCGTCAAGGTGGTAAAGTGGAAGATTTAAAATTCAAAGCGCCACTATATCCACTCGTGCCAATTTTAGGCTTAGTAGCGAATTGTATTGTTATGGCAAGCTTAGCCTTTGATCCGTCGCAACGATTAGCTCTATATTGTGGAGGCGCATTCTTCATCGGCTGTTATATCGTTTATTATGTAAAAGTGAAGAAAACGAAGGTAATAAAAGTAAGCCAACAAGAAGTACAGTTAAAATTAGACCAAAAAATGTTTCTTTAAAGGACAAGAGTAGCTGCAATAATGTGGCTACTCTTGTTTTATTTAGGTTTACAAAAGACGTTACTTATAAAAAAATGTTTCAAAAATAAGTAAATTAATTTATCGTTTTTCGATAAAAAAACATTGAAATAGAATAAAATATCATTTATTCTTCATACAAGTAATGATAAATTTTTTCGTACTTAGTTACATGAGGTGAATGTATATTGAAAAAAATTTTTAAAGACTTAGTGTATTTTACGTACCATCAATCCTTATCTTGTATTTTTCCTGTTGTCATATTTGTTACGCTTGCGCTGTCAAAAGTTATCCATTTACCACTTTCAAGATATGATTTTATTCTCGTTATTTGTCTTTTGACACAATATTTGATGTATAAATTTGGTCTAGAATCTAAAGATGAAATAAAAGTAATCTGTTTGTTTCATATAATTGGTCTTATACTAGAATTATATAAAGTGAACTTTCATTCTTGGTCCTATCCAGAAGCGGCGTGGTCAAAAATTGGTGGTGTGCCCTTATATAGCGGCTTTATGTATGCAAGTGTGGCAAGTTACATTTGCCAAGCTTGGCGTAGGTTTGATTTGAAGATTATGAATTGGCCAAGAAGTTATATTGCCATTCCGTTAGGAGCTATGATTTACTTAAATTTCTTCACACACCATTTTATATATGACTTTAGATGGCTGCTAATAGCTTTACTTTTTCTCGTATTTTCTCGAACAGTTGTTAAATTTACAGTACGACAAAACATTTATAAGATGCCTATTGTTGCATCATTCCTTTTAATTGGGTTTTTTATTTGGATTGCCGAAAATATTGCAACATTTTTTGGTGCTTGGTCATATCCTAACCAAGAAATGGGATGGACGATTGTTCATTTCGGAAAAATTAGCTCTTGGTTTTTACTTGTCGTCATTAGTATTATGATAGTCGCACAGCTAAAATTATTTTACCGTGAGCAGTGAAGAAATTGTTTTGCAAGCGTTATAGGAACTGCTAAAGCGATAAGTGTAAACCTAATAACACAGGATGAAAAATTTACGTTGTACCCATTCGTTTTCATCAAACTGTCCCTTTTTTAAAGGACTATCCTGCTATAGACTCGCTATAGAAGTAAGCAAATTATTATACTTGTTAAATAGGGAGAAGTGATAAGGATGGAAACAAAAATTCGTATGGGGAAAAGAACATTTACAGATGAGGGACAAATCAATCTTTTTTTACGACAAGCTCAAACCATTTTTCTTGGGTTAGTGGATGACAACATGCCATATGTAATTCCATTGAATTTTGTATTTAAAAATGGAAACTTTTATATTCATGGCGCAAACGAAGGAAGAAAAATTAATATTTTAAAAAATAATACGAATGCATGTATTACAGTATGTGAAATTTACGGAACTATCGCAGATCCAGTTCCTGCGAATACTGATACGGCTTATATGAGCGTTATCGCCAATGGAAAAGTTGAAATTGTTACGGATTTGGATGAAGCAACAGCAGCAATGCAAGAAATGCTTGATAAATATGTCCCGAATTATTATGAAGTCGCTTTATCGAAAGCGCATGTCGATAAATATATATCTTCTTTAGGTAGTAAAACGGTGGTGCTAAAAATAAAACCAATTACTATGACCGCAAAAGAACATAAAGGTGATGAACAAATGAAGTTTTATCCTGGAAGAAAGGTAAAGCAAGATACAAACCGATAATATATTATTACGCCAGCTAAAGCATAGAACATTATAGCCGCTACAACTGGAAGCGAACAAGCAATCCATTATATTTCCTATCTACAAAAAAATGCATTATAGTAAATATATTCTATTACATTTAGGAGGATAAGATGGGGAGATTAGTTCATTTTGAAATTCATGTAAGTGACATGGAGCGAGCAAAGGATTTCTATGGCAATATTTTTGGATGGTCATTTGAAGATTGGAGTGACTACGCTGGCATGCCGTATTTTGGTGCAGTAACAGGTAGTGAGGATGAACTTGGCATAAATGGTGCTTTAATGCAACGGCAAGGTCCCCCTCCAGCACCAAATCAAGCGTTGAATGGATTTGCTTGTACAATGGGTGTGGAAAATTACGATGCAACAGAAGCAAAAATTATGAGCAATGGTGGTAAGGTAGCCATTCCTAAATATGCTCTTCCTGGAATGGCATGGCAAGGATATTATACAGATACTGAAGGCAATGTATTTGGTATTCATCAGCCTGATAAAAATGCAAAATAACAAAGGTTAGTTGATAAAATCCCATATGATGTAAAAAGTCTTCTAGCCTACAGCTAGGAGACTTTTTTTATCGAATGGTATCGGACGTAGTAAAGTAAAATTAGTTAACTATAGGTGTGTTGTCGTTTAAAGGATTATATGCAACTGATATTATGGTGTCACAATCTTCGTAAAACCTTGACGAGAATAATTAAATAACTTATTATGGACGTTAATAATTAACAATGATTGGAAAAAGTAGCGAATGTGATTTACTTACAGAGAGATGATGGCTGGTGAAAATCATCGTAAAGGAATCGTGAACTCGTGCAGGAGTTTTTATACTGAAAAAAGTAGGTATAAACGGCAACTACCGTTATAGTCAAAGTGAGCATATATGCTAATCAGAGTGGTACCGCGGATAACTTCGTCTCTATATTTATTAGAGATGGAGTTTTTTTATTTTAGGAAATAATGACAAGGGGTGGGAGAAAGAATGGACATAACGAAGAAACGCATTACAACGATAGGGCTGCTAGCACTTATTTTATCAGCGTTCTTGACGGCAATGAGTCAAGTATTTTATGCCAAGCAAGTACAAGAAGTACCAGCATTTTTATTTACAGGTATTAGTTTTTTTCTGACGTCATGCTATTTTGCATTTTTTGCACGTACACATAAAAAACCTTATAAATGGCAAGGGACAATCGGCTATGTATTGAAATTAAATGGAGCGTCCGTTCTAGCTTTTATGTGTTTTTATTTTGCATTAAAATATGTGGAATCAGCTATAGTCAGTGCACTTGAGATGGGTATCGGTCCATTATTTGTCCTAGTTCTGGCGGTCATTGCAAAGGAATCAATTCCAAGGTCACAGTGGTTAATTGCCATTGGCACACTGATTGCGTGTAGTGTACTGATTGTCGCTGTACTTAGCGGAAGCTCAGCAGTCAAGTTGGACATAACAATGCCTGTCATCATAGCTTTAATAGCGAGTATTAGCTGTGGGGTTGGTGCTGTTTTATGCACCGTATATTCAAAAAAATTAAATGAGGCTGGCTGGACAACTTCTATGATTTTAGCAAATCGTTATTATGGCATAATTTTATTATCTTTTTTAGCTACATACGATGAATTTTTAAAGTATTTCTCAGGAAATATTGTCTGGATACTTGCTGTTACAGCAACGGGTGTCATGCTTCCAATGTATTTATTGCAAATAGGTATTCGGAATTGTTCTCCTTTAATGGTGATGATGAGTTTATGCTTTGTCCCAATATTCACTTTTTTCTTCCAATTATTTGATTCTAGGCTTACGTGGTCGCCTATTTCTTTAATAGGTATCATCTTATTATTCATAGCTGGTATTATTAGTTTGTATTTAGAAAGAAGGACCGTTTCAGAGTAGCATCAGCGAGTTATACTATCATGAAGGAGGCAATACAATGTATTTAAAATCATGTAAGGTTTTACAGGACAACATAGAGGATAAACGACAATATCCTTTTAATATACCCAGTTTGCAGAATTTACAGGAGCTTGAGTTTCCAACGAATGTGACATTTTTTGTTGGGGAAAATGGCTCTGGGAAATCAACACTTCTGGAAGCAATTGCGGATCGCTGTGATTTTAATACAGCAGGTGGTGGACGGCAAAACAGTTATGAAGTACATAAAGCAGAAGCTGCGCTAGGGGACTATATACGGTTATCGTGGTTGCCTAAAGTTTCTAATGGCTTTTTTCTACGTTCAGAAACGTTTTATCAATTTGCAAGCCATATCGATTTGTTAGAATATCATCCTAATAAGTATGCTGCATTTGGAGGTAAATCCCTACATCAACAGTCACATGGGGAGTCCTTTTTAGCGCTATTTATGAATCGTTTTAAAGGTAAGGCGATTTATTTACTTGATGAGCCAGAAGCAGCTTTATCACCTACAAGACAACTGAGTCTTCTTAAAATAATGAAGGATTTAGAGCGTGAAGCCCAATTTATTATTGCCACACATTCACCCATTTTACTCGGTTATCCGAATGCTACTATTTACAGTTTTGAAGAAGGAGGGATTGAATCCGTCCGATACGAAGACACTATACATTATATTGTAACGAAGAGATTTTTAAATGCTCCGGAAACCATTTTTGCAGAGCTATTTAATGAGGAGAGAAAAACATGAATCAACGGAAAGGTTTAGTAATGCGAGAAATACGACTAGATGAGATGGCCCAATCCATCGATTTGTTAAATTACGTATTTCAAATGTCTATGTCTATTCATAAAGATCGTCGTTTCGTTAATGCCAAAAGTAAACAGTTTGACGAAGGGCATGCTTTTGGGTGGTTTGATGGCTCTCAACTAGTATCACAAATTTTAAATTTACCTTTTCAAATCAATGTACATGGGAAGTTTTATGAAATGGGTGGGATAACGGCTGTTGGCACGTACCCTGAATATTCTAGACACGGCTTAATGGAAAGTCTCATTATCAAGTGTCTAGAACAAATGCGTGAGGAAGGACGGTATATATCTTACTTATTCCCTTACTCTATTCCATATTACCGCAAAAAAGGCTGGGAAATTATGAGTGATATTGTGGAATTTCAAGTGAAAGATACACAACTTCCTCATTATGGTGGTTTAAATGGCAAAATTCGTCGTGTCGATCCTAAAGATAAAGATGTTGTTGCAATTTATGCACGTTATGCAATAAAGACACATGGTGTAATGGTGCGAAACAGCATAGCCTGGAATGAAAAATTTCAAGAAGATTTTTGGGAAGAAAAATTTATAGATAGTGATGTCAAACTGCAGGCAGCAGTCTATTATGATGAGCAAGATGAGCCTCAAGGCTATATGTTCTATCGTATTATGGAAGAAAATTTTTATATTGATGAAATCGTTTATTTACAGGAAGAAGCTCGAAAAGGGTTATGGAATTTTGTCTCAGCACATAGCTCGATGGTTTACAATGTATATGGCAAAACGACGGGCAATGAAGCGGTAGCATTTTTACTTGAGGATAGCGAAATTATTCAAAAAGTTTCTCCTTATTTTATGGCGCGTATTGTGGACGTAAAGGAATTTCTACTGCGGTACCCTTTTGTAGGGAACGATTTTCAGTTGCGCTTCGCTGTAAGCGATCGTATTGTAGCTTGGAATAACGGTACGTTTGTCGTAACAGTACAAAACGGAGAAGTAGCAGTTGATAAGATTAGTGAACAACTGTCCGAGAATGCTATTCAACTGACAGTTCAAACATTAGCGACGATGCTACTTGGGTATAAACGCCCTAGCTATTTGGAGAAAATTGAACGGTTACAAGGTGAAGCAATGGAAATGGCGCTTTTAGAAGTAGTATTACCAGTAGGAATCCCAACGTTTATTGATTATTTTTAAAAGAATTTGTACAGTAAATGCCTGTGCAAATTCTTTTTTACTTTAAATTAGTACTTCTATTCTCCACAATATGGCATAATTAGTGAATGGAGGGGATGTATTGTATGCCGAAATGTATTGAATGTAAGGAGAAATGGACTTGGAAGCAGTCGATGCGTTCGATTGTGACATTTTCACGATTCATTAGCTGTCCATATTGTGCGAAAAAACAAATGTTCACATCAATGACACGCATTTCTATTTTACTATTGGTATTTGTACCTTATATTACAATGCCTTATGTGGTTGATGATGAAGTTAAAGGCTCCGCTGTAGCAATCGGGATTGCGCTCTATTTAATTGTACTACTTATGATGATGCCTTTCTTGATGGATCTTCGTACAATACCAAAGCATTTACAAAAATACGCACAAAAATAATACATAAAAAAACGCAGAAATATAACGTTCCTGCGTTTTTTATTCGTTGTTTGAAGATAGCTGCCACGCTTTTACTAATAGTTGAACCCCTTGTTTGATGTCCTCAATAGCTAACTTACTAAAGCCTAATTGTAATATTGGTTCAGCTGTGAAATGTTTAAGAAAGTATGGGCTTGTCGGATATACTTGAACACCATATTTTTCTGCAGATTGGATGAGCTGTTCTTCCGTTTGTTGGACATGCAACTTTACCAATACATAAAGGCCCGAATGTTCTCCAAGTATCGTAATATAGGCACCAAATTGTTGTTGAAGCTGCTCTACAAGATAGCTCATTTTATGCTTATAAATAAGGCGCATTCTTTTAATATGCCGAGTCCATTCACCTTTTTCCATAAATGCGGCCATCGTTAATTGATGAAGTGAGGATGCATTATGTTCAAATTCACTAAACTGTTCCTTGTAACGATGTAGAAGTGCTTTAGGTAATACCATATAGCTTAGTCGAATCGCAGGTAAAAAGGATTTTGAAAAGGTCCCCATGTAAATAACGCGTGAATGATCGATGGAGGCAAGCGCAGGAAATGGCTGCTGTGCATAGCGAAATTCACTGTCATAATCGTCCTCAATGATGTATCCATCCACTTTTTTTGCCCATTGAATAATAGTTTGACGTTGCTGTATAGACATTGTGACACCGTAAGGAAAATGGTGGGAAGGTGTAACATATAGGAGTCGTGATTGCATATCCGACAATAAGTGTAGCTGAGCACCTTGCTCTAAAACAGGAAGGGCTTCTAGTTGAAAACCGCTTAGCTTAAACGATTGCCTTGCCCCAATATAACCAGGGTCCTCGACAATCACACTTGCGAAATCTTGCTTCAAAATAAAACCCAAGTACAGTAACATTTGCTGTGTACTACTACCGATAATAATATCATCTGCTTGGCATTTAACCCCGCGTGCTTGTAATAAATACTGGACAAGCTGTTCTTTTAAGAATGGTTCCCCAAACGGTTCACCATACACATAACTTTCCTCTAACTGCAGTGCACGATTAGCAAATTGTCGCCATGCCTTTAGTGGAAAATATGCTTGATCGACAGCTCCTGCCCGAAAATCAATTTTTATAGTAGGACACAACTGCTTTACGTTTGACGAAAGCAATGTTGCTTTCTCTTCCTTTAAAAAGACTTGTTCCAATACATTGACGAAATAGCCTTTGCGACCTTCACCTCGTATGTAACCTTCTGCTACAAGCTGCTCATAGGCAGTCAACGTCGTATTCCGACTGACCTGTAACGTCTCCGCCAACCTTCGAATAGAAGGGAGCGAATCATTCGACTGTAAGTTTCCTTGCTCAATTAAAGCCTTTAATTGGTGATAAATCTGTTTATATTTTGGCTCTTCATTGCTAAATGAAAAAATAAAATCGTTCATATGTAAGACCTCCTTGACATGCAAAAAGAGATAATAATGTTCTTTTTTATATGTCAGATAGTTATATATTATAGTACAGGAATCCATGTTAAAAGGGAATGACACCATTTTGATAACAATTAGTAAGGGTAAGCGAGGTGCTGTAAGAGTATTTACATTCATGTAATATTCTTTTAGGAATGTTTTTTTTGATTAAACAAAAAATATTGTATATTTATTTCAATAAAAAAATAGAAGGAAAGAAGGGATGATTTAAAATGAAGAAGCTTATTTTACTATTGTTTATTCTATCTTTGTTTGTATTTCTGCCCTTGGATACTCACGCAAATGATCCTTATGAAGGAGCTATTGACCTTCAACGAAATAATAGTACCGACTTTTCTATTCCTGAAAAAAGCGATTTAACATCAATCTTAGGAGACACGGATCGCAAAATTTATAAAGTTGCCCTTGGTATGAACAAAAGCGAGAAATTAACATTGGTAACTAGAAAAACAGTTGATATAGAGATTACAGATCCGAAAGGGGATAGAATCGTTTAGGAAACTGGGTTAGGGGACGAAGGGTATAGACAAGTAGAATTTGAAACAAGTATTGTTGGTGAATATTTTATTCATATTACACCCTCCCAAGATGGAAGAAATAATTATCCTTATAGTTTACGAACAATTGTAGGGGAGCCTGTCTATCTTTATACTAATCCAAACTATCGAGTTGATTTGAATGCTTCCTCTATATCTTCAATAAAAACAACGAGTACTATTCAATATTTTGATTTAACGAATGTTAGCAGTATTCCTGATGATGCTATTTTGACAGGTTTTACAATAGGTGGTACCGAGACAAATCGTTATTTAATTAGTCTATATTCAATCAAGAGAAGTCTTTGCCCAACTTCTACTGTTTCTTGGATTGATGCTACGTTCCCATTATATAATCCGAAACAATTAGATGCCGTACCTAAACATGCTCAAATAAAAGTAAAGCAACCTTATGCATTTAAATACTCTGCCTCTTTCGATCTTCCAGGAACCTATACTTTGAAACCATTCATTTTAATAAGCTATAAACGAGAAATGAAATAGAAGGAGGACTTATAGATGTGGCATTCACTACGTTCAATTTCTCAACGACAACCTTTTGTCTCTCCAACTTATCAAAAAATGGAGTTTTCGCATGAAAAACAACAGAATTCATTAGAGAAAAATTTAATAGGGTCTCAATTACGGGACGTATATCACATGAAGCTGAATAATATTTTGTCTATCAAGAAGAATCCGCTTACTAGAATTCCAACTAATTTTGGGGCTTTCCATTACAAGCCTATCAATAATGCGACATTCGATCTTCAAATGTCTACTTACAAACGAATGTTCTTAGAACGAAAACACCAATTGTTAGGGAGCTTACCCACTTATATTTATACAGGAAATCCAGCATACCTATACAATGTAAGCGATAAGCATAAAGTTTTAAAAGGATTAGGGATTTTAGGGAATGTAGCTTCAGCTTTGAAAAAAATGGAGTTCTATAGTCAAAAAAAACAGACTAAATTAAAACCCTATTTATTAGCATCACAATCACAAGAAAGTAATTTTCACAATCAACATCAAGCAAAAGTTCTTCATGTTGATCGAAATTTTAATTTGAAGATTGAGAACAATCAAGTTTATGGTATACCGACTGATTATGGGATTATTAATTATAAGTTTATTAATGACGGGTCATCTAGGTATGTCCAACAATTATATTATGATAATCAAATGTCAGATTATAAACGCGTACATTTAGAGCGAAAACGCCAATTGTTACAGGACATACAAACATTTATTCATACAGGAAATCCAGCTTGGCTACACACTGCAAGAGATAATAGTGAGATTTTAAAGGGCTTTGAAAGTTTTGGCATTACTACAGAAGAACCCTTCACTATTAATGGATCTAAACGATATAGAATAAGCCCGAGCGGTATTTTGCACAATGTTGATTTGGAAAGTAAAGGCATGCGCGAACAAGATTGGCGCAAGTATGGTCACGATGAAAATACTGTATTTTTAATCCAGGGGAAAGAATATAAAATGGATGAAAACGGAAGGCTTCCTTTACCAGAAGATTATGTTCATAAATATGAGCAAGTAAAAATATTTAAAAGAAATTAAAAGAGGGCTAATGTAGCTCTCTTTTAATTTGTTCATGATTACTTTAAATATATATTACGGATTATTATTAGAAAATTCAGCTATTTGAAAAACTTTCATATTGTCATATATAATAAATTGTATAAAATATTCGAATATTAGAGTTATCTAAAGCTGAAAGTGTGTGGGGAGAGAAAAATGAAGATAGTAGAACTACCAATTGAATTTGAATTTAATGGACAAAAGAACACGATTTATCCGAGCTTAATTGTAGTGAATGATGAACTAACATTGGTCGATACAGGGTATTCAAATTTTTATCCTCTGATTGAAGATGAAATATTAAAAAATGGCTTTGAGATGAAGTATTTAAAGCATATTATTATTACGCACTACGATGATGATCACATAGGTTCCTTATATGATTTTAAAGCAAAACATCCTTGGGTTCACATCATAGCAAGTGAAATAGAATCAAAATATATTAGTGGTGAAATGAAGTCTGAGAGATTGGTGCAAGCCGAAGAAATGCTCGAACATATGCCACAAGAAGAAATTGAATTTGGAAAATGGTTTATCCAACAATTAAAGGATTTAAGGCATGTTGCAATCGATAAAAAGGTACATGATGGCGATATGATTCTACATAACGAATGTAAGGTAGTCGCAACACCTGGGCATACATCAGGGCATATTTCATTATATTTCCCAAATTTAAAAAGTGTCATTACAGGAGATGCAGCTGCACATGAAAATCAAGAATTGGTCATTGCCAATCCACATTTTTGTTTAAATATAGAGAACGCAGAACTGTCTTTGCGTAAGATTAAACATCTTCATGCTGACAATTACTATTGTTATCATGGTGGGAAATTTACTATTTAAAATAGCGAGGTGAAGTGGGCATCCAAAAAGGAAAAAATACTAGTGATTACAAATATGAGGATTTGGAAAAATTATAAATACCAAATCCTCTTTTTGTTCGCTGATGGTGGGAGGAGATTAGTTAAATGGAAAAACTATTATTTTACGTCTATAAGGCACGCTGTTGAAACACTATGAAGACTTGTTTCAACAGCGTGTTTATATTTATTTTTATAGGAGCACAATTTCAAATTTTATTTAGTTTTACGTTGTAACTCTTTAAGGGAGCTTTTAGCGATTTTATTAGCAGGATCTAACGCTAAAATTTTATGGCAAATTTCAATCGCTTTTTGGTCACTCACTAATTTATCAGGAACGATATTAAGGAATAATAAATTTTCTAAGTCACCTGCATCTTGTTCATTTGTTAGCTCTACAGCTCTTTGTGCGTGATAGAGTGCACAATGATAGGCACCTTCTATATGTGTTAAAGCATTTACAAATAAAGAAAAGGCAAGATTGTGTAACTTCGCTGACTCTTCTTTCATTAATAAATAGTGCAAAAAGGTATAATTAATTAAATTACTGTTATCATAAGCAATCGATATAAGTTCATTCTGAAATTGGTCGAAATCAATATTATAATATACTTTTTCTGCCTCTTTAAAGTTGACTGATAGAATAAGTTGCTCTAGGTTTTTTAACATTGTATCATCACCTACATATTAGATTTTTTTGCTATTTAATAATAGATTAACAATATTTATAAGTGAACTTGGGCTTTTTGAAGTTTCAACACTAGGTTTAAAACAAATCCTTATAACGTTTTAACCCTAGTGCTTATACGTCTTTTTACAAATGTAATTGATATTACTTAGTTTTTTTACGTTGTAACTCTTTAAGGGAACTTTTCGCGATTTTATTCGTTGGATCTAACGCTAAAATTTTATGGCAAGTTTCAATCGCTTTTTCATCACTCACTAATTTATCGGGAACGGTATGAAGGAATAATATAAGTTCTAAATCCCCTGTATCTTGTTCATTTGTTAGCTCCACAGCTCTTTGTGCATGATAGAGAGCACAATGATAGGCACCTTCGATAGGAACTAAAGGGACTATCAATAAAGTAAAGGCAAGATTGTGTAACGCTACAGATTCTTCTTTCATTAATAAGTAATGTAAAAAAGTGTAAAAAAGGATATTGCAGTTATCATAAGCACTAATTATGATTTCATCATCAAATTTTCGGAAATCCATTATTTGGTATAATTTTTCTGCTTCTTTGAAATTACCTGATAGAATGTAACTTTCTAATTGTTTCGACATTATTTATTCACCTCTGTACTACTAATTTTACTTTTAGTTTTCAATATATTTTTTAAAAAAAGACTTCTTATACTATTATTCATAAAGTAATTAGCATTAATAGATTAGAAAGGTTTTGAAGCAACCCTAGGTGAAACGAATCGTCATAACGTTTTAACCTAGGGCTTGTACGATTTTTGACAAGTATATAAAATTTTATTTTGTCTTAGGTAGTAACTCTTTAAGGGAACTTTTGGCGGTATTATTCGAAGGGTCTAGTGCTAAAATTTTATGGCAAATTTCAATCGCTTTTTGGTCACTCACTAATTTATCAGGAACGATATTAAGGAATAATAAATGTTCTAAGCTAAATGTATCTTGTTCATTTGTCAATTCGACAGCTCTTTGTGCGTGATAGTTGGCACAATGATAGGCGCCTTCAATAGGTGTTAATGCATTTACAAATAATGAAAAGGCAAGATTGTGTAACTTCGCTGACTCTTCTTTCATTAATAAATAATGCAAAAAGGTATAATAAATCATATTTTTGTTATTATAAGCACTAATTATGATTTCATCATCAAATTGCTGGAAATCCATTTTGTGATATTTCGCTTCAGCATCTTTAAAGTTGGCTGATAAAATGTAACGTTCTAAATTTTCTTCCATTTTTTATTCACCTCTGTACTATTTATTTTACTTAATAAGAAAGGTGCTTGTATCTAATTTTTTAACCTAGGGCTAGTACGTAAATTGATTACATTGTTTTGTAATATAGCTTTTCAGCATCTTTAAAGATAACTGTTAACTGAAAGAATTCAATTTTCAATTTTCTATTTTCTATTCACCCACCCATTACTTATGTGTGTTTTGCCATTTTTTCTTACAAAAGATACTGTGACTGTATGACCATTCATATTTAATGTCTTCTTTCTTGCAGAGCCATAAGGACCTTCTTTCCCATAACGCATCACATAAGACATGACCTTTGCTACATCATCCCAATTATTATTTGTTACTTTATGCCAATCATGTTTTGGATCCAGGATGTGCTTGCGTGAATTAGCATCTAATCTTGCTACAGAAGATAATACTTTATCAAAACTTTTACTGCGAATGGCATTGGTTACAGCTTTTTTACCATATCTTTTAATCGCATAGGAAATACCGTATCTTGCTACGGCGGCTATAATCACTACTGGTAAAGCTGAAGACTGGGCTTCTAATGTATCGATATCAAAAATTTCGCCATCAGATTGATCGACAAAAGTTGCTGAGAAATCTTGTCCTTCATTTGTATGAACGATTACTTCATATTCTTGGGAGATTTTTTCTCCATCTTCTTCTACTGTACCATGCAATAAAATGGATTCGGAAATTGTATCATAATATATTACAGTAGATACATGAACATCTGTTGTGTTTATATCAGTATAGACGATAACTAAATCATTATCTTCTTCGACATTTAAATCTAATTGTTCAGTATCTTCTATCCCGAGCTCTTGTAGTATTTCATTTTCTACTTCAATAGTATTATATTCAGTGCTGTTTGATTTATCGGTTGCGTAAGATTTGAGTGGATTAACACTTGGTACTAGGGAAATTAGCATTGTTATCACAATTAATTTAATTAAGAATTTTTTCATATCAATTACTCCTTTTCCTAATTAAGTTGTATGAAACCATGTCCATATTCTTCGTCAAATCCAGGTATTCCTAAATCTTTCACGTAAGGTTCTAAAAAGGTATTTAAATTCGTACTATTAATCTTTTCATTAGCGTTTCCAAGTATATAAGCAATAGAGCCAGTAACGAAAGCTGCAGCAAAAGATGTCCCATTAAATATGCTATAGCCACCATAATTGTCAGTAGATAAAATGTTTTTCCCTGGTGCGGCGTAATCGATTTTGCCTTTGCCAGAGTAGCTATAGGTTGTGAAATCAGATTTTAATGCAGAAACTGAAATGACACCTTCGTATTTAGCTGGATAATCAACCCTTAATCCTAGTGTATTACCAGAGGCCGCTACAATAATGATTCCTTTAGCTAAAGCTTTCTTTATAACCTTTTCAAATTCCAGATTATTTGTCTCAAATCCAAAGCTGATATTGATAATATCTACATCATTGTTGATACTCCATTCGATACCATTGATAACTGTTTGAAAGTCACTTTTACCGTGGCTATTTAAAACTTTGACGTTATAAATTTCTACATTGTCTTTTGCGATTCCGGAAAAACCCATTTTATTATGAGATGAACCGATAATCCCGGCAATTGCTGTACCATGGTTTAAATCATCAATTGGTTTTTGATCAATTTCAATAGCGTTGTACGAAGCAACTATCTTATTTTTTAAATCACCATGATGGGAAATGCCACTATCCAATATAGCTACTTTCATCTTTTTGTTATTTGGTTTTTCACTATTTACAGAAGTTGAATGAACCGCATGATACCCCCCATATTGCACTATCTTCATATCCACCAAACTGTTGAATGAAATAGCCTATAAGTAAAGCTAGTAACAACATAATAAGCACAACTGGAATGAATATTTTAATATTTTCACCATCCTTTCTAGTCCTCAAAAGAACTGGTTTCTAAACTTTTAATTAATCATTATTTTTAATGCTTCTATAATAAACTGTCATTAATTGAATTTTTTAAAATATGCGTAAAAGAATAATAAAAATAATTTCTATGATTTTCTTTTAGGTTAAGTGGTTAGAAATATAAATGAATTTCTGAAGGGGATTTTTATTTTAATTTTCTAGTATTCTTTTAGGAATATTTTGTTTGAAAATGCTAAAATTTTTGTATAAATAAAGAAGCGGTACCAATGCTTGAAGAATTCGACCAAAGCAACTGTTTTAAGTGCATGATGTGTTAAAAGCGGGGAAAAGTGATTGTAGAGATGATTGGTCAGAAGTTAAATCTAGTAGGGTGATAATTAAAGGGCGAAGGGAGTTAGTGAGTTCATTGAAAGTGGTAAGTGGAAGAAACAATATGGGTGCTTCTATAAATTTAATAGCTTTGCAAACCCTCTGTGAGAAGTTTGTTTGCAAAGCTTTATGCCCTGGACAACAAAAAAATACAAATTGTACAATAAAGGTAGCATTGTAGATCACTAATGACATTGTCATTAATTAAATCATTACTTACATTGTAAAACGAGGGAAAGGGGCTTAATGAACTTGTTATTAGCTACCTGTCCCTGTACCGACTAACCAAAGTGTTGAAGTTGCTTTTTCTAAATTTACTGCATCAATCAATTTGATCACCCCCTTGTAAATTATATAATTGCATACATTTCAATCGTTTTCGTTAAATATTCTTGAAAGAATATTTTGTAAAGGAGTGAATGTCAACGTGAAAGGTTATGGTGAGATTACAAAACAAATTAGGAATGGTAAAGGGTATACACAAAAACATGTGTCAGATAACTTGTTAACTCAAGGTGCGTTTTCTAAGTTTGAAAATAATAATACTGATATCAACTTTGCGACGATGCGTGAGATTATAAATCGACTAGGTATTACATTTGAAGAATTTTTTTATATTCAAAATGACTATCAATACAGTAAACGTGATGATATCATTACACAATTTTATCGGTTAACCTATAACGATGAAGCTGTACTGAGAGTACTCTTGGATAAGTGCAAACAATACTTAAAAGAATTTAAGGAAGATCAACAAGTTGTTCATATTTCTATTATTTTAGATGGACTAATTTTTTTAGCTAAAACAGGTGATTTCGAGCTAGCGAAGAAAACCGTTGAACCAGTTTGGCGTGACTTATCTAAACGCAATCAACTTTATATTGCTGATTTATATATGTTGAATGCGATTTTATTTTTTTTCCCTTTACCAACAGTCCTTCAAATAAAACAATTTGCTTTACGACACATCGCCTTATATGGAAACTTTCGTCATGTGTCACGATTACAAATTAATATTTCAATGAATATTGCGTTACTATTAATGAAAGATAATAAGTATTCAAAAGCACATAGAGAAATTTTAAACGCCATATTTTTATGCAAAAAAGAACATGATTTTATCCTACTATCTATTTGTTATGTAAGAAAGGGCATCTGTCTTAATCACCTTAGTCAATCAGGTGAAAAATGGATACGGAAAGGTGTAAATATGTTGATGACCCTTGAGCAATTTTCATTATTAGAAATGGTAGAAGAAGAAATAAAACAATACTAGGCTATTAATTGAGAAATGGCATTCATTATTCCCCCTCGATAATGAAGGAAACAATGGGGAAAGCCATTAGCTTTGATTAGGATTGTACTTTGCTAGTTATACTTCAATTAGGTATTATTAATCGAGAATCCACGAAAAAGAAAGGTCGGATTTATATGGAAGAATGGCCAAAAGGCGTTGCTAAGCCTGCAATTCGAGCATTGAATGCTGCAGGCTATACACAATTGCAACAACTAAAAGATGTTGATTTAGCGAAATTAAAAAATTTGCATGGTATGGGTCCCAAGGCGCTTGCTGCAATTGAAACAGCATTAAAAGAAAGTAGGTAACAATTTGAATAAACTCACATTATTTTTGTTGGCGATGGTCGTATATTATATCTTAGTAGTATTTGTTGTCAGTAAGCTTTTTATCTTTCCGATTATAAAGGTGATGATGCTCGTTTTCTTTATTGGGGCTGGCCTTATATTCACAAGAAGGATGCGGAGGAAGTTACAGTAGATATAAGAAGGTTTAGGTAAGTACATAGGTGTGTTCGGTATTCACAATTTCATTTCAATCAATAGGCTGGAAACTTACTATAAACCATGTCTAAACATTTATCCATTTTAACTTTAATTGGTAGATGATTTAAGATAAATATCAAACTTTATTAATGTGGTTGGTATACTAATTGTGTCGCAACTTTAAATGAAACGAATTCGAGGGAAGGGATACGATTGATTTCAATTTTAGTTGTGGATGACTATCCAATTGTTTTAAAGGGTCTCAAAACGTTGTCTCATGAGTTAGAAGGTTTTCATGTAGAAACAGAGAAGAATCCTCAAAACGTTATAAGTAGAATGCAAAAGGAAAAATTCCATGTATTTTTAATTGATGCTTGTATTGCCACAAAAAATAATCTAGAGCTTGTGACCAAAATTAAAGCAATTCAGGAACAAGCAATAATTATTTTATATACGACGAATATGGTTTGTTGCTATTATGGACTACTATTCGAGAAAAAAGTGAATGGTATTCTTATAAAAACCGCTCCTATTGAACAAATCATCTCGACTATTCGTTTGAGTGTTCAAGGAATAATGGTGATACCAACTGATTTTTTAGATTATATAAATGACAAAATAAATGATCGCTTTGCTCATTTAACACTAACACATAAAGAAAAACAGTTACTAGAGATGTTAATGAAAGGCTATCCAAATAAGAAAATTGCAGCTACATGCCATGTTTCAGTGCGAACGGTAGAACGTCGTTTATCTCAACTTTTTTGCCTATTAGGTGTCTCTACACGAATAGAAGCAGTTGAAGTAGTGAAAGAAAAGCAATTACTTGATGAAAATAAAGAGAATTGAAAAAAAGTGTCGAGTGAATCGGCACTTTTTTTATTTCTTTTCAGTTGGACAAATCACCTAATTTTCCATTATTAACAACTAAAATAAAAGCATGCAAAATCCTGGCATTAGGACATTTAGAATAGGAATAGGAAGGCGGAGAGCGTAACCGACAGAATGTTTGACAATACCGACAGAAATATTGTCAGTTGAAACGTCGGTAATGGGCAAGATAAAATTAAACTAACTCGAGTAGAAATGTTCTAGAATAAATTGTTTGAAAAATTAAAATATAATCAAAGCTAATAACGCAGTGAAGGATTAAAGGATCCTAGGAGTCTGAAACTATATTTACTTTTAAATTTATGAAAGTGAGGTAGTAACATGAAAATGAGATTTTTAATAAGTATGCTATTACTAGTGTTATTTTTTGGAAGTGTGTCTTCGGTATCCGCCTTAGTAACGACAGGTAAACCAGTTGAAAAGGTAGAATTTTCAGTAGAATCTATAGAGAATCCCTATGGAAGTGAGCCTAAAATTATAGCAAACTTGTACAAAGCAGCTGTTAAAGGTGCAAAATGGGGTGCTGCTGCCTTTGCAGCTGGTTATACAGCTGCTGCAGGAGCAGATGCGTACGCTAAAACTAAAGGCTTGTTTTATAATAATGAAAAAGTTTCAACGAATGCTGAAGTTGCATTTTAAGCCCCCTTAAAAAACACTTACCTTATTTATGTAATATTCTAAATTTTTTAAATACGCTAACTTGAAAGGTGTAGGATTACATGAGTAAAATGGTTACAGTGGACTACTTTTATAAAAATGAATTGTTTGAACAACTACAATTATGGATGATTCTTCCTCCTGTTAGTCAATTTAACGAGAAATCTTTAGTGCCTGCTCAAGTCACAGAAATTCCAACAGGTGAGCAATTAGCCTACTATATATTAAACAAAAATGAACGATTACATTTAAATTATGATGTAGAACTTTATAGCACAAAGAACGACAAGAAAGCATTAACAGAAGAAGAAAAGAAATTCTATTTAAGAAATACGATTCTTTCACCAATTAATAAAGAAACGACAAAGTTAGCAGAAGAGATTGCCTACCAACAGGAAACTGATAAAGAAAAAGCACGGGCTATTTTTTATTATATAGTAAAAAATTATCGCTATGTTTATCCACCTAGTTGCAGAGGGGCCAAGTCATTCCTCGAACTTAAAGAAGGTGATTGTGGAGAATTTTCAATGCTCTTTACGGCGTTGTGTCGAGCATTGAACATTCCAGCAAGAACTGTAGTAGGAAGTTGGGCAAATGGAAAAATGGAAGGGCATGTTTGGAATGAGTTTTTTATAGAAGGGGAAGGATGGATTTCGGTTGATACAAGTATGGCATTTATACAAAAGAAACGACCTTGGTCATTTTTTGGGGGATCTATTAGAACAATCCATTGGAAAAAGTATTTTGGTCAAACGGAAGGGCAGCGCGTTGTATTTTCAAAGGATATTGAAATTGAGTTAGTACCAGAATATAAGGATGATGAAGAGGCTTTTATTGCAGCCTCAATGATTATTAATGGTGAAAATTTTGGTTGGGGACAACAATCCCTTAATGGTTGTGCACCTTATTTACAGCCAATTTATATAAAGTTCCAAACGAATAATGAATTATTCTTCTTGCAAGATGCATCACATGTATTGGGGACTTGGAAAATACGAGAACATGGTTTAAAGCATCTATTAGCGGTTCTTAAAATAACGTCCTTGATTGTCGCGACTGTAACAATGCTATTCAGTTTTATCGTTCAAAATTTATACCTAGAGTTTACTTTTAAATTTACGTTTATTATATTTTTCCTGTGTTACATATTAAGAAGGGAATACTTGGTTATTTTTAATATCATGACATTATTTATGATTTTATCCTTGTTGGCAACTTTAGATGGTGGTTAAATATTTTTTACAAAGTAATATTTAGAAGGAAATGATCTCAAATTGAAACGTATAATTGTTTTTTATGATGGTTGGTGTACTATTTGTAATAAAAGCATAAGGAGTTTTAAACAGTTTGATTTGTTAAATCGTATAGAATTTATTTCTTTTAGGGATAGTAAAGTAATAGAAAAATATAATCTAAATGAAGAAATGCTTAAAAAAAGGATACATTCTATAAAAAAATGTAATTCTAAATGTAAAATGGAGAACGGAATTTATTCTATCAATCGTATTTGTAAAAATAGTCCTGTTTTATGGATATTTGTTCCTTTTTTGAGTTTTGCTACTTTTATCGGCTTAGGACAGTTAATTTATGATTGGATAGCAAATAGAAGAACAATCTTCCCTATAGCGCAGTGTGAGGAAGGAAGGTGCCAAATGAATAAAATTGAGAAGAAATAAAGTTTGTTAAATCAACAAATTTGTTGCTATTACTACTATTCGAGAGAAAAGTGGATGGTATTCTTATAAAAATCGCCCCCCATGAACAAATCATCTCGACTATTCGTTTGAGTTTTCATGGAATAATGAATAATGTTGATAATTTTTGGATTAGCCGATCGGTGGAAATTTACCCAATCCTGTGTTATTTATATATTTTAATAAAACATTGCGTTCAAAAAGGTCATAAAAATTTATGATATTCTAAAAAATCTTGAGGTGGATAAATGAGGTTTTTAATAGGTTTATATGTAATTATGGTCCTTATAGTATTTGTTAATTTGATCAGTGAATTTATTTTAGGTGGCCAATATTCTGCAATTGCTAGTTGGATTATTGTTATGATGTTCTTTTTTGGAACAATCTTTTTTGCAAATGCTCGATATTATTTAAGAAGGTATGAAAAGTAGATAATTCTACAGATTTAGAGAAAAAAAAAGTGCCAAAAGAAGTCCCAAAACTAACAAACCCGCTCAGATTCAATTTCTGATGCGGGTTTTAAAAATGGTAATCAATTAGTTTCTTGGTAAAGGAAAAGTCAATTATTCATTTATGTCATAAATCAAGATATCAAACAATTTTTCATTTGTATAAAGCAGTATCGCCCATTGTCCTTTTTCTGGTATTTTAACGCCTGATGGGGCGTGGGCATCTGCTCCATTGTTTGGCCCTCCAAGGTCAATTGTCCAGCCAGTCGTTAATATTTGATGGACCGTTCCTGTTTCTTTGTGATAACCTACCACCGTTAACTTAGTTTCAGTAGGTTTTTCAATTCCCCAAAGATGCCACATCCATTTTTGAACATTTAAGCTTGGCGCGCCTGCACCTATAACGCCTGACTTATTTTCATTTCCAATAATATTGTTATTGAATGTCACCGCTTTTTTATCCCAATCAATCTTTTCCAAATCACTTACTTCAACAAAATTAGGAATGTCTTTAGGTAACGATATCTTGTTCTTTGTTTCGTTTGATGTACAAGCTGCTAAGGATAATAAGCTTAAAAAAACTAACATAATCGGTACTTTCCTTCTCATAGTAATTTTAATTTCCCCCTTTAAAGAACTAGACGAATGATCATAGAAATAGTTTCTTTATTTTCTAACAATTGTAAAATATATGGTGCAATCACTACAAAAATTAACTACAACCGACAGAAATTTTGACGGTTGAAATGGCGGTTATGAGAAAGATAAAATAAAATTAGCATATTTCAAACTTTACGTAATTATAGAAATAATATTTCTTGTAAAAGAATTATTAATGACATATTCTGAATATTTTGGTTATTTGATAGTAATTACCACAATAATGATTGTAAGTTACTTTTAAAAGGAAGTTCTCCCTCATAATTATTTATATCCTTATCAAGACAGAATAAATGCCGAATCTCTAATGTGATGGGGGAAAGCAATAACTATGCGTTTGAGAAAGGAAGGATAAAATAAAGCAGTAATCTTCATTTTAATTCTAAAACTGCTATTTAATGATTTAGGATATTCGACTCTAGACAAAAATAGCTCATAATCTTGGGATTACTCAACAAAATATAAAATGTATCTGTATTATCTCGTTTGTTATGAAATAAAAACGAGCAATTTCATTTGCTATTAAAAAATAGACTTGAAGCACTTAAAATAACAATTAATAGGTCGATTATTCTGCATTTTCGTAATTTATTTGCAACTGCATATGTATCTTGATAAATGGTTTTATTACCATAAAATGCAACTCGAAAGTTATAAAATGATACTTATTAATTCAGGAAAAGAGTTGGGTATTAAAGAATCTGGATTATTAAAAAGAGGTGTTCATTTTGAAAAAGGTTATATGTATATTGTTAATATTTTCTTTATTATTTACAATTCTTCCTAGTGGTTTGGGCGTTATTGCAATTGAGGATACTCGCAATAAAATTAATTTAAATAAAGCAGAGGCAGAAATTGAAGAGGGGTATAATATTCAACTCTCAGATGAATTACCAGTTGACATTAAAGAAGATAGTGAGAGCAGTCTTAAACTTGAAACTAGTTTAATAGAAGAAGATATTAAAGTTAATGCTGAATTAGAAATTGATAAAAACAATCATGAAGTTATAGTTTTAGGTGATGTAACAGTTGAGAATGAACAAACTACTGATTATAAATTTAATATTATACTTCATGCAGTACAAGAAGATGTATTTATTGCTACATTCATAGATTCAAATACTGGGGAAGAATACTTATTAAATTCGGTAAAATTAGAAGCCTCAGCAATACCATTAATTCCTATAATTGTAGGTCTTGTAGTCAGAAAAACTGTGCAAGAAGCAATTAAAAAGTATGGAAAATCAGCTGTGAAAGATGCTATTCTAGCTCAACTTAAATGGCCGAAAACTATTAGTGGTAAAGATCTTATTAAGATGCTTGAAAAAGTAGGATTCGAGCAGGTTAGACAAAAAGGTAGTCATGTTACTATGAAAGGTCCTAACGGAAATACTTTTCCTGTACCATTACACCGTGAATTAGATAAAGGAACTTATAATAATATTAAAAAATTGGTTGAAAATGCTATAGTTCCGTAGTGATTTATTTAGGACAATATCCGCAGTATAAAATTAGCTGATATTATAGAAAAAGAGAGATCGTTGTCACTCAATCTCTCTTTTTTGTAATATATTAAATTACTCAGCTGTTAATGCATTTTTTCGAAGTTTACTTCTTTTAAATTAAATTTTAATTTAAGCTTTTGCCTCAGCAATTTTATTCTTAACTTATTTAGTTTGTTTACCGAGCTGTAAATTCTTTCACCAAAATAATTTCATTTAGCATTACCTTACCAGTCACACCTTGAACTTTACACTCTCCCCATTCAGGGTGTTCTGCTAAATATTTTAAATTAAATATTGTTTTCCAACTTTCTTGTATGGATTGTTGTGATAAATTTAGTTCGAAATCTTCTTTTGCCTCAATATTACAATAGTCACCTACAAGAACAAAATACCAAGCTTGAAAATCTGAGAGTAGAACTCTTTCATCTTCAATGTCTACTTTTAATAAAACTCCACGACCGCCTTTTTCTAAATGACCTATTCTTCGAAGATCTGGCCTATCCTTCCATACCCATACGGGATACTCCCCTTGATAATTAGGAAGTTTTTCAGCCATTTGTTGCATCATCCAATGATATGGCTCGATAAACTCTGGCCATATGTGCTCACGGACACCTATAAGATAGCCGATTTTTTTTACTTCCTCCCATTTTTCAATTGTTTGAATAGTCCAATATATACCCATAACTCCTCCTTAATCGTTAAATTAATCTAATATTAATTATAACTTTTTTTGAGGTTTGGAACGCTACGCCAAGTAGTAGCTATCTGACTAAATTCAACTTGAGAGGGTAGCGTTAGATCCTGAAAATAGGCAACCTGTAAAAAAGTATTCCTTAGGTATGAAACAAAAGTTGGGGATTGCACAAGCAATAATGGAGGATCCTTCTTTACTTATACTTGATGAGCCATTTAATGGACTTGATAAAACAAGCGTCCAAAACATTCGTACATTATTGCTTGATCTGAAGAAAAAGGGCGTAACGATTCTTCTAACGAGCCATATGCAAAAAGATATTGAATTGATATGTGATGAGGTTTTTGAATTTAATGATAAAAAATTAAAAAAACTAAAGGTTAATGAATTAAGCAATGAAGACGAACATTCTTGACTCATCAAAGTTTCAATCATTCATAATGCTGTAAATGAAGGCTACCGACTAAAATTTTGTTATGTGTGAGTTACGATGAAAGTAAGTTAAGTATTTTAGAAAGGAGTATGATTAAAAATATTTTCTCTGTTTTTTTAGTACTTTGTGGTCTAGTAGTTGGTTTAGTTTACTAAATACTTTGAATAAAAACTTCCTTTAATATGGTGTCGAATAACTTATTAAATGAAGGTGATTTCACAAAGTTGCTCACAATTTCAGCGGTGATAAGACTTTACACTGATTACAAAGAACAGATGATTTGGTAGAAATTCAGTTTATTGAAATGGATAAATGTTTAAGGTATAGATAAATAAAGAACTTTAATCATTCAATACTAATTTAGAGAGGTGGTTGCTGATGTTTGGTAAGGTAGATGACGGTAAAAAGATTGTGCGTGAGGATATCTATAAAGCTTTGGAGGAAATAGCGCAGACCGATGAAAACATACGTAAAGCACTTCAAGCATGGGAAGAAATCAGTCTAGATCCAGATAATATTATCGCTTACCAATCACGGGTCAAGTATTTGCTAGATGAAGAGGCTAAAATTGAAGATGCAAAATACTACGCGAAACAAGAAGGAATAGAAAAAGGAATTAAACAAGGGATAGAAGGCATTGCGAAAAAGATGATTTTAAAGGGGAATAGTGATAAAGAGATTATAGATTTAACTAACTTATCATTTGAAGAGTTACAAGCATTACGCCAAGAGGTTAAATAAAGTAAAAAGCATTCAAGGAAAATTGACGATTCCTTGAATGCTTTTTTGCGTTAAACGAATTTTTTTCAAACCGTTCTTAAACGCCCATTTTTCTACGTGTATTACTTGTTTTTTTCGTTTGTTGGCTTTTCATTTTCTTTGTTGAAGTGTCACCATTCATTTTTCCCTTAGTAGTAGCATTTTTGTTCTTTTTGTTTTCAAGCTGTTGCTTCACGGCTTCTTGCAGAGTCATTTTCTTTTTTGGTGCTTCAGTCTGATTATTTTCTGTCATAGGAGATTCCCCTTTTTGAATATGATTGTTAATAGTTAGTTCCAGTATAATCTATTTTCCGTAATTTGTGAAACTCAGTACAATACGGAATTTTAGCTTCGTACATACATGGCTAAGAAATCTATTTCTGGGGTATAAATTAATAAAGAAAAGCTCTGTGATAATTTACAAATAAATGTTTATAATATGCATATTTTCATTTGATTTTTCTCATTCTAATATATACAAGCACATCGAAAGGAAGTGGGAAGTATTTTGTACAGCAGAAAACAATTCATCTGGGCTTATTGTATTTCTAGTGTTACTTCAATTATTGGCACAATCGCTATTTTTTTAATATTAGATTATTATCAATATACAGCTGATTTTGGCTTATTTTATAAACTGTTACTTGCATTTATTAGTGGAGGACTTATTGCCTTTGCTTTAGGGCTTATTTTAATGAATTTGTACTTTGAAAGTAGTTTTTCTCACAATAAAAAGAAAGTAAACGATGTGATATAAACGATAAAGTCGATTGGTCCGAAATATTAGGATTCAATCGACTTTTAATATGTGATGTTAAAATTGGGTTTGTTTCAAAGAATCCAGACTATTTCAACGATTAGATAGGCACATTGTGGTTCTATACAGAAAATACTTTGATAATATCTAGTACTGCATCTTTCTTTACAATAAAAGTTAATTCTACCTTTTCAACGCTTAATAAAGAGCATGAGATTTGAATTTTATGAGTTGAAAATGTGCATCTTACTTATTTTTAGATGGGTTGTTTAGAATAAAAAATATGACACCTACAAATACCGCAAAAATAATTGAGCTTATTAGGTTTGATATACTAATATCATCAGTGTTCACAATTATCATGATGAAAATACTACTAGAGAAAAATAAAGATGCTACTACTAATCTATTTTTTATTATATTTTTAACTTTAAACACCTTCTCTAATTAGCCAAGTATACTTTTTAATTATTCACAGTTACTTTTTCCAGGGAATTTCTTATTCATTTCTTCTGCAAAGCGAGAACCTCTTCGTCATCTGGGTATTCGTTCGCAACCGTATATTCTGTAAATACACCAAGAATAGAAAACATTACAATAACAACGACCATAGTGCCTTTAAATAATGTACATGGACTATTTTTTATTATAATATCACTCCAGTTTAATGTATTTAATAAAAATCATTTGTTATTAAATGGGTACTTTAAAATAAAAAATATCCCAGTAGCTATTGCAGCAAAAAGAGTATATGCAAGTAAATCTTGTAGATTTATAACATCAAAATCCTGAATTAACTTAACGAAAAAAACGATAAAGAAAAAGCCAGATGCGATTAATGCTTTATCTTTTTTTGTATTATCTTTAATGGAAAACACCTCCTGAATATTTTGAGGAAGAGTCATTTAATTTTAATAGAAGAGGTTCATATATGAATGAATGCCTATCTATCGAACTCCATTAGTAATAGAAGTACTAGTCAAATCCAAAAGGAAATATTATATCTAATAGTGTAACTATGCATGTCATGATAAGAGCCACTACCATAGAGGCTAGTAATCTTCTTGTATAAGAAGATTTTGGGGTCTCCTTGTAAGGAGAACCCCTTACAAATGAAGGTATAAATATTATTAATGTAAAATATAAAAAATAGGCGAGTGATTGATAATACCACATAATACTTCACCAACTTTCCTTGAAGTACGAAATGGTTGATAACTTGAATGGTACTTTTTGCACGAGAATGTTACTAACTAAAATTCTTACATGCCAAATACCTAATTTCATAGTTGTAGGGTCAATTCGTAAATGAGGATTTGCCTGAACTTTAGTTGATTCTTTTTCGAATAGTAGAAGGTTGTTCCTTTGTTGTTCCCCAACTCAACATAAGTCGTCCTCCTTTATCATTTTACCGTTTATTTACGAAAATTTTATCATTGAGAATCATTCTCGGTCAATCGATTTATGTGGGGATTTTATTAATTTTTTTGCCAATAGTTGATGATGAAAGAGAAGCGCTACTCAGCGATTTGACAGTGTTATATCATAAAAAAAGCTAGTAGCACAAAGGTGATTGTGCAGCTAGCTTTTTGCTTTATGTTGGAGGAATAGTCCGCGGATAATACCCGCAATAAAGATGATGGATAACAAGGCAAGAAATCCATAAGCATGCCATTGTTGTAAAATACGATTGTGTCCCATTGCCACTAATAAATCATTGAAAAGTGAGTATGTAAAATACAGTAAAATACTATTTTTAATGAGGCAGAAGATAATTATCCCATTTTGTCGCTCTTTATGAGAAAGAGTTGGCTTATGTTTACGGACTACAGGATAAGCCGCTTTTATTTCCAAGTAATGTAAAAGCAAAAAGAGCATTAACGCTACAAATGGTAAATAAAAGATAGCGATTTTAGGCCCGAACTGTGCGTGATCCGTCGTAAAGCTTTGTAAAACTGGAATGGAGGAGGGGAGTTTATGATATTGAAGCACAGTTGCGGTAATGCCAGCTGTAAAAATGGTTGCCACAATAATTGTAAGTTGTTTACACAGTTTTGGGGTAGGTGTTTTTAGTTGTTCATGCATACG
Organism: Lysinibacillus sp. NPDC097279; assembly: GCF_044761745.1. Lineage (NCBI taxonomy): Bacteria > Bacillati > Bacillota > Bacilli > Caryophanales > Bacillaceae > Lysinibacillus > Lysinibacillus sp. NPDC097279. The sequence goes on along the minus strand of NZ_JBIWDA010000001.1, from coordinate 1,445,625 downwards.
ATCACCTCGATATTGACTTCTTTCAAAATAGGATTCTGTTATACTGTAACATAAGATTGATATCAAGTGGTTAGAAAGAAGGATTAGATGGAATACGTTTTATTTTTAGTGATTGGTATTGCAGGGAATGTCATCGGCACATTAGTTGGTGGTGGTGGATTAATCACATTACCAACAATGATGCTGATGGGTGTACCAGTTCACTCAGCAATTGGAGCGAATAAAGTTTCCAATATGGTAAGTGCTTTTTCTAGCTTTTATACAATTTTTAAAAGAAAGGAATTGTCTTGGTCGGAAATGCGTTCAGTTCTGCTTGTATCTTTGATTGGTGGTACATTGGGTGGGCTCTTTGCTTCCTTTATGAGCGGTCAGACGCTAACGCTTATTGCTATTATTTTACTTGGCTTCGCACTCATTATGTCGTTTATCGGTGGTGCTGATTTCGGTGAAGTAGAAAGCTTTAAAATGAATAGAAAAAATGGACCCATTTTGCTGGGTGTAGGATTTTATGATGGCTTATTTGGCCCTGGTAGTAGTACATTGGCGTTGTATACGTATGCGTATGAAAAACTTTCCTATATAAAAGCTGTAGGATTGTCTCGTGTTGGCGTTTTTGCGATGTGCTCAGGGGCAGCCATTACGTATATTGCAACAGGAAAAATAGAGTGGCCGCTAACGATCGTTTTAATGTTTGGATCCGTTATTGGCGCGCAAATTGGCATTGTCCTTGCAAGAAAGGTAAAGGCAAATCAAGTCAAGATACTGTTACGTGTTGTAACAATAGTGCTTATTTTACAACTTATTTATGATTTCTTCCAACAGTTATAAGGAGGGTTCGCATGTTTGAAATTTCACCTTTTCCGACATTTTCCTGGTCACTTTCACGTCATAAAACATTAACGAGCTGTGCTAGAAAATATGGCTTTGAATATTATTTTTCTCATAATGGGTGGCTGAGCCATCAAGTAGAGCCATTTCACCAGCATGTTTATCGATTAAAAAAGTTGCAAGCGATGCCTATATTATTTGGACAAATTGTCCATCGATTAATCGAGCAAACGATTATCGATTATTTGCAAACGAAGACAGTACCATCTGTGTCAGAGCTTGTCAATCGTGCGCGTGGTCAGTTAAATGCTGCCTTTATTGATTCGACTCGCCACGTGGATTTATGGAGACATAAACCTAATAAGTTTTACATGATGCAGGAAATCTATTATGAAGGGAAGCTAAATGCTGAACTTATTACGGACTATAAAAATCGTTTAGAAGCGGTATTTACGAACTTCCTTTTAAGTGAGACGTTTTTACAAATTACTGCGCATACAGGCTCATTACGAATTGGAGAGCCCGAACAGTTTCGCTCGATGAAAATTGAGGATACGCAAGTTTTTGTCGTGATGGACTTTCATTATTACGATGATATGGAAGATAAATGGATAATAATTGACTGGAAAACAGGTGGTCAATCAGACGACGATCGTCAGCAATTAGCGCTTTACGCCTATTACATTCAACAAAAGCATGGTGTTTCACTAGAAAAAATCGAAGTTTATAATGAATATTTAGTGACAGGAGAACGCAAACAATATACGTTTACGTCGTTCGATATGGACAATATTTTACATACATTTCGTCACAGTGTTTTAGAAATGAAAAAGTTTCAAGCCGATATACTTTCAAACGAGCCTGTAGATCTTGAAGATTTTGAGCAAACACAAGATGAATGGCGCTGTTTAAGATGTAATTTTAAAGAGCTATGTGCCAACAAATGAGTTGGAAAACTAAGCAAGTGACCAATCATTGTGGAAATTATCAAAATAAAATCTAATGGGAGGAGAGTTAACTATGCAATACTCTATACAGCCAGTAGCGATCGTAAATAATAATAGAAAAGAAATTGAGGATGATAATTGGGGTTCAATAATGTCAACAATTGAACTTACAGAAAATTTTAATGAATTGTCTTTAAAGGGTGTTGACGAGTTTTCTCACTTGGAAATCATTTTTTATTTTGATAAGGTTGCTGATGAAAAAATTCAGTACGATGCAAGGCATCCTAGAAACAATAAAAATTATCCTGAGGTTGGTATTTTTGCACAAAGAGGAAAAAATAGACCCAATAAATTGGGGGTAACTATTGTAGAACTAATAGAAATAAAACAAAGAACATTAATTGTTAAAGGATTAGATGCGATAGACGGAACTCCTATTATTGATATTAAACCTGTAATGAAAGAATTCTTACCAAAAGGAGATGTGAAACAGCCAAATTGGTCAACGTCATTAATGGATAAATATTGGGGTTAAATTGATTTTTTCTAACATAATTTACCTATTTTGTAGTATTGAAAAAAGACCACTCCGTGATGAACTGCCCCCCAATTGTTAGATTGTGTCTAACAATCGGGGGTGCGGTTCAGTGATGGGGGGTCTTTTGCTATCGTTACTAAAAGTGACTAATAGGTGACCTAAAGCGATTATTAATTAGAGCTTTTGATTTACACTTAAACTAAATGGAAGCTATAATTATATTTCAAGCTGAAACGGGCAAGTAAACTAGATGGATTTTGGATAAACAGCAGATAGAAGAACTATGTGTAACATAAATCAATGCTAGCTATAGTAAGGTCATTTGTTTAAAACAAAAAAAGCGACAATCGCAATAAATGTGAATAAAACGTTTAAAAGCATATAAACAGGTCGTAGTTCTTTATACGTGACTATCATCGCAATGATAGATGATAAAACCGCTAAAGGAATTGTGACATAAAAGATGTCCCACAAATAGAAGCCATCAATGTAAACAAATACTGTTAAAACAGCAGTAATAATGGTCCACTTCATTGTGTTATTTGACATAATATTTCCTCCTTATGCTTAAAAATACAAAAAAATAATAGCATAATTAGGCGATTATCGTAAACTATGAGGTTATAAGGAGATGTAATGCAACGTGTTTAAGAAAATGATAATATTTGGTGCTGTCATAACAATGTTAGCAGCTTGCAGCAATAATGAGGCAACTGAAAAAAATGAGGCTACCCAACAGGACACCACTCAACAGCAGGAGAAACAGGTAGATCAACAAGAAACGAATTCGATTGAACAACCAGAACAAAATGTCCAAGGTGAAGTTACAGACAATACGGATCTTAGTGAATGGACTTCTTTACCTGAATATAGCAAAATTACCGAACAAATCGATAATAAAGCTATCCACTTTGAAAAGGTGACGGATTCTAGCGATAAACGTATTTTATTCATTATCGATGAAAATGGCACAAAGCTTTATAAATCAATTTATATTAAAAATACGAATCGTTTAAAAATAATTAATATAAAAGATGGCGGACAAATTTTTAACGATGTGTTGTCCTAGTGTCCTATGAGAGACTTCCCTTCATACGAGGCCATAGTAAAATCGGTGGGTATGAGTTAACCCACCGATAAAGTTAAGCTATTTAGTTAATGCCATAAATTCACTTAATTCTTCGGCTGTTAAAGGCTCTGTTTTACCAATCTCCGTATGAACATCAAAGACGGCAGAGTTTTTAATCGTTCCAGATATTTCTCCAGAAGTATTTTTGAGTACACTTGTCGCATTAAGAAACCAAAAATAATGATCTTGTACTTTTTTAGGGAAGTTTGCACCAAACATGCCATTGACAAAAATCGGTGCTCGGAAATGCATAGTCTCTTTTTTTAATGTCCCAACTATCACAACTTTCTTCTTACTTCTTGGTGGTACTGTTACCTCTATCTTAGCAGTTGCCGTTTTTGATTCTGTTTCAGTTTTTGATTCCCCAATAGTAGTACTAACAGAGAATTCCATCCCTGATTCAAAAAATCCCTCTATTGTAAATTTAGAAGCGAAAGTTAAGCCCGTTGTACTTTCAGTAGACCATGTTTGTTGACTTTGCCAACTGCCTTGTACTTCTAATGTCATAGTGGCTGCTTCATCTCCATGATTTACAGCAATATTACTACCGACAATGACTGATTTAGGGGGTGCCCCGTCTCCCTTAGTATACGTAAAGTCACCAAGTGTTTTGTAGCAAGGGTGGCCATATTGCTCAGTGATTGCAGGTGTAACTCCTTTAAAATAAGTTTCGCTATTTACTGCAATACCATCTGGATTTACTTTGAATTTTTCTTTGAATGCTTCTCTCACTTTGTCATAACTTGAATTCATCGCAGGTAAATCTGAAAATAAAAATTTCTCTCGTATTAGCTGAGTTTGCATTTATTTCCCTCCTAGTATAGTGGTGCTTTTTAGTAAAATCGAGTTTCTACCTTAACCTAAAAGTAAACCTCCTTTATTTCTATTTTGATACTCAACTTTATGTAAGTACCTCACTATAACTGTAAAACAATAAGAGACAATGAAATACTGATTAATGTTAATAATTGGATTATTAACATTTTTTAACATGTTTTAATAACGAGCGATTCATATGATTGTATCTGCGGTTGCACAATTAGCTAGTACCAATTAACTGAGAAAGTGCCCAATAATTAATATAAAAGAGAGAATTGCAATGAAAACGAACGTTATCGTAATCGTTATATAGCTAATAATTAAAGTAGCCCTATTTTTAACATCTTTCATCCCAATAAGGGCTAGAAAGAAACATCCTATTGTTAGAAGTAATATAGCGTTCAAAGGATGAAAATGAAAATGTGCGATCAAAAAGTTTAAAAATGTTGCGGATGAACTGACAATAAGAAATATAATAATGGTACCTATTAATAAAATCAGTGACCATATAGTTAAGGTTATTTCCATACATTCCCTCCTGTTTTATTTAAACGAATTTTATATTCTATGTTCCATAGAATGCCTACCTAAAAATAAGTTGAATCGGCTATACTTTGTACTAAATAAGTGATGAATGGTGGTGAAATTGTGGGAGTAGCAGAAGTTTTAACCATCGTCTTTATTGTGCTAAAGCTAACAGGAGTTATTACATGGTCGTGGTGGTTAGTGCTGTTACCATCGCTCATTTCTTTTACAATTTACGTACTTCTTTTACTAGGAAAGGTAGCCATCGTTATAGCAACGATAGTGACGGTGAAGAAACGTAAAAAGCAATAGGTGTTGAATGAAGACTAGGGTAGTTTAATTAGTAGAAATATCGGACGATAAACGAAGGAGAGATAGCTTTGCAGTGTATTAAGGGGGAAAACGATGAATTATAATGTAGAAGTTTTATTAGAAAATCATGAAGCATTTGTCACATTTCTAAATACTAGTTTAAGAGAGTTTAATAATGAACATTCTCGATACCATAAAGAAATAAGAAAAGAGGGGGCTGTGCAGCCTTTAAATGTTATTGTTTCAAATGATAATGAATGGATTGGCGGATTAACCGCGGAGGTTTATTGGGATTGGCTTGAAATTAATAAGTTTTGGTTTAGTAAGGAATATCGTCGACAAGGATTAGGTGAAAAATTGTTGTTACAAGCGGAAGCAACCGCAATAAAGATGGGGGCCACAAAGGCATTGTTAACTACATATGACTTTCAAGCGCGCTCGTTTTATGAAGCGAGAGGATATATAGTTGTTGGAGAAATAAAAGATTATCCCCCTGGAAGTAGCTATTACACAATGGTTAAACATTTAGTTTAATTAAATAATTAGACAATTTACGGGGACAGTGTAAGACGCAATATTATGGATGCGCGGTTTTTTGCGTCTTACCTGTGTAGTTCTTGTTATGGGGGTTTTAACCATTAAACGTGATACTAAAATAATTTTTCTATATACGTAGTATCCAGTTTGTCTAATAATTTATAGTCTTTCATGTAATTTTCCTCGTATAAATAAACAAATAGATGTGTTGAATCATCAAGGCGAATGCCGACTTCACGATTATCATTAATTCGTAATGTTAACCAATATGCCTCTTTAGAATCTGACTTCGCAAAAAATACTTTTCGAATTTCTTTGTTCTTAAATAACTGCATAATATTACTGATATTATCTGCATCTGTTACCGTAATTGTTTTTTCGTCAGATGCACGAATAATTTCAATTTCATTAATCTCTTCGATATCAAGCCGATCAATCACTTCTTTATTGAAAGTAGAATCTCGAGTTAGTAATGATGTCGTCACATACAAGATAATAAGGGGGAATAGGACTAATAAAACTATTTTATAGATTTTTCTCATGTTAATCTCCTTAAATTCTAAAAATTCGCACATATGTATTCTGTTCCACGCTATAATTGAGCATATACTGAATTGATAAAGGAAGGCAATAAAATGAACTATAATCATCAAGAAAAAGAGCTTTTTTATCCAGATGGGAAAATAATGTACAGTGGTGGCGTCAAGAAAAACGATTTTGGCCATGATATTTACGATGGCAAGGGGACAATTTTTGATCAGGAGGGTGAGGTTTTATTCGAGGGAGAATTCGTCAATCATATGAAGCAAGGCAACGGCATTATGTATTTAAAAGGTCAAATAATCTATCAAGGCGAATTTATACAAAATAAAAAACAAGGTACGGGCATTTTATATAAAGATGGAAAAGTCTATTACGAGGGGCATTTTCGGAATGACTTAATGGATGGCTATGGGATTTTATATTATGAAGAGGATGTCATTGCACCATTTAAAGATTTACGTGAGCAATACCCACACTTAAATCGACCGCAATTTGAGGGAGATTTTGTGCATGGTATGAAAAAGGGTAAAGGCATACAATATTATCCAAGTGGTTTTTTACAATACGAAGGTGATTTTATGTGGAACCATATGCAAGGGGCAGGTAAGCTGTATTATGTTCCAGAGGCACCTACCGAGGTGGAGCTTCAATCGGGTGTAACGGCTTTACACTTTGAAGGTTATTTCTTTGAAGACATGAAGCATGGAAAAGGGAAAGTCTTTTCAAGACAAGGTGTGCTTGAAGCGGAAGGGCATTTTAAAGAGGATGTTATGACAGGGAAAGGCACACTTTATTATAGTAATGGACAAGCATCCTATAATGGCGACCTTGTCAACGGGCTAAAGCATGGTCGTGGCGATTATTATAATGAAGAAGGCAAAATCATTTATAGTGGAGAATTTATTAACGGTGAGCGTTTGCGCATTACACCAGAAATAGAGAGAGAAATAGCTAAACTACAGGCGCAATTAGATGGGCTTGTAGGGCTTCCAAATGCAAAAAAGGAATTACATAATTTAATCAACTTTATTAAAATTCAAAGCTTACGTGTTGACCATGGCTTAACGAGCTTCCCTATAACGTATCATCTCGTTTTCTCGGGAAACCCTGGAACTGGAAAAACAACGGTCGCTCGCATTATTGGTCAAATTTACAAACATCTTGGCGTATTGTCCAGTGGCCATTTCGTTGAGACAGATCGTGCAGGGCTCGTAGCGGGCTATGTTGGTCAAACAGCCCTAAAAGTACAAGAAGTGGTGAAAAAGGCAACAGGTGGCGTGTTATTTATTGACGAAGCTTATTCATTAATTAATGATAAGCAGGATGCATTTGGTAAAGAGGCGATTGATAGCTTGTTAAAAGCAATGGAAGATTTACGCGATGATTTAGTAATCATTGTGGCAGGATATACTGAGCTCATGGAGGAATTTTTACAAACTAATCCAGGATTCAAATCGCGCTTTAATCATTTTGTGCAATTTGATAACTTTAGCACAGATGAGTTATATGAAATATTTGCGATGCTATGTAAAAATAACGATTATCGTTATGGTGATGCTTTTGCACAGCATATGAAATCCCAATTAAACCAGATACCTGTTGAAACAATCCCGAATTTCTCAAACGGACGTTATATTCGAAATGTATTTGAAAAGCTGGTGACAATTCAGTCGAATCGTTTAATCCAGCAGCAAAATATTACGAGAAGTGAACTGATGGAATTTGCGGAGGCAGATATTGTCCAAGCGATTTCTGAAGATCTTTTTGATAGTACGTTTTAATAACTTAACATCACAATGCATGGCAACTATATAAATATCATATATATAAGAAACGAAAATATAGAAAATAGATAATTTTTATCTAGTAGGGAGAGCTTGATGAAGAAAATAGTGCCATGGTTGTTGGTTCTTGCGTGTGTTTTACCAACATTTTTACACATTAAGATTACAATCAATAACAACATCGATGTTCATAAAGGGAATAAAACACAAGATTAGACGTATCACCTCATTGCCCCTAGCAATCTGTTACGGGGCTTTTTTATGTTCTTTCAATTGACGAAATTTAGAAAAAACCATATTCTAAATTAAACATACGGTAGTGTATGTCTTTTTGGATTGGGGGGAAATGTTTGAATCAAATAATTTATTTATTGCGTCACGGAGAAACCGTTTTAAATACTCAAGGACGATATCAAGGGGAGCTTGATTCACCATTAACGGCTATTGGCATCGAACAAGTTCAGCAAAATGCAGATATGTTGAAAAGTTTAATTGGTGATTCGCAACAGTGGCAAGTATTTTCAAGCCCTTTAGGAAGGGCCTTGCAGAGCACCGAAATAATATGCAATACGATGGGCTATGATTTTAACAATGTACAACAGGACAATCGACTAGCTGAGGTTGCTGTTGGAGATTGGGCGGGCTTAACGACGAAAGAAATTGAACATACTTGGCCTACTCTTTTAGATCAAACAGATCATTATAACTGGTTTTTCAATGCGCCAAATGGTGAAAGCTACGACGCCGTTGTGAGTAGACTAACGGATTGGCTTGATAGTATAAAAGATGTACCAAAAGTAATTGTCATTTCACATGGTCTAACAGGACGAATTTTACGGGGCATCTATGCTGATCTTGCAAAAGAGGATGCATTGAAGTTAGATGTTTCACAAGATGTATTTTTTAAATTAACACATAAAAACATCCAAAACATTTCATTAGCATTCGATGATTTTTATTAAAAAGTAGCGGTTGTTTTATTACATAATGTGAAATGACATACAATCCTTAAGAATTTCTTCATAATTTTCCTACAGGAATATTCATAATTGCCTCCTATTATAATGTGTGGGAGGCGTTTTTTTATGAAAAAATTTGTATTATTTTGTTGTATATGTGCGGTTGCAATATTTTTCTATACTAATAAAACAAACGAACAAGTAGTGGACATTGAGCTACCATCGTTACATAGTAAAAATGCTTTATTATTAAACGATAACGGCGATGTGTTATATGAAAAAAATGCAGATGCCATTATCTATCCAGCATCGTTAACAAAAATCATGACGGCAATCGTAGCGATTGAGGCGAGTAAAGATCTTCAAATGCAAACGATGGTTACGCCACAAACAATTGCAAAGTATACTGCCCAAAATGCTTCGATGGCTGGCTTCCAAGGTGGAGATTTTGTGACGATTGAGGATTTATTATACGGTACATTACTGGCATCAGGTGCCGATGCAACTGCTACGCTTGCTATTGCTATCGCAGGTAGTGAGGAGGCATTCGTTGCTATGATGAACGATAAAGCGCAGGAGCTAGAATTAAATGATACGCATTACGAAAATGTTAGTGGGCTCCATCATCCAGCCCATGTATCAAGTGTTCGTGATATTAGTAAGCTCTTTCAATATGCACTGGAGAATCCTACATTTTATCAAATTTTGACTACAAAAAGTTATACGACATTAGTGCCAAATGAATTAACGATATCCAGCACATTATTTACAAAAATGGATGGTGTGGAAGGTGCAATTCTTGGTGGAAAAACAGGGTATACACCTGAGGCAGGACTGTGCTTAGCGTCCTTAATGGAAAAGAACGGTGAAGTATTTATTTTCGTTACGACGAATGCAGAAGGGCATGTTTGGACACCTCCATTTCATGTTGAAGATGCCATGGCAGCTTATCAAGCACTATAGGGGGAAAACTATGAAAAAAATAGTAGCTACATTTATGTTCTGCTCAGTTTTCATGACAGGCTGCATTGTGCAAACGCCTGAAGTGGAGCAGACAACTTGGGAGCCTTTAATTGGCACCTATGTTGGGGATGCGATGAGTGTTGGCAAAGTTGCGAATACAGTGTTTTTCCATGGAGATACAATCGACCACTTTGATGTACGGGGGGAGGTGCTACGCGTTATCTATAAAAATGATGATCAAGCATTAAGTGAATGGTTCTCGTCATCTATATCTAAAGATAAAGCCATTGTTTATAACGCTATGATGGGTGCCATTTTAGTACCAAACGCGAAGGGGTATGGTTTTGAAGTGGATGGAGAAGGGTATGAAATTTCTAGAGATGTCTTAATAGATGAGATGGAAAATCTATTTTCTACAATACCTAAAGGCAATGAATTTTTTGATAAAACAAAGGTAAAGGCATTTTTGCAAGCACATGAGCAAACAATTCAGCAGTATGCTGTTGATTCAGATTATCAAAAAGCATTGTTAGCTAAATTTACAATTAGCAAATCTGGTTGATTATTACTATTTTCTGGAGAGAAATCTTCATCTATAATTAAAATCAAATCCTATGTTTTTAGCATATTTTACACGGGAGATGACATCAGAGATTGTAAAAGGCGGTGTAGAATAATGAAAAAATTAGTACCCTTTGCTTTGATTTGGGCATTTTTTTGTAGCATTGTGATGGTAGGGCATGCTTCTGCAAAGACAGAAAATGTGGCCACCATCCTGCAAGTTACAAAGGATGCAATGGTCTATGTAGATGCTTCAACTGAAAGTAATGTGAGTGGTCATGTAACAAATGGCAGTTTTGTGTTAGCCACACCTTTGAATGAAGAGTGGGTCCATATCCAAATGTCCCAGCTAGAGGGATATGTAGAAGCAACAGCTTTAACCGTAGTTACACCTGAAAAAGCATTAGTCGCAAAAAAAGGCGGCACCAATTTATTTACATATCCAAGTCCAAATGCACAAAAGGCTGGACAACTATATGAAAATAGTATGCTCTTTGTGTATGGTACAGCGCCTGGAGGTTGGTCGTATGTTCAATACGGACATCAATATGGCTATGCAGCGACAAATACGCTTAAAAAGCCGACAGCGATCAAAAAGCAGGTAGATGCTCCTAACGGGGCTATGATTCATTTAACAGCGAGTCCAAGCGGTGAAGTGCTAGGTACGCTTGCGAACAAAACGATTGTTCAGCAATATACAATTGTGGCAGGTTGGGCATATGTTGAAGCAGGTGAACAAAAAGGTTACATAAAGGCTTCTGAGCTAACGGATTTAACAATCGTTGATAATAAAGTTTATAATAAAGGAGTTGCTGTAGCGAAAGGGGCTAAAAAACGAGTCGCTTTAACATTCGATGATGGTCCTGATGCCAAAGTAACACCGCAAATATTAGCGATTTTGAAAAAGCACAATGTGAAGGCGACATTTTTTATGGTTGGAAAAAATGCTTCAAGCAATGCTAAAATTGTAGAGCAAGTATTTAAAGAAGGTCATGAAATTGGTAACCATACATGGAATCATCCAAAGCTAACTAGCTTATCGAAAGCAAGTGTTAAACAAGAAGTTGATCGAACAAGCAATGCTATTTATGATGCGATTGGTCAATATCCAACTGTGTTCCGACCACCTTATGGCGCTACAAATGACCAAGTTCGATCTGTCATAACGGTGCCATCTATTTTATGGTCTATAGATACACTTGACTGGAAGCATCGCAATGCCGACAAAATTCTAACATATGTTAAAGCATCTGTGAAAGATGGAAGCATTATTTTAATGCATGATATTCATCAGACGACAGCAAATGGGTTAGAAAATGTCATTCTTTATTTACAGAAACAAGGTTATGAATGCGTAACCGTTAGCGACATATTACATTAATTCAATCTCGTATCATCTTACTATAATAATAGAAGAAGCCGTGCAACTGTCATACTAAGACTGTGCACGGCTTTTTAAATGTTATTTAAATAAGTTAATTGTTGTAATAATAATAGGGATACCAAAAACGTCGATTAAAAATGCGCCTACGATTGGTACAACTAGGAAAGCTTTTGTAGAAGGACCAAAACGTTGAACTACGGCAGACATATTCGCCATCGCATTTGGTGTTGCACCTAAACCATGTCCTGCGAAACCTGCAACCATAACGGCAGCATCATAATTTTTACCGAGTAATTTAAATAATACAAATATACAGAATAGAACAATGAATAGTACTTGTACAAACACGATTAAAAATAGTGGTAATGCTAAGTCGGCAATTTCCCATAATTTAATGCTCATTAATGCCATTGACAGGAAGACACCAAGTGTTACGTCACCGATTAAAGAAATACTTTTCATGTTAATCGCATTTGGTTTTACTTTATCTAAAATGTTACGAACGAATACAGCGACAAACATTGCACCGACGTAGCCTGGAAGAACGAAACCTGTAGCTTCAGAGAATAAAGTTCCAACATACGTTCCTAATGCCATACAAAATGTAATAATAACTACCTGTGTAAAGAATGAATCAGATGTAATTTGTTCATTTTTATTTTCATATTCAATTGCTTCAGTTTCTTGTTCATCTGGTGTTAAATTGTATTTGCCAACTAAATATTTTACAATCGGTCCACCGATTAGTCCACCAGCTACTAAGCCACATGTTGCAGCAGCAGCACCGATTGTCATAGCAGATGAAATACCTAAATCTTCTAAAGTTTGTCCAAATGCAGCAGCTGCGCCGTGACCACCTTCCATGGAAACAGCACCAGCCATCATACCGATTAGTGGATGAATGCCCATAAGTGAAGCGAGTGATACACCAATGACGTTTTGCATTAATGCAAGGAATCCACAAGCTAACCAATAAATGACAAGTAGTTTACCGCCAAGCTTTACAAGTTTAAAGCTAGCGCCTAATCCAATAGTTGTGAAAAACGTAATCATAAATAAGCTTTGTAATGAAGTATCAAGAGATATTTCTAGAATGCCAGTTGTTTTTAAAATGGTTGCTAAGGCTGCGAACAGTAAGCCACCAACAACTGGTGCTGGAATACAGAAACGCTTTAAAAAGTTTACTTTATTAATAAGAAAGCTCCCGAATGCGAATAGAGCGACTGCGAGAAATATAGTAGTGATTTGATTAATTTCGATCATGAACCGTTCCCCCTAATTAAGTGATTGAGTGCATCGTAGACAAAGTAAGCACCCAATTTGACTGTTTGACCATTTTCATCCAGTAACGGATTCACTTCACATATATCAAACGAATGTGTGTGTGGATGTGATGCTACTTTTTGAATTAAAGAGCGAACAGTTTTTGTATCTAGTCCAAAAGGTGATGGCGCACTTACGCCAGGTGCAAATGCAGTGTTGACGACGTCCATACATAAAGTAAGTAAAATCGTATCATGATTATCCATAAAGTGCTGTAAATCATTCATGATATTCGTGTGATTTTCTGCTGTCATTTGTTCTTCTAATACATATTTCACCTGTAGCTCATGTGCTTTATCAAAAAGCTCTTTTGTATTTCCGTAACGCTGAATACCAAGTACAAAATAATCCGCATGTGGATCTTGTTCTAAAATCTGGCGGAACATTGTACCTGATGAAGGCTGTTCATCATATGGGCGTAAATCAAAATGCGCATCAATATTAATAATTCCAATGCTAGCATCTTTTGGTAATGCTGTACGAATACCTAAATAATGTCCATATAATGTTTCATGACCGCCACCAAGAATAATACACTTCATGTTTTTTGCTCGTAAGCCACGGACGATTTCACCAAGCTCACGTTGCGCATCCTCTAACGCATGATTTAGGCAAAGAATGTTACCTACATCGATAATTTCCTGTTGGTCTTCAAATGTCCACGGTAAGCTTGCTAACGCTTCGCGCAACGCATTTGGACCATTGGCAGCACCAACACGCCCTTGATTTCGGCGTACTCCTTCATCACATATAAAACCTACAATACCAGCATTTTTCTGTTCTGAAGCGCTTACATCATTAATAGCTATTCTTTTTACTTTTTGATGTAAACGGAAACTGCTAGTATTTGTAGTTGAATCTATTCGACCTTTCCATTGTTTTTGATCTGTCATTGTATACATCTCTTTATCAACTCCATTAACATTATTCATGTAGTGTTAATTTATTATATATTCACATAATTATATTTACTAATATATAATTATTATTAATCTATAGTTTTAAACTATAAATAGGGAGGTATGTTGTTTTGGATTTAAAACAATTACAATATTTTATCGCAGTAATAGAGCACATGAATTACTCGAAAGCAGCCGAAAAATTGCATATTTCTCAGCCTTCTTTAAGTAATGCAATTAAAAAATTAGAACAAGAAGTGGGTTCTGCTTTGCTTGAAAGAAATACAAGAAATTTGCACTTAACTGAAGCGGGTGAGCTTCTATATGAAAGGGCAAAAGTTATATTAAAAAATATGGAAGTGCTAAAAATTGAAATGGACGAGGTCATTGTACATGGTACAAGTGATTTGACTATAGGTGTGATGGAATCAATTAAGCATTGGTTACCAAAAGCGATTGTTGAATATAAAAAGGTCTATCCACAGATGAAGTTCCATTTAGTAGATATTTTAGGCAGCAAACGTGTTAAAAAATCACTAAAAGGTTATAAAACACATGTTATTATTACAAATCAGTTGATAGATGATGAAGAGCTCGAAGTGAAGTGTTTGTATGAGGAAAGACTTGTAGCAGTGTTGCCTTTAAACCATCCGTTAGCGGCAAAAGATGTTTTATCTATTGCGGATTTAGGTAACGAACCTTTCATCATTAGTACAGACGGTTTTCAAACACGCCAAGATATTTTGAAAGCATTTGAAAATGCAAATCAAGAGATTAATGTACAATTTGAAATTGAGCGTTTTGAAACCGCTGTATCACTCGTTCGTGAAAATTTAGGAATTACGATTTTGCCAGAAAATTATTTACAGGGACCAACTGCAAAAACAATTGTTCAGAAAGAAATTGATTGCCCGAATTTACAGCGACATGTTTATTTAGTGTATTTGAAAAATCGGCATCTTCCCTCTGCAATCCGCCAATTTATTGATGGTGTTATACAATATTTTGACAGCGAAAAATAATAATTATATTTTTCTGGAATAGTTAATACCTTGAATAGGTTTTATAGAATAAAGGAAAAAGTGGATCTTGTTTTAGCTGTTTTGTGAATGTATTATCTCGTTTATTCTATTTTTTATGGAATTGATGATTGATTTACATGGCATATAGCGGTAACATTTAATGTAAGAATAAGAATGAACAATCATTCATTTTCCATTCGCGTTGTCAATCAAAGGGGGCGTTCATATGAATTTTTCTTATAGTGAAAAAGTAGTAGAACTGCAAGAAAAACTGACGAATTTTATGGAGCACTATATTTATCCAAATGAGGCAGTATATGTGGCACAGGTGGAGGCAATGGAGGATCGTTGGGGAGCGATTCCTCCTATTATGGAAGAATTAAAGCGTAAAGCACAGGAAGCGGGGCTATGGAATCTTTTTTTACCTGATAGCAAGTATGGCGCAGGTTTATCGAATTTAGAATATGCTCCTTTGTGTGAAATTATGGGGCGTTCATTAATAGCACCTGAAGTCTTTAACTGCAATGCACCTGATACGGGGAATATGGAGGTACTTGTACGCTACGGCTCTGAACAGCAGAAAAAAGAGTGGCTAGAACCGCTATTACGTGGGGAGATTCGGTCTTGCTTTGCCATGACAGAGCCAGCAGTAGCTTCAAGTGATGCCACAAACATTGAGGCGAGTATTGAACGTGATGGCGATTATTACGTTTTAAATGGTCATAAGTGGTGGACAACGGGTGCTGGAGATCCACGATGTAAAGTCGCTATTTTTATGGGAAAACATAAGGATTCTACGGCACCTGTACATGAACAGCAATCGATGATTTTAGTACCGATGGATACACCTGGCGTTAAAATAGAGCGTATGTTAACTGCCTTTGGCTATGATCATGCACCAGAAGGACATGGTGAGGTTACGTTTACAAATGTGCGAGTACCTGTGAAAAATATTTTGTGGGGTGAAGGCAAAGGCTTTGCGATTGCACAAGGTCGTTTAGGTCCAGGACGGATTCATCATTGCATGCGCCTAATTGGAGCAGCCGAACGTGCTTTAGAGGAAATGTGTATCCGTTTACAGGAGCGTCATGCTTTCCATCGACCATTAGCAGACCAAGGAGTTATGCGTGAACGGATAGCCGAGTCACGCATTGATATTGAACAGGCAAGACTGCTTACATTAAAGGCTGCTTATATGATGGACACTGTGGGCAATAAAGAGGCGAAGGCTGAAATTGCAATGATTAAGGTTGTTGCACCGAATATGGCATTGCGTGTTATCGATCGTGCCATTCAAGCATTTGGCGCTGCTGGAGTGGGACCCGATACAACATTAGCTGCACAATGGGCCAATTCACGAACTTTGCGTTTAGCAGACGGACCAGATGAGGTACATCGCAATACTGTAGCGAAGTTGGAACTGAAAAAACATGCCAATAAGCAAAAGGAGCTGATTAAATGAGTGTCCTTGATTTATTTTGCTTAAAAGGGAAAACCGCTATTGTTACTGGTGGTGGTCGTGGACTCGGTGCACAAATTGCCCAAGGCTTTGCTGAGGCTGGTGCAAATGTTGTGCTTTGCTCACGAAAAGTGGAGGCTTGTGAGGAAGTGGCTGCACAGCTTGCGAAATTGGGTGTCCAGACACTTGCGCTTGCCTGTGATGTGACAAAACCAGAAGAGATTACGAATGTCGTAACGAAAACGTTGGAAACGTTCGGCAAGATTGATATTTTAGTAAATAATAGTGGCGCCTCATGGGGTACGCCTGCTGTTGACATGCCTTACGAAGCTTGGCAAAAGGTATTTGATGTAAACGTCAATGGCACATTTTTAATGACACAGGCAGTTGGCAAAGTGATGCTTGAACAAAACGCTGGGAAAATTATTAATATTGCCTCAATCGCGGGACTTGGTGGGACACTACCTGATTTTATGGATACGATCGGCTATAACGCAAGTAAAGGTGCAGTGATTACGTTAACGAAAGATTTAGCGGTGAAATGGGGTCCTGCTGGAGTAAACGTTAATGCTATTGCCCCTGGGTTTTTCCCAACAAAAATGTCGAATGTCTTAATTGAACGAGGACAGGATTATTTAATGGGCGCTACACCGTTAAAGCGCTTAGGTTCTGAAAATGATTTGAAGGGAGTTGCATTATTTTTAGCAGCTGCAGCTTCGGATTATGTTACAGGTGAGGTTATTGTCGTAGATGGCGGAATGAGTGCAATTATTTAAGGGGGGTACCTATGGATACGATGCAAGTAAGAAGAAGTGAACGGATCGATGCAGAGCAACTACATGCTTTTTTAAAGCGACAATTCCCAGAGCTACCAGAGGGGAAACTAGAAATTTCTCAATTTAGTGCTGGCCATTCGAATTTAACTTACTGTTTGAAAATTGCGGATTTTGAAGTCGTACTTCGCAGACCACCTCTTGGGCCAGTTGCAAAAAAGGCGCATGATATGAAGCGTGAATTTACAATTTTATCTGCGCTCCATCCGTTTTTAGCCGTTGTGCCAAAACCGTATGTTTATGTCGATGATGATAGCATTATCGGCAGTGATTTTTTCTTAATGGAACGAAAAAAGGGAGTTGTATTGGATACGCATTTTCCACCTAGTACAGAAACGACAGTACAACTAGCCCGTCAGTTGTCTGAAATGATGGTGGAATCATTAGTAGCTCTCCATGCCATACCGTATAAAGAAACGCCCTTAATAGACATGGTCAAGCCTGATGGGTTTATGGAACGCCAGGTGCATAGCTGGATTGATCGATACGATAAAGCTAAAACAGCTGAGCTTTCAGAGGTAGCGGAGCTAACGGCTTGGTTAAAGGCCAATATACCGACGAATGATGAAGCGACAATTATTCATTATGATTATAAATTCAATAATGCGATGTTTTCACAAGATTTTTCACAAATGATTGGGCTTTTTGATTGGGAAATGACAACAGTAGGGGATCCTTTAGCAGATCTTGGTGTTGCGATGAGCTACTGGATGCATGCAGATGATCCAAAAATGTTGTTGTATGCGCTAGGGGAGCCACCGATTACGATTTTACCTGGCTTTTATACAAGAGAAGAATTCATCGCGCGCTATGCAGAGAAAAGTGGTCGTGATGTCTCAGCAATCCATTATTATATAACATTTGCTTATTTTAAATTAGCGGTGATTTGCCAACAGATTTATTACCGCTTTGTAAACGGGCAAACGAAGGATGATCGTTTTGCACAAATGGATACGATGGTAGCTGCACTTATTCAGCAAGCTGCTAAAAGTATTAAGTAAAAGTAGGTTGATAGAGGCTGTTTGATTGTAGATGCTCCTAATTTTCGGGTGCATCTACAATCTTTTTTTGTTGGTTGCGTATGTAATTGTTAGAAAATATCAACAGATTATCCGACACTAATTTTTATATTTTTAAGTTATCCTCTCGCATCATGTCCATTATGTAAAACAAAATATTCACGATAAAGGAATTAAAGAGGTGGAATGTGTGTTCTTTTTTGCGTCTTTCATAACAGAAAGAAGTAATGCCGATTTTTTTAAAAAAATCAGATTCTCATTGAAAAACCTAATCAGTACGCCCATAACAATTTATTTATTGTCATTCTCGCCTGCCTCCTACGAGCATCCACAGCACAACAAAAAAAGAGCAGACGATTTTGTCTACTCTTCTTCAAGTCATTTTAAAACATTATTCGGTACACCAATTTTTAAATCTTCTCCAGTCCCCTTACTTTTCAGAAGAATTCCATCATCAAACTCACTCGGTAGATTAATAATATTAAAATCATTTTCTGCAACACCATTTTCGTTTGTTGTAATTAAATCATTAGTACCAGTAATTTCTTCTGTCTTAATAGCCGCTGAGGGAAATAGTGAATCTGCATGTAGCACTACTTAAAGTTGCACTCAATAAAAGAAAAGCGGCAAATAAACTAGTTATTTTTTGTGTTAATTTCATCTCATGCAACTCCTAAGTGTGTTATTATTTATATACTAGATTAAATTAACTGAAATATTAAATAATTTACAGCTAGAAAGGGTGCATCGTATGTCTTGCAAATATAATAAATATGTAAGCTATATTACTGCAATCGCAATCCTTGTACTAATTTTATTCTTTACTAATAAAGTAAGTAAAGAGGTGTTTTTTCTCTTATTTGCTCCTCTAAATATAACAATGCTAATATTGGGATTTTTAGCGTATAGAAACGCTTTGAAAGATAAAGAAAAGATTGATTTACATGCATCAGATATTAAAAGAAAATTTTAAAAATAGAATGCAAACTAATTAGTATATCTGCTTTTATACAATAGAAAAGAGCAGCTTTCGTAAATGTCGGTAAGCATATTTAATACAAAGTTAGGCTTGCTAAACTAATATATAGTAGGTGTTTATATATGAAAATATTAGTTGATGAGTTTATCAATCATTGCTTGATAGCAGAAGAAACGCAGATGACTGGAGATTATAAAAGAGGAAATAAATCCAATAGGGCATTGCTAGTTATTTTGGATCAACTAAAGCAATCATCCGAACTTGCTACAGCAGTGTTAGATGAGTTGTTTCTACATGAAAATACTTTTGTTTTATATGTTTGCAGTATTTATGCAATTGTAGTGGACTATCGCAGAGCGGATGCTTTAAAAATGCTTGAAAAGATTGCAGGAATGGGACAGAATATGACCAGTTTTCATGCAAGCATAGTTCTTGAACAATATGAATCAGGCGAACTTTTTAAACTGTATGGAGTAAATAAATAAGCTGCCACTAAGGGAATGGCTCAGCAATGATAGTTGAGGGTTTTTTCGAAATTAACTTAAAAGTGGTGATATAGATGGATAGTCAAATGAGTTTACTAATGGAGGTTCATGAATTAATTAAAGAATACTCTAAATTGGGTGATAGCCTAAGTAATCCAGAAAACGCGATAATAGGCGTAGAGGAAGAGTTAAAATTAACTGATGAAGAAGTTAAAGCGTTAAAAGCAAATGAATTTGATTTTCATAGTATATGTGGCATTGAAAAGATTGTTCGCGATCGGATGCTTTCAACCTTTTTTCACTTTTTCTGTATTATAGATAGTGTTGGTGATCCTAAATTTAGAAATGATGATACGGTGTGGTTAGGGCTAAAACTAGAACGGAGAGGTCTAGATGAGGAACGAGAGCATGAGGAATTTCTACACGATATGCTATATGAAGCATTTTGGAAATGGCAAGAAATAAAGTCTAATACATGATTGTAGTTTCGGTTTATGACGCTGTTTAATGAAACAAACATTCATAAAGATAAACAAGTGAAAGCACGCTAAACAGATAGTCCTGTTTAGCGTGCTTTTATTGATTAGGAAAAGATAACGTAAAGTTGAGCTAATGATACTAAACGTGCTTTCCAATTCAAGTTCTTTTTAATTTATTTATTGTAATCTTCTTGCAGGATGCTGTAAATTTCTAAATCAATAACGCCTTTGCCAGACCAGAATGAAGCTTGTCTTAATAATCCTTCTTTTACAAAGCCACTTTTTAACAGCACTTTTTTTGAAGCATCATTCATCGGCATAACCTCTGCTTGAATTCTATTGATGTCAGCTTCGTCAAATAGAAATTTGAGTATTGTTTGCACAGATTCAGTAGCGATGCCCTTATTCCAATAGTCCTCAGCTAAATAGTAACCAATTGTTACCATGTTCACTTTTTGATTAAAATCCATTGCTTCTATTATGCCGACTAATGTGTCTGGCTGATTTTTTAAAAAAATACCCCATTTCACTCGGCTTCTTTTCGTGAAATCACGTTCAAAATGACTAATCATTTTTTGGACCGTCTGGATATTGTGCTTCGGAATAATACCACAGTACTCAAATACTTTCTCATTATCATAGATGGCAAATAACATATCTAAGTGGCTTTCTTCAATTTTTTTAAATTGTAGGTTGCCAGAACTTAATAGCGGGAAGGTTTCAAAGACTTTTTCTACATTCATCTTATTTGTTTTCGCTCCTTAGTCATTTTAATAATTTTGAAAAGCTATTTACATATGTATTTATTAATATTTTCTAGTTCATACATTATATTGTAAAATGCGGCTGGAGTATATCCTTTTTATTGAAAACAATAAAAAAGCTGCAGCGTATGAAATACGCTACAGCTCAGAATTGGTTGTGCCCTTTGATGGTGCTACTCAAAGTAGTATACCACAAAATAAAAAGTTATAGTTGTGTTTATGTATTATAAATCTTTTGAAATCAATAAAAGAAAGTGCCAGTCACTATTTATCTTAATGGGAAACTTCTTTTTATTGGCACTCTGTATATTATTGAATATAGCGTTTGCTAAGTTAATTTAACCCCCTTGATGCTAATAGTCGAGGGGGCTTTCATTTCCATGAGGTTGGTAAATTCTGTGAGTTTACATCAACAATAGTACAAATAATTAAATCTCTATATTAATTATTATCATACTGGATTAGGACAAGGAATAGATTGTTATAGTTCGAATATTTGGAGATGGAGTAGATAGGATGGAAATTGAAATTTGGTAGCTAAAAGACTATTCAATAGACATTTTCCTTCTATTGAAATAGTCAACTCTACGATGAATGACACATAAGTTATAAAAGTCTATTTGAGTTTTGCGAGACGCTATTGTTTGTAAAATAGCAGCAATCGTTTTTCGTCATGAGTATGATAGTCTAATAAAATTACACTGGAAGGAGAACTAAATGAAATGACACAATATCATCAGCAGTCGTCCGCAGAAGTCATGAATAAATTGAGCGTGACCAATAAAGGATTGAGTGATTCTGACGTTCAAAAAAGGCAAGAAGTGTATGGTTTTAATGTATTAGAGGAAGGTAAAAAGATAAGTACACTTGCCGTTTTTTTCGGACAGTTTAAGGATTTATTAGTTATCATTTTAATGATAGCTGCTATTATTTCATTTCTATTAGGTGAAGTAGAAAGCACAATTGTCATTTTAATTGTCATTATTTTAAATGCGATTCTCGGTACTGTACAGCATGTAAAGGCGGAAAAATCTTTAGGCAATTTGAAAGCTTTGTCCTCGCCAATTGCGAAAGTGATGCGAAACAATCAGATTATCGAGATTCCGTCTAAAGATATAGTAGTAGGAGATCTGCTGTATTTAGAGGCGGGTGACTATATAAATGCTGATGGAAGATTAGTAGAGAGCCATAATCTTCATATAAATGAAAGTTCCCTTACTGGTGAATCTTTAGCCGTTGCAAAATTTGCGGACCCCATCAAGGAAGATGTAACGATTGCTGATAAGAAGAATATGGTTTTTACGGGGAGCTTTGTTACGAATGGTCGGGGTATTGTGATTGTTACTGCTATTGGAATGGAAACGGAAATTGGTAAAATAGCCAATTTGCTAGATACTGCGAAAGAAAAGAAGACACCTCTACAAGTTAGTCTAGATCAGTTTGGGGAAAAATTAGCTTTAGGAATTACGATGATCTGTGTAGTTATTTTCACAATTGACCTTGTACGAGGGCGTGAGTTGGTAGAATCCTTCATGTTCGCTGTTTCATTGGCAGTTGCTGCTATACCTGAGGCGTTAAGCTCAATAGTGACCATTGTATTGGCTTTTGGGACTCAAAAAATGGCAAAGGAAAATGCTATTATACGAAAACTCTTTGCTGTTGAAAGTTTAGGGAGTGTCTCTGTTATATGTTCTGATAAGACTGGAACTTTAACTGAAAATAAAATGGTTGTGCAGCATTTATATGTTGATCAAAAAGTTATTCCGCATGATCAACTTAATATGAGAAACACAATCGAAAAAGATCTTATTTGGAAGGCAATATTATGTAATGATGCGCTAGAAAGAGATCATAAAGAAATCGGTGATCCTACTGAAATTGCACTTGTGAAATTAGGAAAGCAATATGACTTTGATGAATTACTCGTCAGAGAAAATTGTCCAAGGGTGGCAGAGCTTCCTTTTGATTCTGATAGAAAGCTTATGAGTACGGTGAATCGTATAAATCAGCAAAATATTATGATTACAAAAGGAGCATTAGATGTTTTACTTTCGAAAATCACGAAAATTCATACTTCTGATGGTTTATTAACTATTACTCATGAGCATAAGAAAAGAATCGAAGAAGTTAACCGAGACTTTTCGATGAATGGTTTAAGAGTATTGGCTATTGCCTACAAGGCGGTATATGAACCACGGGCAATCTCTGTTGTAGACGAAAGAGATTTAATCTTTGTCGGATTAATCGCAATGATGGACCCTCCGAGAAAAGAATCAAAGGCGGCAGTCGAAAGCTGTATTAATGCAGGTATTAAACCTGTAATGATTACAGGTGACCATAAAATAACAGCTACTGCAATTGCTAAGCAAATTGGTATTTTACAGGATCCAACAGAAGCGATTGAAGGAGCTGAAATTGAAAAATTAACTGATCGAGAACTGCAAGATAAAGTGCAAGATTACTCAGTGTATGCTCGCGTAACACCTGAGCAAAAAATACGTATTGTAAAAGCTTGGCAGGAAAAAGGAAACGTCGTTGCTATGACGGGAGATGGTGTTAATGATGGACCAGCCTTAAAGCAAGCTGATATTGGTGTAGCGATGGGGATAACTGGTACCGAGGTGGCAAAAGATGCTTCTTCTATGATTTTAACGGATGATAATTTTTCAACGATTGTCAAAGCAATATCAAATGGAAGAAGTATTTATACAAATATTAAAAATGCCATTTTATTTTTGCTTTCAGGCAATGCAGGGGCGATCTTTGTAGTTTTATATGCAACTGTTTTAGGTTTACCAGTTCCATTTGCGCCTGTCCATCTATTATTTATTAACTTGCTTACTGATAGTTTGCCAGCAATTGCCATAGGGCTGGAACCAAATAATAAAAATACAATGAAGGACAAGCCAAGAAATATTCACACACCATTACTAAATAGAATATTTACAACCCAAGTGATACTTGAAGGATTATTAATTGCTATTTCTACGGCGGTTGCTTTCGAAATAGGGTTGTCAACAGGAGATACTTTAACAGCAAGTACAATGGCATTTACAACGCTATGTTTATCAAGACTCATTCATGGCTTTAACTCCCGTTCCAAACAGTCCATCTTTGCTATCGGTGTGTTTTCGAATAAATATACTTGGTTAGCATTTTTAATCGGCTTTGTTGCTTTACATGTTGTATTATTTGTACCATCGTTTACGAATATATTTGAAGTTGCCCCATTAACTGGCGCACAATTAGGTTTTATTTATAGCTTATCGTTCTTGCCGTTTTTAGTTAATCAATGGTACAAACTATTGTTTGTGAGAAGCAAATAATACACTTAAGTGCCTGGCACTCAATATCAATTGACATTTATGCTCGCTATTTAATAGCGGGCATTTTTGTTTTCAGGATGAGTAAAAGGTATGTCTTTACTTTGTGTAATGGTTATTGGACATAGTCTTCCTTCTTGTTTTTTAAACCATTCTGAAACTGTTCGAATTTTGGATAGTTTTTAGATTTCAAAACGTTTGGAAAATCCTTATTAATAACGAATCACTTCTTTTGTTCATATACTATGTATGCTTCTATAAGGGTAGCTTTCGTGGAAATAAAAGGGGGCTCTTTCGTGAAAAAAGTGCTTTTATTCGGAGATATTGGCATTGATGATACAGCTGCATTAATCTACGCTAGATTACATCAAGAAATAGAAATTGTTGGATTAATTGCAGATTACGGAAACGTATCTAGAGAAGTTGCAGTTTCCAATATTTTGTATTTGATGAAATTGTTTAATTTCCCTAAGGAAATCCCTGTTATTTTAGGGGCAGAAGTACCTTTAACTGGGGAACAGCCAACATACTTTCCAGAAATTCATGGAGAACATGGTCTTGGACCAATTATACTAAATGAAGACTACGATTTTAAAACGGAAAACTTTTTAGAAATCGTAAATATCATAAAAAAATATAAGGATGAGCTGATTATCGTAAATATCGGTCGGCTTACCTCATTAGCTACAATGTTTATCTTCTACAAAGATTTAATGAGAAATGTAAAGGAAATTTATATTATGGGTGGCGCTTTTGGGGTTCCAGGAAATGTAACGTCCATCGCTGAGGCGAACTTTCACGGAGATCCTTTCGCGGTAAATATTGTACTCAACTATGCTAAAAATGTGACAATCATTCCTTTAAATGCAACACAAAAAGCTATTGTTACACCTGGCATGGTGGACTATATCGATCACTTTGGGAAGGCGAAGATTTTCAAACCATTAATGGAGTATTATACGCGTTTTTATAAAGAAAGGGACCCCTCACTTCTAGGGAGTCCTCTTCACGATGCACTAACCCTTATGGCTGTTATGAACCCTGACATGTTCACATATGAGTCATATCCTGTAACCGTCATCGACAAACTGGACGGTCCTGCAAGAGGACAAAGTATTGCAGAGACCCTACCAAATGAAAACCTAAATGCTGGGCAAAAAAAGCATCGGATTGCATTCGATATAAATTATGAAAAGTTTTTTCACAATTTTTTGTCCGTTATGACTGGCCAACAAGTAAACAGCGATTTAAAATAATTGACTTTAACTTTTAAAGAATCTTAGTCATTTATTCGAAAACGCCATTCCTTACGATAACAAAGTCGACATTCACATTCACTTTGATGTCTTTATAAATCTCATGCCATTTTTCTTTTGTCAAATTCGAGTTTCGCACTGTGCTTCTATATTTCTCTCCAAATCCAAAGATATCGGATTGGACCTCCTGACTTTGTGCAATCACTCTCGATATATCCTTTGTTAGTTTTTTACTAATTGCCTTTTCAAGTTCTGCTACCTTTTTAGGGTTGCCTAAATTTATATCTTGGTGTATTTCTAATACGCGTGCTTTCATTTTAATGTTTAGGTCAAATTCTGTTTTAGAAGAATCTACTAACTGAATGTTTCTTTTTGATTGAATGGCATCAAAAGCTATAGGGACTTTTTCTTTGCTCTTCAGTAATGATGGGGGGAGATCATCTTCTTCTAATGTTGTTTCAAATATGCCTACCTTAAATGTATCTCTAACAACTTTGATGTAAAAACTATCTTTCGCTGGGAGTGTACTGACCATTTTGTCATCTTTAAAAAGGGCTACTCCACTTAATTCAACAAGTTCTTCATCTCTTTTTATTATAGGCATGGCTATATCTTTACCCGTCGTATAATAATCGTGAGCAATTTCATGAAGTGTTGGAGAAATTGTATACTCTTGTTTAATGTTTTGTTCTAAAAGCTTATATATATGCTGACCAATGTCATCAATATTTTTATATTCGTATTTAAGTAATGATTCTGCTTTACCTTCTACGACAGCCATATATAAACTATTGCTTACGCTTGCATTTTCAAGGTTTGTATTAATGTAATAATGCAGTTTATCTTTCGCCAATTCTTCGCCAAACAATATGACCCTCATTTGACCGACCATAATCTTTTTAGACAGCTTTCGATTAGACTTCATCCGACTTCCTTTACTCGTTGCGTCCTCTGTTGTAAGAACTTCAACATTACTCTGAAACTCTGGATTTACTTCACGAATAACGGCTGTTGTAGCTATTTCCTCTTCTTTTCCTACATCGTAGCCAACTAAAGTCGTTAAGCCGACTTGATCTAAAATATTGGTCTCTGCACAGCCCCATAAAAAAAGTAATAATAAAAGAAGGATAATAATTGGTCTATGCTTTTTCATTTTTATGCTCCTTCTTTGATCTGAAAATTTTTTTAAGTATCGCGAAGAAAAACAAGATAATCGGATATACAAAGATGATATAAAAAGCTACTTTTCCAAAATACGTGTTAATCGTATCGATTTGGGTACGAGTTTGAATCAGCAGTGAGACAGTGAAAATAAGAAAAGAGAAAATCCATACAAATTTCGTGCTACTTATATTTATTAGTCGTAGAGTTCCTCGATAAGCAGCCCATAAATAGAGACAAAGATTTGGTAAAATAATTAACATCCAAAAACAAACCGCTACAAATTCAAATCGCTCCATAAAAGGAAAACTGATAAAACTAAATAATGTCAGTGTTGCCCATATTGTTTTTAGTAGTTTTCCTTCACTGTAGTAAGTAATGGAAACTAACATCACTGCTAGGTATAGGATGGTTGTAGCCAACAAACCTAAATGTGTATACTTACTGACGTTTTTTTTGTCCTTTATGAAAGGGTAAATTATATTAAGTATTTCAAATCCGATAATTGTAAAGGTCATCGATTGTGCACCTTTTAATATTGAGCTAAAGTTCGTTTCTAAAACAGGAAGTAAACTATCTGCTGTTGAAAACTTCATCGGAAATAGTAACATAGGTAAAATCCATAAAGAGAGTACGATACTAAAAAAAGAAACACCCACAATTACTCGAAGTCCACCCGTGAAAGCATAGATAATGATTATTAGTAAAGTAGCTGATAGAAACCATGCACCGATACTAGGAAAAATCCATGCTTGAATCACTTCCATGTAATTACGTAACACAGACAAAAATGCTACAAAGCAATAAGCTATATAAATGGCGTTTAAAAAATTGCCTATCCACTTGCCGAAGATATCTTGTTGAATCCCATATAAATCATTTGAACCGTATATTTCTAATGTTTTTATCATACAAAAAGCAACGATATGTGAGGCTATGCCAGCCAATAGAACTGAAATCCATGCATCATGTCCCGCATCTTTATATATATAACGTTGAAATCCCTGTATACCGACTCCTATTTGTGCACTGTGAATGACAAAAAAAAGCAAGTAAGCATTTATCATGTTTTGAGGGCCAATTTGTGTAGGATTTTTCATTCATTTCACCTTCATTTCAGCTTTCTTCGGGTTTTACAGGTTCAGGGGCAAATTTTTCCTCATCCGCTGGCCTTGTCATGGCGGGTCTTCTTGCCGTTAACGGCTTAGGCATTCTAATAACGCTATCTAGCATGCCTCTCATTCTAGGTGGATAAAGTGGAGACATATACGGAGCACCTAAACTAGATTGACGTATTAGATGAATTAATATAAAACAAAAGGCTAGCATGATGCCATAAAAACCCCAAAATCCTGCAAGTATAATAATTGGGAACCGAATAAGCCTAATCGCATTACCCATCATATAGCTTGGTGAAGTAAATGATGCCAAGGCGCTTAATGCAATAATAATAAGTAATATATTACTTGTAATACCTGCCTGTACTGCTGCGGTTCCAATTACGATACCACCTACAATACCGATAGTTTGCCCGATTTTTGTTGGTAATCTTGCTCCAGCTTCTCTCAGTAATTCAATAATAAACTCTAGGAGTAATGCTTCGAATATTGGTGGGAAAGGCACTAATGCTCTAGACTCACTTAGTGGAATTAAGAAAGCTTGAGGAATAACCTCATAATGAAAAGTTAACGCTGCAACATAAATCGGTGTTAAATAAACAGATATAAAGAATGCAGTAAGGCGCAATATTCGAACAAAGGTAGCAATTTGCCATCTTAAGTTTTGATCTTCCTGACTCTGAAAAAATTCAGTAAAAGATTGAGGGCAAACAATAGCCATCGAACTACCATCCACGATAATACCCAGTTTTCCATTTAATAGACAATCGCAAAACCTGTCGGGCCTTTCAGTTAGCAACATTTGAGGAAAGACGGACATGGAGTTATCGTCAATCATTTCAGCTAGAACCGCACTATCGAGTAATGCATCTATGTTAAGTTCTGTAACTCTTTGACGTAACGTATTTACCATTTCATCGGAGGCAATACCATTCATATATAAAAGCGTGACGGAAGTATTTGTACGTTTTCCTACTTTTATTTCTTCAATACATAGGTCAGCATTGACTATATAACGACGAACTAAAGAAATATTTGTAGGAAGACTCTCGTTAAATCCAACCTGTGTTCCAATCACTTGTGATTCATTTTCAGGAGCAGACAATGATCGAGATTCTCGGCTCGCAATATTGGCTATTATTAGTTGTGCGAAGCCATTTACATGAATCACAACAGATCCATCTACTATTGCTTCTTTTGCTTCCACTAGATGGCTGATTACAGTAAGCTCAGGTATCGAAAGATTAGCCTTTATGTTTTCTGGTGTTTCATTTGGTTTGTCTTGTAAATTAGCTATAATATCATTATTTAATGTCTGCTTATCGACTAAATTATCAATATAAATCAGACTAATATTGGGAGGAACAGACTTAATAATTAAATCAGATGGATTATTTGTAGCGCCTTTTATTGACTGAATAAAGTAATCTGTTGATTGGGCAATTTTCTCACGATTTTCTTTAGGCATAGGAACTTCTACATGAGTCTTTTTTTTCCTGAAAGGTAGTTTAAATTTCATATTGAATCGTAGGCTCCTCACATTTATTGCTTAGTTTTTAGAATAGACTTTAATAAGATGTTCTATACTTATTTCAATAATTTTCAATCATTCCTATTAGTAAGCAGGAGAGTTGTGGAGAATAATACAAACATGAGATGAGCACGATTTATTAGCTAGCTTAGAAGTGAAATATTATGTGCGGCAAACGATCTGCATCATGCATTGATGCATAGCTATTTTCCGATTATTTGCAAGTTAAGGTTAAGTCAGGGACTCATTTGAGTAACTGGTCTTTTTTTGTTTCCAAAAATTTAATCTTGCCAAGGTACAAACATTTGTTCTAATATGTATACAAACAAGTGTTCTTACATAAGATAGGGAAAGGGAAAATTATTGTGCCATTAGATGTTGCTAGTGGTGCAAAATTTTTTGAATGACTGGCACTGAGGAGGAAAACGAAGATGAGAGAGCAACTGATTAAAGCTATGCAACGCAATCAATTAGTGAACATGATGTATATAGCGAAAGATGGTTCCGTCACAAAAAGGCGTGTAAAAGTCATTAAAATTGTTGGCGATTCATTTCAAGCATTTTGTTTTACAAGACATGCAAGGCGTACTTTTTTAATCAGTAATGTTCTAGCCGTTATTCCTATTGTTCGTAAGGGGCGTGAAGTTGTATGAATTATGAAGGTATGCCGAATAGACCTATTATGTGTATTGATATGAAGTGCTTTTATGCCAGCTGTGTAGCAATGTTACACGGGTTAAATATTCTTGAAAATCCAGTTGCAGTAGTAGCAAACTTTGACCAACCAGGCAGCGTTGTACTTGCTGCATCACCATTGATGAAAGAAAAA
The DNA here is from genome assembly GCF_044761745.1 of Lysinibacillus sp. NPDC097279. NCBI lineage: Bacteria > Bacillati > Bacillota > Bacilli > Caryophanales > Bacillaceae > Lysinibacillus > Lysinibacillus sp. NPDC097279. The sequence continues at coordinate 1,415,316 of NZ_JBIWDA010000001.1, read as the reverse complement.
TTTAAAATCAAAACTGGAAGTCGTCGTTATGAGATACCGAAGCATCCTGACATTAGATTGTTTGAGCCTAAAATGAGTTTTTTTATTCAAATGTCGATGACAATTACCAATTTGATTTCTAATTACGTACCAGTTGAGGCTATACATGTGTATAGTGTGGACGAAAGCTTTGTTGACTTAACTGGTACTGAAAAGCTGTGGGGCTCGCCTGAGGAAACGGCGAAGGAAATACAAAGAGCTATTCTGGACCAATTTAATGTACCAAGTGCAGTCGGAATGGGACCAAACATGTTAATAGCCAAATTAGCTTTAGACCTCGATGCCAAGAAAACTGGTTTTGCCAAATGGACGTATGAGGATATTCCGAAGAAATTATGGCCTGTACGACCTTTATCCGAAATGTGGGGCATAGGAAAACGAATGGAAGCAAATCTAAATGCTATGGGAATAGAAACAGTTGGTGGTTTGGCTAATGCAGATTTAGAAGAATTAGAAGAGCGATTTGGTGTAATGGGCAATCAACTCTATCACCATGCATGGGGAATAGATCTATCCAAATTAGGGGAGCCGTTAATAACAAACGGAGCTTTAAGTTTTGGTAAGGGTCAAATGCTGATGAGAGATTATCACACACGTAAAGATATTTCTGTAGTGCTCTTAGAAATGTGTGAAGACGTAATGAAACGTGCACGTGATGCAGGGTTTGTTGGGCGTACAATTAGCTTAGGTCTTTCATATAGTCATAGTGCCATGACCAAAGGGTTTCATCGATCTAAAACCATTGCAGTACCAACAAGTGAAACGCTTGTGATGTATAAAGCTTGTATTGAATTACTGGATGAGCACTTTGCTGGAGAGCCAGCACGACAATTATCAGTCCGAATATCCAACCTAGAGAAAGAACATAGCATTCAGTTGGATTTATTTGATGAACGCAAACCCCAACGACAAATCATAGGGCCTACAATGGATGCAATACGCAATAGGTTTGGAGCTACCTCTATATTAAGAGCCGTGTCTTATACAAGAGCTGGTACAGCTATTAAACGAGATCGCTTAGTTGGTGGTCATTTGGCATAGGAGTGAATGAAATGATAAAGGATAGAGGGAGTATTAAATGGGCATCGATGATGTTGCCAGAACATTTGGAGCTGCTGAGAGTGTGTAAGCAAACAGAATATATAGAGCCACCAAGAGAGCTAACGGATTGGGAGCTAGAAGAATTACAACAAACAATAAATCAAGCCTATCATCAGCAAAGCGACGTTAAGTTAGAAGTATGGACGGACAGTAAAACTACGCAATGGAATGGATTAATAAAATCAATTAATTTCAATACAAATGAACTTATACTGGAAACACTGATAAGGACTATACGCATTCCATTACAGCATATACAATCAGCACAATTGGAAGCTGATTATTATGATTAAAGCCGATGAAAGACAATTATTACACAAATATTTATTGTTGGAGTTAGCTGTGAAATCATTGCAAATTGATTATCAAAAAGCGGAACAATTTAAAATGAAAATAGTCTTCCTTCCTTTAATGGATTCATTGCTTAAGGAACTACGTCAAGAATATTTTAACCTCAAACGTCAGCTTGCACAGCATCGCATACGCGTAGTAGGATGGCAGCCTGTAGATGAATATTTTAGTGACGTGCAAGTCGCGACGGCAGGTAATGATGTAGTACTCCGTTATGCTAATCAGGCTCTCAAATCACAAGTGGAAAAACTGTTGATTAATCATATAAGCAATAACAAATGACAGGTACTCTTGAGAGACCTGTTTTTTTATAGATTGGCTAGGTAGAAAAATGCTATAACATATGCTACAAAAAAGATATATTTTTTAAAAATTCATTGAAACTTTTTCAACTCTCTTATTCTCTTCTATTTTATAAAGATTAAATTTAGAAAAGAAAGGTGTATTGGAATGAAAGGTAGGAAAAGAATTAGATGGGCTAGAATTGTGGCGGTCATTGTGTTCTTTACTATAATGCTAGGAGCTAGTTATTACTTAATAGGTGGAAAAATAGAGGACCATGGACAAGCTGAAAATCTTGTTAGTAATGCGGCAAGGCTTGTAGAAACCGAAGAAATAGCAGAAGAAAATGAAGCTAACGTGGACGTAATAGAAGAAGTAGAAACAACTGCATTGCGTCCAGATGGAAAATACATAGCGCTTACCTTTGATGATGGACCGAGCTCAAAAGTAACACCACGGGTATTGCAAACTTTAAAGCAACATGAAGCAAAAGCAACTTTCTTTATGCTGGGAAGCAGAGTTGAAATGTATCCAAATATTGCGGCACAAGTAGCTGCTGAAGGTCATGAAATAGCAAATCACACATTTAGTCATCCAAATTTAAAGAAATTGACGCATAAAGAAATGAGAGAAGAAATCGATAAAACAAACAATATTATTGAAGTGGCGACAGGTATAACAGCAACTTTGTTTCGACCTCCATATGGGGTATACAATCAAGATATTTTAAACTATACAAATGCAAATAATTATACTACCATTCTATGGTCTGTTGATTCACTAGATTGGAAAAGTCGTAATCCAGCAACGATAAAAGAAGAAATTTTAAGTAATGTCTCTAATAAATCTATCGTATTAATGCACGATATTCATACTGCAACAGCAGAAGCTTTACCAGAGTTATTAATAACATTAAAAAAAGAAGGATATGAGTTTGTAACAGTATCGGAACTTTTAACACTACAAGAAGAAAAAGTCGATCCCTATTTTGGCAATTGATTGTGCCAAAAAACAAAACTAATTAAAACATTTAGGATATTTGTTCAATCATTCGTAGATTGCATCCCCTCGTATCATTAAAGGGAGGTGAGTCTTTGGATACGCAAGTAGTCGAAGAAAAATTTAACGAAATATATGATAAAACTTATCATCAATGTTTAATATATGTCATTAGTAAATGCAATCATACGAATGTTATTCCTGATATTATTCAAGAAACATATTTAGCACTTTATCAAATACTAAAGAACAAGGGACACGATTATATTAAAAATCCAGAGGCCTATGTAATACGCATCGCTAAATCGAAAATCTACAACCATTATTCTTTAAAGGAAAAAGTAAAAAGCCTCATACCGTTGTTTGATATAAATAAAGAAGATAAAGAATATAATCAGGCTGATATAAATAGTGAACTATACGAGAATGAAATAGAAATTGCATTAGAAAATAAAGAAGTGCTATCGGCTATTTGGCGCTTTTTGCAATCAAAACCACAAAAGGTACAAAAGGTGTTTTATTTATTTTATTATGCTGAACTATCAATTCCTGAAATTGCTCAATTACTGCATTTAAACCAATCGACGATAAAAAACCATATTTACCGCACCACTCACGAAATACGAAAAAAGTTTGGGAAGGACGGTTGAAGCTAAATGAGAGAGCATGAACGAAAAGTATTAAAACGTGTTATTGAAGAAAATTTAGCGAATAAGGAATTGATACGAAAAAAAGTATTAACGAAGGCTGAAAATGAGATGGCTCCGAAGAAGAGAATAACGATCATGAAAATGAAATCTATTGCAATTCCTTTAACGGCATGTCTTATATTTATGTTTTTTGTGAACTTAAGCCCTACATTTGCACTGGCAGTGTCAAAAGTTCCAGTACTAGGGGCAGTAGCCAAAGTAATTACAATAGATGAATATATAGAGAAAACCGATTATATTGATGCGCATATTAAAATTCCACAATTTACTGATATACGTAATCCATCGATAGAAAATCAGATTAATACGATGATTAAGAAAAAAATTGAGAGTCTTGCTGAGAAGGCAAAGCAAGACTCAGCTGAATTCAAGGAAAACTACCTTGGGGATGGGGAGTATGCAGAGGATATTGAATATACGCCGAGTACATACAAATTTGATTATGAAGTGAAAAGTTCAAATGAACAGACGTTGTCATTTATCATTAATGAAACAGAAACAACGAACGGACTAACGTTTGTCACGAAATATTTTTATAATATTGATTTGACAACAGGAAAAGAACTAACACTTGTTGATTTACTAGGTCCCAATTACAAGAAAATAGTAGATCCTGAGATTGAACGCCAAGTGAAGGAGCGTGCCAAGGCTGATGAAAATCTATTATGGTATTATGAGGAATATTACGCTTCAAAGGGAGCTGGGGGAATAGACGAGTTTACATCTAAAAACTTCTATATTAACGAACAAGGGAACCCTGTCATCTTTTTCTATGAATATAACATCGCCCCACCATATGCAGGACCACAGGAATTTGAGATAAAACGATAAGTACTGGGCATTCTATAACGCCAAACAGCAATAATAAAAAAAGAATTTTTATCATATGTGAAAATGTTGCTGAATCGAAAATGAGGTGAAGCTAGTATGTCTATTGAATTAGTCTTAGCATCATTAAATAAAAGACTAGATAAAGAGAACAGCATTACTATCCAAAGGGAAAATGGAGAAATTTTAAATGTAACATGTGAGTGGAATAGTCCAATATCAAACCATGAACTACAGCAATTCACATTAAATACCCATCACGTGTTACCAAAAGAATTATCCTTATTTTTAAAACAAAGTAATGGGGCGAAATTATTTAATGTTGAAGGTCTTGGTTATGATTTCTTTGAAATTTTTAATTTAAGCGAGATGCAAAATTATATAAATGACTATGAGACAAATATCTACTATCAAAGTGCATATGATAGAAATTGGCTTATGATTGGTAATCATAGAGGATATGGTGACTAGATGTTCATTGATTCGCGAAAGGTTGCTAATGGGGAAGAAGATTATCTCCTCTTTGTTCACGAAGGAGAAATTCAAAGATTGCAGATGAATTTTGAAACATGGTTAGACAGATTCATTGTCGCACAAGGGGCTAGATATTGGCTGTGGTAAAGCTCGTTGTAAGCTCGCTAAACAGTATTGAACATCTAGAAGAAGACCAGCTACTTATAAATAAAAAGTAGTTGGTCTTTTTGTATAACATGCAACAGTGAAAATAGTAACTTTACCTTGTATACTATTAAAATGTAAACTAAATATATAGATTTTAACAAAAAATACTTTACAAAATAAACTGAAAAATATTAAAATTATAATAATTGAATGATCGAAAATAGTGAGAAACACATTACAATTCGGAGGAGAGCAAAATGAAGAAATTTAAACTTTTTGCCAGTATTGTAGCTGTTAGTTTGTTAACTATAGGGCTTGGTTCATTTGCAAAGGCGTCCCCAACATATCACGAATATTCAGGAAAAATTCAAATTATAAGTGATTTAGAAACTAATGATGCTGTTAAAGAAAATACGGGCAGTGCTTACAATTTAGTGTCGTATGTTCAGAGGGGTAAATTAGTGTCATGGGTAGAAAAGGGGAATAGGAATGTAACAACAAAAGAAATGTACTCAGAGCGTACGACCGTGCTAATGGATTACTTAGGAAATGCCAGTTCATTAATAGGAGAAAATGTTTATTTAAATATATCTACTTCAATAGGAACGTTTGAATCAGTTGATACTGCAGGAACGTGGACACCTAATTAATCGATTTGATAAAAGACACTTAATTTTTGGTCATTCAATCAATTGATTAAAAATGGTGAAAGTTGAGGTGTTTTGGGTTGCTGATGTATATTAAGCAAGAGTTTAAAAGAGCATTATTATCCAAAATGGGACTTATCACAATAGCCTCCTCTATTCTACTCGTGTTTATTGGTATGCTGGAAGCATTAATATGGATTAATAGTGGGGTTATTTCAATTGTATACGCCTTTTTACAGGGCTATAACGCTGGTACTGCATCATATATTGTCATTACTTTTCCAATTATTGCATGTATGCCGTTCGCGAATTCTTATCGAACAGATATTCAGACAGGATTCCATCATTATATACGATACCGTATGAAAAAAAGCTACTATATGACAATTCGTTTAGCTGTAAATGCACTTGCAGGTGGTGTAGTCGTTGCAATTGGCCCTATTATTGGTTTTACTTTTTTAATGGCTTTAAAACTTCTATTAAATGTACCGATGTTAAGACCCGAGCAAAGATTGGAACCGGTGCTTTTTTTTCAAAGTATCGGTGTAAGTTCTTCAATCATGATGATAATTATGATGATTGGGATTATGTTTTGTTGTGGGATGATTTTTGCAACCCTTGGTTTAGGAATATCGGGGGTAATTCAAAATAAATATATTGCGATATTTATACCGTTTATTTATTTAATTGTTTCAGTGACAGTATTGGCGAAAATTCACCCTGCTTTAAATGCGATGGCATTGTTTGATGTGGATGTCATCGATCGATATAATATTGGCCAAACTTTTCTATATGGCGTTGTGCTTGTTGTAGTGGGGATGACACTATTTTTTATAGGAGGGGCAGCGAAGATTGAAGAGCGGTTTAAAGAGTAAAAAACAATTAAAGCTATATTCATCAAAAAAAAGTATCATTTTCGTTTATATTATGTTGATGTTATATTTCTATAATCTGTTGCTATCGACAAAATTAGTCGAAGGAAATATCTTTGATTTATTACTTCATCTTACGGAGTTTCATCCACTTTTTTATTCCATCTTGCCTGCATTTTTAATCATTCTTATATCGTTATTTTCATTAGGGAATGTGCAAAACTATTTGTTAATTCGATTTCATACGAAACGGCAATGGTATTATGCAAACCTTTTACGAGTGGTAAAGTCAGCTACATATTTCTGTTTAATGCTTGTGGCAATAATGATACTCGAAGCTCTATTTGTATTAGATTTCAATAATCAATGGAGTAATTATAGTGTTAATTACTATAAACATCATACTGAGCTATTGAGAAATAACACGCCTATTTTCTTGACTACGATGTCAGTCGTTCTTTTATGGTTGTTTTTATGTTTTTTCGGAATGCTTTTTTACATAAGCCACTTGTTTTCAGGACGGATTTTATTAGCCTGTACAGTTGTTCTTCTAGTCAACATATTGAATATAGGTGTGTTCCTTTCAAAAATAACGCCTATTTCTTCCTATTTATTTTATGACCATATCAATGTTTTTCAATATACCACTAGCTCAGTTTCTGACATAAGCGAATATCCATATACAATTCTACTATATTGGATTGTGTTAATTTCCTTACTATATTTAATTGGGTTTTGCTGTATCAATAATAAGGATATGTATATTGGAGAGAGAAAATAATGCTAAAAAAATTAATTTTCTACTATTTACGTTCTTTCTTTAAACCTGCGTATGTTCTATGTATCGTTGGCGTTTTTGTACTGAATAGTATTCTTGTTCATGCTTCATATGGTGATTTACTTCCAATTGGCTATGCAAATCAGATTGTTTTTATGTTCTATATGCCTTTAAATATCCAATTCGACTTATTACGTTGGTTATTGATTTTTATCCCTATCCTCTTATTTCTTAGTTCGTTTATTTTATGTGAAATGCGTGATCATCCAATATACCTTATTCTAAGAATGAAAAGTTATCGACATTGCTTTCACAGTATGTTTATTGCCATTTGCATTAGTTTAGTTGGAACACTTGGATTAGGTTATGGGGTTACGGGAATAGTTGTTTTCTTTTTAAATAGTCAATTAGAGACTCAAAGCGACATAGGCTTATCATTGTTCCTAAACACAAATGGATGGCAACTGCTATTGAATCATTTTACGCTATTTATCTTGACGTTATTGTTATTACTTATTGTCCACACTATTTTTTCGTTTATTATCCATAATGCTGTCTTCGCAATGTTCACCGTTATTATTAGTATGATTTCATCGGCTACTATCGGTTATTTGTTTCCATCCTTACTAAAGTTTTTACCGTTAACGTATTTCTTGCTCGGCTTGAGAGAAATGCAGGAGGTCAGCTTTGCTTGGTCTAATAGTATAATCCTGCTATGTATCGTTTTGTCCTATTGCGTGCTTTCGATGCTTTTTATTAATTTACGAGAAAAAATAGTTGGTGTTTGACATAAAAGGGGGTTGTATAAATGACAATACTCGAAATACACAATTTGTATAAAAAGATAAAGGGCCGTGAGCTGCTGAAAAATATAACATTAGTCATTGATAAACCAGGAATTTATGGGATTGTCGGTAGAAATGGTTCAGGCAAAAGTCTATTATTTAAGACGATTGCAGGACTTTTTGTTCCGAGTAGTGGCATTGTAAGTGTGTTTGGTGACATTATCGGGAAAGGTAATTTTCCGAAATCCTTTGGTGCACTGTTAGATACGCCAGGATTTCTGACCCATTATTCAGGTTTTCAAAACTTGAAAATACTCGCCTCGATACAGAACAAAATCAATGATAAGGATATTGAAAATGTAATGACATTGGTTGGCCTCGATTTTAATGATAAAGGACCAGTTCGTAAATATTCTTTGGGCATGCGGCAAAGATTAGGGATTGCACAAGCGATTATGGAGAAACCAAAATTACTATTATTGGATGAACCGATGAATGGGCTGGATGAATCAGGTGTATCGGAAATGCGCGAGATGATTCTTAACTTTAAAAAGCAGGGAATAACCATTCTTTTAGCGAGCCATAATCCTGAAGATGTTGAATTACTTTGCGATGAGGTTTACAAAATGGATGCAGGGGAGTTAGCTCTTCATACTACTAATACAGATAGAACGATACAGCTTATTTAAAAATACAGCATCCTTGGAGAAGGATGCTGTATGGGCAATCTAATCTATCAATTCAACAAAATCCTGTATGTGTCTTTCAATAAGGTCATTTATCTTTCTAACTGTTAATGGTGTGATTTGGTCAAACATAGTATGGAGCGGAATAATAGAAGCTTGAATTTCTTTGTTTTTATCTAGGTCTTCACGTATAACAGTAAAGTTTTCTAAAGTGTTCGGATAATTATTTTGTAGAAAAACTTGTTCAATCTTTTCAAAAAGTGCTAGCAAGGACTCATCCTCAAAATATTTAGCACTGGCTTTGAGCGCTAGCCAACTTTTAGGTTGGGCGTAATAATAGGCACTCCACCAATAAAATTCAATCAGCGATTTACTAGCGTGATTATAGTACGTATAAAATACAAATAAAGCCTTTTGTCCTTGGGATAATTGCATGTAAAATTGTTCTTTAAAATGGATGGTATCCGTTTCATTGGATATGCCCATTTTATAAAGATGAATAAGGGGCTCAAAGCATTTGTTACTTAAGTCAGAAGTCGTTAAATTAAAATCGTGTTTTTTCATTTTTACCAACAAAATATTATCACACTCCCTACTTAAATCATACTACATTTGGAAATTAATATGCGAAAATTGTCCCTCTGGAAAATTAAAAGCAACCTTATGGGGTTGCTTTTTTGTATGACCTAATAGGAATACTAGTTAAATCGGATTTGTTCTAGTATCAATATATTGTTTTGTAAGAAAAATTACATATTTATATAAAACATAAAAGACTATAATAAACGCGATAATCGATTCCAGAATGGAAACCCAATGGAACAGTACTGAAGTAAATCCTAGTTGGTTATAAAAATTGGTAGCTGCAGTGATGGCAGTTGCTGAAATGACTAAAGGAAACGTAAATCCTGCATAGCTTGGGTAAAAATCAATTGCTAGTAATTTAGGAAGCTGTGTCAAAATAAGAAAATATAGGCCTTGAGATAAACAAAATAGCAATGTGACAATCAGGATATTTTTATTATCAAAGGCATTTAAATAGCCTGTTAAACAAAGAGATCCAGGCGCCGCAATAATTGTAATGAGAGGAAGTGTAGAATCCTCCATATTTTTTATAGTAAAGACACGATGCAAAATAATCGGTAATAACACTAAATATAAAGATAATGTAATCCAGAAAATCCAACGACCAAATGCAGGATAAAAATTACATGATGTGACAGTAATAACACCAATCCCTACATAAGTGATAAACCAGCTAGGATAAACGTGATGGATTTTTACTGATTGTGTTATTAAGAAAAAATATGTGAAATAAGCCATTAACATAAAATGTACGATAACAATACTTAGCCATATATATGACAAATAAGGTGTAAGCCAATCAACTTCAAGAAAATAAGTACAAATAATCATTAATCCCATTGTAAAAGTAGGAGCTACTGAAGCTACAATCGGATTTTTTAAAACAGAAAGTGTATGTTTAAATGTGAAGATCAGTTTAAATATCATCAAGCACATTAGTGCCATTCCAATAAGGCCTACTAAAATACCAAATCTTGGCATGCCATCAGTTTTTATAAGATTCCCTAAAGAAACGAGTGCTAAAATTAAGCCACAAATAGGTATTGGAATGTTTTTAAGAAAGCTTTTCATTATGTTCCCTCCGGTTGTTTAATTCAATTTTCCCTTGTATAAACATTGTAAATCGGATTATACTATTTGTGAAATTGATAATTTGGATATCAATTATTAAGAAATCCAATAATTGAATTGGAGGGTCGTTAATGTTTCAAAGTTTAAAAACATTTGTGAAAGTATATGAATTGAAAAACTTTACAAAGGCAGCGGAAGAATTATATTTATCACAACCAACAATATCTACTCAAATACTTAATTTAGAGAAAAAGTTAGATGTAACTCTCTTTACTAGAAAAGGGCGACACGAAATTATTCCAACGAGGGATGCTGATTTTCTTTATAAACGAGCGCAAAGTATTCTAGATAACTGGGAAGATACGATAGAAACACTTAATAACAAAGAAAAAGAAATCGTCCGAACAAAATGCCGTATTGCCTGTTCAAATACGTGTGGTATTTACTTTCTTCCAAATATAATGAAGTCTCTTTTAGAGAACTTTCCAGATATAGATTTTTCCTTACAATTGATGAATTCAGAAGAAGTAGTGAAGCGATTAAAGCAAAACGAAGCGGACTTAGGGTTTATCGAAAAAATAGTGGATACAGGTAGCTTGAAACGAAGCCTATTAAATATAGATCAACTTGTGTTAGCTGGTAATCCTGAATCTAGTTACTGGTTAAACCGTGAAGAGGATTCGGGGACACAATTTTATTCGGATATGTATGTAAAAGAAAATAATTTGAAACCGATACATATTTATCTTAATAACAATGAGATGATAGCGGCGCTGTTAAAGGAGGGAATTGGACAAACCGTTATTTCACAAAAAGTTGTACCAGAAGGCGTTAATTGGCAACCACTATCCCCAAAATATACTCGAAATTTTTATTTTTTGGCGAAGGAAACTCAATTAAAAGAAAGAATCAACGAGTTAGAAAAGTTTATTAAGGATAGGGGTGCCTGACACTCAAACAATTCAGAATTGTTTGAGTGTCAGGCACATTCCATTACAGCGGGAATTGAATATGCTAGAGAAGGTGCAGAAATTTAAAATAGTGAGAGGAGGATTTAATATGGAAATTTCAAATAATGCACTAACGCTCATTGCAAAATGGGAAGGGTTTCGCGCAGATGCATATGTAGGTTCAGATAATGTTTGGACAATTGGTTATGGTACAACAAAATGGCCAAGTGGAAAATTAGTAGAAAAGGGACAGACGATTTCCAGAGAAGAAGCGTGGGAATTACTGAGAAAGCAAGCACAAGAACATGCAAATACAATAGAATACTATGTTAATGTTCCTCTTAACCAAAATCAGTATGATGCCCTTGCAAGTTTCCAATATAATTTAGGACGCTACATTTTAAGAAACAGTATGCTATTAGAATACTTGAATAATAGGCAATGGGAACAAGTAACCAAAGAGATGTTGTTATACATCTACGCAGGAGGGAAAAAGCTTCAAGGGCTTGTTAACCGTCGTATGGACGAAATAGCACTTTTTTTAAAGCCTATAGCGACAGTTGATGTAAGTAAAAAAATCGAATATGTCGAAATTGATAGGGAGCCAAAAAAATTTCGTATTCAAAGTGGGAAATACAGTAGTCAAGAAGCAATGGTTGTGGCAATGAATGAGGCAATAAAACAGAAATATTTATCGTACGTAGAACAAGTGAAAGATAGTTCAAATGTAAATGGTTGGCGGTTTATTAGCGGTTGGTATAACACACAAGAAGAAGCAAAAATAATTGCTGAAAGGGCTATTATAGCAGGTAAATTAAACTACGCAACGATTCGTGGTACAGCGCAATAGAAGTGTGACAGGCACTCAAACAATTCTAAATTGTTTGAGTGCCTGTCACTTAATAACAAAACGAGGTTCGTAATCACTAATAACTTCAAAAATTCCATCATTGTAACAATAGATATGATGTTCTACGTTGGGTATCTCTTTACTTCCTAACCAGGGTAATTGATCAAACCACTCAATATAATCTGAATTGCTCATTTTGTAAAACCACTCAGCACATGGATTAGTAGGTGGATTTTGTTCGATGGATTCGTTAACAAGTGGGAATAGGTCCGACCTTGGGATTTCGCCAGCATATCTGAAAGACCAAACAAAATCTTGTATTGGAGAAATTTTATCGTAAATAATATCAACTTCAGATCCGTTAATATCTGTTAATGTTAAATATAAACCACGATTACTATAATTTAATTGAGCATTTACGATTTGAGCCCTTTGTAAACATGTTACTGGCTGCCAAATATGAAGTCTGCGTGTACTAATAAAATCTCCCCCTCGAGATAAGGCACTCAAACAATTCTAAATTGTTTGAGTGCCTGTCACCTTTTTATCTATCATATTCATAGTCGTAAGGAACATTTTTACTACCACACCCAACAAGTAAAAAAGATAGGGAAAATAGTAAGATTGAGCATACAAATAATTTCTTCATATTAGATAATATTCCTCCGTTTCGCACGAGCCAGTCCTATTGTTTACATTTTATTGGAACGATTCTATAAAGTATATAATAAAAATCTCTTCAAATAATTATTTATTATATATGTTAAATAAGAATTTACAATTGAAGTTGAGAATTTAGGCATGTTGTTAGAAAGCAACCTTGTTAGTGGACGCAAAATAACATCACCGTGTTGATGAATGCAGAAGAAAAATAACTACTGAAAAAGTTTTTATATTCCTTAATTGCGGATGCAATATCATTTATCTTTTTACTTTATTGGCATAAGATAAAAGGATTTTTATCTTGCTTCATCATCCACACAGTGTTGAAATGACCGTATGTCAATTATATTCGGAATGATTAATAATCGAAATTGTAGGATTGAGCATTAGTAAGATTATGTAGTATCGAAAAATGCTTACTTTCTAGAGTTTTTTAATTTATTGAGTTCTTTTGTTAAATATTGAACTTGCTTTTCTAATTCATCTATTTTGTTTGAATTGCCATCACTATTGTTATTGTTGTTGCTATTATTATTATTTGATTGTTGCTGCGCGTCCTCTAATGCCATAATTGCTGCAATGGTCGCAAGCCCATCACCTAATGTAGAAAAGATTCCCGCAAGTACCGCCAGCTTAGCAGCATCATTTTCACTGTTTGATAAAAGATCAGTCATATCTTTATTTTTACTCAAATTATTCCCCCCTAAGCAAATCATTATTATATCTTATTCTGTGACCTTTATTTAATACGGGTATTTAAAGCAAAAGATTAGAGATGGCTTTCTAAGCGTTAATTGGACAATATACATGGACAATTATGTATTATTTTGAACTGAGTCATTAAGACAGCACCCAGTTGCAGCTCAGACCGCTAACAAAAGTTAGGATTGTAATGAGAGCTGGTGGGAATGAAAAAAAAGGCCACCTAAAAAGTGACCTTTAAAAGAAAGAATGGTAGGCAAAGGATAAGTTTACGCTATCCGAAAAATTATGGGCTCATATGCGAGCACAGAATCAGTGAACATTATAAATATTAATATGAGATGAATGTAGCACCAACAATAATTAAAAGGATAAATAGTACAACAATTAACGCAAATGATGAACCTGATCCATAACCATTACCACTACCACCATAATATTCTTGAGACATAATTACTTCCCTCCATTCTATTATTAATTTCTATAATTACTAGTTATATAAATTGAAAATGAAAGTTACAACTTGGAGATTTCATTCAGAGAAGGGTAAGAGAATTTTTGTTGATTTTACAATCAAATTTGTTAGCTAAAAATAGACTGTGAGTAAAACTAAAAAAAATTAATACACAAAAGTAGCTCCAACAATGATTAATAGAATAAATAAAACAACGATTAAAACAAATGTAGAACCATAACCTCCGCCTTCATTGCCTCCATAATAACAACTGTTGTTGTAGTTTCCAACATTTCCTTGGTATCCCATGACTATCCCTCCTTTCTAATTCTATAATATGTATAGTTTTAAAAAGTGTAGAGGTTTTTATCCAACCCTTTAGAACGATCAATTTGAAAATACTAATAAAACAAATGTTGGAAAAAAATACGTGTTATCTGTGAGAGGAGATAGATAGTTTGCGAAGTAAAAACCTATAAATGCGATAAAACAGTCCTCGGCCTTCTGTAATAAATTCTCTTTGTCACAACCATTTGCTCGTAAGCTTTAGTTTAGCGGGGAAAGAGGACTCAACTAATAAATGCATGTAATATTTCACATAAATAATGACCAAGTCATCAACTGATGGTAAAATATAGATAAAAATGGAGAATAACCATATGGAAAAATTTAAACAGGTTGAATTAAAGCATTTTTCAAGTAAATACACGAAAGAACTAAATGATTTCGTACTGACAGAAGAACAGAGAGAGTTTTCTTCACTTCCAAGCAAATTTGAAGAAATTAATGAAGGACAGTATCGGGTAGTAATTTTAAGTGACAATACACCAGTAGGTTTCTTTCTTCTAAATGCAAACGAACGAGTAAAGAAATATTCAAGTAATGTGAATGCTTTGTTACTAAGTGCGCTATCCATTAATCATCGTGAGCAAGGAAAAGGGTATGCAAAACAAGGAATGACATTACTTGTTGAGTTTGTAAAAGCAGAATTCCCGAATTGCGATGAAATAGTTTTAGTGGTAGACGAAGATAATATACCTGCGCAGAAACTATATCTAAAAGTAGGATTTGAAGATACGAATAAGCGGCTAACAGGACGTATTGGGGAAGAAATCATCATGAGCCAATTAATAAAATAAAGGAACGCCCGATTGTCATTACCAGAGAGTTGATTTTACATTTTGTAGATCAACTCTTTTTATGTGGAAATAAAATAAAAAACCGACAAAAGATTGTCGGTTTAGAAAAATTTATTTTGAATTGTTTTCATTTGCAAATCGTCCAGATGCATATTTTTTGTTTGCTTCTGCTTGTTGGATTTGTTGTTTAATTTGATTTACATCAGACTCCATCCCAAATTCTTGACTCATTGAGTTTGCTGTACCAGAAGCTTGTTGTTTGTTCGCTTCAGCTTGTTGGTTTTGTTGTTTAACATGATTCACATCAGTTTTATTATCATAGTTGTTTGCCATTGAAAATCACCTCCTGAATTATAGTTTGTGCAGAAGGTGCCTTTGTATTCTTCATATATTTTCTCTTTTTAATGGAAAAATATGAAGGGATATTATAAAGATTTACCAGAGTGATATTTACAAATAAAAAAGGGGTCACTATTAAGTGACCCAGAAAGAATTGAGGGAGGTAGTGACTGTCAACTAGCGCCACAACCTAATAAGTGCGTGCGATACACTCAATAATAATGTGTGTAATTAAAGGTTACTTATACATTAAAAAGCTGTAACGTCGTCACCCGTTACAGCTTGAATAATTAGTTATTCATATCCTTAAGACCTGGACTGTGTTCATTTGGCATGTCTGGCATAAGTGGTAATGGGAGACCTTCAGGAGGAGGGGTCACTTACTATTGGGTATTTTAGGGAGCCGTTGCATTACGGTAAGGTTTTCGGGGTATGGTCAAAATTAATTGTAAATTATGGTATGATTGCTGGCTACCAAACGTTGACACTTCCTTTTTAATATTTTCAAACGAGGATAGTATGGGTTACTGCAATAAGATTTATGTTAATAAAATAGTAATTTAAAAATGCTGTTTTAGCATAAAACATATCCATTTTGCTCACGATAAGCTGAATATTTTTAAAGGGGATGATTGGATGTTCAATCGCTTATCTGCACAAAATGGTGTATTTCGATTACCACCAATTCAGCGCAAAAATAATAAAGAGTTGGATATTGCCATTGCTGATCTGGAAGCAAGAGGATTCCGTTTAGTAAGGCGTGGTATTCTAAATGAAAAATTACAGACGATTAAAAATCCAACTTATCATAAAGTCTGGGCTATAATGGAAAAATTGATGTTTTAGTAAACGACACGCAATTTTAAAGATAAAAAAGCTACAGCGATTACTATCACTGCAGCCCTATAAGTAGTGAAACACTACGAAATATTATTGTGGCTGTATGTGGTTTATTTATACTTCATTTGAAGTATTCGGAAAGGTAAAAAGTATAGAACCTCCTAAAAAGGATAGATTAATGTCTATTGGAGGTGAGCCCACATGACTAAAGAAAAGAAAAAGAATGAATTGGAGCAAGAAGAATTTGCAAATGAGTTTTTACCTGAAGAGCTAGAGGGACAAAAAGAAGAAGAAAAACAACAACAGAAAGAACAACAATTCAATAAAAAAGAAGAGAAATAAAATAGTGCCACAATCTTTGGGTTGTGGCTCTTCTGCATTCATAAGCAAGCGAAGAGAGAGGGGTTAATATGGACAAAGATTTGAATTATGGTGAAGATTATAAGTTCATACCTGCTACTTCAGTTAGAAGTGGTGTTGGTATTGAAGTAATACCTGATTTATATCAATATACAATTCAAATTGTAAATATTGTGCTTTATGGTAATATAAATACAAAAGATTTCGTGCTTATTGATGCAGGCATGCCAAAAAGTGCAGAAGAGATAATTTCAGTAATAGAGGAACGATTTGGGCCTAATTCTCGTCCTAAAGCAATAATTTTGACGCATGGCCATTTCGATCATGTTGGAGGAATTATAGAATTAATAAAACAGTGGAATGTCCCTGTCTATGCCCATGCTTTAGAAATTCCTTACTTAACAGGAAAACAAAACTATCCAGAACCAGATCCTTCTGTTAGTGATGGATTAGTAGCTAAAATGTCACCTTTTTTTCCTAAGGAAGCGATTAACATAGGAGACAATATTAAAGCAGTTCCTGAGGATGGTCATATTCCTTATATGCCTGGTTTTCGCTGGATACACACACCCGGACATACACCAGGACATATTTCGTTATATCGTGAAAAGGATCGAGTGCTCATTGCTGGTGATGCATTTGTTACAGTTAAACAAGAATCTCTTTATAAAGTTTTAACACAAACAAAAGAAATTAGTGGTCCGCCTCAATATTTAACAACGGATTGGCAGGCAGCGCGAAAATCTGTTGAGAAGTTAGAAGCATTAAAACCTCTCATTGCTATTACTGGTCATGGATTAGCAATGAAAGGTGAAGAACTTCAGAACAACCTTCAGAAACTTGTAGAAAAATTTGATGAAATCGCTCTACCTAAGCACGGGAAATATTTAAATTAATGCATATATTATTTAAGGAATATAGCCAATTCCAATTACCGCAACAATTAGTGGTTAGTACGTAAAAGTCTTTACCTTGCACGGTTCCCAATAAATAATTGATTAACTCTATTTCCTTAAACAAGAAACATGTGTTCTTGTTTTAAGTAATTCATTTCCTTCATATGAGTTATTTTTTGAAAGATTACGTCGGTGAGAATAGTTATAAGCATCAGCGTTTTATTAGTAGTCCAACTAGCGCCACTTAATGAATGAACAAGCGCAAGAATTCTGCTAGTAGTAAAACTTGTCGTTTCTTGCGCTTACCCGGGAAATTTTTTTATTTCCTCATCTGAAAATATTTCCAAAGGACATTGGAAATACATATGAGTGATGAATTTGAAATAGAAACTAGTAGGCTGGTTTTAAAAGAAAGATAGGGAGATGCTCATCGTGACTAAGTGATAAAATGAAATTGATATTCCATAGGAGGTGTAATGATTGGCGTTTTTTATTGTAATGATATTTTTGTTTCTACTAATGGGGATTCTAACTACATCGAAAAAGACAAGGCAAGATAATTTGAAATCACCTAGCAATTCCCGTGATAATACGACTGATTTTATTACAACAAGTTCTTTCTTTTCGGTCAAAATACAGATAATACGAATTGTTCCGATACCACTTCGAGTGACAGTGGTTCTTCAGGAGGTTCGTGCGATTAAGTATTCAAGTCGTTTCCAAATCGGAAATGGCTTTTTTTTATCCGCTAGTTAGAAGGGTACCATTGATTGAATTACATTGTTTTATAAAAGAGAAGAAACTTTCGAAAGTAAAGATTTCTTTACGTTGGTCAAATACTATTGATTAAATTTTGAAATCAATCTAAGATGTTGACGGGGAAATAAGTTTGAAAGATATTGCTGACGGATCGCCGTATGCGATGAAAGTCGCTCGTACGGTGAAGGCTCGTTATAAACTGAGAAGATAAGACGAGAATAGCGGAAATGTAGTACCAGTCAATCCAGCAATTAACTTACAGGCAACACCTGGAGCGATAGGCTCTGGGGATATAGATGTATCTTGGAACGGCAATAGTGATCCAAATTGGTCACACTATACAATGTATATTCTAGTTTCCAATACTAATGAAGCGGACGAGAGCAGCCCAAAGTATGCGGATATTACCTATAAAGGTAACGATGGTTTTGGTGATTCGTATAGTCCAGGAACTAGGGTTTCATATGCGCTTTATTCTATTATGAAAGATGGTTCTAAAACTGTTCAAAAAGTTACTGTTATTGCTCCATAATTGAAGCAAGAGGAAACCTCACTATTTTCAGTGAGGTTTCTATTTGTTCATAAATAGAATTAACAGTTCAATACGATAAGGCATTATAGAAATTATCTAATCTTTAAAATTACTTTCCCTTTAGCTCTTCCTGATTCTACATACTCCATTGCCTTTTGTGCGTCTTCGAATAAAAAGATTCGATCAATTATAGGTATAATTTTACCTGACTCAATGAAGTCTGCGATAATACGTAATTGATCACCACTTGGCTTCATAAATAAAAACGAATATTGAGCATTATGCTTCTTTTCAAGAGCAGTCAGTTTATAACTTGCTGCAGAAAATAACATTGTTTTGAATAGCCCTGCGCCATATTCTTTAGCAAAACGAGCATTTGGCGTACCTGAAACGGAAACGATTTTCCCACCATCTTTAATAATATGAAACGATTTTTCAAGTGTCTGTCCGCCAAGCGTATCAAACACTGCATCATAATTTTTAAGGATGTCTTCAAACTTTTCTGTTTTATAATTGATTACCTCGTCTGCGCCAAGCGATGTTACTAGTTTTGCACCAGCTTCACTAGCTGTTGTTGCCACAAGGGCTTCCATAACTTTTGCCAGTTGAATAGCAAATGTCCCAACACCGCCAGAACCAGCATGTATTAAAATTTTTTGTCCTTTTTGTAAGTGCATAATGTCATGTAAGGCTTGGTATGAAGTTAGGCCAACGAGGGGGATAGATGCAGCTTCCTCAAAGCTCAAATTTTTTGGTTTTAGGGCAATATCATCTTCATGAACAGAAATATATTCCGCAAAAGTACCGATTTTACTCTTGCGTGGGCGTGCATATATTTCATCTCCCACCTTAAATCGAGTTACTTTTTGTCCAACCTTAATCACGACGCCAGAAAAATCATTTCCGAGAATTAACGGCATTTCATACTTGAGTAACATTTTCACTTTTCCATCTCGTATTTTAAAATCAATAGGATTAATACTAGCCGCATGTATTTCTGCGAGTACCTCGTAATCATTTATTTCAGGTGTAGGTATTTCTGTTAAACGCATCGGAGCGTTGCCATATCGATCAATAACCATTGCTTTCATCGTGTTCATTCCTCCATAAATTATGCTTAACAGCATTTTTAATCGTATTGCTTTAACAATGTTTCAATATCCGAAATGAGCGTTTTTAAAAGGCTTAATTTTGTCCGAATATCAATATAATAAAAGTTTTTTGTACCTTCTTTTCGCATTAAAATAATTCCTGCATCTCGTAAAATTTTAAGGTGATGTGACACTGCAGGTCTAGAAAGGTGTGTTTGTTCCGTAATTTCACCTACACGCAATCCTGTTTGACAATCTGTTTCCATTAAACCTAATAAAATCGATTGTCGTGTTTCATCACCGATTGCCAATAGTACTTTTTGACAATTTTTAAAATCTTCTTTAATAGTGTTTAGTTGGTCTTTTTTATTTATCAATTAAATACCTCCGATGGTTAGTTGAATAGTTTAAGTTATTGAACCATGTTATTGAATACAACAATATATTAATGCGATAACCTCTGCAATATTGAGAAAGAAAATCGAGACGAATGCGCTTTAGAAGAAAATGCTAAAAATAATTGTTCTTTCAAGTGATTTTCACATAAACACTCAGGAAAGTTGATTTTAACCACAAAAAAATACCCCGAGAGAAGCACCCTCGAGATATTTTAGTGACAACCTGTTCATCCTCTTAAAAACATATATTTTATAAGCAGATAAATGAGCTAATTATATATAAATGTTTTATGAAAATTACTCATTTTACTCTTTTTTAGCTTTAATCTGATAAGTAATTCCAAACACTATGTTAAAAATTAATCCGAAATTTAGCGGATTCAAAAAAACCCATAGTAACTTTGTTTCTAGTGCTAAAAGTAATAGAATCCACAAAATCATGCAAACATAATAAGCAAATATCATCGGCCAACAAAAAACTTTATCTATATCAAACATACAATTCCTCCTATACGCTAATCAAAACAAGAGGATGATGCACCTGACATAGCTCCACCCGCAGCACCTACAATAGCTCCTCCGACAGCACCAACCGCATTTCCAATACCAGGTAATACAGTTCCAGCACCAATACCAACCCCTAAACCAGTTATTGCACCAAGATAATAACCACCAAGAACGCCTAATGCACATTTCCATTTAGAACGAGCTAATGTAGTCGTTTGAGTCGGTTGTTCACCGTTATGTAATTCTATAATCAGTCCATTATCAACTGATTTATAAATTAAATTAACCTCATGCCCATTACTATCTAGTGCTAGAGTTGGCAATACCTCTGAATATTCACCTTTTTTAACAATTATATTTCCAACTTCATCGTTTTCAATTGTTGTCTCATCATTTAATAATTCTAATTGCATCGTACTTTCATTTAAAATGGTAATGGCAAAATCATCACTCTGTTCAGCTGCAACTACAGTTGAAGCATTAAAAGCTATATTTCCCGAGAAAAAGAATAAAAGAACCAAACAAGCCAACATAAAAAATAATTTTCTCATTTGTAAAACGCCTCCTTTAATATTCTGATTCTTCTATTATTTTAAATAAAAAATATAAAATATAAAATAAAAAACACAAAATTGTAACAAAAATTATGATTTCGATTGCAAAAGAAAAATACTAATAGAGGAAGGTTAAGATTTCTTTACCTTCTCTAAATGCTATTGATTTAATTTAGAAATAAAATTACTATGTTTGACGAGGAAATAAGTTTAGAATTCTTTGCTGACGGATCGCCGTATGCGATAAAAGTCGCCTGTACGGTGAAGGCTCGTTATAAAGCAGAAAATTGTATAAGGCGAGAATAGTATACTGGTTACACCATTTGAAATAAGTAGTATATTGAATACTTATACAAATGGTTTACAATTAAGTATCAATGTACCAACAGGATTCTATAATGTTCAGATTCATATTAAAGAACAAAATGAAGAGTTTTGGAATGTCGTTAATCCAGAAAATATCCTAGGTACTGATAATTCTGAAGGTGATAATAATATATTAGAACCTGGTGATACATCAGTAATGTTTGATGGTTTGAATAGTGGTACTCAATATAAAGTGAAAATAGTTGGAATTAAGGATGGTAATGTGTACTATACAAACACTATTAATGTTACAACTAATAATTATTAAAAATGTAAAGAAACTTTAGTTAGAAAGCCTTTCGCTAGCGGTGGAGGGCTTTTAATTATGCGCTGTGAGAGCAATCGAGATGGAAATAGTAAATCTCGTTGCTCTAATAGTTTTTTATCTCAGTGTATTTGGAAAAACCAAAAGCAGAGGTGGCGATTGAGTGGAGTTCTAGAAATGAACACAGCACACGATTTATAAAAAATTTAATTAGTTGTATTATTTAGAGCTGTATATGTAGTGTATTCCATTACTATTAAGTACAAAAAACTTAAAAATTAACATTCGTATTAACATTCGTCAGTATGGACCTTCCTTCAATTTATATAAAATTATCTGTGGGGAAATAAGTTTTAAAGCCTATTATTGATGGATCGCCGTATGTGATGAAAGTCGCCTGTACGGTGAAGGCTCGTTATAAAACTGAGAAATATAGAAGGTATAAGACGAGAATAGCGTACCAAATGTAAGTATTTCGGCACCATACAATGATGGTGGAACGATACCTGGGAATTTTGCCATGTCTACAAATGTAAACTTGACCGTTGCGATACCAGGCCAAAACGGTACAGTTGCTACTTATAGCAACCCTAGAAGTAATAACACAAGTATTGCAACTGCAACAATTATTGGACCTAATCCTTCGGGACATGTGTATTTAGATGTGAAAAAAGTTGGTTCAGGTCCAGTTAATATCACTTTTGACTATACTGGTAGTAATGGTGTTACTCGGACAATGACATGGACATTTAATTTTCAATAAAATCTAAACGATAGTTCCAGAAATACAATGTCAAAAAAGCATTCTCTTAGGAGGATGCTTTTTCTTTTGCTTGAAAGAATGTGAATTTACAATGGATACTTACATCGGCGATTAAATATATTTATGAAAAGTGATTCAATTAAGAAAGCTATATGTCGAAATAATCGTTCTACGATAAGAAACTGAGTCTTATTAATATTGGTGTTAGTTGTTAGGGAAGAGAGAAGGTAAGTTGAGATATTTATCACTAAAAATGCCCGAATATCATAATGACATTCGGGCAGATTTTCAAATTCATTTTCTATATTGGCATTTTAATGAAATACAGAACCATTAAGGTAAGTTAATTTATGATACTTATTGATATTTGGATAAAATGAGTCTGAATAATTTCGATATGCCACAATATCTCGTAATAGTCCAAATTGTAAATAGCCAAAAGTACTGTAATGAGGAATAGACTTATCTACACCGCCTTTAACCCCAATATATGCTATTTTGTCACTATGCATATCATATATGGAATTTAACCATTCATTTTCAATGTATAGGTTTTTTACATCCGAATCATATGTCCCGTTTTTATTTGCAGTCCATTGTGTATCAGTCATCTGTGTCTTAGCTACTGATAAAGCATTGAAAGTATATACTCCGCTAATTGTTTTCTTTTTGATAGGACCATAATGTGTAAATTTTGCGTTAGAAACTATCGTTATTCCAGCACGAACATCTAAAAATGACTTTGCTGCCAGCCATCCACCTAAAGAATGTCCTGTGAAATACCATTGATAATCTTTATAACCAAATTTATCATATATGTAGTTTAAATAAAGGTGTGCTTGATGTAATTGTCCTGGAACACTACCATTCAATAATGACGATGCTGCTGTTGCATAATCGGATCCATCTTCTGACCCTGCAAAGGCAATGAAAAGTTTTTTACTAGCGTTCGGATTATCTGGGTTTATAACAACAGCTAGTGCTTTAAAGCCAGTTCGGTCTAAATTGTAACTAGGTGCACCCATCGGATGATTTGGATTAGAATTAATGTCTACTGAATCAATTACTTTAAATTTATTTGCACCATGTTCTAGATTGATTGCATGTTGGATTTCAGCATTTGTTTTCTTTCCGACATTGTAAACTTGGTCCGCTAAATCATAGTATAACTTACTAGGGTTATCTGCATAACCTGCATGTGCTTTACTCGTTCCAAAAGTAAATGTAGCTAGTAGGATAGCAGAAAGTAAAACTGTAAAACTTAATTTTTTAAGCATAACTTACCCTCAACTTTCAATTATTAGTACGATTGTAATTATCTATTAATTTGTGTTGTTAATCAATATAAATATCTAAAAAATATTAGCGGATATTGTTAAAGTTCCTTTCCGAACAAACTATGGAAGTAAATTGGTTTATGTCCTTTTGGTTATTGAGTAAAACTAATGAGATGAACAGTACAGGTTACTCAATCTCGTTGCTGCTTGTGGATTTTAATTTAATTGGATAGGGCAACTAATTAATGGAGCACTTAGAACGGTCAAATGAATCACCAATGTCACATAATCAAAACAACAGAAAAACCCCATTACATGCTCAAAAAGAGTCAATGAATGGGGGGCATTTTTTCTAATATCATTTAATTAAGTTCATGTTACCATCGAGAAAGCCCTTAGATTAGTAGGGCATATCTTAACTATCTTAATTTATAATAAGATTTGACCACCCGCACAGTTAATAGTAGAACCTGTTAATAACTTCCCGTTATTCATCGCAAAAATCATGGCTTCTGCTACTTCTTCTGCTGTTGCTGAGATATTAGGTGGTGTTGTTAATTGAATCGCTGTACCAATTTCTTCATTTAAAGTGACAGCTGCACCCGCTGAAATATTCGTTTGCATATTGTTTGGTGCAACACCTACAGCATAAATGTTTTTCGCTTGGTAATCTTGGCCGATTGATTTTGTTAAACCATTTACAGCATGTTTTGTTGCGGCGTATAGGCCGTTATAGGCAGTTGGCTTGAATGAATTAGATGAAACTGTATTAATGATTGTTCCACCGCCGTTTTCTAACATGACAGGGATGACATATTTTACGCCTAAAAATGCCCCTTTCACATTAATATTCATGATACGGTCGTATTCGCTTGCATCATATTCATGTACTAAACGAAATGGAACCATAATCCCAGCATTATTTAAGAAGTAATTAATAGTGCCAAATTTTTCAACAGCTTTAGCAACATATGCTTTTACGTCTTCTTCATTCGATACGTCTGCTTTTACAAAAATTGCTTCTGCACCTAATTCTACTGCCATATTGGCTGTGTTTTGACCTTCTACCTCGTTAAAATCTACAATCATTAATTTATATTGTTGCTTTGCTAATTTTAGAGCTGTCGCACGACCCAAGCCTGTTGCTGCCCCTGTGATTACTACTACATTACTCATTTTTGTTCCTCCTTTAACTTATACATTACTAAAATGTATATCTAACTAGGATTATAGAGATAATAGTAAAATAAAGAACAACATCATAATCATCTATGTATGTTATCCAACATTTTTTGTGTTATTGTTGGATTAAAAGGAGTTTTTACATGGAAAAACAGGATTTACGAGTAATTAAAACAAAAAGAAATTTATTTAATAATTTATTACAACTTCTTTTAACACATGAGTTCACCGATATCACTGTCACAAAACTATGTGAACATAGTGAAATAAATCGTTCAACATTTTATGCACATTATTCGAATATCGATGATTTATTTGAATCACATATGATTGAAATTATGAATAAACTTAATGAAGAATACAAAATGGCCTACAATCGAATTTATTTACTGGAGAAGGACGGGTTAACGAATGTCTTCCAACATATATTAGATAACAGAGAATTCTATAACATCCTCTTTTCGGAGAAGATTCCAACTAAATTTATTTCATTATTTATCCAACACTATATGCAATTGCCGAAAGAAATCATTTCTAAAGCTGTCCGAAGTGAAATCGATTATGAGCTTTATTATATATTTTGCGCCAGTGCCACAATTGGAGTAATTAATCATTGGTGCAAGACTGGCTATGCTAAATCTACCTTAGAAATGAGTAAACAAATAATGACATTCTTTTCAATCAATTTATAATTAATGGGTAACCCAAATCAGTAAACTATATAATAAAGATAGAATGTTACTTTATCTCAATCCAGCTACTCCAAGCATTGAAGGGATTGTCATCATGGTATGCATGCTATTTTCCCATTTCTTTTTTAAACACCAGGCTTTATAAATTTTTAGTTGAACATATAATTCGTCATTCATACTAATTTTCCTATAACCATTGTCACTCACGCGCGCTTTCCTTGGATAAGAAAAGGGTCTTTCTTCATGAAGAAGGTCAGATTGTTTAGTGAGAATTCTGCAAATTTTAGCATTATTTACTTGAATGGCATATTAAAGTTTTTCCAATTTCAAAAAGCATTCGTTATAGCTGCTGTGCAAATTAAACTTGCTGCTGATGAAGGCAGAAAAGGAGGCTAAACGAAGTGGTAATGGCAAGGGGAAGAGAAAACGATAAATTACCCATTATGCAAAATTAATATAGTTAAATCCCTCTAAATTCTGTATATTTGTGTATGAGGAGGGATAATAGTGAAATTTTTCTTGCGTCTTGTATCACTATTTTTATGGTTTTGGGCATTTACTTTTACTATGGCTGGAGTTATAGCTGTCAATCATACTAATTACTTCATAGTACTGATATTTATTTTACTAATATTTATTAGTATACTTATATACTTAGGAATTTACTTATGGAAAAAGTCTATGAAGTATAACAAAACTATTGATCAAGGAGAAACAGCAGCTGAGAGATTTGAAAGGGAAAGTGAAATTCCAGGTTCAAAGGCTCGTCAACAAAAACTAAATGCAGATACTTGTACACAAGTAAAGCATATGGAGGGTCTCACTATTGAGTTGGACATTTTGAATGGGAGCGATGTAGAGATGGTTAAAGCTTTAAATTGTCCAAATTGCGCTGCAGCATTAAACCCGAAAGAAAACCATTGTGAATACTGTGGTACATCATTACATCAGAAGTAAAGCAAATAACATATATGTGTTTAGATGGCGTAGAGTATTTATTGATATTTTAAGTTAATTTCAAAATTTTTTAACCTTCATTTTACAACCTATCGAAATCTCCCAAGCCTAAACCCCGCCAAGTCAATATTTTTACGCTATAATGTAGGACGAGGTGAAGAAAATGTTTGTGAGTGAAAAACAGATTGAGATTCGATATGCGGAGACGGACCAAATGGGCGTCGTATACCACGCAAACTACATCATTTGGATGGAAATTGGACGTACACAGTTAGTGAGCGATGTAGGATTTGAGTACGCAGCATTAGAAAAAGACGGTTATGTATCGCCAGTGATGGATTTATCGATTTCTTATAAGGCAGCGATGCACTATGGCCAAGTAGCAACTGTTCGTACTTGGGTAGAAAAGCATGATCGACTACGTACAACATATGGTTATGAAATTTTACATGAAGATGGCACGATTGCTGCTACAGCACAATCCGTACATATTCTAGCGCACAAAGAAACATTACGCCCAGTTTCTTTAAGTAAAATTGACCCCGCTTGGGATGCGAAATATAAAGAAATTGCTGTTGAAACGAAATAGAAGCGTACGTATAAACATTTAATAAAAATATTATTTACAAAGGGCAGTATCAGAATAACTGGTGCTGTCTTTTGTTAGTTGCAAAACTAATTTCTTCTAAATAGAAGACCAGGAAATTGATTTCTGTACCATAATTATCTTGAATGTTACTCATAACATTGATACAATTAGAACAAATGTTCTAACTAAGGGGAGAAACTATGCAATTATACATATTTGAAGACAACTTTATGCATTTAATTGAACAGTATCAATTAACTGAAGAACAACTTGAATTTACGGGAACACCACAGGAATGTCTTGAACTTGCGAAAGCGGATGCCAATCGTCATTCAATTTTAGCAATTGATGAAGGAAAGCTTGTTGTTTTCTTTGTCTTACATCGAAATGAGGGTGTAAAGCCATATTCTAATAATGAAAATGCGATTTTAATAAGAGCTTTTTCAACAGATAATCGTCATCAAGGGAAAGGTTATGCCAAAAAGGCTTTAATGCTATTACCTGAATTTGTGAAAGAGCACTTTAGTGGAATAAATGAAATTGTATTAGCAGTAAATGTAAAGAATGAAGCTGCACAAGGACTTTACAAGAAGTGTGGTTATATCGATAAAGGTGAAAGAGTGATGGGGATAAAAGGGGAATTAATCGTAATGAGTTATGAGTTGTAAAGTAGCATAACAAAGGACTATTTTAAAAGAATACTACTACATTTAAAATGCCCCCTTGCATTAGTGGAAACATGCAAGGGGGTTTTATTATTTTGAAATGGAAGTACTCTTTACTGATACTTTGAGCGTTTAAATATAAGCTTCCAAGAAATATAATTCGTGATGAGAAGTAAAATTAAATAAATAATTGTGCCATAGTGTATGCGTGTAGCCATGAAATAGTGTAGACCCGCTAGTATAGCTAATG
The DNA here is from genome assembly GCF_044761745.1 of Lysinibacillus sp. NPDC097279. Lineage (NCBI taxonomy): Bacteria > Bacillati > Bacillota > Bacilli > Caryophanales > Bacillaceae > Lysinibacillus > Lysinibacillus sp. NPDC097279. The sequence goes on along the minus strand of NZ_JBIWDA010000001.1, from coordinate 1,386,921 downwards.
GAATAAATAATATTAGGGTTTTCCAGCTCTGACCATCACCGATTTCATCAATGGGCTTCGTAAAAGGAATCTTGCTTCCAAAGCCTACATAACAAATTATTGTATATAAGCAGCTTGCTACTAAAACAGTCATTAAATCTGGAATGATTCGCAAACCATAAAGAAAGCAAAATACTATGCTGAGGACAATATACAATGGAATATATAACTTTAGTAGAAAAGCTTTTAGACTACCTTTTTGTAAGTCTGTATAGTCTTTAATTGGGAAGACTTTATATATCCACGCTGCTTTAAATTTTGCTGAATGGCCTAGCATAATCACAGCTGACGGGATAATTAGCATACTAAAATAAATATTTAAATAACTTATACTGACAGAAAAATCAGCATCTTCTGAACGAATTACATTAAATATAAAAATAAAAGGAATGACGAAAGAAAAGCCTAAAGATGGGTAGACCTTCAATTTAAATTCTCGCTCTTGTTTCATCATAAGGGAGGCGAAGCGGTAAAAGGCTCTTTCCTCCGTTGTTCGGCAAATGATTGTTAATAAATAATCTTTTAGGCGACTTTTCTTTTCTTTTTTTGCTTTGCTTGTTCCTAATAACTTTTGTAGATTCCGTTCAAATGTTGGGATTAGCTTTATATACAGCCATATTGATATAAGAGGTATAATGACAGAGAAAATTGAGCCTACAATAGTAAATAATGAGTGATTCCCATTAAGAATTAGCTCATACGGTGCAGCAAACCACATCGGAATGATGAAAATACTCCACCAATTAAAGGTTACGACAATATTAAAATCGACAAATTCAAAGGATCTAATTAGCACTTGATATCCAATCATTAATACTAACGATAAACCGATTTGTACATAATTGATGATATCCTTTAGTTTTTCTCCATCAAAAAATCTTAAAATTACAATATATAAAATCGATGTTAAAACGACAATAAAAATATTAATGAAAATAAGTTCTAGCACAGTTAATAGAAAGAATACTATTCCTTGTGTAAATAGGCCGACTAAAAGCGGAATCGCTGTTAAGGCAATTGTTAAATACGTTAAATAGATGAGTATATGCATACATTTGGCGGCGTTCACTGTTTTAGCGGTGATAGGCTTCGTTGAGAGGATGCTTCGATCACGTACATCCAGCAATACAGAAGAAAAGTCTGAAATTAATGTTGTCATGATAATAAAAATAATCATGCCAAAAGCAATGCTCATCTGAAAATGATAGTTTTGGCCAAAGACGATAAATGGAATTAACACAAGACCGTATAGTGCATAAATCCATAAAGACTTGATGTAACTATTTTTCTGATCTTTTTTGTTTTGGTTGAAAATAGTTGGTACTTTTCGTTCATCCATTGTTAATTTAATATGGAGGATTTGCCTCATCATCTGATAATCAATACCCATTTTACGAAAAATAAAATGCAATTTATCAAGCAGTTGCAGGATTTTGAAATCTTTCATATCTACACCTCCTGAACTACCGATACGAATTGTTCACCAATTTCCTTATGATTATGGAAACCTGTAAGCTGATTAAAAATCCCTTCTAAAGTTCCTGCTGTATTAGCGGTTTGTAGTTGGGCAAATGTACCGTCAGCAGCGATTTTGCCATCATTCAATAAAATGATGCGACTACTAATTTTTTCGACAACATCCATGATATGGGAGGAATAAAATATTGTTTTACCTTGAGCTGCTAGTTGCGTTAAAATCTCCTTAAAGATCATGACACTATTCGCATCCAAGCCATTAATAGGTTCATCCAAGAACAGTAAATCGGGATTATGTATAAGGCTAGCGATAATTAATAGCTTCTGTCTCATGCCTTTTGAATAAGAGGATATTCTAGCATGATAGGCTTCTCCAACACCAAACAATTCCATTAGCGTTTTTGATTTTGCGGCAGCGAAATCAAAATTTAATCCATAAAGCTGGCCGATAAACGTCAAATATTCATAACCAGTTAAATTATCATAAACATCGGCTATTTCTGGTACATAACCAACATTACGTTTATATTCAATATTATTTTGCCTTATATCTTCTCCAAATAGCTTAATTTCTCCAGCATATTCGCCTTCGATTCCTAAAATAATTTTAACAGTAGTACTTTTACCAGCACCGTTTGGACCAATATAACCAATAATTTCTCCTCTTGAAACACGTAAGTCGATTCCTTTTAATATTTCCTTACTACCATAACTCTTTGTCAAATTCGTAATCGTTAAAATTTCTTGTTGTTTCATGTTATAGCTCCTTCCCATTGGAAAATTAACCATACCACAGTAACTATAGGCTAAATAGGTTCCATTTTTATTATACATCATTTAAACAATTTGTTATTAATTACAATATTATTCTAAATAAAAGGTAATTATTAGTTTGGCCTTTTTTAAAGGAAAATGATCTTAAATGTAGAATGTTTCGTATAGCATTTAATAAGCAGAGGTGGTAAAAGTGAATGATTTAAAAAAGGGCAATGCAATTGAGGCAGCGCAGCAGTTTATTGCACAATATTTCCCACATTGCGATGGGGCGTTATTAGCTGGAAGTGTCGTTCGAGGTGAAGCAACAGAAACATCTGACTTAGATATTGTTGTCTTTGATAATAATCGAATGACCTCTTATCGAGAATCTATAGTAGCGTTCGGTTGGGCTATAGAAGTGTTTGTCCATAATTTAACATCATATAAGCAGTATTTTCACGAAGATTATAAAAGAGCAAGACCATCCATGCCAAGAATGGTTTCAGAAGGTATCGTTTTAAAAGATAACGGTATTCTCGATGCCATTAAAAATGAAGCGAAACTACTTTTAGATAAAGGCCCAGAAGAATGGACTGAACAAACAATTAAAATAAAGCAATATTTTATTTCCGATGCACTAGATGATTTTATAGGTTGTTCCAATAAAGCAGAAGAATTATTTATTGCGAATGCTCTTGCTGAATTAGTAAGCGAATTTGTATTAAGAACAAACCGTCAATGGATTGGTCATTCAAAATGGGTAGTACGTGCATTACTACAACATGATGAGGCATTCACACTTCATTTTATTCAGGCATTCGATATTTTTTATAAAACAGGTAATAAACAACACATTATCCAATTAGTGAACAATGTACTTGAGCCATTCGGAGGAAAATATTTTGACGGTTTTTCAATAGGGAAATAATGAGTTTTACTAGCAGCCTGTTATAGAGGATTTTCCATGCTAAAGCAAAAATTTTGAAACAAATTGTCCTTTCCTGCGTAATACAATAGTGAGTTCAATAATTTTAATGATAAAATAGTTTGAAGTATTTAATTAAAGGTGGGAAATGAAATGGGTTTATTAAAAGCGGGTATTGGTGCCTTAACAGGTGTATTAGAAGATCAATGGCGTGAATATTTCTACTGTGAGTCTTTATCAGCAGATGTTCTTGTCACTAAAGGTGTAAAACGTACATCTAAACGAGGCTCAAATAAAGGACAAAGCAATATTATAAGTAATGGCTCTATCATTGCAATCAATGAAGGTCAATGTATGATGATTGTTGAGCAGGGCAAAGTGGTGGAGTTTTCTTCCGAATCTGGCGAATATGTTTATGACACATCTACTGAGCCAACTATTATGTATGGCGATGACCTTTCATCAAACATTACAGAGACATTCAAACAAATTGGAAAGCGTTTCACATTTGGTGGCGAGCCAGGAAAAGATCAGCGTGTGTATTATTTTAATAAGAAAGAAATCGTTGGTAATAAGTACGGAACACCTGCACCGATTCCTTTCCGTGTCATTGATCGCAATATCGGTCTAGATATTGATATTGCTATTCGTTGTCATGGCGAGTATTCCTATAAAATAGTGGACCCATTATTATTTTATACAAATGTCTGTGGTAATGTGGAGAGCGAATATACTCGTGATTCAATTGATAGTCAATTGAAAACAGAGCTTATGACCGCTCTACAACCAGCATTTGCTCATGTTTCTGCAAGTGGCGTACGTTATAGTGAAATACCTGCACATACAGTGGCTCTAGCCGATGCCCTTAACAAAGTGCTATCAGAAAAATGGCTAGCAACACGCGGTTTAGCTGTCGTGTCTTTTGGAATTAGTTCATTAAAAGCATCTGAAGAAGATGAAGCGATGATTAAACAACTACAGCGTAATGCAGTAATGCGTGATCCAGGTATGGCCGCGGCTCATTTAACAGGAGCACAGGCTGAAGCAATGATAGCAGCTGCACACAACGATGGTGGAGCGATGGCAGGGTTCATGGGCATGAACATGGCAACACAATCAGGTGGCGTCAATGCAAGTCAGCTATTTCAAATGAGTGAGCAAAATAAGCAGACACAAGCAACTACAAATGTCCAAGCAAGTCCATCAAATGCTTGGACATGTACATGTGGGCAAGAGAATACAAGTAAATTTTGTTCAAATTGTGGAACATCAAAGCCCGTAGAAGTGGGTTGGACATGTGCTTGTGGCACGAGCAATAAAGGAAAATTCTGTAGTGAATGTGGAGCAAAAAAACCAACAGGAGCATTGCAATATGCATGTGATAAATGTGGTTGGGAACCAGAAAACCCTGTAACTCCTCCAAAATTTTGTCCTGAATGTGGCGATATTTTTGATGATAATGATATGAAGTAAGGAGATGACTGATGATGACGACGCAAGAAGCGGAAAACGTCAAAGAGGCAAAGCTAGAATTCGATGCTGAATGTCCATCATGCAGTGCATCAATTGAATTTAACCCATCTACGGGCAAGTTAACTTGTCCTTACTGTGGCTTTGAAACAGAGATTGCGACACCTGAAATGGAACAAGAAAAAGTGGCGCAGGAAATGGATTTTGCTAAAGCTGAGGAACGAGGGAACTTTAACTGGGGCGTAGAGAAAAAAACTGTTATTTGTAAAGCCTGTGCAGCCGAAACAATTTACGATGCATTACAAGTGGCGGATAGCTGTCCGTATTGCGGTTCCAATCAAGTAATGGAAGCAAGTGCTGAAAACACACTTGCACCTAATGGCGTCTGTGCTTTCGAAATAACAGACAAACAAGCAGGCGAAAATTTTCAAAAATGGATTAAAGGAAGATGGTTTACGCCGAAAGCAGCTAAAATAAGTGCAAAGCCAGATTCATTTAAAGGTGTGTATCTACCTTATTGGACATTTGATACTAAAACAAGCTCTCGTTACTCAGCAAGCTATGGCAAACATCGTACGGTTACTGACAAAGATGGCAATCAAAAGACTGTAACAGATTGGTATTCTACAAGTGGTTTTTACCAGGAGTTTATTGATGATCATTTAATTAGTGCAACGACTCGTTATGATCGTCAAATGATGCGTAAAATTGAACCCTTTAACTTACTAAACAATAAATCCTATAAGCCAGAATATGTGGCAGGTTTTCTATCAGAACGATATAGCATTGGATTACAGGATGGTTGGAGTCAAGCAAAGAGAGAAATTCATAATCACTTACAGGCACAAATCACTTCAAAAATTCGTCTAGAAAAGTTTGCAGATGTTGTTTCCAATGTGCGCTTCTCTACAACACATGATGACATTACATATAAATATTTAATGTTGCCAATTTGGCTTTCTTCTTTCCGATATAAAGATAAAATTTTTAGATTTATGGTGAATGGTCAAACAGGTCGTGTCGGAGGAAATGCACCGATTTCACCACTACGGGTTACGATTGCAGTCCTTTTATCATTGATGGTATTAGCTGTAATCTTATATTTCTTTATGAATGAATCTTAACAAATAGCAGTATTCTAAAAGTGTGCTCACTCTTCATGCTTTTGGAATGCTGTTTTTTTATTGCGAATATTGTCGGAATGATGTCGAACAATGTAAATAAATTTTCTGATTATGATAAATGTCACTATTCATCACGGTTCTGTCTATGTATAGTTGCATAAGCTATAAGGATAATAATATTTTACAATAGACGAGGAGCACAGCATTTAATGAATAAGAAAATAGCATGGGTTACAGATACAGCAGCATTGTTAGATGAAAAATTCATACAGGACAATCAAATTCACGTTTTACCACTTAATATTGTTTTTGATGAAGGGGTATTACGAGAAACTGTTGATATGACACATGATGAATTTTATGACAAACTTCGTACGACTAAAACACATCCAAAGACATCACAACCTGCCATTGGTGAAGTGGTCGCGTTATATAAATCGTTAAAGCAGCAGGGCTATGCCTGTGCTATTGCTATTCATACTTCGCAACATTTGTCGGGCACTTATTTAAGCGCTTTCACAGCAGCACAACAAGCACAATTTGACGTCTATCCAGTCGATTCAAAAATCGGCTCATTTCCAATGATGAAAATGATTGAACTGGGTCAGCAATTAGAACGGGATGGTTTCGAACCAGATCAAATCGTTGAAAAGATTAATGAACTTGCTGATCATAGTGAACTATCTTTTATCCCGGCAAGCTTATCACAATTGCATAAAAGTGGTCGCGTTTCAGGAACACAGGCGTTTTTGAGCCATCTTTTAAATATAAAAGTCGTGATTTCCTTTGAAAATGGAAAAGTTGTTATGAAAGAAAAAGTACGTGCAGCAACAAAGGCAAAAGCATATGTGGAATCCCTTCTAAGTAAGGATTTAGAATCAAGTATTATCCCAGAAGTAGCAGTTATCCACTGCAATAATGAAGAAGGCGCAATTAGTTGGAAATCAGCTTTAGAGAAAGCTTATCCTCTTATTACTTTTCAAGTACTGCCATTAAGTGCTTGTGTTGGTGTGCATGCAGGAGAGGGTACACTAGGATTAAGCTGGGTGCGTCTGCCAGAACTTGTCGTACCAAAACAGCAAGAAAAAGAATTAGTGACCATATAAAGTGATTGGCATTTAGCCAAAAAAATATGCAGGTGAAGTTGCGAAATTCCTATAAACACACTATTATACAGTCAGAGAGCTTTTTCATAAAATGAACTGTAGATGTAATGTTATTTTTGAATAATAATAAATTATTCAAGTATGGAGGTTTCGACAATGGACGCAATTGAAGTGTTAACTAATTTAGATCAAATACATGGGTATTTTCAACCTATATTTAGCGCTGATGCGCATACGGTGATTGCCTACGAAATTTCCGGTCAGTTACAAATAGAAGGACAGCAAATCAACTTAAAGGACTTTGTTAATAATGAAGATATTCCAGAAGAATATCGTATTGATATGGAACATAAAATTTTACACGCAGCGCTAACCCAAATAGATACAATAGCAGCCGACATTGATATTTATATTCCGAGTAACCCGAATTTGTTAATGCAAGATTTCGGTGAAAGTCACTTTAATATTATTCAACAATATATAGGTGAAGAAGACCTACACCGCATTGTACTGGTGGTTTCAGAGCATCGGTTTTTAGGTGATATCAATAAATTACACCATGCACTACGTTATTTCACAACTTTTGGTGTAAAAATTGCTGTACAGGAAGTAGGAGCTGAAAGTCATTTAGAGCATATCGCATTATTATCACCGCAAATTTTAAAGGTAAATATACGCGATTTAAATTATGATTCATGGTCTGCTCAATCCGATATGATTTCTGCAATTGGAAGTTTGGCATATAAGATAGGTGCAAACCTACTGTTTGAAGGAATTGGCACAGTGTATCAATTGCAATTCGCTTGGAAAAATGGAGGACGCTTCTATCAAGGTTCTTATTTAGCTAATGCTGCAAGGACATTTGTAGAGAAAGATATATTAAAGGAACGTTTTAAAGAAGAATGTCAGCAATTTATTACTTCGGAAAAGAAAATGCTTGAGGCACAATATTTTGAGTTAAAGAAATTACGAGAGGAGCTAGAGGCAATTGTTCATCGTATCAAACCTTCTAGCGATAATATCTCACAATTAGAGCATTTAGCAGAGCTTTTAGATCATTATTCATTCCGATTATATATTTGCAATGAGGATGGTTTCCAATTAACACCAAACGTCATGCGTTACGAAGGTAAATGGGAATTACAGCCAAATGCAATTAATAAAAATTGGAGCTGGCGGCCGTATTTCCTACAAACGATTATTAAAATGCGTAATGATCAAAATGGGGAAATTTCAGAACTGTATCGAGATATTGAAACAGGGGAAATTACGCGAACGTTTTCCATTGCCATTAATGAACACGAATATTTATTCGTCGATCTTTCTTATGATTATCTCTATGAACATAATATATTTCGATAGAGTGATACACATGCTAATATAGCAAGGTATGAGGGGTACAAATTTAATTTGTACCCCTATAGTATTTCAATTTCAATTGAACCTAAAAACTATAATTCATTTAAATTTAATTGTAAGTAAACTGGACTTCTAGAGTAAGGTTAAGAATTCTTTACCTTGTCAGAATACTATTGATTTATATTCTAAATATATTTAAGATGTTGACGGGGAAATAAGTTGAAAATTATTGTTGACGGATCGCCGTATGCGATGAAAGTCGCACGTACGGTGAAGGCTCGTTATAAAGCGCTAAAATGCATAAGGCGAGAATAGTGTAAGTAATGAAGCACCAAAAGTATCAAATGTAAATATTAGTGGAACAGCGAAAGAAGGACAAGTTTTAATAGGAAACTATGATTATACTGACAAAGAAAATGATTTAGAAGGCACTTCAACTTATCAATGGTACACTTCGGATGATGTGAATGGAACAAATAAGGTAGCAATTAGTGGTGCGAATGCTAATATGTATACTTTAACGGGAGCAGATGTAGATAAATATATATTTTTTGAAGTAACACCAGTAGCACAATCTGGGGTACCATCAGGAAATCCAGTATTAAGTCTAGCAACACCACAAGTATTGGGATTATCCTTTTCTTTAGAGGATAATATAGGAAGTACCTCATATTCATTCCCACTAGGGACGAATATAAATAATGGAGCTTTAAATAGTTTATGGCCAACAGTACGTACTGAAAAACCGATTATTAATGCAACGGTTACTATTGATTTAGACGGAGCATTCACTGCTGATATTAATGACAAATATACATTTTCAAATAATGGCTCAGGAATTAATTTAACAGCAGGAATGATTTCAAATAATGGTCAAACAATCACAATTCCAAACGTAAATATTATGACATATCCAGACCAACCATTTTGGTTCATGATGAAGTTTGGTACTAAGACTCTAGTAACAGAAGGAACATTTGATATTAAATTCACAATAAATGGCGTAACTAAAGTGATGAAACTTAATGTGACAAATTAATTTTTATTAATCTTTTTGTTTTAGAATTAGATTAATAATATTTACCCTCCACAAGCACCTGTGGAGGGTTTTTTATTATGCGTCGTGAGAGCAAACGAGTTGGGCAACGGTACAGATGATTGATTCTCGATGCCTCTCATAGGTTGAGTGTTTTATGCAATAAATTGTATTAAATTAGTGAGAATTTTAAATATCCAGAGTGGTGTAAAAGATTTGTCCCTAAAATTAAAAAAATTTAAAAAACTAGAAGGATTTTTACAAATAATGTCTAATATAGTAATTGTAGTACAAAAAATTGATGAAGGAGTGAATGTAATAATGAAAAAGAAAAAGACAATATGGTCTGTGGCTGCTGCAACGCTTCTAGTAGCAACTTTATCATTTGGTGCGAGCGCAAGTGCGACAAACGATCAAGGAGGAGGTAGCAGCGGAGGGTATCCTTCTAAGCCTCCAACATGTGTTCCTGGAAAGGCATGTCCAATCCCAGTTTAAATGTTTAATGAAAACTAAATACTTTACAAAGGGCACCCAATTTGGGTGCCTTTTTCCGTCCTGTTAAATACGCTAAAAGTCAGAAAGAATTCCTAACGTGCGTACTACGATAATGTGGAATAGGTGGTATCGTAGGTGAAAAGATTAATTTTTTCCGTCTTTTAGTATCACTAGTAATCAATTCTATATTATTGAAAATTGTAATTTAATTTTTCTTACATATAAGTATTATTAGATAAAATTCCTTACAAATGAAATTTAAAATGCTAAGTTGTATTCATAACAAATACTAGGAGGGAAACTATGCAAAACTTACATGGAAAAGTAGTTTTAATAACAGGGGCAAGCTCTGGAATTGGAAGGGCTACGGCGGAGTTACTTGCATCAAAAGGTGCAAAAATCATTGTTAACTATCTTTCGAATAAAAAAGGTGCTTTAGAAACAGTACAGTGCATTCAAGAAAATGGTGGAGATGCGATCATTATTCAAGCGGATGTCACAATTAAAGAGCAAGTAAATGCAATGGTGGATCAGGCTCTAGCATCCTTTGGGAAAATTGATATTCTAATTAATAATGCTGCTGGTGGTATCCGACAAAGTACGTTTATGGATGCAAGTGAAGAATTGTGGGAAGAAACATACAGACTAAACATCAATAGTGTTCTTTTATGTTCACAAGCCGTATTAACACATATGATTCCAAGAAAAGAAGGCAAGATAATCAATATATCTTCAACTGCTGCGCGCATTGGCGGTGCTGGTGAAAGCATTCATTACGCTGCTTCCAAGGGGGCATTAAATACAATGACGATTGGTATGGCCAAAGAACTCATTGAATATGGCATCATTGTCAACGGCGTAGCACCTGGGATGGTTGAAACGCCTTTCCACGAAAAGTTTTCGCCAAATGATGATCGTCTTTCTCGCATGTCTGCAACTATACCTATTAAAAGAGTAGCACAACCAATTGAAATTGCAGAAACAATAGCTTTTCTTGCATCAGATGCTTCGAATTATATATTAGGTGAAATCATTAATGTTAGTGGGGGGAGATAGTTTTTTTTGAATGATGAGATGAATAACTTTTTATAACGGAACTCCCCTATAGTGAGTAACTTTCTGCTATATACCTATCTTCAAAAATTTTATAAAATTTAGATACTTGCCATTAAAAAATTGAGAAAAAAGTATTGACAAGTTTTTTTATGGAGTATTAACATAATTAATACCACGTGTAATACCACGTGGAAAATTTTATTTTTGGATTTATTATTTGAAAAAGAATTATAGAATCCTCAGTAATATTTTTCAAGTTTACCTTATAACAAATGGCTATGGATAAGATATATAAAAATGATTATGGAAATAGGGATTATTTTACCCAAAATTACATGAATATTAACATAGAAGTTTAGTGACAAAATGATTTAAAATGTTGGTTTGTAAATAAAGGATGTGGGAGTTTTTTCTTATGAAAAAAAGAAAAGATTTCGGTTCATTTATTACAGAGTATGGTTCATTTATGATTACCGCATATATTGTTGTGTTTTTTATCATTTCAAAAATATTTTCTTTTTCTGCTATTGATAATTGGATTGTCATTTTTGTTGGTTTTATTATGACCTTAATAATGATGAAAATTAGAAAGGATAAAGAGAAGCAAAATCATTAGCGAAATAAAATAGTGGGGCACATATTAGCGAGGACTAATTTGTGCTCTTTTTATTTTTGAATTATTAAACAATATTTACCTATTGTAAGGTATGATGATTAGTGAAAATCTACAAGGAGTGAATCGCATGGAATACAGTGGTGTAGCAGCTTATGACGATGCAACATTTTTCAACGAATACTTAACGAGAAGAAATCGTGTAGAAAGCCCGAACAATATGATCGAAAAACCGATAATGTTAGAACTTATGAGTGATGTAAAAGGGAAAACGGTGTTAGATTTAGGATGCGGTGACGCTCAGTTTGGTGTTGAACTTTTACAAAAAGGATGTATCCAATATGACGGTGTTGAAGGCTCTGAAAATATGGTAAAAGAAGCTTCTAAAAATCTTAATGAAACAAAGGGGAATGTGTATCTTTCTTCAATGGAAGCATGGGATTTTCCAAAAGAACATTATGATTTAGTTGTTTCACGATTAGCTCTACATTATATAGCAGATTTAAAGAGTATCTTTATGGAAATTCATAAATCCTTAGCTTCGAACGGAAAATTTATATTTAGTGTTCAGCATCCAGTATTAACTTCATCAATAAAAAGTGCAGCAGCTTCAGCTACTAGGACAGATTGGATTGTAGATGATTATTTTTATAGTGGCAATAGAGTAGAACCTTGGATTGATAAAAAAGTTGTTAAGTATCATCGGACAGTTGAAGAATATTTTCAACTTTTAAAGCTAGCTGGATTCAAAATTAATGATATTCGAGAAGGAAAACCAAAAGTCGAGAAATTTAGCAGTGAAAGTGAATATCAACGAAGAATGAGGATTCCACTCTTTTTAATCTTTTCATGTGATAAATAAAATTTTCTGCTTTCAAGACAACTCTCGTTCTAATAGCAAGTGAGGTGAATTATGGATATTAAAACGTTCGGTGAAAAAGATGAAGAAATAGAATACATATTACGACCTGCAGTCTATTGTGTAATGTTCAATAGTCAGAAAGATAAAATTGCAATTATTCAAACAAGTAATGGTAAGTTTTTTCTTCCAGGTGGGGGCTTAGAAAATAATGAGACACATGCGCAATGTTTGAAAAGAGAAGCACTTGAGGAAATGGGAATGGATGTTACAGTAGGTCCTTTTATAGGACGCGCACGAAGATATTTTTATTCTACAATTGAATTAAAATATTATCTAAATGATGGTTTTTTTTACTTATGTAATACAGGTATTCAAATTGCTAGTCCTATAGAGGAAGATCACTTCCTTAAATGGATGGAACCAAACCAGGCAAAAGAGATTTTATTTCATGAACATCAAAGCTGGGCTATAAATGAAGCAATAAGATGTAAATAAAAGGGGAGGTTTATTTTGCCGATTAAAAAAGCTTATGGCTATGTAACCCGCGTTAAAGAAGGTACAACCCAATTTTTGGATTTCATCAAAAGATAATATTGAACTAAGTCGTGTTCACGGAGATTATTTACATTTAAACTTTAATTAATTTATACTAAACTGACAAAATGCATTTTACGAGGAGTAAGACAAATGAAATTAAACTTCCACCATATGAATTTAGATAATTTACCAAATTTAAAAGTACCTATAGATGACATAACAGATTTAAGCTTATTCGATAATGCATTCACGACAATCCCTTGTGAAATTTACAACATGAAAAATTTAAAAAAATTAAATATATCCGTAAATAAAATCCGTCAAATGCCTGCTGATATAGGGGATTTATCAGGCCTTACAATGCTGGACGCAGGGCATAATGATATTGATATGATCCCACCTGAAATTGGCAATCTGCACAACATCGAGGATTATTTATATCTTCATAATAATAAATTACAATCGATTCCCTCTGAAATTGCAAAGCTCGTTAAAGTAAAATATTTAAATCTTAGTGATAATCAATTATTACAGTTACCAAATGAACTAGGACAATTAAACAAACTAATAGAACTTCGTGTCATGAATAATCAATTGACAGAGTTGCCGACAACTATTGGATGTTTACGTAATTTAAAAGAATTGCATGTGAAAAATAATCAACTTGCAATACTTCCAGCAAATGTAGGAGAGTTAGCATTATTAAGGGTTTTAGACATGGAAGAAAATCAATTAAAGGCGATTCCTCAATCGATATATAAGTGTTTAAGCTTAAGACGATTAAATTTAAGACATAATCAATTGACAACATTGCCTGAAGAGATTGGACGCTTAAAAAATTTATTGGAAATTGATTTAAGAAGCAATCTTCTAACAGAGCTACCAAAATCATTATTGGATATCGAAGGACTAGAACGTCTGGATCTTAGATGGAATCACGATTTACAAGTTCCATCTTGGTTAGGAGAGTTACAAGAAAAAGGCTGTATCGTATATTTATAGTTAGAAGACATGTACAAGATTGCCATTTGGCTGATGCATACGATTTTGGAAATCAAGCAATCAGCCTTTATGCAATAGTGTGGTTTTAGTTTTGTTCACATAATAAAATCTGACGTAAAAATGATTGCTTTTTCGCAATGCTTCTGTCTACTATAACCAATCCAGCGTCTGCTACTAAGTCATCAATTGTTTCAATAGTAACGATAACTACTTTATCAGCAATTCGACGAGCATGTTTTATAATATCAAATTGATCTTCGCGTGTTGAATGCGTAAATAAGTTATATGGTAAATCAATTATCGCTACATCATAGTGTTCCGTTACTTCTGAGATGGGACCTAATGTTATTGTTCCCTGTAATCCAAAATAGGCAATGTTTTCGCGTGAACCATTACATACAAGGGGATTCATATCTCTTCCTTCTATATCAATTCCCATAGAAAGGGCCTCGATTATTACCGTCCCTATACCACAACATGGATCAATCGCACGAATGTTTTGAGGCTGAGGAACTGCAATGTTCGCAACAGCTCGAGCGACTCTTGTGCTCAGCGCGGTTGAATAGCTATGTGGCTTGTGTAAATGCTTACGCCAAATGGATTCACTTTTGCTATGTATGCCAAAGTACCATCTATCATCTATAAATAAAAGACCAAAGACAACCTCAGGGAAATCAAGGTCTGGTTCTCCCTCTATACATAATCCTATTTCACGTTCCATCAATCGACGCTCTGATTGAGGGATTTTTTTTGTTTCACCTATATCAAAATTATTTAAACAAACCACTTTATAGGTTTTTGCATTTACTATTAGATTGGTCACTAATTTTTTAATGTTATCTATGCTGTTATCTTCATACAGCACTTCAAGTCGATCTTGTATAAAAGGACTACGGCTAGGGTTGACCTCTATATTGCTTATAAGAAAATTTGATTGGGAATCAACACTAAAAAATGAACGCATCTCCATTCTACATAGATCGTACTCGTCTACGTGATGTACATATGTGTATATATATTTACTCTCACTTTGTATGTTACGCAATTAATTCATCCTTTTCTAATTACTATTGCTCTAAATCCTTAATGTGCACTAAATTTTAAGTCTAACATAGTTTCAGTAATAATTGAATTCTTAGGAAGAAAGTAGGTTATGCTGTCTAAATTTTGACCGATTTTTTCCACCATAATAATAGTTGCAAAACGTGAGACAAAAATAGAAAAAAGAGTCACTTCCATATAGAAAGTGACCCCAAAACAGGAGAGTTTTTGTAAGGCTATCTAAGCTTTACATTACTATTAATATGCAGATGAAGCTATAAAGAAATAGCCATTTGCCTGTGAGATAGATTAAAATAAATCCTTTGTAATCGTTAGAGTAAAACTAGATAAGTTACTTAACTAATTTTAGTGCCATTTGGTACTGCTTGATCAGGTGTTAATAAAATAACATCTCCCTCTACAGGCACACCGCCGATAACTAGAACCTCTGATTTAAAGCCTGCTACTCGACGGGGCGGAAAATTGACAATTGCTACTACTTGTTTACCAACGATTTCATTTGGTGTATATCGTTTTGTAATTTGTGCGGAGGATTGCTTAATTCCTAATTCACCAAAATCAATGTTCATTTTTATCGCTGGAACACGTGCTTTCGGTAGTTCTTCTGCTTGAAGAACTGTACCAATTCGAATATCAAGAGCAATAAAGTCTTCAATGGTCGCCATAATTGTACTCCTTTTATATGTGTTTTTGTAAATGTTATCATAAACTGGTTTAATATCCAAAGGAAGATATTTGCGTGAAGTTGTTTTGATTGTACTTAAAAACGCCGATAAAACCTACAAAAACGCCGATAACTTCGTGTGAATCGCTGGAAGAACGCTAGAAATCGCTGATAAACTATGTGGAATCGCCGATAAAGTTCGGAAAATGATCCTCGAAAAAATAGTTAGACTTCTAACTAAAATGATTGACTTCTAAAGATCGATATTTTATTATTAGTTAGAAATCTAACTAAAAAGAAATTTTAATTGTGGAAGGTGAGACGATGAAAGAAGTCAATTATCAATTTCAAATTCGTATGATTGGTCATCAAATGAAGCAGCGCGGTGACAAAAAGCTCGAATCTTATGACATTACGATTGAACAGGGGCATGCTCTAGATTACTTAGTCTCCCATATGGAAGAGGGCATAACGCAAAAACATATGGAGAACGTCTTCCAACGTAGAGGCTCTTCTATTTCAAGCATCGTAACGAACCTGGAGAAAAAAGGTTTAGTTGAACGTAAAACAGATTTAACAGATGAGCGTCGTAAAATTATTCGACCGCTTCCAAAGGGCATCGCGATTGTTAAGGATTTTCAATTATTTTTTGAAGAATTAGATGACGAAATGACAAAAGGCTTCTCAAAAGAAGAAAAAGAACAGCTTATAGTTTTGTTAAACCGCATAATTAAAAACTTAGATTAAGATTAAGAAGGCTGATTGATTCAGTTCTTCTACTTATTTAGTTAGATATCTAACGTTTTATCAAAAAGGAGAATTTTATATGGAGAACACATATTATTTTGAGAAAGCACCTATAGCAAAGGCTGTGGCGCATTTCTCATTACCAATGATGCTCGGTATGTCTGTTAGTGTCATTTATACAATATTAAATGCCTATTTTATCGGCTTACTTCACGACTCGGTTATGATGACTGCCATCACACTGACAATTCCTATCCTTGCAGTGTTAATGGCCCTTGGGAATTTAATTGGCGTAGGGGGCGGTACATTTATTTCACGATTGCTCGGAGAAAAAAAGCTTGAACAAATAAAAGAAGTATCATCTTTTTCATTTTATGCCTCTATTGCTTTAGGAATTATCGCCATGCTAGTAGGGATTGTAGCTACTAATAGCATTACAACAGGGCTAGGTGCCAGTGCAGCGGCTTTTGACTACACGAAGCAATATATTTTAGTGATGCTAATTGGTTCGCCATTTATTATTTTAAACTTTTCATTGGAGCAAATTGTACGTGCTGAAGGTTCTGCGATCGTATCCATGGTCGGAATGTTTATAAGTGTTGGCATTAATTTAATTTTAGATCCTATTTTTATTTTCGCTTGCCATTGGGGTGTTCCAGGTGTAGCCTTAGCGACACTTATTGGTAATATCGGAGCTGTTATTTATTATAGCTGGCATATAATCCGTAAAAGTGAGTATTTAACTTTATCAATGAAATATTTTAAAATTGAAAAATCAGTCGTATTTGAAGTGTTGAAAATTGGTATTCCAATTGCGCTAATGAGTGCTTTAATGGGATTAACAGCATTGGTGTTCAACAATTTTGCTGCTAGTTATGGAGATGCGGCAGTTGCTTCTTACGGTATTTCACAACGGATTTTGCAATTTCCAGAACTCATTATTATGGGACTTTGTGAAGGTGTTGTCCCACTGATTGCCTATAATTTTACATCAAATAAAAAACGTATGAAATCAACGATAAAATTTACAAGTATGACAGTAGCGATACTAGCAGCAATATTTGCGATTCTTGTATTTTTAACGGGTAATCACTTAGTTGGTATTTTTACGACAGATCCACAGTTAATTGAATTAGGAAGTTATGTGATTAAAGTAATTTTCCTTTCATTATTCGTCACTGGTTTTACCTTCCTTATCATTGGAATTTTCCAAGCGACTGGGCAAGGAAAAGCAGCGATGATTATGTCCCTTACACAAGGTTTAATCATGATACCAATACTATTTATTATGAGTAGTATTGCAGGGTTCCATGGGATTATTTGGTCTATTTTTATAGGGGACTTCCTTACTTTCTTAATTGGGATAACTGTTTTATATGTTTTGCGTAATAAATTGACGGTTAATATTGAAGAATTACAATTGGATTAATAAAAAGGAAGAGCAAGTTTTGGCAAACATGCTCTTTCGTATCAAGACATGAACGACTTGTATAGTTCACCAATGATTCCTTTCATTTGATGAACACCTAAATCGGTATTCGTCATAACAATAAATCCCTTTTCTAAATAGGGATAGGCGACGAGCATGCATTGAAATCCAACTCCCCAACCAAGTGAGGAAATTTCAACTTCATGTTCTGTGCCATCAAGAAATATACCTAAACCAGTCCATGCCTTGCCACCTTGTGGTTGAAGAAACTGTTGGGCAAGCTGTGCAGAGATACCAACTTTACTAGACCCCTTTATAGCATTCATAAATTCTAGCAGTAATTTCGCTAAGTCAGTGGGGGAGGTCCATAAGCCACAAGCAGCAGGATAAGGATATATTGGATAGTTGCCTGCCACTAATTTGCCATTGTGATGATGACCACAAGCGAATGTTTTTTCGGAAGATTTTGTACTAGACGATAGAAAAGAGCTATTTTCCATGTTTAACGCTTTAAAAATGAGTTCATCTATAATAGCATCGAATGATTGTTGCATAACGTCTTCAATTAACTGCTGAATAATACAAAAACCAGCATCAGAGTAATGAAATTCATGCCAAGGCTTATTTGACACCTCAATTGCAATTGGACAATAAGGCGTTTTCCCATTTAACAAATCAACCATTGAAAGGCTTTCTCGAGGAGCATATAAAGGTGGGAAACTATCAATAGGGTCACTAATCCCTGATTGGTGGCAAAGTAAGTTACGTAATGTCACTTTTTTATGCTTTGTGAATGCACTCTCAGGTACTTTCCACGATGTTAGTTTCTTATTAACATCCTCATCTAAATTCAAATAGCGTTGTTCTACTAATTTCATTACTAATAGGCTAGTTAAAAATTTACTTATTGAGCATGCATTAAATACGGAACGGGCATTTACTTGATGATTGGTTCCTGCTTCTAGTGTCCCGTGATGTGCCATTTTACTGATTTGGCCATTTTCAATTAGCAATAACTTAACCCTTGGACATGGTAATGTTTCATTCGTTCTTCAATATGTATGTTGGACATTTCTGCACTCCTTTCTTCCATGTTAGTATATCACGAATGGCAAACATATGTTTTGTTAATTGTAATTTTATAACATTATTTACGTTAGATAGACGTATAAGAAAGGCATCGAGAGTAATTCTCGATGCCTTTTCAAAACGCCATTACGCGTTTTTCTTCGCTTTGGTTGCTCTTTTTCTTGTTGCTGGTTTTTTTGTTTTATCTAAAGAAGCTTGGAGTGCTGACATTAAATCGGTGACATTATCGGGTAAAGGACGTTTATCGCTAGCAGAAACTGAACTTGTCGATTTCTTTTCCTCTATAAGTTCCATCAAAGCATTACGATATTCATCTGTGTATTTTTCTGGATTAAATACAGTTGTTAATTGGTCGACTAGCATGAGTGCAGCGTCCAATTCCTTTTGAACAATAGTTGGCTCGCTCGGAATATTGGGAACGTCTTGTACACTGCGTACTTCATCAGGAAAATGGATTGTTTCCATCACGAGCGCATTTTGATAGACCCGAACAATTGCAAGCTGTTCCTTTGAACGAATGATAATTTTAGCTACACCGATTTTACCTGATTCCTCTAATGTTTGTCGCAATAGAGCATATGCCTTACTGCCTGTCGTATCAGGTGATAAAAAATAAGTACGTTCAAAATAAATAGGATCAATTTCGCCTAATTTAACAAAATCAATAATTTCAACTGCCTTATCTTCATTTTCTTTACGTAAGTTTTCTATTTCCTCTTCATCAAGAACGACAAATTTATTTTTTGCATATTCATATGCTTTCACTATATTTTCATCTGTAACCTCTTGGTTGCAGCCCTCACATACTTTTTTATAGCTAATAGGTGTATGGCATTCTTTATGAAGCTGTCGTAATTTGATGTCTTTATTTTCCGTTGCTGCATGTAATTTTACAGGAATGTTGACAAGTCCAAACGATATACTGCCTTTCCAAACTGTATGCATGTTGTCACCTCGTTTTTCTTACTATGTTATATTTTGATGATTTTTATGTATGCTAAATACAAATCGTCAATCCGAACGAAAAGAAAGTAGGTGTGCATTATGAAACCAATGTTATTAACAGAAGCAATTGAACCACCAACAGGAGAAGAATGGTTATATGAAGCAAAGTACGATGGTTTTCGCTGTATTATCCAGTGGTCTGAAGAAGAACCTATTTTAATCAGTAGAAATGGGAATGTACTTAATCAGTTGTTTCCAGAGATTATTGCGTATTGCAAAGATCTTTACAAAAAAATAAAAGCATATTTACCCTTAACATTTGATGGTGAGCTAGTCTTTTTAATGAACAACTATAAAAGTGAATTCTCAATTGTCCAACAAAGAGGGAGAATGCAAAATAAAGAAGTGATTGCTGCACACGCAAAATCTTTTCCATGTCATTATGTTGTATTTGATTTACTGCAATTTAAAGGTGAAAGTCAAACAAATCGGTATTTAAAAACACGTAAACAGCAACTAACGACACTTTTTACGAAATTGAAGATGCCGACTACTATTAATTGTGAAGATAACCGACGCCTGCAAGCAATCGATGTTTTTGAGGATACCTCAGCAATATGGCATTTGATAACTACCTATAATGGCGAAGGTCTTATTGCAAAGAAAAAAACAAGTAAGTGGCAGGAAGATGTACGCACGAATCAATGGATGAAGATAAAAAATTGGAGAATGGTTACGGTCATTGTCACGAAATATGATAAAGGAAATGGTTATTTTCAAGGTTGTGTTTATCGACAGGGTGAATTAACAGAAGTGGTTGTTTTTAGACATGGCATGAAAAATGACGAATTAAACACACTAATTGCATTTTTTAAAGCAAATGGTATTAAACAAAATGAGACATGGGAATTAGAGCCATCTATCTGTGTTGATATTGCCTGTATAGACTTTGATGGCAAAAAGTTAAGAGAGCCACGATTTCATGCTTTTCGATTAGAGATGGATCCACAGGAATGTAATTGGCAACAAATGCATCGACAACTTATGCCGATACCTGAAAGTGTACAAGTAACACATCCAAACAAGCCTGTATGGCCAGAAATCGGTATTACAAAAGATAGCTATTTGCACTATTTACAATTCATATCACCGTTAATATTGCCTTTTTTGCGTCAACGACCAGTTACATTAATCCGCTTTCCTCATGGCGTGCCAGGAGAGAGCTTTTATCAAAAAAGCAGTCCTGACAATCTCCCGAAATTTGTGGCAACAGAGAAAGTTAGTGAACATCATGGGATTTTATGTAACAATCTTGAGACATTATTGTGGCTAGGAAATCAGCTTGCGTTAGAAATTCACATTCCCTTTCAAACAATTGATACTGATAAGCCGACAGAAATTGTTTTCGATTTAGATCCACCTAATGTAGATGCATTTTCACTTGCCATAAGTGCTGCAAGCCACCTAAAAGAAATATTTGATTATTTTAAGTTACAGTCATTTGTTAAAACTTCAGGGGGCAAAGGCCTACAAGTTTATATACCTTTACCGTATAATACTTTTTCATATGAGCAAGTTCGGCAATTTACAGAGTTTGTATGTCGTTTTTTATGCGAGCAAAAACCGGGACTATATACAATTGAGCGGTTAAAGAAAAATAGAAATGACCGATTGTATTTAGACTATGTTCAACATGCGGAAGGAAAGACGATTATTTCACCATTTTCCACTCGCGGTAATCCAATGGGCTTAGTAGCGACACCGTTATATTGGGATGAAGTAAATGAACAGCTTCGACCAGAACTTTTTACAATACCTACTGTCATTGAGCGAATTAAACGGGTTGGTAATCCCTTTAGAAATTTTGAAGCAATAGGGGAGGAACAGGATTTTCATGCTGTGCTCCAGCATTTAACTAATCAAAGACAGTCGTAAAAAAATCTACAAAATTTCTCCAATTAGCCTGGAGAAACATTGCAGATTATAATTGCTTATTTTACGAGATGCTTTTCTTTTTTTGCTAAGTAATCAAGAATGCCCATTGCGGACACGATTGTATCAAAAGGAATTGTTTGATAGACTGGATGGTTTCTTGATATACCATTTTCTTGTAGAAAATGATGCAATAATGTTTGTAATCCTCTATCTAGCAACTTTACTTG
Source organism: Lysinibacillus sp. NPDC097279 (assembly GCF_044761745.1). Taxonomy (NCBI): domain Bacteria; kingdom Bacillati; phylum Bacillota; class Bacilli; order Caryophanales; family Bacillaceae; genus Lysinibacillus; species Lysinibacillus sp. NPDC097279. Next base: position 1,364,967 of record NZ_JBIWDA010000001.1, on the reverse strand, counting down.
TTCTTCGACTATATCAGATGCTGCTAGTGCCTTTTCACCTTCAGCTAAAAACAATGGAGTCCAATAGCGAACTTGGCGATAAGCTTCAGTTGGGTTTTGATATGCTCCATAATGACCGAAATACAATTCTTGTACATTGAGCTCCTCGTATAACTGAATAGATTTTTCCATTGTTTCAGGGTCATACTGATTTGGAGAGGTTGACGGGATGATTAAATCAATTGCTTCATCCGCCATCTCTGGATATCGGACACCAGTAGTATCGCCTACAAACAAACCATTTGTAGCAGAATAATGCATTGATACGTGGTGCTTTGCATGTCCCTCCGTATGATAGAACGTAAGCTGATGATTACCTAATGACAATATATCTCCATGTCCTGCTTCAATAATTCGTTCTGGAGCAATAGGGACGATGGGGTCAAAAAGACGCTCGAATTCATTACCATATACAGCCTTTGCACTAGCAATTAGACGACTTGGATCAACCATATGTGTAACACCACGCGGGTGTACGACCAACTTTGCATTAGGGCAGCTTTGAAGAAAAAGTCCTGCACCACCTGCATGATCTAAATGAATATGTGTAACGATGACATAATCAATATCTTCTAGTGTAATTTGCAATTCATTTAAACCTTCTATTATATAGGGAACTGAAGGACTGGCAGATGTCTCGACTAATGCGATTTTTTCATCAATAAGTAAATATGCGCTTGTACGTTCCTTCCTATTTAAATCATGTGTATCAATGCAAAAGAAGTTTGGTGCTATTTTTTGTATTCGCTCCATTAAATAAATCTCCTCCTTATTTGAAAAAATCTATTTTTTCTCTAAAACACCTTTTTTATCTACAAAAAGAGTATTTATACTATATAATAATGGAAATGCAAATTGAATGTCTATTCATTTTTAAAACATAAAGGATAAATAAAGAAGAATCTAGGCTATTGAACAGTAAAGTTTATAACGTTTACGTTCGAGTGAAGGGGAATAGTATTACAATAGAGAGAAGTATTGTTGAATAAAAGAAATTTATATGGCGACTAACAGTTTTATCATTAATGTATTAAGTAGAGCTATTCAGCAGTTAGAAAAAATTTTACAGCAAACTAAAATGTAAGTGAGAAGAGTGAAGGAGATGCTGCTTTGACAGATGAGATTTTATTCTCAGTAGGGAGTGTATGGAAATTGCGGAAATAAGGACGACTACAACCGTTCAAAAGTAGAAGTTCAATATTAGGTTGAAATCGCTCGTTACTAATGAACGGTTCACTACGCGCTTGCTTCATTTGATTTTCTATTATTTGGTTCAATAAGGATTTATTCCTTGTATTTTTATAGTAAACAACTAATTTTACTATTGTTCAAAACTATAGATGAATATTTTTTTGAAAAATGTTCACAATAAATTAGGCTGAAATATGTCATTTTCGTCACAAAATCGCTCATTCATGTAAAATAAACGAAATAATTTTTATGTCATAAGAAATACTTATTGAAAAAGATAATATTAATGTAATTTACTTATGAATATAAATACGCTATTATGGGTGTTGGAGAAAAGATGCTTTACATTAGGCCTTTTCAAAAAGATATTTAGGGGGATCCGCAAATGGCACAAGGTAATTTACACAACAGCCGCGCATCATTCGAAGTTAATGGTAAAACTTACAATTACTACAACTTAGCTGCGATTGAAAAAGCTGGCGTTGCAAAAGTTTCAAACCTTCCTTACTCAATTAAAGTATTATTAGAATCTGTATTACGTCAATATGATGCATATGTTATCAAAGAAGAACACGTAAACGAATTAGCAAAATGGGGTAACGGTGCTGATCCAGAAGCAGAAGTACCATTCAAACCTTCTCGCGTTGTATTACAAGACTTTACTGGTGTACCAGTAGTAGTTGACCTTGCATCTCTTCGTTCAGCAATGAAAGAAATGGGCGGCGACCCAAGCAAAATCAACCCTGCTATTCCAGTTGACCTTGTAATTGACCACTCAGTACAAGTTGACAAATACGGTAATGCATCTGCATTGCAAGCTAACATGGACCTTGAATTCGAACGTAACGCTGAGCGTTATAACTTCTTAAAATGGGCTCAAACAGCTTATAATAATTTCCGTGCTGTACCACCAGCAACTGGTATCGTTCACCAAGTAAACTTAGAGTATTTAGCTCCAGTTGTACACGTAAACGAAAATGCTGACGGTACATTCGAAACATTCCCAGACTCAGTAGTTGGTACTGACTCACATACAACAATGATCAACGGTATCGGCGTTCTTGGATGGGGTGTTGGTGGTATCGAGGCTGAAGCAGGTATGCTTGGTCAACCTTCATACTTCCCAATTCCAGAAGTTATCGGTGTTAAATTAGTTGGCGATCTTCCAAACGGAACTACTGCTACTGACTTAGCATTAAAAGTAACACAAGTTTTACGTCAACGTGGCGTAGTTGGTAAATTCGTTGAGTTCTTCGGACCTGGCGTATCTAAATTACCACTAGCTGACCGTGCAACAATTTCTAACATGGCTCCTGAATATGGTGCTACATGTGGTTACTTCGCAATTGACGAAGAATCATTAAACTACATGCGTTTAACTGGTCGTGACGAAGAGCACATCGCGGTTGTAGAAGCTTACTTAAAAGCTAACCATATGTTCTTTGATCCAACATTAGAGCCAGTTTACACTGACGTATTAGAAGTAAACTTAGCTGAAATCGAACCAAACCTTTCTGGTCCTAAACGTCCACAAGACTTAATTCCACTTTCTCAAATGCGTTCTCGTTACAAAGAAGCAGTAGTGGCTCCACAAGGTACTCAAGGTTTCGGTTTATCAGAAGCTGAATTCGAAAAAACTTCTGTAGCTAAATTTGCTGAAGGTGATGTAGAAATCCCAACAGGTGCTGTAGCAATCGCTGCTATCACTTCTTGTACAAATACATCTAACCCATACGTATTAATCGCTGCTGGTTTAGTTGCGAAAAAAGCTGTAGAAAAAGGTCTAACTGTACCTAAATGGGTTAAAACTTCTTTAGCACCAGGTTCTAAAGTTGTAACTGGTTACCTTGAAGATTCAGGTTTACAAACATACCTTGACCAAATCGGTTTCAACACTGTAGGTTACGGCTGTACAACATGTATCGGTAACTCAGGTCCATTACTTCCTGAAATCGAAGACGCTATCAAAGACAACGACTTATTCGTAACGTCTGTTCTTTCTGGTAACCGTAACTTCGAAGGTCGTGTACACCCACTTGTAAAAGCTAACTACTTAGCTTCACCACCACTTGTTGTTGCTTATGCACTTGCAGGTACTGTGGATATCGACCTACAAAAAGATTCATTCGGTAAAGACAAAGATGGTAACGAAGTATTCTTCGCTGATATCTGGCCTTCAACTGAAGAAGTTAACGCAGTATTAGGTACTGTAGTTAACCGTGAATTATTCCAAAAAGAATACGAAACTGTATTCACAGCTAACGAAAAATGGAATGCAATCGAAACATCAACTGAGTCTCTATACACATTTGATGACAAATCAACTTACATTCAAAACCCACCATTCTTCCAAGGTCTTGCAAAAGAGCCAGAAGCTATTAAAGGCTTAGACGGCTTACGCATTATGGCGAAGTTCGGTGACTCAATTACAACTGACCATATTTCTCCAGCTGGTGCAATCGGTAAAGATACACCTGCAGGTAAATATTTAATCGAAAACGGTGTTGCAATCCGTGACTTCAACTCATACGGTTCTCGTCGTGGTAACCACGAAGTTATGATGCGTGGTACATTTGCAAACATCCGTATCCGTAACCAAGTTGCTCCTGGTACAGAAGGTGGATTCACTACTTACTGGCCAACAGGCGAAGTAGAGTACATCTATGACGCATGTATGAAATACCAAGAACAGGGTACTGGCTTAGTAGTACTTGCTGGTAACGACTACGGTATGGGTTCTTCTCGTGACTGGGCTGCGAAAGGTACATTCCTTCTTGGCGTGAAAACTGTTATCGCACAATCTTACGAGCGTATCCACCGTTCTAACTTAGTAATGATGGGTGTTCTTCCTTTACAATACTTAAACGGTGAATCTGCTGATTCTCTAGGTTTAACTGGTAAAGAAGAAATCTCTGTAAACATTACTGACAACGTAAAACCTCGTGATATCTTAACAGTTACTGCTAAATCTGAAGACGGTACAGTTAAAACTTTCCAAGCTTTAGCTCGTTTCGACTCAGAAGTAGAAGTAGACTACTACCGTCACGGTGGTATCCTACAAATGGTTCTTCGCGCGAAAGCTGCTGAATAATTATTTCATCAAAACCGATCTCTTAGGAGGTCGGTTTTTTTGTTATTTGCTAATGAGAATGTCAATTGGATATATATAAGGCTCAACAGGTTCCTGTATTTTTTCCCACTTTTCAACTTTAATAATAGGAAGCTCAACACCATTATACTCCCCAATATCGATCTTACCTTCTGCTTCAATCCATGTATCTTCTTCTAAATTTGCAGCTTCTGGCATTTCCGTTAAAAACCCGATAATGCTGGCATCGGCAACACAATGTGTAATGAAGAATCTCGAAATGACTAACTGATTCTCTAGAAAATCTTTTTCCTTTAACACAAAGCCACTTAGTTTTATCGTTTTACCTTGATATTTTGATAAGTTAATATTAATATCCTCGTAATAAACAGAAAATATATAATTTGTCATGTCGACTATTGGATTCTGTATAAGTTGTTGTTTTAATTTGTCATAGTCCTTTTTTGACATTTCTTGTTTTTCTTCTAATAGTTTTGGATCAATAGGATGATCTTCTATCAACATATTACTATTTGATTCATTTAGCGTGCCTTCCTCTTCATTTCTTGCTGTCTGAGATTGTTTTGCCATCATAATAGTAGCGCCTTTTTTCTGGGCTATGGATGCATCCAAAAATTTCGTTGGCAAAATAAATCCAGTTAGCAATGGAGTAACTAAAACTAGATAAGATATTATTTTTTTCCAATTAAAAGGCGGATCAGCCGTATGATGTGAACAACACTCGCATAACGAATCTTTGTGATGGCTATTATTTGTAGAAGTAAAAATCCTTTTTATTTGAACTATAAATAAAACGAAAAAGATAATAGCTACAATTTTACTTAAGTTCTCATATTTCGGATTGATTAATTTCGTAATTTCCCCAGTTGCATGCAATTTGAAAATCATAACAGAAAAGGCGAGCAAAATAGCGGCTTTTACCGCTTGTTGGAAGTGAAATTTCATTATTGACCTCCTAAATATAAGGTGCGATAAGCCATATTATTATAAAGATTACAAAAAACACAATAGTTAATACTGATAGTACAAATTTAAATCGAAATACTCCCAACATCATAATCGTGTTTTTAAAATCAATCATAGGTCCAAAAATTAAGAAGGCAAGTACAGATGGAGTTGGAAAAATAGAGCTGAAAGAGGCTCCTATAAATGCATCCGCTTCGGAACATAAAGAAAGAATATACGCTAACAGCATCATTACTAACATAGAAGATGTAATATTATTACCAATTTCCACAAGCGTTTTAGTAGATACAAAGGTTTGAACAAAAGCTGCTAAAAATGCCCCGATTATTAAATATTTGCCCATATCAAAAAACTCATCAATAGAATGGTTAACCATGTTTGTACACTTTTTGATGAATGATATTTTTTCTGCACGATGCTGTGGATGATCGATTCGAATATCATTTTTAAACTGTGTTCCGATAAAAACTAGACTAATAATGAAAGCGACTATAATGGCTATAACAAAGCCTAATAACATGCGCAATCCAGCGATTTTTAGATCATTACCAAAAGCCATATATGTAGAAATAATGACAATAGGATTAATGAGGGGTCCCGTTAGCATAAAACCCATTGCCGCATGAATAGGTACCCCTTTGGAGACAAGTCTTTTAACAATCGGAACTATTCCGCATTCACAAGCAGGGAAAAGAGCTCCAATTACACAGCTCATAACTATGGCTAAAAATTTATTTTTCGGTATGCACTTTTGGATATGTTGCTCAGTTATAAAAATTTGAATAAACCCAGCAATCAGAACCCCGATTAACACAAACGGTAATGCTTCGATTAAGATACTCAAAAATATAGTATTAAGATTTAATAGTGCGGGACCGACAGAAACTAAAAATGAGATGCTTGGAAAGAAAGTAGGGGTTAGAAATAGACCAATCATCAGTAATAGGAAAAAACGAGCATTAAAAAAATGTTTGCTAAGTTGACGATTCACATTTGCCTCCTGAAAATTTGACTTAACAATATCGACGATAAATTGATAAATGATAATCGTTACGCTTTAAGATAAATTATGTTTAGATACCTTTCGATATTACTATTGAATTAAAAAAATAGGATCATCTCCAATTTTTTTCGTAGAATGAACGGACGAAAAAGAAAAGATGACCCTATTTTATAAATACTACTATTAGTTAAATCCCATTAAATCTTTTACTCTCAGTGTGTTCTCAGAAGTTGTTAGCATTTCAAGTAAGCCAAATGCCACATCAAAAGCAGTGCCTGGATTCGAAGATGTAATAATGTGTTCTGTTTGCACTATCCGTTCATTGACAATATCTACTTTATACGAACGGAGCTGCTCTAATCGTTTACTCGTTGGATGATTGTAGGTTGTCGCCTGTTTATTTTGTAAAATGCCACAATGTCCTAATGCAAGAGAAGCTACACAAATAGTCGCAATTGGCTTTTGATGTTCGTTAAAGTGTGTAATGACTTGCTGAAATTCATCACTAAAAGCATCCTCATAAAATCCTGCTTCCTCAAAGCCTCCTGGAATCGCTAGTGCATCAAAATCCTCTAGTGCAATTTCATGTAGCAACTTTTCTGGTGTGACCAGAAAATTCCATGTGCATTGGAGCTGTTTATGTAATCCTACTGTGACGACTTCCGTTGTGCCATCGCCCTCCCATTTATTCCAACCTAGCACATCTGTAAAGACACTCGCTTCAACAGCCTCAAACCCGTTTGCTAAAAGTAATAATATTTTTTTCATCTTAGCTAGCCTCCTTTATATTTTTAATTGTAATAAAGGAAGTGATTTAATTACATACGCTATATAATGTAATTAATAGTGTTTTCCTAATATTTAAAGGAATTATGAAGAAATCAATTTATAAAAAAAGGTGGATTCGCATGGATACAATTGATACTGAAATTTTACGCCAATTACAGCTGAATGCAAAAATTTCAATGAAAGAGTTAGCGGCAATCGTTCATTTATCGTCGCCAGCTGTAATAGAACGAGTGAAAAAGCTAGAAGAGCAAGGGAGTATTGAAGGCTATACAACGAAGGTGAACTTAAAGAAAATGAATCGCTCAATTCAGGCTATTATTTTGTTTAAATCGATTGATTGTAAAAGTCTTTCCAATTTTTGCAATGCACATCCTGATGTCCTTGAATGCTATCGGGTAGCAGGTGAAATTAGCTATATTGTCAAAATTGCAACATACTCAGTAGAAACGTTAGAGCAATTTATAGATGACGCAATGCCTTACGGTACACCATCTACAAATATTGTGCTCTCTTCTAATGAAAAAGCAATGATTCTTCCATTTTTTGATGAAAGTCTATAATAAATTCCCAAAAAACAAACCTTTGTATCCTGAGCACCGTTTATAGGGTAGAGAAGGGAGGCGAGACGTTGCTAGTACAGGAACTAGAAGAAATAATGGAGCTACATACGGAACGACTTATTCGTCTTGCTTATTATTATGTAAAAGATTTACAGGAAGCAGAGGATATTGTACAAGATGTCTTTATTAAGTTTTACGACAATCAGCAAAAATATGAAGAACGTGGAGAGTTAAAAGCCTATTTATCGAGGCTTGTCATGAACAAATGTAAAGACTATTTACGCAGTTGGAGCTATCGGAAAATACAGGTGCAACAGAAAATTTTCGCTAATCAAACGATGGAGAGAAGGGACATGCTCATACAGCAAGATGAGCAAACGTTAATTGAACATGCTATATTGGCACTACCATTAAAGCAACGGGAGGTACTGAGTTATTTTTACTTCGAAGATATGCCTATTGCAGAAATTGCCAAGCTTCTAAGCATCCCTGACAGTACAGTGAAAACAAGACTACGCAGGGGGCGTGAATTGTTAAAGCCTAAGCTACAGCATATTGAATGGGAGGTACTGCTACATGAGTAAATACGAAGTAGAAGCTTTAAAAGACTTACAAGCTAGTAAAAATCGGGTCATGACAAAGGTAGTAAGGCAAATAGAGCAACGTACAAAACCTCAACAATCTAAACGCTGGCAGTATAGTATATTAACTATCATGATAACCGTATGTATCGGTCTATTTGTCTACACACAAATTGACAATGGGGACGAGTTATCTGCAAATGACGTACCTATATTAGATGAAAAAATATATGATATGGTTATTCAAGAAGCAATTGAGAAAAATGAAAGTCAAGATCTTATTAATTCGAATTTTCAAACACTAATCGAAATGGATGCTTATTATGCCTATGCAATAAGTAAGGGTATAAAATTTAGCGAAGCGGCAATTGCAGAGCGACAGCGTTTCGAAAGAGAGCAATTGGAACGTTCATATAAAGAAAGTACACTATTTAAAGATGGATTTTCAAAACTTAATCTAACACTAGACGAATATTACGAAAAATATATGAAAGTATTTTCTGTTAAATTGCTTGCCCAATCAGAACTAATGAAGGACTATTATCAAAAATACGAAAGCAGTTTTCAAATACATGCACACGCGGCTGTAAAAAAAGAAGCGATGGAATATTTTACTGCCGAATATGGATTACAAATTGCTTATTTAGAAAACAAATATAATGTGTCAAAATTTAATATGGCTACATATTACAAATATGGAACGGTCGTTGCCATTGAGGAAGATCGATTTTTAGTTGTTACAGGGGCATTACCTGAAGAGATTGGACGTTTATCAAATGAAGAAATGATTAATAAGCATACGAATGGCGTATGGTTCCCCCTTTTTGCATCACAACAGAAAATCACAATCGGTCAAAACGTAAATATCACCTATAGTTTGCAAGAACGATTAAATCAGTACGATTTTGTTGGAGATTTGGAAGAGATTGAAATTTCAGAGTAGCACCCCTAAAAAACAGCTTACAAGTATAAGCTGTTTTTTATTTTGGATTAAGGTACAATTATTGTAAGTAACTGTATAAAAATGACTAGAGGAGTATTAACATTGATTGATTATTTCGAACGCACATTACGTTTAACAGATTTGGAAGTATGGACAATACGTATTCAACGCGTTCATTATAGTTTGGTTATCATGGATGAAAGAAGACAGGCGACTGTAGGAGAGTTGGATATCGCTGATTTTTACATTGATGAAGATGAACTACGAACGAATTATGTATCAGTAAGTATTTTTTCTGAGAACGGTGTACAAGTGAAACATATAGAACCATTAGCAAATTTTGCAAAACAAATGACGGAACATTTAGCACTTGCCCACTGTCATGTAATTACGAAATTTTATACAGAGCGGCCAGAAATCGCTGTTGATCGAATGTTAATTGAAAAGTATGGCTATCAAATAGAGGACATTTCATTAGAGAAATTATGGCATTTAAATCAAGAATGATAATGATAGTGCATCCTATGTTTGAGGTGTTTTAGGGTGATTGTCTTAGGAGAGGTGAAAAATGATTGAGTTACGGAAGATTACAGGAGAGAACATTGAGGAAGTCATAGCCCTTGAAGTGGCAGAAAATCAGCAAGACTATCTGGAAACAACAAACCTGAGAAGCTTTGCTGATGCTCATATGTTAAATGCTGATGGGATACCAGCAAACCCTATCGCCATTTATGCCGATGGGATTGCGGTAGGATTTTTAATGTATATTTATGATACGTTAGATCATGAATCATTTGAAAAGGAAGTTTTTTACGGAAAGAAGAGCTATTTTGTTTGGCATATAATGATTGAAAAGCGTTATCAGGGCAAAGGATATGGCAAACTTGCCTTTGAAAAAATGTTAATGGATATTGAAAAGATGCCTTATGGGGAAGCAGAGTATGTATCACTCTTTTACCATACAAGTAATAATAAAGCGAAAACATTGTACGCATCATTTGGTTTTGTAGATACTGGCATCATACAGGATCATTCAATGTTGGCGATTAAACAACTTGCTGGGAAATGAATAGGCGTTCTAGATAAGAAATATAGGCAAAACCAAAGGGGGGAACTACCTATGATATCACAAGGACAATTATTGACTGAAACGGATTTAAAACTTGAACTGCATGTATTTCTAAATGACCCTAACACATGGCAACAAGCAAATCACAATAAGGTCATACAGTCCATGTTAGCGCATATAGGCTCAGTAGATAGTGAACTGCGAGACGGATTAATCTATAGTTCATTTTATACAATGATTTTACAAGAAAATTTGTTGGGTGCGACTATGTTAAGTGAGATGTTGGACAATTGTTTAACGGATCTATTGTGTAAAGGCATTGGAGAAAATCAAAATGATTCCGTGTTTACAAGAACCTTTACGACGTTACTCATTGCGCTTATAGTATCTCGCGATCATGAGGACGATTTTTTAAGTGCACCCAAAATAGAGGAACTGACAAATAAGTTAATTGCCTATTTGCTTGCTGAAAAAGATGTGAGAGGCTATGTACCAGATAAAGGATGGGCACATAGTGTGGCCCATGTGTCAGATCTAGTGGATGAATTAGTGAAAAGCTCTAAATTTAATAAACCATCTTTTATCGATTTATTGCGTCCTTTATGGAACAAGCTGTTACAAACAGATTATGCATTTATTCATGATGAGGATGAACGCTTGTTAGTCCCGCTCATCACGATGCTGGAACTTGGTTTGCAACAGCAAGAAGTTATCACATTACTAAATGAAACAATGGCAACCTTAGCTGCTCAAAAGTCACAGCTTGATGTCCAGTACTACCGTATATTACGCTTTAACTGGAAATCATTTTTAAAAAGTTTTTATATACAAACTGCTGACACGCCTCAATATGCGGCGCTCCATCAAAGTATTAAGGAATGTCTGAATATTGACAAGTAAATGGCAATTTGTTACGATGTGTCACAATAAAAGCATACAAATTCGTTGATGAGAAAGAGTAGTGTTACATTTTGTTCTACAGAGAGCCGACATGTTGGTGGAAGTCGGTGTACAAATGTTTCATGAAGATCCTCTCTGAGAAGATTAGCTGAAAGAAGTAGGCTAATTCGGGTGTCTACCGTTAAAAAGAACACGTATGATTGTACGTTGCTAAGTGCTATTGAGCGGTTTTCAATAGAATTAGGGTGGTATCGCGGTTAACCCCGTCCCTTACTTGGGACGGGGTTTTTTGTATGCCTTTTATACAACTGTATAGGAGGAGATTACATGCAAGTCGAAAAGAACAAAGAGACAACTGTTGAGAGAGAAGAAAGAGTTCGGAAAATATGGGAGGAAGAGAGAACGTTTCAAGCGTCCATTAAAAATCGTTCTGCTAGTAAACCCTTTGTATTTTATGAAGGACCACCAACAGCAAATGGTTTACCCCACGTCGGCCATGCATTTGGTAGAACGATAAAAGATGTCGTGGCGCGTTATAAAACAATGCAAGGCTATTACGTTGAGCGAAAAGCGGGATGGGATACACATGGGTTACCAGTAGAATTAGGCGTGGAGAAAAAGTTAGGGATCTCTGGTAAACAAGAAATTGAGAACTATGGTATTGAACAGTTTATTAAGGAGTGTAAAGGTAGCGTCTTTACGTATGAAAAGAAATGGCGTACATTTACCGAACAATTGGGCTATTGGATTGACTTAGATGACCCTTATTTAACGCTAAGTAATGAGTACATTGAATCAGTATGGCATATTTTAAGTCATGTCCAACAGGAAAGGCTTTTATATAAAGGGCATCGTGTTTCACCTTATTGCCCAAGTTGCCAAACGTCATTAAGTTCACATGAAGTTGCACAAGGCTATAAGGATGTAAAAGATTTGTCGGTAACAGCGATGTTTAAACGAAATGATAAGGAAGAATATTTTCTTGGTTGGACGACGACGCCATGGACTTTGCCTGCAAATGTTGCATTGGCGATGAATCCACATATCACTTACGTAAGGGTTAAACAGCAGAATACGATTTATATTCTTGCGAAATCACTCGTTGAAAAAGTATTCACTGAACCAGTTGAAGTATTAAGTGAACATACAGGCCAAGAATTTGCAGGTGTTGCTTATCAACCTCCATTTTCATATGTCACGCTTGAAAAGGGCCATATTATCGTACTGGCAGACTATGTAACAGACCAAAGCGGAACGGGTATTGTGCATATCGCGCCAGCGTATGGCGAAGATGACTATAAAACAGTTCAACAATATCAGCTTTCTTTTGTAAATGTCGTAGATTTAAAAGGCTGCTATACAGAGGAAGTGCCTGAGCTTGCAGGTAAGTTCGTCAAAGACTGCGATGTCGACATTATTAAAATGCTTGCAGAAAAAGGTTTGCTGTTTGCGAAAGAAAAATATGAACATAGCTATCCTTATTGTTGGCGCTGTGATTCACCTTTGCTTTATTATGCAACAGATAGCTGGTTTATTAAGATGTCTGCATTGAAAGAACAAATACTTCAAAATAATGAACAAGTGACATGGTATCCTGAGCATATAAAACACGGACGTTTCGGCAATTTCTTAGAAAATATCGTAGACTGGAACATTAGCCGTAATCGCTATTGGGGTACACCGCTGAACGTGTGGATTTGTGAGGATTGTGGTCATGAAGAAGCACCAAATAGTATTGCAGCATTAAGTAAGTTAGCGAAAGGAGCGTTGAATGAAAACATTGATCTTCATAAACCTTACATTGATGAGGTGGTTTGTACGTGTCCAGCGTGTCAAGGGGATATGAAACGTACACCTGAAGTGATTGATGTCTGGTTCGATAGCGGCTCCATGCCATTCGCTCAGCATCATTATCCATTTGGCGATGTAGAGGCATTTAATAATCAGTTTCCAGCAGATGTTGTAATTGAAGGTATCGATCAAACACGAGGTTTTTTCTATAGTTTATTAGCAGTATCTACATTATTTACAGGGAAAGCGCCATATAAAAATGTGCTGTCACTAGGTCATGTGTTAGATGAGCACGGACAAAAGATGTCGAAAAGTAAAGGGAATGCATTAGAGCCAGTTGAGTTAATCCAACAGTATGGGGCAGATGCGTTAAGATGGGCATTTTTAGTGGATAGCGCGCCTTGGAATTCGAAGCGGTTCTCTAAGAAAATTGTGTTAGATGCAAAGTCGAAACTGGTCGATACATTCGAAAATACATTTAAATTTTATCAGTTGTATGCAGATATAGACGGCTTTCAATACGATGCCGAAAATACTGGTAAACGAACGAAGCTAGATGATTGGATAAAATCTCGTTTACACCATACGATTCAACTTGTGACAAACTATATGGATGATTTTCAAATGACACAAGCAACGAGAGAAATTGCTAAACTTGTTGAAGAGCTAAGCAATTGGTATATTCGTCGGTCACGTACTCGTTTTTGGGCAAACGGGCTATCAGACGATAAACGTGGTGCCTTCAGCACACTGTATGAGGTATTGACAACTGTTAGTAAATTGCTAGCGCCATTTACGCCCTTTATTGCGGATGATGTGTATAGACGTTTATGTGGGGAAAGTGTACATTTACAAGACTATCCGAAGCATGATGCAAACCTACTAGACCAACAACTTGAACAACAGATGGCAAATGTTCTTGCAGTAGTTGAACTTGGTCGAAGTATTCGTAATAGTAAAGGACTTAAAGTGAAGCAGCCATTAAAGGAAATGGTGATGTCAGTAGTTGGAGAAGTGGAAGATTATGCTCAGTATAATGATATTATTCGAGATGAATTAAATGTGAAGGAATGTGAGTGGACACAGGACTTTACTGCCTATGAAACCATTCACTACAAACTAAACTACAAAACAGCTGGTGCAGCATTTGGATCACAAGTGCATAAAGTAAAAGATTATGTTACGCGATTAAGTGAAGCGGAAAAAATGACACTTCAGTTAAATGGCTCAATTGAATTAGACATCGATAATCAAAAACTTACTCTGTTAAAAACACATGTGATAAAAGAGTCTATTGTAAAAGATCATTATGTGTTAGCAGAAGAGAATGGATGTCGTGTCTTACTCGATACACAGTTAACAGAAGACTTACTTCAGGAAGGTCAAATAAGAGAGTTAATACGTACGATTCAAGAAACCCGCAAAAAATGGCAGTTACCTGTTGAACAATATATTTCAATTTCAATCTCTGCAGATGCCGAAACAGTGAGTATGATTCAACAATTTACAGAGCTATTGAAAGCCAATGTATTGTTAAATGACATTTTGTTTGGGGAAGTGCAATCCGGAGAAGATATCATTCAGACAAAGTTATTTGATAAGGAAATCGAGATTGCTGTTAATTTCTAATATATAGTTTAGGAAAAGTCGATTAAAAGATGCGATAAAACCTTTTAATTGGCTTTTCTTATTATTTTTATTTGAAATAATAACGCATAAAATTGCCCCTATTAGTAAGAAGATTAAAACTTGAGAAAAAACTAAGACTATAAATATTCCACCGATAAATAGATAGCTTGCCACTATAGGATTTTAATAATTAATCATTTTCAAGATGTCTCCTCCTACAAATAATATCATTTCATTTCACGAAATATTCAAAAAATATACACTTTTCATATTGCAAAAAGCATTTTATACTAATTGTAAAAATAATATTTATTTTCAAATTTTATTTTTAAGAGGGGAAGTGGAATGAAATGTAAATAATTTTCTGTGAATTACTTTTTAGGTGGTTCTTCACTTTTGTATTCCAATTAATTTGTTAGAAGCTTTTATTTGGATGTAGATTTATAGGAATGGGCTAGTCCTTTCCTATAAATCTAAATTTCATGCTACGCGTCCGGTTTTTTATTTCGGTTCATTCAGAGATGTTCAAACAGTTCTTCCAATTTTGAACGAGCTTGATTAAAGCCGATATAACAGCGTGTGGCGAAACGTTGATTACACGTCCAACTATTAAGAAGAAATATTAAATGGAGGAATGTATTGTGGAAAAAACCTTAAACTTTAATGAAAATGATTTTAATTTAGATTTCGAAGTGGATAATAGTTCTATGGAAATGGACGGAGATCTTAATACTGTTACTCCTATAAGAACAATTGTAACTAAAGTGACTTGTAAAGTTTCTTGTACTTGTAATTGCACTGGTGCTTGTACAATTTTCTGTGGGTAGTGAAATTATTATTTAATATAATTAATTCAAGCTATCTGTAAACGTTAAAATGAACCTAACAGTTTTGCTCAATAAATTAGAAACCTATAAACTGGAAATGTCAATTTATATGAGGCTGTACTAATGGAGGAGAAGCTTGGGTTATACAATTGAGGATACACCAATTACGGAGCGGAGATTTAGAATTGCTCAAATCTCAAAACGCTTTAAGATTTCACGTAAAATCGTCTATAAATATTTAGAGATGTCATTTGAAGAAGCTATAAATGAATTTAGTCATACAGTTTGAAATAAAGAAGCTAAATTTCTATCAAGAGATTATTAATTGGCTGCATGAGTAGCTAGTTTAAGTGGTGCGAGAGTATTCGATTGGCTACAGAATCATTTTCCAAATGTCTATGTTGGTGAATGTACCGTAATGAAAGTCATCGATTGAAGCATTAGCAATAAGATTTTTAACGAGTAAAAAGTGTTCATAGTTAATGTACAAAAATGTTCAATTGGGGTTGACGGTTACACTATCCTCTTAATACTAAAAAATAGAGAGTGTGAGCTTATGAAACAGGAAAATCCATATATATTAAAAAACTTTATGTATCGATTTCCAAGCTTAGGCCTAGATGCCATTGAAATGATTTATTTCTTTGATAAAGAAAATCTTGAGAAAAAAGAACGAATAAATAAAATGCTTAGTAATGAAAAATTTAAAACGGCAATTAGAACAGCTAGTCCTCAATTATATGAAGCATGTATTGATTTATATAAGAAAGAAGCAAAAGACATAAAAAGCATCTACTTTTCTTTATTGAAATATTATATAAGAATGTTTTCTCGCCCTACTCCTTTTAGTACCTTTTCTAACGTCGGTATGGGTGTATTTAAAGAAGACGGTAATAATTCTATTACATTAGATACAAGTAAACAAAAGTATAAAATTAGAATTAGTCACGAGTGGATTTATAAATTTATTTCAAAGATTGAAAATGATCGAGGAATCTTAAAAAACTTGGTTCTTAAAAGTAATAAGTTATTGATAGAAATCTCAGACAAATATCATCTAAGCTATTTTACAGATGGTGCTAATAAAGAAAATCATTTAGTAGAAGAAGTATCACTTAAAAAAAATAATCTGCTTAATTTCGTACTCAGCAATTTTGAAGAAGAGAATAAGGTTAGTGACTTCTTAAAAATTTTAAATGAAGCAACTAATAATGAGATTTTAGAATCTAAGGCACTTGATTATATTCTAGAGCTAATAAAAAAGGATTTTTTGATATCTGAGTTAAAATTTTCGAATTCAATAGATGATCCTATACATTATTTACATGAAAAGCTAGTAAAATTAGAAAATGGGAATCATTATTATTCGGATATTTTAACCAGAATAATGACTAAAATTAATTCGCTGAATAATTTGAATTTTAACTACGGAAGTTTAAATTCAATAGAAAATTTCATGAAAAAAATTGAAGAAGCTACTGAATATATACATATAGATTCTTATTATTCTCAAGAAGTTGAGTTAAATAATTCTCTAATAAAGGATTTAGAAAAACTCAGTCAAACTATAATTAAATTATCTAGCATATCTGATTCAAATAAAGATTACATGGACTACTATCTAAGGAAATTCATTGATTATTACGGAATATATAATGCTGTAAAGTTAAAAGATTTATTAGAAGATAAAACGGAGCTAGGTCCTCCTCCTACATATACAAATCCTGTAGGTTTGTTAGAATACGATTATCACAAACAAAAAAAAGAAGATAATAATTCCTTTTTAAAACAGATTTTATATCAATCTTTAATAAAAGGAGATAACGAATTAGATATCACAGATTATCTAAATAATAGCCCTCTGGATATTAAAGATATTCCTTCTACTAGCCTAGACTTATACTTTTCAATATACGCTGAATCTAGTGAAGAGCTTAGCAATAATAACTATACAATTTACCCTTCTGGTAATATTGCTTCCCCATTCGCAGGTAAAACTATGGGTAGATTTCTTGATATATTTCCTATACAACAAGAAGTTATTAATACAGAAATATATGATAGAGAGAGTAATATTCAATTTAACGAGGAATTGACAAATATTAATATTCAACCAATTAAGGGGAAATACACTAATGTAATGAGTGCTTCCAATAAATTTAATTATGAAGTTTCGATTGCTTCTACTACAAATTCCTCTAAAAACGCTATTGAAATTGATGATATCTATATTTTTAGTGATGGAGTGCAATTTCACTTAATTTCAAAATTAAAGGATAAATTAGTATTCCCTATAACTTCGCATATGGCAAATCACCAATTTGGAATGCCTAATATATATAGATTTTTATTAGATTTAGCTGCTTATAAGAGAGCAGCAATTATCCCCTTTAATTGGGGGGAATTTGAGGAGCTCCCATACCTACCAAAGTTGAAAAGCGGGAATTTAGTTATACAAAACAAATTATGGAATATAGATGTACGAAAAGAAGCGTATAAAGACATGCAAACTCTTTCAAAACTGGTAAAAAATTTTTTCACTACTTATAAAGTACCTAGATATATCAAAATTATTGATTTTGATAATTATTTATTTATAGACACGCACTCAGAAAGTATGTTTGAGTTATTCATTAATGAATTATCAAAAAAGAAATTTTTTCAATTTATTGATGCAGATGAGATGATGAATACTAGTATTTTATCTGATAAACATACCTATTATGTAAATGAGATTATTTGCAGTTCATTTTTCGATAATATTAATAAACCTCAATTATTTAATCAACGTCCACTTTCTTACTATTCAAAAGAGAATAGATTTAAAGATTTAGGAAAGGAGTGGTTATACTTAAAATTATATCACCCTAATAATATTGATAATGATCTACTTATTTATTATATTCCAGGTTTTATTCAAAGAAATAAACTGGAAAACCATTTTTATTTCATTAGATATGCTGATCCATATCCACATATAAGACTTAGAATTAAAGTGGGAAATCAACTATTAATAATAATTGAAAGAATTAATGAAATGATTAGTTTACTTCGGAGAAAAAAATTAATTATAAATGCAACATTTGATGGATATAATCGTGAAATTGAAAGATATGGAGGGCAATATTTAATAAAATATGCTGAAAATATCTTTTGCAAGGATAGTCTGTTGATATTGAATTTATTACCTGCTATTAAAAAATCTAAAACTGAATTGGAGTATTATTCATTAATAACACTAGATATTTTGTTGAAGTCTTATTTAGGTAAGGAGTGTAGTTTCAATTGGTTAGAGAAGAATATGAATATCGATAAAAAATATTATAAAGATTATCGTAAACTATTTAAAGAAAATAAAAATAAATACTTTGAGGTTGTTAAGGAAATTAATTTTACTATATCAAGCGAAATTAAAGATTTAAATAAACTAATACAAAATTATTCGAATAAGTATATACAAATTCACTCTAATAAAGAATATTTCAATCAAATTGTTTTATCATTTTTGCATATGCACTTGAACAGATATGGTATACATTCAGAACGTGAACAAAGAATAATGAACTTCCTATATTTCATGAAAAAAGAGGATTATATGAAAGATAAGAAAAGGTGATTAATTATGCTAAATAAATCGAATATAGAAGAAAAAGCAATTGATTATGCTAATCACTTTGGAAATCTACAAGAATTAATAACATATATATCGAATGACTCAAAAAAGTTTCCTCAAATAATTCAAGAATGGTTTTATAATTTTAGTTATTACGATTTAAATCAAGGTTTGTTAAGCAACTGTTTATTGCTTGGTGAGATGGATAATATTTTCCCTGAAAAGAATTTTTCCTCTTATTCACACGAAATTCTAAAATTAGGTATTAATAGGGAGAAAATTTCTAAGGTTGAAAATCCAGGATTATGGACTGGTCTAACAGGAATATGTATGGCAATTCAAGCTGTTTCAAAAAATAATACAAGGTATGTTAGCCTACTTAAAGAATGTAACATTTTTCTTAAAAAACTAATAAAAGAAAAGCTTAAAATAGTAAAGCTAAATCTTAATAATCATGATGTTCATATGCCCGATTACGATTTAATAGAGGGGATATCCGGAATTGTCGTCTACTTATTAGAAGCAAAAAAATATGATGATGATTTTGAAATTCTCTTTAATGAATCTATAGGATATTTAATTCAATTGTGCGGAAATCATAGTTTCAAACATCTTGAAATACCTAATTGGTACATTCCTCAAAAAAATCAATTTATTGAGAGTGAAGTAGAAGCATTTCCTCAAGGAAATTTTAATGTAGGTATATCGCATGGTATTACAGGAGTTCTTGCAGTATTGACCTTTTCTTTAGATGTTTGTTCAAATAAAAAAGAGGTGGAAAAAGCAATATACTTTGTAACTGATTGGTTAATTAATAATTTAACTAAAAATGAAGATACTTCTTATTGGGAAAAAAAGATTCCATTAGAAAAATATGATTATGGAAAATATTTGAAATACGATTGTCTTAACTTTAGTTGGTGTTATGGGGACTTATCTATAGCTAGAACTATATGGAAAACAGGGGCAGCCTTAAACAATAGCTATTTAAAAGAGTTTTCATTGGAATTCTTTAATACTGTAAATAAACATAAAAACAATTATAATTTGATATCTCCTAGCTATTGTCATGGAATAGCAGGATTATTACATTTAATAATAATTATGAATGAAGATACAAAACTTCCAATCTTCGAAGAAATGGAAAGATTTTTTATCGAAGAACTTATTAAAAGATATGATGAAAAATCAAAATTTGGCTTTAATGATATAGAAGAATTTAATAATGAAAAATACAAATTTAATAAGACTGGGCTGCTAACTGGGAATTCTGGCATATACCTAGTTCTTTTATATTACATCAAAAGAAAATCTTTTACCAAATGGGAAAGTCTTTTTTTAATGAGCAATTAAGAGAAGGGACATTAAAAAATTGAAAAAAAATCACCTAATAGTCTTACTTAAATTAGTTAATTGGCCAAAGAAAATAATTATTATTAGTATTACTTTATCTATACTTTCCTCTTTAATAAATTTAGTACTCCCAATTATCACAAAAACTATAATTGATGACTTTTCAATTGATAATATTAAATGGAGCTGGGTTGTATATTTAATTGTATTTTTTATTGTTAACTCCATTCTAAGTGGAGTTTCTTTTTATATGCTGAAATATATAGGAGGTAATGCAATATATTGTATTAGAAGCAAAATGTGGAATCATGTTTTGGGACTCCCAATTTCCTATTTTGATAGTAACGACAGCGGACAAACAATAAGTAGATTAACAGATGATATTGAAAATATGAATAGTTTTATTTCAGAGAAAATCCCTAACTTACTTTCGCAAATTATCATTATAATTGGTTCAGTAACAATGTTAATTGTATTAGATTGGAAACTAACATTAGCAATGTTATCAATTATTCCAGTTACTTTATTTGTAATATTACCTATAGGGAACCTCACTTATAAAATATCTCTCAATTTGCAAAATGAAACTGCTAATTTTATTGGTTTTTTAAATCGGGTACTTACTGAGATAAGGCTTGTCAAAAGTTATAGTGCTGAAACGAAAGAGTTTAAAAATGGGGAAAGAAAATTATTTGAACTATTTAATTTGAATTTAAAGGAAGCCAAAATTCAAGCAATCGTATCGCCAATTGTAACAGGTACAATGATGCTAATGCTTTTAATAATAATAGGGTATGGTGGTTTGAGAGTATCTAATGGGGAAATTTCTGCAGGTACATTTGTTGCTATACTCTTTTACTTAATTCAATCAATAACTCCTATAGCATCTTTATCCTCATTTTATACTGATTATAAAAAAACTATAGGATCTACAGAGAGATTGTATGAAATATACATTATGCCCCAAGAAGCAATATATAAATCAAACATCCCAATAAATGTTGTAGATTCTAACTTATTAATTAAAAATTTAAGCTTTAGTTACGATGGAAAAGTTAATGTATTAAAAAATTTAAATATTACGATTCCTGAAAATAAAACTACAGCTATAGTCGGACCTTCAGGATCAGGAAAATCTTCACTCTTTTATTTAATAGAACGAATGTATGAACCACAAGTAGGTGCTATTTATTATGGTGGAGTTTCTATTTCAGACTATGGATTAAAAGAATGGCGTAATGTTATTGGTTATGTTATGCAAGAAAGCGCTATGATAAATGGCACTATTAAAGAAAATTTAATGTATGGAGTAGATGATGTAGATGATAAAAAAATAATACAGTATGCAAAACTTGCAAATGCATATGAATTTATAAAAAATTTCCCAGCTGGCTTTAATACTCTTGTAGGTGAAAGGGGTATAAAACTATCTGGTGGGCAAAGACAAAGAATTGCTATTGGTAGGGCTTTTTTACGTGATCCTAATCTTCTTTTATTAGATGAAGCGACAGCTAGTCTTGATAGTGAAAGCGAACAATTAGTACAAGATGCTTTAAAGAAATTGATGAAAAGTAGAACCACTATAGTAATTGCCCATAGATTATCTACCATTAAAAATGCAGATCAAATTATATTCTTAGATAATGGGGAAATAACAGGAATTGGATTACATCAAGAATTATTAGAAACTCATAAAAAATATGCTTTATTTGTAGAAACTCAAGCTATTAACTAATTTATAAGAGGATGCCCATATGACAACACTTAAATTAAATCTTTTAACAAGCCACTGAAATAAGAAGTACGTCTAGAGCTAGTAATGACAAACGTTAATATAACTAATTATGAGGTGAGTGTTAGAATATGTTTATAATCTTTGATATAATCGTTGATTTGATAATAAATGCATATGTTGCATTGGGCTATGGAACTCCACAAAGGAAAATAAATATAAGAATAGACAAGTTATCAAAATATAACCCAGAAATAAAGGATTTATATGATAATAACAAGCGAATATTTGAGGAAAACCCAGAACTATCCAAGTTAATTTTAAACGCAAATATAAGAAATCGAGAGGAAAAGCAAGAACTTTCCCGTAAAATACAACTCTTTTTTGAGACGAATAATGTCTGATAAAAGTACACTATTTAAATACCAATGGAGTATTTCTAAATTAACAAGAAATGGGGAAGTTTATAATTTTTCTAAAGGAAGTTCTGAAATTAAAGTGGCCATTATCGATAGTGGAATAGACTATACTCATGAAAATCTACTTTCTAATATAGACTTTCAATATTCAAGAAGTTTTGTCGGTGAACATACAAATATAATGGACTACGATGGTCATGGGACTATGGTTGCTGGAATTATTTGTGGAAAGGGGATTCTAATGGGGGTAGCTCCCAATATTTCTTTGATTATTTGCAAAATAACGGATAATAAAAAGTTTAAATTAAGACTCTTCTTACAAGCATTTAAATATGCAATAAGTTGTAATGTAGATGTAATAAATATAAGCCTTTCAATGTTTCTAAAGACTAATAATACCAATTTACTGAATATTATTAATGAATTAATAGAAGAGGCCACTAATAAAAATATATTAATTATTACTTCTGCGGGTAACACTAAAATTAATTTAGATGTCCACCAAGAATTACATATGTTAGGGTTTAACCCCAGAGTTTACACAGTTGCAGCTAGCAATAAATTAGGTAAACTCTCAACATATTCAAATTACAGTAAGAAATGCTTGCTTGCTCCGGGTGGGGAATGGTTTTTCGTACTAATGATCCCACGCAAGTTATCATTACAACCTACCCAAAACATTTAAAAAACATGGATCCTTTAAGAAAAAATTTGGGCCTCCCGCAGGGCTATACTATAAGTTATGGAACAAGTATTTCTTGTGCACATTTTAGTGGAACAATTGCTCTTTTCATAAGTTACTTTTTAGAGTTGAACGGTGAAAAGCCAAGTATTGAAATAATTAACTATTACTTAAAGAAAAGTTATAAAGCAAAAGATGAAAATGCGAATTGTATTAATCTCCAAGAGATTAATACATATAATTTATTAAATCTTTTAAATGAATCAATATCATAAAATTTCGAAAGTTACTTCTAGATTTTGATAAATAGTAGGTAATGAGTTACTGCGATTTATGGTCAGACTGTTTGGTAATAGTATGGTTATCCGCCCCTTCGCTCCGCTATATCTGTGTTATATGGAATGTGTAGAGGCGAAAGCCAACCATGGATGAACCTATGGGTTAAAACTAACTGCTAAAATACGACGACTCCTGATTTCACTATTTATCAGGTCCACCCACAAAGTAAGCTCATTATAACTTGATTCGTAAAACGCAAAACATTGTTAAATCAATGCAAATACAGCAACTATTTATTATAAAATGTATCTCTAAACTATGTACTAGATTAAAGTAAACCACTAAGTAAATACATAGCAGTAGCCCATATAAAGATTGCTGAGCATTTATTGAAAATATTCATCAACTTGCCTGAGCTATCAAGCTTTTTAAAAGATGCACCTGCTAGTGTGAGACCGAAAAACCACAGCCATGAAATAAGTACACATGCAGCAGTAAAGAGTACTTGTTCTGTACCATTATATTTTAATGCGCTTGTGCCAATAACACCTATTGTGTCCAAGATGGCATGTGGATTTAATAAGGATACGGACAGCGCGAATAAAATTTGTTTTTTAACGGGCAATGCTTCGCTCTTTTCACTAGTTGTCAGATTCGAGCGCCAAATGCTATAGCCCATATATAATAGGAAAACAATTCCTACGCACATTAAGGCGATACGCAGCCACTCAAATTGCAAAACGATAACGGATAAACCAAAAACAGCAAGCAAAATCAATAAAGTATCGCAAAGTGCCGCTGTAACAGCAGCTGGTAGAGCTAATATGAATCGTTGTTGTGTAGCACCTTGGGAGAAAACGAAAACGTTTTGCACACCTAAAGGTAAAATAAGTCCAAATGCTAATATCATCCCATGTAGAAATGCCTCCAATGACAATCCCTCCTTCCAATACACATTCTACCTATGATATAACTATAAGAAAACGACCAATTGGATGGTATTTCACCCACCCAATTTATGAGGTGAAAATATGAATTGGCAACCAACCAGACATGGGGATAGAACTTTACAGCAACAAATTGTAGCATGGGTAACAGAGCGCATTGAACGAGGGGATTGGGTTGCAGGAACGAAGCTGCCCACGCAAAGACAGCTTGCAATGCAATTTGGGGTCAACAGGAGTACTGTTCAGCAGGCATTAGAGGAATTGAAGGCAGCAGGCTTACTCGACACGACGATTGGCTCAGGTATGTATGTTGCAAATTCTTCCTGGCATTCTTTAATTAAACAAAGACAACCCAATTGGCAAACGTACATTGAAACAAGTTTGCACAAACCAAATTACCATACGATTCAATTGATCAATGAATACGAGCAACGAGATGATATTATCCGCTTAGGGACAGGGGAGCTTGCGCCAAGTTTATTGCCAACCAATGAAATGGAGGCATCGTTGAAGGAGCTATCACTACAGCCGAAAGCTTTAGGATATTCATCGCCGCAAGGGAATAAGCGACTGCGAGAAGCAATTTGCCAATATGTACAAAAAAGAGGCATACAGGCTGAACCTGAAAATGTTTGCATCGTTTCAGGTGCGTTACAAGCATTGCAGCTCATTGCGGTTGGTTTACTAGAGCAGGGGTCAATCGTATTTCAAGAAAAAACGTCTTATTTAAATTCAGTTCATCCATTCCAATCTGTCGGGATGCAAATGATGGCGATCGACCGAGATGAAGGGCTTGCGCAAACTTTAGCGCATAAAAAAAGAAAAAGGCAGGCTGTTTTTTATGCAGTTCCTACGTTAAATAATCCAACTGGAGGCGTGTGGACATCACTAGAAAAACAGGAACTCTACGAGGCATGTAAACAATCTCGTATTCCTATTATTGAGGATGATGTCTATCATGAATTACTTTTTCAAGAGGAATCTTCAGCAATTAAATCAATGGATGATAGTGGACAAGTTTTATACATTGGCAGTGTTTCAAAAACACTCAGCCCTGGACTACGCATTGGCTGGTTAATCGGACCAACAACTGTGATTGAGCGGTTAGCAGATATTAAAATGCAAACAGACTATGGTTCAAGTGCCATCTCACAGGAGATTGTGTTGCACTGGCTGCAATCAGGTAAGTATGAACGCCATATTGAAGGTTTACGCCATGAGCTTCAGCAGCGGGCAGATTTTGTAGAGAATTTATTACATGAAAAATTGAAGGACATTGCGAGTTGGGAAAAGCCAAAGGGTGGTTTTTATATATGGCTAAAATTCAATGCACCGCTTGTAGATAAAGCATTTTTTATGAAGTTATTGCAGTCGAATGTTCTTATCAATCCTGGCTATATATATGATGCGCAAGATACACAGCATATTCGTCTTTCATATGCTTATGCATCACGAGAGGAATTGCAATATGGGATAGAGATGATGGTTCAAGTGGCAAAGTCGCATGTGAAAAAATTGTACTAAAAGAATCTCCTATGCATATTGAGAGATATAAATAAGCGTTTTGTATCGTGAAAAAACGAAGCAAAACGCTTTTCTTCAGATATATTAATTGGCTAGTATTAACAATTACTTATCCAGTATGTGCAAAAAAACTAAGTAGGATAGAATGCCAGTTACTATAAAATATAATGTCGCTGGAATAGCTCTTTTTTGTGGGGTATTGTATTTACGACTCAAAAAATATTCAAAAGAAAATATGTTTAACACCATTAGAATAAAAAGGATGACAGTAGGGTAGATGGTTCGGGTGATATGATAGATGGTTAGACACGTAAATAGAAAGATAGTTGAAAAATTAACAGAAAGCTGGTATGTTTTCAAAAAAATTTTTAGTTTGGACATGCAAGTGACCCTAAATAGTAAGCCGCAGCAATACCAGTCCCAACTGTCCAACCTACTGGTCCTGAAATACCTAATAATACACCAGCTCCTGAAACAGCTGCAGCATGAGCAAGTCCTAAGCCACCTAACCATTTACTACATGATCTTTTTACGATACGTGGTGCAGTCTCCGTTCCATATTGAATAAGATTTCTAGATTTAACTAGTAATTCTGTCGTTTCACCATTTCCGTTTTCTTCGGCTAATTTAGTATTTATGTCAGCAATTGCTAAATTAATCTCCTCAGCAGTAATAATAGAATTAATGTTTTGTAATTTTATCTCCATCTCTGCGATATTAGAAAGTGAAAAAACACCAACACCATTTTTTCTTTCGTAAGATATATGATTTGTTATAATCTGAGCTTCTTCAAGCTGTTGTTCAGAATATATGACATTGTCAGTAGCATCTTCTATAGTTTTATTTTCCACCGCTTTAGCTTCACTAAGGTTAAATGGCAAAATAACTAAATTAGAAATTAAAGACATTGAAACAATCGTTACAATCGACTTTTTTTTCATAAACATCCTATTCCTCTTCTCCTTTCATTAATATACTTCCATATGGAATAGTGGTGTTGGCATTATGATGCCTTTTAGTTAATTGAATAGCTGAGGCGATAAGGAAAGCGATGATAAAAAATTTAAAACTATTAAGTGGTTAAAAGATGAAATTTCATATATATTCCTCCCGTTTAATAGTTGTTATATAATTTAATTTTAAGAAAAATCAGAGAAATTTCAACTTTTATTGAAAATTTCGTTTATATCGTTTTTAATAAGGATAATATTAACTTTCTTATAAATTAGAGGGGAGTGTATTATGGAAGACAAAATTGTAGGTTCACTGTTTTTACTTATCGCAGCTATTTTCATTTCTACACAATATATTGTGACGGCTATCCTAGTCTCAAATTTAACGTATGCAAGTAAGGAAGCTTTTTATCATTCATTTTTTGATTCGGGCTACTTGTTGATTCTTTTCAGTTTAATTTTCTTTATCGTAGGTATTCTTTTCTTGGTTAGAGGCTTTACTCATCATAGAATGAATGAGTAATTAATTAAAATGCAACTACATATAGGGTCAAATATCATCACAAAAGAACGAACTTTTGCAGCTCCACATTTACCAGCTTAGGTGAAAGTGGGGCTATTTTAATGATGGACACATTACAAGTGCTGAACCTTACATTAAAAGAATAAAACACATGATGCATCATACATTTTATATAACGATTACTTGATGAAGAGGTGAATAGTTGGATAACAAGCCAGAGGGCTATTATTATGTTCCGCAGCCTATTCGCAATGATGGTGCTGGAGGGGTGGATAAAGGGCCGCGAGATATTATGCGGGATTTAGAAAATCCAGATTTGCTTGTTCCACCAATAACAGATGCAGGTCTTTTACCGAACTTGAAATTTTCCTTTTCTGATACACATATGACGTTAAATAATGGTGGTTGGTCTCGAGAAATTACTGTACGAGATTTGCCAATCGCCACTACATTGGCAGGTGTCAATATGAGTTTGACACCTGGTGGCGTGCGTGAGCTTCATTGGCATCAACAGGCGGAATGGTCCTACATGCTTCTTGGTCATGCTCGCATTACTGCCGTCGATCAAAATGGGCACAATTTTATTGCCGATGTTGGACCAGGCGATTTATGGTATTTCCCGCCAGGTATACCTCATTCCATTCAAGGCCTTAAAGATGGCTGTGAATTTCTACTCGTGTTTGACGATGGGCATTTTTCAGATTTAAACACATTATCTATATCTGACTGGTTTGCGCATACACCGAAGGATGTGCTGTCATCTAATTTTGGTGTTCCGATGAGTGCTTTTAATCATCTACCAAAAGAACAAGTTTACATTTATCAAGATAAAGTCCCTGGACCTATTGAAACACAGCAAGTACAATCTCCCTATGGTAAGGTTCCTCAAACATTTAAGCATAGTCTCCTTGCCCAAACGCCAATTAAAACACCTGGTGGTAGTGTGAGAATTGTCGATTCCACGAATTTTCCAATTTCCAAAGCTATTGCCGCGGCACTCGTCGAGATTGAGCCTGGTGCGATGAGAGAGCTACATTGGCATCCGAATAATGATGAATGGCAATATTACCTTCAAGGAACAGGGCGTATGACCGTGTTTGCAGGAAACGGTACAGCTAGAACCTTTGATTATCGTGCTGGAGATGTCGGCTACGTACCGTTTGCAAATGGTCACTATATTGAAAATACGGGGACTGAAACGTTATGGTTCCTTGAAATATTTAAAAGTGATCGATTCCAGGATGTTTCATTAAATCAATGGATGGCGCTTACACCATCTGAATTAGTAAAGAGTAATTTACAGGTTGGTCCTGAGCTTCTCAATGCATTACGAAAGGAAAAATGGCCAGTAGTCAAATATCCTGGATTTTCTTATTATCCGAGATAAGCATATAGAAAAGCAGGTGGAGAAAGATACATAGTCTTTCATCACCTGCTTGCTTTTTAATAATGGAATTTATTTCGAGTAGCTAGCAATATCCCGATTGCTGGCACAGTACAAATCAACATCGCGGCAAAGGCAAGACCAGGGGAAATTTCGTATAAATAGCCACCTAAAAATGTAAGAATGGCGGTACTTAAACCCATTGCCAGTGCTGAATAGATGCCTTGTGCATTTGGAATTTGCTCTTTCGGTAAGTTTTTCGTTAAATAACCGATAAAGGCATAGTGCGCAAGCGCAAATGATAGAGAATGTAATATTTGCGAGCCGATAAATACCCAAACGTTTGGAAATAGGAAGATAAGTAACCAACGTAACGATGAGCCACTAGCCGCTAGCAATAATAAAGAAGATGAGCGCCATTTTTTAAACAGCGTATCAGCCTTCATAAAATATAAAATTTCACAAATAACTGCAATGTTAATAATCATCCCCATATAGAATGGATCCACGTGTAAATCTTCTAAATAAATATAGCCATAGCTATAGTAGGAAGCATGTGCACCTTGTAATAAAATCACGATAAATAACACAATAGGGAAACCTTTAATAGTCCATAATGTTTTCATTGAAAGTGATTGCGCTCGTTGTTCCTTCGTTGGAACAATGAGTAATTCTTTTGGTGTGGCCAATTGTTGCATTAATAACATACCAATTATACCTAGAATCATACTCCAGAAAATAACTTGTTTACCAAAAACACCTGTTAGCATACTAATAATAAGTACCGCAATAACGAAGCCGAATGATCCGTAAGAGCGACTTTTACCGTAATGGACGTTGCCATGTTGCACAAGTGTTGCCGCACTGCTTTCTACGGCAGGTAATAGAGCAGGATAAAAAATACTAAATAAAATCGTTACAAAAAGAAGTGAGGAAAAGCTAGTACTTGGAATGTAAAGTAAAGCCGTCAGCAATGCGCCAATTGCTAAAATTGTCGTTAAGCGCTTATTGTGTACGTATTTTGCTAGGGTGGGAAAGAAAAATAGATTGGACGTTGCTCGAGCTAAAAGACCACAGCCCATAACGACACTAGCTTGAGATACGGTAATGTGTTTTGCATCGACTAACCACCCTGTCCAATATGGTAAAAAAATGCCCCATGTAAAAAAGAATGTAAAGAAACTTTGAGAAAGCCAACGTTGATTGTTCATAAAATTTGGTACCTCCATTTAACTATGTTGAATAATAGCATGTTCCTCGCTACAATAATGTGAGATATCTCATATTTTGAATAGGAGTCTAGAAAAAATGCAAAAACTTACAGGTGAAGAACGTTCTTACTATATAAAAAAATTTAATATTGATGATTTTTTCTCTTTTGACTTTCATCCATTTATTGAAATATGTAAATTTGAAAAGGGAGAATGGATTTTTAAAGAAGGATGCTTTCCAGATACGATGTACTATATGATGGAAGGCAAAGCAAAACTATATGTAACGCATAAAAATGGTAAGGTTTCTTTGATTGAATATATTCAAGCACCATGCTTTATGGGGGAAATTGAATTGCTGAATGAGGCGAGATATACAAAAGGGATTCAAACTGTTACAGAAACCATTTGTTTATCGATTGCAACACAGGGATGTAAAGATTTGTTGCTGGCAGATGCGCCATTTTTACGTCGATTATGTGTATTTCTCGGGGAGAAAGCTTCCAATATGACATCAAAATACACGCAAAATCAGGCTTATCCACTGGAAAATCGATTAGCGGCTTTTATCAAGCTATCGTCTGACAATGGTATTTACAAAGAAAAACATACGGAAATATGTGAGTATTTGGGGGTATCATATCGTCATTTATTATATGTACTTGCTCAATTTTGTGAGGATCATATTTTGGAAAAGCAAAAAAATGGCTATCATATAGTCGATGAAAAACGGCTTTCTCGATTAGCGCAAGAAATTCATTAAAAGGTGCTTTCATTGTACTCACTTTTTTTAATAAACCAGCGTGCTATTTGCTTCTCACTATGGTAATTACTATGTGTTTCGCTAATATCACGCTCATTTATTGGAATTGAAAGAGGCATATTGGCAGGACAAGGTATTTTTTGCATAGCTCGTTCATTGCTGAGGCGCTTGCTTGTAGAAAACCTTGCATCTAAAACCCTCAATGGTGAAACAGAAACTGCGTTATCTTTGGGATTTAAAAAAACCACTGTTTTACATAGTGAATAACCATTACCTTTCATTCAACATGCCCCCTTTATTGTTATTTATATTGTACAAGACCTTTAGTTCAAAAAGTCTTAATTTACAAGCCTTTTACGAAAGCTTAAAGGTTCGTCATATTTTTTAATATTTTGTAACCGTATTCATGCCATTAATGTATAGAAATCATAGAAAATTTGTATAATTTCAAGACAAAAACACGTACTCAAACTATTGTGAATTTTTCTAACTCAAAGTATTATTGTAATTAGATTTAACGTGAATGTTTTCACATTGTCACGTTAACGTGAGGAGGAATTTTAATGAGTGCAATTCGAGTAGGTATTGTCGGTTATGGAAATTTAGGGCGCGGTGTAGAATTCGCTATTTCGCAAAATCCAGATATGGAATTAGTAGCAGTTTTCACACGTCGTGATCCTTCAACAGTGAGCGTTGCAAGTAACGCAAACGTATATTTAGTAGATGATGCTGAAAAATTCCAAGATGACATTGATGTAATGATTTTATGTGGTGGTTCTGCAACTGATTTACCTGAACAAGGACCACATTTTGCGCAATGGTTTAATACAATTGACAGTTTTGATACTCATGCGAAAATTCCAGAGTTTTACGAAGCGGTAGACGCTGCAGCACAAAAATCTGGTAAAGTATCTGTAATTTCAGTAGGTTGGGATCCAGGTTTATTTTCTTTAAATCGTGTGTTAGGAGAGGCTGTATTACCAGTAGGCACAACGTACACATTCTGGGGCGACGGCTTAAGTCAAGGCCACTCAGATGCAGTACGTCGTATTGAAGGGGTTAAAAATGCTGTTCAATATACATTACCAATCAAAGATGCAGTGGAACGTGTTCGAAATGGCGAAAATCCAGAACTTACTACACGTGAAAAACATGCACGTGAATGTTGGGTAGTGCTTGAAGATGGTGCAGATTCGGCAAAAGTGGAACAAGAAATTGTGACAATGCCAAATTATTTCGATGAGTATGACACAACTGTAAACTTTATTTCTGAAGAAGAATTTAATGCTAATCATACAGGTATGCCACATGGTGGTTTCGTTATTCGCAGTGGAGAAAGTGGCGCTGACGATAAACAAATTCTAGAATTCTCCTTAAAACTTGAAAGTAATCCAAACTTCACTTCAAGTGTCCTTGTAGCGTATGCTCGTGCAGCACACCGATTAAGCCAAGCAGGCGACAAAGGAGCAAAAACAGTACTCGATATTCCATTCGGTCTGTTATCTCCAAAATCAGCTGCGCAATTACGTAAGGATTTACTATAATTAAAGCTAAAATCCCGATTATCGATCATGATAATCGGGATTATTTTTGTTTGATAGAATACTAACTATATACAGAATAAAATGTAAGGATATAATTGGTATTATTGAGGGATTGCCCATTGTGTAGTCAATCTAACTCTTTTTTCTTTTGTCTGCCATAATTCATTGGAATAATATAAAACTACATATAGTATATGGTAAACTGTCAATAATTTAACTTTCGAAAACAATGGCATAAAATTTATGTCACTACCCGTATAACCGTAATTAGGGGGAGGTAAGTGTAAGTAATGACAGCAGATATAATTATTCATTCAAAGTGTATTCCACCTAGTCCGTCTAACCATTGTATACGTAGAGCGTCACTAATGAAAAAACTAAAAAAAGGTCTTGGACATACTTGTACATTTATTCATAGTGGTGCTGGATACGGAAAGACTACAATTCTTGCACAATTTTTACATGCGGAATCTCGTAAATTTTCTTGGTATAGTGTTTCAGATGAGGACGATAATATATTACCCTTTCTAAGACATTTACTTCATAGTATAAAGCGAATAGTACCACAGTTTGGTGAACAATTTAATAAATGGCATCAGCTTTCACGCTTTCCAAAAATCGAAGAGCTAAATCGGTGGTATAAGCTATTTGTTAATAGTTTATGCGAGATTCAAGATTCCTTTTTGGTTGTTATTGATGATTATCATTTAGTAGACCATGAGTTTCATATTAACTATGTAATGGAAAGAATCATTGAATTTTCACCTCCAAATATCCATTTTATCTTTGCCTCTAGAACATTACCGAATTGGGATATAATTAGAAAGCTAAAAATGCATATGAAAGCGCATTTTATTACAGAGGCAGATTTAGCATTTACAGATGAAGAAATTGCTGTTTTCTTTGAAGATTATGCTGCAATCCATCTTACGGAAGATGAAATATCAAAAGTATTAAATATTACAGAAGGATGGGCAATTAGCATTGCATTGCTAGCTGAGCAATGGAACAATGAAGCATTAGATTACTGGTTAACGATCCATTCAAATGATCTTTTTACCTACTTATCAGAAGAAGTATTTTTAAAGATGAGTAACTACGAGCAAGATGTACTACTCAAATTGGCCATTTTTCCAACTTTCTCTGTAGAATTAATTACTGACTTTTATAATAGAGAAACGGCAGAAACGTTAAAACTGTTATTGCAAAAGCATCTGTTTATTCAACCAGTTGCTGAAAATGGCTCCTTTCGTTTTCATGCTTTATTTAGCCGATTTTTAGAAATGAAGTGGCAGCAATTCCCTACAAACTATGTAAATTTACATAAAAAGGCAGCTTTATATTACGTCAAAAACAACAACATTCATGCCATTTTACACCATGCATTTAAATCAAATGACGCACATTTCAGTGGTGAGCTTCTACAAAATCATGCGGAGAGTATAGTAAAAGCTGGTCAGTTTGAATGGCTGTTAGAGAAAATTCACCGTTTTTCAGCTGATGTAAAAATAAAATTTTATCGTTTGTATTTTTTTGAGGGGGAGTGCCACCGTTATCGTGCCTATTATGAAAAGGCAAAAAATGCATACGAAATGAGTGAACAGCTTGCTAAGAGGAACAACGATGCACTCTTTATGACAAAGGCACAGGCTGGATTAGCCCACATTTATCTTGATACAATTCAGCCTGCTTTAGCAGAACCCTATTTAAAACAAGCATTACAATTAGCGCCAAATGCGGCATTAAGCAAGGAAGAACATATAGAATTACAACGACAGTATACTGAAAATTTAGTGAATTTAGGGAAAGCCCATAAGGCAAAACAATTTATAGAAGAAGTGAATTTAAATGAAGCGGTTTTATATAGAGCAAATGTTGATGTGCGGATTATGTTAAGAACAGGGCAATTAGTCGAGGCAAAAAATCTATTGATTAAAAGATTGGAAATGCCTCCGCAATTGGTTGCCACTCATAGGGAAAGTGAGCTCTTAGCATCTTTCGTTTTTGCTTTATTAGGTCAAGGCGTAGAAGCTTGGTATACGGCACAGCACGGTATTCGGAGGGGTATGCGTGAAAAGTCCATTTTTATCGAGGCTGTTGGCTATAATCGAAAAGCGCATGCTTTGCTGTTATTAGATTATCCTAATTATGAAGTCGCTTGTGTTGCTTACGAGAAAGCCATTGTACTAATGAATACCATTAATATTTCACGTGTAAAGGCTGAACCGTATATGGGACTGGCGATTGCCAAACATGCACTTGGGGATTATGTATCTGCTCGAAAATACTTAGCACTAGGTCTACAAGAAACTGAACAAGTACAAGACGCTTGGATGACAGCACTTATTTTACTTGCTGAAGTGAAGGTAATGATTTCATGTAATGAATGGCAAGAGGCAAGCGAAATATTATTAAAAGCACATAAGCTATTTCTCGATTGTGGCGATCGATATGGGGAGATGCATGTTTTTTTCTACCAATCTGTCATCACCTTCAAAGAGAATAATGCTGTCGCATTTACACATTATTTCAAACTTTTTGCTAGTCATTGTATTGATAATGGCTACGAATATTTTTTTCAAAGAAAAACGATTCTCGGTCCAACGAATTTAACGATTTTTTACGAGCTATTACAGTATAGCGAGAGCTGGAAGGAAGACCATACAGCGATTCAAGCGTTGCGAAATTACTTTCAAATGGAAGGGAACGTCGTTTATCATACAGAAGAAATTCAAATTAATTTATTTGGTAGTTTAAATTTAATAAGAAACTATCGCAAACTAGGAGATAAAGAGTGGCAGAGAGAAAAATCGAAGGAACTTTTTGTTTATTTATATTGCCATCGCCAAAGGTATATGCCTAAAGAGGAAATTGCACAGGCACTATGGCCTGACCGTTCAGTAGAAACATTAGATCGGGACTTTAAAGTAGTATTAAACACGTTATTAAAAGTGCTAGAACCGAAGCGCAATGCTCGTCAAGATAGCTTTTTTATTCATCGTAAAAGCAATATGTATCAACTACAGCATATTCAATTTTTGCATATCGATGTCGAACGTTTTCATTATTATTATGCACTAGGAATGGAAGAATTCGATCCACTATTATCAAATGAGTGGTTGCAAATGGCAGCCGATAGTTACAAAGATGTTTTATATGCTGAAAAAAAGCAAATTGATTGGCTGACGCAAGATCGTGACAAGTTGCAAACTTTATATATTGAAGTACTTGAACGATTAGCTCAAAATGCAACAAGACTACAGCAGTTTAAACAAGCTATTTTTTATGCAGAAAAGATTGTTCAAGAAGATGTACTTTGGGAGGAAGGATACCGTCTTTTAATGTATAGTTATTATCAATTAGGGAACCGATCACTTGCATTAAAATGGTATGAAAAATGTGTGCACCATTTACAAAAAGAACTCAATACATCACCTATGGAGCCGACAATGGCTGTATTTGATTTAATAATGAATTAGCACACAGATATGTTGAAATATTGGAGGAGCAAATATGCCATTTTGCAAAGGTACGAATGCGAATATTTATTATGAAGTGATTGGGGAAGGAATACCCATTATTATGTTACATGGATTTTCTCCGGATCATCGACTTATGAAAGGATGTATGGAGCCGATTTTTAAAGAAAGAGATGGCTGGAGTCGTATATATATGGACCTTCCAGGCATGGGCAAGACAAAAGACTATGAAAACATAAGTAATTCAGATGATATGTTGGAGACCATATTAGAGTTTATCAATACATTGCTGCCCAATCAACCGTATGTCATAGTTGGGGAATCGTATGGTGGTTATTTAACAAGAGGTGTTATCCAAAATCAGAGGGATCGTATTTTAGGTGCTGCCTTTATTTGTCCAATGATTGTACCTGAAAAGCAAGAACGCACAGTACCTGCACATTCGATTATAGCAGCAGACCAACAATTTCTAGCAACATTAACGAAACAAGAAGTAGACGATTTTAGTTCGAACCAAGTTGTTCTTGATAAATATAACTGGCAACGCTATTCAAATGAAGTATTAGCCGGTTGCCAAATAGCTGATGTGCATTTTCTAGAAAAGATTCAACAAAGCTACGGCTTTTCATTTCATCTAGAAAATATTATGTTTCATCAGCCAAGTCTCTTTTTATTAGGCAAACAAGATGCCGTTGTAGGCTATAAAGATGCTTTTGATGTGATAGATTTATTCCCAAGAGCAACCTTCTCGATTTTAGATCGGGCAGGCCATAACCTACAAATTGAACAATCCAATATTTTTCTTACACTTATGAGCGAGTGGTTAGATCGAGTAAACGAATCAAATCGCTCTTTTTTCTTGTAGGAGTAAAAACTTAATTTCACTTGAGTCTGGTCTTGTACCAGGCTTTTTTGTATTTCATTACTTATTCAAAAGAAAATTTGTAACTGATTTGTAACTGGACTTTTATATAGTAAGTGCATAGCATCGAAAGCGCTTTCTTTACAACTCATTTTGAAAGGGGTTTTGGGATGAAAAAGGTTTGGTTATTGTTACTGTTAGCCGTTTTATCATTGATGATGGTGGCTTGTAATGGAGAAGGGGCAAAAGATAATTCAGCAGATGATCCTGCTTCAAATGATGAGGGCAAAGGCTCTGAGGGGGAAGCTGAGGGGGGCACAATTAAAATTGGTGTTCTTGCATCTCTGACAGGTGCCCTCGAATCCTATGGGAAGCAAACACAACGTGGATTTGATTTAGGCATCGAATATGCAACAAGCGGTAGCATGGAGGTAAACGGTAAAAAAATTGAAATTGTTTATGAAGATACAGAAACAAAACCTGAGGTAGCCGTACAGAAGGCTACAAAGCTTTTGGAAGATGATAAGGTAGATTTCTTAGTTGGCTCATCTAGCTCAGGTGATACGCTCGCTGTATTACCACTCGCGGAGGAATACGAGAAAATTATGGTCGTTGAACCAGCGGTAGCAGATAGTATTACAGGTTCGGAATTTAATGACTATATATTCCGCACAGGGCGTAACTCCTCACAGGATGCGTACGCAGCAGCAGCTGCCATCGCAGGCAAAGGTGTGAAAATTGCGACGTTTGCGCCAGATTATTCATTCGGATGGGATGGTGTGAAAGCATTTAAAACAGCTGCAGAGGAACTAGGTGCTGAAATCGTGCTAGAGGAGTATGCAGACCCTGCTGCTACTGACTTTACCTCTAATTTACAAAAGGTAATTGATGCAAAGCCAGATTACTTATTTGTCGTATGGGCTGGGGCAAACTCCCCTTGGAATCAAATTGCCGATCTTAAAATTCAAGAAAAAGGCATAAAAATTTCTACTGGAGCGCCAGATATTATTGCTCTGAAGTTTATGAACCCGCTAATAGGCATGGAAGGATTCTCGGTTTATTATCATACGTTACCGCAAAATGAAGTGAATAAATGGTTAGTTGATGAGCATCAAAAACGATTTAATGAAGTACCTGATTTATTTACTCCAGGTGGGATGTCTGCTGCTATTTCAATTGTAGAAGCATTGAAAAAATCACAAGGGGACGTAGATGCAAAAAAACTAATTGGCATTATGGAAGGTATGTCATTTGAAACTCCAAAAGGGAAGATGACTTTTCGGGAAGAAGATCACCAAGCTTTACAGTCAATGTATTCGATTCGTTTAGAACAACAAGAGGGTGTCGATTACCCAGTGCCAGTGCTCATTCGTGAACTAAGCCCTGAGGAAACTGCGCCACCTGTTATGAACTAGACTTTTCCAAACAAGTGAGAGACAGAAGTATACTTCGTTCTGTCTCTCTTCATCTCATTTCTGTTGAGAGTAGATGAAGAGTGATAGAAGCACTAGAAAGGAGATTGAAATGGAGCCTATTTTACGAACAGAAAACTTAACAATCCGTTTTGGTGGCCATACCGCAGTCGATCAAGTGAACTTTACGATGCCTGAAAAACATTTGAAATCAATTATTGGACCAAATGGTGCAGGAAAAACAACATTCTTTAATTTAATAAGCGGTGAGTTAAAGCCCACTGCTGGTGATGTGTTTTTTAAAGGGCAGTCACTTGCGCAAGTATCATCGGTGGAAAGGACGCGCATGGGGCTAGGACGCTCATTTCAAATTACAAATGTTTTTCCTAATTTAACTGTTTTAGAGAACGTTCGTCTAGCAGTGCAATCAAAAGAAAAAATACGCTATCAACTGTTTCGTCATTATAAAAGTTATAAAGCTATTTTAGAAAAAGCAGATGAACTATTGTCGCTTGTTTTGCTTGAAAATAAAAGAGATGCACTGACGACAATGCTGTCACATGGTGAAAAAAGAAAGTTAGAAATTGCCATGTTACTTGCTCTAGACACTGAAATTTTACTGCTGGATGAACCTACTGCTGGTATGTCGTTAGAAGAGGTACCAGCCATTTTAGAAGTAATCCGAACGATAAAAAATAAAGGTGATAAAACGATTTTGCTTATTGAACACAAGATGGATATGATTTTAGATTTGTCAGACTCCATTATGGTGTTATTTAATGGGCAGCTTCTTGCAGATGGAACACCAGAAGCCATTATGCAAAATGAAACTGTTCAAAATGCCTATTTAGGAGGGTTGTACGATGAACACCTTACTGAAATTAAATGACGTTCATACACATATCGGTCAATACCACATTTTGCAAGGTGTCAATTTTGAGGCGGTTGAAGGACAGGTCAGTGTCCTACTAGGGAGAAATGGTGCAGGGAAAACAACTACTTTAAAAACAATTATGGGGTTAACACCCGCTTCTAAAGGCGAAGTCAATTTTTGCATGAAGTCGATAAAAAAAAGTCCCACTTACAAAGTGGCTAAATTAGGTATTGGCTATGTACCAGAAAATCAAGGGATTTTCGCAGATTTAACGGTAGAGGAAAATATGAAAGTGGCGATGCGCAAGGAGGACAATGCAGCATTGGAGCGGCAGCAATATGTACTCGAGCTATTTCCAGATTTAAAGAAATTTTGGAAAAAGGCTGGTGGTCATCTTTCGGGTGGTCAAAAACAAATGCTGTCAATGGCAAGGGCATTTATTAATGAAAGTAAATTAATTTTAATTGATGAGCCGTCAAAAGGCCTTGCGCCGATTGTTATAGAGAAAGTAATGGAGGCAATCGTGGAAATGAAAAAGCAAACGTCTATTGTCCTTGTGGAGCAAAACTTTATTATGGCGAGTCGTATTGGTGATACGTACACATTAATAGACGATGGTCGAACAGTTCATTCAGGAAACATGAAAGATCTTATCCACAATGAAGAATTAAAACGTAAGTATCTAGGAATCGGATAAAGGAGGTGTGTTTCATTGGAGCTAATCGTAAATTTAGTCATTAACGGGTTGGCTACAGGCATGTTAATCTTTTTGCTTGCAGCAGGATTGACGTTAATTTTTGGGCTGATGGATGTATTAAATTTTGCTCACGGTGGATTGTTTGTGTGGGGCGCGTATGCTGGAATATTTACGTATATGTACACAGAAAGCTTTTTCATTGGCATTATAGGCGCAATCGTCGCAGGTGCTATTTTAGGCTTGCTGACGGAGAAGTTTATTATTACACCAGTATACGGCAATCATATCCAACAAATATTAATTACTTTAGGGTTAATGCTTGTTTTACAAGAGATGATTAAAGTCGTTTTTGGACCAAATGGTGTATCGGTGAAAACGCCTAGCTATTTAGCGGGGAGCTGGGAGATAGGTGACGTCATCATAATAAAATATCGATTATTTATCATTTTAGTTGGTTTTGTTATTTTCGGCATATTCCAATACATGCTAAAACGTACAAAGATCGGACTGATTGTACGAGCAGGAGTACAGGATAAAGAAATGGTCCAGGCGCTTGGTATTCATATTAAACAAGTATTTTTATATGTCTTTATGGTAGGTGCAGCTTTGGCAGCATTAAGTGGTATGTTAATGGCCCCCTATTCAGGTGTTATTTATGCAGAGATGGGGATGGAATATGCAATTTTAGGCTTTATCGTTGTTGTCATTGGGGGAATGGGAAGCTTTTCTGGTTCACTGCTTGCTGCTATTTTAGTAGGTCTTGCTGGTAGCTTTATGGCTTATTATGTGCCTGTGTTATCACTTGCTGTCAATATGATTTTAATGGCTATCGTGTTAATTTTCCGACCTCAAGGCTTATTTACAATCGGAAAGGAGAGATCGACTTGATGAAGAAACTGACGTGGAAACATCTAAGTTTTGTTTTACTGCTAGCTATTCTCGTTCTTCTTCCTTTCGTTAATGACTCGAGGACACTCATTATTTTATTAACGCAAATTTTTATCTTTGGTATTTTAGCAATGAGCTACGATATTTTGCTCGGCTATACGGGTATCGTGTCATTTGGGCATGCGATGTTCTTTGGAATTGGTGCTTATACAACAGCCGTTATGCTAAAACAAGTCGATACGACGCTTTCCATCTTTTTATTGTCGATTGTGATCGGAATGTTTTTAGCTGGAATTGTAAGCTTCCTAGTTGGATT
Source organism: Lysinibacillus sp. NPDC097279 (assembly GCF_044761745.1). Lineage (NCBI taxonomy): Bacteria > Bacillati > Bacillota > Bacilli > Caryophanales > Bacillaceae > Lysinibacillus > Lysinibacillus sp. NPDC097279. Next base: position 1,324,115 of record NZ_JBIWDA010000001.1, on the reverse strand, counting down.
GCTAACATTGCGTTTAAAAAGTCACTTTTTTGCGATGCTTACACTCGCTTTTTCTGGACTGTTTTTAGTTGTTGCTGAAAAATGGCGTTCCATTACATATGGCAATGACGGATTTACGTTTAGAGCACCAGAAATTTTTAAAGATCGAATTACATTTTATTTTTTTGTATTAGCATGTTTGGTTGTCATTTTTATTGCACTTTATCGATTTGTTCAGTCGCCAACAGGACGTATATTAATTGCAGTGCGAGAAAATGAGCAACGAACAAAATCATTAGGTTTTCACACTTTACATTATAAAGTCATCGCATCCGTTGTGGCAGGGACTGTAGCAAGCTTAGCGGGTTCGCTTTATGCACTGTCTCTCCGCTTTGTGAATACAAGTGTGATGACGATGGACATAACATTGGATGCATTGTTAATGACGATTATTGGCGGAGTAGGCACATTAGTCGGACCACTGCTTGGGGCAGCGGTCATTGAGTATGCACAACATTCACTTTCGGGGTTAGCGAGGGATTATCCGATATTTGAACGATGGATAATATTCTTTGGGATTCTCTATATTTTAGCTGTATTGTTCTTTCCAAAGGGAATTATCGGATCGATTCGGCTTATTGTATGGAAATGGCGAGGAAAACATAAAGAAAAACGTAAAACACCATCGGCACTATCGCATGAGAAGGAGGGATTTGAATGACTGTAGGCATTGTCAGTACAGGTATCTATATCCCACAAACGAAAATGACAGCAAATGAAATAGCCAAACTATCGTCAATTCCCGAGCACATTATCCGCCACAAGTTGGGCATTCATGAAAAGCCCATTCCTGATGAACAGGATCATACTGTGCAAATGGGGATATGGGCTGCTCAGGAAGCCATCCAAAAGGCTGGTATTGAGCCGAAAACAATTGATGTTGTGATTTATATAGGGGAGGAACATAAAGAATATCCGCTTTGGACAGCATCCATCAAAATGCAAGAGGAGCTTGGCGCAGTCAATGCTTGGGCATTTGATGTGCAATTACGATGTGGTACGACGATTATGGCACTTAAAATAGCAAAAAGCTTAATGGAATCGGATGACGCCATTCAGACTGTGTTGCTAGCAGGGGGCTATCGTAATGTTGATTTTATAGACTACAGCAATCCAAGAACACGCTTTATGTATAATTTGGGCGCGGGTGGTGGTGCGATTGTTTTACAAAAGAATTATGACAGAAACCATCTGTTAGAGGCAGATATTATGACGGATGGTTCTTTTTCAGAGGATGTGGTAGTCCCTGTTGGTGGAACAAAAAAGCCAATTACTGCTGAGCATTTAGCAAACAACCTATATCAATTAGACGTATTAGATCCAGTTGGCATGAAGGAAAGACTAGAACAAAAATCATTAAATAATTTTTTAAAGGTCATTCGATCATCTTTAGCGAAAAGTGGATTAGGAGAAGAAAATATTCGCTACCTAGCAATGCTTCATATGAAGAAGTCTGCACACATGTATATATTGTCAGAACTTGGCTTACAAGAGGAACAATCCATCTATTTAGAAAACTACGGTCACATTGGACAAATCGATCAAATTTTATCTTTACAGCTGGCATTAGAAGAAAAACGTATAGACGATGGAGACATTGTAACACTTGTTAGCGCTGGTATAGGCTATGTCTGGGGAGCAATAACAATTCGTTGGGGATAGGGAGGATGCGCAATGTTACAAACAGTTCAACTATTAAATGGGGAAACAATAGCTTATCGTAAACGCGACGGGGGTAACCGTACTTTATTATTAATTCATGGCAATATGACCTCCTCTAAGCATTGGGATATGCTGTTGGAAAATTTAGATGCAATATACACGATTTACGCCCTAGATTTACGCGGTTTTGGAGGTTCATCTTATCATCAATCCATCACTGCCATTAAAGATTTTAGTGATGATATTAAGCTATTTGTTGATGCGATTTCCTTAAAGCACTTTGATATGATTGGTTGGTCTACAGGTGGCGCAGTATGTATGCAGTTTGTCGCGAACTATCCTGGTTATTGTCAACGGCTGATTTTACTAGCTTCCGCTTCGACTAGAGGCTATCCATTTTACAGTGATTTAGGAACAGGAAATCATGCTTCATTCAAAAGGGCCGCCACATATGAAGAAGTGCTCGTAGATATATCTAAAACTAAGACAGTACAAGGTTTCTATGATAGCAAAAATGCGCAAGGCTTAAAAATGATATGGGATGCATTGATTTATACAGAGAACAAGCCAGAAGCAGATCACTATGATGAATATATAGAAGACATGTTGACGCAAAGAAATTTAGCTGAAGTATACCACGCATTAAATATATTTAATGTGAGTGCTATCGATAATGAAGTAGCAAAAGGAACGAATGAAGTACAGCAAATTAACATTCCTATTTTAGTGTTAAGAGGTGAACGAGATTTAGTTATAACAGAGCAAATGAATGAGGAAACAATGCTCGATTTACCTAAACATGCACAATTTGTTAGCTTGAAAAATTGTGGTCATTCTCCGCTAATTGATGATTTGCAGCAACTTACATTTGAAATTGAAACATTTTTACAAACTGGAGGGAAACATAATGCGCTTACACAATAAAGTAGCAATCATTACGGGTGCTGCTAATGGCATCGGATATGCCGCTGCAGAACGGTTTATTGAAGAAGGAGCCATTGTTTTTATTGCTGATTTTGATGATAATGCAGGGATTACTGCAGCCAATCAACTAGGTGGAAATGCCACGTTTGTACAGGTTGATGTCGCTAATCGAGACAGTGTGAAAAAACTTGTGGAAACGGTAATTGTGCACGCTGGTCGTATTGACATTTTAGTCAATAACGCAGGTATAACACGGGATGCAATGTTGTCAAAAATGACAGAGGATCAATTTCAGCAAGTACTTGATGTAAATTTGTCGGGTGTCTTCCACTGCACGCAAGAGGTAAGTCCCCATATGATTGCTGCAGGCTACGGAAAAATTATTAATACGTCTTCTGTAAGTGGGGTTTATGGAAATGTAGGTCAAACAAATTATGCGGCAACAAAGGCTGCGATTGTAGGGATGACGAAAACTTGGGCAAAAGAGCTCGGGCGTAAAGGGATTAACGTAAATGCTGTCGCACCAGGCTTTACAGAGACAGATATGGTTAAAAAGATGCCTGAAACAGTGCTTGAAAAAATGCGGTCGATTGTGCCACTACAAAGATTAGGAACACCGAGAGATATCGCGAATGCTTATTTGTTTTTAGCATCTGAAGAGGCTTCCTATGTCCATGGCCATACGCTCCATGTGGATGGCGCTATTATGATGTAATAAAGGAGGCGTTAAGATGTTTGCAGAGCAAGCTTGGATTTTAAACCGTGCATCTTTAACACCGCATCGTTTAGCATTAGTAAACCTGGAAACAAAGGAACAATGGACATATCAGCAGTTAACATATGAAATTGCAAAATGGAGCAGTTTTTTTGAAAGCCAAGGATTACAGACAGGTAGTCGTGTAGCGATTTTTGCTAGAAATAATATACAGCTATTTGCCATATTATTTGCTTGTGGCTTACGGGGACTCATCTATGTCCCTTTAAATTGGCGCCTCAATACGAAGGAACTGAGCGAAATCGTTGCGGATGCTACACCTTCCATGCTTCTTTATGATCAGGATGTTCATTGTCCTATCCAAATAAAAAATATGTATCCCATCCAACAAGTTCAGCAATCAGCGTCTGTTCCTAGCAAGATAGAAATGGATGTAAATGATCCATGGCTAATGATTTATACTGGAGGCACTACTGGTAAAGCAAAGGGAGTAGTTCTATCCTTTAATTCTGTTAATTGGAATGCAATTAATACAATTATTAGTTGGGGGTTAAGTGAAGAAGACTGTACGTTAAACTATATGCCGATGTTCCATACAGGTGGGCTAAATGCGCTATCTATCCCGTTGCTGATGGCAGGAGGAACGGTTGTTATTGGAGATAAGTTCGAAGCGGAAACAGCACTTAGAGCAATTAATCACTATAAAACAACTATTTCTTTATTTGTGCCAACAATGTACCAGGCGATGATTACAACAGATTATTTTCAGAAAAGTAGTTTTCCATCTGTAAAAGTGTTCTTATCTGGCGGGGCACCGTGTCCACTCCCTATATACGATGCTTTTTTTAAAAAGGGACTATATTTTAAAGAAGGCTATGGACTAACAGAGGCTGGACCAAATAATTTTTATATCTCACGCGAAGAAGCTTATGCGAAAAAAGGGGCAGTAGGTAAAAGCATGCAATTTATTGAGGCAAAAATTATTAATAAAGATGGGAAGAATTGCACTGCACATGAAGTAGGTGAGCTCTTTGTCAGAGGTAAGCATATGTTTAGATTTTATTGGAATAATCAGCAGGAAACGGACAATTCGATTTGTGATGGCTGGTTAAAAACAGGTGATTTAGCCACAATGGATGAGGATGGTTATTTTTATATTGTCGGTCGTCGGAAAGAAATGATTATTAGTGGCGGTGAAAATGTTTACCCACAAGAGGTGGAGCAATGTTTATTACGTCATCCGCTTGTAAAAGAAGCAGCTGTCATCGGTGTGCCAGACAATTATTGGGGTGAAATTGTAACGGCATTTGTTGTTTGCCAACAGCAATCTGATACGCTAATAGCTGAAGTGAAGGCTCTTTGTCGAAATGAGTTAGGACACTACAAAATTCCGAAAAAAATTATTATTATCGATGAGTTACCAAAAACAATCGTCGGGAAAATCGACAAAAAAGCACTTTACATGGCAATTGAATAAAATATGAGGTATCGCCGATAGAATGTATGGAATCGCCGTTAAAACTTCTAATATCGCCGATAGGATGTGTAAAATCGCCGATAAAACGACCGAAATCGTTCACAATGCTTCCCATAATACCTACATATCAGTAAAATAGAGTAGGTTAGGGGGATTCTATATTGAAAGATCAACGCTTTAAAATTGCACATCGTGAGGCGCTCATCGGCATAGGACTTGTACTTGTCAACTTTGCTATTTGGTACGGCTTTGCATATGGCCTAGGCTCGGGGGATCCAACAAAATATACATATGTTTGGGGTTTCCCAGCATGGTTTTTCTATAGTTGTATCGCTGGAACAGCTTTTATGATTGTGTTAATCTGGCTCGTCTTAAAATTCTTTTTCAAAGAAGTACCTTTTGAAGACGGGGAGGTGGATAAATAGTGCACTGGCAAGTTATTTTTCCACTCTTCATCTTTTTAATTATTATTTTTGGTATTGGTATATGGGCCAATAAACATGTCCGTTCATCGAACTCGTTTTTACAGGAATATTTTCTTGGTGGTCGTGAAATGGGTGGCTTTATCCTAGCAATGACTATGATTGCCACGTACGGAAGCGCAAGTAGCTTTATTGGTGGACCAGGGGTCGCTTATAATAAAGGACTTGGATGGGTACTCCTAGCGATGGCACAACTACCAGCTGGTTATTTTGTATTAATGATTTTAGGAAAGAAATTTGCAATTATTGCTCGCCGTTATCAGGCAATAACATTAATTGATTTTTTACGGGAACGCTATAAAAGCCATGTCATTGTAATTTTATCTGCAATTAGTATTATTGTCTTTTTATTTTCTGCAATGATGGCACAGTGGGTTGGTGGAGCACGCTTAATTGAATCATTAACTGGTTTAAATTATACAGCGGCACTCTTTATTTTTGCTGCATCAGTATTAATTTATGTCATTATTGGGGGCTTCCGTGCGGTTGCTTTAACGGATACAGTACAAGGTTCGATAATGGTAATTGGTACGGTTATTTTACTAATTGGGACAATCATTGCAGGCGGGGGAATAGATCAAATTATGACATCCCTTGTAGCAGAAAATCCAAAGTTAGTGTCTCCATTTGGTGCAGAAGGTGAACTAACGCCGTTATATGTTTCTACATTTTGGATTTTAATAGGAATTGGCGTAGTGGGGCTACCTCAAATTGCAGTACGTGCTATGAGCTATAAAGATTCTAAAAGTATGCATTTAGCCATTATTATTGGTACGATCGCCATCGGGACAATTATGTTCGGCATGCACCTAATTGGCGTGCTAGCGCGTCCAGTAATGCCAGGTATTGAGATTGGCGATAAAGTGATGCCATTATTAACGTTAAAAGTTTTACCGCCATATTTAGCGGGTATTGTTTTAGCAGCACCGATGGCAGCCACGATGTCTACGGTTAATGCACTACTGATGTTAGTTAGTTCAACCGTTGTGAAAGATATTTATTTAAACTATGTGAAGCCAACTGCCAACGATGGGGAGATTAAGCGGGCAAGCTTTATTGTCACTACAGTAATTGGTTTAGCAGTCGTTGTATTTGCGTTAAATCCACCAGATTTACTTGTTTGGCTTAATTTATTTGCATTTGGTGGCCTAGAAGCTGTCTTTATTTGGTCAGTCGTCCTAGGATTATATTGGAAAAAGGCCAACAAATATGGCGCAATTGCTTCCATGATTACGGGCATGACGTTATACATTGTGATTGATCGCTTTTATCCGTCAATCTTTGGTATGCATACAGTGACAATCCCGATAGTAGCTTCATTTATAATCTTTGTTATTGTAAGCTTACTAACAGCTAACAAATTTAAAGATGAAAAAATATTTATTTAAATACTAAAATACCACGAGAGATACGTCTCTCATGGTATTTTTTTATATGAATAACGCTAAAAAAGAAAACCGTTAGCAAGTGGTTGCTAACGGCGTTTATCTTAATAAAATACTTTTTCAAGATTATATTTTGCACGGAAAGTGTTAATAGCATATGTTTCGTAAATTTCACGTTCCATTGGATCATCAATTTCATACACTTCAATTTTGAAAATTTCATCACGGTACTTTTTCATTGGTGATACATTATCTTCAAAATGTTTTTTAATGCGTTGACGAATTTTGCGCGCTTTCCCTACAAATAATAGCTCATTTTTTTCGTTGTAGAATAAGAAAATGCCACCTTTTTCGCGAGTGATTTTATGGAAATCAATAAAACCATGGAATGGCGGGATTTCTACTTCCCCAGGTTTTAATACTTGCTCACGTTGACGAATTACTAAGTCTGGTTTTGGGAGTTCAATTTTAATCAAAATATTTCACGTTCCTCTCTGTTACTAAAGGTATATGTTAACATAATACCTCCATGATTACCATTACGTTTTCTTCTACAAAAATCAATTTACAATGCATTAATGTTTATCGGGTTACAATTGTCATTGGTTTGTCATTTACGAAGGCCAATTGATGTGAAAAATGATATTTAACCAGTAGATGCGTAACTCACAAAAGCAATAGATACTTTATGATAGTGTTCATCAAAAAATAAACTTCCATTCATTTATATACTAAATATTCTATGTATTATTGAAATTCTTAATTGTTCGTGATACAATTCTTTTTAATTAAATAATCTTATCAAGAGAAGCTGAGGGATTTGGCCCTATGACGCTTCAGCAACCTCTAACAATGTTAGAAAGGTGCTAATTCCACCAAAGGATGTTTCCTTTGAGAGATAAGAGTGAACGTGATAATTATCCTTCTCATTCTTGCTCCAAAGGAATGAGGGGGATTTTTTAATTTTATTTAGATAGAGAGAAAAAAATTAAAGAAAAGGGGAATGCAACATGCCTATTAATATTCCAAAAAACTTACCAGCAGGAGAACATTTACGTGGGGAAAAAATATTCGTAATGGAAGAAGACCGCGCTAAAACGCAACAAATTCGTCCTTTAAATATTTTAATTTTTAATTTAATGCCAGAAAAAGAAAAAACAGAGCTACAATTACTGCGATTGCTCGGTAATACACCATTACAAGTGAACATTACATTTTTAAATACAGCAACACATGAGTCTAAAAATGTGAGTAAATCACATTTACAGCTATTTTACTCGACGTTTAAAGAGATTCGCCATCGTCGCTTTGACGGGATGATCATTACAGGGGCTCCTGTTGAAAAGATGGCATTTGAAGAAGTGAATTATTGGGAAGAAATTTCAGAGATAATGGATTGGTCCGTTAAAAATGTCACATCTGTAATGCATATATGTTGGGGGGCACAAGCAGCCTTATATCATCATTATGGGATAGGTAAGTTTGAACTACCAGAAAAATGTTCTGGCGTCTATTCACATGTCATTACCGATTTAACGGTTGATTTAGTGCGCGGCTTTAGTGACTTATTTACAGCACCACATTCTCGCTATACATCGGTTTCCATTGATGAAGTACGTAAGCACCCAGATTTACGCTTACTGTCCTATTCAGAAGATGCTGGCGTCTTTATTGTGCAATCAAAGGATAATAAGAACATTATGATTACTGGTCACTTAGAATACGATGCGACAACATTGGCAGATGAGTATTATCGTGATGTTGAAAAAGGGATTGATATTGCCATACCTGTTAACTATTTCCCACATAATGATCCTTCGAACGAGCCAATCAATACATGGCGAGCACATACGCACTTATTATTTTCGAATTGGCTCAACTATTATGTTTATCAGGAAACACCGTACGAATGGGATTTTGTTGATGAGATTGAATACCATATTTAATTTGGGACTATTGCCATTGCGTTATACAGCGATAAGAACCCCCATTTCTCAAATAAACAGCGAGAAATGGGGGTTTGTTTAAACTTTTTACGATTCAGTAGTATTTGGTTTATTTTTAGAATCTTGTTGCGTGTTAGTATCTTGCTGTTCTGTAGATTTTTGTTTAGTATTGTCGCTTTGGGTATCGATAGAATCCTTTAAAATACTAGCACTTTGCTGATTGTTGGAATTTTGTTGAGCGTTTGTATCCTGTTGCTTGTTATCACGTTGTTGATTATCCTCATTCTTTTTTATTTTACGCATTTTTGCAACTACTAGTAAAAGCAATGGAAGTAAAACAGTTATTAGCCCTGAAAATAGAGGCCATATTTTCTGATTATAATTATTCGAATGGACAATATTAGGATGAGCAAGTTGTGCCATTGCAACCATGCACATCCCTAATGGTAAAATAAAGGGGCGAGGATCTTTCACTTTAAGTATTTGTCCTAAGCCAATAACCGTGGCGTAAAAATAAATAAAGGTACGAATATAAATTGAAATAATCCACATAACCGCCATAATTATTTCTACGCGCTGAAAAAAATTGCCTATTGAAATTCTTTGAGCTAAAGCATAGCTTGGAAATGTTTTAGCAGCAGTATTCGTTGAACCAAGGACTAGTGTTGATAGGGCAATAATAATGATTAATACGATTCCGCCAATTATCGTCCCTAAATAAAACCCTTTTTGAGCTGCTTTTTGTACATTGACTCCTGTAGGGAAGAACATAAGCAACACAACGAACGGAAATGAAAAAATACTCATAAATGATAGTGTACTGATTAGTAATGGCTTTGTTTTTGTTTCTAAAATAGGTTGTATATTTTGGATATTTATTTGAGGTGAAATACAAATAATAAAGACAATAAATATTACTGAGAAAATTGCAAATAGTATTTCTGCTGAGCGAGCAAAAGTCTCGATGCCTAAATACGAAGCAAAAACGATAATAATGGTGAATAAAACAATAAAGGATATAGTAGGCGTTTCAGGCATCACTTCTGTTTGCATAAAATTACCAATGAAATATAACAATTCACCAGCTGACAGAAAGGTTAAAGATAAAAAACCTAGTGATGCCAAAGGACCGAGAAATTTGCCTAATATTTTGCCATTTGCCTCGACGAACGAATTGCTAGGAGTTTGATTTGCTAAAGTTATATAGAGCTTTACTAATAATAAGCTTAACAGTACACCAATTGTCGCACCAATCCACGCATCCTGATGAAGCGCCTTTGTAATGCTTGCTGGCACAATTAATATGGCTGTACCAATTGAATAAAGAAGGGTAATGACTGTAAATTGTTGCGCGCTAATTATTTGTTTTTCCATCGTACACTACCCTTTCTTTTCATTTATTATTATATAAGCGAAAGCAAAAACTCCCTAAGTGGTGTGAAAATATAGGTTATAAAATCTAATGGGCTTGGAATATTTTTTTTTATGCCAATGGCTATGTTTATTATTGCTCCTATACTTAAAATAATCGAAAAAACGAGTATCGTTTTTTTTTCGCCTTTTTTATTCAAAGGAGGAATAACAATATAGGCAATAGCCACTGACGCAAGCAAGATAATAAATGTTGAAAACATCGTCGATTACTCCTTTGATTTATTCAATAATGAATTTTGGATTGTCCCTAATCCTTGAGTATTGACAGTTACATCAATGTCGACTGTAATCTCTGGATAAATGGTAGACCATTCTTTTTGCATTTCTTTCCACTTTTTCGGATTTTCGCGATGGAGTGCTTCGCCAAAGCCTAAAATATCAAGCTTATAACTTTTTTGAATAATATTTAGTGTTTTTTCTGTTTGTTCTTTTATATGATCTTCTGTCAACTTATCTATATATTCAATGGTTTTATTTTGGGTTAAATTAATGGCACAATTCACTTCACCTATATTTTGCGTGACATTTATTTTGATGGAAATTTTAGGAGTACCCTTTTCGAAAATCCCTTTAATTTTTGCTTTCGATTGTGTAATCTCTGTCGTTAAGTCTCCCTTGTCAGGGCATGCAAGGACAACTACTGTACTTTCAATTTTATTGTTAAGGAAATTGAAGTAAATGCTTTCTTCTTCCGATAGGAGTCCTAACAATTTATCTTCTTTAAAAACAGCTATGCCAGAATATTTTAAAATGACAGGTGTTTTAATTCTTTCTACATTCGTTTGATCTATTCCTAATTTTGGATCTCCCTCTATTTCAACAGCGGATAAAACAGCACTTTTTTCTTTACTACTAAGCGTATTAAGTAATTCGTCTGTATTAACTGTTAATGTTGACCCCCAAGATTTTTCAGAAACCTTAATTGAATTTAATAGTTTATTGGCTGGCATCTTTTCGATCGGGGTTAATACGTTGAGTACTTCTTTGGCTGTTGTTTGATAAGACATAACGACATCAAAATCGTTTCGAAATTCATGATCTCTAGCAATAAAATCTAAAGGCTCATTTAAACCTTCTTCAGCTAGTTTTTGTCCAATAACGACAATTTGTAGATGAGAAAAATATGGTTTCCTTGGTGTTAAGGTCGTCATTCTTCTAATTGCTTCAAATACACTTTTTCCTTTAGCATGATAGGTTACTACAGGTGATCTTCCACTAGATGGTTGTTTGGAAGATATTTCGCTCGGATCAACGACTTGAATAGAAATTTCATATTCATCGTCTATTTTATCTATGCCAAGAGCAACGACAATTGCTAACTCATTTAACTCCCGTTTACTCCAGCAGCCACTTAATAATAAAGTGAGGATTAGCAATAACAAAATCATCTTTATTTTTGACATGGTGTATTCCTCGTTTACACATTAATGTTTATGTTCTTTTTTTAACCTCTTGATATTGTTGTTCTCTAACATCATTTTTTTGACTGAGGAGCCTTGGTCTCGTAAGTAAATTTCTACGTGGGAACAGGACCATCGCATCTTTTTGATCTTTGATAATCATTGGCCCAAATGGACTCATATAAGGAATACCAAAAGAGCGTAAACTACATAAGTGTAGAATAATCATCATAACCCCAAACATAACGCCAAATAAACCAAACATCGCTGCTAAAATCATTAATGGGAAGCGTAAGACACGAATCGTATTTGATAAGCCATAAGAAGGAAACAGAAAGCTACAAATAGCCGTTAATGCAACGATAATGACCATCACAGCGGAAACGATACCTGCTTCTACAGCCGCTTGACCAATTACTAAGGTCCCTACAATGGAGACGGCTGGACCAATTGTCCTTGGCATTCGTAGACCTGCTTCACGCAATATTTCAAAAGCAATTTCCATAATTAATGCTTCAACTACAGCGGGGAAGGGAACGCCTTCTCTTTGTGAAGCTATGCTTATAAGCATGCCCGTAGGTAGCATTTCTTGATGAAAGGTTGTAATGGCTACATAAAGGGAAGGCATAACTAATGCTAGAGTAATACCGAAAAAACGTAAAAGTCGGATAAGAGAGCTTATAATCCAATTTTGATAATAATCTTCTGCTGCTTGTAAAAAGGACGTAAATACTACAGGGACGGTAAGTACAAGGGGCGTACCATCCACAAGTATGGCAACTTTACCCTCTAACAACTCTGCTGCAATCACATCTGGGCGCTCCGTATTGTAAACCATCGGGAACAACGAGAATTTAGAGTCCTGAATAAAATCCTCCAAATAGCCAGTTTCTAATACGCCATCAATGACAATATTATCTAAACGGTCTAACACCTCTTGGACAACCTTATCGTTGGCAATCCCGTTTATATACATAATGGCTACGTCTGTTTGTGTTACATCACCAATAATTCGGGATTTTATCCAAAGGTCAGGACTTTTAATTTTACGACGGATAAGAGCCGTATTCGTACGCAATGTTTCAGTAAACGATTCTCGTGGACCTCTAATCACGGATTCTGTTTGTGGCTCTGTGATGGCCCTATCTTTTGCACTTTTAGTGTCTGTCGCAATTGCAACCGACTGTCCCTCTAACATAATGACTGTTTCGCCATTTAGTATGGAGGAATAAAATGCGGTAAAATCCAAAACAACCTTGACATCACCAACTGCCAAGCATTGTTTTTTTATATAGTCGATGTTGTTGTCTATTTTGTTTTCAGGATCAGTGTCGATTTCAAGCATTAAATTTTCTAATATAAAATCTGTAATCACCGTTTTATCAGATAGACCATCAATGTGAATGAGCGCAATTGATTGATTATCTAATTTTTCAAGTATCACCTCGCGAATAATTACATCGTTACTATTTCCGAGCGCTTCTTTTATCGTATAAATGTTTTCTGAAAGAGAAGTGTGCAGTAAATTCGTTGTGGGGTTTTGCTGTTGGGAGGTATTGTTGTTTTCTGAAACTGGCATTATGATTCCTCCTCATAGATTGACTAGTTAGAGGATGGTCAATTTTACGAAGAGCTAAACCAATTCGTACAAACTAAAGATTGTATACTACACAAAATGAAAAACAGTGATTCCTTTCATTTAACTGAAAGGAATCACTGTTCTATTTTAAATAGTCATATTTTAATTCGTAAAGCTGTTTGTCAACGTCAATGTGTAAGTTATAATCGTTAAAAAACCATAAATCTTTCTCATCGATATAGTAGGTTACACCATCAATTACTGTTTGAACACCTATTTCAAGAGGTTCTTCGCGAGTCATCCCAAGAGAAAATCCTTCATGAAATGGGCTTGAACCACCATATCTTGCATAAAAGCGAATAGTATCACCTGTTACGACTTCCATTTCATTTTTAAACCATTGAAGAGCTTCATCTGTCAGTGCGATATTCATGTGCGAACTCCTTTCAAGTTAAAGCCATTTTACTTTTGGTTCAGTACCATTTTTAATGCGCGTAATATTAGCTCGGTGACGATAAACAATAAAGATAAATAAAAATGCTACTAATATCACCAATGCAAAATCGCCTGTCACAAAATAATAAATAATCGAATAAATTAAAGCTACAAGTGCTGCAATCATCGATGTTAGGCTAACAATTTTCGTAAGCTTTAACGTTACGATAAATGCAATGAATAGTAAAATGAATAGTGGCCAAGAATAGCCTAGTAGGACGCCAGCTGATGTGGCAACAGCTTTTCCGCCACGGAAACTTGCAAAAATAGGGAACATATGACCAATAACTGCAACAAGACCTAAAATCAATCCATGGATTGTGACATCAGAGAAGATTGGTAGTGTTACTAATAACACAGCAGCAGTTCCCTTTAAAATATCCATGATTGTTACAACTAAACCTGCTTTTTTCCCTAATATACGGAAAGTATTGGTAGCTCCCAAATTGCCACTACCATGCTCGCGAATATCTGTTTTGTAAAATATTTTGCCAATCCATAACCCTGAAGGTATAGAGCCGATGAGATAGGCACATAAAATAATAAGTCCGTTTAACATAGATGGACTCCTTTCATCCAAATAATAACACTTGGTACTAATAGTTTGTAACAAGTATTTTACACTTTTTCTTTTTAATCTACAATGATATGAAGGAGATTTCATCATGAGCCTTGAATTCAATACAAAAGGAAACTAATTACCATGATTTCAAAAGTCACAAGCTTATACTAGCTTATGTTAGGTTGTTCGACACTATTATCGTTACAATACCTAAGCTCTTTCTTAAAATATAGGTAAAATGGCAATTTTGTCAATCACACATTCCTTTGGTAGAATAGAAGTCTATCTTTAATTTCTATGTGAAGCTATAAAAAATCATCATTCAACAGATAACGCCTAGCAATCCTTTTTTGGAAAGCTGAGTGTAAGACATTAAGTTGGCGTTTATTGCTGACTGAATGAAGATAGCACCTATGGACGTTGTTGTGGATTTTGTAGAGTGGTCAATGCAGTAAACTTTAGGTAGTGGTAGTCATTTATGTCCGAAAACTGACTTACACTGATCGTTTAACAAAATTCATAGAAGGCAAGACGCCATAGCGTAAACAAAAAAATATATATAACTGTCACTAGCTATTGACAGGAAATGCTATTATTATTAGGATGAGAACGTAATCAGAACATGCGTTTGTTTTTTGGAGGGGAATCTTTTGGCGAATAAACAGTCACCAAGCGTCTATAATGATGACGCCATTCAAGTATTAGAAGGATTAGAAGCGGTTCGAAAGCGACCCGGCATGTATATCGGTTCCACAGACGGCAGAGGACTTCATCACCTTGTATATGAAATCGTAGATAATGCGGTGGATGAAGCACTAGCGGGCTTTGGTTCTCATATCATTGTCACAATTCATAAAGATCAGAGCTTAAGCGTTCGAGATTTTGGACGAGGTATGCCAACAGGTATGCATAAAATGGGTAAGCCTACCCCTGAAATTATTTTCACTGTATTACATGCAGGCGGTAAATTTGGACAAGGCGGCTATAAAACAAGTGGTGGCTTACACGGTGTTGGTTCTTCAGTTGTTAATGCTTTATCGACGTTTTTAGAAGTAACAATTCATCGTGATGGTAAAAAGTATAAACAACGTTTTGAAAATGGCGGACACCCTGCAACAACGCTTGAAGAAATTGGTCAGACAAAACAAACAGGAACACTTGTGCATTTCCTACCAGACGACACGATTTTTTCAGTTACGAAATTCAATTATGATACGCTTGCAGAACGTTTACGTGAATCTGCATTTTTATTAAAAGGATTAAAAATTGAGTTAATCGATCAACGCGAGGAAGGCAAAGGTGATGTTTTCTTTTATGAAAACGGCATTGAAGCTTTCGTTGCGTATTTGAATGAGGAAAAAGACGTCCTTCATCCTGTGAAATATGTAGAGGGTGAACAAGATGATATCGAGGTTGAATTTGCCTTCCAATTCAACGACGGCTATTCAGAAACGATTTTATCGTTTGTTAACAACGTCCGTACACGTGATGGTGGCACGCATGAAACAGGTGCAAAATCTGCCTTAACGCGAGTGTTCAACGAATATGCACGTAAGATTGGTCTTTTGAAAGATAAAGATAAAAACTTGGAAGGGACAGATATACGTGAAGGTTTAGCGGCGATTATCTCTGTTCGAATTCCAGAGCATTTATTACAATTTGAAGGTCAAACGAAAGGTAAGCTTGGTACGAGTGAGGCTCGTTCTGCGGTCGATAGCGTTGTTTCTGAGCAGATTTTATATGTATTAGAAGAGAACGCTGAGCTATCCGCTTCGCTTGTTCGAAAAGCGATTCGTGCACAACAAGTTCGTGAAGCGGCGCGTAAAGCGCGAGAGGATGCTCGTAACGGCAAGAAAAACAAAAAAGGTAGTACGATTCTTTCAGGAAAGCTAACACCTGCGCAATCTCGTAATGCTGCAAAAAATGAATTATATCTGGTCGAAGGTGACTCTGCGGGTGGTTCAGCAAAGCAAGGGCGAGATCGTACATTCCAAGCGATTTTACCGTTACGAGGTAAAGTCATCAATACAGAAAAAGCGAAGCTCCAAGATATTATGAAAAACGAAGAGATTTCAACGATTATACATGCTATTGGTGCGGGTGTAGGGGCCGATTTCTCAGTCGAAGATTCGGCTTACGATAAAGTTGTCATTATGACCGATGCGGATACAGATGGTGCACATATTCAAGTGCTACTATTAACGTTCTTCTACCGTTATATGCGCCCATTAATTGAGGCAGGTAAAGTATTTATTGCATTACCACCGCTTTATAAAGTATCCAGAGGTACTGGTAAAAAAGAAGTTATTGAGTATGCTTGGACCGAAAATGATTTACAAAGTGCCATTAAAAAGGTCGGAAAAGGCTATATGCTGCAACGCTATAAAGGTCTTGGTGAGATGAATGCTGACCAGCTGTGGGATACAACGATGAACCCTGACACACGTACGTTAATCCGTGTAACAATTGAAGATGGAGCACGTGCAGAGCGCCGTGTGACGACGTTAATGGGCGATAAGGTAGAACCACGCCGTAAATGGATCGAAGCAAATGTAGACTTCGGCATGGAGGATGATTCAAATATTTTAGACAATGAATTCATCCAACAAGAGGAGGACCAAGCATGAGTAGTACGGAAAAGTTTCAAGATTTACCTTTAGAAGAAGTAATGGGTGACCGTTTTGGTCGCTATAGTAAATATATAATTCAAGACCGAGCGTTGCCAGATGCACGTGACGGTCTTAAACCTGTACAGCGCCGTATTTTATTTGCAATGTATACAGAAGGGAATACCAATGATAAACCTTTCCGTAAGTCAGCAAAAACGGTCGGGAATGTTATCGGTAACTACCATCCACATGGTGATAGTTCGGTATATGAAGCAATGGTGCGCATGAGTCAGGATTGGAAGGCTCGCCATATGCTGATAGAAATGCATGGTAACAACGGCTCTGTTGATGGTGACCCACCTGCTGCGATGCGTTATACAGAAGCAAGATTGTCAGCAATTGCTGCTGAGATGTTACGTGATATTGGCAAAAAAACGGTGGAGTTTGTACCAAACTTTGATGATCAGGATATGGAGCCAACTGTATTACCGTCTCGCTTCCCAAATTTGCTTGTAAATGGCTCAACAGGGATTTCTGCTGGGTATGCAACGGATATTCCCCCTCACGCGCTTAATGAGGTGTTAGATGCGGTTTTAATGCGTTTAGAGCAACCAAATTCAACTGTAGATGAGCTTATGACGGTTATTAAAGGTCCTGACTTCCCAACAGGAGGTATTATCCAAGGGGTAGATGGCATTAAAAAAGCTTATGAAACAGGGCGTGGCAAAATTATTGTCCGTGCACAAGCAACCATCGAACCATTAAAAGGCGGGAAAGAACAAATCGTTATTACGGAATTACCGTATGATGTTAATAAGGCAAATCTTGTTAAGAAAATTGATGAACAACGTGTAGATAAACGACTGGAAGGCATTGCTGAAATCCGTGATGAATCTGATCGTACAGGATTACGCGTGGTAGTTGAGCTAAAAAAAGATGTGCCAGGACAAGGAATTTTAAATTACTTATTCAAAACTACTGACTTACAAGTAGCCTACAATTTTAATATGATTGCTATCCATAATCGTCGTCCTACGATGATGACTTTACCACTGCTACTTGATGCGTACATAGCCCATCAAAAGGAAGTGGTGACAAACCGCTCGATTTATGATTTGCAAAAGGCGAAAGACCGTTCACATATTGTTGATGGTTTAATAAAAGCACTTTCTATTTTAGATGAAGTGATTGCGACAATCCGATCATCGAATGATAAGCGTGATGCGAAAACAAATTTACAGGTGAAGTATGACTTTACCGAAGTTCAATCTGAAGCAATCGTAAGCTTACAATTATACCGTTTAACAAATACCGATATTACAGAGCTTCGTCATGAACAAGATGAATTAAATGCATTAATTGCAAAGCTAGAAGGTATTTTACACAGTGAGGCGAAGCTTGTTCGTGTCATTAAACAAGAATTGCTCGATATTAAAAAACGTTTTTCTGAGCCACGTCGTTCGAAAATTGAGCAAGAAATTGAAGAAATTAAAATTACGTTAGATGTGCTAGTTCCAAGTGAAGAAGTGGTAGTCACAGTGACAAAAGATGGCTATATTAAGCGAACATCTACACGTTCTCATGCAGCATCCAATGGGCAAGATTTTGCCATGAAGGATTCGGATTATTTATTGTATGAGGCAACGTTAAATACACAGCATCATGTATTGCTGTTCACAAATCGTGGAAATTATATTTATCAGCCTGTGCATGAATTGCCAGATATTCGTTGGAAGGATCTTGGGCAGCATATTTCAAGTATTGTGCCAACTGGTGAAGATGAAACCATTATTGCCGTTTATGGTTTTGATACGTTTGAACAGCCAAACACATATATATTAACGGCTACAAAAGAAGGACAGATTAAACGTTCACTATTAGCTGATTATGCAGTTACACGTTATTCGAAGCCGATTAAAACGATGAATGTGAAATCGGGTGATGAAATGATACTGGCGGATATTGTTTCAGACGATGCCGAATTGTTATTAATAACAGATACTGCATATGCTATCCGCTTCCCAATTGAGGAGCTCCCTGTTACTGGTGTTAAAACTGGTGGTGTGAAGGGAATTACATTGAAAGATGGGGAAGCATTAGTTGGTGTTACTATATTAAAACCATCTGACACAGAGTATGTTGTCATTGTTACACAGCGTGGCGCGGTGAAGAAGATGAATGTCGCTGAAGTCGATATCGCGAGTCGCGCAAAACGCGGTTTAAAAGTGTTAACAGAATTAAAAGCAAATCCACATCGAATTGTTGCGGTTGTCAAGGCTAGTGATGAGGAGCAAGTTGTTGTTGAAACGGATAAGGGCGTGCAAGAAATCATTGATGTCAAAGGGTTAACGCGCGCTGACCGTCATTCAAATGGTTCCTTTAAAGTCGATATCGCGACAGATGGTGCCATTTCACATGTTGTTAAAACGAAAAAAGAAGAATAACAAATTACTTTGCCCACGTTCATTCAAAGAACGTGGGCTTTATTTGATAAGGGCTGTATATTCAATAAGTGTTGCAGTTAAAAAAGGCACAATTAATTTGCACGCTTTTTAATTCAATCGGTCAAATTAATTGAATAAAAACATAAATCTAAAATTGGATACTTATGTTAAAGTTAAGTAAAGGAAGGGAAGAAATATATTTAAACGCACAGTTATAAAGTGCTCCTAGGAAAGTCACGAATCGTTGATTTAAAAGCATTCGTGACTTTTTAATGTGAACAACAACTTTAGTCAGTCGCTATCGCCATTAAAAAATTATCAAAAGTTTATAAGAATTATATTTTTCTACTTTAACCTTGTATTAATAATTGAAAGGGGGAAGTAGAAAATGAAAAAAATGATAAAGTGGTTTTTGATAAGCTTCTTCACAATATTGATTGTGCTTATCGGCTCTGTATTTAGCTTCCATAAGTTCAAAGAGAATAAAGAGACATCGTTATTAGAGAATAATACAGGTAAACTAATCGATTTTAACGGGAAGAAGCTTAACATTTTTTCAGAAGGTCAGGGCGCAGAGACATTTGTATTTATGGCTGGCTCAGCAGTAGCAGCACCTATGTATGAATTAAAAAGCTTGTATCGTCATTTCTCAAAAGAAAATAAAATTGCCGTTGTGGAAAGAGCAGGATATGGGTATAGTGATGTATTTAACGACGATCGAGATATCGATGTAATAGTAGAACAAACGAGGGAAGCACTAATTAAAAGCGGCAATAAGCCCCCTTATATATTAGTACCACACTCTATTTCAGGAATCGAAGCTATCTATTGGGCGCAGAAATATCCGAAAGAAGTGAAAGCGATTGTGGCGTTAGATATCGGTTTACCTTCTCAATATATAAAACATCCTGTAAGTTTCGTAGAAAAGGCTTTTATGAAGGCAGGAACTATATTAAGTGCATTAGGATTTCAAAGATTGTTTCCGTTTTTAGCCTATAACGAAGCCGTCTTAGAGAAAGATTTTTTGACTTCACAAGAAAAAACTATATTTAAGGCAATATCAAATAAACAGGGAATCAACCATGATATGGAACAAGAAATGCTACATTCCGTAACTAATAGCAAAAAGTCGACCGCATTACCTATTCCAAAAACAACACCTATTTTATTGATTGATGCTTACCTTGATAAAAATTCTGAAGCGGCGAAAGCATCACTAAAAGATTATCAGGATTTTGTAAAGAAGTTAGACGTTTCAAATGTTATTCAAATAAAAAGTAAGCATAGTATTTACTTGTACCATTCAACTGAAATCTATGAAGAAACGCAAAAGTTCTTGCAAGAGAAGGTTGAAAAAAAGTGAGGAATATACGAAAATGTTGTTTTCAATTTTACTTGTAGAAGATGATGAAATGATTGGAAGTTTATTGGAGAATATACTTCAAAAAGAAGGTTATAAAGTAATCTGGTTAAAAAATGGTACTTCTTTATATACCGTTATTAAGCAAGTGGACATTGTTATTATGGATATTATGCTACCAGGCGAGGACGGGTATCATATTTCTATGCGAATTAATCAGTTAGGGCATAATATTCCTATCATATTTTTAACGGCTAGAAGTGATATTGATAGTAAATTAAGAGGGCTTGAAATTGGAGAAGATTACATGGTGAAGCCATTTGATCCGAGGGAATTATTAATACGCATAAAAAATAGATTAGCTGCTTCTTACGGAATTCACAAACAAATACAGCATTTATCCATAGATGTTACTCATAAGCGTGTTGTTAATAATCAAAATAATAAAGAAGTCGAATTTACAGCCATTGAAAAGAAAATATTCTTTTACCTTTATGAAAACGCAGATTTTATTTTATCTAAAGAACAATTCATTGATTACCTTTGGCAGCTAGAAGATCGTAATCCCAATTTAATTAATGTGTATATTAAAAAGCTCCGCAACAAGATTGCCGATACAGATGGTGTGATTATTCAAAATGTATATGGAGAAGGGTATCGTATGAATACCCGTGTTAAACAATGAAACTAAAAAAGAAATATCAACTATTGCTATTATCGGTTATATTCAGTGTTCCTCTTTCTATTGTAGTGATTAATGTTATTGTAACGGTAATTTACAATTATTTTTCAAATGATACAGAAACCCAGTTTTTTGAGTCAAAAGCCTATCCAATAATGCTAGGTTTATTTCTCGTCAGCTTTTTTACTTTGGCTATATTATTTTCCAAATCCATTAATTCATTAATTAAACGAATAAATGAATTAAACCAAACCATTATGGAGTTGGCGAGTAATGACAAGAAGAGACTTCAAAAGATCTCTTACTCTAGAAATGATGAATTAGGGGATTTAACTAATGCAGTAAACCTGCTCATTGACCGTACGATATCGAAGGAAATTGAAATAATGCAACAAGAGCAAATGAAACTAGAACTTTTAACGCAGTTGCGCCATGATATTAATACACCTTTAACAGCTATGCGCTTACAACTTTACACAATCGAAAATGATTTTTCACAACATCAGGATATTTTCAATTCTCTAAACGAACAAATAAACTATATTTCGAAATTATCCAATGAATATGACTTTGAGCGCTTATCTCGTGTTGATAATTCCTATATAATCATGGAAAAAGTCGACGTTCCAAAACTTATCCATACCATCATTTTAAAGTGGAATTTTTTATATAAAATCAATCAAATCTCTATTGTGTTAAACGATTCTCCAACGAAATTCCATTGGAAGAGTAATGAAATTTGGTTGCACAGATTATTTGATAATATCTTCCAAAATATTTTGCGTCATGCAGCATGCGATACTTTGGAAATCACTTTGCAAAAAAACGTAATTATATTTAAAGATAATGGGGTTGGGTTTAATGTGGTGGAAAAGGGCACTGGCCTACGAATCATCGAAGATATTTGCCGAATGCTTGAACTACAGAGTACAATCCAATCTAACGAAAAAGGTACTCAAGTTACGATAAGTTATGCGCAACATTCAAACTTTTTGTAATGGCAACACCAGCAAATTAAAAGCCTCCCAAAATTGTATTTGAGATCAACTTTATGTTTAACGGGGTAAATGCATAAATCATACATGGAATTGGGTGCTTTTGTTTACACATTTTTCGATTGTTTTTTCGGAAGTGATATTTGTCCCAAAATACCATACAGCATAGTCTGCTACTCCAAACGCCATGC
This sequence comes from Lysinibacillus sp. NPDC097279, assembly GCF_044761745.1. Taxonomy (NCBI): domain Bacteria; kingdom Bacillati; phylum Bacillota; class Bacilli; order Caryophanales; family Bacillaceae; genus Lysinibacillus; species Lysinibacillus sp. NPDC097279. The sequence goes on along the minus strand of NZ_JBIWDA010000001.1, from coordinate 1,301,734 downwards.
TTAAAACCTTTTCTATTTGCAAAAGTCATGTCGCAGATTACTAGTATAGTCTTGTAAAAGCTCATTTTTTTCAACTACGAAAATTACTAGCTTGTCATTTTACGATACATATGGGTATAATAATCAACGAAAAGTTCATAAGTTAAGAATGTAGGGGGGCTGGAAGTTGCCAGCTGAGATTGCGTCCGTTTAGATGCTGACCCTTTGAACCTGATTTGGCTCGTACCAGCGTAGGGAACATCTATTCAAAAATAATCATTTACTATTTTTTGATACCGTTTGCAAACGTCTGGGATAACTCCCAGGCGTTTTTTGTTTAGGATTCATTATTCCACCTAAAACGAGGAGTAATCAATCATAAGCACTGCAAATGGCCTTAGAATACCTTTTTTTCTGGTGTAAACATTCAATCATGAACACTTTCAAACTACTAGACTTGGAGGACACAGCATGAAAAAGTGGTTTTTCGTTCTTATTGCTGCATTAGTAACATTAGTTGGTTGTAGCGAAAAAGAGGACAAAGAGGAAACAAACTCATTAAAAAAGGTATCCGTTGTACTAGACTGGACACCTAATACAAATCATACAGGACTGTATGTGGCGAAAAAGCTGGGCTACTTTGAGGAGCAAGGCTTAGACGTGGACATTATTTTACCTGGTGATGCTGGTGCTGATCAGCTAGTTGCATCAGGCAAAGCACAGTTTGGCGTAAGCTATCAGGAAGGTATTACGCAAGCACGTGTACAGGGTGTACCACTTGTATCAATTGCCGCAATTATTCAGCATAATACATCTGGCTTTGCTTCGATTGCTTCAAAGGGCATTACATCTCCAAAGGACTATGAAGGAAAAACGTATGGTGGCTGGGGAAGCCCAATAGAACAAGCTGTTTTACAATCACTTATGCAAAAAGAACAGGCGGATATCAAAAAATTAGATATTGTTAATGCAGGAGATTTAGACTTTTTCACCATGATGCAAAAGGATATTGATTTTGCCTGGATCTATTATGCGTGGACAGGTATTGAGGCGGAGCTACGTGGGGAAACATTAAATATGCAGTATTTAACAGACTATAGTGAGCAACTTGATTATTATACACCTGTTTTAGCTACGAATGAAAAGATGATTAAGGATAATCCTGATGTGGTAAAGGCATTTGTAGCTGCAACGACAAAAGGCTATGAGTATGCCATTGAGCAACCTAATGAAGCGGCTGATATTTTACTTGAAGCGGTACCTGACTTAGATAAAGCACTTGTGCATAAAAGTCAAGAATGGCTAGCAAACAAATATCAAGATGATGCAGCGCAATGGGGCGAACAAAAATTAGCAGTTTGGGAAAACTATGCGGAATGGATGACGAAAAACAACGTCTTAGAAGGAAAATTTAATGCAGAGCAAGCATTTACAAATGATTTCTTACCAACGAAAGGAGCAAATTAAATGGCTAATTCATTAATCAGTGTTCAAATTATACCGAAAACAGAAAAATATGAGGATGTCATCCCTTTCGTGGATGCGGCAATTGCAATTATCGATGCTGCAGGTGTGCGCTATGAGGTGCAGCCACTAGAAACGACTATGGAGGGAGAACTGTCTACCTTACTCCAAATTATTGAACAGATGAATCAAAAAATGATTGACTTAGGTGCCATTAATGTAATTACACAAGTAAAAATTTTATATCAGCCAACTGGCATTACAATGGGGACATTGACGGAGAAATATCGAGGATGAAACAAGTAGTAACGAAAGGAAGGTCGATTATTTTTATCGCCTTCCTATTAGTCATCTGGGAAGTCATTATCCGTTTTGCTGAAATCCCACATTGGCTATTGCCAGCGCCGAGTGCCATCGTGATGGAGGGCATTCACTCTTACCAAACGTTTCTTCCCCATGTTTTCGCTACTATACAGCTTGCTGTGATAGGTCTTGCTATTGGTGTGCTTTGTGGCTTGAGTGTTGCGGTGTTATTACATCGTTCAAATACAATGCGGGCATTCTTATATCCGATTTTAATTGTGTCGCAAAATGTGCCAGTGCTCGTTTTAGCGCCATTATTAATTATTTGGTTTGGCTTTGGGCTGTTACCAAAGCTAATTATTATTTGTCTCGTTTGCTTTTTCCCAATCGTTATTGCGGCAATGGATGGCTTTCGTCAAACGTCACCAGAACTTAAGCATTATTTTGCGATGATTGGTGCTACAAAACGTCAAACGTTTTGGAAATTAGAATGGCCATTTGCCTATCCATCTATATTTTCAGGTATTAAAATTGCCGCGACATATAGTGTGATGGGAGCAGTCATCGCGGAATGGCTTGGTGCGAAAAAGGGGATTGGTGTTTATATGACACTTGCTCAATCATCGTTTCGAACGGATCGTGTATTTGTGGCGATATTTGCGATAGTTTTGTTAAGTTTATTGTTATTTAGTGTTATACGTTTCGTCGAAAAGATTACTGTAAAGGGGAGAGGATCACATGCTGAACATTCAAGACATTTCTAAATCCTTTGGCGCGCTTGAAGTAGTGAAAAACCTATCCTTTACGGTAAAGGAGGGCGAATTTGTAGCGATCATTGGTCCCTCAGGTAGTGGGAAAAGTACGCTTTTTCAATTAATAGGCGGTATATCGCCCTTAAATCAAGGAGCTATTTTGTTAAATGGAGAAAACATTCAGCAAAAACCAGGCACCATCGGCTACATGCCACAGCAACCTAGCTTATTACCTTGGCGGACAATTTTGGAAAATGTCACGATTGTCGAAGAATTACATCATCGACCTAATATAGAGATTGCAAGAAAGTGGTTAGAAAAGGTTGGCCTAGCTTCTTTTGAAAATGCATATCCCCATGCTTTATCTGGAGGCATGCAGCAGCGCGTATCCTTTCTGCGAGCAATCGTCAGTGAGAAACCGATACTATGCCTAGATGAGCCGTTCTCAGCTCTAGACGAGTTTACAAGACTAGAAATGCAAGCGTGGTTGTTATCGATTTGGGAGGAACATAAAAAATCTATTTTGTTCGTTACACATAGTATTGAAGAAGCGTTATTTTTAGCTGATCGGATTATCGTATTAACAAAACGTCCAGCTACGATCAAGGAGGAAATCATTGTTCCGTTTGCACGACCACGCTCTGAAGAAATTCGCCATTGTGTACAATTTACTCAATTAAAACAACAACTTTTCCATTACTTAAAAGAAGAAAAGGACGATGCGTATGTTGATTGATGCACATATCCATTTAGATCAGTATAAGGAAGAAGAAGTGCCTCTACTACTTGATGAAGCACAATATGTCATTGCAGTGAGCACGGACTTGCAATCGTGTGAGAAAACGCTGAAATTATCGAAAACCTATGCAAAGGTAAAGCCAGCATATGGTTTTCATCCTGAACAATCTTTGCCGAGTGACAGAGATAGAAAAGCTTTATTTGACTGGTTACAGCTTCATGCTAGTGACATGATTGCTGTTGGAGAGGTCGGGTTACCTTATTATCGTAGACAAGAGAAAGAGATCGATGAGAGACCTTATATTGATTTATTAGAACAATTTGTTAAGTTTGCAAAAGAGTTTCACAAACCGATTGTGTTACATGCTGTTTATGAGGATGCTTTAATCGCGTGTGATTTACTTGAACGATATGGTGTGACTAAGGCACATTTTCATTGGTTTAAGGGAAGTGAAGAGGCGATTGTGCGTATGATACATAATGGCTATTTTATTTCAATTACACCTGATTGTGTTTATGAAGCAGAAATTCAAGCATTGATTAAAAGATATCCATTAGAGCTGATGATGGTGGAAACGGATGGACCGTGGCCTTTTGAAGGGCCTTTTGATAAAAAGCTTACATCGCCCTATATGATGTCTAATACAATTGAAGTCATTGCAATGATTAAAGGCTTAACAACGCAGGAAGCGGCAAAAATTGTAACAGAAAATACAAAGAAATTTTATAGTTTATAGTGATAATACAAAACAGCCACATTTAGAGCGAGTCATCGTCTCCATGTGGCTGTTTCCTATGTTTCGCTCTAATATGCTCTAATGTTGCACGCTTCGTCTTTGTCACGCGCTCATGCGTACTAAAAGGGGAAGTTTGACGTTTTCTCTCCACATCCTTACCTTGTGTACGTTTTAAATGCATACGTTTCTTTTTAGCTCTAGATAATGCCATGATAATCCCTCCATTTCACATTACCAATATATTACCGAAAAAGGGGACAAAAGTAAAACCTCGTAAGCTAATGGCCTACGAGGTTTTTTAGTCATAATATTAGTGAGATACGTCTTGTACTGAAATACCAGTGTTTGCTTTTACATCAACTTCACGGTATTTCGCGTCATCAGTTTCTTTAGATAATAAAGTTCCGATGAATCCACCAAGGAAACCGAGTGGCACAGAGATAAGGGCTGGGTTTGTTAACATAATTAACGGTTCACCCACAAAAATAGCTTTGCCTTCAACTGGATTCCAAATGTTTGGAGAAACCGCTACAAGTACTAAAGCGGAAATTAAACCTGTTAACATCGCTGTCACTGCACCAGCAGTATTAAAGCGTTTCCAATAAATTGTGTAAATAATTACTGGTAAGTTTGCAGAACCTGCAATACAGAATGCAAGCGATACTAGGAACGCAACGTTTAATGTTTGAGCACCAAGAGCAAGAAGGATTGACACGATAGAGATCGTAATAGAACCAATACGAGCCGCAAATACTTGCTCTTTTTCTGTAATTTTACCTTTTTTAATGATTTGACCATAAATATCATGTGATAGGGCAGATGCACCAGAAAGTACAAGACCTGCTACTACCGCTAAGATTGTTGCGAATGCTACCGCACAAACGAATGAGAACAGAATATCGCCACCAAGTGCTTCTGCAAGTAGTGGAGCAGCCATGTTACCAGCCGCGTTAGCAGCAATAATATCTTCTTTACCAACGAATGCAGCTGCGCCGAATCCTAAGAAGATTGTTAAAACGTAGAAAATACCTACAATCCAAGTTGCCCATATTACTGAAGAACGAGCTGTTTTTGCGTCTTTTACTGTGAAGAAACGCATTAAAATATGTGGAAGACCCGCAGTACCTAATACAAGTGCGATTAACATCGAGATTGTATCAAGACCATTTGTATATTTAAGTCCTGGATTTAAGTATGCTGCACCGCTTTCAGTAGCAGTCGTCATTTCTGAGAACATTGTTGAAATACTGAAACCAAACTCTTTTAATACTAGGAACGAAATAATAACTGTACCTAACATTAATAGACAAGCTTTAATAATTTGTACCCAAGAAGTTGCAGTCATACCGCCGAATAAAACGTAAGTTGTCATCATAACACCTACGATTAATACCGCAACCCAATAGTCGATTCCTAGAAGTAATTGAATAAGTGCGCCTGCACCAACAAGTTGTGCAATCATGTAGAATAATACAATTGTAATTGTACTTAAAGCTGCTGTACCACGAACTTTAGAATTGTTAAAACGTGCTGTAATCATGTCAGCCAGTGTGAATTTACCAAGGTTACGTAATGGCTCAGCTACGATATAAAGAACCACTAAGTAAGCTACTAAATAACCGATAGAGAAGAAGAATCCATCAAATCCAAATAATGCAACGGCACCAGCAATACCTAAGAAAGAAGCTGCTGATAAGTAGTCACCAGCGATAGCTAGTCCATTTTGCCAGCCAGTTAAACCACCGCCTGCAGTGTAAAAGTCGGTCGCAGAAGAAGTACGTTTAGATGCCCACCATGTAATAATTAATGTAAGACCAACGATTGCTACGAAGAAAAATATTGCTATTGGGCTCATAGGCGGCCACCCCCGTTTTCATATTCAGCGATAATTGCTTTCGCTTCTTTGTCAAAGCTATTTGCTTTCGCAACATATAAGTGACATAAGCACCATGTCATAATGAATAATCCTGCTGCATAAATCCATACCCAAGTAACTTCCCCAAAAGCTTTTTGGTGTAGGATTGTTGTGTAAGATGTAAGAATCGGAAGCAACAGGTAAGCTGCTAAGAAGAATACAGTGATTGACCAAAGAAATGCATTCTTCCTTTTTACAAGAGATTTAAACGATTCTTGTTTAGCAATAGCATCATAGTCTATTACAATGCTTTTGCTTGCTTGATTGTTCGCCATAAACATTCCCCATTTTGTGTTTATTTTTACTGCTTAAATACTGAATTTTGCTACTTTAGTGAATTCACATCTTAATTTTATGAGACAGTTCACAAAATTGCAATACATTTCAGAAAAATTATGGAAAAAAAATTTCCATAAAAATAGTCTTGAAACAGAAAATATGAGACAAAGCCTAGAAATTAAAGGGTTTTGGAATATTCAGATAAATTAATAACGTATGGATATTACTAGCTTCTTGACAAAAAAACGATTGTAATAACCGAGAAAAAATGCGTTTTTTCCAGAAAAAATAAACACTATTTATCTAGTGGAAAATGGATATTTTCTTAAATTTGGAAAATAAATAGTATTGTTCGATAAGTAAAATGTTTGAATTTTTATAGTAAAAATTAAAAAGACTCGACCAAAGTCGAGTCTTTTTATTAATAATTGATGCTTCATTCCGATATAAATTTATTAATGAGAAATATCTGAAACAGATACACCTGTATTCGCTTTCACACGAATTTCTTTGTAAATCCGATCTGCTTCTGCTTGAGACACTTTGTTAGCAGAAAGAACTGAACCTAAGTAACCAGCAATAAAGCCTAATGGAATTGTAATAATTGCAGGGACTGCTAGTGGCACTAATGGCTCTCCAACAAAAATTGCAGCACCTTCTATTGGACTCCAAACATTTGGACCCATTGCGCCTAATATTAAGCAGGAAACTAAACCAGTTACCATTGCTGTAACTGCACCAGTTGAGTTGAACTTTTTCCAGTATATTGTGTAAAGAATAACTGGTAGGTTAGCAGAGGCGCCAATACAGAATGCAAATGATACTAAGAAGGACACATTTAAACTTTGAGCAAACAATGCCAGAATAATAGAAACGATGGCAATCGAAATAGAGCCAGTGCGAGCAGCTACAACTTGTTGTTTCTCTGTTAATTTACCATCTTTCATAATCTCACCATATATATCATGAGAAATTGCCGATGCACCTGTTAATACTAAACCAGAGACTACGGCTAAAATGGTTGCAAAAGCGACAGCGCAAATGAATGACATTAATACATCTCCACCAAGGAATTCAGCTAATAGTGGTGCAGCAGTATTACCAGCCTTACTTTCTGCGATGATTTTATCAAGACCTACAAAGTGCATTGCACCAAAGCCTAAGAAAATTGTTAACGAGAAGAAAATGGCCGTAATCCAAGTTGTCCAAGATATAGAAGCACGAGCAGTTTTCGCATCTTTAACAGTAAAGAAGCGCATTAAAATATGAGGTAAACCAGACGTTCCTAATACAAGTGCCATCATCATTGATACAGAGTCAATTGAGCTTGAGTACTTCATACCAGGGACTAAAAATTTGTCGCCATGATCGGCAGAAATCGTATCAAACATTTTCACTAAAGAGAAATCAAATTTCATTAGTACAAGTGTTGCTAATAGACCTGTCCCAAATAATAAAAGTCCAGCCTTAATAATTTGAACCCAAGAAGTAGCTGTCATCCCACCAAACAATACATATGTTGTCATCATTACTCCTACAATTAACACCGCAATCCAGTACTCAATTCCGAATAATAATTTAATAAGTGCACCAGCACCGACTAATTGCGCAATCATATAGAGAATAACAATAATAATTGTTCCAGTTGCAGCAACACCACGAATACGTTTTTCATTAAAGCGAGCTGTTAACATATCTGCCAACGTATAGCGTCCTAAATTACGCATTGGCTCCGCAATTACATATAATAGAACTAAATTTGCAACGACATATCCTACTGAGAAGAAAAAACCATCAAATCCAGTTAAAGCAATAGCTCCTGAAACCCCTAGAAAAGCAGCAGCTGATAGGTAATCACCTGCAATGGCAAAACCATTTTGCCAGCCTTTCAGACCACCACCTGCTGTATAAAAATCGCTTGCAGAAGAAGTCCGTTTCGCTGCTATATACGTAACGATTAATGTTAAACCTACGATTCCTAAGAAGAAACCAACTGATACTAAATTCATTTATTTTCCACCTTTCGCTTGGTACTCTGCAAGAACTGCAGCAGCAGCTTTATCGAATGAAGCCGCTTTTTTTACATATACTGTACAAAGAACAATTGTCATGATGAAAAGTCCTGCTGAATAAATCCAAACGCCCGTTATACTACCAATAATTTTTTGTTGTAGTACAGGTTGAAAAGCAAGGATTGGCAGTAAAATATAAAGAAATAAAAACCCTGCTGTAATCGAGAAAAGGAAGGTGTTTTTCTTTTTCACGAAAATGTTGAACGATTCCATAGCTTCAATTGCATTATAGTCAACTGATTGTACGTTTTTGTTCTCAGTAATGTTAGCCATCATTATTCCCCCTAAAGTTATATATTTCTGTTTTAAACGACATATTTCTTTGTTAATCGCCGTTATATTCACTTATTTTATGAGGTAGATTCTTATAATGCAATACTAAATTTTTAGTTTTTCAAATTTTTAGTTAAATTTAGATAGTCGAAATAATGTAGAAATAATAAGGTTTTAATAGAAATTTCCCGTTAGAAAGAGAATGGAATTCGTTATTAAAATAGTATATTAATAATAGCTTATTGATAATAATTTTGAATGTAGGAGAAAATTCGAACTTGAAAGAGAAATTTAATGCTTTCCTTAATTTTGTATAAAATGTCAGTTATAAAGGAATAGCTAAAAAACATTGTTATATAACAAGTGTTAAACGTCTTGGGAAATAAGAAAATTAGTAAATAAATGTTGTGAAATTTTTTTGAAAATTTTCTGTATATAAAAAATAGAAATGCTAGATGTATACCAAAAATATACAGATTAAGAGTGGATGACATAATGGAGGAAATGATTCAAGTTCATTATCTTGTATTTGTATTCTATTATTTATACAATAAAATACGATGATAAACTGGAGGGAAGTGTACATTTTAATGGGAAAGAAAAGGATCATACTAGTTGGGTTACTAGTATTAACCACAATTTTGGCAGCTTGCGGCAGTTATAAATTCGAACCTAAAATGAGTATTGATGTAGAAGATTTTTCATTTACGAATCAAAATAATAAGCAAGTAAGCCTTGATAGCTTAAAAGGACAGCCTTGGCTAGCAATGTTCATATTTACAAATTGTAATTCGATTTGTCCGCCAATGACATATAATATGACGGATGTGCAAAAGTCATTAGAGGATGAAGGTGTGAAGAATTATCAAATAGTAGCATTTAGTGTAGATCCTGAAGTAGATACGCCAGATATTTTAAAAAATTATTTACAAACATATTCAGTTGTTAAGGATAGCAAATGGCAGCTACTAACTGGTTATGATCAAAAGTATATTGAGCAATTTGCGCGAAAATCTTTTAATTCATTAGTGAAAAATGATCCGAATTCTGATCAAGTCGTACATATGTCGAGCTTTTATTTAGTAAATGCTGACGGAGTTGTCGTGAAGGATTATGACGGCGCTACAAATGTACCTGTAGAAACTATCGTAGCAGATATGAAAGCCTTATCTAAATAAGATGAATAAACTCAGATGATGTAACGATTATCTGAGTTTATTTTAATTTTGTCTCACTATCATAAGTATACTTTTCAATGAAACGTAACTTCCTATAATTTATATTATGTAAACTAAAATTATTTTACGGCGAGAAAAAGGACTGCTAGCTTTCGCTAACAGTCATATTTTTTAACAACATGAATTTGATTGATTAGCAAGATTTATACCGCATACCCCTGTTTCAGGTAACTCCAATTCTACACGCTTCGAAGCTTCTTTATCACCTGATAAGTAAGCTGTTATTGAACGTACTTGTTCATAACCTGTTGCCATTAAAAATGTTGGTGCGCGTCCATAGCTTTTTGCCCCGACAATATAGAAGTCTTTCTCTGGTTGTCTCAATATTTCTTCCCCATGCGCTCTTACTGTTCCACAACTATGCTCATTAGGGTCAATTAGAGGTGCCAATGCTTGCACACTTTCTGTTGCTGCATCAATGGAAAGCCGTAGTTCACTGTTAATCGTAAGATCTGGTCGATTACCTGCGTTGACAATAAGCTCTTCAAATCCTGTTAATACCTTTGTTTCCCCGTTAATAGTACCAACAATTTGGATGCTCTCATCTTTCTTTAACTGTGAGATATAGAAAGGTGTTATTACTTCAACCTTACCTGAATCTACTAATTCGTGAATACGTACTCCTAGTGCGCCACGAGCTGCTAATGCATCTTTTTCTTCGCCACCATATGCTTCTTCAACAGATCTTTTACGCATAATCCATACTAATTTTGTTGCAGGATTCTCTTTTTGTAATTCTGCAAGTGCCAATAAGGTATTAATAGCTGAATGGCCACCACCTATAACAGCAATCTTCTTATTTGCATATCTCTTAGCATTCGTATTTATATCTGGAATACCATACTCAATTTGATCTGCTAATGCTTTTTCATTTCTCAGCCAAACCCCTGTAGAATTTGCTGGGTTAGGATTTGCCCAAGTACCTGTCGCATCAATAACAGCTTTCGCCTCAATGATATTGATGTCATTCTCTTGTTCAACATAAATATTAAAGGATTGTTCTACTCGATTTTTTGTCTTCATCTTATCATTAAATTTTCGTGAAATCCCAACTACTTTTGCGTTCAATTGAATGTTAGGCTTTATTTGTACTACCTCAGATAAAGGTTTTAAATATAGATCAATTAATTCATTTCCAGTGGGTAACGTATCTAAATTAGGTTCTACCCAATTGGAGGCATCTAATAAAGCTTTGGCTGCTTTATTGATGTTATATCTCCATGGTGAAAATAGTATAACATGCCCCCAAGTACGTATATTGTGTGCTATTTCACGCCCTGCCTCTAGTAAAATAAATGCTTGCTTTTGTTCTACTAAATGAGCAGCCGCAGCTAATCCAATTGGACCTGCGCCAATGATTACAATCGGTAAATTTTTATTAGAATTATTTACAGTCTCTTGTACCTCAATATCCTTTGCAGGAGTACAACAAGATCCATTTTGATTGATTACTTTTAGTGTTTTCATAATTAACTTCTCCTCTTTCATTCTTTACATAAGCATTCCCTTATATAAAAAGCATTTTTTACGTCTAGCAGTTAGCTAGACGTTTATTTAAACTTTGTGAGTGTATTTACTACATTTCAATTTTACATATCGTTTTATCAATTTGGATTTTGACCATGTGTTTCGATACCAGCACTTTTATCTGTCCAATTGGTTGGTAGTAACTTTTTAGCCCGTCCTACAGCCATTTGACTTCGGCATGAGTTACCTGTACATAAGAAATAAAGTGTATTTGCCATTAAAACTGCTCCTTATAATTTAATTGTTTTAAAGTATTTTTTCTGCCAACGTAAGGCAACCCATACAAGTCCAATGAGAACTGGTACTTCTACAAGTGGACCAATAACAGCGGCAAATGCCACGCCACTATGCAGACCAAATACGCCAACTGCAACAGCAATAGCTAACTCAAAGTTGTTACTAGCCGCTGTAAAAGAAAGAGCTGCTGTAACAGGATAAGACGCGCCAGCTTTACGGGAAGAGAAGAATGACACAGCAAACATGATCACAAAGTAAATAAATAAAGGAATTGCAATACGTACTACATCTAGTGGTAGTTCTACTAATTGCTCACCCTTTAATGCAAACATCATCACAATCGTGAACAAAAGTGCAATTAAGGTAAGGGGTGAAATCTTCGGTAAGAACTTTTCCTCATACCACTGTTTTCCTTTAGCTTTAATCCCTATCCATCGTGTGAGGAACCCTGCTGCAAATGGAATACCTAAGTATATAAGTACACTCTTTGTAATTTCCCACATCGAAATGGATACATTGAAATTCTCTAAACCAAACCAACCAGGTAATACATTTAAGAAAAAGTAAGCAAAAATTGAATACGTCACGATTTGAAAGATGGAGTTAAAAGCAACTAAACCAGCTACGTATTCACGGTCTCCACGTGCTAAATCATTCCATACAATGACCATGGCAATACAGCGAGCTAAACCGATCATAATGAGTCCAGCCATGTACTCAGGATAATCATGTAGGAAAATGATGGCTAAAAAGAACATTAAGAACGGTCCAAGTAACCAGTTTTGAAAAAGGGATAATAAAAGCACTTTCCAATCCTTAAACACTCGCCACATTTCTTCATACTTTACTTTCGCTAACGGCGGGTACATCATGACAATTAACCCTATAGCAATCGGTATAGATGTTGTTCCAATTGACATGGACTCTAATGCTTCACCAATAGTGGGCACGGCGATACTTAATACGACACCTATCCCCATCGCCACAAATATCCAAAGGGTTAGATAACGATCTAGAAAAGATAGCTGTTTGGTTAAAGACTCCTTACTCACTATCAGTTCCCCCTACAGGGCAACAATCTGTGACACAGTTACACACGTTTAAAGGCTGAATTTGTTCTAAAATACCTTTCATAAGTGGCGTTTGATCCTCAACTAAACGGTAATGTTTCCAAGTTCCTACTTTACGCTCCGTAATAATACCTGCCTCCTTTAATTTTCGTAAATGCTGACTAACTGCTGGTTGTGATATGCCTAGAACGTCCACGAAATCACATACACATACCTCCCCATTTTTCATGCATGCAAGTAATTTAATTCGATTTAAATCTGCTGCTGCTTTTAATTGTTTTTCAATTAGTGTGTTTTCCATTTATCTACACTCCTTATATAATCATTTGCTTATATATTTTTTAAATAAAATCACCTCATAAGAAAGGTGACTAAATCGTTATATAACTATATTCTTATATTATGATTTATTGTTTTGAATTGCAACAGATATTTACTCAATTTGAAAATCTCTTTTTTTAACTCTGTTAAAAAATCCATCAGAATTAAGATTGTTTTATCTTTACCTTATTATCGAAATTACTCTAGCTTTTGAATAAAGACTGATTAAAAAATATCCCTGAATCCTTATCAAAAACCAACTTCAAAATGGAGTTACTCTTTTTAAATAGGTGCATGAGATTTTTTTAAAAAATTTTGCTCATTTTCCAGCTAATTGTTCAACAATCGCGCCCGATTGTTGAATATCGTTTATCAATTAAAGGGCCAATAATTGAAGTATAGGAACAATAGAAAATGTAGTTTGAAAGCGTCAAATATACAGGTTTTTAATCAGATAACACACTCTACATAATCTTGAAAAGTCCCATCGTAGCGTTGTTTATATATTATTTGCATAAAAAGCTGTATAAACAATATTCAAAGGAAAATCCAAGAAATGTTAGTTAAACAGCATTTCTTGGATTTCAGTCTCTCTCCAAACTTACATTTGGGAACGTTATTTTGTATGAGTTTGTATAATTTGTTTACTTATACATCTAGTTCATGTATCTTTTTCGCAATGACTGTACACTTTTTGATTGCCCATTTGTAATGGTCTACTGTATTCGCTACAAAATAACTATAAAGATTACTTGTTTTTGTCCACTTATACTGTTTTTTTGTCATTATTTCATCATACGTATGAGATTCAATTAATTGGATTATACGCTGGTGACTTAGTTTCACTTTTTTGATTGCATTTGTTAATGATTCATCTTGATAATTTGCCCAAATTTGATTGTTTAATTTGTCTAGCGTTCTCCACTGATAACCTGGAGCTGGCATTGTAGGGGTGTCACCATTCATACCTTCGTTATACCATCTTTCAAGCATCGCATGCCATTCATATAAGTGCATAAGAACGTCACGAAAGTTTTTATCACGTTCCTCTACATCAACAGTAAGTTTACGTTTACGTGTTGGAACACTTTCAATAATTGCGAATAGCTGCTCAAAACTTTCTTGAATTGTTGTTAATAAAAGCTCTTTAGAATCAGTTATTGTCATATCTATTCTCCATTTTCTTCATAACTATAGTGCATATAACAAAATTAACTTACCTTTTAACCAACCACTTAATATATTCAGCGTGGTCACTAATATCTCCTTCATTCACATATTAAAGCTCCCAAAGCGTCGTTTGGAAACATAAATAAAAGAATTTATTCAACAATATGGTCCTTTTCATGAAAAAGACGCGTTCTTAAATAATCGCGCCCGTTTGTTGAATATTATTATTTAATTAAAGGCTTTATAATTAAAGTATGGGAACGATAAAAATGCAGTTTGTTTTAAAGCGTCAAATATACAAGTTTTTTTCAGATAATACTCTCTACATAAAATTAAAAAGTACTATAATAGCATTGTTTATATATTTGCATAAAAAGCTGTATAAACAATATTCATACAAAAAAGCTCAGCTGTGTTAGACTCTTTGTAGCAATCGTTTTTAATTCATCAATTTTTTCTCGTTATTGTACTACTGGTTCTTCAAAAGCTAAATTTTTAGACATGTTGCCCACCGCCTTTTGTATGCATTTTTACAAGCATTACTAGTTGATTTCGTAAATCCTTCCGATGGAAAACTGCATCAAGCTGACCATGCTCTAGTAAAAACTCTGACTTTTGGAAATCATTTGGTAATTTTTCTCTTAATGTTTCTTCAATGACACGGCGACCAGCAAAGCCAATCAATGCTTGTGGTTCAGCAATATTAATATCTCCAACAGAGGCAAAGCTTGCTGAAACGCCACCGTATGTAGGATGCGTCATGATCGAAATAAATAATAGACCTTCTTCACTATGACGTTTTAATGCCACACTCGTTTTTACCATTTGCATTAATGATAGAATACCTTCTTGCATGCGCGCTCCACCACTAGCAGTAAAAATAATAATCGGTACACGTAATGCAATAGCCTTTTCAACGGCACGTGTGATTTTTTCTCCTACAACGGAGCCCATTGAGCCCATACGGAAATGAGAATCCATAATAGCTACAACAATTTTTTCTCCTTCAAGAGTACCAAACCCAGTCAGTACAGCTTCGCTTAATCCTGTTTGTTGTTTAGCCACTGAAATTTTTTCTACATAATCAGGGAAATTAAGTGGATTACTTGTTTGTAAATGATCATCCATTGAAACAAATGAACCTTCATCTAAGAGATATGCTACGCGCTCCTGTGCAGTCATTTTGAAATGATGGTCGCATCTTGTACACACTTTATGATTTCTTTCTAATTCCTTTGTTAACTGAATGTGACGGCATTCTGGACATTTAGTCATAAGTCCTTCTGGAAATCCCTTTTCCTGTCCGTCCTCTTTCTTTTTACTAAATACGCTACGTATTACCATGTTTTACTCCCCCTTTGATTTCTAAATGCCTTGTTCAGCATTCATCCACTGTTGGTAAGCTTTTAATGCTTCTTTTTCATAGCCAAGGTGCATCGATTTCGTTTGAATGATTAATTTTTCTTCTTCTGTTGAATTTCGATTTAAACGATCACCGTCATAAACTGCTAACTGAAACCAGACTTTTAGTGAAAAACGATTTCCTGACTTGATGATTATTTCTCGTAAAACATCCCGACAATTAATCGTACTTTCTATCTCTAGCTTTACAAAAAAACTGCCCACACTGGTAGTGTTCGCAGAGTCTCTGTACAACTTATAACGCGAATCGCTTCCTTTTCATAAATTTGTCGCGTTAATTGGACATCCTTTTTGATTTTTCATCTTCTAAAAAAAACATCGACAATATTTCTACGAGCGGATGCTTTTGTAGAAGCTAGAAATGTACCTTCCCCATGTCTCGTTTCAATAAGACCTAATAACTCTAAACATTGCAATGCCTCTCTCAGAGGATTGCCTAACACCTAGGTGTCTGAAAGGACTCTTTCGGAAGATGACTTTTCACCAGCCAGTAATTTTTCTATTTTAATAAGTTGTCGTAATTGTTGGACGATATCTAAAAATACTTTCTTTGTTCGGTTTTTTATCTATTAGATCAACTTCTTAGTCAATCTATTCGCCTTTGAATAATTATTACTGTCGCTTTCCTTTCGCGCAGATAAACAATGCATCCAAAGGCTTTATCTTCATTCAGTTGGTGTTTGGATACCTACTAAAAAGAAACAAAATCCACCATCTTCAGACGATGGCGTCTCTTAATGAATGAATCCAAAAGTGGTCTGGCCACTTTTGAAGTTGGCTTTATCTTACAAAATAATTATTTGAAAGTAAAGGAAAAACTGCATAAAAATTTATGCAGTTTCTAAAATTCTCTTCCATTTCATAATCTTTTCGTCGTTTGTACATATTTTATTTTCACTTGAGGTCTACCAAAGTGCTGTTCAAACGTTCTCTCAATGTAAAGTAATTCATCTTCTAGTAAAAGCTCCTGAACAAGATGAAAAACTTGCGGGAATAAGGTTTAATGATTCTACGGTGAAATAGTTAGATTTTTGACAAGCTGAAAAAACCATTTGCTCTACTCGCTTTTCAATTGCATAGTTCTTAATAAATCTTGACCTATTCTTCCTCAATCTTAATAAATCTTATTTTATATTCATCATGAAGTGCTGAAACAAGAAAAATCAGGCTACTTAACCCATTGAGAAATGGGAATTAACTAGCCTAAAAGTGATTAAGCGTGTATCTAACTCTAGTTTTGGTTATAAAATTGTAATAGTTTGTAATTTAATGATTTTTTAAAGCTTATAAATTGTATTTAGAGAGGATTTATTAAATGAATTTATTAATACTGCCAATCTATTTTTTTTATTATTTTATTTGCAAAATAGAATGCTATCCATGTTAATATAACGGGAATAGCTAGATGATACATCCAATTATTCCCTAATAAGCTGAAGATGAATTGAAAAAGATCATATAGTAATGCAACACTTGCATAGATAAGTATTTCAATGAATGGATATATACTTCTACGTATTATTGCGAATATCATCCCCACAACTAATAAACCTATACTAAAAAATATCAAAAAGTTCACCTCATTTTTTCGGTTTATAACTATGTGCGTAAACTACTGTCCAGCAGGTAAATGTAAGTTTCCATCTTGATCGTACAAGTATTCCAGATTGTTTACAAACGATATTGATTCGCTTTATTATACTTATAGGTAATAGATTCATTTTTCCCTGCATTTTTCACGCTTTTTGCAAGACGATTCCCAGCCTCATCATACTTATTGGTGGCTGCATATCATTAATACACTATCTTGAACAGAAGATTCCTGGCTACGGTGGATTTAAACCGTGTGTAAGTGGTGTCCCTTGTAATATTCAATATATAAATTGGTTTGGGTTTGTATCAATCCCCTTTCTTGCGTTAACAGCCTTTGCGCTCATTACTATTAGTATGTTAGTGATGTCTCGAGCTAAAAGGTTGGTGGAGTAAGGTCACTCCTAGCTTCGGAGGCTTCACAGGATTTAAGGAATTCAAATGCTTCGATATTACTGTAGAAAGGTGGATAATATATTGAATAATACGTGGAACAAGATTATTTACAAAGTGGGCTCTTCTTTCTACGATAAATTTTTTAATACAGGTATTTTTTTAAAGACTAGGAAAAGAATTTTTCAAAAAGCCCCTTTTCAAAGTAACCAAAAAATCTTATATGTAGGGATTGGTACTGGAGCTGATTTAGAATTAATTAACTATGGTGATTTTGATATTACAGCTATTGATTATTCTCCTGACATGCTAGCTAAAGCTAAACGTAAATTCGAGCACTCTTCAATTGAATTTTTAGAAATGGATGCTCAAAATATGACTTTTGAAGATGAATCATTTGACTATATTGTAGCGAGTTTAATTCTCTCTGTCGTTCCTGATGAAAATAAATGCTTTGGAGAGATGATAAGAGTTTTAAAGAAGGATGGAAGAATTCTGATCTTTGATAAATTTGCTGCTAAAAATCAAAAATTAACACTAACAAAAAAACTGTTAAGGCCTTTTATAAGCATATTAGGAACAGACATTGGTCGAAGTTTTGAGGTATTGTTTAGTAAGAATAAACACAGGCTTAACATTTTAAAGGATGACCAAGTTATGTTAAGGGGAATGTATAGATATATTGAAGTAATTAAAGTTAATTAACCTTAAAAGGCTTACTCAGAAATAGGCATAGCTGAAGAGTGCTATGCCTATATTTAAAACTGAACTTATTGAAGGTTTTTTCTTAGAAAGAAAACATTCTAGTATTAAACGAGACCTACTAAAAAGCTAATTTACCTATAAGATAAGAATACATAGTAATGTTTATTAAGATCGAGCGTGATTATAGAACCGAAAAAGAGTAGCTTTGGCTACTCTTTACAGTATGGATCATAATGATTTCATTCAATAAACATGTTAATTCTAACGATATTTTTTATTGCCAATCAAAAACGTCAAGACGAACATCATGACATACAGCAACATAATAATCGCAAGCGTATACTGATGATTCGCCGTCCAGTCAAAGACAAGTGCAATTAGAAGTGGCAATAAACCACCAATGATGAAACCACCTGTCTGCATCATCGCTGTCCATGAACTCGCCTCTTCTGCAGTCTCTGTCTCATCAAGAGGTAAAAGCAGTGCTATTGGGAATAGACCACCAAGGGGAATTCCCATGATGAATGCGCCAACCCACATAAGTGAATGAACCCCCGTCCAGAACAGTACGACTGCTAACATCCCAGCTACTAGGATCAGCAATAGCCAAAACTTCCGTGCAGGAAAACGCTCCATTAGCAGCGGTAGAAGGATGTTAAAAAATATTTGAACCGTCGTCATTATACTCAGGAGTGTACCAGCCTGTAGTAAAGTCAACCCTGAAGACGTTGCAATCGGCGCAAGCCATGTAATGATTGAAAAGAACGCGGAAGATTGCAATCCGAAGAATAGCAAAAATAACCATGCCTTCCGTGATTTCCACGGAGATTTCATCTTGTTTCGCTGACTTGTCGCTTTAACAGAATTGATTTGCGGACCTTCCATCTGTCCTTTCATCGCTAAGAACCATGCGACAAGACCAATTAGCGCAAGTATGGACCAAATGCTTAAGGCAAAAAAGTAAGACCCGGTAGTGTCAAAGAACACCGCTGTCAAACCCGCACTCGCTGCCGATCCCACTCCCATCCCGAAAGAATAAATTCCGATGACTGACGCAGCTTTGTCAGGAAAATACTGTTTGATCATTGCTGAAAGAAGCGGTCCCACTACTGCGATTGCGATTCCGATAATAAATGCTGTAACTACAAGCACTATAAATCCTGAAATAAAGCCACGTAAAGCGGTCATTACACCGATTAGAGTTATCATTACAGCCATCGTTCTTAACAATCCAAATTTCCGATTCAATAACGGAGCCAATGTGGCGAAAATCCCCATACAAATGACTGGTACTGCTGTTAACAGGCTCACTTGCGCATTTGATAACGATAATTGCTCACGAATGGTTTCCAGCATTGGGCCAATAGATGTAATTGCTGGACGCATATTTATGGCGATTGAAAAAATAGAAAATATTAATAGAATTGAATTCCATTTTTTCGTTTCTTTAGACATTAGTACTTTCCTTTCTTTCATAAAACATTTAATAAAAAAATTAATCTTACATTAAGTTAATCACTCTGATGCAATTATTGCCTTATCATAAAATTCTTTCGAACTAAAAAAATTTAATTGTTAGTGAGAATTCGTAAAGTGAGCAAACATAAAAACAACCACCTTATCAATGAAGTCAGAGGTTATTTTTATTCCACTTCTTCATTAGATGATTTTCGTCGAACCCTTCTAATGTTTTGATTTGTATAACCTACCTTTATGCATCAACTGTCTTTTTTTCGGTAGCCTTGCAACTGCCTCTGCACTGCAGCTGGCATCTATAAATACAAAGCTTGCCTCATCCCCAACCATAGGCCACACTTGTTCACCTTCACCATTCAGTGGTGTTACGCCTTGTGTAATTAAACTTAAACTTTCACGTAACGAGCGTTCGCTTGATTTTCCAGTGTATTCGCAAAAATTATACACTTTTTCTAAAATATCACCTGGCACATATGGACTCCAAGAATCAAAAAAACCGTCACAGCCCAAGGCAACTTTAACGCCTTGCGCTATCATAATATCAATTGGAATGAGTTGAGAGTTTATAGAAATAGGAATAGTAGACATTATTCCCGCATTATACTCGCTTAATTTTTTGGCAAATTGCTTTTGCATAGGAGGTGTCAATTTACTTAAACCAAATGCATGGCTAAAAACAGTGGCTCCCTTATAATCTTGTTCTTTCACCATATCCAGCCATTTATCCATAGTATAGAAACCTACTTGTCCTTTATCATGCAGATGCATGTCGACATCCACATTGTACTCTCTAGCTATATCCATTGTGACTTGCAGTAATTTTTCGATGTCTTTATCGATGCCTGACGGGTCAAGTCCCCCTAAGATTGTTGCACCAGATTCCAATGCTTGTCTTAATAAGTCAGGCATTTCTTCATGCTCAAGTAAGCCTTGTTGTGGAAACGCGACAATTTCGTATGTTACATATTGATCATAAGTTTTTAGTGCTTTTTTAACGGCTTCTAAATTGCTTAATTTAATGTATGGATCAATATTGACATGTGTTCGAATATGATTCACACCATTACTCAAATGCAGTTCAATCATGGCAGATGCCCTCTGTTCCGCAGTTTCAACAAGTTCCTCTGATTCAGCTGCTTCAAGAGCCAATCTCTCGGATAAACTTTTCACAGGACGACAAGCTTTCCATCCTAATGAAAGGTAGGTCTTATCCAAATGATTATGCATGTCTTTGAATGCAGGAAGAGCTAATTTCCCTTCCATATCAACTGCATTTGCGTCCAAGACATTTTCAGTTGCGGGCATAATCGTCTGAATTACTCCTTCTTGAGCAACTTGAATATGAAACAGATCGGTTTTTGTTTGAATGCTCCCATCTCCATACGTTGTTTCACCAATTTCTAATCGAACGTTTCGTAGCCAAGTACTCAACGAAATTCCCCCTTTAGCTCTATCTCTTCTTCATGGATTATGTTCCCTTTTGAAATTACTGTCGAAAGCGGACACTGTCTAGCAATTAGATGCGCAGAGCTAACTGCATCAACGAGTAACGCATTGGCTACATCACCAACTTTTGGCCACTGTTGCTCCCCATCTTCATTTAATGGTGTTAATCCTCCTGTCGCATATTTCAAGGATTGTCCAATATGCCACTCATCGATGTAGCTAAAACGTTGTACAAACTGATTTAATTTATGGATCGTATCGCCACTTCCAAATGGGGACCAGTGATCAATCAGGCTATCATGCCCAAAAGAAACTTTTACGCCCCGATCATACATATATTTCACAGGAATTGTAATCGGACCTATTCCTATTGGAACCGTTGTTGTTACGCTAACATTATTTGCAGCCATTTGATCTAGCAAATTGTCTAATGTTTGTTGTGGCAAGTCCGCTAATGCATATGCGTGACTAAGGGTTACTTCCATTTTGAATGATCTTTGTTGGATTTCATTTAGAATATGTTGGATTTCTAATGCCCCTAATGTGTTTTGTTCATGTAAATGAATGTCAATTGCAACATCGTATTTTTCGGCTAATTGAAAAGTTGTTTTTAAAACTTCCCTGCTATTACGATCTACTAAAGCAGGGTCAACCCCTCCGATATGAGTAGCGCCCATTTGTAATGCTTTTTCAAGAATTGTTAAAAACTCTGGACCATTCCGTAATATACCATGCTGTGGGAATGCGACGATTTCATATGTTACTTGATCTTGGTAACTTTCTAACACATGCTTTACTATTTCCATATGCTTCGTCTCAATATGCGGGTCAACATTTACATGTGTACGAATATGTGTATGTCCATTTTTTATATAATGCTTTACCATAGCATGAGCTCTCTCTGCAGCTACATCCAGTTGTTTAGGCAATATAGTCGCTTCTTCTTTAAAACGAGTAAAAATCCCTTCTGTAGCTGGAGATGGTGCTTTCCACTCGCCACCGAAGTATGTTTTATCAATATGTGTATGCATTTCTTTGAACGACGGAACGAGTAGTTGCTCTTTAGCATCGACTACTACTGCATCATTTGCTTCAATTGTTGTAGATATTTCAACAAACTTGCCATTTTCAATCAAAATATCAACTATTTTCGTTTCGGTAGCTGTGACAAAAGATTGATCATACAAATACCCTGTTTCCAACCGCACATTCTTTAATAATAATGCCAAACCAATCTCTCCTTACATATATTTCTTTGTTTTATAGAATAAACTTAAGAGCTTTTAAAACTTACGTGACTTGCACTCGCTTAATAAATAGAGAACAAATCAGACCAATAATAGCTATGACGACAGCAAAGGTATATGCATTTTGAATGCCATGGATTAAGCACCTGCCTGAACAGCAACATCATGAGATTATTAACGTGAGATGATGTAAAGCAATATTAAGGGATGTTTCACTAAACATGCCCATAAATCCACAAATGAGTAAGGAGATTATTGGTGGTACATTTCTCAACGGACTCCTTTGAATGTCAGACATTATATACCTTCCTCAACTCCTTTAATTGTTTAAAAACAATACCTAGTTACCACTTCACCATATTAGATTTATTTAATATTTGTAAAATTCCAATAAATTAGCTCGCAGAATAATGATTGCAAAATCTAAAATCCTAGCAACTATTCTGTGAGCATTCTAGTCCATCGATATTTAAATTTGGAATGTCTTACATACGGACAGAATGATTCAAGTTATTATTTATAGAGTTTATTTGAGAGAACTTGAAACTAATTGCCCTCTGAACATTGTAGCTACTCGCTTGGCTCTCCGTGCAACTGCTTCAGCAGAACAAGAAGCGTCGACCAACACAATATTTGCCTCATCGCCAACTTTTGGCCAAACTTGCTCACCTTCATAATTAAGAGGCGTCTTACCGTCAGTAATATAGCTGAGTGCTTGTGCCAATGAACGTTCATCCACCCAATCAGAAATTTCAGCTAAACGTCCAACATTTTCTAAAATATCTCCATTACCAAACGGTGACCAAACATCAAAAATATTATCGCATCCTACTGCAACAGACACGCCATTTTGTCGTAATAGGCCCATCGGAGGAAATTTCCGATTAATTGGCACACTAGAAATAATCGTAATTCCCGCATCGGCAAGTAATATAGCCATCTCTTCAGCTTGAGATAAAGGGATATCTCCAAGCCCAAAAGCATGACTAATCGATACTTTTCCTTGCAAACCAGCTTCTATTGTTAACTGAGCTAGTTTCTTTATTGTAAAAATCCCTAAATGATTCGGATCATGCAAATGCAAGTCGATTCCTGCTTTTCCTTCTACAGCTAATTCCACCATTGCTTTTAATGAGGCATCAATATCTCCATCTACAGTAGCTGGATCAACACCGCCAACATGTGTCGCTCCATTTTGTAATGCTTTTCTTACTAACTCTCTTGAATCTGTACGTAATAAGCCATGTTGAGGAAAGGCAACAATTTCATGCGTTAATTTCCCCTTATACGAGTGCAATGCTTTTTGAACTTCTTCTAAATTTTTTAATCCGAATTCTGGATATATATCTACATGTGTACGTACATGCGTAATACCTGATTTCACATATATTCCAAGTAACCTTTCCGCACGTTCCTGTGTGGTCGTCTTCAGCGAAGGAAGAACCTCTTTTTCGATTTCAAGACGTTCAAAGATATTACGCACGGGTGTTACAGAACGCCATCGATCACCAAGCAATGTTTTATCCAAGTGGCAGTGTTTTTCAATAAAAGATGGAAGTGCCAGTAGATGTTGCGCATTTTCCCTTGGCAAATCATCGTTTATCTCCTCAATAGAAGATATTATTTTTTCAATCTTTCCGTCTTTAATTAGCAAATGGAAACAATCCGTATGTGTAGCAGTTACTACGCCATCTTCGATTTGGAAGCTTGTCTCTAAACGTGTATTTGTTAACCAATAAGTAGAACTCATTTCATCCAATCCCTTCTATCAATCATTAAGCATATCCTAAGAATTTAACTCACCCCAGCGTTGATACACCATAATACTATCTTCATCCAACTATTGGACGATTAGTTAATGTTGTAATTGCTCCAGCTCCTCAATAAATCAATAAAGGTTTCTATGTCTCCTTCTGCAGTCGTGGAAAATAACCGAAGTTCCAAATTTTTATTTGATTGTACAGGTGAACTTTCCCCGTATTATAGAGTCAAGTTACTTGTGGTAATCATAACTACAAGGAAACTTTAAAAATCCCTTTCAGATTTAAATAGCCAGATTCCCCTTACAAAACATGTTATCATGAGGTTACGTATATGAAAAATATTAATAATATTTGTTTTACTAATGTTTTTCATATACCTAATGGAAAGGATGTTAATTATGGATATTAGGCAACTACGCTATTTTATTGCAATTGTAGAAGAAAAGAAGATTTCTGCTGCTGCTAAAAGACTTCATATATCCCAACCACCATTAAGCCAGCAATTGAAAGCAATGGAGACGGAACTCGGTTCAAAATTAGTTGAGCGAAGTGGGAAATATTTAGTAGTGACAGAGGCGGGAAATGCCCTATACAAAAATGCTTTAGAAATAACTCAATTGATGGAGGAAACCAAAACAGAGGTAATGGAAGTCGGGAAAGGCATAAATGGAAGATTAACAATTGGGGTAAACACTTTTTCTGTTAATGGATTGTCGCATATTCTTGAGCAATATCAAAAACAATTTCCAAAGATTACTTATAAAATTCAACAAAATGAATCTTCTATTCTTTGTCAATTAATCAGAGATCGAATTGTGGAATTAGCAATTATCCGCATGCCATTAAATTTGGACGATTTTTCTGTCCTCCATCTCTGTAACGAACCTTTTTATTTCATCACATCTAGAAAGCAGACTTCATTTGATCAGGAAGTAACACTGGCTGAAATTCAACATTACCCACTCCTAATTCCTAGTACTGAGGGTCTAGGTGTACATTACTTAATACTAGAAACTTTTTCTCGATTTAAACTTCATCCTAATATTGTTGGAGAATGTTCTGATATCAGTCTTTTGATGGATCTAGTTACAGCAGATTTTGCTGCATCTGTTATTCCAGAAACCTTACTTCATCGCTTTCAAGGATATCCAATAAATGCTTATCGGATAGCAAGCACAACCGAGTTGACTGGATCAGTCGGATTAATATGGCTAAAAGATCATAGCTTGTCCAAGGCTGCTCAAAACTTTATAGAGGTGTTTCAAAATGTATAAAGATTTAGTCTTCAAATACACCAAATTCGATTCTAAATTTAACAAATATCAGTACTTATTAAATTGATATACTACAAATGCCATGATTAAAGAGCCCAAGGTGTGGATCGCTTGAATAAAAAAACATTCTGTAACAACCAGCTAAGTTTGTCACTCGTTTGAATAATTTATAAAAATATTGGATAAATCTTCATTAAACAATAATTAGCATTATTTAAACGAATAATCCCCTTTTAAACGATAAATTATGAGTAACATCCGATATTTAGAAAGTGGCGTCTAAGGTATTTATATTATGTAAACTAAAATTATTTGGCGAGGAGGAGGGCTTGGATACGTCGATTACCTATAGTGTTTTTTGCTTCAGTTCCTAATAATTTTCGTATGAATGATAACTCTCCTTTTGGATAATGGGATGATTACTTTATTGATTATAATGCGATGAGCGCTATCGAGATTGAAAACAACCTACCGTTGCCCATCTCGATAACGCTCATAGCTAATATCGGTCACTTATTTTGCAAAGCATGAATTACTTTTTCACATTTTTTGCTTTGTAACCAATAAATAAGATTAAAAACCAAACTGGTGCGACATATAGCGCAACACGCATATCTGGAATAAACGCCATTAACACAATAACCATTAATAAGAATGCTATGGCAATATACGTTGAAAGTGGATAAAGCGGAATTTTGAATTTCAGTTCAGCTACTTCCTCTTTCGTTTTTGACTTTCTAAATTTCAATTGAGCTAATAAAATAATCATCCAGCTTGTAATGACTGCAACTGTTGCAACAGCAGAAATATAGATGAACACTTTTTCAGGTACAACATAGTTTAAGACAACTGCAATTAATAACATTGCTGAAGAAAATAAAATCCCTCTATGCGGACTACCGTTTTTGCTTACTGTTTTAAAATATTTCGGACCATTTTTTTGGACCGATAAATTGTGTAGCATACGTCCTGAACCGTATAAACCACTATTAAATGCAGACATTGCTGCTGTAATTACAACAAAGTTGATAATGTGAGCCGCAGCTGGGATGCCGACATAATCGAAAATTTGAACGAACGGGCTACCTTCTGAACCAACTTCGTTCCAAGGGTAAATCACCATCATAACGCCTAATGCCCCTATGTAGAAAATTAAAATACGCCAAATGATGTTGTTAATAGCTGAAGGAATTGACTTGCTAGGATTTTTTGCTTCTCCTGCAGAAATACCTACTAATTCAACCCCACCGAATGAGAACATAACTAATACGAGTGACATTAAAATTCCATGGAAACCGTTTGGTATGAAGCCACCGTGTGCCCATAAGTTATCGAAACCAATTGCTTCCCCTTGGTTGCCAACACCGAAGAAAATAATGGCTAATCCTAGCACGATCATACCGATAATTGCAACAACTTTAATCATTGCAAACCAGAATTCGAATTCGCCATAAGCTTTTACATTTGCTAAGTTTACAAGTGTCATAATGATAAGTACTACAAGGGCAGTTAACCATTGTGGAATATCAGGGAACCAATAGTTAATGTATACACCGACTACAGTTAATTCTGCCATGCCAACGACAATCCACATGAACCAATACGTCCAACCAGATAAGAACCCGGCAAAGTGTCCTAAATATTTATTCGCGTACGTACTGAACGAACCTGATACAGGTTCTTCTACTGCCATTTCACCTAATGCCCGCATAATTGTGAAAATAACTAAACCACCAATTAAATAAGCTAGTAAAATAGATGGCCCTGCCATTTGAATTGTTGAACTAGAGCCATAAAATAAACCGACTCCAATGGATCCGCCAAGTGCAATAAGCTGCATATGACGCGTACTTAATCCGCGCTTAAGCTGTGAATCTTCTTGATGATTGTCTTTCATAATGTCATACTCCTAATACGTTTAGATTTTCAAATACTTTGCTTAAAAAAAGGAATAAAAAAAAACGCCCTTTTGGATTGACCAAAAGGACGATTCAACTCGTGTTACCACCTTTAATTTATAAGTAATTCACATTACTTACCTTAAGAAGTACGGTCATTTAGACGATACTCTCGCACATGATTACGGATGCTTACCGGTGTAGCCTACTTAGAATGATCTTTTCGGTACACAGCTCCAAGATGAATTCTCAATCGTTTTACATGCACCTCTCATCAACCGGTAACTTTCTGTTCGTAAAAATAATTGATACTATTTCTTTTCATAGCCTTTGTTCTATACAAATATTTTTGAATTGTTTTTCATTTTACAGAAAAAAATTATTTTGTCAATATATTTTTTAAAATTTCCTCATAATCGGCTAAAATTACATATGACATTTTACTATAAAAATACTACTCACAAGAGCACAACGGATTTTTACAATAATGTCACGTTTTGAAATATTTCTTTATTCTTTTAACTAGAAAATCACTTTTAAACGTAACACTATTAATGAAAATATAACAAGTATATTTAATACGAACGATACATATATTGATTTTAGTATTTCATTAAAGCAGAATTTCATAATTATTCTAATAATGAAATTTTAATAGAAGCGAAAATTCTATAAAGGTAGGATGATGACAATTATTGAAAAATCTCTTCTTGCTATGGTTATTTTACGTGTATTGTCTGGAAGTATTGAAGTAAGTGCTGGATTTTTAATGCTCAAGTTAAATAGTTTAGAAAAAGCATTTTATATTAATACAATGCTGGCATTGGTTGGTCCAACAGTTTTAATTGTGACGACTGCAATTGCTTTGTTTGGACTAGCTGATAAAATTCCTGTGATGAGAATCGTTTGCCTATTTACGGGTATTACACTTATTATTCTTAGCTCACATATTAAGTAATGCTAATGAAAAATCTAACGACGACTGCTCAATACTCGTACATATCAGGACTTTTTGGGCGTTTCCTAAATTAGGTAAACGAGACTAGGTTCTACATTAGTAGAACCCACAGACTATAGACAAACTCGAAATTTTTCGAATTTGTCTATAGTCTTTTTTTATTTAAAACTAATCTAGGCGATGACTACTGCCGTTGATTTCCGTTATGGGCAGTCGCTTTCCGCGGGCACATCGTAAGCCGCAACCCTCGCTAGCGCGCGATCTGTTGCCGTCTTACGTATTGTGCGTTCTAAGCAGTAGTCGTCCGTCCTTCACTCCAATCAGCTTTATATGTATTGCTAGCAGTCTACTATAATTATGCAAACAGCTTCATAAGGAGGGGATGCTCGAAGAGAATGGCAACAAGAAAGAAAGAGCCCATTTTTTACAATAAAAATAACAAAAGGGATTAAGATTTCTATTCTCAATCCCTTTTGTCGACAAGCTGTAGGTCCTACAATAGTAGAACCTAGTCTTTTTTATATTTTAAGAAAGAATTTTTGAATCTCTTTTCTGTTAATTATGCTTTTACTTTAGATTCAACGAATTGATTTAAAAATGAAAGAATTTTTTGATAAACAGCAATTTCATTTTCTTTTTTAGAGAACCCATGTCCTTCGTCTTCAAGAAGCATGTACTCGACATCACGACCTTTATCTTTTAAAGCTTGCACGATTTGATCAGACTCCTCTTTCACAACTCGTGGGTCATTCGCTCCTTGGATAACTAGCATTGGCTTCACCATCGTTTCTAGATACGTAAATGGTGAGTATTCAATAAGCTTTTGCTTGTCTCGTTCAGGGTTTCCTACCCATCTGTCCATAATTGGCTTCCAGTCCTCAGGAACCGAGTTGATAAATGAAAACAAATCAGATGGACCAAATATATCTACTACGGCTTTGAAATATTCAGCATGTCTACCGTGAAGCAATAAGGCCATGTACCCTCCATAACTTCCGCCCATCAATAAAATATTGCCTTTTTCCGCGTAGTCATTATTTATGAGCCAGTCGAGACCTGCTACATTATCAAGGCGTGGACCGTGTCCCCAATCTCCTTCTACCATTTTCGTGAAAGCCAATCCATAGCCTGTTGACCCACGGAAATTCGGAGCAAAGATACTATACCCATTTTTTAAAAAGAATTGGAAGGAAGCTCTAAAAAATTTACGCTCGGCAGCTTGCGGACCACCATGTGGCCAAAAGATGATTTCTCCATTATCATTTTCCTTTTTAGCTTTGAAAAATAAGGCCTCTATTTCAAGTCCGTCAAAGGAAGAATAAGTAACCACATCTGGCTCAACTAATTCACTTGGACTTACACCTGGCACTGTGTATTCCGTTAAAGCTGTCCATCTATTTTCCTTAAATTGATAAATATTATGTGGCGTCGTAGCACTTCGTCCTAACAAATACAAACTACCTGATTTATTAACGATAAGTTTTTCTATGACACTGCATGGTGAAGTTAGTTCTTCCCAATTATTCAGTCGTAAATCATACATGTATAAATGATCTTCTACACCTTTTTCACTGATTACATACAAGTACTGATTTTCTTTGTTATATTTCAACCTAGTAAAGCTTTCATTCTCAAAATCTTTCAATTTTACAAATTCGTTTGTCTCTAAATTATACGAAGCCAAATACGTAAAATCAGCATCATAATTCGTTAATAAATAGATGAGTTCATCGGATACAAACACTGCGTCACTAACCGTATGTTGCTGATTTGTTGGCGGTGTCAGGAGAATATGTTCCTCTCCTCGTTTAGCGTATAGTAATGTATACGTATTCGAGAAATGTTTATAGTAGAGGGCTACCTTTTCATTCGGGCTAAAATCGATTAAATAAGTGGGCGCATCTTCACCAATAAGAACCGTTTCTTCCTCACCTGTCACCAAGTCATAAACATATGCATTTAAATACAAAGGATTTCCTTTCGAAGATGTATAATAAAGCTTGTTCCCATCTTCGGATAAAATTGGCATGGAATTACGGGTACCTTCTTCATAAATAATCTTTTTCATTGTTCCACCTTGAAGTGGAATTCCATAAAATTGCGTATTTTCGTTCCCATTTTGGTCAAAACCAGCAATGATAAACCGTCCTTGTTTATCATAGAGAAGGCCTTGGCAGCTTTGGTCTATAAAAGTAAGCGGTGTCGGGAACGTATTTGGTAAATTCATGCCCCATAAATTATACTTTCCACTTAAATTTGTACTGAAAACTAGTTGTTTTTCATCTGGACTAACCGCAAAATCTCCAATCGAAAATGTTCTTAAAAACTGTTCTACATCTGGTTTAGAAAAAGATATCATAATGAAAACCTCCTACTTTTTTAAATTGAGCGAAAAGTCTATCTATTTATAAAATACCATTATTACTCTACAAAGTATAATACGTGGTAATAAGATATAAGAATGGCTTCTACATCTTCATATATGTATGTAACTTTTAAGTTATGAACATAAAAGATGGACTTTGTTGTTTTATTATTATGAAATTCTAATCTTCTTTCATTTTAAATTGTTAATGTTAGGTTATAAGCGAATTAATTATGGGAATATTAATATTCAACAAAAAAGAAGAAAGGAGATTGTCATTATGCTACAAAATTTCGAGGTAATTACACCGTTGTTTGAAGGAAATATCCACGAACGTTTTCAATTTAAAATAAATATTGAGGGGATTGATTATCGAGGAATCTATCATGATAAAGAAGTGCAATGGTTCCACCCACAACCTCATAGTAAAATTAACAAAGATCAACTTAAATCCATTGAAGCTTACGTTCATAATTTGAATAATTAACGTTTATTACACTTTCAAGCGTGGCTATCTAGTAGCTGCGTTTTTTATGTAAATTTATTGCTACTTAACCGAATATGTAAAATTTTTACACAAAATAAAAAAAGCTCATAACACTTTGGACTACTATTACCGAGAGGATAAAAGAATTCAATAAATAGCAAAAAGCATAAGCTTGTTACGCCTATGCTTTTCGCTTTTCAAAATTAATGTTCAGTCATCGTTATTCTTTTACAAGCTATTTTTGCTGCTGGAGTTCCAACGCCAGCCTCTAGTGCTGCATCTACTGAATCTCCCCAAGAACCACTGCTAGCCTTTATTTCGTTCCCAGCTGTCAAAACTCCCTCTGCTACAATTTCAATACACTCGAAATAGTCTGGATTAGGATTACTACCAAGATACTTTGCAGCTAGGTCGTCTGCTTTCTTTTGTATTGAAACTCGAGCTGGTTCAGCCAATGAGCTAAAAACACTCTCAGCTTGCCCACCAAAATATACAATTCCATCATTAATGTCTCGACCAGTACGAGGTGTTTCTCCCATTTCAGATGACATATTTAGTCCTCCCAAACCTTTAAATTTGAACTACTGAAGTTCATACATATTTTATCCAACGGAGATTGTTCTTATCCAACTGCTCATTCGTATTGGTTTATTAGGGTCCATCTTTTTTCCAAGGTACAACTCTTATGACTTTAATTCTAATTCAATAGCTGCCCTTATTGTAATATACTTCGCTTTTGTTACTATTTCAGGTATTTTTTAATTTGCTGCTTAAAAGGAAAAAAGCTTATTTAACGATCTACTATCTTTGAATGTTCCTATTGATGAAAATTGAAAAAAAGCTATAAATGGGTCTTCTATTTGTTGTTATAGTTTTAAGTGTTAGTGTATTTTGGGTAACTAAATATAATAGAGAAGCAGGTTCTGATGTTGTCGAAGATAATAGTGAAGTATCTATGACATCAAAGACTAGAGATTTATCTTTACATGCATATTTCAAATTATAGATTGAAGTCAAAGTGAAAACCAAAGTAGGCTGACTCTGACTTCAGTCTTTTTTTACAACCCGCATAGCATAGTCAGTAAGTTAAGCACAAAAAAGCACCTCCCTCGATTGCTGAATCGAATTGGAAGTGCCTCGTTGATTAAATATATTTAAGAGCTAAGTTAAACAACTCAATTATTTTGTAAAATCAATAACCATACGGCCTGTAATTTTACCTTGTTCCATTTCTTCCATGATTTCATTAATTTCTTCGATTTTACGTAATGTTACTTTTGGAACTACTTTACCTTCTGCAGCAAATTGGAATGCTTCTTGTAAGTCTTGACGAGTTCCTACCAATGTGCCAATTACTTGAATTCCGTCTAGTACTAAACGTGGGATATCTAAATCCATTTTATCTACAGGTAAACCAACTGCAACTACGCGTGCGCCAGCTTTTACAACATCAATAGCTTGGTTGAATGGCGTTTTAGCTACAGCTGTAATCACTGTTGCATCTAAACCTTTTCCATCTGTCAGTTCTTTCGCTTTTGTAACGGGGTCTTCATTTAATAAGTTAACAACTACGTCTGCCCCTACTTCTTTAGCAAACGCCAGTTTGTCATCATTTATATCAAATGCAATTACTTTTGCACCATAAACATGTTTCGCGTATTGTACAGCTAAGTTTCCTAGACCACCAATACCAAAAATCCCTATCCATTGTCCAGGACGGATATTAGACACTTTCACAGCTTTATAAGTTGTTACACCAGCACACGTTACAGAAGAAGCAGCTGCTGGATCTAAGTTATCAGGAACTTTTACAGCATAATCAGCTGATACGATAACTTGTTCTGCCATCGCACCATCAACTGTGTACCCTGCATTTTTAACATCACGACATAATGTTTCACGACCTGTCGTACAATATTCACAGTGACCACAGCTCTCATACATCCATGCGATTGATACACGGTCACCAACTTTTAATGAAGTAACACCTTCAGCAATTTCAATAACTTTACCAATACCTTCGTGTCCTAGAACAATCCCAGTGACATCACCAAAATCGGCATTTTTAACGTGTAGGTCTGTATGACATACACCACAATATTCTGTTTGCACTAATGCTTCACCAGGCTGTAATGGTCTAAGTTGTTTCTCTTCTACACTTACTGTTTTGTCTTTCGTTACGACTGCTGCTTTCATAATTAAAATGCCTCCTTAAAAATAAGAAATTCATGTTAATTAACAAACGTGCATGCACTTAAATGTAGATCCATTTTCATTTTATTAAGGATTTTATTTGAATACAATATGTTTACATAAATTCGTAAAAAATGAGTCTAGCTTCTTAGAAAAATGCTATATTTTAAAATAATTTGAATATTTTATTAATTGAACAAAAGGTTGGTTTGTGATTTTATTTTACATTGCTATATCTACATTGGAATGCAAAAAAAACAACAGAAAAGTACGTTTATCGCACTTACATCATCATACCTCGTTAGCTTTATTAACTTTGTTCTAGTAATATGAAATTTAATGTTACTCAAGTGGAATTTGAATAATTGGTAATTGAATATCTTCCTTCTTTGCTAATGTTTTTTCATCAACAATTCGTATCGTCGGTGTAAGAATTAATGTTTGAATAGCAGTATCGGAAACGAATAATTCTATGTATCCATTTACTCGTCCAGAATCACTTTTAAAGCTTGATGTTCCTATATCCTCATAGACATTTCCTACATTATCTTTAATCTCAATCATTAAAAACTCAGTATTCCAATCTAGGTTACCCTCAAAATACAGCGCCGTTGCATATTTTCCCTTTGTTAATTGGTTAAACACTAACTGGTATTGTTCATTACCAAATGGAATGTTTAGCTTTTTTGAATGAGCTTTAGTTGGTGAAAGCTCTAATTGGTAAGCCCAGTCCCCTTCAATAAGGGTTGTATAGTCCATGCTTTTAAGTACTTCTGGGCTCCATTGTACACTAATTGTTTTATCGATCACTTCATCTGAAACTCTTGCCGTAAACATACCAATTAACGTATAATCATCTTTTTTAATAATCTGCTGACTTTGTACGTTTACAGTATTCCCATTCACTTCTAACTGTTCTAGCCAAAATAAGGGGTTTCCATTGATCGGTTTATCAAGTTTCATTTCATAACTTATCGATACGATGCTACCATCAAAAAAAGCTTCGGCTAATTCGATTGTAGAACCATTACTTTCATCTAGTTGATTAATAATTGTACCGTAGTCACTAAATACTTGTAATTGTGGACTGTTATTTACTTGGATTAATTGCTGAATAATTGGTAGACGGTCAGCCAATGCAGGTAGCCAAATTGTACTGCTCGTAACTATTATGGCTGTCATTGCAATAGCACTTAACCATTTGATTTTATTATTAGCACGTTTCTTTGATACACGTAAAATACGTTTCTCTATGTTCTTCATTTCCCAATCTGAGATTTCAACAGGTTCTATTTTATCAATATCGATTCGAATAAAGTCTTTTTCACTCATCTAGATACCTCCCAGCTCATCTCTTCTTTTAACTTAAGCTTGCCACGATATAAACGATTTTCGACGGCTGCTTTAGAAATATCAAATATCTCGGCTATTTCTCCATTGGAATAGCCCAAGTAATATTTCAGCAAAAAAATTTCCTGATCCGTTTTATTTAAGCCTAAAATTTTAATAAACAGTTGCTCTTTTTGAAGTTTTTCTTCTACGATACTTTCTGGTAAAGCATTTACACTTGATATTGATGGGAATAATTCTGTTGTTTTCGGCTTATTTTGAAGCGCTCGATATGTATCAATCGCTTTATATTTTGCAATAACACCTATCCATTTTTTAAAATCATCCTCATTACCAGTAAATTGATAGCTTTTTTGCCAAATGATATGAAAGACATCATTTATACATTCTTCAATCGCCGTTTGATTAGGTTGTAATACTTTTATGACAATCGCTTTAACATATCCTCCATATGCGTGAATTACTTCCCTTAAAACAAATTCATCCTTTTTGTGTAGCCGTTCAATTAATGCAAACATAAAGTGATACTTCCTCCTTTCTTTTCTACAAGTAATAACGAGCAAAAGATAGAATACTCTCATCTATTGTTTCCCGTTCAAATTGAGATGGATAAAAGTTTGAATACGTATGTTATGTAAAAAAAGCTCTTGATAAAGGAAAAAGAGTTGCATATGCAACTCTAATCATTAGGCATCGCTATCGCTTCAAGGAGACTACTAATAACGAAAAGTTTAAGAATATGCCCTTGTATAGCTCATTGAGCTTTGTCGTCAGCCGAAGGGCCATAGCTGCCTGGTATCGGTATATCAAGAAGGCGCAAGTATACCCCGAGTTGCGCACGGTGATGTACCATGTGACTTATACCAAACGTACGTAATGCAATTGCTCGTGAATCACGGTGAATGATATAATCACCTTGGCGTAGCGTCCATTCTTCACTAAGGGTTTGCTCGTCACATGCTGCAAGTAACTTTTCTAACTTGCCGACATTTGCATCGAACTCATCTAGAAAATCAGATCGTTTTTCGAGAGCTTCCCGCTGGAGCGGCACTTTAGAAAGATCTAGCTCTGGGTACTGAATAATGGCGATTTGCCAGTTCAGTAAGTTGATCAGGTGCGTAGAAAGCCCGCCAAGCGTCATAGATTTGTCATGCGGCTTCCATGTCATATGTTCCTCTGGCAATCGTTCTAGAATACGGCGTGTATTAGCCAGTTCTTGTGTAACGTCGCCGACAATTAATTGTATACTCATAAATGCCTCTCCTCCTTTTTTATTATCAGCATACTATAAATTCCATTTAACTGTAAATGTCCCCAATATATGTTTTTTCACTTTTAAATACTGCGCATTTGACTTAAAAAATAAAGAAAAACAAGCAACCATAATGAATGGATTGCTTGTTTATAAACTATATCGACCGTTCCTTAACATAGGTGAATTGCAAGACGTTGATATATTTTCTAGTTAATAATCACTCTTCTTCTTCGAGCAAAATCACACTTTCTAAATTAATGACAAATCTTCTTAGTTCTTTTGCGACTTCATTGTTTATATTCCCTGCTTGATACCATTCGTTTATAAGGCTTCTTTGCGCTTCAATTGCTATTAAAGCTAAATATTCTTTTGTTTCTTCTTTTTTTGAGGCATCCATTTTATAAGTAGCATATTGCATGTGACGATAGTACATCGCCACCTTTTGCGCAATATCAATGGAATGTTCATTCGTCTCTTGCACGTGGCTCACAATGGATGAAGATACATAGTCTGTCAAATCTTTCTTAACCTTATTTATTTGCTCTACAATATCGATAGGAAGTTTGCTTAATTTTCGTTCATGTATAAAATTACGTAGACGACGTTTTAATAAAGTAAATGAGCGGTTATTTAACATATCTTTTCTTTCTTTCAGTATATAGTTAATTTCCTGTTGAATTGTTTGATTAAATCCATGCTCAGTCATATATTGACGGGTATAAAATATTTCTAATTCCATCCCAACTTGCCTAGCTTCCAGTATTTTTTGCTTGTAAGTTTGAAGTATTGTCTCTGACTGTTCTAGTTCTATATTTAATAACATTGCGTTGTATTGATTTATTAAACTTAGTGCTACAGGAGCGTTTTCTTCATCCGTTTCAAGTTGAATACTTTGAATAGCATGTTCAATCATTTTTCGTTTTTCCTTCATCAAATTAGACTGTTGTATTGCTTCCTGTTTGTTTAATAAAGGTAAAAAGATCGTTGCAATGATTAGAGTGAATAATATTACACCTGCCGCTAAAAAGAGGAGTAATTGCCGCTCAGGGAAATTTTCTCCTTTTTCGGTTAGGAACGGTAACGATATAATCCCTACCATCGTAATCGTTCCACGAACTCCTACAAGTGTTGTTACAATATGATCTTTAAATGTTAAAGTATCTTCACTCTTAAATAGCTTTTTATCCAGAAGGTCGAAAAACATCGTCCAAATAAAGCGGATACCTAATACCATCACACCAATAACTACTACATAAAAAATAAGAACACTATTGTTTATTTCTTCACTAACGAGAATAAATTTTGTTGCAGTAGGCAGCATTAATCCAAGTAAAATAAATATAATGCCATTTAATGAGAATGTTAGGATAGACCATACATGTTGTGTTACTACATGTTCTTGTGCAATAACACTTTCAGCTTTTTCTTTAATAATGGTTGCAATAATGCCTCCTGCAACGACAGATATTACACCAGATGCGTGAAAAACTTCTTCAGATAGGAAAAATAAAATAAAAGGTGCTAGTACTTGTAGCAATACGTAAAATGTTACATCTATAATTCCTATGCGGCGTAATTGAAGGCGAATCCAAAACAGAAATAATGCACCGAATATCCCTATAAGTGCGCCTAAAAAGAACATGTACATAAAGTCAATTGTTGCTGATTTTATTGAAAAATAACCTGTTACAATCGCCGCAACGGCATATTTAAACGCAATCAATCCAGATGCATCATTGATTAATGATTCGCCTCGAACTAAATTCATGATATGTTCTGGAATATGAACGCGTTTAGCGATGCCGTTTACTGCGACTGGGTCAGTTGGCGATAAAATAGCCATTAATGCAAAGGCAGCTGCCAATGGAATTGAAGGAATCATCCAATGTACAAATATACCGCCAACAATCGTTGTTAACAATACTAAAACAATCGCATTACCTAAAATAGGTAACCGCATCTTCCATAATTGTTCTCGTGGAAAATGCGCTCCATCATAATAAAGTAACGGCGCAATAAACAATAATAAAAACCATTCTGATTCAATCTCGATAGAGAAATCTTTTGCTAGTATAGCAACGACAATACCAACTGCTATTTGAATAAGCGCAATTGGAATGAATGGAACATAATGTGCTAGCACATTTGTAACTAATAATAATACGAGGAGAAATAATATTGATATGAGAATTTCCATGTACAGACCCCTTTTTTGTATAGCATTCTAAATTTTTCACAATACCAACTTAATTAGAATGAATTAAATTCGTCTAGACTTATAAACTACCCCAAATTGTTCTTCTCTACTGCATAAATGTGTATATCAATTGTTAGCTTTTGAAAAATGACAGTGTTTACACTTATTTTTCCCATTACAATGTGTTTATAGCCGTTTCCTTGAGGGGAAGCGGCTTTTCTGTATAAAAACTGAGCTTTCGTATGATTTTGATATGTAAATTATTATGCAGTATACCCTGTTCGATAGATTTTTTTATTTGATGAGGGCTTGTGAAATGGCTGAATAAAACACAAATGTCGATGTGGAGTGAATAAATGGTAGATAATTTAAAATGAGGTAATTTTTAAAAGTAACGAAAAAATAGTGAAAAATAAATACTAATATAATAAAATTAATATTGTTGTAATTTACAATAGTACTAATCGCCCCCTTTCTTGGGTGTATTAGGAATGAATGAAAAAGGATGTTGGTTTATATTTCTCCTGTTTCGGGTATATGCCAGCGAGATAGTTAATTATGGAAAAAAAGGAGTGTGCTACAAATAATGCCGAAAAATCTTTCTAAAACTAATCCCCAATCTGCTATTAAAGGAATGGGTAAAAAATTTATATCCTCTTCTCTTGCTCTAGCAATTGGGTTTGGTCTTTTAAGTTCTGCAGAGAATGTTTATGCAGGAACTGCTTCTTCCCCAGATGTTTATGTAAATGGTAAACAAATTACGTTTACATCCGATTCTGCTCCAGAACTTTTGAACGGCACAACAATGGTACCGATATCACAAATTATCCCTTCGATGGGTGCTACAGTTGTTTATAATGGGGCAACTAAGGAAAGCACAATTACAGATAATGATGGTACGGTAATTAAGGTAACTGTAGGAAGTAAAACAGCTTATAAAAATGGGGTGCCATTTACACTGCCTCAAGCTCCTTATATAAAAGGTGGCAGAACAATGGTTCCAACTAGAACATTCTCTCAAGGCTTTAATAATACAGAAGTGAATTGGGATGGTTCGCCTAACTTTGTTGTAGGTATTGTGCATGATACGTTTAAATTTCCGATAATTATGTATCACAGCATAAGTTCAACTGCACCAACTGGTACTGGGTCAGGAGCAGAAATGCCGACTTCTCAATTTGCAGAGCAAATTGCTGCACTTAAAAATGCTGGATTTGATGGTATCTCATTTGACGAGTACCTAACATATAAAACGACTGGCAACTTACCTTCAGGCGTTGATAAGCCGATTATTATTACATTTGATGATGGCTATGAAAATAACTACACAGAAGCGTTCCCAATACTACAACAGTATGGTATGAAAGCAACAATGTTTGTCGTTACAAGTCAAATGGGACAAACTCCTGGTTCTTTAAAGCATTTTGATTGGAACCAAGCTCAAATAATGAAAAATTCAGGTTTAGTCGATATTCAGAGCCACACACATGATCTTCACAAAAAGCATGACGGAGTAACTGGCCCTGCCAGTCAAAGCTTACTTTCAGCACCATACTACAATGAAACTCAATCACAATATGAAGCTCGTATTAAAGCCGATTTACAGGCTTCCTATAATGCTATTAAGAACAACATAGGAATCGGCAATACACAAACCCTTGCTTACCCATATGGCCAAACGAATGCAACTGTTGAAAAAGTAGCATTAGAAGTAGGATTTGATTTAGCTCCTACAGTTAAATTTGGTGTTGCCTTTAAGGATTCTCCTAGACACCAACTAGACCGTATTACAGCTAATGAAGGCCAATCAGGCTCATCTTTATTAGCTGAAATTGATCAATATTCATATTAAACTACTTGTTTATAAAACGAAGGCTGATTTTTCATCAGTCTTTAATATTTATAATAAAAAACAACTAAGGAGCGTTTATTTTGAAAAATAACAAAATGAAAAAGGTTTTGGCTTCCGTTTTAGCAGCTGGACTCATCTTATCTAGTCTCCCTTTCTCAAAAGCGGAAGCAGCTATTCCTGAAGTAGCTAATCCAAATAAAACCGTTATGCTAGTGCCATTGGATGACAGACCTATGAACACGGATACGGTTAAAAAGGCAGCAGCAGCGGCTGGTATTAAATTAATCATGCCACCTAAAAGTATTATAGCTACTAGCTTACAAGAAGATTATACAGGGACTGGGTCACATGGCGGTGATGCCTCTGCAGTTATTCAATGGATTAAAGATAATGACCATTTAGCAGACGGATTTATCTTTTCTACTGATATGATTCACTCTGGTGGTTTAGTGGAATCAAGAAGCTTATCACCAGCGTACTCTACTTCCCAAGGAACTTCTAATCTAAATATTATTGATGAAATTGATAAGGCTTTCCCTAACAAACCGATTTATGTTTTTGATTCAGTAATGCGTTTTGCTTCTACCCTTGAGTATGAAGGTTTAACAGAGAAAGATTATGAAAACTTCCGTACATTTGGAAAAATACCTCGCAACCTTAATTCTTCAAGCCATGCGAATGTTAAAGCTAACTACGATGTTGCTTATGCTAAAGATAAACCAGCTGGAGGCGGAAAAATTCAATTTGCTAATATTTCTGAAGCAACCAAATCCAAATATTATGCAGCGAGAGCGAGAAAGTTTGATTTAAACAAGGTAGTTGTTGACAAAACAGCTGCTGGTAAAATTGATTATGCCGTTTTCGGTGTAGATGATTCAAATACATTAGAAAACACAGTACAAACAAATGAGATTAATTGGCTTACATGGCAACAGAATAACGTCTTAGGGGTTGCTAAATCAAGAATTGTATCTGATATTGACGGTATTTCATTAAACTTATTAGCTCGTATGACGAAAGAACTTTACAACCAGCCTTCTTTAAAATACTATGTTGAATATTTTGGAACTGACGGAAAAACAACCGTCATTAAAGATGAATATGCTTATGAGAATGTACACGCTACTTTAAAGAAACAAATTGAAATTAACGGTGGTACGTATGTAACCGATAAAAACTCAGCAGATGTTAGTATCCTAATTCTAAGTCCTGCTTCAATTTATCGCGGTGCCTTAGTTTCGGCTTATGAAAGCAATATGGTAAACAGTATACCTACAGTTGTGTTGGATTTTTATGGCGCTCATGCTGATAGTTATATTATGAGCAACATATTAGCAGGAACGAATGCTTCTCGTATGCTTGCGTATTCTGCTTGGAATACATTAGGAAATCGTATGGGCATTGCTTTAGGAACAGCAGGTGCAAGAATGAATTTTATGAAGTATGAAACTAATCCAACTAAACTAAGAGATGCTTCAAAAGCGTTTGCTTCTTTGTCAATTGACCGTATAAT
This sequence comes from Lysinibacillus sp. NPDC097279, assembly GCF_044761745.1. Taxonomy (NCBI): domain Bacteria; kingdom Bacillati; phylum Bacillota; class Bacilli; order Caryophanales; family Bacillaceae; genus Lysinibacillus; species Lysinibacillus sp. NPDC097279. The sequence continues at coordinate 1,260,275 of NZ_JBIWDA010000001.1, read as the reverse complement.
AGAAGATTATAGTTACAAATCGAATCGACAAGAAAATGTTAAAAATGAAATTGTAAATACGTATAAAGGTAACGAATGGAATATGAAAAGTGGTGTGCCTGGTCAGTCTAGTACGATGTCTGCTTCTCAAATAAAAGCTATAGATAATTTCATGCTAACTCAAATGCAAGCAGCCCAAAATGAGATTGTCAAATCTTTTTCTGGCCGACGTGTTATTGAAAAAATTTATGGACCACGAAGCTTAGGTTTAGTATTCTTTAGTTCTGCGCCTACATTAACTGATTCAGATGTAAGTCTTCCTTGGAATCGTTACTTTGAAGCACAAATAGACACTGGAGCATCTAATTTATACGATTAAATATAATGAAGAGCCTTATTACATTTAAGTGTAGTAAGGCTTTTTTTATGCGTCACTTATTACAAAAGCAACATGTCTCCGCTTCTCCATCCGTCTCCCCTTATTTAGTAGTTATGAAAAGCGTTTACTCCCCTTTGATAGAATCACTCGTGCAGAATAAGCGCGTAGCAAGTTCCCCGCTTCCAATAGAAAAATGCTTAATAAGCTATTAAACATGAATATGTCTAAAAAAATATTCAATTCCATTAGTTCATACAATTCAGTAAGAAAAGATTTATTAATAAGGATGTAAAAATTACTTTATAGAAAGGAGCGATGTTGTGAACAGTGAAAAGGCTAATTTTTCAGAAGATATAAGGATTTCAGTTGTTATACCCGCTCATAATGAAGAAAAGTACATTGGAAAATGCTTAGAATCCATAATAGAAGCTTCCAAATTATTAAAAGATCAAGTTGAAATCATTGTTGTGTTAAATCGATGTACAGACCGAACAGAAGAAATTGCTAAAACGTATCACTGTATAACATTAAAAAATAATGATAAAAACCTATCGAAAATTAGAAACGCTGGAATTGAAATCGCTAGAGGTGAAATTATCGTTACAATTGATGCGGATACGCAAATGAATGCACATGTATTGTCTAAAGCCGTGGACAACTTAATGACTGGAAAGTACATTGGTGGTGGCGTTACAGGGAAATTTGAAAGAATGTCTTTAGGAATTTTTGTTTCAACTTTGTTATTAATTGGGCCACTACTCTTTAAATATGGAGCAATTTCAGTCGGTATCTTTTGGTGTTATAAAAAAGATTATAAATCCATTAGTGGATTTAATGAAAATATGCTTATGGCGGAAGATGCAGATTTTGCAAAACGATTAAAAGTGTGGGGAAAAAAGAATGGGAAAAAATACGGGACGATTCAAAATGGCATGATAACGTCAAGTAGAAAGTTTGATAAACATGGCGACTGGATTTTACTAAAACGGCCGAAAATCATTTTAGCTTATCTAAAAGGAACAGACCATAAATATGCGGATGAAGCCTATTATGAAAATCATGATAGATAACAAAATACGATTGCTTAAACGAATAATCGCGTGAGGCTATGGTAAATCTTCTTAATGACAAGTGTCTACCAATCCGCTCCAACAACTCTATATTTTTGTGCTTCCATGTAATATTCGTGTTTTGCTCAATAGACTCTGTCTCCAGCTTGTGAGCAAAGCGCATTTTCAGTTATTTTACACGAACATTAAATTGGTTTTTGATTATAATAATTCGTGTTTTTCTTTTAATCGTTTGTTTAATCATCTTTTATCCGATGTTGCAAAAGATTATGCCCTTCTTTGCTGATTTTTAATATACATGAACAATGCAGGTGTTTTATAAAAATGTGAAGAAGTTATAAATATGGGTATATATAGTATAGTGGAACGAAAAAGAGGTGAAGCAAGGTGAACATAAAAAAAGGTATTATATTAATGATTTGTTCTTTATGGCTAGTAGCTTGTAACGATACGAAGGAATCTACAACAATTGAAATTCAAGAACTGATTAATTTCGAAAATGTTAAACCTGATACACTCCAAACAATATCCGATGCGAAAGATATTAAAATAATAGAGAAAACAATAAAAAAAGCAAGAGAATTTGGTGAGGTAGACAATGAAATCGTTCCGCAATATAAGATAAAAATTAATGATGACGAATACTACTTATGGATAGACCAAACAGTTACAGGTACAATAGCAAACGTAAACGAACGAAATATGTTTTACAATATACTAGCTACCGATGAATTTAAAGAAGCGATACATTACCCGAATGACAAATAAATTTTAAAAAAAGCCTTTCTATAGTAAAAATTAGAAAGGCTCTTTACATTGCGTATAGTTTATCGTTGCTGCCTTTAAATACTTTGTATCAACAATTTAATCAATTGTTCCTGTAGTTTTTAAATTGACCTCAACTGTGACATCAAATGGTAATTCAGGATAAGCATTTTTCCACTTATTAATGGTGCCCTTTTGATGTAATTGCATAGTTCGGTATCTCAATCCAAATCCAAAAGGATCAAGTTCTTCCTCTTGAAGGGTAATGAAAAATTTTTCTAATTCCTGTTTTATTTCTCTCGCAGCTAATTTATTATAGTCTTCCAATTTATCCATTAGTAATGTCTTATTTGACTGGCTTATTGTTCCAGACATCTCGACATTAACTTTTATAGATTGCGGTTGCCCATTTTCTTGAATAATATCGTATGTCATTTTAGTAGTCATCATATTTATTAATAGTTTAAAACCGTCGCTGTCGAGTCTAAAACTATATCCAGGAATGCTGTTTTTAAGAGCATTAAAAGCTTGCGTATATTTAGATGAAAGTTCAAGTGGTTTTCCACTATCCCCGACAACTAATAATTTATTTACAATTAATTGTGTACCAGGTTTGTTCATTTCAACGATAGGTAGTATTGGATCTATCCCTTTACTGTGAAAATCCCTTCGTATCTCATATAAATAGACAGAAACGACATATGGACTATCATTGCCCGTTTCACCAAAAAACTTAGTTAACGGAGACGCAACTACTGATTCCCCTTTTGGTAAGGTTCTTAAAACCTCTTCAGCAGAATTTCTAGCAGCCCCTATATATGCAATTGATTGGATATCCCCTCTTCTAAATAAATAATCCATAAAATTTTTTAAATTCTCTTCTAACAGGATTTCATTAATTAAAATAACCTTTGCATGTCCAAACTCTAAAACCTTATCTGTATGGGTCTCTAATATTTGGATAATCTCTCCGATATTATCTCCCTCATGCACTAAAAATTGATAACTTGAACTAGTATTACTCTTTGATTTAATGGATACAGGTATCGCTAATTTCAGCGTAACTCTATAATCCCCTTCATCATTTTCGGCAGGGTCAATTCCAATCCCTGTAACAAATACTCGGTTATCAATATCTTTAAAGCCACAGCCTGAAAGCAAGCTCATAACGACAATCATCATAGCAAAATATTTTATATGTGCCATTATAATTTGAGCCTCCGTTTAGCAGTTAGTAAACTGACGATTAAAACACCGTAAAATAACGGTAATAAGTCATAAAAAAGCACCGATAATTTCACTAACTCAAATTCATTAATTACACGTGTCGTAGCGATTGTAATAATCCCAAATAGAAGAACTACTAAAAAAGGTGTCAAATTTGTCTTTTTCCATTTGAATTTTTTAAAATGAAAAATACTTTCAAATAATTTTAACGACACATACCAATGTATCAGTATGCTAATAAAGGCAACCGCAATAAATACGATGACAAAAAGAAATGTGACGCGTTCAATAAGTGAGTATTTCATACGTACTGAATCACTTGTAGTAATCCATGGAAACGTAAGATTTTCAATTTGCTCAAAGCCATTAAATCCAATCGGTATGAAATAGGTTGTAAATAAAGTAAAGGCACCTACAATAGCTAATATGGCAAATTGCTTTATTCCTGCTTTTTTCTTTACTTGAATGTATTTATTAAAAATAATGATGTTCACTGCGCCAATAAAAATATACATAGATGCTGAAAAGGAATTATAGCTAGGATAATCATTGATGTACGTAAATGCAATTTTGACAAAGTCCCATTCTAATTTTGGCTCAGTATATATTTTTATAATTAAAAAGATAATGACAGGTAAAAAAATAATCAATATTAGCTCTGTCATATAAAGTACACTTTTTTCTTTTATAAACAGTCCAAAAGAAATAACTAATAAAAATGCCAGCGTTGTAATAGTAATGGATGTTTCATAGGACAAAAATGTATTAAACATAAAAACATATGTTGTAAGCGTAATGAGCCCTGCTACAAACCATGAACAGCCAAAGTATAATAAGACAGGATAATAAAACCATTTAGGCGTACTCTTTTTCATTATTTCTGGTAAGGTCATATTTGGGAAGTAACTAAACAAATTAATGACAATGATCGTCAGAATAACGCCAAAAATGACTGCAATACTCATGGATAATATAACACCATTTGTACTTTCTCTCATTAATATTCTTGGCACAGATGCTATAAGATTTGTAACCATTGTGACAAGTATAAAGTAATATAGATACCTGCTCATCCTTTTGATCGCACCTCTAATTCCTTCCTATCTGAGCGCCAATAGACTTTTAAATATGGCTCACCAAAACTTCGTTTATTGACTAAGAACATTAACAGCCATAGAGAACCTAAAATTAACCCCATCATACCGAACAGCGTCGTATAGATTACTAATAAATATCTACAAATGCGAATAGAAAAACTCATCTCACTAATTGGGATGACAAAGCTCGTAATCGCAACAGCTGACACAATAATAATCATAATATTGGATGCTAATGTAGCTTCAGTAACCGCAGTTCCTAAAATTAGGCCACCAACTGTCGTAGCCGTTGCACTAATAGCCTTTGGTAATCGTATACTTGCCTCTGTAAGAAACTCCATAAAAATAAGCATAAATATTACTTCGATAAAGGACGGATATGGAACGCCAACTCGACTACCAGCAACAGTAAGGGCCAATTCCGTTCTTGGAATATCAGGCGTATAGGAGGTTATCGCAACATACATAGCTGGTAATACAAAACAGACAAATAAACCGATATATCGGAGAATTAATGTAAATGAAGTGATCCAATAAGTATGATAGTTATCTTCCATCGATGTCATAAAGTCAAAAAAGACAACAGGAGCAATTAAAGCTTGAGGACTCCCGTTTAACATAATTACCACTTTTCCTGCCGCAAGATTATAAGAAATACGGTCAGGTCGCTCCGTTAGAATAGTAATAGGAAAAAGGGAAAATTTTGAGCCGTTTAAGTGTAGCTGTAATTCTCCCGTAGATTGAATAAGTGGGATATCTAGATTTTCTATTTGTTGTTGAATGTTTTGAAGAACCGATTGCTTTACTATTTTTTCATCATACATAATGATTAAAGTCTTATGACTTTTTCCTTTTAAAGCATGCGTGTCATACTTTAATGTTGGCTCATGATAGCGTTGGCGAATGATGTTTAAATTCGTCTCAATATCCTCGCTTAAAGCGGTTTGGGGACCGTATACAGTTGGCTCAATGATTGTTTGCTGTAAAGCCATTGTATTTACTAATTTAATATCAATTAAATAAAATGCATCATTGATTGCTAATAGGAGATATCCCTTCGTTATTTCGATTAGAAGCTCTTCCCCAAATTGCATATTTGTTAAGTTTGGTAACGATTCAATATAGAATGTAAAACTTTGATTTGATTTCATATCGAAAAAAGGTTTTATCAGCATATCATGCAATTTGGCACCATCTATTGCTGATTTTAAGTAAAAGATAAATACCGTATTGTCTTCTATTTGTAAAGTTTTTAAGCTTATATCATCGGAAGGAGAAAACTTTTCAGATAGCTCAATCATTAACGGAGGAAATTTCGAATTAGCCATATTATCCAAGTAATATACACCTCCATATAAATATTTGATTTAGTATGAATAGGTTAACCGTATGCACTTTATACTAAACGTTCTAATCGCTCGTTTATCGTGAAATGTTAGGCTTAAGGATGTTAGGATATCCGTGTAGTGCTTTTGAAGTTGAGGAGTAGTATATCCCTTTATGATTTGGATAAAGTTTGTTAAAGAATAGTCTCACCGTAACACTGAACCATGAACCATGGTCATTTAATTTAACCTGTGTATTACCTAAATGATAGAAGGTTTTTTGAAAACTAGCTTTATTTTTCATTTGTTGGCACGCTCATAGCTAGAGCCTACAATATGTGTTACCAAAGCCAAACAGTTTATAATCGAAAGGCAGAAATGCTGATAATTCAACATTTCTGCCTTTTCTGTTTACATTTTTTAATGATAGCGACGAAATCGCTACAAATGTCACTTACGTTTTGGATGGACTTGCAAAAGAGGAGAAAACACCTAGAACAATATATAAATAACCTGTTATTCGATTTTGTAACTTCGAATTAACATTGCGCTTTAAAAGCCAGTTTCTAATAGTTGTTGCGAGAACAGCATATAGGCCATCACTCATTAAGCCTAGAAGAATAAAAAGTGTACCTAAAAGTAAAAATTGTTCTGTGACCGATCCAGCAGACGGAGAAATGAATTGTGGAAAGAATGCTAAAAAAAAGAGAGCTGTCTTCGGATTCATGACTTCTATGATAGCAGATTGGTAAAAAATTTTTACTAATTGTTTATGCGCCGATTTTGGGGTTTCTATGGGCATATGTTCAGTTGCTGAAGTTAGTGCTTTATAGCCTAGATAAATAAGATAAGCTGCCCCTATGTATTTAACGATATGAAAGGCGGTTGCAGATGTCATTAGGATAGCAGAAACCCCAATTGCTCCAGCAACAACGTGAATAGAACCACCAAGAGAAACACCAAGGACGGATATGAGTCCTGCTTTTTTTCCTTGATCAATACTCCTTGCCATAATATAGATAACTGCTGGTCCAGGTATAATTAACAGCGTAATGGCAGCAACGACAAATAGCCAAATTGTATAAAATTCCATATTTTTCAACTCCTTGTTATGAAGATTTTCGATAAAAATAAATATCTGATAAAGAATAATATTGTACAACCTAATAAAAAGGAAGGTACAATAGTGGACAAAACAGCATGTCAGAAAGCTAAAACTACGCTTACATTGTCTTCATCTTTCAAACCTATATTAAATTAATGCAGAGGAAGTGGTGAAAATGCTATAGAAAAATTTAGATTCTAAAAAAAGCAATGAAAAAACGCTAGGAAATTAGCATTTTTTCATTGCTTATAAATATCTGTAAATTAGGAACGATGTTAAATCCCTTCAACGCTTTCTTCCATGACAATCGCTTCAACATTTAAGCGCTTTTTCTTTGTCATACTAGTTGCGAGTAAAATACATAGCACACTAAGTATAAATAATCCTAAAAAAATAATCCATGCTACTTTATAGCTTTGCGTAAGATCGTAGATAAGACCAGATACAATTACGCCAAGTGAACTCGTTGCAACGAAGAATATTTGTACAAAGCCAAAGATGGCACCAAAATCTTTTTTACCAAACAAATCATCTGTCATAAATGGAGGGCCAATCGATGCGATAACTATACTAAATCCGTATGCGATAGCGAATACGAACGCAAAGCTCTTAGCTCCTGACAATAGCAATGACACCATCGCTATTGTCATACAAACACCTACGAATAGTATTCCGCCAGTTGTTCTAAATTTATCGAAAATGGCTCCGAGAATCAGTTTACCGACCGTGTTAGATAAAGATAATAGACCGAAAATTGTTCCAGCGAATAGCGCAGGATGGCCAATATCTATTAAATAAGCTGGTATATGCATTTGAACTCCGCCTGCAACAAGGGCAAAGCATACGACACCGAAAATAAATAGCCAAAACATGCCTGATTTCTTTGCCTCCGCCAACGTTAAACCTGATTGGGTAGTATTTGCTTGCTCCTCTTCGATATGATCTGCCCCAAGTGCCGTTGTCCCTTTCTCTGCAGGGTTTTTCTTTGTGAAAAATAAAATTAATGGTAGCGATATGACGATAATTAGTACACCTGCTATCACATATGTTGTTCGCCAACCATAATTAGAAATCAACATTGTTAAAATAGGGCTAAGGGCAGCCGTTCCAACGCCTGAACCAGCAAATGCTAACCCCATAGCTAGCCCCTTTTTTTCATAAAACCAATTCGTCAGCATAATGGATATCGGAATATTGGAAAATCCAGCAACACATACTCCTATAATAAAAGCAATGATGGCAAAATAAATTGCCGATTGTGCAAAAGAATATAACATAAAGCCACAGCCTGCAAAAATAACGCATACAGACATAATTAACTTCATGTTGCCTTTAGTAAGTAGCTTGCCCATAAAAGGTGATGCGATGGCGACACCTAGACCCCCTACGGAAAGAACAATGGAAAAAGTCGTTCTTGTCATGCCCAATTCGCTTGTTACCGGCACAAGAAATAAACTGTGGAGAGAATTTACAATGGAAAATGCCGAAAACATAATTAAGAAGCTTGTTAAAACAATATACCATCCATAAAATAGCCCATTTTTTGCTTGTGGCATACTATTCCCCGTTTCATTTTTACTTTTCCTACGACTATATTTTCCATACCTCTATATTGGTCGTTACCTATTAGCCAATTTGAATATAGCATGTTTTTTCACGTGTAAATTCCAGTACAGAGTCTGTACCAAAACCACTCGCTTTTTGGCCACCGAATGGCAGTTCAGTTCCAACGATGCGATACGTATTCACCCATACATTGCCAGATTCGATCGAACGAATCATTCGATGTGCACGATTTAAATCAGAAGTCCAAACGCCCGCACCTAGTCCGAATTCTGTATCATTGGCAATCGCAAGTGCCTCTTCTTCTGTATCAAACGGAATTACGACGGCAACTGGTCCAAAAATTTCTTCCTGGCAAACTTGCAAGTTATTACTTTCTACTTTTAATAAGGTTGGTTCAATCCAATAGCCATCCTTTAGCTCCTCTTGACCTGGTAACAAGCTGGCACCACCATAGCGACCACCCACGATGATTTCTCCACCCTCTTGTTGCCCTAACTCAATATACGAGCAAACTTTTTTGTATTGCAATTCATTGGCAACTGGTCCCATTGGCGTTTGCATATCTAATGTGTTGCCTAATTGAATATGTGTTGCCATTTCTTCTTTCATAAGAGCGATCATTTTATCTAAGACAGAGCGCTGAATTAAGATACGAGAGCCTCCGACACAAAGTTGCCCTGCATTACCAGTAAAAATTCCATTTACTGTGACACCACTTGCTGCTTTAGCTAAATCGGCATCTTCAAAAACGATATTTGGTGATTTTCCACCAAGTTCGAATACCATTGACTTAGGTTGTTGCGCTGTAGATTGGACAATTGCCTGCGCAGTTTTTCCTGAACCCGTTAAGCTTACTTTATTAACCTTCGGATGACGAACAAGTGCATCGCCCACTTCAGCACCTGTTCCAGAAATTACATTTAATACACCAGGTGGTAAGATACTCTGAATAATTTCACCATAACGGAGCGGTGCTGCTGCTGCCAGCTCAGAAGGTTTAATAATCACTGTGTTCCCACCTGCAAGTGCTGCAGCTGCTTTTACCGTAAATGTCCACAATGCTGAATTCCAAGGAATAATGCCTACGACAACCCCGAAAGGTTCACGCATTGTAAATCCTACTGTGTTTGGCCCAAGCTGTACTGTTTCGCCTTTGCTTCCAACATTTATAGCAGCGGCAGCAGCATCATACCACATACTTGAGAGGATAGGAATAAGCCCGAACTTCGTTTCACGAATAACCCAACCATTGTCTTTTGTTTCGAGTTCAGCCAATTCATCGCCATATTGTGAAATCATATCGCCAATACGTCTTAAATAGTTTGCTCTTTCACTAGCAGGAAGCGCTGACCAACCTGGAAGGGCAGTACGCGCTGCCGTCACAGTTGCTTCAACATCTTCAATAGTACTACAAGGAATAGTTGCCCATACTTTACCAGTTGCGGGATCATAGCTATCAATTTTATTACCTGAAGATGATGGAATTGCCTTACCGTTAATGACATTTTGATAGTCTTTCAAATTATTCAATGTTTTCAATGTCTTTCCCCACCCTTTCAAATATAAGATTTCTAACAGTCTTACACATTGAGAATGCTGCGTTTACAATATGTAAGAAGCAAGATAATCAACTTGCTGATATTACCAACCTAATGCAACTGCTGCCTGTTCATAATATTGCTGTGTACTTCCTAAATAATTCTCATAGAAACGAGCGCGTTTCACGTATAAATGGCAATCAAGTTCTTCTGTAAAACCAATACCACCATGAATTTGAATACTTTGCGATGCCACTTTAATAAATGCCTCGGTAGCAAATAATCGAGCACTTGAAACCGCTTCTACTTTATCATCTGCATTACTTTCAATTGCCCAGTTGGCATAATAGGCTAATGAACGAGCGGTTTCTAAATCCATTTTCATATCGACTAATCGATGTTTAATCGCTTGGAATCTTCCAATTGGTTGATTAAACTGTTCACGAATATTCGCATATTCAACGGCAGTTTCAACGATTTTTTCCATACTTCCAACAATCGATGAGCAAAGGGCTGCATTAAATGATAATAAACCCTCTTGTAAAACATCCCACCCATGATCAATAGTGCCAAGAATTTGCTGACTGGAAACTTGAACATCGTTAAAAGTCACTTCTGCAAGCAAGCGTGTTTCATCCATATTTTTTTGAGGCTCCACAAGTAGTGTCACATCATCACAATCCACGATGACTAATGATATTCCTTCCGCACCTTGCCCTTCACAAGTACGCACTAGTACGAGTAAGCTATTAGCAAGTTCTACGTCTGGTACTAATGATTTCACACCATTCAACGTTAGAACGTCATCTTGCAATGTACCATGTAATTTCACATTTGAAGGCTTGTAGTTTCCGCTAGGCTCCAACCACGCAACAGTAAACGTATGGTCACCACTAGCAATAGCAGATAAATATTTTGCTTTTTGTTCGTCCGTTCCAAATTTCTCTAGAAGCGGTACCGCTAAAGCATTTGTTTCTAAATATAAGCCTGGTAACAATGCACGACCAGTCTCTTCTAAAATCGGTACTAAATCTAACTGACCTAGTCCCATCCCACCATTTTCTTCTGACACATTCACACTTGCACAGCCAAGTTCCGCTAAACCAGCATACAGCGCTTGGAAAGAGCTTGTATTCCCTTCTGTAAACTCGCGGGCTACTTTCGTTTGTCCGACATCATCTAAATATTTGCGTACATAGTTTCGAAACATTTCTTGTTCCTGATTCAAAGAAAAATCCATATATGACACCCCCGCTTTTTATCGACCCATATCTTTTGGTAAACCTAAAATTCTTTCAGCAATGGTATTCTTTTGTATTTCGCTTGTTCCTCCGCCAATTGTCTGACCAAAAGAGTACAAATAATTGTCCTGCCAATAAGACCGATCCATCAATGCGTTTTCTTTCCATAGTACGCCATGATGACCTTGCATCGAAATTGCTTGAGCAAACAGTTCTTTTGTTAATTCACTAACGAGTAGCTTATCCATCGAGCTTTCTGCACCAGGATGGCCATTTTTCAATTGCTTTGTTAAATTTCGATAATAGTTTAATAGTGAGCCACGTGAATGCGTATATAGATCCACCATTGTTTTACGAATAAATGGATTTTTAATAAGTGGTTCATCGTCATCATTTAACTCTTTAGCTAGCGCTACTAAATCATTAAATTGTTGCTCTAACGTAAATACTTGACCACCAATGCCAGTTCGTTCATGCATTAGCAGGGCAATAATAACCTTCCAGCCTTCATCTACTTGACCAATAATTTCTGCATCATACGCAATGGCATCATTTAAGTACACTTCATTAAAATCTTTTTGACCATCCATTGAGACAATTGGTCGAGTTTCAACCCCTGGCTGATGCATATCGAGAAGGAATACAGTAATGCCTTTATGTTTTTTCTCTAAACGATTCGTTCTAGTAATTAAAAAGCAACGATCTGCTACATGACCGAAACTCGTCCAAACCTTTTGCCCATTAATAATCCAACGGTCCCCATCTTTTACAGCAGTCGTTTGGATAGCCGCTACATCGGAACCTGCATTCGGCTCTGAATAGCCTTGGCACCACACTTCTTCACCTGTAATAATTTTTTCGATATATTTTTCCTTTTGTTCTTCTGTACCGATTTGCATTAATGTCGGCGCAACCATATGAAGACCTACATAATTAATTAACGGTGGTGCTTTCACACGTACCATCTCTTGTTGATAGACAATCTCCTCCATAAGCGTTGCATTGCGTCCACCATATTGTTTCGGCCACGCAATCGCTGCCCAGCCACCTTCATATAGTTTCTTTTGCCAGTCTCGTAAAAATAACTCATATTCCTTCGATTCCTTATCTAATTGCACTTCTCCTTGTAACCATCCATCGGGTAAGTTCGCTTCTAGCCAAGTTCTTAACTCTTGACGAAATTGCTCTTCCTTTTTCGTAAATGAAAAATCCATCTAATCATTCCTTTCTATTAAACCGAAATAGGTTTGTTAAGCTTGTATCCATTGTGGAAGAGCTCGATCTTCCGTAATATCCTGCCAAGTCATTTTTACAGGCATGCCAATTTTAATTTCCTCTGGTGGACATGCAAGCACATTGCCAATGATTTTTACTTCGTTCAATTTGTCTAGTTGTACGACAACAATAATCGTTGGTAAATCATCTTGGAAGCCTGGTAGGAAGGGGCGATATGACACAACATACGAATAGATAGTGCCCGTAATATCCGAACCTTGACTTTCCCAGCTAAGTTCTGTAGCACCACATTTTGAACAAGCTGGACCAGGTGGGTGATTATACGCATTACATGTTTCACATTTTTGTAGGACTAGCTCATGACGATCAGCTGCATCCCAATATGGTTGGTTGTCTTGTGTTTTAAGTGGAATCGGTTTTTGATAACTCATGATTTTTCCTCCTAGTTTCTTAAAATCATTGCACCCGCAATATCTGGACCTGACCAGCCAGTACAAATGCCAATTTCGCAATTTTCAACTTGACGATCTGTTCCTTTATATTCGTGACGAATTTGACGTACAATTTCAAGGACATTGTTCATGCCATGTGTATAACCTTCAGAAAGCATGCCCCCTGCTGTATTCGTCGGAAGCTTACCGCCCATTTTCAGATTGCCATTTGCAACGAAATCACCGACTTCGCCACGTGCTGCAAAGCCATATGCCTCTAATTGGCGCAATACTACCCAACTAAAGCAATCGTATATCGAAGCTACTTGAATATCTTGTGGTGTAACTCCTGCCTTTTTATAAAGAGAAGGTGCAACAAAGTCCGATGCTACTTCATCTAAATTCGTCCAGTAATGTGCATGTGATACGGTACGTCTCGCTTCAATACCCATAATATAAACAGGTTTTGACTTACAATCTTTTGCTTTCTCAGCAGATGTGACGATAATGGCATTTGCCTCGTCCGACTCCAAGCAAAAATCATGTTTAGTGAATGGATAGCTTAAATGTGGTGTTTTTAAATACTCTTCCATCGATAACGGTTTACCATAGAAGAAGGCTTTCGGATTCCGTTGCGCATGCTCATAAAAGCTAACACAGACGTGCCCTAAATGTTCTTGTGTAATTCCCGTTTGTTGCATATGACGCGTTGCGAATAAGCCGAACCATTGCCCTGGTCCACCAGCCCCGTAAGGAATGAAAAAACTTCCGCCATCCATTGCCCCTTGAAGCATATTGACATCCCAGCCGCCACCGCCCATACGAACGCCAGAACGACCATTCATGGCACGATAAATTAACACGGTATTCACTTGACCTGTTTCAATTAATCCGATGGCATCCGCAATTAACATTTCAGTACTGCTTCCGCCTCCCATAATATCTTTTACATATTTAGGTCGTGCACCTAAATAGGTTGCTAATTGATGAGATGTACAAGAGTCATTTTCAGAGTAGCTCATAAAGCCATCAATTTCTCTTGCTTCTAAACCTGCATCTTGTAATGCAGCACGTGCAGCGTCTAATGCTAAATGTAAAGGTGTTGTACCTGAATTTTTCGAACGTTCACTTTCTCCTACGCCTACTATGGCATAGCGATCTTTAATAGTAGCCATATTGCCAACCTCCTTGTTTCCATTTGTTAAATCATTTGTAATGTCGCTTCTCCAAATCCAACAACTTTTCCTGGCGCTTTTTCTGCATATAACTCTAAATCGACGAATTGTTTAGCTTCGTTTTTATATATTTTTTTGACGATAGCAGAACAAGTAATTTCATCGCCTGGTTTTGTCATCGCCCCAAAGCGCATTTTAAAATTAGTCGGTGCAGCAGAAGTACCTGCTAGGTCCATCATATATTGACCAAGAAAGCCCATAACAAGCATGCCATGTGCAATAACCCCTGACATTCCGATACTTTGAGCAAATGCATCATCTGTATGTAAAGGATTGAAATCCCCTGATGCACCAGCATATTTCACAAGCTGTACCTTTGTCACAGCAGGCTTCACAAGTGGTTCAAGCTTTTGTCCTTCTTGTAAACTTTTAAATTCAAGCATAATTTTTTCCCCCTTTAATGATGGATTAAAATTGAACGAAGACATCAGTATCTTCGTTCAACAGTTTATTTACACTTTACTACTCGCTACAGCTCGATAAATGATGTTAGTACGACTAATCACCACTAGCTCGCCTTCTTCATCCTTCATTTCTGTATCCATTACTAAAAACTGCATTGGTCCATTTTTTCCTTCTTTTTCATATACATCTGTCACTTTCATCTGACAGGACAAACGATCACCTGCGCGAATTGGTCGATGATAAATGAACTCTTGCTCGCCGTGTAGCATACGGCTATAATCCAAAGGTAGCTCTACCCCTTGCCCACTATCAGCCCCTATTGCTACTGGAAAGCTTGGAGGTGCAATTATACCCCCATAAATCGTTGATTTTGCATACTCTTCATCTACATATAATGGATTCGAATCCCCGATAGCTTCGGCAAATTGACGAATGTGCCTTTTTTCTACTTCAAAAACATATTGTGGTCCTGTTAAACCTATTAAGCTTTGATCTAGATCCATACCTTTACCCCCTGACTGCTGATTTCTCTAACACATCTTTTTGCACGACGATCATTGCATCTGCTGCTTTTACGCCATCTTCATAGACGATTAAAGGATTAATATCTAATTCTTCTATTATCTCTTCATTTTCAGTGACAAGCTTCGAAACCTTCAGTAATACATCAATGATCGCTTCAATATCGCCATGGGCTTTCCCACGAGCACCTGTCAGAAGTGCTTTGCCTTTTACCTCTTCAATCATTTCAACAGCATCGGTTCTTGTTAGTGGCGCCACTCTAAATGAAATATCTTTAAATACTTCAACGAAAATGCCACCTAAGCCAAACATGACGACTGGTCCGAAATTCGGATCCTTTGTTGCGCCAATAATTACCTCTGTCCCTTCAGGAAGCATCTCTTGAACAGAAATACCATTGATGTTAGCATCTGCTTTATAGTTTCTTGCATTGTGATAAATATCAGTAAACGCTTTCATAACTTCGTTTGCTGATTGTACATTTAGTCGAATCGCATCTGCCTCGGTTTTATGTGGAATATCCGCTGAATCAACTTTTAACACGACTGGGTAACCAATCGAATTTGCAAATTGAACAGCTTCCTCGGCCGTCTTAGCGACAGTTCGTTTTGTTGTTGGAATCCCGTACAAATCTAAAATGTCAGTTGCTTGAGCTTCACTTAATGTCGAGCCTGTTACATGTGACATGTTTATTCGTTTCTTAGGTAATTCCTCTTCTTGGATTGTTGCTTGTTGATGTTTTCTATAACTCTCGCTATATTCAACAAGCTTTGCTAAGCCTTTGATTGGATTTAAATTACCTGGAATGACAGGAATGCCATTTTTCTCAAGTTCAGCTTTTCCTTTAGGTACAGACATGCCTTCTAATGGGAATGTCGTAATGAAGACAAATTTATCTGAGTTTTTGCATATGTCAATAAACTCTTGTAAATATGGATTATCTGCTTCCCAGTACAAAGGAAATTCAGTAAGGATAATATTATGAACTTCTGGATCAGCTACAAGTGCTCGAAGTGGTGCAATATATAATTCAGGATTCGTTACTGAAGCGGCTGCAGTTAAGTCAATTGGATTGATTGCACTTGCGAAAGATGGAACATGCTTTTTAATTTCTGCCTTTGTCTTTTCGCTTAGCGCAATAATATTTAATCCTAGCCCTTCGCAGCGATCTGCTTCATTAATACCTCGTCCACCTGAGCTTGTAATTAATACCGTATTTTTCCCTTGTGGTAGTCTATTAGATAAAAATAACTTTGAAAACGTAATAATATCTTCATAATCATCAACTCGAACGATACCGCTCTGCCTGAAAAACGCATCGTAAACTAAATCTGATCCAGCAAGCGAGCCTGTATGTGAAGCCGCTGCTCTACTACCAGCTGAACTTTTTCCAGTTTTCATCAACGCAATTGGCTTGTTAAGTTGAAGAGCTTCTTTTGCTAAACGTCGTAGCTTTTTAGTATCTTTAGCCCCTTCTAAATAGCCTGTAATGACTTTTGTTTTTGGATCATGAATCATGTACTCTACTACATCTGAAAATTCGGTTTCCATTTCGTTGCCGACACTTGCAAAATAATTAAAGCTTAAACCATTTTGTGCTGCCGCCATATATGTTAATACACCAAATGCACCACTTTGTGAAACATAACCAACAGCCTTTTCTTCATGTAATGGCACTGCTAAAATAGCTGGTGAAAATGTCCCAATCATACCATTCGTTGTATTAACTAACCCAACACAGTTTGGTCCTATAATTCGGATACCGTTTTCCTTTGCAATGTTAGCTAACTCTTGCTGTAACAGTACGCCCTCTTCCCCAGTTTCAGAAAATCCAGATGCAAATATAATGGCTGCTTTTATATTCTTCTTCGCACATGCCTTTAAATTGTCCACAATTTGTTCTGCACCTACACAAAATATTGCTAAATCTACTTCCTCTGGGACAGCTGTGATGGAAGGATAACAAGTAAGGCCTTCTATTTCACTAGCTTTCGGATTAATAGGAAAAATATTTCCAGCAAAACCGCCGTCTATAAGCGCTTTCAATTGAATGTATCCAATTTTATACGGATTTGTAGAAGCACCAAGTACTGCCACAGACTTCGGATTAAATAATGGTTCTAATGATTCGTAAGCTTTCAATTCTTTATTCATTATTTCACCTCGGTTTCGAATAATAGAAAAACAATTGATTATGTTGTTCATTGTAATGGATGTGTTTCAAATATTCTGAAAACAAAAGTATGTAAAATGATTTAATTATTAGGGAGTAAAAAAAAGAAAAACACGTAGTAAACGTATATATAGCAAGGGTTCAAAAATTTGTATTTTATTTTTTGTACACACTACACACGACATTTACACACGATAACCTCGACTTATGGGAAGGATAAAAGCAAAAACTGAAATATTCATTATATAGATAAATCCCTAAGTACAAGATAATAGCAACTGAAATGTCAAATAAGGAAAAGTGGAAAATTTGAAGATTTACAGCTTCAAATTAAAAAAACTGCCTACATTTATCGTAAACACTCGATAGATGTAGGCAGTTTTTGCATGCAATTTTTACATAAATTTTTGCATCCAGCGACTTATATTATTTTGAATTTTGACAGAAGGAGTTTTAACCCCTCTTTCTATATTACTTATATAGGAAGGGGAAATTTCTAGTTCCTCTGAAACTTGTAAAAGAGATAAATTAAATTGCTTACGTATTGCTCGTAATTGATTGCCAATTGTGACTCCTTTTGCTTTATGTTGAGCACTGTCTTGGAAATTAAGTGAATAATGGGATGTACTTTTTGTTTTTTCAATAGAACGGTACTGATCTTTAATAATTTCAGGTGGTTCCACAAGAATGGTTGAATCTAACCATAGTCGAACCCAGCCCTTATTATTAGCAATCGTTTCATCCCATTTATGATAATGCCAAGCAGACAGAACGCCGTCTTCAAGCAATTGATCCAATGCTTTTTCTAAACGGTCCCTCGTACGAGATGGTGTGCGTTCATTTACATTTTCCCCAATTGCCTCTAATAAAGTTCGGATTTTATTTGGTTGCAAGAAATCTCCCTTTCTTGCTTGTGTACGCCATCGCCAACTAAAATATCTTGCTAATCTTTTTTCCCACTTTTGACTGTATGGATTATAATGTAATGTTTGAATAGGTAAAAGGGCAATTTGCCGTCCTGATCCATATAAATACTTTGTAAAAACTTTATCAACTGTAAATGTAAATGTTTTGTGTTTATCTAATTGAGCAATATCATACTCAATTCGATTATGATCGACAAAAAGAAATGTTCGTCCTTGAAGCTGCGTTTGTACAGCTTTTCCTTTTTCATAGACCGTTGCTTTATTTAATTCGAGCCATAAGCTTTGAATTTTTGTAAGCGATTGCAAAACCTTGTCCTTTTGTTGTTGTTCATATCCGCCCCTTCTCCCCTCGCCTCCTAACTTCGGCTTTAACCCACGAATCATTAATAAATCAGTAAAGTGTATTTCAATAATATCTTCTGTATAACGAGCTTTCGATAAAAAGATACTACATAATGCATCAAACATATCTACGTCTAAATCTGTTAAGCTTTGCACTTGATTTTGTGCTTTCTCAATCAATAATTGTGTGGCGAAGGAATGCTCGGTAGATTGAAATGGACGTATTTGAATAATTCCTTCTAGATTGCCTTTATATAAAGGTGTAGTAGGCCAAGGAGTATTTTCTATACGTTGAAAATTATTTTTATAAAGTGCTTCCCTTACATATTGATAAGGGGCATTATTCATGACGTGTAAATGTTGTTCTACCCCTAATGAGAGAGCAATACTTTTACTAAGAGGTAGAGTATCCTGATTTTTAGGTGTAGTTATTTGTAACATAGATTCAATTTCTTCTGTTGTTAAAATTGCTAGCTTCATTGATTCAATAATGTTGTGAAACCACTCTGTCATATAGTTGTTCACGATGTTTGTATATTTTGAAATAAACATATCATTTGATGATAGATTTTTCGTCATTTGCTGATAAAATACTTCATTTAAATCCTCATTGCTCATCTGATTCATCATGTCATAGCCAATCAAACTTTCTAGTTCTTCAAGTACCCATTCTGTTAAATATACTTGAAACCATGAGCAAAACTCTTCCCAAGCTGTATCTTCACCAAGGAAAGTGTTAGCCTTGATCATATTTTCCATACGATGGATATATTTTTCAACTTGAAGTGCATTACGATGCGTTGATTTTCGCTTTTGTGATTCGTTTAACTGGTCCTCGTATTGTTGCAGTAAAAATGAAACGATGTTTTTTGCAATTTCAGTAATTACGCGATTTCTAGAAGAAATACGTAAATTCATGAATAATTGCTCACTTTCTTTATAGGTATGATCCCAGATGACAAAAGAATTAGTGATGACATTTTTGGTCAATGTACTAGCTTTGGTCACATGATCATTACTTGTGATTTTCTGTTGTTCATAAATACAAAGTACATAATAGTTATCAATTTTATTGAATAAATTTCTATTCATTTTCGTTCTATTTATTTCATTTCGAAGCATTTCCAATTGGTTAAAGGCAACATTCTCGTAATCATTTTTATTTATCATGAATACCTCCTTGAAAAAAATGCGAACAGTATGACGTTTAACTTGTACTATATGTTTATAAATGTAATTTTATCACCAGTTAACAGAATATTCTATATTTATCTTTTTGATAGTGTTTATTTACATGGAATCTTATCTATTAAATGAAGATTTCTGCAAAATTAATTTCCGTTAGGGGCTAGCGCTTTCCGCGGGCACATACGTAAGCCACAACCCTCGCTGACGCGCGGTTTGTTGCGTCTTACGTTTCGTGCTTTCCCGCAGGAGTCGCTAGCCCTTCACTCCAATCACCTTTATGGGCAATGAAAGTTCTTCTATTAATAAAAGATTTTTTAGCATAGGAAGAGGCATAGTCAAAATAAATATAGAGATTTCTGCATTTGATTTCCACTACGGGTTAGCGCTTTCCGCGGGCACAAACGTAAGCCGCAACCCTCGCTGACGCGCGGTTTGTTGCGTCTTACGTTTTGTGCTTTCCCGCAGGAGTCGCTAGCCCTTCACTCCAACACCTTTATGGGCAAGGAAAAAGTTCTTCTAATAAAAGATTTTTAGCATAGGAAGAGGCGTAGGCAAACGAATATAGAAGATTTCTGCATTTGATTTCCACTACGGGCTAGCCCTTCACTTCAATCACCAGAACACATTGAAAAGAAATTTTCATTTACATTTAGTCAAAGTATATAAAAAAGACAAACGGTATCAAGTTTAACTTCTTGATGCCGTTTGTCTACACTTTAAAATTTACTCTTGTACGCCTTGTTCTAGACGCACTGGTTGTATTTTTATAACGGAAGCGAAAATAACGATTAAACTAACTATACCAATCCATGTAAGGGCCGATACGGATGTGTTCCAAGAAAATCCTTTGTCAAAGAAGAAAAGTTCTCGTAAACCTTCAACCATAAATCGCATTGGTAACCATGGATAAATCCAGTCATGATAAAAGGATGACATCATTTCAGGCGCTAACGCAAGCAGTGGTCCCCCAAAGAATAGCATGAGTGCAAAAATAGCTATTCCTTGAATGCCGAGCCATGAAATAACTGCCGTTATTAATAAGAAGAAACTAAAGGAAGTAATGGTTAAAAATAAGGCAGTGTCCATATATGCTGGAATGTCAATTCCTATCATACTCTCAACTAACCATGTAAGGCCGAAGCCTACAATTAAAGCTACAATCGCCCCAATAATAATTTGACCACCCATTATCGTAAGCTTCTCTTTTCGTGAATTAATGTCTATTTTATTTATTGCAATAAAGACGATTGCTGCACTTGCCATAATAGCCATCCATAAAGGCTGAAACATAGAAACAGGGGAATTACCGTTTGCACTATGTTCTCCTGTTGCATTTACATTTGTAATGGTTTTTGAAATGGGTGTGATTAAATTGGAAGCTTGCTCTACCGTTAAAGTTTCTCCTTGCGATGCTATGGCTGCAAAAAGCTGTGAGCGTACATTATTGTTAATATTATCAACTACCCCGTTGACAACTTGCCCTGCTATTGTGGAAGCCGCCATATTCATACCTTGATTAATATAGATTTGAACTTCGGGTAAAGTTGGATTCGTAGTTTGTAATGATGCCTGTTTTACACTAAAATCTTTCGGAAATACTAGAGCGGCATAGTATTTTTGTTCATCTAATCCCTTTTGTACTTCTTTATTACTCTTTACAATAACCCATTTTACTGCAGGTTCTTCATCTTTTGTCGACCCCGCTGTAGTTTGAATCATGTCAACGATGTTTTTACCTAAATTTACTTTCGGTTGATTAGGAATTTCCACTCCCTGATCCTCATTAACTATCGCTATTGGTAAATTTTTTGGTTTTGCTTGCACTGACGGAAATAAAGTGAGTGAAAAAACAAAAATAACGACAATTGCAATTATAGGCGCAAACCAAACCATTTTATTTTTAAACATTTCATTACCTCTTCTCTTTTTGAGTTATAATAATGAACAACCTGTTGTTTATTACAATTTGAATTATAAGTGTGGGTTTGTATGCTTTCAATAATCAAAAATGAACTTGATGTCGTTTATAGAACACATTTCAGTAATATGTCGGATAAAATTTAGGAGGAGCAAATGTGAAAGAAAACTACAATGATTTACGCGTAGTTCGTACAATTGAGTCCATTAAAGAAGCCTTTGTAGCATTAATTGAAGAAAAAGGCTTTGAGTCAATTACAGTGAAGGACATTACAACAAAAGCGAAAATCAATAGAGGAACATTTTACGCACATTATCAGGATAAGTACGATTTAATGAATCGTTGCCAAGAAGAGTTTATGCTAGAAATGTCAAATATAGCAAAACAAAATATAGCTAAATTGGTGGCAAGCATAAATACGAATAATTCAATCTTACAGCCACTTGAAATTGCCGTGTTAATATTTGAATTTTTGGAGCGGAATCGAAATTTTATTAAGGCGATTTTAGGTCCAAATGGTGATTTATCTTTTCAAACAAAATTAAAAAATTTCATGTGGAAAACGTTATTTGAAAGTACTGAAAATCCCATAAAGCAGGTCAATTTGCTAGTCCCAGGGGAATACTTAGTTTCTTATATTGCCTCAGCACATATCGGTGTTATTCAACAATGGTTGCTAGAAGATCGAAAAGAAACCCCACAAGAAATGGCTCAAATATTATCTACCATTACGTTAAATGGTCCTTTTTTCGCAGCAGGCTTGAAGAAATAAAATAAAGAAGAGACATTTCCTAATTTAATAGGAAATGTCTCATAACTTTCATATTACTTCATTTAGTTTTTATTGATGCAATGACTTCTATTTCTACGAGTACATCTTTAGGTAGTCGACTTACCTCTACTGTTGATCTTGCAGGACGATGATCTCCCAAATGTCTACTATACTCCTCGTTTACAAGTGCAAATTGTTGCATGTCCTTTAAAAAAATTGTCGTTTTAACTATATTCTTAATAGAAAGATGTTGAGACTCTAAAATAGCTGCTATATTTATCATTACTTGATTGGTTTGCGTTATCATATCGCTTTCGACTACTTCATTAGTTGTAGGGTCAACAGGAATTTGTCCTGATAAAAATAGTAAATCGCCTACAATAACCCCTTGAGAGTATGGACCAATGGCCTTTGGTGCCTTGTCCGTATAAATAATTTGTGTCATTTGCTAATCCATCCTTTTTCTAATTGTTTCGTGTTACAAGTCATAAGCGTTAAGTGCATTTACGCTATGAGCAAGTGCTGAACCTGCTTTTAGCGCAGTAGCAACGAAAATCGCTTCAGCTAACTCTTCGCGGGAAACTTCTAATTTCTTTGCATTTTTGACGTGAATTTCAATACAATATGCACAACCAGTTATATGCGCAATCGCAACAGCAATTAACTCTTTATCTTTCTTACTTATGAGCCCTGGCTTCAATGCCTCTAAATCAAACTTATTAAATGCACGAAAAGCTTCGGGACTTAAATCATTCATTTCTTTAAAGCGAGCAATATTAGATTGTTGATATAAATCTTCATTATTCTCTCCATCATATGCCTGTAATGCATTTAAGCCATGTGCTATAGCAGAGCCAGCCTTTAATGCAGTAGCCACCATGATCGCCTCTGCTATTTCTTCCATAGAAATGTGTAATTTTTTTGCATTCGCAACATGTGCATCGATGCAATAAGGACATCCAGTGACATGTGCAGCAGCAATAGCTATTAACTCTTTCGTTTTTTTAGGTATGATTCCATCAGAAAGTGCTAATTTATCGAAATCAGCAAATGCTTTAAACGTCGTTGGTGTTAGTTTGGCAAGCTCAGGTAATCTGCGAATATATGATTTTTGATATAAACTATTATTCTCCATTAAAAATGCCTCCGTTTACTTATTATTCGTTGAAATAAATTCAAAATATTCTGAAAATAATGATTAAGAAATACTTTCTACTGCATTTTCATTAGAAGACTCGTCATTCATAACAATGCCTTTTCTCGTAAATGCACTAACAGTTAAACTTACAAAAATATTAACGCCTAATGCAAGAAAACCGATATTGATATCTTGCAAATAAGATGGCCAACTTGGGAACAATTTACTTAAATTTGTACCTGTAGCAGCCTGCCAACCAACAATCGCCACACCAACAATAATCCCTGCAAATACGCCTTGTACTGTGTATGGGTTTTTCTTCAAAAAGCTAAAGACTACGGCAGGTGCAAATTGCGTAACGAGACCATACCCCATTAAGAATAATAATGTAATAGCTCCACCACCACTAAACGTAAAATACAATGCAATCAATGCCACCACAGGAACTGTATAACGTGCAATGATGCCAATTTGCTGATCCGTAGTTTGAGGACGAAGCGGTTTTAATATATTTTTCGCAAAGAGCGTTGCTGCTGACATCAAGATTAATGATCCTGGCACAATAGCAGTTAATAGCCCCGCTGCTCCGATAAAGCCAACGATAACAGGATTAAACGTTTGTGTGGAAATTTTAAATAATGCTAAATCGACATTACCACCCGAAAGATTTGGTACTTGTAAAATAGCGGCTGCTCCCGCAAATAGTACAAATAAGATGAACAAAGCATAAATAGGAAGCATAATTGCATTTTTCCTTAAGGCATTTCCACTTTTTGCTGAAAATGTAGCAACAAATGTATGAGGCCACATATAAAATCCTAAGGATGTTAACATCATCGTCGATACATACCATGAGGCACTTAAACCAGAGTCTGGCAACGATAGAAACCCTGGGTTAGCAACTTCAATTGCCTCCCACATCGGTTGTATCCCCCCATAATAATGGAAAGGTAAGTATAGCCCTAAAAATAATACAACACCTAAAATAAGAAAATCTTTAATTACAGCTGTCCAAGCTGAGCCATGGATACCAGAAACCATCACATAGACAATCATCGCAATTGTACCAATCCAAATCGTGATTTTCGGATCAATCGCACCATAGGAAGCTTCAGATACGATAATGCCTAGACCTTTTAGCTGGATAATTAAATAAGGAATTAAAGCGGCTAACCCTACTACAGCTACTAGCATACCTAGTGCTTTACTTTTATAGGCCTTTTCAAAAAAGTCAGATTGTGATAGTAATTTATGTTTCTTTCCATAGCTCCATATTTTCGGCGTTAACCAATAGGCAATAACATAGTTTAGCATCATAATATTGTAAAATGCTGCGCCGCCTTTTCCATACATCCAGCCGCTAATACCTAAAAATGCGCTCGTTGTATATATTTCACCTGCCATTAATAAAAAAATGAAAATAGATCCAAAACCCCTGCCCCCAACACTCCATTGCTCGAGACTCATATCTTTTCCTCTACTTGCAATAACACCTAAAAGTAAAGCAACACATAAGAAAAATGCAATGATTCCTACTGAAATAATCATATTATTCTAGCTCCTCTCTCGCACTAGGATTTATTCGGTGCACTATTAGCATTATGCCTGTCCCTAATAAAATCCATAAAACCATCCAGAATAGCAGAAATGGAAGACCTAAAACGTAAGGTTCAGCACTTCTTATAAAGGGGATGCCTATAGGCATGCCAAAATATGCAATGAACGATAATAAGTAGCAAAGTCTTTTTCGTGTCATTTTTCTATCTCCTTTTTTCCATCGATTTATGAATGTAGCTTATTGTCTTACTAACTGCGCAAAACCGTTTTCAACAAATAAACTTTTAATATCTCTTTTATCAGGAGTAAATTCAATAGGATTTTCATTATCTAAAAAATGAAGTGCGTATTGTACAGTAGCCGCTACACCAAACTTTAATGCATCTTCATCTATGTCAAAATAAACATTATGATGTTCTGCTCCGACTCCTTTTTCTAAATTTTGTATACCGACGAATGCAAAGACACCTGGAAAATATTTTTCATAAAATGCAAATGATTCGGAAGCCATCCAAGCTGGTGTAGCGTACAATGCATCTGCCCCAACTGCATCTTCTACAGCGGCCATTGCTAGTTGAGCACAATCATTTTGATTGCTGACAATTAAATCACATTCCTTAGGCTCAGTAATAAATTCAAAGGTGCAATGATGCAACTCACTAACCTTTTCTAGTATTCTCTTAAATTCATTAGCTGCATGTGCACCTTGTTCAAAATCTAAATATCTTGCAGTGCCCGAAAACTGTAAACTTTCTGGGATAATATTTATTGCAGTGCCCGAATGAATTGTTCCAATTGAATAAGTAATCGTTTTGTAGGGATCTAAAGAGCTTAATCGCATCGCTTTTAAATTATTATAAAAGTCTGTAAAACAATCTAAAGGCGCAACTGATAAATCTGGTCGTGAGCCATGACCACTTTTTCCTTTTATGACAACATTAAAACTAAACGAAGCTGCCATTCTCGGCCCTGCTTCAACAGATATCTTTCCTGACGGCATATCAGATTTTAAATGGATTCCCCAAACACCATCTGCCCCAATTTCGCATAAGCGCTTTAAAAGGTTAAAAATGCCTCCGCCCATTTCTTCCCCTTGCTCAAAAGCGAGCAGCACTTTACCTTTCACTTTGTCTTTATGTTGACTTAAAATTTTCGCAGAACCTAAAAGCATGGCGGTATGTCCATCATGTCCACAAGTATGAGCAGCTTGGTCAGTATTTGAAACGACTACTTTTTTCATTTTTAAATTCGTTTCTTCTTCTTTCATTGGTAATGCATCTAAATCTGCTCTAAGTATTAATGTTTTCCCAGCTTGATTGCCCTCTATAAAGCCAATAATGCCGCCATCAGGCACAATTTCGTAGTCGATTCCCATGCTTCTTAGTTCTTCTGTAACTACTTTTATTGTTCGCACTTCATGTAAACCAATTTCGGGGTGTCTATGAAGATCTCGTCTTATACCAATTACATAATCCTCTAATTGTTGTGCCATTTTTAACGAATCAATACTATAGGATGTTTTCATAATACTTCTCACCTTTCCAATTGATTGTTTGCTTCGATATCCTGAAATTCCTTAGCAATTCTTTCAAGCGCTTCTTGAATAAGTGGTCTCGGTGATGGAATACAAATACGTTGGTACCCTTCACCTTCTTTTCCAAATAGGTCACCATCTTCAAGCAGCACATTCGCTTTATTATAAATTCGATGATGAATTTCTTGTGCTGAAAGACCGTATCCGTTAAAGTCCATCCACATGACATAGGTTCCTTCAGGTATTGTGACTTTCACCGTCGGCAACTTTTCAGCTAGAAAACTTTTCACATAGTCCATCGTGTCATCAATATATTGTGTTAGTTGATCTAACCACTCTTCCCCGTCATTGTAGACAGCAATCAGTGCAGATATCGTAAACGGAGATGGTAACTGCATGCCCATTTTTTCGCTAAAGCTATTTCTCATTTCAGGATTCGAAATAATTACATTCGTACAGTGTAGACCAGCGACATTAAATGTTTTGTTAATGGCCGTGCAAGTAATAATATGGTCTGTACTACTCACAATTTTAGCTAATGGTGTAAAGGTTTGATTTTTTCGTATCAAGTCTCCGTGTATTTCATCTGCAATAACGATGACATTGTTTTTTTCACAAATATCTGAAAGCCTTTTCAATTCTTCATTCGTAAAAATTCTTCCTGTCGGGTTATGTGGATTACAAAGAACAAACATTTTAGTGTTCTCTTCTTGTGCCTTGGCTTCAAAATCTTCAAAATCAATTGTGTAATAGCCATCGCTGTTACGTATCATTGCATTATTACGAACAATCCTGCCATTCCCTTCAATAGCTGCTGTAAATGGTGGGTAAACAGGACGTTGGATAATAATACCTTCCCCGCGTTTAGTTAACGCTCTAACCGCAATATTCAATGCGTGCACCGTACCAGGACTGTATACAATTTCATCCTTATTGATAGTCCAATCATGTCTTTTTTTAAACCAATGCTGAATCGCTTCAAAGTACTCGTTTGGAAATACGGAGTAACCAAAAATACGATGATCCACGGTTTTATGAAGCGCCTCTATCAATGGTTGAGGTACTGGTAAATCCATATCTGCCGTAAACAATGGAATCGTCTCATGATCATATCTTTCTGTATAACCAATTTCTTTTATTAACTCCTCACCGTCCCACTTTAAGGAATACGTATTTCGGCGCTGAACCATTTCATCAAAATTGTATTGCATTTTATTTCCTCCTCTAACTTTCACCAATATTTCTTTTATAAAGCATTTTTTCAAACGTTTGAATTTAATTTTTCTCAGTTTAGCACCTTAACTGTAAAATGGTCAATAAAAAAATTCAGATTTTTTAAAAAATATCTATTTTGCAAGTAACTATCATTATAAGATTTTCGAATATGTTAGAATAAAATCATTATGTCTAAAAATATTGAAAGGAGATTAATCGAATGGATAAGGAGAAAGTTTTTTATGAACTAATGGAAACGCTTTACGAGACATCTAGACTAATAAGCTCCTACGAAAACATTCCTAGAAAATATGGGACTGAAGACGAGCTGTATATGATAGAAGTACATACGCTAAACTTAATTGGTGATCAAGTAAAAACAAATACTTCTGAAATTGCTGATTTAACGAACCGAACGAAAAGTGCAGTTTCTCAAATGGTCGATAAACTAATTAAAAAGGACTTAGCTTTTAAATATAGAAATCCTGACAATTATCGAGAATTGACTATCGAATTAACACCAAAAGGCAAGTTAGTATACGAATATCATAAAAAATTAGATGAAGAAGAGTATGGAAGCCATTTGAAGAATCTTGAACAATTTACTGTGGAAGATTTTCAAAATTATATTACGATTTTAAACGTCATTAATCGAAGGACACGAAAAGTGCTTAATGATAGAGATTAATGCCATGTAGCGGTTAGTACTATACAGGCCTTTTCATAACAAAAAGAGCCATCATAAATACGATGGCTCTTTAGTGTTTCCGTTTAGTAAATGTTGAGTTTCCTCACCGTAGAGCTAATTAAAACCCCTTTTCCATTGTTTAGGATTAGCAAGAAATTTTTCGATAATTGTAGGCCTTAGGATGGAAAGAAATAATCCCTTATCTTCTTTCCCTACCTTATTACTTTAATTACACACTAATTTTTGTAACATCCAAGTTAACATGAACACGATATACGTTGAAGCAATACACATCCAAATAATATTATATTTTGTCTTTACATCCTTTGTGACAATCAGCTTTTTCAAATAACTAGTTTAATTTAAGCAAAAAACAATTGCGAATATTGGATTAAGCATAAAAGATAAGACTAATATTAAGTCTATCAAAAGAATCACTATCCCCTTTTATAAAAAGTTTAAGAATCCCCATAATAATAGGAAGACGTTATATTATGAAATTATTTTCTGCTAAACCTCCAATACAATAATTCCGCTGTTTCTTTATAAAGTACAGCGCCTGATTTTACTAATACTCTATGAGATGCAATATTATCTTTTTCAGTATCAGCAACAACAAACTTCACTTTATGCTGGCTTAACAACCAGTTTTTCATTGAATGAATCGCTTCTGTCATATAGCCATTCCCTTGATATTCAGGCAAAGTGTAATACCCTACTACTACCTCTCCAGAGTCGTTAGGAAGACCCTTTAACATAATTCCGCCAACACTACAGTTTTGACTTTTCGACACAATTAACCAATTGGTATACCAAATATAGTTTTCCTTATCTCGTACTAACTTAGAATGTCGAATTTCCATCGCTTGTTGAAGTTCTGCATCTAAATAGCTAACTGATTCCATTAAAGATAATTGAAGCTCTAACTTTTTTGGGTCATCAATGAGTAATCTTAGGTTTTCTTCATTTAGCGCAAGTATTCTTAATCTTTCTGTGTTCAATTCATTCATACTTATTCTCCTATTATCATTTTTGACGTCATTATTAAGACAAAAATATTAAAATAGGTTTATGTTATTGGCAGCTACTCCTATTACTTTTAATCCAAATTAATGGTGGAATTACATAATGTAATGCTATATTAATTGGTTAATAGATTTTATCATTAATTATAATTATTGTAAATTAAGTATATGATTAGCTCTACTTAAGGGTGACTACTTTAGCTACATTCAAAAGTATTCAATACAACTATTGAACTTTTCTATTTTTCCAAACCTCCCTATGCAAAGTGTAATGTCCATACATTAGTGAATCTATTTGTATCGTTTTTTCGAAACCAAAACCACATTTTTCAAGTACTTTCAAAGAGCTGACATTACGCGGTTGAATGATAGCATTTAGTTGTTCAATATTTGTCTGTTCAAACAAGTAATGTAGTAAGCCTTTTACTGCTTTAGTTGTGTAGCCCCGATTTCTGAAATGTTTTGACATAGCATAGGCAATTTCTTGATTTGGTTCACTCAGCTCTTCTTTCGTTCCAGTATTACAAAAACCAATCACTTCGCCCGTTTCCTTTAATATAATTGCTAGTTTTAAGTAATTATGACCGTTAATATTAGGAACAGCAGATAAAAAAGCTTTGTTGGATGGTATTTCATCATTAATGATCCAGTTTAATCGTTGTTCTCTCGTAGAACGCCAATCTGGCAAAAACTCATATACTTCTGGTTGTGAAGTAAGCTTATAAATCCCATCGGCATCATCACTACAAAACTCTCTTAAAAAAATATCACCACAGTCAACTGTAAATAAATTATGCATTGTTAAACCTCCATTTATTTCTTCTTCGTTAAATCTTTTTTCAAATAGTAATGCTTAAAGTCTCTACCTACATTATCCAAAGTCCCAAATACTTGATAACCGTGCTTCTTATAAAATTCTAATGCTTGAAAACTTAATGTATCTACCTTAATAAAATCGCACTGCTTTGCTAAAGCCATATGCTCAAGTTCTAGTAATAAATTTGTGCCAAATCCCAATTTTCGTATGTCCTCATCTATCATTAAAGTGTGAATTTCTAGCCAATTCCAACATACTTCTGCAAGAATGCCGCCACGAACATTATCGTTTTCATCTTTAAGGAATATATTCATTTCTTCGTAATTACCTCTTAAATCTACTGGAAAATGCTTTAAATTAAATTTATAAAGTGCGTTATTAACTAGCTGTTTAGCATTTTCATTTATCTCTTGCGTTACATAAAAAGTCATCATTCATTTCTCCTTTTAGCTTACCTTGTTAGTTAGATTATAGTTGAATGATAGACCATGAAAATACCTCATATTTGTTTCATAAATAAAAATAAGCTATGTGGCAATCAACCACATAGCTTATTTTATCCATTTGTTCTTTTTTCCTTAAGTAGGATGCGTTGAATACTCTTTAAAGATAAATAATATGTTGCACTTAATGTCTCCATATCAGTGCCTGAAAGATAATCCTGATAAATATTATTATTTCTTACTTCTAATTCTTTTTTTGTTGTCGTGCCTGCCCCCCAACACTTCTTGCTATCTTGTCTTCGAGGTATATAAATATATTCACCATCAACATAGTTTTGTATTAACGCGATTAATTCTGCTGGTAACAGATTATTTGCTTTTTTATAGCTCATGTTTGCACTCCTAAATGTTTTATCGTTCTTTTAGGAAGAGCAAAGGCTATTTGATTTCAATATTTTGCAATAGCCTTTGCTATGCAAAAAAAGTATGCTTTCTCATACGATCAAGCCTCCTTAACTAGAAAGTTCACAATACAAATTGTACCATATCTGTTATAAAAAATATAAACAATATTTTTATTAATAATATTATTATGTAAACTAATGTAATATTGAAATATCTAGCCCCGATTAGGAGCTAGATTTAATTGTTAGTGATTGTTTTAAAATGTTCGTCGTGAAGTCCTTCACGGATAACGGCTTACTAAAATAATAGCCTTGGACGAACTCACAGCCATGCTCACGAAGCACGTTTAATTCAGCTTCCTCTTCGACTCCTTCTGCCACTACTTTGAGGTTTAAAGCATGCGCCAGCGAAATCATTGCGGAAATCATCGCTATCCCTGTTTTCTCAGGCAGAATATCACGCACAAATGCCCGATCTATTTTTAATACATCTACAGGGAATTTTTTTAAATAATTTAATGATGAATAGCCCGTTCCAAAATCATCTAATGCAATCGTAATGCCTAATGCTCGTAGCTGCTCAATCGTATTTATCAGCTCTTCTGTATAATCAAGCATACTCATTTCTGTAATTTCGATTTCTAATGAATGTGGGTCAATTTTTGTTTTTTCAATTACATCGCGTACCATTTCAACAAAACCTGGTGTACTAATATGGATTGGTGAAATATTAACAGCTACACGTAAATTTAATTGAAATGTTTCGTTCCATGCACAAACTTGTGCGCAAGCTTTATGTAATACCCATATACCAATATCATTTATAAGCCCACATTCTTCCGCAAATGGGATAAAACGATCTGGTGGCATTTGTCCTAATTCTGGATCATACCAACGAAGCAATGCTTCCATACCTACCACTTGATCTGTTTTTAAATCAATTTTTGGCTGATAATGTAGCTCTAATAAATCCTTTTTTAATGCTTGATGAAGTTTGGTTTCAAGCAATAACCATTTATCATTTGCCTCATCCATATTATGTCGATAAAGCTTATATTGATTCCCACGTGTTGATTTTGCAGCATACATTGCGATGTCAGCATTTTTTAATAAATCTTCAATTGAATTAGCATGATCGGGGAAAATGCTAATTCCAATACTAATACTTGCATAAAATTCGTAAGCATCAACGATGAAACTGTCATTGAAAACGGCAATAATTTCTTTTGCCATTTCCTCGATACGAGAAACATCATTTAAAATCATGACGAATTCATCACTGTTATGCCTATAAAATGAATTGGATGTGAAATCTATATTGCGTAAACGGTTTGCCATTTCTACTAGGAACATATCACCTATGATGTGGCCAAGTCCGTCGTTAATGTTTTTAAAACGATTGACATCAATGAAAAATAACGCAAACTTCTCTTCTGTACGTCGGGATTGATGGAATTCATTTTCTAAACGTTGTTCTAATTTACGACGGTTTGGTAACCCTGTTAATTCATCATGATACGCAATATGTGTAATTTTTTTTATGTCCTTTTGTGCAGTAATATCTACTCGAATAGCAATATATTGATATGGTTTGTCATTATCATCGAGAAAAGGAATGATTGTTGTTTTCACCCAGTATAGACTGCCATCTTTTGCACGGTTGCATACCTCACCATTCCACATGGCACCTTTTCCGATTGTTTTCCACATTTCTCTAAAAAATGATTTAGGATGGAAACCCGAGTTTAGTAAACGATGATCTTGTCCAATTAATTCTTCACGCTTATATTTAGAAATTTTACAAAAATGATCATTAACAAAGGTAATTTTTCCTGTCCGATCTGTAATAGCTACTATGATCGAACTGTTCATTGCTGAAAAAATATCTTGTAATTCTTTCAGGCTGTAGTTTACTTGATTAATACTACTAGGCGTGATATTCATCATCTTCATTCTCCGTTCATTAAAATAAGAGGGTTTAGTACTTATTCTTTATATTACAGTGAGGTATAAAGTTGTGGTAGATGGCCCTTTTTTATGTAATTATATTATAGTCTTAGAAAAGCAGTTAATTCAACCCAAATATACAAACTGTACCTATCAAAATTAATAGATTTCTATAAATTAGACAAAAAAGAATGACTTTAAACGCACGTGTTTCAGCAATTTACCATTTTACTTAATTACATTTGTACTACTATTTAAACTATAGAAATACTATTTACCTTGTTAATCACAAATGACCAAATATATTTATATGTGAAAATGCCTTACTGTCATAGCTGGGCAGTAAGGCATTTTACATGTTAATAGAATTCATATTCAATTTGACCTCCTACCATTTTCGCTTGTTCATTATAAGCTTCAAGTTGTACCTGTGATAAATTTAACATGTAATAATGAAAATTAATTGGCTCTAATTCATGGCTGTTACATATTTGTCGATAGTATTCATAGCCTTGTCGATAGTCTGTCATATGGCGAACTTCCTTTCGTATGCAGCTTCATTGTAATATTTTAATTGCTCTTGCGATAACTTATTAATATAATAATGAAAATTAATTGGCTCTAAATTAAATTGCTCGCATTTTTTGCAATATAATTCGTAACCTTCTCTATACTGTGCCATTGTTATTCCCCTTTTCTTTGTACTATAACAGTTATTTATTTGTATAAATAATATATAACAGTTATGTTATCAAGTCAATAATAATTTCTGAAATTTCTTTCATATTTATAAAAGCCCAGTCTACTAAATTAGTATGGCTGGGCTTTTCATAAACTATTCACGTTGGCGTCCGTCATAACCACATCCTTTGTAGTTAATGTTTTAAATTCCTAATTGTTTCGCTTGCATATTATAAGCTGAAAGTTGTTCTTGTGATAGTTGGATAACGTAATAACGGAAAGAAATTGGTTCTAGCCCATAACGATCACACATTTCACAATAAAACTCATAACCATCTCGATATTTTGACATCAAAAATTCCTCCTATACAAACTGTTTTATAACAGTTGTATTTATTTTTATTTAATATATAACAGATTATGTTGTTCGTCAATAGGTTATTCATTTAAAATGATGAAAAAAGCCCGATTTCTCAGTAAATTTAAAAGATGAGAAATCGGACTTTTATTTATTTGTTCTACCATAACTGTTTCAATAGCCGAAAGACCATTCTCGGAATCCATAACATGATATTCCAGATTACTTCAAATAATAGAGTGTTTCGAAGTTCTGTTAAGCACTTTTTTGTGTACAACTTTATCTTTCTTTGTTTCATGTTAACTCCTAATACAGATTAGCCAACGATTTGCTTCATTTCATGTATCTGTTCAATATGTCTTTGTTCATGCAGATACACTTGTTCTATCCATTGGTCGAGTGGTAATTTACCGATAGCAGGATGCTTCACTGCTTTTTTTGCTAGCAAAGAAGGATCTTCTATCCCATGCAAAAAAGCAGTAAATTGCTTTCTTGTATCAGCTAGTAGCGTCAAAATTTCATGCTTTTCAAAAGGCGTAGAAGCAGGTTCAACGATTTTTGGCGCTGTAAGCTTTCTAGTTCTATCTTTTATTTGCTGAACATTTTGACGTTCGGGATTCGTATTTTCCTGTGAAGATAACGCCCAAGCAATTGCCTTGATTGTCGAAGCTTCTACTAGCACTAAATGATGGCATATTTGGGCTATACTCCAGCTATCTGCATCAGGCTTTTGGTTGAATTGTGTATCGTTGTAAATTGCTATCTCCTTTAATAACTGCTCTCTTGTGGTACTTAATTGTTCAAGTAATAATGATATCATACTCTATCCCCTTTCTATTTTAAGGTCCTACTCTGAATATATGCGCTGTACTATTTCGTATGCTCCTTTTCTAGCTGTTATCGACAATATTAAATGGGTTATTCTCTAGAACATGTTGTAGTTGTTCATCCTCAATATGTGTATAGATTTGCGTCGTTGCGACACTAGAGTGGCCCAGTATATGCTGTAAACTGCGAATATCGGCTCCTGCCTTATACATCATTGTTGCGGATGTATGTCGCAGTTTATGAGGCGTTAGTCGATCCTTTTGAAGCCCCGATTGCTTGTTTATTTGTTTGACGATTTTGGCCACTGTTTGGCGTGTAAAGCGCGTTCCTTTTTGCGAAATAAAAAGTGGTTCTTCTCCTTCCCCTTTGTATGACGTTTTGCCGCTTTGTTCATAATTTCGTAGCGCTAAAATACAGCTATCATTCAAATATACTGTCCGTTCCTTATTCCCTTTTCCGATAACAGTTAAATAGCGTCCTTGTATAGATGACGTATTAAGTTGGCAAAGTTCGGAAACTCGAATGCCTAGATTTAAGAAAAACATCATCATGCAATAATTGCGTGGCGATGCACGATGTATTTGAATGCCTTCGATAAATTGTGTTGCCTCATCCATGTTCATATAAATAGGTTTTCTTCGACCGATTTTGGGTGTTTCTAATTCTTCGGCAGGATTCTCTTCAATTAAACGGCGTTTTCCTTTAATGTATTTGAAAAACGATTTTAATGTAGCTACTTTCCGCGCTCTAGCAGAAGCGGAATTTTGTCGTTGTACTTCACAATATTCCATAAATAAGTAGAGATCTTCTAATGTAATATTACGGATTTCTTCTATTGTAATAGTTGCAATACTCATTTTATCTATTTGTGTTATATCCATATCGTTTCCCATAGCTAAGTGGAAACGAAAAAATAATGTTAAATCATATTCGTATTCTTTTCTAGTGCGCTGAGATTTGCCTTTAATCGTCGTCAAGTAGACAAGGAAATCTTTCATTATTTTTGGCAGCTGCGTTTTTTGCATAAAATCACCTCTATTTTCTCTATTTTACCACGAAAAAACGTTCCCAAATATAAATTTGGGAACTTTATTAATAAAAATGTGCCTTTTTACGATAATAAGAACAAGTGTTCTTTAATGTCTACCAAAAAAAGATGACTTCTAAGTAATTAGAAATCATCTTTGTAAAACGACAACTGTTATGCAATTAACATTATACAGCGAGCTTCATTCGAAAATGGTTTTAACTATCTCTTTGTGTTAATCAAAACACAAGGAAATCTATTGACTAGAGAAAAAGATTTACCCTCTTCATATTTTTTCCATTAGCTTTCGTTTTTTATGCATAATCTGCTCGCCAAATGAATATTAAACTCTAGTATACTACTATGCGCTGAGACGAATCGAAATTGTGAAGGCTGGGTAATGGTACAAGTCGATTCGTCTCACAACGCGCGTGGAATTATTTGGATAATTGTAATTATTTAGCGAAAATGCTGTATGTACCATCTATTTGCTTCGTTAGCTTCCAATTAATAGATAACATGTTTTGAATTTTCGAAATAATTTCTTCGTCGCAAGATAAATTTTTAATTCCTGTATCTTCTACGTCAAAATTCTTTGTTGCTTCTAATTCAAAACGAAGATGTAGTAAACGCTGAATGCCTGGTAATGTTACATATTTAATTCGATAATTACCGTGAAAGGCATCAAGAAAAGTTTGTTCCCCTTCTTTATAAAGTGCCAATGTTTCATTAAATTCATATTTTGGTTCGAAATTACGCCATGATGACACATCCCCAGTTCGTAATGTCTGTAATATCTCCTCGTCAGTTAAATCTAGTTTTGATAGTTTGTCTAATTCATAAGCTTGCATTAAGTTAATGTTTGTCATTTTTACTAGCTCCTTTTATGTATTCCTTATTAGTGTAACACGTTTTTTCTACTACTTAAATTCGGAGGCGGTTCACATGATGAAATTGTATAATTCAGGTTCTTTTTTTGATGAAATGTTAGATGGTGATCAGCCGAAACCACATTATCGCTCATTCTATCGTAAACTTAGTGCTTTTTCCGAAGAACAGCTAGAAGAGAAATATCAGCAAGCACAATCAAGCTTTCTTAGACAAGGTATAACATTTACAGTATATGGTGCACAGGGTGGGACGGAGCGGACGATGCCATTTGATTTTGTACCGATTATTATTCCGCATGAGCAATGGAACTTAATTGAAACAGGAATGAAACAACGAGTAAAAGCCTTAAATTGTTTTTTACAGGATGTTTATAATAAACAGCTAATTGTTAAAGATGGGATTATTCCTAGAAATCTTATCGAACAAAATCCATTTTATTATCCAGAAATGCTTGGTGTACAAGTGCCTATAAATAATCATATTTTTTTAGCTGGCATCGATCTCATTCGCGATGAGAATGGTGTATACCGTGTACTGGAAGATAATTTACGGAATCCTTCAGGCATTTCATATGTTTTTCAAAACCGTTATGTAATGAAGGAAGTATATCCTGAGTTTTTTTCAAAACATACAATCCAATCGCTTGAAAAACAAATGGCCATTATGAAAAAAGCTCTCCTCTCGCATCGACCACCTGCTTTACAAGCACACGGTGAACCAAAAGCAGTACTTTTAACAGCAGGAATGTATAACTCTGCTTATTACGACCATGTTTTTTTAGCACAACAACTTAATATTCAGCTTGTGGAAGGACGGGATTTAATCGTTCAAGATTTTAAAGTATATATGAAGACGATTTACGGTCTTGAGCAAATTGATATTATCTATCGACGCATCGATGATGACTTCTTAGACCCTACTGTCTTTCGAGAAGATTCTTTACTAGGAGTGCCCCATTTAATTGAGGCTTATAAGGCGGGAAATATCGCAATTTTGAATGCAGTTGGCAATGGTGTTGCGGATGATAAAGCGATGTATGCGTATGTGCCAGATATGATTCGATATTATTTACATGAGGAGCCAATTATTGAAAATGTGACGACGTATCATTTAGATGATGAAAGACAGCGCGCATGGGTTCTTGACCACTTACATGAATTAGTCATCAAAAATGTTAGTGCTTCAGGTGGCTACGATATGCTAATTGGACCACATGCAAGTACAGAGGAAATCGCAAGCTTTTATGAAAAAATAGTAAAGCATCCTAAACAATACATTGCCCAACCGACAATTCAATTATCTCGTGCACCAGCCTATCAGCATGGCAAATTTTATCCTTGTCATGTCGATTTACGTGTTTATGTTATGAATGGTGTTGATATTTTTGTGCTTCCAGGAGGATTATCGCGTGTTGCACTGCAAGAAGGATCATTAATCGTCAATTCATCGCAAGGTGGCGGCGCTAAAGATACGTGGATACTAAAGGAGGAATTACAGCATGCTAAGTCGAGTAGCAGACGCACTATATTGGATGGCAAGATATAGTGAACGAACAGAAACGAATGCTCATATATTACAAGTACAGCTGTTGAATATGCTGGAGCAATCAGGTAAAGAAAATGAATATCTCGATCACTGGGAAGCCATCTTAGATATTTGTGCATCAAAAGAAGAGTTTATATCAAGCTATGAGGTCATTCGTGTCAATCCTCTTATTGAATACCTTTTATTTTCGGAAAACAATAGCAATGCTTTACATGCAACATTAAGAGCAATTCGAGAAAATGCACGCATTACACGAGATAGTATCCCTATTGAGCTTTGGGAATTACACAATGCTTTTTATTTATATATGCAGCAAGAGATTACTGTACGTGAACGGCCTTTTCCGTTAATTTCTTTAAACTATTTTTTACACAATGTTCGGAAGACATCCTTAACGGTTACGGGCTTAATTGAGGGCTCTATGGAACGGGATTTACCTTTTTATTTTATGCAAGTTGGTAAATGGCTTGAACGGGTAGAGAAAATGATTCGAATGATATTAATTATGCTAGAGCAACAAAAACTAATGGCGAGCAATTTACAAGAGGCAGACGGAACGTTTTTACTTGATTTAGCGAAAGCGACAGAGCCCTACCTTCGCAAGCATCATCAAACATATTTGACACATGTTATTCAATATTTATTGCATGATGAGCATTTTCCACGCTCTGTAATTGTTTGCCTTAAAAAACTGGAAGAGGCATTTATGCACATCGAAGAAGACCATCTAACTGCTAGATTTTTAGCACTTAATACGCCATTAAGAGCTTTGTTAACTGCCATTAACAATATCGACTTATCGACAACTTCCTTAGAGGAAGCAATATTTTCAATGGAGGAAAGATTGTGTCAATGTATTGATTTTGGTCATACATTTTCTACAATTTATCATTTATATGAACCCAGCCTACAATCTTGAAAGGAACAATTCACAGCTCCTTTTCAACACGCAAGTCAGTAATCAAAAGGAAGCGGATACAATGAAATTTGAAATTCAACATACAAATATTTTTCAATATGAATCTGAAGTCGATCAAAGCCTGAATACTATCCGCCTAAAGCCTCGGAGTGATGAGCGTCAGCGTTTGCTATCCTATCGAATTGCTATTTCACCTTCCTCGTTGACGCGTGAGCATGCGGATATTTGGGGCAATACAGTCGGGACATTTTATATTCCTGAGCAACATCAAGAGCTAGAAATAGAAACTACGTCTATCGTCAGTATTCAACGAGCCCCATTTATTCATCGGATTCAATATTCACCTGAAATGCAGACGATTTTCCATTCTCAACTATTTTATGAACATTATTTGCCCTATTTAAAGTCGACAAGCTTTACCTACATGACGGATGCACAAATAGAAGAAGTTTTTCATGCCATCGGTCATGCAGAAAATCCAGTATTATTTTCACTTAATTTAATGCAATATTTATATTCGACATTTGAATATGATCCAACAGCGACCAATGTCACGACGACTGCAAGCCAGGCATTTGATTTAAAACGTGGTGTTTGTCAGGACTTTACCCATGTCATGTTAGCGATTTTACGTGCTAAAGGAATCCCTGCTCGTTATGTAAGTGGCTATTTATATGTTGATGAAAATTCAGCTTTAATTGGTGATATCGCAACACATGCCTGGGTTGAAGTAATGATACCTGGTATCGGGTGGATTGGCTTAGACCCTACAAATAATGTGGAAGTATTAGAAAATCACATTATTTTATGCATTGGTCGAGACTACACAGATATTAGTCCCGTCGAAGGTGTCTATTCTGGTGGCAAACATAATTTGACGGTCAAAGTAAATGTAAAAGCTTTAACACATTTTTAATAGAGCGTGCAGTAAATCATGTGAGAACATCTTTTACTGCACATTTATTTAAATCTTTCTCCACGCTCCGTTAGCACCCATTTTCGAACATAGCCCATGTTTTGTTGAATCGTTTCAATTGTTTTTTCACTTTGTAAAGCCTTTTGGAGTACAGTATAACGGACATCCGTCGCTCGTACATTCGTGCCAATATCTTTAGATATCGTTTGAAATATCCGCTCTATTGTTTTCGTTGTAATCGGTTTTGTTTGACTAGCCTCACTAACCCAAAGCCATTCGCCCATTTTTTTCTCATGCAATTCCTCTGTTGCCCCTTTATACTGCAGCAACATTTCCATTAACACATTTGAAAGCTTCATTTCTCTTTTTCCATTTCGATTGGCAATAGACATATGTAAATTATCCGAGGAGAGATGTGTCCATTTCATGCGAACAAGTTCTGCTGGCTTACAACCTGTCTCGATAAACATTTGCACAATACAACCATTTCTTCGTGCAAGCCAAGCATGCTCTTGTGTTTTCGCATATTGAAAATATGTTGGCCATACATCTACAATGCTCATTAATTGCTCTTTCGTAAGCAACTTTAATGTGTCCTTACCTCTCTTTTTAGGCTGTAAAATACTTTCATAATCGAATGGTTCTACCCATTCTCGCAAAAAAATAAAGTCTATAAAACTACGAAGTGAAGCGATTTTATGATTGAATGTATTTACATTTGGATAGTGCTCCTTTAAATAATTACTATATATAAATATTAATTCTTTGAATTGGCTGTCTACATTTTCAATATTTTGCTCACTTGCAAATGCTAAAAATTGCTGTCCATCTATATTGTATTGCTTTTTAGTAGCTGCACTTTTCTTTAAAGAATCTAAAAGCAATAAATAGCTTTGCCATGCTTCCTTTAATTTCACCATTTTGCTCCCTCCTTATTAGATTGGGCGTAAGATAGTTCTATTTTATAA
Source organism: Lysinibacillus sp. NPDC097279 (assembly GCF_044761745.1). Taxonomy (NCBI): domain Bacteria; kingdom Bacillati; phylum Bacillota; class Bacilli; order Caryophanales; family Bacillaceae; genus Lysinibacillus; species Lysinibacillus sp. NPDC097279. The sequence goes on along the minus strand of NZ_JBIWDA010000001.1, from coordinate 1,218,934 downwards.
TATATAGAGGGCGTATAGCTAAGTTTTTTTCATAAACAATAGTGTCGGATAATCTGTTACAAAGGAATAAATGACCGCTTCTCGATTGGAAATGTCTCTTAGTTAAAAAGAAACAAATGTTCCTATAATAGTTTCTCATATGTTTTGCTTTATTACAATAGCAATCTTCTGTTGTAGTACAATCGCTTGAATATGCTTGTAATTTTGTATAACAGGCTAAAAATACATGAAAATTCGTATTATTTAGTGTTTCCCCTTCTTTGTGTTATATAATATAAGTACTATCTTAATGTAGGGGGCTTTTCAATTATGCAAGTAAGAACGACTCGTCTTGAGGCTGAGGATGCCAAAATTATTTATCAGGAAACGGCAGGGCTTGCGATTATCACTATTCACAGACCGCAGGCGAAAAATGCGTTAACAGCAAATATGTGGGATCAATTAGCTAACATCGCCCTAAAAGTGTTAGATAATCCGAAAAATAAAGTGCTAATTTTACGTGGTTCTGGTGAAAACTTTACTGCTGGTTCTGATATTAAAGAATTTAACGCCATTTCACTTGAAAAAGCTGAGGAAGCATTTTTACATATGGAAAAAACGATTTCAACGATAGAACGTTTACCAATTCCTACTATAGGTGTTATTAATGGTCCTGCGATGGGCGCTGGCTTAGAGCTGGCTTTAGCTTGTGATATTCGTATCGGCTCTGAAAAAACGAAATTAGGCATTCCAGTAGGTAAATTAGGCATCACATTAAATAACAAATTCGCTCAACGCCTTGTCCAACTTGTCGGCCCTTCTACAACGAAGGATTTAGTATTTACTGGTCGTATGTTTAAAGCTGAGGAAGCATTTAAACTTGGCATGCTCAACTACTTAGTTGCTGAAAAGGACATAAATAAATATATGATTCGAATGGGTAAGCTTGTTGCTGGTATGTCACCAGAATCATTACTAGCTGTAAAACAATCTGTACAAGAATGTATCGATAGTGTACCAGCACTTTGGAAAGGCTCTACACCATTTGTAGGCAGCGATTTTACAGAAGGCTGTCGCGCCTTTGTCGAAAAACGTCAACCACAATTTACTCGCCCATCAAAATAAAAATACAGGTACTCTTCTCGCCTTTTTGCGTATGGAGTACCTTTATTTTATTTGCGTTTATGCATCGCGGGATGAACATAAAGATTAATGACATCTAGTTCATAGCCAAAATGCTGAAGGAACGAACGTTGTACTTCTTCTTGCAATAGATAGAGTCGTCTTGGTAATAAATAATCAATTGGCATTTTTAATTGCAATGATATAGTTGCCTTAGCCTGTTCTCCAAGACTAAATTGGATATGCTCAACCTTCTGCACGATATCTTGCTCGTTACAGCAATACGTAAGTAACTGTACATATACCTGTTTTTCAATTTCAATATATTCTTGTTGGAAATCAGGTCGAACGATTGTTGTTTCACCGATTTTTTCACGCTTAGGAGTGAAAATCTCTTTCCCCTTTTGAATTAGTCGTTTAAAGAAATTTTGCTCGACTTGGCGATACGGTATCGGCATAACATGCTTACCTTGTGTCTGGCGAATAAATTTCGCTTTTTGAATTTCTTTTTGCGAGCGAATATCTTCAACATAATAATACGTTTCAATAGGTCCTAGCTGTAAACGCGCAGCAATATTTTTCGTCATTTTATCTGACGTGCCAATGAGTAAAATAGATTGTACATTGTATGTATCGAGCGCTTTTATAACTTCCTCACGATGAGTTTCCTCTGTGAAAATTGCACGTCGTACAGCTGTTATCGTATTTTTTTCAAATTTTGCGGATATGCCCGCTACTTTTACACCATTGACGATAAGTAAACCATCATCGATAATCGCTTCTACACCGATTTTATGTGCAAAAACAAGAGCGCTAGTACTTTTCCCTGTTCCACTCGGTCCACTTAACGAACATACCTTCATCAATACAACCACCTTCCTCGTTTCATAATAGCAGAATTAACACTTTTATTTGCTAATATAAACAAGATACGATCATGTACACAAGTTTTTCTCATATTAGCTTAAATATTTACGCTAGCCTAAGCAAGCATCTTCTCCATTAATAGAATATATTCTTTTTTCAGAATAACTTTCCCTTTCTGTGCTTTAGTATGTTAAAATGTGAACTACTATTCTGTTATAGAACTATAAGGAGTGTACTAGTTTTGAAAATCGTACCATCAAAAAAAATGTCTTTATTTACACCAGCAATTTTTGGAGATTTAAAGAGCTTTGCAAAGCAACAACAAGAAAAAGGAATGTCTTTGATTGATTTAAGCTTAGGTAGCCCAGACCTTCCACCACATGCGAAAATTCGCGAGCATTTATCGTATCGAGCTAGCTTAGAAGAATCATATGGCTATACGTTAAGTGGCACACAACGTTTTTACGCTGCAGTGAGCCGTTACTATAAACGCCGTAGTAATGTTGATTTGGATCCTGCAAGTGAAATTATTCAAACAATAGGCTCTCAAGAAGGATTAGTCCACTTGCCTATCGCATTTTGTGATCCAGGAGACATCGTACTGTCAACAAACCCAGCGTACGTTGCTTATGATGCGGGCATTCATCTAGCAGGTGCAACACCTTACTATATGCCTCAAACAGCCGAAAACGATTATTTACCAGATTTAGATGCAGTGCCAGAAGAGATTGCCCAAAAAGCAAAACTACTTATTTTAAATCTCCCTGGGAATCCAGTACCTGCGATGCCTTCTCTTGCTTATTTCGAAAAGGTCATTGCTTTTGCTAAAAAATATAACGTAATTGTGCTACATGATGCAGCATATTCAGAGTTTTATTTTACTGGTGAAGGTCCAATTAGCTTTTTAGCAACACCAGGCGCAAAAGAAGTAGGGATGGAAATTAATTCGCTATCAAAAAGCTTCAGCTTAGCTGGAACACGCATTGCCTATATTGCTGGTAATGCCGAAATGATTGCTATATTAAAGCAACTAAAATCAAATTTAGACTTCGGTATTTTTGAACCAATTCAAGATGCTGCAGTTGTTGCATTAGATAATGCAGAAGAAATTACTGCAAACTTGCGTGCCACTTTCTCAGCGCGTCATAAAACATTAATGAACGGCTTACATGACTTAGGTTGGGATGCAGCCCCTTCAGATGGTGGTATGTTCGTTTGGGCAAAATATCCATACGATATTGACTGTACTGAATTGGCATTTAAGCTAATCGAGCAAATCGGTGTTGTGACAGTACCAGGAACAGTTTTTGGAACAGCAGGACAAGGTTATTTGCGCCTAGCACTTGTGCAGCCAAAGGATGTATTGCAAGAAGCAGTAGATCGTTTGAAAAACGTTTCAATTTAATATTAATTCAAAAAGCATGTGATACGGGGTTCTCCCCTTTCACATGCTTTTTTTTTACTAAAAACACAGCTACCGCATCCACGCAGTAGCTGTGTTTTGTTACACATCATATTTTTGGACTTCTTCATCCTCATAGCGATTGTATCGTCTCTTAAATAACTTAAATAAATGAGTTACTAAAACTTTAAAAATCGCATAGCCTGGAATCCCTAAAATAACACCTGGTACACCAAATAGCGAACCTGCTGTTAGTAATACGAAAATGATGGATACTGGGTGGATGCTCAATGATTTCCCCATTATTTGAGGAGAAATAAACTTCCCTTCAATCAACTGTACAACTGTCCAAACGATGGCTAGTTTTACAAGCATAAATGGCGAATTTACAAGCGCGATAATGGCTGCTGGTGTAATAGCGATTACTGGTCCTAAGTATGGAACGACACTAGTAATCATCGCAAGGAAGCCAAGTAGCAATGCATATTTCATGCCGATAATTAAGAAGCCAATTGTCACCATTGCACCGATACACATTGAAACTAAAATTTGCCCTTGTATGTAAGAACTAATTTGCTTGTCCATATCGTGTAAAACATCATGTAAACCGTCGCGCATGCGCGGAGGGCAAATTTTCATGACAAATCTCGGTAGTTTTTCTCCATCTTTCAGTAAATAAAATAAAATAAACGGTACTGTAACGAGCGACAATATAATACCCGTTAACGTTGATAGAAATCCTGTTATACCTGTAGCAACACCTTGGGCTAAATTTGCCGCAGTATCTTTTACTGTTTCGATAATATCTGTCGTGAAATTCATCACAACTTTTTCATAGTTAAAATCCATATTGGCTAAATACTCATTTACGCGTGAGTTATTCAAGTATTCCACAATATTTTGAGTTAGTGCCATAAAATACACAGGGAATTCTTGTGCTAAATTCGTAAATTGATCCCGTAAAAAAGGATAAACGAGCACGACGAGTAACGTAATGACGCCAATGACACCGATATATAAAATTAAGATGCCCCATGCTCTTGGGATACGCCATTTTTCAAGTATTCCTAATAATGGTCGTAATAAATAATATCCTATTACGGCAAGCACCCCTGGTAAAATAACAACTTCGAATAATACTTGTAGCGGGGTAAATATGAAGGAAACTTTTCCAAACATAAAAATCACACATGCGAGTAATAATAAAATAATTAACGTAAATAATAAATTTTTACCACCTAAAAAGCGGATAAACTTCGTCGAAAAAAAGTTTGAATGCTCTCTTGGTCTTTGTTCTTTCATATTCACACCCCAATCCAAATGCTCACCAACGCTCACCTATATTTTACAGGATAATGTTGGCTTTTGCGAAACATCACTCTAAGGAAATCCCTAAAAATTTACTTAAAAACTCTTTATTTTTCTGTTCATCAATAACAATTGCTGACCCTGCATGGCTAAAGTTTTGGAAATCATAGCTGCCTTCAATTGGTACTGTCGCTTTCTCTATTGATATTTTCCCTTTAGACACCATTTTTAAAACTTGTTGTATTTCACCTGCAGACGAATAATCAGTTGTCACATAGCCTTGGGCTGCACCGACGAATTTTGGTAAGTTCAATACATTTTGGGGTGCTACTATTTCATTTTTTAATGCTTCAATTACTTTTTGCTGGCGTGCTACACGACCAAAGTCACCTTCCGCATCATGACGGAACCGCGCATAGCCTAATAATTCTTGACCATTAAGGTTATGTGTACCTTTAGTTAGCGTAACGCCAATTTTTTCAGACATATCTTTTTCTACATCTATTTCCACACCATTCGGTGCTAAAATATCAACAAGTGATTCAAAATTTTTAAAATCTACAAGTGCATAATGATGAATTGGTAATCCAAACATATTACTTAATGTATCTTTTAACAGTTGAACGCCACCTAAATAGTAAGCGGTATTTAGTTTATAGGATTGGTAACCAGGAATGTCTGCATAAATATCTCGCATAAATGAAACAAGCTTGATATCATTGTTTTTCTTATTCCAAGATAATACCATCATTGTATCTGTTCGTGATTTTTCTTCACCACGTGTATCAATTCCTAGTAATAAATAGTTTTCAATATCACCATTTATTTGATCTCCATTAAAATCTTCTTGTGCTACCTTTGTGTCAGTTGCTAATTGTAAACCACTGCGATATTGCATAATGCTATATCCTGCAATTACAATGACGCAGAGTAATAAGAACGTAAACAATGCTCTCCCTTTACGCAATCGACGTTTTTTCGGTCGTTGCGAGCGTCTTGTATACTCTTGCTCTTCCATATCAATATAACTCCTCTATTTTTTTATAGTTAATGTAACGATTGCTAGTAAGGAAAGTTTCATTTTTCTTTCTAACTTCATCCACATCTCTCTATTCGTTATTTTACACCCTATTTGCCAGTTATGAGTAAAATAATGCTATAATATTTTCACGAAAGAAAGGATGATGAACATGATTGAAAAAGCGACATTTGCAGGTGGCTGTTTTTGGTGTATGGTAAAGCCATTTGTTGAGTGGGACGGTATACATAAAGTCACATCTGGCTATATGGGTGGCCATTTAGAAAATCCAACATACGAAGATGTTAAAAAGGGCGACTCAGGTCATTTAGAAGTTGTAGAAATCGAATTTGATTCTTCGATATTTAGCTACGAACAATTACTAGATATTTATTGGATGCAAATTGATCCAACAGATGCCTATGGTCAATTTCACGACAGAGGTGAATCCTACTCCACAGCAATTTTCACTTATTCTGAAGAACAAAAAAGAATTGCTGAGGCATCGAAAGAAAAACTTGCAAACAGTGGGCGCTTCGATAAACCTATTGTAACCATTATTCGTGATGCTCAACACTTTTATCCTGCAGAAGATTACCATCAAGATTATTATAAAAAGGAATCAGAGCATTATAAGCAAGATCGCGAAATTTCAGGGCGAGATGAATTTATTGCTGACCATTGGAAGAAATAAGCATCTATGTAACGGTACAGTTTCCCTTTACAACAAAAAATCCATTGTGTTTTTCACACAATGGATTTTTACATTTAATCGTTTATTTTAGAAGTAAGGGTAAATGACTGCATTGCCTCAAAGAAACGCTTACCATATTTCTCAAATTTCACTTCACCGATACCGCCTATTTGTCTAAGTCCTTCGAGTTCTAAAGGCTTTTTATCACATAGCTCACGCAATGTTTTATCAGAGAACACAACAAATGGTGGCACCTTTTCTTCATCCGCAATCTCTTTACGTAATAATCGTAAGTGTTCAAATAGTGGGTCATTTTCTGCAAGTACTCGAACAGTAATCGCTTCTTTTCGCATAACTATTCGACTGCCTAACAGTACGGACTTTCCTTCCTCTGAAACATAAATCGTTGGGAATGTCCCGTGCTTCACTGCTAGTAATCCTTCCGCAATTAAAAACTCTATAAAATTTGAAACCTCTTTTGAAGATTGACCTTTTAAAATGCCGTATGTTGATAGTTTGGAAAACCCAAATTCAAGAACTTTTTGGTTTTTAGAGCCAATTAATACTTGTGCTACCATCGTTTTACCGAATTTTTGCCCCATCCGTACGACACAAGCTAAAACCTTTTGTGCATCTACTGTGACATCCTTTACTTCACGGCTATCATTACAATTACTGCATCGATTACACGGTTCGTCGGCTTCTTCTCCAAAATACGTTAAGATTGCATTTTGAAGGCAACCTTCTGTATGACAATAATCAACCATTGTTTGTAATTTCTCTAATTCCTGTGCAATACGTGTTTCATCACGTGTTTGCTCAATTAAAAATCGTTGTGTTTGTACATCTCCTGAAGCATAAAGCAATATACAAGCACTTGGCAGTCCATCTCGTCCTGCACGCCCCGCTTCTTGATAGTAGCTCTCCATATTGCGCGGCATTTGATAATGGATAACGAAGCGCACATTACTTTTATCTATACCCATACCGAACGCATTCGTCGCAATCATAATACGTGCCTCATCCTTTAAAAAACGTTCCTGCTCAGACACGCGCATATCCTCTGATAGCCCTGCATGATATTTGGCTACCGACACACCTGCACGTGCGAGAACTTCATACAAACCGTCGACTGATTTACGTGTCGCAGCGTAAATAATACCTACTTCACTTTTATTTTTTTCAATATAATTTTTTATATATCGTTCTTTATTTTCACCGATCAATACTGTAAAAGCTAAGTTTTCACGTTCAAAGCCAGTAATAAGTGTTGCCTCTTCATCAATCGTTAATAATTGACGAATATCCTCGCAAACGGCAGGTGTCGCAGTAGCCGTTAATGCGAGAACAGTTGGTTTTTGTGGCCATAGTGTAAACAATTTTTGAATCGCACGATAACTTGGTCTAAAATCATGTCCCCATTGTGAGATACAGTGCGCCTCATCGACCGCTAACAATGGTACGTATAATTGTGATAACGCCTGTAAAAAGGTTGCACTTTCTAATCTTTCAGGGGCAATATATAAAAGCTTTAAATAGCCTGCACTCGCTAGCTGCATTGTTTCATCTACTTCTTGAGACGATAGCGTACTATTAATATAGGCTGCAGGTATATTGGCTGCTCGCAATGATTCTACCTGATCCTGCATGAGTGATATTAACGGTGAGATAACAATCGTTAAGCCATCAAGCATTAGTGCAGGGATTTGATAACAAATTGATTTTCCTCCACCTGTTGGCATGACACATAGGCTCGACTGTCCACTTAACGTTTGCTCTATAATTTGGGCTTGTCCGTTGCGAAACGAATCGTACCCAAAGTGGTGCTGTAGCATTTGTCTTGCTTGCTCCATATTATTTCTCACTCCTCTGCTGTTAGACGAATTAACTTATACTCGCCTTGAGCATTTTTAAAAATTTCATATGTCATGATGGAATTGGCCAGTGCCTCCTGGCCCGCTGAATTAGTCAGCACATATTCTGTTTTTGCACGCACAACAATATTTTGTCCAACTTTCTCTATACGTTTAATAGTCGTATTAGAAAAATGAATTTTTGCTTGCTTAGACGCATAATAGGCAACCATGTCATCAAGCGTGCTCTGTAAATCCTCTGCTCCTGTAACAGTCTTCATTACGCTTGCATCATTAATCGCAACAGCTGCTTTTAGATGCTCATGGAAGGTATCAATAAATATTTTTACCTCGTCCTCATTATACGCAAAAACATCCTTACCATATTTTTCGATAGCTTGTTGCACTGCTTCTTTGTCTCCGTTTTCACTATACGTAGATAGATTTTTTGATTGAGACAAACGATCTTTTGCCTTCATGCCGTCTGTAATCCATTCATCAAGTAACTGTACTATATCTTGCAATGGCAATATGTATGGTTGTGAAACACCTTGTTGCTGTCGATTAAAATAAATGCCCACGATTTGACCTTTCTCTGCCTCCATTACAGGGCTACCAGGTGGTAATGCTTCCTCTCCATCTATATAATACGCAGCTACCTTGTCATTATATTTTTTGATTGTATGTGGCAAGCCATCGACATACACGGCTAGGTTATCCAAATTCCCATTATAAACTGTTGGAACGTTGACCGTAGCGTTATACTTCACTTGTAGTACCGCTATATTATAGGCTGTCGACATATAACGTACTTCAGCTTCTACAAGCTTATCGTTACTAAATTGCACAAGTGCTGTTGGCTTTGAGGATACGAGTGCTCCATTCGTTACAATATAGAGCATCTTTGGCTCTTTTTTCACGATAATGCCCGCACCAATACCGTTCTCTCCTACAACCTTTACCTCTGGAACAAGCTTTTCCTCCTGCTTCTCCACAGGCTTTTCCGATTTCACTTCAGCCTTTTCCTTGTTAAACATTTCTGCAACGGACTGATCACCACAGCCTGTTAATAGGAAGGTTGCCGCTCCAACAATTAGCATTTTGTTTCGCATACATTCACCAGTACTTTCTTTCTCATCTTCTTTCCTTTCTATCATAAACAAGGTTTTGATTCGTTTCAAGTTTACATAATAATATTATTATATTATCTTATCCATTATAGACACTAACGATTAAAAAAGAGTAAAAATTATCAATAATTAATAGCAACAACTTACTACGTATTTCTTGATTAAAGTAATAATTATAGTAAAAATTTAGTAAACTGATGATTTTCTTTCCAGACACTCCCTTTCCACATGAACGGCTTCAACTTATTTTTGAGGCTTGCGCTTCAAAAATGGAATTTCAGCTCGTGCTGTTCCTGCCGGAGCGACTTCCACTCCTATCAACTAGTAAAGGCTTTTTATTATTCACATATATATGGGAATATAACAAGGCAAGCCCAACCATGAAAAGTGTGTTAGGGCTTGCCTGTATTAATAACGATGTATCATTATTAGCCAAACAGAAATTAATTCTGTTTTTCTATTGGAATACCAAAAACTCGGAAAATGTAGTCTTGCTCTTGTTCTTTTGAAGCAATTCCAGTGGCGATACCACCTTGTTTAGTCCCTTGAATAAACCACATATCATTATGGTCTTGATCTACCGTTGAAAAGTCACCCTGATTCCAACGATTTAATATTTCTAAATATTTATCACTATGTTCGAATCTATCTTTATTTTCCTTTACTATTTGCAGCAATGTGTTAATTCTTTTGGGGGTAATCCTAATGGATGATTCTTTCTCATCAACAATTATCTTTTGAAGGGACATTTGTTGAATAATCTCTTGCACTAGGTTATCAATAAAGGGTTCATCTCCACTTTTCCATTCATCAAGCATTTTGGAATACGTAGGGCTCTCCCAACCAAAATTGATATCCACTGTTGATACAAACTCTTCCTCATCATCTACGTTTGAAATTGATTGACTGTTTTCTAATTGAATCGCGGCACTTTTAGAAACTTCGTTTTCATAGTTCTTTTTCATAATCAAAAAAGTACCACTTATACTCAGGAACGCCGTTAAAACAACTATAGCTAAAACATGAATCAACTTCATTTTTTGCCACCTTTCTTTATTAATTAATAATTACCCCAAAATTATCATATCGTCTCCTAATTTTCAACACAAAACAGAAGTCTCCCGCCTAAACGACAGACTCCTATTCCTTGTATAAACAATAAATTTACGATTATCGCACAAACATATGTGAGGCGGATGATTTGAGTTTTCTAGTATAGTTGCTATTTGCATAAAATTCTGCTGTAACCAACATAACTTTTCCTATATATCCAATGTTGCTAAATATAAAATTTTTTTCGCAGTTGTTGAATTTGCCCAGTAACCACCTTTTTGGTTGACACATCTAACCAAACATCTGCGTTGTCCGCTTCACGTTGTAATTAGAATTTAACATATCCTTGGAACGGCCACGTCTCGCCTTTTACACCCTCTAATGTCACATAAACATTTTTACTGTCCTTAGCCACGCAAGTATATATAACTGGTTCACTTGCTCCAGTTTCAACATAACTTTTACTACATCTCATCATTTTATTCCTCCTATATTTTTTTATTGCTAGAGTTAGCTAACCTTCTAACGCTATCTAAAGGACAATTTTGATTCGATTTAACAACCTTTTTTTAAAATTTCATACTTATATATATTTACTAAACTTAAAATCAACAAAAGGCAGTAACGTTAAAGGTCAAATCCTTACCGTTACTGCCTTTTCAATTAACATGTAGTTGTTGCTTTGCAATAAAGTTTGAGCAAAAATACCTCACAAACCCTTATTTTACAATAAATAAGAGGAATCCCTTTGGCAGTTCAACTCGAAATTTTGAGTTTGTCTACAGTCTGAAGCTAGGATTCAATAACCTAGCTCCTCTCTTAAATCAACACACTATAATTTTTTAAAATGGTTTCACGAACGTTCCTTACATGCTTTTTCATGAGAAACTCAGACAGCTCGACCTCACGATTCCGCAGCGCACTTAAAATATCGCTATGCTCCTTGAATGAATCCTCATTACGCCCTGGCACTAAAATTGTTTTAAACTGCAGGCGCTTTAGCTGCTGCTTAATAATTTTCACCAGGTCCACAGCCTGCTGATTATTAGACGCTTTATAAATGATTTCGTGGAACTTCAAATTGCCTTGCGAATAAGCATCAAAGTTTTTCAATGCTAAATCACTGCGCATCTGTTCTAGAATCTTCTCCAGCTCCACAACATGTACATCCGTAATATTAGCTGCCGCATCTGCAGTAATTAGCCCTTCAAGAACCTCGCGAATTTTTAAATAATTGCTTATTTCATCTAACGTAAACGCTTTAATCGTTGCGCCTTTATTATTCTCCATTACGATAAGATTTTCCTGTTCAAGCTTAAGCAGCGCCTTTTTCACCGTATTTCTACTAACGCCTATTTCAAGCGACAAATCATTTTCAATTAATTTTTGAGAAGGGTAATAAACCCCATCCAAAATTCTCTCTTTAATAAAATCATATGCAATCTCAGCTGGTCGCTTCATATAAATCCCTCATTTCAAAATCGCACGATCAAACCGTAACTTTTTACAGTGACACCTTCAAACACTTCACTTTTTTGTCATCAACTCTGGTAGCCATGTTGTTAAAAATGGAATATAAGTCACCATTATAAGCACAATTAATGAAACAAATAAAAACGGTATAACAGCCTTGATAAGCTTTTCCATCTTTACATTCCCGACGCTCGAGGCAATGAACAGTCCTGCACCTACTGGAGGTGTTAATAAACCGATTGTTGCATTTAAACATAGCATAACACCGAAATGCACTGGATTGATACCGAAACTATGAACTAACGGCATAAAAATCGGCAGTAAAATAACCATTACTGCTAACTCATCTAAGAAAACACCTGTTATTAATAAGAATAAATTCACTAATAATAAGAATACAAGGGGATTAGATGAAATTCCTCCCATAATTTCAACAATTGTTTGAGGAATTCGTTCAAACGCCAAAATCCACCCAAACACACTCGCTGTTGACATTAATAGCGTTACAACTGCTGTTGCAATTGTCGCATTAACAAGCAGTGAAGGAAACTCTTTGAAATCCAGTTCTTTATAGAAAAACTTACCGACTAAAATCGCCATGACACACGCAACACCTGCTGATTCTGTCGCTGTAAAAACACCCGATAAAGTACCTACGATGATAGAAGCGGGAACTAATAATGCCGGAATAATACGCACGAATGATTTCATCACTTCCATAAACGCTGCTTTTTCTGAACGTGGATAGTCATTTTTAATACCTAAAATGATAATTAAAATAATGAACGAAAAGGCCAATAATATTCCGGGTAAGATACCTGCCATAAACATATCATTAACAGATACATTCGCACCCACTGCATAGATAATGAAAAGCATTGATGGCGGAATGATTGGCCCCATAAGTGCAGCAGAAGCAGTTGTTGCTGCTGCAAATTCACGCTTATAGCCCGCCTTTTCCATTTCCGGCACCATAATTTTACTCATCATCGCTGTTTGTGCTGTTGCTGAACCGATGATTGATGCTAAAAATGTGTTCCCAATAACATTTACATACGCTAAACCACCTTTAAAGTGACCTACTGCTTTTTTCGCAAAATCAATTAAACGCACCGTAATTCCTGACGCGTTCATCAATTCACCCGCTAACATGAATAGTGGAATCGCTAGTAAGCTAAAGCTTTGTACCCCAGAGAACAATTGTTGAGAAATATTATTCAACAACAGCGTTTGTCCAGTTGAAAAAATATAGACGAGTGAAATAATCCCTAAAATAAGTGCGATAGGTACTTTAATGACTAATAATACTAAGAAAATAATAAGGGCTAATGTCATTATTCATCGCCCCCTTTGAGCTTAACTGACTCTATTTCTCTGTATGTAAAGGCCTGAATTAAGTGATTGATAGCATGTACAAGTAAGCATAGAATGCCGAATGGTACCGCCATATATGGCAAAAACATCGAAATTTTCAAGCCTGGTGATAACGATGTTTTTACGGAAGGATTCGATATCCATTGAATTGCTACATACTCAATAATAATCGCGAAGACAACTAAACTCAAATAACCAACTATTAAAAAGATTCGCTTCCATAATAAATTCATGCGATCAAACACTAAATCTAATGAAGCTGCACGCCCTGTTTTCACACTCATACTACCCCCTACAAACGTTAACCAAATTAACATATACACCGCTAATTCGTCTGTCCACGTTAATGGACTATCTACGATATAACGAAATGCAACACCTAAAGCAATACTTCCCAGCATGACTGACATTAAAATGACCGACAATAGTTTCTCGAATTTATATAACGTATCGCTTACTAGTGTCATAAATTTCATGTTAAATCCCCCTTTTTAGCGTGCTCCACTAAAACTGTTTAAAATAGGGCAGTAGGAATTGTCTCCTACCGCCCTACACACATAAATCCCGATGACGCAACAAAAGCGTGGGCTTTGCTTAAGCTACCCGTCATACTTACCGTTTTGCAAGTATGAGTCAAACGTTATTGGTTCGCTTCGATAAACGCTTTGATTGTAGCGTTTGAAGAATACTGATCGTAAACTTTTTGGCTTAAATCTTTGAACTCATCAACATTCGCTAATTCATTTACAGTTACACCAGCAGCTTCTAGATCCTTTAATAATTGCTCGTTTTTCGCGATACCTTCAGTTACGCCCCAATCAATAGCAGCAGCCCAAGTATCGGCAACGGTTTTCTTATCTTCTTCACTTAAACCATCGATTAACTTTTTTGAACCAATAACAACCTCTGGGAACACGATGTGTCCAGAAAGCGTTAAAATGTCTGCTGACTCATAGAATTTTTGAGATACTGCTGCGTTGAAGTCTGTATCAACTGCATCAATTACACCCGTTGAAAGAGATGTGTAAACTTCTGGAAGCGGCATAGACACCGGACCAGCACCTACTTCTTTGTAATAAGATTCGAATACTGGGCTACCAGGAATACGAATTTTTAAACCTTTGAAATCTGCTAATGTTGCTAAAGGCTTGCTCGATAAAATATGACGTTGACCTGCAAAGAATACACCGTAGCCTATCATGTTTTTCGTTTCTAAATCTGTCATCATTTGCTTTGCGGGCTCACTTGAAGCCGCTGCAGCTGCCTCAGATAAATCATCGAACAAGAATGGCATGAACCAGCCGTTAATTGATTCGGAAATGCTTGATATTGTACCATTACTTAAAATCGCAAAGTCTAATGTACCTGACTCTACTTGCTGTTGCATATCGTTCTCTTTACCTAGCTGGTTCGCTGGGTAAATATCAACCTTCATACGTCCGTTTGAATTAGCTTCAAGATCTTTTGCAAACTTTTCAGCTACGTCGAATTTAATATGCGATTCTGCAGCTTCGTGGCCTAGCTTAAACGTATATGTTTTAGCAGAATCATCTGCTGTGTCACCAGCATTGTTCCCCGTTGCTTCTCCTTCTGCCGAGCTACCACCACATGCTGCTAAAACAACTGTTAACATTGCTAGCATTAACATGAATAAACACTTTTTCATACATTAACCCCCTTGTTTTGTACACTTGCAAAATTTAAGATAAATTGACTTTTCCATCCACGATAAAGACTATCTACAACTCCTATTACAATACTGCCGACATTTCAAATTGCACACGCAGTCCCTTTTTTAAGCTTTTCTCTGTTGTATGGCGTGCAGGTCGATTATTTTCGTTTGGGAACATTTTCAGCCACTCAATATTGACATTGTCCTTATACTTGCGGTCCACCATATTAACGCTTAAATGCGCAATATCATCTGTCGTACCGCCAGCAGCCTTCATAATTTCCTCTAAGTAGTAAAATAAATTACGAATTTCCTGATCGACATCGTCTGGCACAATACCTGTCTCCGGATCAGATCCAATAATCGCTGATGTATAGACCATATTTCCGATCTTCACAGCAACTGGAATCGGATTGTCATGCTTCGAGCCCTTAATGTGTAACACTTCACGCTTCGCCATTTGCGACACCTTCTTTCGCAGCTAGACGTTCTTCCTCTGTTTCGTAATAGACAACACCTTCTGACGCTAGCACTGGTCGTAAATTATAAAAATCTAAGCTAATTTGGCCGCTTTCGATTTTCTCGATTGTGCCAGCTTCCTTCGCTACACGTGCTTGTGACAGCTTTAGTGATGACTCGAAATCCTCTTTTTTCACCACCACAACGCCATCATCATCCGCCATGATTAAATCACCTGGATGAATCAATATGCCCGCACACACTGCCGGAGCATTTACCCAGCCCCCACGTCCCTTTTGAGCTCCTTGGGATAACACTTCGCGCGTCCAAATTGGGAAGCCCATATCGCGAATTTGACGTACATCGCGAATACCGGAATCCATGATTATTCCTTTTGCACCCTTTTTCATGAGTGCTGTTACAATCAATTCACCAACCATGCCTATGACATTATTACCTTCTGTCGTAATAACAACGATATCTCCTGGTTTTACAACTTCAATGGCTGCATGAATCATCAAATTATCGCCTGCTGGACAAACGACTGTAACTGCCGGTCCAACAATCATCGTATTTTTTAAAATCGGCTTTAACTCTGGATCTAAAATACCTTGTTTGCCTTGCGCCTCATACACTGTCGACACATCGAGCTTATTGTAAGCATCTAAAATTGCCTTTGATGGACGTTCAATATTCCGTACAACATACTTTTCCATTTACAGTAGCTCCTCTCCAACTAGCGGGAAGAAGCGAGAAAAGGCTTCCGCTTGCTTATAGCTGTTATTACCAGAACAACGACGAGCATGGTTACCACGAAGCTCTGCCTTATAGCCGTAGTAGCTAATTAAATGCCCTTGTGCTTTAAAGCACGCCATCGCCTCTTTCTTCTGCTCATACACATCCGTAATATCTAAAATTACATCTGGATTAAATGAAGAAATTTCCGATTGATGTGGCTCAAAGCCGAATAACTTCGCCTGTTTACATGTTTTTGTCCCTTCTAAACGTACACCGTTAGACGTCGATAACACAGCAGCATCAAACACAAACTTCGATACTGCCTCATGGTCTGGGTTAAACGCATCTCGTGGACCATGTGAAATAATAATATGCGGCTGTACCTCGCGAATTTTACGAGTAAGTTGTTCCATCCGCTCTTCCGTAATATCCATGTGATAATCTTGGTAATCCCAAATATCGACTTTATCTTCAGATAAACCTAAGCATTTTACTGCTGCTAACAGTTCACCTTTACGCGTCTCTTTAACATTTTCAAGAGTTTGACCTTCTACATTCCAAAGATCATTCGACTCTCCTCGTGCACCGTAACTTAAAATAACCAAGTGTACATTTGCCCCATTTTTCACATACTTCGCAATCGCCCCACCACAACGCCAAACAAAGTCCGCTGCGTGTGCACTTACTACTAAAACATTTGTCTTGCTATCAATCATATCCATTACCTCCATGTGTCTACTTGATTGTTTATTTAACAATTGGCGTGCCATAAGTGTGGAACGACTCAATTGTTTTATTGCCCCATGCTTGACCACGTTTACGATCCTCTTCCGTCCATGTAATTGGCTCAAATTCTGGATCTAGTACTAAATAGCCGCCTGCACAAATCTCAATACGGTTACCACCCGGTTCATACACGTATAAGAAATACGTTTGGTTGATGGCATGCTTACTCGGTGCGAACTCGATATGCACACCTTGGTCTACAAATAAATTTGCCGCACGCGCAATCGCATCAAAGTGTTCCACCGCAAACGCTAAATGATGGAAACGTCCTTTTGTTCCTGTTGCATCATGTGAATAGACAAGCTCATATGATTTTGCATTGGTACGATACCAAACCGCACCTCGCTTTCCATTATCTAAGCGAATTTGCTCTGTTAAACGCATGCCTAGCACCTGCTCCGCAAAATCGCCATCTACATCTGGGTTTGAACTTAGAAAATTAATATGATCTAAATTTTTTACGGCTGCTCCACGCCCCATAAACTTCTGATGCTGATTTTTTAGGGTTGGCTTTAGCGCTTCAGGCGCTACATATTTTTCAGTGTCAAAATATAGCTCCATTAAATGACCATCTAAACCACGGTACTGATAAGCACGACCATGGCCAAAATCACCCTCAATCCATGCGCCCTTAATACCCGCCTCCTCAATCACCTGTACGCGACGCTCTAAAGCCTTTGGACTTTTAGTACGGAAAGCAGTGTGTCCTACACCTGGCTCATCCGCCTGTGTTAACACAATCGAATATTGCTCATAATCATTCCAGCATCGTAAGTAAGCCTTTTCATTTGTTCGTTTAACAATTTCTAGTCCAATGCTTTCATAGAAAAACTTAACGCTTTCTTCCAGCACAGGAGTAAATAACTCCACGTGTCCGATATGTACAATATCATCACTATGCTCTACAAAATTTCCAGTCATTCGATAACCACCTTTCATTATTGTTAAACAATCTTGTAAACAATTATATAAATAATTATCAAAAAGTGTCAATAATTTTCAGAAAATTTTATTTAGTTATTTTTTATTAGAACACTTATTCCTCTCTTTCAATCTATATTTATCAATATTAAGTGAAATAAATACTCTGTTTAACTTATTTACATAATATGATACAATTTTAAAAAATCAGATTGTTAAACAAAATTGTTATATGGAAGTGTTTACATGCCGTTTAAATTCATTGTTTTTCTAACATTACTTTTCCAAATCGCTTTAAAAGGCAATATTTTACTTATGCCGCTTTATGGTTTACATTTGCAGGCTTCACCAACAATGCTCGGAATCATAAGCGCAGCTGGCTCCGTTATGCCGATGCTATTCGCATCCATCGTTGGTCGCCTATCTGATAAAATTTCTATTCGACTTCTACTAATCGTCGGCATGCTCGGCAGTTCCACATCGCTTGCTGCCATATACTTTATTCCAAAAAGTATTGTCGCCCTATTAATTGTCCAACTATTATTCGGCTTTTTCCAAATCATTACCGTCGTCAGTAGCCAAAACTTAGTCGGTATGTTATCAACAAGCAATAATCGTGGTCAAAATTACGCCAGCTATACTTTAGGCGTTTCAATTGCTAATCTAATCGGTCCCCTTATCGTCGGTATTACGATTGATGCCTTTACCTATGAAACGTCCTTTTTAGTGATGGCGATTTTTGCAGCGATTCCAGGTATATTCTTTATATGGATTCAATTACAAATTAGTCGTCCAGATGCGAGTCAAAACGTTGTGAGTAAAAGCTTTTTACAGCTCCTGCTCAATCTGCAGCTACGTACTGTGTTTGTCACGAGTGGCATTATTTTAACAGGTGTTGGACTATTCGAATTTTATTTTCCAATTTATATCGACTCACTTGGCATTTCAGCAACTGTAATCGGTATGCTCGTTTCATTGAATGCGCTGGCCTTTATTATTAGTCGTCTCGTTATGCGGCCACTGCAAAAAAATTATCGTCCAGAGCACATCATTGGCGGTTGCCTCAGCATTGCTGCTGTTGCTTTTTTCGCCCTACCTTTTACCGAAACAATTTGGCTACTCGCTATCATTAGTTTCGTCATGGGACTCGGACTAGGTTGCTGCCAACCACTCTCGATTGTCATGGCTTACGACTACTCACCTGCTGGACATTCCGGTGAAGTACTCGGCATTCGCCTAACCGTCAACAAAGCCGTACAATTTTCAGTGCCGATTATTTTCGGAAGTCTCTATTTCCTAGGCTTCTTCCTTATCTTTTGGTTCAATACCGCCTTACTTGGCGCAGGCGGCGCTACATTACTTCGTAAATTCAATAAAAAACAGGTAGCAGAATAATTCTTTGCTACCTGTTTTTTATTTTTTAGATACAATCATTTTTACATTTGTTTCTCCAAACACATGGTATACATCCACGTCGCTCAATCACCTGGAAAAATAATTAAGCAATAATCTTTTAGATCGTTCCGCATTACATAAACTCATTGTCTTAGAACTAGCTGTTCGTTCCTTACAACATGATTACTTGGATACATGAAGGAGTTCTGTAACAATCTGGCCCGATTGCTGAATAAGGAAAAATCCTGCATATAACAGGATTTTTGTTCAAACTTTTATAAATTATCATTCAAAGTTCTAAAAAATAGTTCATCTTTTTTATAAACGGTACTACTTTTTTCAAAACGGTTAAACTTTGTTTTAAAGATACAGTAGTGAATTCAATAAAAAAAGACATGCCCTATTATTCAAGCATGCCCGTCATGTATTTATTTTTTCTTTAATACGAGTGATGTACCTATAATACCTATCATTAAAACTAAAAATATTGCATAGGTAAACGAATGATTGCCCGTTAAATCATAGCAATAACCGATTAATGTTGGAATAATAGCGCTCATCATAAATCCACCTGACATTACCATCGATGACCAACTGTTTGCTTCTTCATTATTCCGTGCTTCATCCAACGGTAATAATAATCCGATAGGAAACAATCCGCTAAGTACTACCCCTATAATGAAGACAGCCACCCATAACATTAATCCTGTTGCTACCCATAATAATGCAAAGCCAATGACCCCCATAATGGCTAATGTTAAAAGCCAACGAATACGACTTCGCCATTTTTCCATTAGCATCGGTACGACAATATTTCCGATCATTTGTACAATAGATAGAAATGTAAGCATCGAACTAGCAGCCACAAGTGAGAAGCCTTTATCTTGTAGCATTGGTGTTAACCATGACATCATAGAGAAAAAGAGCGATGTTTGCAGACCAAAATAAAGTAAAATCGTCCACGCTCGACCGTTTTTCCACGGATTACGTGCAGTTTCCTTTTTAGGATATTCTCCTTGTACAGACTGATGACCTTGTTTGTTTTGGATAACAAGCAACCAAATCATAAGAGCAATTACTGCAAGCACTGACCAACTACCAAGTGCAACTGTCCAATTTTGATGATAGCCATTGTAAAATGATACTGTTAATGCCGCGCTTAATGTGGCACCTGTTCCAATACCAAAAGAATATACCCCAACAACTGTAGTAAAGCGACTCGGGAATTTTTCTTTAATAAATGCATTTAACATCGGACCGATAATGGCAATAGCAAACCCTGCTATAAAACTTGTCACGACTAGCAATGCATAGCTTTCTTTTAACAACCGTAATCCATTAGCAAATACAAGCAGGGCTAAAAGCAATGCAATAGCAGACTTCGTACCAAGACGTTTTTGTAACGGGACAGCCACTGGTGCAAACAGTCCCATACAGAACACTGGAATGGATGTTAGTAGACTCATTTGTGTATTGGATACTTGTAGCGACTCCATTAATACATTAAACAAGGGGCCAATGCCCGTTACAGCAGGGCGCATATTGAGGGCAACGAAAAATATACTAACAACAGCGAATACTATTGAAGCCGTCCATTGTTTATTATTCATAACATTTAATACCTTTCTTCATGCCAATTTCATTATTCGTCATTCAACCTGCACTTGATTTACTACTATCGTTGTCAGACATTTGATTTCTTATATTTATTTTTACCATTTTTTCTACATAACGTCAATATTTCCAGGAATTCCTCATTAAATTGCTTAAATCAGACATTACATATTTTTAGGAGCGTTAATGCCTAGAAGAGCTAACGAATCTTCTAGAATCATTGCTACACAATGACATAAAGCTAAACGAGAACTTTGTCCATCATCATTCGATAATATCTTATTAGTTGCATAATATTTATTGAACGATCGTGCTAATTGTAAAGCATATTTAGCAACTACTGACGGATCAGCTTGTTCATAAGCAATAGTAATAACGCGAGGATATTGTTCTAGTAATAGAATGACTGGCCATGCCTGCACGCCTACTGGTTGATAAGTCATCTCCCCCAGTTGCCCATTCGCTTTTTCTAAAATAGAAAAAATACGAGCATATGTGTATTGAATATAGGGTCCTGTCTCACCTTCAAATTGCATCATTTGCTCGATTGAAAACTCAATATCATGTAAGCGATAATTTTTTAAGTCGTTGAAAATCACAGCACCGACACCAACTTGCTTCGCTACTTCTTCTTTATTTTGTAAATTAGGATTTTTCATTTCAATATTTTGTTTTGCTGTAGCAATTGCTTCAGTCAACACATCATTGAGTAACACAATCTTGCCTTTACGCGTTGACATTTTTTTGCCCTCTTTTAGAATCATCCCAAAAGCTACATGACATAAATTACTTGCCCAATCGTAACCCATTTTCTCCACTACATTAAATAACTGCTTGAAATGAAGCGTTTGTTCATGTCCTACAACATAAACTATTTTTTCAGGATGATACTGTTGAATACGATAAAAAGCTGCTGCTAAATCACGCGTAGCATATAGTGTAGCACCGTCTGTTTTAGTAATAATACAAGGAGGCATTTCCTCTTTCTCTAATTCAACTACATATGCACCTTCAGAAAGTGTAAGTAATCCTTTTTCTTGTAATTCATTTACTACCGTGTGCATTTTATCATTATAGAAAGCTTCACCATCATATGCATCAAATTGAATGCCAAGAAGCTGATATAGTGTTTTGAATTCTTCTAACGATACTTCTCTAAACCAATGCCAAAGCGCAAGTGCTTCTTCGTCCTTATCCTCTAACGCTTTAAATGCAACACGCGCTTGCTCAATTAAAGTAGTATCTCGCTCTGCCTCTTCATGAAACTTTACATAGATTTTCAATAATTCCTCAATTGGTGCAGCTTCAATTGTTTGCTGATGTCCCCATCGTTTATACGCAACAATTAATTTTCCAAACTGTGTTCCCCAATCACCTAAATGATTAATACGAATAGCGTTATAGCCATTTTTCTCAGCGATATTGGCGAGTGCATTACCAATAACAGTTGAACGTAGATGCCCCATGGAAAAGGGCTTCGCAATATTAGGAGAAGAAAAATCGAACACAACATTCCCTTTTCTCGTTAAACTTGTGCCATATAAATGTTGCTCTTTCAAAATTTGCTTTAATACTTGTTGTGTAATGATGTGTTGATTTAAAAATAAATTGACATATCCGCCGACTATTTCAATCGACTGAATCACATCACACGTTAAGTTTTTTTGAATATTAGATGCAATTAGTTGAGGAGATTGCCCGAGCTTTTTAGCCAGTTTAAAACATGGTAATGAAAAATCACCAAGGTCTACATGTTTAGGTTTTTCAAGTAATTTTTCAATCTCTTCTACTTCCACTTGATTATTTAACGCACTAGCAATACTTTTTGCAATTTGTAAATTCATGTACTTATTCCCCCTTTTATATAAAAAAAAGCCCTCGTCTCAATTAAGAGACGAGAGCATAGATTCCCGTGGTACCACTCTAGTTGCCAAAATTATGACCACTTTCTGTTGATAACGAGGTGACTCCCCGATATTCCCTACTTATATTTCGGGAAATTTCTCCAAAGTGCGTTTCATTCAAATAGACTGCATTAGGCTCACACCATCCCTAATTCGCTTTGCAGCACAAAATGAACTACTTTCTTTTTCATAGAATTTAACAACTATTGATTTTGGAATATTCTATATTATCCAATCTTGAAAGTCAACTACATCTATATATTTTCTTAAAAAGTGATTAATTGTATCTTTATTCAATGAAAAACAAGTAATTTGTACTATTAATTGTGCTATATAGTACTGAACTATGAGCGGTAAACGTTGATGTCATAATGTTTATAGACTATGGAACATATTTCATGATATACTAGAGCCATTGTGAAAAAAGGAGGAACTTGCATGATTCAAGTAAGTAATGTAGGTCTTCGCTATGGCGATCGTAAACTATTTGAAGACGTAAATATAAAATTCACACCAGGTAATTGCTACGGTTTAATCGGGGCAAACGGTGCAGGAAAATCAACATTCCTAAAAATACTTTCTGGTGAAATTGAAGCACAAGAAGGTAATGTATCAATGGGTAAGGACGAACGCTTATCTGTCCTTAAACAAAATCACTTCGAATACGATGAGCATACAGTGCTTGATACGGTGATTATGGGTAACAAACGCCTATATGACGTAAAAAATGAAAAAGATGCAATTTATGCAAAAGAAGATTTCTCTGATGAAGATGGCATGCGTGCTGCTGAATTAGAAGGTGAATTTGCAGAGCTAAACGGTTGGGAAGCAGAATCAGAAGCTGCAACATTATTAAACGGTTTAGGCATCTCAGATGATCTTCACTACATGTTAATGGGTGATCTTGAAGGTTCTGACAAAGTCAAAGTATTATTAGCACAAGCATTATTCGGTCAACCAGATGTACTATTACTGGATGAGCCTACCAACCACCTTGACTTAAAAGCAATTCAATGGTTAGAAGAATTCCTAATTAACTTTGAAAATACAGTTATCGTCGTATCCCATGACCGTCACTTCTTAAACAAAGTATGTACACATATTGCGGATCTTGATTTCTCAAAAATCCAATTATATGTAGGGAACTATGATTTCTGGTATGAATCTTCTCAATTAGCACAAAAAATGGCGCAAGACCAAAATTCTAAAAAAGAAGAAAAAATTAAAGAATTACAAGCGTTTATCGCTCGTTTCTCTGCCAATGCATCAAAGTCAAAACAAGCAACATCACGTAAAAAAATGTTGGATAAAATCGAGCTTGATGACATTAAACCTTCTAGCCGTAAATATCCATTCATCAACTTCCAAATCGGCCGCGAAATCGGTAATGATGTATTAACAGTTGATGGTCTTACAGCAAGTCAAGATGGTCAAACTTTATTTAAAGACATTCGTTTCTCAATGAATAAAGATGATAAAATCGTTTTACTTGGTAGCCCAATGGCTAAAACAGCTCTTCTTGATATCTTAATGGAAGATAAAGAAGCTGATGCTGGTACATTTAAATGGGGTGTTACAACATCTCAAAGCTATTTCGAAAACGATCACGATAAATACTTTGAAGGTTCAGAAAAGTCTTTAGTAGAATGGCTACGTCAATATTCACCTGACGATGAAACAGAAAGCTTCCTACGTGGTTTCTTAGGTCGTATGCTATTCTCTGGTGAAGAAGTGAAAAAATCTCCTTCTGTATTATCTGGGGGAGAAAAAGTGCGTTGTATGCTTTCAAAAATGATGCTAGCAACAGCCAACGTCATTTTACTAGATGAGCCAACAAACCACCTTGATCTTGAATCAATCCAAGCACTAAATGAAGGCTTAATCCGCTTTAAAGGTGCCATGATTTTCACATCTCATGACCATCAGTTCATTCAAACAATTGCAAACCGTGTCATTGAAATCCGTGAAGATGGTTCAATTTTAGACAAACAATTAACATATGATGAGTTTTTAGAGTGGAAAGATAGCCAAGGCTTAAACTAATCCAATCGTAAATTAAGCTCCCCCGTTCACTCGGGGGAGCTTTTTTCTAAGTAGAATGAAAAAACAGCAAATACTTTTCGTATTTGCTGTCTGTTGCTATTTTTGCATTTCTTTTGTTGGTCCAAGTACACCTGGAACTGGTAAGCCAGCTTGACGTAATAATACTGTCATTTGACCACGATGATGTGTTTGGTGGTCAATTAGTGCACGTAATAATGCGCCTCGAGTAATCGGTCCGTTAAAACCATTTACTTCCTCCAGTAAATCTTCATTTGACAGCTTAGCCGCTTCTTCTTTAATACTTGTAGCTGTCTTTTCATATGTCGCAGCAATTTCACCTGCTGATGCTGGAATAGGATCTTCTTGTCGAATCATAGGTACCTTTAAACCTGCTAAATAACTAAAATAGCCTGCAGCGCCAACTAAATGCCAACCTAACCAACCAAGAGTATTGTGACCTTCAACAATGCTTTGACCTAGTGATTCATCTGACATTGCTTTCAGCACTTTAGCAGTACCTTCCGCTGCAACCGTCCATTCGCTTAAAAAATCATCTACATGTCGATACATATTATCGCCCCCCAAATTTTAACTCTTTATTATCATAGTAAAATCCTAACTGTATCGCAAGTTTGCGCTATTAGTTTACATAAAAATATTATTTGTGTTCAACTTTACTACGCTTGTTCTAAATTTCAGTTGATTTTTACCTCTCTTTCCTCAAGTTAAAGACTTTGCCCATATTTTTGTTAAATGATGTATAATGGGCTACAACTTAAACTAATAGAAAGAGGTATTTTATGTTTTCCCCATTACAAAAAGGCGATACAATTGGCATTTACTCGCCTTCCAAACCAGCTTCCGTTATTGCTCATGCTCGATATGAGCGAGGTAAGGCACGATTACAAGCACTTGGCTTTTCAATTAAAGAAGGTTCATTAACTGGCACAAATGATATTTATCGTTCTGGTTCACCTAAGGAACGTGCACAGGAGCTCAATGAACTATTACATGACCCTACAGTGAAAATGATTTTGCCTACAATGGGCGGCACAAATGCCAATAGTATGTTGCCTTATATAGATTATGAAGCGATTCAACAATCCCCCAAAATACTAGTTGGTTTATCGGATGTAACGGCCATTCTCCTTGCCATCTATGCTAAAACCGACGTGCCAGTATTTTATGGCCCTTCTGTTGCATCTACATTTGGTGAATTCCCACCATTTGTGAATTACACAGAACAATATTTCATCGATCTCTTTATGCAAACTATACCTATTCCTTATGAAGTATCGATTCCCCCTATTTGGACAGATGACCGAGTTAATTGGCTTGAAAAAACAGCAGAAAAAACGCAACACGATAATTCTTGGATAACTGTTCAACGAGGGAGTGCCGAAGGTCGATTAATCGGAGGTAATATTAATACGATGTATGGTTTTATAGGAACCCCCTACTTCCCGCAAATTCAAGAAGGCGATATTTTATTATTAGAAGATACATCCAAAACAATTGCTGTCGTGGAAAAAAACTTTGCTATGTTAAAGTTACATGGCTACTTCGACAAAATTGCAGCGATTATTTTAGGCAAGCATGAGCAGTATGATGATGAAGGAACTGGTCGAAAACCTTATGATGTTTTAGTAGAACTGCTGGACGGGAACCCTATACCAATCTTGGCTGAGGTAGATTGTTGTCACACACATCCACTGCACCCATTGCCAATCGGCTTACGTGTGAAAGTGGATGCAACAAATAAACGCATTTTGTTGTTAGAAAGTTGGTTCACTTAATATTCGTATATAGGCACTCCTTCACGTATACTTAAAGAAAATTGCTAAAGGAGTTTGATAATATTCGAATCTTTTTCTTATTTTCTCTAGCAATAATACTTGTCGGCTGTACAACGAGTCCGACTACAAACCCACAGTCTAGCCATTCGACTAAATCTGATGAACAAAATGTTAAAGAACAAGCAACGAATCGACCATTTAGTAGTCTTCTCACTACCTATTTCCCACCAGATGGAACAACGGCTTATTTTCAAGGGGAAGGGAACGAGTTTGCTAGTTACACACTTCAAACAACCTATATTGATGATATGACAATAGCACAATTAGAAAATAACGGTGGTGTCACATTATTAAAGGTCTATCGGATTACGAAGTCTGCTGTAGAACTTGTTTATATGGAAGCAGTCGATGAAACGCCAATATTGCCAACAATACAAGAAATAGCAACATTACCAGTTATTGAAACCATTTTACATCTGCCATTAGAGGTTGGAAGCCGTTTCGATGGTTGGGAAATTCTTTCGACTACAGCCACAATAACAACGGGCTTAACTACTTTTCACGATGTCATTGAGCTGAAGAAAACAAAGGACAATATGACGACCTTTAAATATTTTGCTAAAGGTGTGGGATTAATCTATACAAAAGACGAAATGGTAACAAATAATGGTGAATCATTTACCATTACTTCCACTTTGCAAAAAATCGAATGAAATGACTGAGCAGGCGTCTTGCTTGGCGCCTTTTTTCTTACGTAAGGAGGTAGCTATTCATGAGCGACATACATAAGCACTCTACAGAGGAAGAATTAACAGAAGAGGAATTCATAGAACTTGTACTTGCAGAGCAACAAAAAGCGCTAGCTGAGGAAAGAGCACGACACCTCAGTGGTAAAAAGACTAAGAAACAAAAACCGATGATAAAATGGATGATGTGGGTTATGGCATTCGTACTATTTTTTAATACGTTTGCGCTTATTTTTCAAATTTACTCCATTCCAGCTATCGAATTTATAAAGGTCTCCAGTCAGTTATCGCAACAAGAAGATATTCAAACATATAAAAAAGCGATTGTAGAGGTTTCTACAGGCTCAAGTAAAGGTACAGGCTTTGCTATTTCACCTGATGGTCTAATTGTTACGAATGCTCATGTAATAGAAGACGCCCTTACATTGTCCGTTGTATTTCCTGAACAAGGGCTTATGGAAGCTCAGTTACTGCAAAGCTTTCCCGAAGTTGATTTAGCACTTTTGCAAGTTAAGGCTAGCAATCTCCCCTCACTAACTCTCGCAAATAGTCCTAGTTATCAAAAGGATGAGTCTGTTTATTTCATCGGTAACCCACTGTCCTTCACAGGTATTGCTAATAAAGGCACATTACTTAAAGAAACTTATCTTGAAAATTGGCAGGAGCCTGTCATGATGATGCAAGCACCTGTATACAAAGGCAATAGTGGCAGCCCTGTTCTTAATAGCGATGGAGAGGTAATCGGCATTATTTTCGCCACGATGAAAAAGGAACCCTATGGACGAGTTGGATTGTTTGTACCTGTACATGTGTTAGAAGTTTATTTCCAGCAATATAAGCAGAATTTAAAAAATCCCTCACTGGAATCAAAAGAAGCTTCCCCGCTTCTTTTCCACACTATTTAAAAGATGAACCGTGTCCATTTAACATGACACGGTTCATCTTTTATTCACACAACATTTTAAGATTGTAATCACATCCCATAAGGTGTATTTTTAACACTCTTCCCTTTTACATTTAGCCAATTTTTTAGTATTGAACTACAAACTTTAATTTGACTAAAACATCCTTTAAATAAATTAATAATATTAAACGATAAATTAAAATAATTAATTAAAAGATTAAATAAATTGAAATTTATTGTTTATTTTATTAAATCCTTAATGTATAATCAAATTAAATTAAAGAAAGGAATTTCACTATGGCTTATAAAGTAATTACGAATTGTCCTGTCTGTAATAATACATTAAAAATTACCAAGCTCCATTGTTCTCACTGTCACACTACGATTGAAAATGAGTTTGAATTATCAAAGCTTGCCTCACTATCAAAAGATCAGCTTCATTTTGTAGAAGTGTTTTTAACATGTAGAGGTAATATTAAAGAAGTTGAAAAAGAATTAGGAATCTCGTACCCTACTGTTCGAGGGAAGCTAACGGAAATCATCTCGTCGCTTGGATATGTACAAAAGAAGAAAAATGAAGTGGACGAGAAAAAAATCGTCACTATGTTAGAAAATGGCGAAATTACGCCAGAGGAAGCCATAAAGCTCTTAAAAGAGGAATAAGGAGGAACTTATAATGAAAGAGGAAATCGCAAGAGTGTTAACAATGATTCAAGAAGGAAAGCTTGATGCAGAAAAGGGATCGGAACTTATTCAAGCGTTGAAGGATAAAGAAGATACAGGAAATAACCTTTTAGAAAAGTCATCAAAGTATTTAGATAAAACATTAAAAGTTCGTGTAGTTTCTTCTGAAAATGATAATGTGATGGTCAACTTACCTCTAAAACTTGTCAAAGTAGTATTAATGGCTGGCCATAGCATTGCAGCAAGTATCCCTCAATCGGAAAAATACGTTAAAGATATTGATATTAACTTGATTATTGAAGCAATTGAAAATGAATTAGATGGTCAAATTGTTGATATTAAATCTGCAAACGGGGATACCGTTTCAGTCATTATCGAATAGTGAATTGCTTATGATGCATGTAAAAGTGAAGACAAATGGCTTTAAGTTTATCATCCCAATTCCATATGCCATGTTAAATATCCTTATTTCTATCTTATTTTCAAAGTTTGTTCATAAAATTGCTAATAAATGGACAAAAGAGCACTTCGAAAGAAAAAAAATAGACTTTACGATCCCACTTATAGATAAAGAAACACTGAAACCTGTTGTCAATGAACTAAAAAATTATAAGGGCATTATATTAGTAGATGTTAAAGCGCAGGATGGGACCGAAGTTAAGGTCAAATTATAAAATCAAACGTTTGATATGCATATTAAAAGCTCAATTATGGCAACAACCCCCATCGTGATTGTATGGGGGTTTTGTATTTTCAATATTTTAGTTTACATAATTATATTATTTAGATTTATTTTTTATATATTTCGTGAATATAGATTTTACAGGTATTTTACTTAAAAGCTCATTACTCGTTTCAGTGGTTTTCTGTAAAAGCTCCAGTAATTTTTCATCCCCTGTCCAATGTTTTTCAATTACTTCTGGCCCCAATTTATTAATCGTCATATTAAGGACAAACGTGGCTAACATCATATCATCGAGAAAGCCTCCAAAGCCAAATATCCCTTCTGGTAGAAAATCCATAGGAAAAATAAAGTACGCGATTGTAGCCCCAATTAATGACTTACTTTTAGAGTCAACAGCAGGATCTGCTACTATTTTAATTAATAAATGAAAAATATCAGGCACAAACAACAAATAGTCAGCATATTTGTGTTTCATTCCTGTTTTTGATACAAGAAATTGTGCTAATTTTTTTCGCAATTTTTGATAAAAATCTTTTTGCTCCTGCTCATTTGGTATGTTTCGATAGTCTTCCATTGCTCTTCCTCCTCCTGCTCTCTTTACCTATTACCCAAAAATCAATAATTTAATCGTAACTGTAGGTAAAAAGCCGTTATTGTAAAGTAAGTCAATAGTAAAATACCAACATTTGCAATACGGTATGTGATGAAAGTATAGAAAAAAAGCACCCTATAAAAATAGGGTGCTTTTTTTTTAACGAAAGTAATTTTAATTACTGAGAATTAAAGTTTAGTTACGTTAGCAGCTTGTGGTCCGCGGTTGCCATCTACAACTTCGAATTCCACTTTTTGACCTTCGTCAAGAGTTTTGAAACCTTCGCCTTGGATAGCTGAGAAGTGTACGAATACGTCGTTTTCGCCTTCAACTTCGATGAATCCAAAACCTTTTTCTGAGTTAAACCATTTTACTGTACCTTGTTTCATGTGAAAAAACCTCCAAAAAAATAAAAGTGAACAATATGTAATTTCTTCAACAGAATTAAAAAAATTCACATATTACAAAGAGTACCGAACTAACGCGATCACTTTTTGTAATATGTGAATCCATGTTTCCGGTGAAGCAATTAAATTGTTAAGTTAAGTATACCACCATTCATAAATTTGTCAAATAAAGAAAATTGTTTTTTTAGTTAATTTGAAAATTATTTTAACTATGCTCTTCAAATGCCATTATGCCATGATATACTTGTGCATCATCATCACAGGCTTCGCAGTAAAAACTTTCGTCTTCAGACCAAAAAGCCCAATATCCTCCGTCCTTACTCGCCTCATATTGATATGCTGAACGGAAATGGGTTAATTTCCGTTGTAATGCTTGCTCAAATTGTTCTTTTGTTTCAAACGTTTCTTTCGTTTGAATAAAAGCTTCCCAGCCTTCAAATTTCCACCAAGGCTCATAATCAGCTTTCATGTAAAGTATTATATACATATTTGCCACATTCCTTGCTGTAATAAGATATTCTAATTTTAGCAAACGCTCCTGAAATGTCTATTAAAACACCCTGCAATATGCTATTATTACCTTATTATTCATTATTTATTTTGGAGGTTTTTTTTATGTTTTCAAGTATTCGACCTAAGGCCGAACTAGATGAATTATTAAAGCGTGGTACTAATTTAAGTGCAACTGGCCGATTCAATAAGACATTGGCTTTTAATCACTTTAATTTACAAGATGAAGAAAATTTAAAAGCACTCTTTTATAAATTAAAAGATATTACACCCTCTATGAATGCAATATTTAAAAATTATTTAAGTGAGATTTCTCCCTCCTCCCAACAAACGATTAGCGAAGAAAATATAAATCAATATTTAACTCAATTTTTTCTAGCTACACGTGATGATGAATATGTAGATGAAACAGTCAAGTTTTTCAATTTGTTTCGAAAAAACCATTTTGAACCTGGTAAACTCATCGTTGTTTTCAACCAATTTGCCTTTTATATTACGACGTATATTTTACATAACTTTGGTTTAAAACCAAACAAAGCTTTCGACTATATGAAATCTTTCCAATCTGCAGTCAATGTTGACCAAGAATTGCTTGTGGAAGTACTAACAGAACGAATTGTTGAAAACGTCGTCTCTGAAATTTCTTCTCTCATGGATGTCAACGCAAAAATTATGTACATGAAAGATTTAGTATATAGCTTAGACAAGCAGAACGAAGAAATTCAATCATCTACAGCTGCAACTGAGCAAATTGCCGCTTCAATCAATGAAGTAGCCCGTATGTCTTCTCATATTTCTGAGAAAACCACGGAATCCGTTGACCATGCCGTTAAGGGAAAAAATGCAATTGAACATGCATTATCCGAAATTTTTAAAACAGAAGAAACGTTTACTACAATTGTTGAATCGTTTACGGAGTTACAAAAACGTGTAAATGATATTGAACACGTCGTAACATTAATAAACCAAATTGCCGATCAAACAAATTTACTAGCACTGAATGCTTCGATTGAAGCTGCTCGTGCAGGTGAGCATGGCAAAGGTTTCGCAGTTGTTGCTCAAGAAGTACGTAAGTTGGCTGAAGGAACCGTTACTGCTTTAAGCGAGGTTTCGACAAATGTTCACCATCTAAAAAGTTACTCAAATGATGTTTCACATTCCATTACAGAGACAACATCAATTATAAAAGAAGCCACAATTGAAGCAAAAGAATCTTTACCATTGTTAAATGCCATTGTTGCTGCAATTGAAGGCATAAATCTTGATGTTACGAACACTGCTGCTATTTCTGAGGAGCAAGCAGCCGCCATTGATGAAGTATCTGCCAGAATGATTGAAATCTCGAACCTTCAAGATGATATTCGCATTTATAGTTCTAATACATCTAGCGATATTCACTTACTTGGAAAAGAGATTAATCGCTTCCGTAATGACATTATCTCCAATAATAATGTCCAGCTTTCCTCCATTGCCCTATTGCAACTTTCGAAAGCTGATCATATTTTATGGAAATGGCGTATTTATAATATGTTCCTTGGATTAGAAGACGTGCAACCAAGCGATGTATCTTCACATACTGAATGTCGTTTAGGTAAATGGTACACTGCATCCCGTACAATTGAACGATTTGGTCATTTACAAGATTATCGTGAATTAGATCAATATCATTTACGAGTACATCAATCGGCTAAGCTGGCTGCAGAATCCTTTAAAGCTGGTAATATCGATAAAGCTAGTAACCATTTGCAAGAGGTGGATGAAGCCTCTGAACGAGTTCTATTCTATATTAATAACTTAATTACTTATTTGGAAAAAGAACGTGTTATGCAGTAAGTTGGAGGGACTGCCCTTCTACTACTTTTAGGAGGTTGTAGCGTGAACAAAAGAGCGCTGATTAAATTTTTCGGAGATGTTTACGGGACAGGCTATCGCTTTTTTATTAAACAAAAAGCAATTGAGCTTGGCTTAAAGGGTTATTGCAAGTTAAATGCACAAGACCAAATTGAAGTAGAAGTGGAAGGCTCGAAAAAAGCCATTGATGAATTCCTTCTATTTGTTCAAAAGGGTGTTAGCCCTCAGGCAGACTCTAACTCATTTGCTTTAGAGCTTTTTGACGATTTAAAAGGTTATGTACGTATGGAGTCGGACATTGTTTAAGTCTGGCTTCTTTTTTTCTACTTCCCTTTCTACGCAAGAAAAACTTAAAATGAACGGACTAATGGTAATGGTCTTTTTATAGAACGAACATACTATAAAGGTTATAAGTACACCATTGGGCAAGTTTAGAGCTTTATTCGCAAGAGTATATTCATTGAGAAACTTAGCAAACAGCAGTAAAATTAATGAAAGCACTATTATATTATTGAAACTTTATGTCGATTATTACGTATTAAAAGATAGACATATTGAAAAGCAAGGAGGAAGAAAACCATGCTCAGTATCGGACAGTTTTTCTCTAGACATACAGCTAGCCTTTTAATTTCTCTATCAACTGTTTCTATCGCAGCATTTGCGGTAAATCCAGGATTCTTCCTTGGTGGTTTATTGTTCGCGGGAACATATGCAACGAGCACAGCGTTGCTAAAACATAATCAAAAAAGGAAAGTTATGCACATAGCAGGTATTACAAAGGATGAGTACAAACATATTGAATTACAACTTTCAACAGCAAACAAACATATTCAAACATTAAGTCAAAACTATTTACGCGTACGTTCAGTTTCTGCTTTTAAACAATTACTCGAAATGACTCGTATTTCAAAAAATATCGTGAAAATTGTAAAAACTGATCCGCAAAAATTTTACAATGTGGAGCCATTTTTTTATGCGCACCTCCCTTCTGCCGTTGAATTAACAGATAAGTACACAATGCTATCTAAGCAACCAGTCAAAGATAAAGAAATTCAAGTTACATTATCTAAAACACGTGAAACGTTATCGGATTTAAATTCTACATTTCAAATTGATTTGAAAGATGCGCTTTCAAATGATATCGATCATCTTCAAATGGAAATTGAATTCGCGAACCGTTCCAATTTAAGAAGGAAAGAACAACTGGAATGGCGAGGCGATGAAAAATGACAGCTAACAGAGATTCTATCTATTCATTAGAATCATTGCCAGGCATCTCACCTCTTGTACAAACCTATTTAAAATCGTCCAATCAAGAGGCAATGACTACCTATGAAACGCTATCACCACTTGCTCAAAGTCGGGCACTTTTATATGCAAGTCAAATTGACCTAACTAATTTTGAGTCTGTATTAACATTAGGTCAAGACTCTCAACGTGCTGTCTCTCAATTTGCAGATCGTATGCTTGCACAAGTGAAGGACAAAGATGTCACCAAAATTGGACAGATGCTTGATTCGTTAATGCAAACGTTAGACCAAGTTGACCCTGCTGCACTGGAGCCTAAAAAACCTTCCTTCTTTAAAAAAATGTTCGGCAAAACAGAACCAACTGTTAAACAAACCCTTACTGAGTTTGAACGAATTAGTATTCAAGTTGAACGAATAGGCGTCCAACTTGAACGTGCACAGCTACAGCTAATAAGAGACGTTGAAATGCTAGAGCAATTATACACACATAATCGTGGTTTTTTTGAAGAGCTAGCAACTGCGATTGCCGCTGGTCAGATGAAAAAACACCAGGCTATTGAAGTGGAGTTACCCGCAAAAGTTAGCATCGTACAAACGACTAAACAACCGCTTGCTATTCAGCAGCTCAATGATTTCACAGCGCAACTTGAACGTCTTGATCAGCGTATATATGATTTACAAGTATCACAGCAGGTAGCTTTACAAACAGCACCTCAAATACGTATGATTCAACAGGCAAATCAAACACTCGCTGAGAAAATCGAGTTTTCAATCGTCACACTTATTCCGCTCTGGAAAAATCAATTAGCTATGATGCTTTCGATGAATATGGATCATCATTATGCACAGCTAGAAGAACGACTTGCACGTACAAATGAGCGGTTTACAAGCCCCACTTTTGAACAACAAGTATCGAAATTTAAAGAAACACAACATGAGCTAAAAATAGCCATTCAAGACGTTTTTGCTTTACATACTGCTACTGAAAAGGAAAAACAACATTTACAACAGGATGTAGCTGGCATGAAAGCATCAAAGACAACGGAATAAGAAAATGAGCGCTAAATTATATAAAGGGGTGTCTCAACAATTACGTGAGACACCCCTTTATCCTATTATGCGAAATACTCTTTATAGTAACCGCCAATATTACCAGTGTTATCAATAATGAAAACGAACTCTTCCGTTTCGTTTTTCACTTCGTATTCTTTCCCAACTGTTAATACGTTTGATACTAAATATTTTGATGCGTTCGTATGTTTGCAAGTAACTGTACGAATTGTTGGTGCATCTTTCCATTTTAAATGTAACATAAATTCTCTACCTCTCTTTACTAGCCATAAGCTAACATCTATTGTTTATTTTATACGATTTTGGTTGTTTTGTGGAGAAAAAACTATAGAAGGCTATATTTTGTCCTTAATAAAGAATTGTTTACCTATTTCAACTTATTAAAATCTATACTCGAGGTGTTGTTATGAGTTTCGGTGGTGTTCCGCAATGGTTCTTTATCATCGCAGTCGCATTTGCCATTTGCTTTATTTTATTTGCAGAATGGAATTCTAGAAAATAAGTGAGTCCATTTAGATGGACTCACTTATTTTTGTCTACAAAAACGTAATAAAGCAGTTTACACTTGATGCCCATTGCAATTTTTATTCTCTGTAATTAGTAATTAAACAAGGCGTTTCGTTACCACCATATCTAGTTGATACGTAAGACACAACCGACCTCATGTTAGCGAAGATAGTGCCAGCGGAAAGCATTGCACATAATAGAAATCAACGGTACTTGAACAAAAATGACTGAAGATAAACCTCCTCTGAAATTACTTCAGTGTTCGTTTTAAAAATTCTTTTGTACGTTCGTGTTCTGGGCTTACTAACACCTTGGATGGTGGCCCTTCTTCAACAATTACGCCTTTATCCATAAATACAACTCGGTCTGCAACTTCTTTAGCAAACTCCATTTCATGCGTAACAATCAGCATCGTATTTCCTGCATCGGCTAACTCACGCATTACTTTTAACACTTCCCCAACCATTTCTGGATCTAGAGCAGAGGTAGGTTCATCAAATAACATTACATCGGGATTCATAGATAGCGCTCGAGCAATTGCCACCCGTTGCTTTTGACCACCCGAAAGCTGTCGTGGCTTTGCATTAACATATTGGTCCATCCCAACTATTTTAAGATATTTCAAAGCAGTTTTCTCAGCTTCTTCTTTCGAACGTTTTAACACTTTAACCTGTCCTACAGTACAATTTTTTAACACATTGTGATTATTAAACAAATTAAACTGTTGGAAAACCATTCCTAGATGCGTCCGATAAGCTTGAATGTTATGCTTTTCGTGTAAAATATTTTCCCCTTTATAAATAATTTCTCCGCCATTTGGTGTTTCAAGTAAATTGATGCAACGCAGAAGGGTTGATTTACCTGATCCTGATGAACCGATTAAACATACAACCTCTCCCTTTTCTACTTTAAAATTCACATCTTTTAATACTTGGTTACGACCAAATGATTTACTTAAATGATCTATTTGAATGATTGCCATTTGTTCGTTCCCCCTAGTCAATTTCTTTCAGTTGTTTTTGATATGCATCAGGTCCATCAAGACGTTTTTCTACATATAGCAAAATTCTTGAAGCCGTAAATGTCATGATGAAATAAAGCACACATGCGACAAAGAAAGATTCGAAATAACGGAAGTTATTACCCGAAATCGATTTTGTTTGGAAGAATAATTCCGTTACACTAATTACACTTAAAACAGCAGTATCTTTAATATTCATAATTAATTGGTTACCTGTTGCAGGTAAAATGTTACGTGCAACTTGCGGTAATACAACATGCATCATAATTTGCACATGCCCCATGCCAATCGCAGAAGCAGCCTCGTATTGTCCTTTATCGATTGAGACAATCCCACCACGTACGATTTCAGCCATATACGCACCCGTATTCAATGAAACGACTAAAATACCAGCAGTAATAAAGTGCATATCGATGCCAAAGGCAATATCTAGTCCGTAATATACGACCATTGCTTGTACAATCATTGGTGTACCACGGAAAAATTCAACATAGCATGTCAGTATAAAATTAATACATTTTAATAAAAAATGTTTTATATTTTTTTTACGAACTGGAATGGTATGCATAATCCCAATAAAAAATCCGATGAATGCACCAATAATTGTACTGATTGTTGAAATGAGTAACGTATAATACGCTCCTCGTAAAAACATTTGCCAGTTGTTTTCTATAATAGAAATAATCCATTCTAAACTCATGATGTTCCTCCTAACAACGTGTTGTTGCTTGATATCAATTATGCCTTAGCGAAATCATCTTTTCATTTGAATGAATAAGCTTTATTCAAATTATGTGACACACTTCTTAGACATGCATTATTCAGTTTGACTTTCTCTCTGAATTAACTAATTTATAATAGAGACTGTCCCAAAGTCACTTAAACTTTTGAAGTAAAGCACTGCTTGAATATGAAAAAATAGCATACGAGAAGACAGCTCAGTATACTATTTTTTCGATTAGGACAGCTCCAGTGATATTACTGTGCTGCTGGTTGTTGCAAAATAGCTTCTTCCATAATTTTTTGGCGATCATCTTCTGAAATACCTTTTAAAATTTCATTGATTTTTTCTAGACTCGCGTCACCTTTACGTAAACCTACTGCAATAGAAGTATTAGAAATATCTGTATCAAATCCTTCTTCAAATGATACAAATGTAAATTTATCATTAGCTGCTGCTGCTGAAATACCTTCTGGACGTTCAGCTACATAGCCATCAATTTTGCCAGCTTCAAGCGCTACACGCATTGCAGAGAAGTTTTCCATCGCTGTTTGCTTTTCTACACCTTTAATTTGATCGATAACATTATAGTTCGATGTATTTAGCTGAGATGTAACTTTTGCACCTGAGAAATCTTGAATTGATTTGGCATTTTCATACTTGCTACCTTTTTTAATAACCATTACGAAATCAGAAGTATAGTAGTTTTCAGTGAAATCAATTGTTTGTTTACGTTCTTCTGTTGGAGACATCCCTGCTACAATTGCATCAATTTTTTTGGATTGAAGCGCAGGTACTAAACCATCCCATTCCATTTTTACAACGACTAATTTTTTGCCTAAACCATCAGCGATTTTTTTCGCCATTTGTACATCATAGCCGCCTGCAAACTCTGCATTATCAGCAATTTTTACTGCGCCGTTAGAATCATCTTGCTGTGTCCAGTTAAATGGTGGATAACCTGCTTCCATCCCAATGCGGAATTCTCCACCGCTTTCATCCTTTGCACCATCTCCTGTTGCTTTTTCATCCTTGTCACTAGTACCACAAGCCGCTAACAGAATTGCTGTCATTGCTGTTAACATAAATAACAACCATTTTCTTTTCATCTAAAACTCCCCTTTTCTGTAAAAAAAATAAAGCAACTGTACAAAAAAAGACCTAAGTTCTGAACTTAGGTCTTACCTTTTATTGACAGTTGCCCAAATCCTCACTATAATTTCCATGTTTCCGAGATAGCACAACCTAGTAAACTGGAATTATATTTACTAGGACAGTCCTGCACTTATTCACTGCAGACCCAGCATAAAAGTACGAGCTCCTTTTATACTTCGGCGATATTTCCTTCTCCATTACGTCTTCGCTTGCTTTAACTCAGCAATGGACTAATAAATACCGCGCCTCTACCTCACGAAAAACAAAAGTGAGGTTTGTTTATTTTATTGTTATATAGATATTACTATAAAGCTAGCATATTCGTCAAGATAGTTTTATCATTTTTCTGACTAATGACAAAATTAGCCTATAATCCTTCTTAAATCCATAAATTAAGTAGAATATCATTAAAAATGTTTAGCATTATTTAACAAATTTTTATTATTAAAAACATTAATTATAAACCATAAGAATCTATTTTTAAGTTCAACAAAGGCCCTTTAGACCATGAAGTATTTTTTTCGAAAGTACATCTTAAATTAAACGAACTACAAAAAAACCCTACAAAACAGTTCATTTTGTAGGGTTTTAGCATGTCATTTATTGAATTAAGAATTTAATAATAAATCTTCTGGATTTTCAAGTAACTCTTTAACAGTTTTAAGGAAGCCTACAGAATCTTTACCATCGATAATACGGTGGTCATAAGATAATGCTAAGTACATCATTGGGCGAATTTCTACTTCACCATTTACTTCTACTGGGCGTTTTTTAATTGAGTGCATTCCTAAAATAGCCGCTTGTGTACCGTTCATAATAGGTGTTGACATTAATGAACCGAATACACCGCCATTTGTAATTGTGAATGAACCACCTTGAAGATCAGCTAAACCTAATTTTTTATCGCGTGCTTTTTTAGCTAGGTCTGCAATTGAATCCTCAATTTCAGCGAAGTTTTTACGGTCTGCATCACGAACAACTGGTACTACTAAACCTTCTTCAGTTGATACAGCTACACCAATATCAAAGAAGTTATTTAAGTGAATTTCATCGCCAACGATTTGAGCATTCACATAAGGGTACTTTTTAAGTGCTGCAACAACAGCTTTTGTGAAGAATGACATGAAACCAAGTTTAGAGCCTGTAGACTCAAAGAATTGATCTTTTTTACGAGAACGTAATGCCATAACATTAGTCATATCAACTTCATTGAATGTTGTAAGCATAGCAGTCGATTGCTTAACTTCTAATAGACGTTTAGCAATTGTTTGACGACGACGGCTCATTTTTTCAACTGTTACACGTGAATTATCAACAGCTACTGCTGCTTGTGGCGCTGCAGCTGGTTTAGCTTGAGGTGCTGCTACAGGTGCTGTACCGTGAGCTGCAACATCTTGTACACGTACACGACCTTGTGGATCAACTGGAGATACAGCTGCAAGATCGATTCCTTTTTCACGAGCAAGTTTACGTGCTGCAGGAGATGCAATTACACGTTCGCCAGAAGTTTCTTCCACAACAGGTGCTGCTGCTGGTGTTGGTGTTGGTGCTGCTACAGCTTGAGCAGCCGCTGGTGTTGGAGCTTCTGCAACTGGTGTTGCTGCTGGTGCAGGTGCCGCACCTTCGCCCGCTTCTACAACTGCGATTACTTGGCCTACAAGAACAGTATCGCCTTCTTCAGCTAAAATTTGTGTTAACACCCCAGCTTCTTCAGAAATGATTTCAGCATTTACTTTATCTGTTTCAAGTTCAACGATGAATTCACCTTTTTCCACGCGGTCGCCCACTTTTTTAACCCACTGTGCAATACTACCTTCTGTAATCGATTCTGCTAATTCAGGGACTTTAATTTCAGCCACTTTCATTTCCTCCTTTGATTAACGTGCATGCGTTTCATGCACATAAAGGGCTACCGCCTTAGGCAATGTAGCCCAGCTTCCAGTAATAATGATATGTTTAGTTTACTTTTACCGTTTCAGCAACTGCTTCTTCAATTAGAGCTGATTGAGCTGCTTTATGAGAATCTGCATCACCTTCTGAAGTTGAGCTCATTGCAGGACGACCTACATAACGAAGCTTTTTACCTTCAGATAGTTCATATAATGTTTCCAATGCGTAATTCCAAGTACCTTGGTTTTTAGGTTCTTCTTGTACCCATACAATTTCTTTAACATTTGGATACTTAGCAATAATATCAGCAACTTGCGTCGTTGGGAATGGGTAAAGTTGCTCTACACGAACAATGTGTAAGTGATCGAAGCCTTCTCCATCTTTCACGCGGTCTGCTAGGTCAATCATTACTTTACCAGTACCTAATACAATTCGTTCAACAGATTTAGTTTTTGAGCCTAAACCTGGTTGTTCGATTACTTCTTGGAATGCGCCATTTGCTAATTGTTCAGCATTTGCTGCAGCTAATGGATGACGAAGTAATGATTTTGGTGATACAACAACTAATGGACGCACACCTTCTGTTTCTAACATTGCTGCTTGACGACGTAATAGGTGGTAGTAGTTTCCTGCATTTGAGCAGTTTGCCACAAACCAGTTATTTTCAGCAGACATTTGTAAGTAACGCTCCATACGGCTTGAAGAGTGTTCAGGACCTTGGCCTTCATACCCGTGAGGTAAAAGAATAACTAAGCCTGATTTTTGGCCCCATTTAGAACGTGCCCCTGAAATGAAGTTATCAAACATCACTTGAGCCATATTCGCAAAGTCACCAAATTGTGCTTCCCATACTGAAAGTACGTTGCCTTTTTCTAAATTGTAACCGTATTCATACCCAACAACCCCAGCTTCTGTTAATGGTGAATTGTGTACCGTAAATGAAGCGCTTGCACCAGAAATGTGGTGAAGTGGTGTAAATACGTTACCATTATTTTTGTCATGTAATACTAAATGACGTTGTGAGAATGTACCACGTTGAGCATCTTGACCAGTAAATCGTACAGGTGTACCGTCTTGGATAATTGTAGCATATGCTAATGTTTCAGCATGGCCCCAATCAATTTTTGCAGACGCAAATGCATCACGACGTTTTTCTAAAATTTTGCCTAATTTCTTTTGTGGCTCGAAGTTTTGTTCAAATACTAATAGTTCTTCATTAATCGTTTCTAAACGTTCAGCACCTACTGCTGTATCGATTTGTGGGAAGTTAATTTTTAATTCTTCTGGCATTTCTACATGTTTGTGTTCATCTTTTTCTGCCATTTCTTTTACGTGATCGTAAGCAACTTGCATTTCCGCATAAATAGCTGAATCAAGTGCTGCAACTTCTTCAGCAGTAACTAATCCTTCTGCTACTAACTGTGCACCATATAATGCACGAATAGTCTCATGTTTTGCTACAAGTTTGTACGTTTCTGGATTTGTTACTGTTGGGTCATCTGTTTCATTATGACCATGTCGACGGTAACCAATTAAGTCAACAACAATGTCTTTACCGAATTTTTGACGGTAGCTTGCTGCAAAACGACCTACTTGAGATACAGCTTCTGGGCTGTCTGCGTTCACATGAACAACAGGTACTTCATAACCTTTAGCTGGGTCAGAAGAATAAACAGAAGAACGAGAGTCTTGAAGCTCCGTAGTGAATCCAATCATATTATTTGCAATGATATGAATTGTTCCACCTGTTGAGAAACCTTCTGTTTTCGAATAGTTTAATACTTCCGTTACAATACCTTGCCCTGGGAAAGCAGCATCACCGTGGACAAGAATACCTAAGCCTTTATCGGGATTGTGGACAGCTTGCCCTGGTTTAGATGTATCATCCTGTGTTGCACGAGTAGCACCTAATACAACTGGATTTCCAACTTCTAAGTGAGAAGGGTTATAAGCTAGTTTTACGTTCATACCTGATTCACGAGTGTATGAAGCACCCATGTGGTATTTCACATCGCCAGTCCAACCTTTTGTAATTTCTAGGCGACCATGCTCTGGCATAAATAAATCGTTCGAAACATGTGCAAAGTCTGAGAACATCATGTCATATGGTTTATTTAAAATATGTGTTAGGACATTTAGACGACCACGGTGAGCCATTCCTATACGAACATTTTCAACATTATTTGCTTCTACTGTTTTTAAAATTTCATCAAAAAGGACGATTTGAGTATCTAATCCTTCACCAGAGAAACGTTTTTGACCAACAAATGTTTTGTGAATGAATTTTTCAAAGTTTTCAACACGTGTTAAACGATCTAAAAGCGCTTTTTTCTCATCTGAAGTTAGAGCTTGTTTTAAAGAACCAGATTCAACTTGAGCTTGAATCCATTCACGTTCTTCAGTTGCAACAACATGACCGTATTCAAATGCTACTTTATCTGTATATACAGATTTTAAAAAGTCTATTGCATCCTTACCATTTTTCACGCCCGCTGGCACATCTTTGAAGAAGATAGCAGCAGGTATTTCTGCTAAATCCGCAGGACTTAAGTTGAAAGCACTTTCTTCAATTTGTGCTGTTTGAAGTGCACGATTTTTTAAAGGATAAATATCTGCTGCTAAATGCCCTTGAGTACGAATTACATCAGCTAATTTTACAGCTGCCAATACCTTTTTATAATCGCCAGCAGGAGCTGCTGAACCACTTACTACAGCTACATCACCTTCTACTTCTACTGGTGCACCAAATTGTTGGAATAATGATACTAACTCCGGTTCTACTTCTTCAGGAGACTGTAAGAATAAGTCGTATTGCTCCATCACATATCCTAAGTTAGGACCAGAGAAAGCTGACCATGGAGAACTTACAGTTGTAACGTTGTTCGACATGAAAAATGACCTCCAAATTTTGCCTATCGGCAGTTCCATTAATTAAATTACAATTAATTATATAATATTATCCCGTTCTTTTAAAGGACGTTCGACACAAATTATCCATATTTTAAAGAACGTTTTTTCCATCTCAATCTTACTACTCTTCACAAAAAATACAACACTTTTTAGCAAATTAAGCAATTTTTTTCCCGAAGGCTAAAAAACTTAAATAAACCGCGCATTTTCCTTAATATTTTAGCGGTATCCTCAACAAGAAAACGGTTCCAACATTTTCTTCACTCTTGACTTCTACTGATCCATTGTATTTTTCAAGTAACATTTTCGAGATGCTAAGCCCTAAGCCTGTACCGCCAATTTGGCGATTTCTCGCCTCATCAACCCGATAAAAACGATCAAAAATATACGGGAGATTTTGTTCAGCTATACCAATGCCGTTATCTGCGATTTGAATTTGCAGTTTATCATCTAAAGTTAAAAGGGAAATATTCACCTCTGGAACTTTTTCACAATAACGAATTGCATTTTCAACTATGTTGCGAACGATCTGACTAAGTGCATTGGATGTTATAAAAACTGGAGCTATTTCACCAATTTTCGACAAAGTTATTTTGGCTGTCGGATGTAATAACTCCATTTCTGCTATTACACTGTCAATTACATCTATCGGATTCGCTTCACTCATCTCATCTTTTTCTTCCCGTCTGGCAAGCTCCAGTAACTCTTCAATCATTTTCCGCATACGTGTAATTTCTGTTAATGACGTCTCGATAGACTCTTCAAGAATAGCTGGATCATCTTTACCCCAACGTTTTAACAATGAAAGATGCCCCTCTATCGCTTGAATCGGTGTCCTTAATTCATGCGAAGCATCTGCGACAAATTGTTGCTGTTGTGCAAACGATATTTGCAGTTCATTCATCATCGCATTATACATTTTCAACAAATCACCAATTTCATCATGTGATGTATAGGATAACTGAATTGGTTCATTAAAACCTTGGTCCATTACGGTTTTCATTGATGCACGTAATGCATGAAGGGGCTTTGTTAAATAGTTTGCTAAATAATAACCAATGGAACCTGAAAGTAATAGTGCACCAACACCTGCAATAAGCATAGCAGTTAACAAATAACGCATTAATGATTCAAAACGTGTTAACGGATGTATCACCTGTATATATACCTGAAAAAAACCAA
This sequence comes from Lysinibacillus sp. NPDC097279, assembly GCF_044761745.1. Taxonomy (NCBI): domain Bacteria; kingdom Bacillati; phylum Bacillota; class Bacilli; order Caryophanales; family Bacillaceae; genus Lysinibacillus; species Lysinibacillus sp. NPDC097279. Next base: position 1,174,247 of record NZ_JBIWDA010000001.1, on the reverse strand, counting down.
GCTGTAACGGTTCATTTACGACATATGCGTCTTTTTTATCAATGGTCATTTGTACAATGGAACCCATTGACGTAAGTGGTGCAGCTTGTGAGGCATTATTAATACGTAAAATTTCAATTCCATCATTATTAAAAAGTCTTACAGTTTGATCACGGTCGACAATTGATTTTAATAAACCAGTATTTTGCTGTAGTTGTTGTACCGAAATGTTTGGCCCTTGGGACTCTAAAAATGAAACAACATCATCTTTTGTTCGTTTCACTTTACTTCCTTCATCATTTAAAAGCCAAGTATGCAATGATACATAAACGACTATACAAATAATCGCATAGCTAATAAAAATAACCGCACTAGATGTTAGCATCCATTTTCTTTGTAATGATAGATTAGTGAAATATTCTTTTATTTTGATCATTCGCGCATCACATATCCTACTCCACGAACAGTTTCGATATAAGCATTCGAATCACCAGGTAGTTTTGTCCGTAAATGGCGTATATATACATCAACGACATTGGTCTCAATATCAGCATCATATCCCCAAACAGAAGTTAGAATAAGCTCACGAGTACAAACACGATTTTTATGTTCTATTAATAGCTTCAATAAATCATATTCTGTTTTTGTCAGATCAAGTTTTTTTCCTTGCACTAATACCTCATATGCATCAATGTCAATTTCGATATCTCGGAATTGCAGTGTATCTCCTCCTATTTTTTCGTTCGGCTCTGCACGACGTAAAATAGTTCGTATGCGTGCAAGTAATTCTTCAATGGCAAATGGCTTCACTATGTAATCATCAGCCCCAGCATCTAAACCAGCAACTCTATCCATAACTGCGTCTCTAGCAGTCAGTAATATAATTGGTACTTGGGATTGCGTACGTATTCTACGGCAAATTTCAATTCCATTAATACTAGGTAGCATTACGTCTAGTAATAGCACATCATAATTGTCTGTTGTGGCAATTGCTAGCCCTTCTCGCCCATCAAAGGCAACAGTTACATTATAGCCTTCATGTTGTAACTCTAATTCTACAAAACGGGCAATATGCTTCTCATCTTCTACTAAAAGTATTTTTTTAGGCATCTGATCACCTTCTAATTTCAAAATATAGACATCCTTTCTATCATAGTCCTAGCATAACATCAATTAAAAAGCCTGTACCACAAGTAAATACTCGTTTGTACAGACTTTTATTAAAGTGGACCAGTAATAAATAAATTATTTTTTCCGCATTCCTTCGCTTTATATAAAGCTTGGTCTGCTAAATCCATGAGCGACTCAAGAGTTATTGCATGATCAGGATAGTAAGCAATCCCAATAGATGCAGTAGGTGCAAAAAAATACTGTTCTATAGTCCAGCCATTTTTCAATTCATTGCGGATACGGTTAATAATGTGCATTATCTGGACTTGTCTCTCTTCTTGGTTTCGGGTTAACCCCGTTAAAATAATGATAAACTCATCTCCGCCCATTCGGATCACTAAATCATGACTACGTACAGATGATATAAGCACATTACCGAAATTGCGGATAAAATCATCCCCCATATCATGCCCATATTGATCATTCACATCTTTAAAATCATCTCCATCGATATACAGCATGGCGATACAAGTGTCTTTTGCTTGTGCATCTGACAGTATCTTCGGGAATTCTTTCAATAAAAACCTTCGATTTGGTAGCTGTGTTAGACTATCGTGATAGGCTAAATAGAGTAAATCATTTTCTCGTTCTTTTCGATGAGTAATTTCACGTGAAACCATAATTATTTGGGAAATCGTTGCACGTTCTGTATCATGAACGACCGTCACATTTCCTTCGGTCCACACGGGGGTACCATCTTTTGACTTTAGTAAAAGCTCAAACTGTGTGTCCGACTTCGTTGTAAAATCATTTAAAAATGCTTGCCAGGCAGGCTTACTTTGCTCGTCAATTATACTATTGTAAAACTGTCCCTGTAATTCAACAATCTCATACCCTAAGTACATCCTATATGACGGTGAGGCATAAATAATAATGCCATCCTCATTGATAATAACAATTAAATCATTTGTATTTTCTGTAATTAATCGGAAAGTACGCTCAATATTTTTTAATTCCGTTAACATTCTTTTCTTGTCCGTAATATCATAGTTAATGGATAAATATTGTTCCACTTTGCCAAATTCATTTTTCAATGGCACAATGGCTGCCTCTACCCAATAGTCTGCATGATATTTGGTGCGATAGCACAGCTCCCCTCGCCATACCTCCCCCAGAACAAGGGACTCGTTAATCGTTTGAAAAACTCCTTTTTTATTATTACGTGGCTCGATAAGATTATAAGGTTGCCCAATTAGCTCTTCAGCTGTAAATCCAGAAGCATTTAAAAATAAATCATTCACTTCTATAATCGTGCCTTCATTATCCAAAATAGCTATAGAAGTTGCAAAATTCAAGGCCGCCTTAAACACTTCGAGACCGTGGGTTTTTGAGCGTAACGCTGCCTTTTGCTCAGTAAATTGTGTGAAATCTTGCATGATAAGAAAAATAGCAAAGGAGTTATCACCTTGCATTACAGGTGACAACGATACTAAATACATGCGCTCCTTTTTATCCAATGTATGAAGCTTAATAAGCTTTTCACCAATATTTTCGCCCATCGCAGCCCTCTGTAAGTAGTTTTGTATTTTTTCAATTTCTTCTTGAGGGATAATAGGTAAATTAATGAACGGCTGATGTTTCACCATATCATTATCTAAATTAAAATCTTCTATGAAGCTTGAATTTACTTCATATATAGCACCTTCTTCAGATAAGATAACTGTTGAAAAAAAAGCATGATCAAACATCGATCGCATAAATAAAAATTTATCTTCAATACTTCTGTCATATAATATTTCTTTTGTTATAGCTAAAATATAGTAATCTTCCCCGTCTTTTATAGGTCTGACAGAGGTCTCATATTTTCGAACTTCAGATTTAACATAGGCATAATCCACATAATCGATTTGTTGATGCTGTTCAATAGCTCGGTGATAATTTTCTTGAATAATGACAAAATTCCGACGAGAAGTAACAGCAGACAGCATTCTCCCAATGGCACTTGCAGATACCAGAACTTGGGCAGCCTGATTTAAGCGAACATATTGATAATCGTCTCCTACTTTTTTCATTAAATAGACGAAATCTTCTCCAATAAATAGTTGATTGAAAAGCTTTTCGCTTAAAAGATATTCCATAATGTCACTCTCCATTATAAAGTCACATATATATAAATTCGTTATAAATGGGATATATTTATAACATAAAAATTACACTAATATTATATCATATTTAGAATCGTTTAACTTTCTTGAATTAAGAAAGATTCTATCCTTTTTGAGGAAAAATTTGATGATATTTTACTTAAAAAACGGGAAAACAATACTAATGTAATGCCAATTTCGCCATTTTGATGTAAAATAATACTATAAAAGACTTTTTATCCATATATAACATAAGAAAACAAATGATACTCCCCTTCTATTATTCTGAATTAACTGACAATTAAACTTATTTTTTGTTTAAAAGAGCAAATTGATTGCACGAAGCAGTAGACTTGTTATATTATATCAATAAAACTAGCCATTTTTCGGTATGGTCGCAAAATCAGTAAGACAGCGGGAGATTATGGATATCATAGTTATAACGTCTAGTTCTTTGGGTTTTTAATTCCAGTACGAATTTTAGTTTTATTCTTTATGCTTTAACGGAATTGTTTTAACTACCCTTGTAAAGGAGGCGTTTCGTATGCTTAAACATCGAGACCTACATGAATGTACAGAGCTTTATGAGCTATTATCGCATCCATCTGTTTTTCCCTTCGTCCGTCAAAAAGCCAAATCGGCGGATGAATACTGGTTTATGACCAAGCAACTAATCGAAGAAGAAGCGAGAGGGCTCGCTATCTCAAGGACAATTACCGACGATTGGGGGCAACCAATCGGCACCATTAGCATTCATGATGTTGAGGACGGTGCAGGCTTCCTCGGAACGTGGATAGGGCTCCCTTATCAAGGGCAAGGTTATAACCAAAAGGCAAAAATGCTTTTTTTGAATGAATTATTTTTTGATTATAATTTCAATACGGTTTTCCTTCGTATTCGAGTTGAAAATTTAAAATCACAACGTGCCGCATTAAAGTTACCTTATGTAGTGTGTGCAAATGATAGTCACCCTACTTTATTAGCACAAGTTAATAGTGGAGAGGCACAATTTGATTTATATAAAATCCCTCGCGATTTGTTCTATCTGACAACTGCCAATCAAACACAAGAGGGCGAAGAACAAGCAATGTAATAGTAACAATAAAAAAGCAATGTGTACTGTTTATCCTAACAGTACACATTGCTTTTATTTTTTATATTGTAATATTAACATCGCCATTTCATCTGGCGTTTTCGGTTTTTGTGTTTTTTCCATCGTCGCAATCATTTCGACTTTTCGCTCTGTTAATGTATAGACCGATTTCATAAACGATTCCTTTGTTAATTCTTCTTCTTGTAATACTTCAGCATATCCTTGTTTTTTAAATAAGTTCGCATTTAAAATTTGATCGCCTCGACTTTTTTGTGCAGAAAGAGGGATTAATAACATTGGCTTATGAAGTGCTAAAAACTCAAAAATAGAGTTTGACCCTGCACGCGAAACGACAAAATCGGCTGCATGCAGTAAATCAGGTAATTCTGTTGTTACATAGTCATATTGTTTGTAGCCAGGCATTGCCTCCAAGCTTTCATCTTTATTCCCTTTTCCACATAAATGAATAACTTGGAACGTTTGCAATAGTTCAGGGAGATTATGGCGTAATGCATCATTTAATACAACTGAGCCAAGGCTTCCTCCCATAACTAAAAGAACGGGTTTAGCTGTTGTAAAACCGCAAAAAGAAAGGCCCTTTGCTTTGTTACCGTTAAATAATTCTTCGCGAATAATAGAACCAGTACAAGTTGCCTTTTCCTTTGGTAAATGCTGTAGCGTTTCTTCAAAAATAGTGAAGATATGAGATGCAAAAGGAAGGGCGATTTTATTTGCCAAGCCAGGCGTTACATCTGATTCATGTATAACAACGGGTACGCCAGCCAATTTCGCTGCCATCACAACAGGGACAGAGACAAATCCACCTTTTGAAAAGATGACATCTGGCTTCACTTTTTTTATAATACTAAACGCTTGCATAATACCAGCAAGCACTTTAAAAGGATCTGTAAAGTTTTTCATAGAGAAATAACGACGCAACTTCCCACTTGCTATCCCATAAAAAGGGACTTTAGGAAATGCCTCGCCGATTAATTCTTTTTCAATACCTTGCTCTGAACCAATATAGTGGACATCATAACCTAGTTCAAGTAAAGAAGGTAATATCGCTTGGTTAAGTGATACATGGCCTGCTGTCCCACCACCGGTTAAAATGATTGTTAGTTGTTTCACGTAAATTCTCCTATTCCTTAAAAGCCATTGTAGCCAAACGCTACTTTTTGTTTACAGTCTTTTATTTTACTATATGCGAAAGAAAAGATATAGATGAAGCTTTTAATTTTTCAGTCATATTTTGTCTACTCTATGCTATACTAATTCATTATGCTTATAAAGGAAGTTACTCATTATGGATAAAACTACAACGTTAAAACAGAAGTATGCTTTAATTTTAAAAATCATTTTGCCAATTTTAGTCACCCAAGTAGCAATTTATCTTATTTCATTTTTCGACATTTTAATGTCTAGCCGTTACGGAACAGCCGATTTAGCTGGGGTTTCGATAGGTTCGTCCATTTGGATGCCTATTTATACGGGACTTTCTGGCATTTTATTAGCGATAACACCGATTGTGTCCCAGCTCGTTGGAGCTAAAAAAGAACATGCTGCGAAAAAGGCTGTTCAGCAAGGCTTATATGTTGCCCTTGTCCTTTCTGCCTTAATATTTATTTTATTATTTGTCGGACTTGATTGGATACTTGGAAATATGCAACTAGAAGAAGCAGTACATAACATTGCCAAATCCTATATTCACGCTATGTGCGTTGGACTTATTCCACTTTTTTTATTTTTTGTCCTACGTTGCTTTATCGATGCGTTAGGTCAAACACGGGTAACAATGATTATTACGCTACTAGCAACACCTATTAACATTTTACTAAATTATATATTCATATTCGGCAAGTTTGGTGCGCCAGAGCTTGGCGGTGTGGGCGCTGGTGTCGCTACAGCTATTACCTACTGGTTAATGTTCTTTATCACAGTTTGGATCATTGCGAAACGAGTGCCTTTTGAACACTTTAATATATTCCGAGAATGGCCAAAGCTGGAATGGTTAAGCTGGAAAGAGATATTAGTTATCGGTGTACCAATCGGCATTTCCTTATTCGCGGAAACAAGTATATTTTCTGCCGTAACGATGATGATGAGTAGCTTTAGTACGGAAATCATAGCAGCACATCAAATTGCTATAAACTTTACATCGTTGTTATACATGGTTCCCCTAAGTATTTCAATGGGTGTTACGATATTAGTAGGTTTTGAAATTGGCGCGGGTCGACTCCGTGATGCAAAAATTTATAGTTATTTATGTGTCGGGACAGCCATTGTATTTAGCTTTTTTTCAGCTTGTATTCTGTACTTACTACGCGAACAAATCGCAACAATGTATTCAACGGATCAGCTCGTATTAAAATATGCGCAACAATTTTTAGTGTATGCTGCCATTTTCCAACTGTCAGATTCTATTCAGGCTCCAGTGCAAGGCGCTTTAAGAGGATACAAAGATGTAACTATCACATTCATTATGGCGATTATTTCCTATTGGATTATCGGATTGCCTACAGGATATTTACTAGCTAACTATACCGATTTCGGGCCAGTTGGCTATTGGCTTGGACTTGTAGCTGGTCTATCTGCTGGTGCAATTACACTATTAATTCGCCTACTGCTCGTACAAAAAAGATTCGTTTTACGATAAAAACAACGCAAAAATGTTGAATATGGACATTTTTGCGTTGTTTTCTGTATTAAAAGACTAAAACCATTCCTATCGGAGAATTCCAGTACGAATAATCGAAACTTTCACTTTCGGCTCTAATGTTAGTGAAGCAAATTGCTCGTGCCAGTCATCCTTAAACATTTTTGGATGATAGGCACGAATGTATCGCCCTATCCCTAATGTATCTGACTTCTGTTCTTGAAGTATTTGAAGCACTTCCTCAAAGTCAGCTTGAATCCTTTGTTGAAAATTTTCCTCTAGCGTTTGTAATATGTCCTTCTTATACAAATGATCCTGTGAAAACTCATCAATTTCTAAATCGATTTTATAGTCCATCGTTATTTTTTTCATGTCTTCGTAAATTGTCCACTTTCTCTTTAAATGAATGACCTCTGAAGTGACAGGTATGTCCTTATCATTTAAATTCATCATATATTCAATACGTGCATGTTGACTTGCTTCATCCATTAATAAAAGCATACTTAATGATTGTTTAGGATTTAATATTTTCCCAGTAAATATCTGGCCAGAAAACAATGCAACCCCTGCTGCATCTGCTATATTTTTTTCTTTATTCATTTTGATATAGGGAATTGAAATATCTATTGCATCATCAAACAGCGTCGAGCCAATCATTTGTAAATCAAGTTTGGGGTAAATTGTATTTTTCTCAGTACTTTCAATAAAGCGCTGATAGTACCCTCCTGCATTGTCTGTTACTTCCTTAGTTAACTCAATAAAAGGCTTTACATCCCCTTCCGTCAACGCAACTTTAATAGATATTGGATTTTGAGGATCACGAAAATAAATATCTAAAATGTCATAAAGAGGTTCCTTTACAGTATCACTTGAAATAAGAAGTGTCGCTAGTTCAGACAAATCTAATGTTTGCTCCACTTTCATGTCAGCTTTATTTCGGATATCACGTGGAGAAATCCCTTCTGATTCTATTACCATTATTTTACTTTTATCATCAATTAACTTAGGGTAGGCGTAATATCCTTTATATTCCCCTACTTTCCCTTCAACTCCAACGAGTGACACAACTGACGAGTTTTTATATAAACGCTCATCCCAACAACCAGCAAGGAATACAATCAACAGTAGTATTATCCCTTTTCGATACACTCTTTCCCCCTCCATTTATTCCAAAAAATAATGAGTATAGGTAATAGAAAGGTAAAAATTAAAAATATATAATGGAAGGAACTTTTCATCAACTCAATCACTCTAAATTTTACAAAAAAAAGTGGAACAATCGCTAGCAACACATGATAAATCATAATTTGCAACTTAGGTCGTTTTCTTTCTTTTACAAAATGAATGATTCTAAAGGTGAAATTTACAATCATTACAGTAACGATTGACCAAGATAACCAAATATACACAAAGAAAATATCAAGTCGCTTCACAAAAGTCACTTCTTGCGATTTTAAGATATAAATGATCGGCTCTGGTACTAGTTTGATTTCCTCAATAGTAAAAAACATGAGAGAAAAAAGCACTGAGATAAAATAGAATACAAAAATTACAAGCTGATATAGGAATATCGGCTTGCCCTTCAATGTTAACTCCCTTTGTAAAAAGGGGCGAAATATTAAAAACATTTCTGCACCCATAAATGCAAATGCACCATGAATAAAGCCCTGAATGATTTGTTTTTTATTAGTAAAATCAAGCGGAAACAAGTTTGTCCAAGTGAGATCTGGTACCGCTAGCATTAAAAAAATAATAAAAATAAATACGAGTGGAATAAGCATAACACCGATATTAATGACTGTTTCTGGTCGACTTAAATTAGCATATAACGATAGTGCTACTATAAAAAAGATGACAATCCATTCGGGTGTTTGAGGTAAAACCCATGATGCTAATACAAACTCCATATAGGCTATAAATGACGCGATCATTAGAAACCAGTATATTTTATATACCCATTGAAAAAATGTATTTAAATAAAAATACTTATAATAACGTTCAAAAAATATTAATAAAAAATAATGCCATATTGCTGCAACGATGAAGAGCACCCATGCCATATTTTCACTTTCGCTTATTAAAGGTGTTTGAAAGGATATATAAATAAACCCTGTTTCAATAAAAAATAATAGTAAAAAAAATTGTCCTTTAGATAGGGAAAAATTCAAGGTGTATCACCATTCTTTACACTGTTATCCTTCGGTGGACTAAAAGTTGTGACTTGGACAGTTGGTTTAAAATACGGTCCTCGTACAAAAACTTTGTATATTTCCTTTGGCTGAAATGGCACAATTGGTGCAAAGTATGGTTGTTTTAATGAACTTAAATTAATTAAATGAATCAATAGGACAACAACGCCAATGACAATACCGAAAAATCCAAATAAAGAGGCGAGCAGCATAAATGGAAATCGAAGCATACGAATTGATGTATTTAGCTCTACCGAAGGCACGACATAGCTTGAAATTGCGGTTAAAGCGACCACTATTACCATTAAATTTGAGACTAAGCCAGCACTTACTATCGCATCCCCTATTACTAATCCTCCAACGATGCCTATCGTCTGACCTACTGATTGTGGCAATCGTATACTGGATTCTCGAATGAGCTCCATAATAATCTCTAAAATAAGTGCCTCTATCAACGGTCGATACGGTATTTCATTTACGTCATTTTTTACTTGATTACTCAACTCTAAAGGAAGCACTTCAAAGTGAAAACTGATAATAGCAATATAAAAGGCAGGTAAGAAAACTGCTGCAACAAACGACATCAACCGAACTATCCGATAAAAGGTACCAACTAACACTCGACCATTATAATCATCAGGCGATTGATAAAAAGAGAAAAACGTTACAGGTGCTATTAAGGCTGTCGGGGAAATATTCGTTAACAATACGACTTTACCTTCTACTAAATTAGCCATCACGCGGTCAGGTCTCTCCGTATTTAGCAATTGAGGAAAAGGTGACCAAACAGAATCCTCTAATTCATCACTTAATTGACCAACACTATAAAAATAATCAATATTAATGGCGTCAATCCGTTTTTCAATCTCATCCAAAGTTTCAGGCTTTATGACCCCATCTATATATAAGTAATACGCTTTCGTATTTGTCTCTTTACCGATTGAAAAAGATTTAACTACTAGCGCTGGATTATGAATTCGTTTCCGTAATAATGCCAGATTTGTTTCGAGGCTCTCGACAAGCCCCTCATGTGAACCTCGAAGAACATGCTCATTATTTGGCTCGTCAGGGTTTCGTTGTACTTGGTTCATAACAGTAAGAGAAAGCATTTCACCAGTTTCAGGTATTACGATTAGAGTTTCTCCATTACAAATGTGCTCAATCGCTAGTGGTAGAGAAAATGGCTCAAGTGTGGTGATTAACGTTTCACTCCAAAAGGGCTTGTTTGTATCTAAGCGTGCATAAATCGTATCGAGTACTCTTTGCACTTCTTTTGCATCTACGAGCGAGGTATAAAAGCATAAAATAGCAGACGTTCCTTCTCGCCAATCTACTTGTCTCACTGTAAAATCAGATGAATGATTAAATGCTTTTTGTAGGCTTTTCATCATTAATTCCACTTTATCCATAAAACGCCTCCTATACTTGGAAGTATAGGCAAAAAAGGCTTTTCTCAAACGGCTATGTCACTAATGTCCCATTTTCTTTCCTGTGCAAAATAAAAAGACGCCCAAATAAGTCTCAGACTTATTGGACATCCTAATTATTTTTGTATTGTTTCTATGAAACATTCAACTGATTATTTTTGAATAAACTGTTGAGTCCAGTAGTTACCAGACTTCACATAACCAACACCAATATGCGTGTAATTCGCATTTAAAATATTCGCACGGTGTCCTGGTGAATCCATCCAAGCTTGTACTACCTCTTGTGGTGTACGTTGACCTTGAGCGATATTTTCGCCTGCACTCTTATAAGTAATACCTAAAGCTTTCATACGATCAAATGGTGAACCAAAAGTTGGACTAGTATGTGAGAAATATTTTTTTGATTGCATATCTTGAGATTTTTCTCGAGCAGCAGCCATTAATTTATCATCTGTTTGTAATGCTTTTAAACCAGCTTTAGTACGCTCAGCATTCGTTAATTTTACTACCTCTTGTTCAAAAGCATTCACATCCGAAGTAGTTGTCGTCGGTGTAGAAGTAGTCGGTGGTGTCGTTGTTGTATTATTTTGTTGATTTGTTTGTTGATTATTTTGTTGATTATTTTGTTGATTAGTATTAGTTTGAGTATCTTTAGATGGTGTTGTCGTATGTGGTTTAGTTATAACCCACTTGTGATTTGACCAATTATTATTATAGTAAACTTTACAGTTTGTTGTTTGATTTGCTGAGTTCCCCTCTGTAGTATTAGAAGCAGCAGAAGCCAACTGAATTGGAGCTGCTAAAAGAAATGTTGCACAAATTGCAGTAAGTGTTTTTTTCATTTTGCAATCTCTCCTCTCTGCAACCTATCGTAAAGTACGATTCTATTAAAAATCTTCCCAACATCTGCTAGCTTCTCCAATAGAAAAGAAGTTTCCGTGAAACAGGGGTTTTTTTGTTATAATTTTTAGCAAGTTTCACCATGCTATGAAATACTTACGTTTTATATAGGGTTGACAATACTTAAAATGAAGCTATTTATAGACTTTCAGTTTTATTAAAAAGATCATTTTATGACTGTAGCAGGCCTTTAAAGAATTACTATAATTTTATAAAACCCGAATAAAATTAAAAAAATCTGCCCGCTCCTGCTAGAAAGCTTGTCGCTTTCTAGTAAGAACACACGCAGAAATACTCATAAAACCTATTATTAGCTTAATCTAATCTATACCAATAACATTGACACTTCCAATATTTTCACCTATTAAAACAAGTTTTGCTGGCATTTTAATGTATTCTGGAAGCCATTGCACCATTCCATAGGCATATTGAAACAGCATTGGATTTTTAATACCTTCGATTGGAACATACCCTTTCATCCGATAAACCGTATCTGGTAATGTCCGTACCCAATCCTCAAATTGCTCCTGTGTAAAGTGAACACCGTCGAATTCCACTAAACGGGAGCCTAAATGCATTGATGAAATCGTTGCTGTCGTAATATTTTGTTTATCAGTTTGTGCTGTAGCCTTTAAGCTTTCAAGTAAATGTAATGGCACACGTCCATTTGTAGTTTGCAATATAAAAGCATGTGGATTAAAACCTTGTAGCTCATAAACTACCTTAGCTTGCTCCGCTTCACTTAGTAAATCCGTTTTGTTAGCCAGTAATAAATGTGCGTGGCGAATTTGTTCCATAAACAACGTACGAACTTGTGGCGTAAGTGTCTCACGATTTAACCATAGCTTCGAGTCCGCAACCGTGACAATCCCTTTAACATTTAACTGCTCGGCGAAAATGGGAGAATAGACAGCATCCAAAGCTTCTACAGGATGAGCAGCTCCAGTAGTTTCGATAATAAGGACATCAAATTCACTATCTAATAGTAGAGATTGTATTTGAGCCTCTGTTTTTTCAGCACCTGAACAACAAATACAGCCTTCTAGCATCTCTTTTAGAGGAACATCCTCCTCCACTGCTTGTGAGTCAAAAGGAAGCTTTCCAAGCTCATTCATAATAACAGCTGGCTTTAACCCCTTTTCTTTTAGTTGTCGAATTACGTCTGTCAGCATAGAAGTCTTGCCGCTTCCTAGAAAACCACTAAATAAGTATACGTCCTTCACAAATATTCCTCCTATAAAAAAAGCCATCGCATTGGCCGTACGAGACGACTTCTGCGACAGCTACAGTGTTAGTTTGTTTTTTTCTCAGTTTGTTCTTTTGCATCAGAAATAAGTTCTTTTGCTTTTAACAGTTGAGGGTCATCTGATTTCATTTTTGCACGTAATGCATCCATTAATGCGTAAGTAGTTTCATTCGTCAAAATGCCTGTTTCTTCAAGCTTATTATCAGCTTGCAGTTTTTTCACTGCTTGTTCTGTATACTTGTCAAAAATACCGTCGGCTTTACCAGGCTCATATCCTAGCACCTCTAGCATTTCTTCAGCCACTTTTATGGAGTCTGATTGCATGCCATCTTTCATTTCAATTGTTGGATCTATAATTGGTAAAGAAGCATAAGCAGGATAAGCTACTTTTACATCTGGTTCAATACCTTTTTCATTAATCCAGTTACCGTTCGGTGTTAACCATTTACCAGTAGTGAATTTTAAATTAGAACCATCTTTTAATGGTGTAACATTTTGGACTGTCCCTTTACCGAAAGAAGTTTCTCCAACAATTTTCGCACCAACCGACTCTTTTAAAGCGGCAGCTAAAATTTCTGATGCTGAAGCACTTCCATTATCGACTAATACAGTGACAGGTAAATTGTATTTTTTCCCTGATGCAGCATTTGTAATTTCAGGCTCTTCGTCTTTTTGTTGCACTTGTACAATCGCCTTGCCTTCTGGCACAAATAAATTCGAAATTTCTACTGCTGCATTTAAATAACCACCAGGATTTTGGCGTAAATCAAGGACAATCCCTTTCATGCCTTTTCCTTCGTATTCAGCAAGTATTTTTTCTAGCTCTGCTGCTGTTTGTTCACTAAACGATGTGATTTGAATATGTGCAATATCTCCATCTAGCATCTCACCATAAACCGTTTCAACAGGAATATCGTCCCGAACAATCGTCATTTGAATTGGCTCAGCATTTTCTCCACGTTTCACTGTTAGTTTAACAGGAGTACCCTTTTCACCACGGATTAAAGCAACTGCTTCAGAAGCGCTAAATCCTTGAATACTTTTGCCGTCAACAGTTAAAATTATGTCTTTTGGTAATAGTCCTGCTTTTTCAGCAGGTGAATTTTTAATAGGTGACACAACAGTAATGAAACCATTACGTTCTTGAATTTCAGCTCCGATTCCCTGGAAGCTTGAAGATAATCCAGAGTTAAACTGTTCTGCTTCATCTTTCACCATGAAATCAGAATACGGATCTTCTAATGCATCAAACATGCCGTTAATAGCACCATCCACTACTTTTTCATCATCAATATCTTTGTAGTATTTGTCTTTTAGCATATCAAATGCTTCGTATAATTTTGTAAATTCCGCACGTTCTATCGGAACTTTTACTTCTACTACTTTCTTTTCACCGAATGTTAACGCAAAAATTGTTAAGCCTGCGGTAATTAAGATTGTAAAGAACATCAGCATAATAAATTTAAACGGTTTCATCTGAATAAATTGTCCCGCTGGTTTTACCTCTACTTGCTGTGTTTGCTCTTGTTGTTCTAAACCATCTTTTTTCTGTTCATCCATCTTGATTGTCACCACTCTCATATACACTAACTTGTTGTCACACTATTACCATCTTAACAGGTTATAGAGAAGACGAAAAGAAAAAGCGTGTCAAAATTTCATGACAACTCTTGTCCCTCTATTAACTTCATAAAATTGCACATTAATAAGGTACTTTTTCCTAGACCATTTTCTATAAATAGCATAGTGTCTTTAAAATACTACCTATTTTACAATTTATAAATAAAAAGTGCCTCAGATACCTTACTGAGGCACGTGAATGCTCTTAGCTGCTAAGTTTATGGAATATAATAGTACTGCTTTTCTATTTTACTCATTTCCTATTTGCAGTCAACTAAAATACTCATAGATTTTGTATTATACTAATTACGCTTCCACAATATATGTTACTTGTGCTAATTTAGCTGTTTTTATTTTTAATTCTGCACTTTTAGCAGCAGTTAATCCTGTGAAGGTACCTGTTTTGACACGATAATGCGCACCATCCTGCTCAATATAAGCAACCCAGCCAAAACGTTTCTTCATTACATCCACTACGCTGACAGCTGCATTTCGTGTGCTATATGTTCCAGTAATAATACGGTATTTCATTGATTCGGTTGGTGGTTTTTCGGGCTGTGGCGTTTCAATAGTTGTAATCATCTTCAAAAAATTAGTCCAGGAAACTTTTCCAGCACGTATATTTCTTGGACAGTTTTTGCCACTAAAATAATGATGCTGCACGACATTTTGGATTGAAATATGTTCATCTTTCATTATTTTTGCTATTAAAGCTGCTGCATTTTCGACAGCTTTATTAAAATCGCCATCACTATTAACACATATTTCAACCTGAATTCCTTGCGTATTTCCTATATAAGTTCCCGCTCCCCAGCATTCCCAATAGTGCTCAAAAGATTGTACTGCCTCATGATCATCTACTTGCCAGTGCCAACTTGCCGCACGACTATTACCATTAAATTGTAGTCGAGCATGCGCATCCGCATCCGCTCCTACGCTTGTATTATCTGTTTCATGGACAACGATATATTTTTTTGCATTGTTTTTCCCATTTGTAATTTTGGCAGCTTGGTTTGCAGGTACTAATTTTTGTCTTATTGATACCACGCAATTACCCCCTTCCTAATTAAATGGCGTTTCAATTCCCTTTTGTTTTTCAATAGAAAACCGACTACTTATGCTGTAATCGGTCTACATAACGAGCAATAGTGTTCAACTAACTGCTCTTTGTCTCGTCACTTGTGCATCCAAGTTATTCTTATAGTATGTTGTAACGACAAATTCATTTGTGTTTTTATATACACTCTATTATGTAAAAAACTCATAAATCTATTGCATAGACTAATTGAGCGAAATTCTTTCTGCTCTATTTACTCACTACGTTTTATTTCCTATAGTACCCTTTTAGAATTTCCAAATCGTTCATGTTTCTCCGACCTCGTTTTTTTTCATGATATACCCTTTCTACACAAAATCGCCAATATTTAACTATGAACTTGCTTTGTGGGAATAAAAAATAGCGTGGCTACTCAAAAAGCCTCTTTTTTAATGCAACTACTTACTTAACTTCAACTATATGTATCGGGATGTATCGGGAGAGGACAACGTAGAAATTCTATCAATTTGGCATGGAGAGAAAATGATGCTCATTTAAGTTCTACGTTAAATTCGAATAGAATTGACAATTACGGACATAGCCCTTTAGAAGAGCATGATAATAGCAGTATTAGTTTTTTAGAGGACCTAAACGATAAAGCGATTATAAAAGATAATACTCCACCTACCAATTATCTTCCAATTAACATTATATTATGTTACAATTTTTGTAAAACTTTTGATAACAAAGCGAGGTGAACTTGGCATGTCCTATGTGAACGAATTACAATACTACCTAGACAGTAGTTCAATCGGTATTTTAGTAGAACTTTTATTAGTTACTTCTTGTATAGCGACGATTATTTTTATTGCAACGAAAAATCAATATATCTCCTATTTATCATCTGCACCTATATTTTATTTCATATCAAAATGGTTCTTTCATAATACACATTTAATTTTTATCGTACTTGCGATGACTGTACAAGCACTCATTATTTTAAGTATCCAAAAGAAACAAAATAGTAATGAAGAAGCTTTAAAAAGCGAAACGGTAAAACAATAATATACTTTTTAGACTGGACTTGCGTTTAGGACTGATTTCCCTAGAAGTAAGTCCAGTTTTGTCACACCAAGTTTCCATACAGAAAGGAGGATACTTATAATGAGCAGAACAGTGACATTTACGGTGGATACGAAATATGAAGAAAGGATACTAGAGACATTTACATTTGAACAATTGGGAATAGACGAAAAGATGCATAACGAAGCAACGAAAATGGCGATAGATAAAATCTTTACATCGTGGGTCTGTACCAAACTCAATATTTCTTACAGTATTGTTTACGATGGAGAGTAATTGATGGAAGACGGTTTCATGTACATATCTATTAAGTATGTTGTGGTAGTGTGAGGATGTCACCTCAAACAACAACTTATACTCAACCATAATCAGCTTAGTGTATCCCCCTGTTCATGGATATACTGGCCTTACTTTCAAAGCATTGGAGGAGTTAGATGATTGTGAAGATAGTGAATGCCATTATAGGTATCGTGATTACTTCTATTGGATCACTTTTTATGAATATTACAGTTTTTAATGAACCATTTAAAACAATTACTTATAAAGGTTTTGGTTTTTTAATTATGGTAGCAGGATTATATTATCTTGTAAAAATCGCAAAAATTTAAAAGTAGTAAACTATGCAGAGGTGTTTGTATGAAGAGATTTGACATGTCGTTTAAAAATAAAGCCGTGAGGGTTTGGTTTTATACGGTTTTCCCAGCAATCTTAATCGCAATAGCGCTTTATATTATTTTGCCTTATGAACATAATCGCTATACTTCGTTAGGTCTTTCAACTGTTACTATCTTGTATTTTATTTGGTTCACGATTTATTCTAAAAGAAAGCTTAAGTAATGGGCTATGCTAACGCGTTCAAAAATGTATTCAAAGTGGTGTTCAATCAGTTATAATGGCATTGAATCGGAGGTATTAGTTATGACACAAATTGATGAACAATTTATTAAAATAGCTATTAAAATGGCTTTAAATGCTAGAGAAGCTGGCAATGAACCATTTGGCGCTATTTTAGTAAAAAACGATGAAATTGTCATGTATGGTGAAAATAAAATTAATAGTTTTTGCGATCCAACACATCATGCTGAAATCGGCCTAATTAGGACGTTTTGCTCTGAAAATAACATTTTCGACTTGAGCGATTATACTTTATATACGAGCTGTGAGCCTTGTGTCATGTGTACAGGTGCGATGGTCTGGTCTAAATTAGGAAAAATCGTATACAGTGTATCGCATGATCAATTAGCCAAAATTGCAGGTAGCAATATTATGATTTCAAGTAAAGAAGTAATTGAAAAAAGTCCGCATAAACCAATTTTAGTTGAGCAAGTATTAAACGCTGAAGGCTTAAAGGTATTTGAAGGCTACTCATTTAGCCATTAATGTTTTCTCAATAGTAAGTAAAATACTGCGTTCATTAGCGATAAACAATAACTTCTCGCATCCTTTAGATGAAGAAGTTATTGTTTGTTTTTCTTTTGTTCCAATTTTTTAACTAATTCTTCAAAGTCTTGAATTGCATCTTGCACATCCAATCGTTTAGCTAATGCAATACCCTTTTGAATAGAATAATATGCGTTTTCTAATTTATTGGCTTTTATTTGTGCATCTGCGAGGCAATACCAATAAAACCATGCATCCATTTGAGAAATTTTATTGTAATAAAAGTTTTCGATTTTCGGATAATATTTTGTATAGGAAGCTTCATCATAAGCTAGCTTTTTGCCATTCCATTTGAGGACATCTACTAAATAGCTATCACCAATGTACAATTGCCAAACCGCTAGTGCGAAATTTTGATTTCCATTACTAACATCCATTTTATGATATGGTATGTTGGCAATCTTTTTAAATGAAGTATCACTCCATTGGTACACGTCAAGTTCACTTCCACTCGCAGCACCGATTGTAACGCCGAATAAATACTCCTTGATGCCATCTCCCGTTATGTCCTTCAAACTAGAAAAGTCCAAACTTACACCTTTCGTTATTGTTTCCATCACTTTATGCCATCCAGTCTGATCCTTTTTGAGAATGATTGCCCCAAATTGAGAAGGTGCAGGTTGTTCCTTTCCTTTAATTTCAAATGTAAAAATGATTTCCTTTTGTCCATCGTTGTTAAAGTCATAAAATTGAATCGACTTTGTTGAGACTGGTTTATTGGGATTGATAAGTGACGAGTTCGACGGCATAAAGGATTTAACAATTTCCATGAAGTCGTCTTCTCGTTGCTCGTTCGCATGAACAACGGTCGATATAGCATTCACTACAACGAGTGATAGTATGGTAAATAGCATTATTCTCTTCACTATATCCCTCCTACTTTTAATTAGTATGGACGTATGAAGAGAAGTAAATGCTTTGGCAAACGAAAAAGACCGCCATTTGCGGTCTTAAAAAATTAACAATTCTTGTGCTTATTATTGTGCAAAATCTATCGTATTGGCTATTTGAAGAAGGATTTCAGGCGTTACTATATCAGCTACATCTTTATCGATACTAAACACATATTGCCAATCATCTCTTTCGATAACTAACAAATTAAAGCCAATTTTCGGACGATCTATAAAAAGTGCATCCCCACCATTTTTTAACTTATAAATTTTTGACATATACGTATCAAATTTTATTTTTTGCTCAATCGGCCGAACATCAATTTTATAATGGTTTTGCGGAAATTCCTCACTTAGCATCGTTACCTCTAAATGATTTTTAGAATTAAATCTTCCGAACTGATGTGTAAAGCTTATTGGAGGTATTCTAAGTGGCAGCTTAAGTTCTTGATTAAAATGTTGCTCAAATTCTTTTATGGCAGCTTCTATTGTTTTGTATCCGATTTGTGGGAGAAATTCCTCTAAAGGTTGGGGACGATCATTCGATATTGCTTTTACTGTTTCATTAATTGTTCCATATAGTAAAGCGCTTATTAATAACAATGTAAGCAGTTTATTTTTCTTCAATTGTATCGCTCCTAAATTAACTTTAGGTATATTTTCTCCCAAAAACTTTTCATTATCCTATCTTCCTTTATCGTTACTGCGAATTAAAAAATTTAGGAATTAATCATATCCATAATTGTGATTAGAAATATTGCAATGGTTAATAATATCCATACACCCATTAGCAAATAGTTTGAAATTGTTTTTTTGCCTTTTTTCAATTCTTGTATTTTAGATACTAGTATTATGATTGATACAATGGTCAAAGTAATATTTGTAAGATGTTCAAAAATGAAACCAAGTAGTGCAAGCAGTAAAAGAACAATACCAAAAACGATTTTTATCTTTTCAAATTTCGATTTTTTCATATTTCAATTCCCTTCTGTGGTCAACTTTCACAGAGTCAATACATCTATTACACACATGCACAATTAATAAAAGCGTAGAACCCGCAAGTTAGAAATTGCTACATTCATCATGGACTTAGTGTATATATATGCTTTAATTGTAAAAGAAGCGATTGACCTTATTTGGACAATTGTTTTCAATGAAAATATCTATTAAAAATGGACTTTTGTTTTGGCATATCTTGAATGGAAAATGACATATTGGCTCTTTAACCTATGGACTCCAAAAAGAGCAATAGCCGTTACTATTTGCTGGAATCAGGATTCCAGCAATATTTAAGAAATGCAAAGTAAGAATAAAGAACAATGTCATTGTCGTAGGTTTTTCAAGATTTTTAACAACTAATCCTGCCCTATTGTCTTTGACCTAGCAATTTGTAATCTTTTACGAAATACAATTAGTGTTAAAATATTTAATAAGACAGTTACAACGAGAAGGACAGTCGCAGCGAAAATTACAGCGCCTGTTGTGTCCATAAGTGCACTCCAATCTTCTATGTTAACGAGATGATATTGATAATACAATTGAAAAATTAGTGCAATTGCACAAGCACTCAAACTCAAACTAGAAAGCAATCCCCATATTATATAGTCGTTCTTTTTAGATTGCATAAGGCCAACAACAGGAAGTAGCCATGCAATTAGACCAATCACTAGACTACCAACATTGAGTAAACCAATCATTTCTAAAGCCCCCTCTTTATCTTTATTTTAGCATGTAGACGTTTAGATTATACAAATAGTTCCAGTTTTCATTCCTCTACATTCATTAAATAAATCGCCTTGTCAAAACCCCCACGTTTAGCCTTTTTCTGCTCACGAATTCCTTCTAGATCCTCATAACTTACACCTAACGCATTGATAGCTGTATGTATTAATTCTAAAAGATCAGCTAATTCTTCAACGCCCTCCTGAACGTTTACGGTCATATGAAATTCTTTAGCTTCTTCTATTATTTTTGCTTTTACTTCTACTAGAAGCTCCTGTGGTTCTAAAATTCTTGCATTATACTGTAAACCATCTGCTTCAATAATTTCTAAAATCCGATCTCGTACTAACTTATTATAAATAGGCATTGGCATTCTCCTTTATAGTGGCATTACAACCTCATTGTAATATATTTCAAATTATTTCACCGCTCTATTAACCAAACTTCAATTATATGATTATGTAACCGACACTTCGATACAACTTGAAATATTAAGAGTTTACAATGAATTTTGAAAAAAAGATATTTAGTAGGAGGAACTAAAAATGAAAATAAACAAGCAAATAACAATTCCCAATACAAAAATGATAAATCCGAAAATTTTATATTATGGATTCCCTGTTATTTTACTTAGCACTTTGAATGAGGATGGAACAGTGAATATTAGCCCTTTATCTTCTTCTTGGGCATTGGGAGAGTATATAGTATTAGGTATCGGTATTGATGGGAAGGCCATTGAAAATTTAGAACGTCATCCTGAATGTGTCATTAATATACCAGACCCCTCACTGTGGGAAAAGGTTGAACAATTAGCCCCTTTTACAGGAAAAAATCCAGTTCCAGAATTTAAAAAGCAAAATGGCTATACTTATAAAAAAGAAAAATATAATATTAGTGGTTTAACACCTATGAAAGCTACATTAGTAAAACCCACTCGAATTATGGAGTGTCCCATTCAAATTGAAGCAAAAGTTACACACATTCGCAAACCAGACTATTCTTCTCATTTTGCCATTGTTGAGACACAAGCAATACAAGTACACGCACATACAGAAATTGTTATTGAAGAAAATCATATTGATCCAAATAAATGGAGCCCACTTATTTATAATTTCCGTCATTATTTTGCTCTTGGTCACAACTTAGGTAAAAATTTTCGAGCATAGCCATTTCGAAGTTTGAACAGTATCGCTCATAAGAGAATCTGCCCTAAGCAAAAAATCCCTTATACGATATGTAACCGAAAGATAAATATACAGAGAAAGCAACCTACTACTTTGATTTCATTTTCTTCAATGGTCGCAAGTAGTCGGTTGCTTTATTTTTATGCTTTACATTTTATCCTAGCTTCTTAGTGTGACGATTTAAAAATTGATGTTTAAATTTACTTTCCATCATCCAAACGATCTTCAATACGCTCTTCTATAACTTTCTTTTCTTCATGCCACCATAATGCTTCTTCGGGATCTTCTAAAATCTCTTTTATTTCAGCTTTCTCTTCAACAGCTGGTGGTGAACCTCGAAGTGCCATGCCAGAAGTATCTTTTAGAAAGATGGAAACAACAATAATACCGACAACAGATGCAAATATCACATAGTAGGCAGGTACCATTTCATTCATCGTTTTACTAATTAACCATGATACAAGTAGTGGTGTAGTACCACCGAACAATGACGCAGAAATATTAAATGTAATCGCCAATGCCCCATTTCTTACATTTGTGAAAAATAGAGACGGCAATAGCGCTGGCATTGTTCCCTGAAAAGAAGCGGAAAATACTGCAAGAATCAATAATCCCCAAAATACATGCAATGTATTTCCACTACCAATTAAATTAAACGAAGGTATACTTAAAAGGATTAGCCCAATTAACCCTCCTTGAATAATCTTTTTCGCTCCTATGCGGTCACTAAAATACCCCATTAGTAGAACAATCGGTATCATTATGACCATGACGATGACAATTAATAAAAGCCCTTCCGCTTCGCCATATCCAAGCACAGCCGTTAAATGAGATGGCATATAAGATAACACGATATAATTTACAACAATATAAAAGAAAACAACAAACATACCGACAACGATTGCTCTCCAGTGGAATTGTAAAATATTTTTTACAGATATAGTATTTTCCTCTTCTGTCTTCTCTTTCATTGCCTCAAAAGCAGGAGTTTCTTCTAAATTATTTCGCAAATAAAAGCCAATTAAACCAATAGGAGCTGATAAGAAGAATGGAATACGCCAACCCCATTCCAGCATTGTGTCCTGGCCTAAAATATAAGTAAGTAAAGTAACAAGACTAGCCCCTGCGATATAGCCAACTAAAGTTCCAACCTCCAGGCCACTTGACATAAATCCTCTTTTCTTATCAGGAGTGGATTCAGCAATAAACGTCATAGCACCTGAATATTCTCCCCCCGATGAAAATCCTTGAATTAAACGTGCTATGAGTAAAAGCACTGTGGCAGTATACCCTATAGATGAATGGGATGGAATTAAGCCAATACTTAACGTCGCCAGTGCCATCATAACTAAGGTAATAGCTAACACCTTTTTACGGCCTAATCGGTCCCCAAGCATCCCAAAGAAAATTCCTCCGATAGGTCGAGCAACAAAGGCGACAGCAAATGTCGCAAAAGAAAATACTAATTGCATAGGACCACTGACTTCAGGAAAAAATACTTGTCCAATAGTAGCAGCTAAATAAGAGTAAATACCAAAATCAAACCACTCCATACCATTACCAACAGCAGTTGCTATAACAGCTTTACGGGCGGAACTTGTGTCAACAACAGTAATTTCTTCTTTTTTCAACTTTGGTTTCGATTTTTTCTTCAATTTTGGGCTATTATCGTTATTATTATCAGCCAATCGAAAGCCTCCTCGTTGTTAAAATTAATACATACTATTGTTAAGCTATCCAATATGTAATTTATTATTAATTTCTTTCATACAAAAATACAAAATTTCATCAAAAAGCTTTTAAAATGTTTCTTTTAAAGTGCCTGGTTCCTATTTATATAAGAAAAGCCCTCCACCGATTATGTGGAAGGCTTTTAAAACATTTGTAAATCAAATCATCCTACACCTTATTAAGTTCACTAAACATATCATTGCAGATTTTTCTTTTTAGAAAAAAATCCTTCGAAAATCATATACAATGCGAGTACAACCCAAAAGCTAAATAACCATATAGCATTTTCTTTTAAGTCTGTCATAATGACAATCGCACCAAACAGCGTAATCAATATTTTAATGATTAATTTGACCAAAATACATACTCCTTTCTATCGATAGAAAAATAAAGATATACCCGAGTCAATTAAACTATTATTTTCAAATGGAAACATCATTGTTCTTTTTTATAATTTATCTGCAATAATTTTACAGCTAATTACACCATCAAAGATTCGTGTCAGGATTACTCCTTCAACATAGTATGATGTTGATCTACATCATTTGTAACACGTCCTTCTTTTCCTGCCCCAATTCCGACAATTAACAGAACGAAAGATAAAAAAATGAGTAAAATAAGTGGGATTGACCATCCCCCTGTAATATCATGCAATGTGCCAACCAACACTGGTCCAACTGCCGCTAAAAGGTAACCGAAAGACTGAGCCATTCCTGACATTTCTGCGGCTTCTTTTCCATCATTTGTTCTTAGTGTGAAGAACATCATGGATAGGCTGAAGGCACTCCCTCCCGCAATTCCAAGAATGATAGCGCATAAAGGAACAAGCACACTATTTCCTTGCAGTAGCCCTGCTAATCCAATAATAAATAGAATGGCCGTTGTAATACTTAGACCAACTTGATTTTTCATTTTTTCCGCTAGTACTGGAACAATGAAGGTTATAGGAATAAGTGAGAACTGCATTAGAAAAACAATCCAACCAGCAGCATTTGAGTTATACCCTTTCATATTTAAAATATCTGGTAACCATGTGATTAAAGTATAAAACATGAGTGATTGTCCACCCATAAATATCGTTATCTTCCAAGCGAGTGGAGAACGCCACAAACTACCTTTTTTCTTTATATTTACTTTAACTTGTACTTTCTCACCTTTTTGTCGTTTACTAAGCTGTGGTAACCACAGTAATAAAGAAATGAGTGTCAACACTCCCCATATGCCAAGCGCACCTTGCCATCCAAAATTACCAACAGAAGCAATAGGTGCACTTACCCCAGAACCAAGCGCACCGAATAGGTTCATAAATATTGCATAAATCCCAGTCATTAAACCGATTTTTTGTGGAAAATTCATTTTTACAATGCCTGGAATAAGTACATTACCCATTGCAATTGCAACTCCAATTAAAATAGTACCAGAAAATAATGAGAAGATTCCTGAAAATGAGCGAATTGCAATCCCAATTATAAGTAATATAAGGGATAAAGTAATCGTTAATTCCATGCCAATCCGATTTGCTATTTTTGGAGCAAACGGTGAAAGCAGTGCAAAGGCAAGTAAAGGCACTGTTGTAATCGTTCCTATAAGCGCATTACTGATACCAAGATCATCTCGTATCAAAGGTATAAGTGACCCAGCAGAAGTTAATGGCACTCTTAAATTAGACCCTACTAAGATTATACCAATCAGTAATAACCAACTATTTCTTGTATTTTTATTTAATGTGGATGATATGGCTTCCTTATTCATGTTGTTATTCCTCCATCAATTTAACAATTACTTTTCTTAATGCCTCCATATAGTTTTCAACATAGGTTGCAGCAGCTACTTTATCCTGACTACGAATGGCTGTATATAACTCAATATGAAGTTCTTCTTCAAATTTAAAAGGCGCATTCATTGTCAGTAAATCTTCCACAAACGAATAGATGATTTCTAACAATGGCTCGTATAAATCAATTAAGAGCTGATTGTTAGAAGCCACTACAACCGCTTTATGAAAACTAATATCTAATTCTATAAAGTGTTGTCGATTACTCTTTTCAGCAGCTTGAAGCGAATCTTGAATATATGATTCAAGTTTTGCTAAATCCGCTTCTGTCCTATGTTCAGCAGCCAACTGGGCAGCCTGTTTTTCTAAAGCTAAGCGCACATCAAGGATTTCAAGCAACGCTGATTTTTTTACATAACGTTTAAGTGCTGCTCCAAGGGAATTGGCAGAGCGTACGGTTGTTCCACTGCCTTGTTTCGTTTCAAGTAATCCTGCATGTACTAATGCACGAATTGCTTCGCGAAGTGTATTACGGCTGACATCAAACTTTTCCATCAATTCCATTTCAGGAGGAATTCTTTCCCCTACTTGCCAGCTTCCAGATTCAATTAACTGCTCTATTTGAGAAGCCACCTGTTCTACTAGGTTCATTCTGTTTGTTTTTTGAATCATAATTACGCCTCCTTAAATTTGTAGGATGATTGGTATGTTGGTAAAGTTAACATAAAGAAAAAGGATTGTCAATCCGATGTACATCCTTATTAACATTGCTGAGATATATAGGTAAAGTGCGCATATGAATTTTAACTTGACGGTAGGAATAAAATTTCGAATTGTAAATTAAAGGAGAATTAAATTAGTGAGGGAATCATCTGCTCTAAGTTTTAATAGTACTGAATTGAGAAAATGACTTAAATTTTGTAGAACGAATAACGCAAAGTAAAGATGGTCCTCGTTATGTTGGAAATCAACAAATTATAAAAGTAAATAAGATAGATACAAATCTACTTTAATTTAGTTGCTGTATGTAATTAAAACATAAATAAAAACCACCTATAAAAACAGGTAGTTTTTTTATTGACTTTATGCGCCTATTGGAAGGTAGCACTGTGCTTTGGAATTTTGATTTTCTCAACATTTAATTCTCTGTCGTCCATTAAACGTGTTGATTTTACTCACCCTACTTTTCAGAGTATCCAGCATGTATTTTATACAACAGCTTTACTGAATAACCACTTCCATGTTTATAAGTTATATACGTAAAACCGAAAAAAATCCAACAAGTTATTCTAACCTTGTTGGATTTTTACTTTCAACAGATATAATTTGACGATTCGGCCATTCGAGTGCGTGAAGTCGCCCTCCAAATACAGCTCCGCCATCAATGCCAATAATATTATTGTCACCAAAATAAACATCGTAATTTGTTGGGTCTTGATGCAACTCATATGTTTGTGTATGCCCAAAAATCACAGTTTTCTCGCCTTTATAACCAGTATGAAATTCCTCTCGAACCCATAAAAGTCGTAAGGGGTCTGTGTTCGCTAACGCTACGCCCGGCACAACACCACCGTGGACAAAAATTGCATCTTCTAACTCTATATACGTTTCAAAAGTTTCTATAAGCTGTAAATGTTCTTCGAGCTTCGGTAATGTTTGAATGTAACTAGGTAATGTATTAGTGAGAATAGCATCTTCAAAATCTTCCATATGATAGCCATAGCTAGCAAGTGTCGCATCCCCGCCATTGACTGCAGCCCAATGATTCCAAGCTTTTGGAGTCCCTAAACGACATGCTTTTAGCATAAGTGCTTCATGATTTCCCATTAGCACACGTGCCCCAGTGGCTTGTAGCTCAGCAACTATATTCAACACACCACATGAAGCAGGTCCCCGATCAATATAATCCCCGAGCAAAAATAGTTTATCTTGTGCAGCATCGAACTTTACCTTTATTAATAATTCTTCTAAAAGTTCTAATTCCCCATGTATATCACTAATGGCTAAAATACGTGTCATAAAAAGCATCCTTTCTAGTATAACAGGCGTTACTTTTCATTATAGAGAAGAATGTTACAAAATTCGACCTTTTTCGATTATAAATGATTGCAAAGATACCTGATACTTACTTAATCTCATATATTCTTATATATAAATCAAACTATCCGTGCTTGAGAACAAGTATAATACAATCCCCACAATTCTTATTGATAATTTACGGCTCAATAAAACACTATAATCTTACCCCATGATTTTTTGATTGAATTATAAAGTAACTATTCGATTCTCCAGTATAATGCCCTACATTATACTCATTTAGATTTATTAAATCCATGTATTGTTTTGGAATAGTACAATCCCATTTTATATCTTCTAACTTAAGCGGGAAGTTGTTATCATTATTGTTAGGGGTATGGATATAAACTCCATCTGATTCAGCATCCTCATCAACTAATTCTATCCAAGATTGAAAAGGTTTTTTAAATAAAATAAGTTTATTTAATAAGCTATTGTATAAAATTAGATGAGCCTTAACATGCTCTCTTCTTAACTTAATACTACTATCTCCAAGTCCATAATAATCAAGATGAGTATGCCAGATATCAAACCATCCTTCCTCTCCAAAATCTAAATCATAGTGCGATGCATTAATTTCTATCGATAATTTTTTAAAATAGCGCTTTTTCCCACGAAATTTTTTCATGATTTGCTCCTTTATTTACTGAAACATTCTGTTCTGATATTATTTTTATACTTTGAAACCTCTTTGACGTAAAAAATTAACGATACCCTGCATAACAATATGGGTTGATGGTATTAACTACTCATTGATTTTGATAAATAAATCGTATAATTGTTAAAGCTAGAAATGTTCCAATTAAAGTTATCACCCCAAATTTATTCAACTTATTGAATTTAAAATTAATCAGAACTATCATAATGTTTAGTAGAAACAGAACATTAATTTCTAAATAAATAATACTTAATTTTATATTTAAAGCACAAATTATTATGGACAATATAATAATAATATTAAAGTTTTTTAATGTTTTATTGATATCATTTCTAATAAATTTTATTGTTCTTTTATTTTCAAAAATTAACAAAACCAATATGATTATGGTAACTGCTATAATCGATTTTAAAAAAACTATTTGGAAAAATTCGAGCATGTGTGTGCCTCTTTCTTATTTTCTTTTACCGAAGTCAATATAATCATATTTCACTAATGGCCCCAACTACCATATCTCTTTGCTTTTTTATAATACTGATTGGAAGAAATAGCGCTTAACTACCCATACCGCAATACCACCTACGGAAGTACTAAAAACAGTCATCAATCCATTTACAATTACTCCTGATTGAGCTATTGCTACATTCATTTTTGCACCTAATTGAGTAAAATATTTTTTCAATTTAAGAGTATTCTGTTTCCCCTTTAACAAATTAAAAACCATTTTTTTTAGGTTTTCCAGCTTTAATAAGTTTGTTTATCCCATATAATCCAGGTATTGTTGAAACCAATAAATCAATTGCAGTTATCAAGACTGATGTTCGAATACTGAACTCTCCATCTGGATCCACATTCATCACTGGATTATAGTAACGGGCCATTAAGTAATATAATTTTGCATCTTCATTATATCGATATAAGACATGCCTTCGTAAATTATTGTTAGTGGATGCCCATTGTCATCATAAACGTAACTTTTTATTGCTTAAGAGGTTTTATCCTTTTCATAAAGGACTTCGATTGCATCTCCATCATAAGCATACATAATAAATAGGTCCAGATAAACCCCTGCATTCGTCACTGTAATAACTCTTATCATCCATTTGTCGGGCTCTTTCTCCCTCCCCTTTCCTCAAGAATAAAAAAGCACTTTTCAAGGAAAAGGACATAGCATGCTATCCCAGTTCACTTAAAAAGTGTTTCATAATGAATTGAAAATAAACGGTCGTAATAATGGTTAAATACGGTAAATTAAGCAGTCCCAAAATCACTTCCCTTTTTACTTCACATTATTATCTTATAATATTTTCCCTATTAAAAACACAATTATTGTTATTAGAATAAAGAGGGTTCGATACCCTAAAACTATATACTTATTATCAATCTTATAATCCTTTAAACTAAAAATAAATTCTAGTGACATAAATATAAAATATAAACTAGCTAACAATAAAAAATTTAATTTATTTAAAAATAATAATATTAGTATAAATATACTATACAAAGACACTCTTATTAATTGATTTTTCACTCTTTACTCCCCTCATTCCTAATGTTGTTAGAAACCATTGAAATAACCATTTTTAGGATACTTATCTCTTCGATCTAAATAATTGAAAATGTTTGTGCCTGGGTCGAAATAAAATCCAGCAAGATTAGCAGCAAAGGTTACCGCAGAAACAATATAAGCAGCAATATTTGCAGATACACCTCTCCTAATTAGTGTTTTTTTTATGGAATTAGCAAACACAATGCGCTTAGCTTTACTTAATTGTTTTTTAGCATAGCTTCCTAATATTTTTGTTGCGCTTCCGCCTACTGCTGCTGCTGCAAGAAATATTACAGCATTTATTGTTTTAGATAAAAACCCCTTTTTATTCCACCAAGCATTTTTCCAATATTCGCCATCCGGGTCGATGTTTATTATTGGATTATTATTCGCATAATTGTATCCATTCAGCGTTAAAGGGTTCATTGTATCCCCACGCACAGGATCTAATGATAAGAAAACACCAGTATCTGGATTATAGTAACGTGCCATTAAATAATATAACTTTGTATCTTCATCATAACGATAACCAGCATAGCGATATGGATTGATAGAGTCCATATGATCTATACCACTTTGCGTTAAAATGTTACCCCATGCGTCATATGTGTAAGATGCTACAAGCTTGCCACTTGCATCTGTCATCCCTAGTACATCACCACGATAGTTTGTAAGGTAATGATAAGTTTCGCCTTTGTAAATCATTGTGAGTGGGTGGCCGTTATCATCGTAAACATAACTTTTAACTGCGAAGGAGCTTTTATCCTTTTCATAAAGAACACGATTGCTATCTCCATCATAAGCATAGTAAATAGGTCCATTACTATCCTTACTATAGAATCTTCTTCCTTTTTCATCATTAGCCATATTCGGCAATAATAGTACCAGAATTACTCTTTACTTTCGTTAGCTGATCAAATGCATTCCATTCATACGTATATTTTTCATCACTTGTTAAGTTTCCATTTGGATCGTACAGGTATTCCTGATTGTTTACAAATGATAATTGATTCGCTTTATTATATTGATAAGTAGTAGATTCCGTTTTCCCTGCATTTTTCACGCTTTTTGTTAGACGATTCCCAACCTCATCATACGTATAGTCCATTTGTGGACCTTCAATATACGCTTCTTGCGTTAATTGATTTAAGGCATCATAAGTGTAATTTACTTTATTAATAATGCTTTTAATATTGTTGTTTGCATCATACTCATATGTGAACTTATTCCATTCAGATAAACTATCTAGCGATAATGTCTCTTCTTGTAATCGGCCTGATTGATAGACTTTTGATAATTTGCTACCGTTTGTGAAATTAGTATCATAGCCCTCTGTTTTCTCCAACTAAGAGCTACCTTTAAATAAATTTACTTTTTTATTATGTAAGGGCTAATATGAATCCCTTTTAAAGA
The DNA here is from genome assembly GCF_044761745.1 of Lysinibacillus sp. NPDC097279. Lineage (NCBI taxonomy): Bacteria > Bacillati > Bacillota > Bacilli > Caryophanales > Bacillaceae > Lysinibacillus > Lysinibacillus sp. NPDC097279. Next base: position 1,143,327 of record NZ_JBIWDA010000001.1, on the reverse strand, counting down.
AAGCATAGCTATTGTTACTATAAAAAATTGAAAGGTCGAACGCAAAACTTTTGTCGTTCAACCTTTCATTAATACTAATTTAGTTAAACTAAATCCCAAAAAACCTTTAGTCTTTATCTTAGTAAGGAATTTAACAAAATATGGAATTTCATTGTGCCGATAGATAGGAAGATATTGTTACTTTTAATTAAATTTAATATCTATCAAATAATGTGATTTTTCACTATAATGAATCGTGCAGCTATATGTTCCTTCTTCTAAAAAAGAGAATTCCTCATAATTGGCTTCAACTGTTAAATTATTGACTAATACTTGAAAGATCGTGTCACTGCCAAATCTACCACCAATATTGTCCATCTTTACAATTTCACAGGAACCACTTGAAGATTGAGTTTGTCCATTCCTCACATTCATAATATCAATTATCCCTGATACACTTAGGTATATACAAATTAATGAGAAGATACTGAAAGTAACGATTACTGCTTTGAAATCTTTATGTTGTTTTTTTCTTTTAAAAAATATAACCATTATTACTAACGATACAATCAAACCAATGAAAGAAAAAAGTACTACATTTACAATTTCACTCATTTATCTCACCTACTTATCTATATTTTCTATATAACTTATTTACTTCACTACTTACCATATACCAAACACCACTTGCTTCTGCTCTAAAAAATGATAGAATTTGATTTTCAGTAAAGCCTCGTACACTTAATTTGTTCAAACCACGAATATTTGAGAGTAAATAAGTTATTCCTGCAAAGTGTCCTGCAAAAAATGCGCTTGTAATTTTAGACGTAATACCTGCAGCTTTCATTAGCTGGCTCGGGAGTCCCATTCCTATAGCACCTAGAGCGAATCCCTTCCCTAATCTAGCAATTACGGTCCATTTATTTACATGTGATCTGTAATTCTTTTTTCCGTATTTAGCTATTAAACCAGCATAGTACCCGATAACCTCTAAGATACCTCCTATTGCACCTCCAATTAATATTTGTGCCCAATCTCCATCAGGATCCACATTTATTACTGGATTATTATTTGCATAACTATAACCATTCAATGTTACAGGTTTCATTGTATTTCCACGCATAGAATCTAGTGATATGAATACACCATTATCAGGATTATAATAACGTGCCATTAAATAGTAGTGCTTTGTATCTTCATCATAACGATATCCAGCATAGCGATATGGATTGATAGAGTCCATATGATCTATACCACTTTGCGTTAAAATGTTACCCCATGCGTCATATGTGTAAGATGCTACAAGCTTACCACTTGCATCTGTCATCCCTAGTACATCACCACGATAGTTTGTAAGGTAATGATAAGACACGCCTTCGTAAATCATTGTGAGTGGGTGACCGTTATCATCGTAAACATAACTTTTAACTGCGTAGGAGCTTTTATCCTTTTCATAAAGAACGCGATTGCTATCTCCATCATAAGCATAGTAAATAGGTCCATTACTATCTTTACTATAGATTCTTCTTCCTTTTTCATCGTAGCCATATTCGGCAACAATAGTGCCAGTATTACTCTTTACTTTCGTCAGCTGATCAAATGCATTCCATTCATACGTATACTTTCCATCACTTGTTAAGTTTCCATCCGCATCGTACAAGTATTGCTGATTGTTTACATACGATATTTGATTCGCATCATTATATTGGTACGTAGTGGATTCCGTTTTCCCTGCATTTTTCACGCTTTTTGTAAGACGATTTCCAACCTCATCATACTTATAGTCCATTTGTGGACCATCAATATATGTCTCTTGCGTTAATTGGTTTAAGGCATCATAAGTGTAATTTACTTTATTAACAATGTTATTAATATTGTTGTTTGCATCATACTCATATGTGAACTTATTCCATTCAGATAAACTATCTGACGATAATGTCTCTTGTTGTAAACGGCCTTTTTGATAGACTTTTGATAATTTGCTACCGTTTGTGAAATTAGTATCTTTTAATTGTCCGGTAACATTGTCATAAGTAAATGTTGCAAGTGGATTGTCATTTAACTTTATCTGCTTAGTATTATAAGCATCGTCTGGTTCATATTCTAATGTATTATATCGTTTAAACCCTGGGAATGACAGTTTTGATAAATATTCATTACCTAAATATTCGTAGCTAATATCCCCGTCAATATCCCCTTTATCGATTGATTTTAATAATCCATTATCATAGTAGCTAATTCGTTTTAAAGTGGATTCATTTTCTCCATAAATTAGCTGATCGTCCCCATCTTTTGTATAACGCCACACTACTTTTCCATTAATAACAACTGTTGAACTAGGAGCTTCTTGGTCAATTTTATATTCAATACGATTTTTATTAGCAGTTTGAAGCAGGACTAACTCACCATTTTCATCATATTGATAAGAAGTTGTATTATTATTGGGATTTGTTTCTTTCGTAATTTGATTTTTACCATTAAATTCAAATGTTGTCGTAAAACCTTTTGCATTCGTTATCTTATTTAAATTGCCATTTCCATCATATTCATAGGCAGTTTTCTGCTGATTTGCATCGGTTACGGTTTCTAGTTCATTTTTCAAATTATATTGATACTTTGTTTCATTTAGCTTGCCGTCTTTAGATGATAAAATGTTGCCAGACAAATCCTGCACAGTAGTTGTCATGTTAGTAAATGCATCCGTATGGGTAATGACTTTTTGGGAATCCTTATAATTTGTTGCGTAATTTTCCCTAACCCCATCGGATGTCTCCATCCATTCTAAATCACCAAAGTTGTCGTATTTATAATTAGTCGTAGCAATACCTGAAGTAGATGGTATTTCTGACTTTGTTAAATTCCCTTTATCATACCAATACTTACTTACCTTATTTCCCGAATCCGTATGCGTCTCAACATTTTGGAATGCAGTATACGTATACGATTGCTTGTTGTTTTCCGCATCCGTTGTATTTAATAGATTACCGTTAACATCATATTCATTCGTCTGCAAAACTTTAGAAACACCATCAAAAGTCTCTGTTTCTTGCAAAAGGTTGTAGTTTTGATCGAGTTTATACGTTCTCTCCTCCCCAGAAGGAGAAATGATTTTTTCTACAACATAATTATTGTTAACAAAATATCTTGTTACACCTTGTTCTGGGTCGGTAATTGTTGCAACGCCCGTTGCTCGATCCAATGAATATTCTGTTTTCGGTTGATTTACAGTATCTTCAGTTGGTTCGTACACATATTTTAAATCTGCACCGTTGTATTCGAATTTTGTTCGTTTTTCATTTGCATCAACAATTGTCGTTAGAAATTTATTCGTGTACATAAATTGTGTTGTAGTTTTTGAAATTTTGTTATCCTTGCGGTCTTTCAACACATCTACATATTGTAAATAGCCATCTGTAGTATATCGATACGTAATTTGTTGGTCACCATAAGTCATTGTGCTAATTAAGCCATCTTTATCATAACCAAACTGAAGTTTTTTATTTAAGACATCCTTACCTAAATCCGTTGCAATCTCTGTCAATTTATTACTAGTATCATAAGAATAATTGATTTTATTATTGTTACGATCTATTTGAGTCGTAATATAAGCAACTTTTACATCTGTATCAGTTGTGGACTCACGAACTTTAAAAATTGTTTGGTTGCCGTATAAATCGTAAAGAGTAAATGTATCTTCTGTATTTTTCTTTATTTTGTCGTAATTACCGTAATCACCTTTATACTGGTTTGTTGGTGTGTCATAAGTGAAAACATGAATTGTACCGTCGGCATCTTTATACTGTAGTTGATTACCTTGACTACCTGTATTAATGAAAACCTTCTCATCACCAGTAAAGCTCCAGCCATAACCAAAAGCTGATTTTTCATAGTCCTTATTATTGTAAGTTCTAGTAAAAGTTAAGCTAGCATCAGCACGCCCTAAAATAAACATATCTTCATATTGTAAAATATTATTATTTGTTGTTAAGTTTACATAATTTGTACCATTCACCAATGGTCGTGAATCATAATCCCAGTAATCCTCTAAACCTAATCTTGCAGTTGTTTTATACGTAACTACTAGTTGAGGTTTGTATTTATTTAATGTTGATTGTTCACTACTAGCAAACTTTTTATAAATTTGTGTTGCTTCATTATCACCCTTTAATAGCAAACCATAGTTTGTAGACGGATTATTAATCCACCCTTGTACAACATTAAGTGGAACCTTCCAGTTAACCATTGCGTCTGCTATAGATGTTGGTGGTGTGCCAATATCCTTTACCTTACCAAGTTTATTACTTGAGAAATCTCCACCTGCAGTTTTCCATGTTGTGTATGGAGTTGTTTTGGCATAGGTCCAAGAAGCTTGATTTTCTTCCCATGTGCTTGTTACATTGTGTAAATTAATTGCAATAGGTGAATTATTATTTGTGGATGAAAACCATAAATTTAAATCAGCAGATACGATTGTTGTACTCGAAGGTACAGCACTTAAATCAAATTTTAATAAGCTCCTAACCGTATTGCCCCCTACTGCAGTCCCTACACCTAGTTCAAAGTCATTTCCACCAGTTTGTGTAGGTGCAGCGCTACGAATTGTCGTATCTTCCATGTTTGCTGAAGTCTATAGGCGCACAATCGCAGGATCAATCGTTATTGGGTATACACGGTCCTCACTATTTAACCAAGTAGCATCTGGTGCTAAGTAAACAAATAAATCTTGTCCAATTACTTCATAACTTAATGTTAATAAATAAGATTTTGCTTCTTCAGGAACTGATTGTATTTCATCAACACTTTGGTATCCTTCAGGTTTATAGCTATCATACATGTACGGTGCTTCAATTAAATATAAAGGAGCATTGGTAGTGGCATCCTTTAAATAAATGGTTTGGTTAACTTGTTCGACTTTTAACCCATCCACATTTACTTTATAAGTAAGCTTCTGCGGAAAACCACCCGTAGGCTTTTCACGATAAACAATATCTTCTTTTACACGATCAGAACCTATTGTGTAAATGACATCAGTATCCTCTAAAATATTCGGATATTTTATTGTATTGTCTTGTACAAGACCTTCTGTATTTCGAACTGGTTCTGTTATATTTGACTTCTTATGTTGGGCTGAAACTAGGCCAAAATCGATTTTACTCGTTTCATCAGTAATCGTGATGTTTTGTTGTGAAGAACTCGTAGCTTTATCAATCTCTATAGAGAAGTCATTCGCCTTATTCTTCACGGTTTGTCCATTCTTCGTTTCAACTAAATCATTATCGATGTCTTCCCATTTACCTTGTTCATTTTGAAAGTGAATAGGTTCTTGTGCAATCTCTGCGGTATACGTCCCATCCATATTATCGAACGTTTTTGCATTCTCCGTTCGCAACTCAACTAATTCAGTTGGCTTTTTTTGTTCATGCTTATTTTCTTCTTTGTTGTTTTTTGCGTCTGCGTGTAGCGTAAAATTCCCAAATGGAATATACGCTATAAAGAGCGCAAGTACAACGCTACAACTTAACCATTTTTTCCAAAATTCCTTCACTTACATTTCTCTCCTAAAAAATTATATATTTTTGATATTCTGTCCATAAATATCAAGAATTTATTTTATCAATGATTAATCCATAATAAAAAGGTAATATATAGTTACAATTTTTTAGATTAATTATGGTTGTATTGCCTTATATGAGAAATTACAAATGTAATTAGAAATGCATACCTCAATTTCCAGTTGACCATGTTTTGGCTCAAAGGATAAATTAGCCATTAAATTTGATAAGAACGTGTTAATTGAAGCTAGAAAAGTGTGACTATGAACGCTAATAAAAGTATGGTGTAATGAGCGGTTTTTTCTTTAACAAAAGGATACCTTAGCTTGTAAAACCCTAATTAATGAGTTTTCTAATCTAACAAGGTTTTTACAGTTGATGGTGAATCTGTTTCTAAATAGATTATTATATTTATAGAGGATTTCCAATAAAGTAAGAAATGAGGAATTTCATATGAAAGAGACTATAGTTGACAAGGCAAAGAGTATTTTAGAAGGAATTGAAATTGGATTTTTTGATACAGCTAAAAATTGGGATGAAGATAATTATGATGAGTATTATCAATACTTTTCAAATCCGGATTTCGAAGTTAGGAAGTATTCTCTTCTAATTTTTGCTGCTGGTTTGGGTAATTGGTTAATGGGCTCAAGCATTATCTTTCACCCAAATAAAAATCAAATATACAATTCGTCTAAAGACAGGATTTATAATGTTGAAGATTATGTTCGAACGTTTATTGATCATAGAGAGGCAATTAAACAAGAGTTTCCAATTTTATATAATGTAATAATAAATTATTTAATCCAGTTAAATAATACAGCACAATTTAGTTTAGTTGAAAAGCAATTGTACTTGGTACTTATAGAAGTGCTAACTGACTCAGGACTTGAAGAACATAAATATAACTTTAATGACCTATTAAGAGAAGTTGGGCTTCCTACTTTTTTTAAAGATTAAGGGTTATTCTGAATTTGGCGCCAATCCATTCTAAAACGTTTTTTCAACGTCTAGCCAATCGCCATGCACGTTACACCAAAAGAGCAATCCCGACTATTTTTGGAAATTGCCCTTTTTGGTATTGATGAATTTAATTTTCTACATCTACCATATGTGATGTGAAATTTTCGTTATGGATTCCTTCATGAACTGGTATGAAGATGCTTATCTGTTCGGTAGGTTCGACATCGTCATTAGCAACAGAGTGAACGACTCCTTTTGGAACTAGGAATGTGTCACCTTCTTTATAGGACTTCCATTCACCGTTTTGTAGGAGTTTTACTTTTCCTTTTGTAATATGAATCACTTCAGCCACGTCGTGATAATGGGGCAGTACGGCTCCGCCCACCTCAATGCGTTCTCTTAAGACCGAGCTGACACTTACACCTAGTTCATCCGCCTCTTTGGCACTTAGAAGCTCATGGTGATGGACTTTGCAGTGCTCTGTAAATGTATTCCACTTTAATTCATCACTAATTTTCACCTTCGTCTTTTTTTCGGTCATTCCAATCACTCCTTATATGATATTTTCATGTCCGTGCGATACTCGTTTAGTCGAAAATAACGGTACCTGTCCTTCCAAGGATTGCATCCTTTGCTTTATCTAGCGAGGTGATTATCGACTTTCTGCCTTGCTTGCCTCTGACGAATGAAATAGCTGCCTGGACTTTAGGAAGCATACTTCCAGGTGCAAAATGTCCTTCTCTAATCAATTTTTCCGCCTCGTCAACAGATAAATGATCAAGGTTTTGCTGATTCGGCTTACCAAAGTTGATCGCGATTTTTTCGACGGCTGTCAAAATGAACAAAAAGTCTGCATTCAACTCATCAGCTAAGCATCTACTTGCCAAATCTTTGTCAATGACCGCTTCCACGCCGATTAAGGAATGATTGTTTTCCTCGACTACTGGAATACCTCCGCCACCAACAGCAATGACAATGCGTCCTGCATTCACCAAGTCGTTAATAATATCTTTTTCAACGATTTTAATAGGAACAGGCGATGGAATAACCCGCCGATAGCCGCGGCCAGAATCCTCAATATAAATGTCACCTGTTTCAGCCATTAATCTTTGTGCCTCTTCTTTTGAATAAAAGGAACCAATCTGTTTTGTAGGATTTTGAAAGGCGTGATCGTTCTTATCAACCACCACCTGACTGACAATCGTTGCGACTGATTTATTGATGGAGCGCTTTAACAGTTCTTCTTGGATTGCATTTTGCAAATGGTAGCCTATATACCCTTGGCTCATTGCCACGCACTCAGCAAATGGCATGCTGGAAATGCTAGCATGTTCCTTCGAGCTTTTTTCAAATGCAAGATTAATAGAACCGACTTGCGGCCCGTTTCCATGGGCAATCACTACATCATGGCCTTGTTCAATTAAATCGACAATCGGTTTTGCCGCACCGTGTACTAATTGCTGCTGTTCCTGGGGCGTAGAACCAAGAGCGTTTCCTCCAAGCGCTATTAAGATTCTACTCATTTACAGCGCCCTCTCCATAAACTTCATAGAAACGAAGGAAGCCTTTTTCGAAGCATTCCATAGGAGGATGGACGATACCAGCGCCAATTTGCCCGATTCCAGCTACTTTATGTGCTATACCTGTATTAATGACTGGAAGAATGTTTGTTTCAATTACTTTTTTAACATCAATTCCAAAGGCAGCTCCGCGAAAGTTTAAAGTGGGAATGGAATAATTGCTATTTTCACTTACCGTAATTTCATACATTTGCTCGCTATATTGAATTGCGTCTTTTACCTCGCCTCCAACAAATTGAACAATTGCAGGGGAACCGCCCATCGCAAATCCGCCAATTCCCATCGTCTCTGTAATGGCACTATCTCCTAGATCTCTAGTTGCCTCCTCCTTAGAGTACCCTGGGAAAAATAAACCTTTAATGTAGTTTGCGGGTGCTGTAAACCATTCTGTTTTTCCTAACCCACTAATGCAAATGCCAAATTCTACACCATTTCTGGCCATTGTCGTGACAACAGTGGAATAAGGAACGCCATGCCCTGCATCAAGTGCAGCTTTACATGCTGGCATGGACAGATTTAAGAAATAGTGTTCATTGTTTTGGATAAAACGCAAAACCTCTCTTAATGTGTCAGTCTCGATATCGATCTGCATGAAATAATCAGCAATCTCTCGGTAGAAAAGACTTGTTGCCGCCTTATTGCGATTATGGCATTCATCCCCCATATGAAGTGCTTGAGCAGTGATGGATTTCAAATCAATACCACCTGTTAGCACAAGAGCCTTTTTCAATGCAGGGGCAAAAACATCGCGCAGCCACTTTAGCCGATCAATTACTTCGCTGGAAAAAGCACCAAAACGCAATACTTTGCCTAGACCTTCATTAATCGAACAATAGGCTCTATTTCCATGTGTTCTGTTTTCAATGACATGCACTGGCATGGATGGCGAGACGATGCCCGCCATCGGCCCAACTGTTGAATGCTCATTGCATGAGCCAAATTCAATTTCTCCTGTATTAATTAATGCTCTTGCTTCTTCCTCGTTCGCTGCCATTCCTTCGAAAATGAGCGCTCCGATAATTGCACCTTGCATTGGACCAGCCATGTTTTCCCAGGCGATAGGAGGTCCAGAGTGCAGTATTTTTTTGCTGTGCATACTTGGAATGACATCGATAGCCTGCTCAATATCGATTAAGAAAGGATGAGCATCCTTAATGCGTTGAATGGCTTCCTTGTTTGCCTTTTCTACTCTTTCATTGTCCTGAAAGAAATCTAATGCTTTGAGTAGTTGAATATTGCCTCCTGCTGGTGGCTGCCAGTCCACTTGAATTGTTTCGATGCCCTGCAGATCTAAATCTTCTTTAAATTTGGACGTTCCGATGTTCATTACTCGTAATGGCTGATTAAAAAGCTCATTTAGCGTACTCAATTTAATTGACCTCCTTTTGCACAAACATTGCTGCAATTCTCGTTGCCATTTCATTGCTGTCAGCCACATAAACACCAACAGATTGAAGTTTCTTTTGCTGCTGCTGATAATCTTGCTTATCTTTAGAAGTTCCGCAAATATAGGCAACGACTGGCAAGTACCTTCCTGCCTGTGCTGCCTCATCCCTTGCTAATTTAATCGTATTTAGCGTCACACCTACTGGATCTTCATGAGCACCAAATCCCAATTCAAAGTCCAATAACAAGACAGCGGTTTTTGGGTCTTTTGCTTCTTGAAGAATTCGTTCATTTCTAAGTGAGGGTTCTATCATCGGATGAGGTTTACCTTTTGTAAATTCGTCATCTCCCATATCCAGCAACGTGTGGCCTACACTATAGGTAATATCGCTAAGTTTCTCTTCCGCTTTTTTAGCTACATTGCTTTTGACAGTTTTTCCTGTAGATCGGATAATGGACAATGCTTCTGCCGTCAGCGTACCGCCGCAAAATAATCCGCGAATGTCCTGTTGGGAATCATCTAATTTTGCTTTTTTTGCAGTGATCCATCTTTGCACACCATCCGTAATTTCAGTGTCAATTACTGCTTGTGGATCGAGCAATTTAACAGACTTGCGGGCAGCATCAATTAATGTTGGTGAAAAAGTTGCTCCTGCTGCCTCTACTGCTTTTGCATCTCCATCCAGGAAGCAGACTACTACTGGTTTTTTACATTTTTTCACTGCTGCAAGAATTTTGTCCTGAACACTTGGAGCAGGCGGCTTGGAAATTAATGTGATGACCTTCGTATTCTCATCATTCTCCAATGCTTTAAGCCCTTGAAGCATCATAATACCACCGATTGATTCATGGAGATCGCGCCCCCCTGTGCCAATCGCTTGTGTAATGCCAAACCCGAGGCGGTCGATTTGCACTGTCACTTCTTGTAGCCCAGTACCAGAAGCTGCGACTAAACCAATGCCTCCTTCGCTTACTTTATTCGCAAAGCAAAGTCCGCTGCGATTAATAATTGCTGTCCCGCAATCTGGTCCCATGACAAATAACCCATTATCTCTTCCTATTTCCTTCAACACTTTTTCATCTTCGATACTCACATTGTCACTGAACAGCATGACGTGCATGCCTTTCTTTAAAGCTTGATTCGCTACGCGTGCAGCATATTTCCCAGGAACAGAGATAATTGCCATATTAGCGCTGGGCATAAGATGCAATGCAGTATTTATTGTTTTCGCTGTTTGATTATTTTCTTTCCCTTTCTTTTCCTTCTTAGCTGTTAATTCCGTATAGATGAGCTCCATCACTTCCTCTGCACGCTCATCTGTATCTGTAATCAAGGCAATAATCAAATCATTTGCCGTTGCTACTTTTGCCTCATCTGTCAGCAGTCCAATGTTTGCCAGCAAATCTTTGTTCATTTGGGTCGCCATCGAGATAACTGCTTGTTCGACACCCTCGATACTATTCATTTTGCTGGACAGTGACATTAGCGTTACCGAATCATGATAGGCGTTCCTTTCTATCAATACTTTAGATGCCATTATGTATTTCCTCCTTATGGTCTATAAGCTGTTGGTATGCCACGCTGACACCAGTCAACATATCCGTCCCAGAGGTAGATCCAATTTTTAACACTCGCTGTAAATGAGGAATTGGATTACTATCCATGTTGTCCAATACATCTAGCAAGGCTTCATTAAGCTGCCCCTCCAAGCATTGCTTTAACATAAAATAGCTAACGGTGGTTGTTCTTCCTTTCAACTTCTGTAGCCACTCGGCGCTGCAGCATTCAACTCTCTTATATAGAGGGGCTTCAAAATACTTCCAAGTTGCCAGCAGCCCTGTTAGAAAATCATCGCCTGCTGGCGTCAGCCCGATTCCAAGACCCGCAAACTTTAATAAAAACGTATCGAGCTTATTTCCCTTTATTTCCCTATTTAGCTGATTTAACCCCTCCAGGAAAGAGGAAAAGTAGAAATCCTTCCGTGTGGCAGTAGAAACTTCCCAATCTGGATAAGTAAAACTTTTCCATGCTGGAAAAATCCCTCCCGTTGCTCCGTTGTGTAGAATGAAATGGTTCAATAGTGACAAGTGGTAACAAGTTGGCTCTTGCTTAGCCTGACAGCAAGGCTTAATACCTCTGTTCCAAAGCACCGCCTTTGAAAAATCCCATTGCCAATCGCTAATTTTCAAAAGATTATAATCTACTAAATAAATTTCTTTAGTCGACTTTAAAGCTGAACACATTTCAGAAAAAAGATCATTTTCTAAGGTTTTCATCATTCCTGGTGATTGAATCACCTCATTCTTTGCCAAAGAAAATAGCATATTGCCATCATTGGTTATAAGATTGACCACCTTATCAAAAATACTGTGGATTGCTCCGATTTGTTCGCCAATCGCTTGGTGTCGTAACCATTCAAGCAGACGGCCGTCCATTTGATTGATTTTACATGTATTTGTTCTGACCATTGATATCACCAAATTTATAAGTTTAAACAAATAAAAAGATTGAGAATTGTCCTCCCTTGAAAGCTTGATATATTTTTCGTCTTGTAGCAGAAGGAATTTTGGAGCTAAATGGGGCATGCAGTAGACATGAAAATTGAGCATGCCCTCAAAAGCTTTATTCAACATTAGGAAATTTCATAGATTTATCTGGTGGAAAGTTGCTTTTCTTATTTACCTAGTGAAGCAAGCAGGTTCTGAGAAGATGCTGTCCATCCAAAGATACCGCCTTGCTGGTTGATCATGTGTATGGAATCTTCATGGTCTCTTGGATCAAATGCCGCTGAGCAATCTTCGAGCAGTAAGCATTCAAATCCACGGTCATTCGCTTCACGAATTGTTGTTTGCACACAGACATGTGTCGTTACGCCAGCGACAAGCAAGTGTGTAATGCCTTTATTTTTCAAAATCACTTCAAGGTCTGTTTGATAAAAAGCGCCTTTCCCAGGCTTGTCAATAACAATCTCACCTTCTAGCGGCTGTAGCTCATCTACAATATCATGTCCATATTCCCCTCGAATAAGAATCCTTCCCATTGGGCCTTCGTCACCGATGCCTGCACCTTGCTTGCTGCCGCGTTTCAGTTTGCTAGGCGGGCAATCCGATAAGTCTAGTCGATGCCCTTCACGAGTATAAATCACCATTATTCCTTTTTCGCGCGCTTCTTCTAGTACTTTTTGCACAGTAGGTATGATGGAGCGAGTTAGCGAAATATCATTCCCAAGCTTTTCGCCAAAGCCGCCAGGTGCACAAAAGTCACGCTGCATATCAATGATGACTAGAGCCGTTTTTTCTAACTCAAATTCAAAACTATAAGGTTTCGCATCTATTGTATATACTTTACTCATCTAAATATCCCCTTTCGAATGTATTCCAAAATATATGGATCTAAGTAGATATCCGTAATTTGTTTTTACAAGGATTCTTTTTTGAAGCGTAGTCATTATTTTGAGATAGTTAAAAATTTATAAATAAAGGAAGGATGATTAAATGTTTTCTTTAAAATAGATGAAGAACAGCGTTTACTAACTCTGCGCCAAGAAAGATTCCTATTACCCCAACAATTCCGATAAGCGGAGGAGCTGGAACTGGCAGCTTGATGAATTTAAATAATATGCCTACAAGTAAACCTCCTAATAAAGATAAGACTATCTGTAACATCTTAATTGCTCCTTTTACGTATAAAATTTTATTCAAAAACTAGGCAACCCATCAGGTACTCTTAAACTATTATGTACTGACCTTTCTCTTTTCTTTGAGGAATTTGAAAAGAGAATCCATTAGAACACCTCCTAAAAATATACCTACCATTCCAAATATTCCAACTAACGGAGGGGCAGGTAAAGGCAACTTAACTAATGAAAATAAAATGCCTACAATCAAACCACCTGCTAATGACAAAAGATAGTCACGCATACTAAACACTCCTTGTATACATAAGTCGTTACAGAAACCTATCAATAAAATCTTATTTCTATGAGGGATGTATATTGATTTCCCCATCCTTTAATACCTAAATAATAGCACTTGAAAGCGGTGTAATCATTGTAAGAAGTTGATATTAATTTCACTAATAATTGGCAACTTTCTACAATGAGGAACATCTTTCTTACAAAAAAAAGACATTGCCTTGTAGACAATGTCCAAAATGAATTCAATTGGGAGTTCCATGCTTACTCTTTTTTCAGTTGCAAATATTGATGCAATTGGTATGCTAATGCGATTTCTGTTAATTCAAATCCATTCTCCCCATCGATTCCAAGTTCTTTCAGCTTATTAATGCGGTAGCGCATTGTATTATAATGAACAAACATATCCTCTGCTGTTTTATGCATATTTGTATTGTTTTGTATATAGTATTTAAGGGTTTCTAAAAGATTGGTATTCTTCTTTTTATCATATTCGAACACTTTACCTAATTTTTCATTTACGAAGTCTTCCAAGATGAAAAGATTCTCAACATAATGAAAAAGACGGAACAATCCGATATCACTATAAAAATGCACATAGGATTGTTTATGTAAATTTTCTTTATACACTTTAAATACTAATGTTGAATTATCGTAGTACTCTTTTATTTGTTTAAAATGGTAAATTGTATCGGAAATGCTGACTCCAAGATTTCCGTATTTCTCGAATAGAGAGAGAATCATATACCCTAGATTATGAAGCTTTTGCCGAACATGTATTTCTGAAACGAGACTGATAAAACATACTAAAGAGTCATTAATGTATAACATCTTGCAATTTTCTATAGGTACATCGACAATTTTTGAAGCAGACCTTTCAATCAAACCTGAATCGAGCATTTTGTGGAATATTGCTAATTTCTTTTCGCTTTCTTTCTCACTTGTTTTAATGCTTAGCAAAACAAGGGGGAATTGCAAGTTCCATCTAAACACCTTCGCTTTTTCAATCATTTCGGTTTGGGAGGTATATTGATTATGAATGATGTCCCTGACAAAACTGCTTAAATGATTTCTTTCTTTTTGAAGCATTGTCTCCTCTGTTTGAAATAAAAAAGCGATGATAAAAGATGCCTGCTCGATAGCGATAATCATATTTTCTGTCAGATTTTTTTCTTTATCCAGTAATACGACCAAAAAGCCATATTCATTACCACTAGCGTAAATACACTGAATAAAAAGATCATTTTTTTCATAAATGTCTTTACCGACTTGCACAGAAAATGTATTCGTGTTCGAGTTTGAATTAGTTGGCTTGTGATGAACTATAATTTCGTGTTCTTTTTGTATAGACGACCCAACATAATCGAAATCATTGTTAAGAAGCAGAACAGGTGCGTTTACAAGACTAGCTATAGAATGAATGAACTTGTTTACTTCAGTGCCTTCCAATAATAACTCTAGCAATTGCTGATGCATCTTATTCCTGAATTCTAAAAGTGAGGTCTTTACGTCTAAAAACTTTGTTAGTACCTGATTGGCAAGTGTCGATAAGTTTGCATCATTAGGGAGTTTCAGCAATGGAATCCCAAGTTCATTTGCTTGCTTCACCATGATTTCTGGAATTTCAGCGACATATCTTCCTGGCTTAATGGCAATCCCTGCAAGATTCATTTCAGCCAATTTCGGAATCAATGTTTGAATAAGCGCTGGTTTATCCGCAACAGGATATAATGTGGTGAGCAGTAATCCGTTTTGATCGATATATGCGTAAATATCAGGAACTTCCATAAAATACACGTTTTCTACTCTGCGGCTCAAACCAGAATGGCCAGCAATCACTTCTACGTTTTCGAACCTCTCCATCTTCAATACATCACATATAGTAATAAACATATTATCACTCCAAACGAGGGCAGATTGTTCCCCTTTTTTTCGTTTTTTAGTTTACATGCTCTGTGTGACAATTTTATTATGGATGCGGTGATTACATGGAAAATGAATTCACCGCCCAGAATTTTTATTGAAATTTACCTTGTGAGAAACAAGATTTTTTTAATTATAACACGACTATGGAGACGGACCACGTTTCATCATGAATGGTGGTAAAGCTTGTTTTCTACTAAAAAATCTTTTTTTATTGTTGTCATTTTTATATAAAAAAATCCAAGATGCCTATCAAATAAGCCTCTTGGTCACTGCTGATTCTATTAAATTTAATTCGGTTTCTAGTACATTCACTAAATGCTCCCACTGTTTTACTAGTGAACTCCATTCAGCACAGAAAATGGCAAGTAAAGATATTCAAGTTTGATTAGCAATGCCATTCTTTTGAGAGTACCAAACTGCCATCCGCAGCCGCGGTAATGCAACCTTTTATCAAGGAGCAAAGACTTCTGGATTATCGTCTCGCCAGGCGCCTATGCAACCAATTAGACAGACCGTGTAGCTTCGCATGACCTTTTCGATTTCACTGTTCGCATATTCAATTACGATATTTACGCCTGACTTGCGCCATGCCAAAATTCGACCGGAAAATCCAGACCAGCTACATTCTTCATCCATTTCAGGTTGACCATATGCCTTTATCGACTGCTCTGGTGTTGAGCTCATCGTGACCCCCTTTGGAAGCTTTCCAGAAAACGGAGCTTTAATTCTGTCATCCGACCCAGGCGCAAGAAAATGTATGGCACCAATGATCCATTCGTCTTGATTTGTATAGTTGAGTCCAGTCAAATCATTTATTTTTGGTGGGCGATAAATATCGAAACGGATGGATGTTTTCACAGACCAGATAATATCGTCTTTGAAATAGCTGTTCGGAGAGGGCATTCTTTTGACACCGAATGATTGCAATAACGCTTGAACATTCCTGGGATTATACGGTCGGCCAAGCATTTCAATGAGTAGTTCAGCTGGTTCTTTCATGTGTATTTCTACTCCTTTCGCTTCTTTCAAGGGATACAACGTTCCTTGAAAGACCCTTTTCTGATAATACCTCCACTATCTCGTTATGCGGGGTGCAACCTATTCTACATTGTTTTCAATATCCCCTTCTTCAAGTATTCTGCCAAGTTATCTGCCCAGGTCATATACCATCAACCCTACACATCAGAAAATGAAAGTTTATTGCGATCTTTCATGGGAGTGGAAGAAGGATTATTTAACAACTTTATTATCTCTATACAATTTGAGTTCAAGAACATTCTTTAACTCTCGTGCCTACCTGTTTCTACTTCATGAAAAAAGCCTTAGGAGAAATTATCTCCAAAGGCTAGTTTTTTAGTTAATGTGAACCATTATAGGTTTTTCTTTTTGAAGCCAATTCCTTTTTATCCATTTACCACCCAATATTATATTATTTAAAGAACTGTTATTAGGATAGTGTGTCCTTAAAGTTTTTTCATAAATGCTCTCCTTTTTGTCACCTATAGTCGTTTTCCATATAAAGGAAAAAGCAACCAACTTCTTCGATTCCATTTAAAAAAATGGTCACTTTTTAGTCGGTTGCTCTTATTGTTATTGTTTTATGCTTGCTTTAAACGTTGATTTATCAACTACTCTTGAATAGCCGCTTCTAACGCAACAACGATCATGTCGTTGAATGTTGTTTGACGTTCTTCAGAAGTTGTTACTTCACCTGTTAGGATGTGGTCGCTTACTGTTAAGACAGAAAGAGCTTGACGGCCAAATTTCGCTGCTAATGTGTAAAGTGCTGCAGATTCCATTTCAACTGCTAATACACCATATTTAGCTAGCTTTTCATTTTGGTGTTCATCTGAGTAGAACAGGTCAGCTGTGAAGATGTTACCAACTTGAAGGCTTAAGCCTGCTTCTTTCCCAGCATTATACGCTTTTAATAATAGGTCGAAGTTTGCGATCGGTGCAAAGTCAATGTTGTTGCCCCAAATGATTTGATTCATACGAGAATCAGTTGTAGCACCTTGAGCTAAAATAACGTCACGTACTTTTACATCTTTTTGAATTGCACCACAAGTACCTACACGAATTAATTTTTGTACATCATATTCTTGCATTAACTCTGTTGCGTAAATAGAAATGGAAGGCACACCCATACCAGTACCTTGTACAGAAATACGTTTACCTTTATACGTACCTGTATAACCAAACATATTGCGCACTTCGTTATAGCAAGTAACATCTTCTAAAAATGTTTCGGCAATGTATTTTGCACGTAGTGGATCTCCCGGAAGTAAAATAGTGTCAGCGATTTCGCCTTTTTTTGCATTAATATGAATACTCATACTGCAATCCCTCTTTTCTGTCAGTTATCAATATAAATAATACTTTGTTTCACGTATTTACGCAATGCTAGACGTCTAGCAACTCTAAAAGAAAGAATAATTAGAGTATTCTAATATTAGCGACCTTGTTCAATATATAAATCCCATAATTCATCAAACACATCTGTTTTTAAGTTATCTGTTGCATATGTTTCGATATATGTAGATAGCTCATCAAAATCTATGCTTTGTTTAGGGAAGTTATGTTCATGAAATACTTCTTCAGCAAAGCGAACTTTAGCATCCGACCAGTCTCCTCCACGGAATGTTAGTACATATAAATAAAAGCTCTTTTTCATAATTGAAAAGTGCCCTCCTCTTGTCATTTTTACTTTCCGCTAGTTTATCAAAAAAAATACATTTCGTCATAAAATGGACTATATTTTTATTTAAGTAATTTTTCCTAGTAAGTAAATTACGTAAAGTCTTTTTCACCTTATTAGACTTTTGACATGCAAAAATATTACGCTTTTTTATCTGAAAAATGAAAATTTTGTGAATTTAAGATAGAATTTTTTAGTATTATACGCTAGAATTGTATACAATACTGCAAAAATTAGGAAGGTGATGGCGATGAAAAACAAGAAAAAATCAAGTAAACCAACGAGAAAACGCCCGTCTCTCTTAGATTCTAGCTTTTTTAAAAGAAAGAAAGCTATTGATTCTAACGCTAGTAGGCATAATCTCCCTCCTACTACAGAAAAACGACAACGTTTTTATCATTTAATTCGCGGCAAAGTACTTATTATTTTCTCTCTTCTTATTTTTATTACCGCCGCAATGGGTATATTGTCGTACAACAATATAACGAATCTTCAACAGCAAATGAAAGATTTTACTGAGAAGAATGTACAGGAGCAACTTACCGTTAATCAGCTAGCCTATGAAATTGCTAGATTAACAAACTTAGAACAAGCCTATATAATTACGGGAAATGGTAGTTATTCTACTTCTTACAAAATGAAAATCGATTCTATCAATAAAAAAATAGCTGCTTTACAACAAAAATTTGCAGACCGCCAAGTTGAGCTTGGCCATATACAAGCAATCGGTCAATATTATAAAAATTACCTTGAGTACTCGAAAAAGGTCATGACGATGCGTGATGAGCTTGGGCTAGAACAAGCACGTAAGCTGATGATTGAAGGTACAGGTGAAACAATGAAATTGCATATTGACCAAAATATTGAAGCCATCAACAGTGTCATGGATAAATCCAATAAAGCTAAACTTAATACGTTGAATAAGCAGGTTACTTTGTCAAATAGTACTTTCTTAATTATTTCAATCATCGGTCTTATAGCAATCATTATTTTTGGCTTTATGCTATTTAAATCATTGAAAAACAATACACGAGCGATTAACCACTCCATTCTTGATATAGCCCAAGCTGGTGGTGATTTAACAAGGCGTGTCCATGTACGTAATAACGATGAATTTTCTATTATTGCTAACTCTACGAATACCCTTATCATTTCTATTTCAAACCTTATTAAACGTGTTAGCGAACTGGCTGATCACGTATCAAGCAGTAGCCAAGAGTTGATGACATTAGCGGATGATAATGCTCGTACAATTCAAAATATAGCGGATGCTAGTGCAGATATAGCGAGTGATAGTGAAAATACAATCAATAGTATGAATAGTGCACAACAAAAGATGAGTGATTTAGATCATTCCATGCATCAATTAAACGAGCAAGCGAATGCAGTTCAACGTGCATCACTTGCCATGCAACAAGCGGCAGATGAAGGTAGTCGTTCAGTTCAGCAATCTACATTAGTTATGCAATCTATTGAAGAAACAATAGCTTCTACTGCCACAACAATTGAAGCACTTGGTCGTAAATCAGCAAATATTACATCGATAATTGGTACTATTACAGCCATCTCAGAGCAAACAAATTTACTTGCATTGAATGCGGCAATTGAAGCTGCTCGTGCTGGAGAGCATGGTCGTGGCTTTGCTGTAGTAGCCGATGAAGTACGCAAACTCGCTGAGCAATCACAAACTGCTGCAAAAGAAGTAACAACAATTGTAACGTCCATACAGGATGAGGTAGCATCAATAATTACACAAAATCATGATGGTGTCACAACTGTTATACGTGGAGTCGAAGTGACAAATGAAACAAACCAGTCATTGTCTAATATTTTAATGCACACAAAAGAAACGACTACAATTATTGCGACAATGGTTGAAAAAATTGCGCAAACACTTGATTACAGTAATGCTGTAGCAAATGATTTCGTGCATATTAACGCTTATGCTGAACAAACCGCTTCCAATACGGTGATGTCTGCTGCAGCTGCTACGCAAGGTTCTGCATCCATGCAGGAAATTAATGCAGCCGCTACGGAATTAGCCCATCAAGCAGATAGTTTACGCAATGTCGTCGGTGCATTCAAAATTTAACAAAAAAAGAATGTCTCTTTTCTATAGAGGCATTCTTTTTTTGCAAATATTGCCCTCAAAACAAGATTGAGACAAATAAAAAAAGTGTTAGATTGTTTACAATCAATCTAACACTTTTTTGCAGTGCCCTTTGTCCACTACGCACGCCTTTCTGATAGTTTACAGGCGATTCGCAGGCTTCTATCGGCGATTTTACCTAAGTTTACCGTAACTCGCTTACGTCCACAGATTTATTACTTAAATAATGATAAATATTCCGCGTAGCCTTCTTTTTCTAAATCACCTTTAGGAATAAAACGAAGTGATGCAGAGTTAATGCAATAGCGTAGGCCACCTAATTCTGCAGGTCCGTCTGGAAAGACATGTCCTAAATGAGAGTCCGCGTCCTTGCTTCGTACTTCTACACGGCGCATGCCATGGGATGTATCAAAGTGCTCCGTCACTTGTTCGTTTGCAATCGGTTTTGAGAAAGCAGGCCAACCACAGCCTGAGTTGAATTTATCGTGCGAGCTAAATAATGGCTTGCCCGAAACAATATCTACATAAATACCTTCTTCAAAATGTTGATCATATTCATTTCGGAATGGTGGCTCAGTGCCATTTTCCTGAGTTACATAGTACTGCATATCTGTTAGGTGTTTTAATCGTTGTTCTTTATTCATTTTCTATGCCCCCAGTGTTGTTCTTGAAATGCTTTTCGACCAGATCCCACTGCATAGCGTTCATAATGCATTGGATTTTTTTTATAATAATATTGGTGGTAGTCCTCAGCAGCATAAAATGTACTTGCAGGTAAAACTTTCACTGCAATCGGTTTATCAAATTTACCTGAAGCCTCTAAATCAGCCTTCGAACGTTCCGCTAATTCTTGTTGTTCTTCATCATGGTAAAAAATGGCAGTAGTGTAGGATTGTCCACGATCATAAAATTGTCCACCTGCATCTGTTGGATCAATTAACGTCCAAAATGTAGCTAATAATTGCTCATATGAATAAATATCATCATCAAACGTAATTTGAACCGCTTCTACATGACCTGTAGTTTCCGAACATACTTGTTCATATGTTGGATTTTCCACATGTCCACCTGTGTAACCAGAAACTACAGCTTCAATGCCAGGTGTTTCATCGAAAGGCTTAACCATACACCAAAAACAGCCGCCTGCAAATGTTGCCTTTTTCATTGCCATATATATCACTCCTTATTCTCCAGGGACAATAATTTCCAATAAAATTTTATCGTTTGGTAAGTCTAATTCCTTCGCACGTACACGAGAACCTGAAGCTATATTAACTCGTGATAAATCAATATAAATTTCAGCCTTATTCGGATTCACTGTAATCCACGAAGGGAAATCCACCGAATCTCTCATTATTTTCATTGTCGTCTCTGGTGGAATATTTAATAGCCCTACATTCATCCCTGTTTGCTTTAAAATAATATTACCCTTGTCATCGACAATTGGCTCAAAATTCATTGAAATTGGGATTTCAGTATAAAAAACCGTTAACTTACTGCGTAATTCAATATCATCCCCAATGGTAAAATCCAATGGGAGTGGCGAACCTTTTGCGCTGTCCTTTAAATATTTCTTTGTAATTGACTCTAATTCTTTCGTTGTCGTTTGGACAACTAAAACATTGCCTGTTATTTCAGTATCTTTGTCTGAGCTCTTTGCTAAATCATATCCATCAACTGGTTTCGTTGCTAAATAAACGACGAGGAGGATTGAAAAAAGAACCATACCTGCTAACGCAAAAAATGCGAATTTCCATTTATTCATTTAGTCACTCCTCGAAGCCTATTTCCTTATTAATTTTCTGTTCCATTTTACATTGCTCCATTGTAGCTAATATTCGCTCAGTCATTTTATCATAGCCTTTTGCATTAGGATGAAAAAAATCTGTATGATAGACAAGTTCTTGATTCGAATCAAACAAGTCTTCAACTGAGACATAACAAGCATTTGAATCTTTACTTGCGATTTTTTTTATGACACTATTCCATTCAGTAATAATTGTATCAAATTCATTTGCCTCGTTTGTAACAATCGAAAAAGGATTATAAAAGCCAATGAGCAATAAAGGCACGGTAGGATTTTTTGCCCTTATACCATCAATAATTTTCGTATAACGATTCTCATAAGTTAATAATTCCTTGTCAAACGCATCTCGTTTTAAATTAAACAGATCCTGTTTGACTACTTTCATTACATCGTTTCCACCCATAGTTAATGAAATAAGCTGTGCTTGTTGCAGCTCTTCATCATAATGCCCTTTTTTTATTAATTTTAATAGCTGATCGCTCCGTCTTCCTCTTTTTCCGCGATTATCAACATCGACTTCTGAAATCGAAGTCCAAGCTTGCATTGAATCTGCTAATCTTCCAACATAACCGTCTTGACTATACTCATCCCCGACACCATCTGTTAATGAATCTCCAAGTGCCAAGTAATGTAGTTGCTTTGCGTTATCATCATCAATTTGCCGTAAATCCTCTTCTGAAGGTTCAAAAAAATGTTCAAAAATTTGCGTCAATACATTACTAGAAGGTTTTGCCTCCTCTTCTGCTTGTTGCTCATCCTGTCTCATATCTTGCTCCGTCTCTGCCTGCTCACTATCTTGGTCTGCAGGCGCAATCGGTTCATCTATTGATATTGCACAACCACTTAGTACTAAGACGATCAAACATGACAAAATAATTCGCCAGATGCCCATTTGACCACCTTCCATCATTTACTGTTAGTTCTATTATAAATAGTTGTCGCTACAATGAAAAGTGACGACGCTTCAGTTTATCAAGAAAAATCCAAGCATTATCATCACATTACCTGTATACAATTTTTACAACTTGCTACGAAAAGCGTTAAAAAGCTACTACAATTACTTATGTAGCAGCTCTTGTTAATTATTCTGAAAAATAAATAAAACCAATTGCACCTGGTCCAGTATGTGTAGAAATAATTGGTGAAGTAAAAGCAATCTCAACATCATTAAAGCCTGTTCCTTCAATTAGCTCTTTTAATGGACCACCCATTGTAATCAAACCGTCGGCATGTGAAATACCTACAGCCTTAACTGTTTTACCAGCAGTATCTGCTTGGAATTGTTTGAATAAGTAGTTTACAACCTGTTTATGACTGCGAACTTTCGATACAGGGTTATATGCCCCTCCCTCTAGGTTTGCAATTACTTTAATATTTAGCAAAGAACCGATAAATCCTGTCCCTTTACCAATTCGGCCGCCTTTAATTAAATTTTCTAGTGTGTCAACAATTACATATAAATGTGTATTGTCACGCACCTTGTCTAAACGTGTGACGATTTCCTCAACAGATGCTCCAGCATCGCGCATCTTTATCGCTTCTCTCAATTGGATAGCAAGCCCAATTGCGATAAAACGAGAATCAATAACCGTTACATCAGCATCTGTCATTTGAGCAGCCTGTCGAGCAGATTCAACTGTCCCACTCATTCCACCTGTCATATGAATAGAAAGTATTTGGTCCCCATCTTTGCCAAGTTCGTCATATAGTTCTTTAAATTTCCCTGGTGCTGGTTGCGAACTTTTCGGCAGTTCTTTAGCATTCTTCATCAGACCTAAAAAAGGCTGTGGATCTAAATCTACTCCATCTATATATGTTTTCCCATCAATTTGAATTGTTAACGGTACTATATGTATACCGTGTTGCTCTACTTCTTCTTTTGTTAAATCACAAGTTGAGTCCGTTACTATATGAATTCGTCCCACTTCGACACATCCTTTAACATCATTGAAATTAATTATATAGACTAATGTTTCCATATGTAAACATGACATTTGTCATTTCAAGTGTCTATTTCAAGTCTTTTCAATTGCACTTCCTTCGATACTATAGCCTTTTTCCACTAAATTTGTCTAACAATTTCCTCTAAAATTCGACATGACATTTTAGATAAGTAAATATGTGACAAATGTAAATAGTAAGAAGCACATTATTGGGCTATAGTAAATACAGAACGAAGGGAGTGTTGTATATGGTGGATTCATTTGACTATAAAACATGGAAGGAAGAATTGTGGAATGCCATTACTCACGGTATAGGCTTACTTGCAAGTATTCCAGCACTTGTTATTTTAATATTAACTGCTGTCCAAAATGGAAGTGCATTGTATATTACATCATTTAGCATTTTTGGTGCCTCTGTTATCATCTTATTTCTAATGTCAACATTACTCCATAGTATGCCTGAAAAATACAAGTATTTTTTCGCTATTCTTGACCATTCTTCTATCTATATTTTAATTGCGGGGACCTACACACCGTTTTTATTAATCGCAATTGGTGGAACATTAGGGGTCACTTTATTGTGTGTTATTTGGACACTTGCTTTACTAGGTGTTGTATTTAAATGTTTTTTTATTAATCGCTTTGAAATACTTTCGCTCATTTTTTATATTGGTATGGGCTGGCTTATTATCTTTGCCATTAAGCCGATTTATTTTTTCTTAGGAAGTAATGGCTTTGGTTTCTTATTAGCTGGCGGTCTTTTCTATACATTTGGTGCTATTTTTTACGCTTGGCGTAGCCTCCCTTATAATCATACAATTTGGCATCTGTTTGTGTTAGCTGGATGTGGCTCGATGTATGCCTGTATTTATTTTTATTTATAATTTAAAAAATATGTATTTGTAACGCAACAAAGCACACGGCATAAGCAAATCCGTGTGCTTTTTTCTTCATTGAGCTTAAAACAATCTAATTAATCTTTACGTTCAAAAATTTGATATTGAAATGTGTAACCTTCTGGTGCTGTTACAGGTTGTTGTGACGAGACGAGCACAAATTCCTCTTCATATTTAGGGAAATATGTATCCCCTTTAAAGGAATGATTAATTTTTGTAGCATAAATTCGATCTGTGATGTCCATTGACAATCTAAAAATTTGTTCGCCACCGATAATCATGATTTCAGGCACATCACCTGCTATAGAAAGTGCTTCGTCGAGACTAGTTACTACTTCAATACCCTCAGCACGATAGTTGGCATCACGTGTAATTACGATGTTACGTCGCCCAGGTAACGGTCTACCAATCGATTCAAATGTTTTCCGTCCCATTATCATTGGTTTGCCCATCGTTTTTTCCTTAAAATACTGTAAATCACCTGGTAAATGCCACGGCATCCCATTTTCATATCCAATGACATGGTTATTATCATGCGCTACTATTAATGAAATCATCATTACCCTCCAAGTTATATCATTCATCCTATTATAAACATAATTTTACTTTACTATCGGAATATTTCTGCTCATTTTTAAAATAAATTTCTTCTTCGATCTTAAATCATAGTAAATTTATAAGAATAGTTTATAATGAAAGATAACAATAAAAATTTTTAAAGGATGATGTTATGACACGTTTAACCAATGAGGCTGTTTGCTATATTCAAGCGATGGATTGTAAACCACATTATTATGAACAATCACCACAGGAAGCAAGAGTTATGCGCGCAGTACCAACTTGGCAATCTGTCCATATGCCTGTGCTCGCATCTATCGAGAATCGAAAAATACGTATGCGAGATGGACACGAGATTAATATCCGCGTTTACATTCCCGAACATACAGAAAAATTACCTGTTATTATTTATTATCATGGTGGTGGATGGGTCTTTGGCAATTTAGAGTCCTCGGATGCGGGTTGTCAGTTATTGGCTGACAAAGCGCATGCTATTGTCGTATCCGTAGATTATCGTTTAGCACCTGAACACCCCTTCCCTATCCCACTAAACGACGCATATGATGGGTTACTGTGGGTTTATAACAACATAACAGCGTTCGGTGGTGATAACACGCGATTAATAGTAGCTGGTGATAGTGCTGGGGGAAATCTAGCAACAATTGTTTCCTACTTAGCAGCGATCTTAGATGGTCCAATTATTTCTGCACAAGCGCTAATTTATCCTGTTACAAACCTTGATTTTACGACGGCTTCTTATAGTTCTTACGGAGAACATTTTGGTTTAGATAAGCAAGGAATGCAATGGTTTGCTGAGCATTATACAGAGGCCAATAATTTTAACAATCCACTTGTTTCACCTATGTATATTGAAAACCTTGGTGTACTTCCAAAAACAATAATCATTGCGGCTGAAGCAGATGTACTTTACGACGAAGGTCTGACTTACGCTCAAAAATTAACTGAAGCGGGCGTTTACGTTAAGCATGTCCATATGGCAGGTTTAATTCATAGTTATTTTAGTAAAATGGAGTTTTTTGAGGCTGCTACAATGGAGACAGTTGAAAAAATTGCGACATTCGTGAAATAAGTTTGTGTAATGCTACTAAACAATGCGATAATAGAGCAAAATGTTTTTTAAAGGATGACAACATGACACAAACGATTGCATTACAAATTAATAATCAATATGCAGGCCCATTGAAAAAAGGCTACCCACTAATCTCAAAAGAAGCAGTTGATACACGAAAACTGCCTGCTGAGGAAGGTGCGCTACTTCGACTACTAGATATTCATAATCGATTTATCGGCACAGGCTATTATGGTATTCAAAATAAAGGCATCGGCTGGCTGTTAACTACTGATGTTAATGAAGAAATTGACAAGGCGTTTTTTGCAAAAAAAATAAGCAAGGCGCTACAAAATCGCGAGACATTCTTTAATAACCCTGATACAACGGCATTTCGTGCTTTTAACGGCGAAGGTGATGGAATTGGTGGCATGACAATCGACTTCTTCGAAGGCTATTATATGGTGAGCTGGTATAGTGCAGGTATTTATTCATTTAAAGAAGCCATTTATGAGGCACTTGCAGAAACAGTCAACTTTAAAGCCATTTATGAGAAAAAACGTTTTGATAGTAAAGGGCAATATATTGAACAGGACGATTTTGTTATGGGTACACCTGGTGAATTCCCACTTATCGTGAAGGAAAATGGTATGAACTATGCTGTACATTTAAATGATGGTGCCATGACTGGTATTTTCCTCGACCAACGTGAAGTGCGACTTGCCATCCGTGAACGCTATTCTCAACATAAAACCGTGTTAAATACATTTTCTTATACAGGTGCTTTCTCTGTGGCAGCAGCACTTGGTGGTGCAACAAAAACTACGAGTGTCGATGTAGCCAAACGGAGTTTAGCGAAAACAATCGAGCAATTTAGTGTCAATAATATTGACTATGAGGCACAGGACATTAAAGTAATGGATGTATTTCATTATTTCAAATATGCACAGCGTCATCAGTTAAAATTCGACCTAGTTGTATTAGATCCGCCTAGCTTTGCGCGAACAAAACAAATGACGTTTTCAACTGCAAAGGATTATCCAAAGTTATTAAAGGATACAATTGCTATTACCGAAAAAAATGGTATTATTGTTGCGTCTACAAACAATGCAAGCTTTGGCATGAAAAAGTTCAAAGGCTTTATTGACCAAGCGTTTAAAGAAACAAATACGCGTTATAAAATCGTTGAGGAATACGGTTTACCAAAGGATTTCCGCGTGCCACGTGAACATCCTGAATTCAATTACTTAAAAGTTGTTTTTATTGAAAAATTAAACTAAAAAAGAGCGACTTACATCAAGTCACTATTAGACTGTAGACAAAGTCGAGTTATTCAACTTTGTCTACTTTTTTTGAAGCAAGTATCCATTACTTTGTTAAAAAAACAAAAATATAACCTAAAAACATTAGGATAAAAAAACTTAAGAATGTGATGATATTCCCTATAATTAAAATTTTAGATTTAACGCATGCAGCTAAGACAATACCTATGCCTGATAATACAAACGTGAAAATCCATAAAGTTGATGCTTTTTGAAACACAATATTCGGTACCCAAAGTAATAAAGAAATAATAATCGTACTTACAGCTAATGCTTTCACCATTTTAACCATTCCTTATTTCAACGGATTACATAAGTTTTTATTAAAATATATTTTTATCGCAGAAGCAATTAGTTTTTCTTTAAGTCCCATTCTATGAAAATTTCTATCTATATAAGCGACAAGCTCCCAATCACATGAACAGCTAAAATACCCTTTATCTTCATAGCACATATCATGTATTTGACAACCTCTATCTAATACATCTTGTGGAGGGCCAGAACCATGTCCAGGACCACACCAATTCCCCCAAATAGGTAACCCTTTTCTTGTAATCATTGTAGTGTTTGCTTGATAGTTAGCGTAACTCTTACTAATGTGATTCACCATCAAACTAATTTCAATATATTCCTCTGCTAAGCCATCTAATTTTACTTTTTCAATATTAACAAACGGTTTTCCGTCCTCATAATAAATATAAGATTCTAACTGTTCACCAGCATTTAAAAGATCTTTATCTGTCAAAGATGACTCTTCTCCTGTCGTTGCAAAAACTTTTGTACCATCCCCAAAAAAGAGTGAAGAAACTAAAACTGACATTGCAACAAAGGACAAACCTATTTTTTTCATCTAATCTTAACCCCTTTCGATATTTTATTAGGTAAAATACCATTATTATGGCTCATCAAAAGGCTAGACTGGGATATTAGAATGTTAGCTGTTCGAGTAAAATCTGGATGCTCATGGAAAACGCCTAGCGAAAATGGAGGACAAAACTTAGAGTTATGAAAATGAACCATTATGATAGTATTTAACCACATGATTATATTTTTATTTTAATAACTGAACTAAAAATTCTCAATAATAGAAACATCAAAAACTACACTAAAAAAGAGTAACTCCGCTAGAGTCACTCTTTCTTTGATTCACTGTTAATGTGCCTTTACTGTTGGCAGTTCATGATTTCTTGGTCTTACTGCTTTATACCATTGCAAACAAAGGATAAAAATTATTATGGCATCAATTACATCTCCACCATAGTACATAACCATACTTCCGATTTCTGCTTGTTCTATCGGAACTCCTTTAGGAGGTTGAGCATAAATATACTTAGACAATATTCCATGTCCTGCTAATGCAATAATTAAGACAATGGCCCTGTATATAAAGGATTTCCTGTGATTTACAGAATCAAAATAGATAATAGAAATTGTAAATAGATAGCCTGCTATGAATACATGGAAATGGACAAATAGATGTATTAGACTATTGTCGTGCATTAATGAATATAGGTTAGTCGTGTACAATATCCAAAGACCACCGATATTCAGTAAGGAAGTGATTATTGGATGCGTAAGTATCCTTGCAGGCCAACTTTTTAGAATACTTGAAAGTTTCCGCGCTAATCGGGTGCTTAAAGTTCTAAGTAATAGGGTCATTGGTGCGGCGAGAGCAATAAGTAACGGTGCTAGCATACCCAAAAGTAAATGGCTAAACATATGTGCTGTAAAATCTATCGTAGCACGATTCGCTAAAGGACCCACAACAGCAAGAATCGCCAATAAAACCCCTAAAATAAAGCTTGCAATACGATAATGGGGCCATTTTTTATATTTACGATTCGTCATCACTGCGGCCAAAATATACAATAATAATATAGTAATAAATACAATAAGAAAAATTAGTTGAGGATGTATTATTCCGAAAAGATTTTGACTATGACTACCCTCGGCTATTTGATGATGGTTAGCGCTCATTAGTAATAGCCTCTGCTTTTATTTTGTTGTTGCTAGTGCGAACGGTAAGATAAAGTCCTATAATGAGGATAATAGCTGCAATGACATTCCAAATGATATCGTAGATGATGACATTTTCTACATACCTAATCTGGTGTATTCGCATTAGTTTATGTTGAATAATCCCATCATATAATTGGAAGCCGCCTGCTCCTAGCATCAAACCACCCATCCATCTCTTCAACCAAAAACCACTTTTACGACGAATATCTGCAAGTAAAAATAATCCTGCGATAGTTGCAAACCAACTAATCGCATGGAATATCCCATCAGAAATTAAGCCAATATCCGTTGTCGACTTATCATAAAAATGATGCCAGCGAAATAGTTGATGAAAAATAGTCTCGTCTATAAAAGCTACTAGACCTATCCCAAATAAAAACCCTGACAGTAAATTACGACTTACATAAACTTGTTTGTTTTTATGAGCGTTTATTGTCGTCATTTCTTCGCCCCCTATTTTTAGATTGCCGTCCTTATCTTTCCCTATTTTTGATTATTTTAATCTAATTTACAATTCGCTCAGACTTATACTTCCCCATAAAAACATTAAACTGCACAACTAAATGCTGTCTTGGCTCATATTGTTTACCATTTGAAAAAGAGCTAGCATTTAGCTAGCTCTCTTCTTCGTATATGCAGAAATTCCACATCATCTCTATTAAGCTGTGAAACTTATGTTCTAAGCAGAAATAAACTAAGTTGAATCACTTTCCCTTTAATGCTTGCCAATATTCGGCGCTATTTGTTCTACGATAAAACTTATAGAAAGGTTCATTTGGGCGGGCATGTTTCTGATACAGCTCAATGATTTGTTTTAGAAAGCTTTCTATTTTTTGTACTGACACCCTTTTAGCAAATAGTGTACCCGCCTTTGCATGGGCCCCCATCGGCACGGCGCCTAAGTAAACATCGAAGCTATCCTTTTGATAAACAAGTCCAATATCATCATATACAGCATTATAGCAGGCAGACGCACAGCCATTAATATTTAACCGTAGTCTAGACGGTACAGTTTCTTCCTGTAGTGCTTCGTATAGTTGTTCTGTTATTTCAGCCGCATCCATTTTATCCCCATCACAAAAATCACAAGCTTTTATCGCGACGATGGGACCTTGCTTAGCAATATATAAGCCCACTGCTTGAAGCTCATTGATAATTTCCTTTACTTTTTTAGTTGGGACAGATAAAAGAATACTATAGGAAGCTGAATATTTAATTGCGCCACTTTCACCGACAATCTCTGCAATTTTTTGAAATTGAGCTGGTGTATAATGCTTATTGATAATACCTGGACTTACTGCAAGGCGTGTAAAGTTTCCATTAACATTTAGTTTTTCAAATGTTCGATCTGGTATATTCGAATGAAAGGCATTCATCATTTGTGCTCCTTATGAAAAAGAGCTAGCAAATAGCTAGCTCTTTTGATTGTTATTTAAAAGTTTTCAGGATAAAAACCTTTTGCTAAAATTTCAATAGCTTCTGCAGCTCGAACCCCTTCTGAAGCGGCTGAAAGTGGTAAAATGACAAAGCGCTCATTTTTCACAGCATTTGTTTCTTTTAATGCTGGGTCACTTTTCAGGAATTTAATTTTGTCTTCTGCAGTTTGGGAACCATAATCAATTACGACAATCACTTCAGGATTGCGTTCAACAGTTTCTTCTTTCGAAACTGTTGTCCAGCCCGATTCGACATCGCCAAAAATGTTTTGACCGCCCGCGACTGTGACAAGTTCATCCATAAAGTTTTGTGCCGCTGTAAAAACTTCCTTATCCCCACTATCGTAAACTAAAACACGTAATTCTTTATCCTCTTTTGGTAACTTTGCACGTACAGCATCAACATCATTTGTCATCTGTTCAATCAATGCTTCACCGCGCTCTTCCACACGGAAGATTTTTGCGATATTACGGATATCCGTAAAAATATCGTCTAATGTTGGTTTTGTAATACTTGAAGAAGTATGTAAATAGGTGTGAATACCAAGTGCCTCTAATTCTTCTGGTGTACCGACACCCTTTTCACTAAAACCACTTTTCCACCCAGCGTATAAAAAATCTGCTTCACTATCAATGACTTGTTCCTTTGTCGGGTATTGCTCAGCTATCACTGGTACTTTATCGTAAGCTGCTTGTAAAGGTTCGTAAATTTTATCATCTAAATAGGCAGTACCCACCATTGAATCTTCTAAGCCTAGTGCAAGCATTATTTCTGTGACGTGTTGATTTAAGCTAATCGCTTTTTTCGGTGCATCTTTATAAACTTGCGTCGTCTCATTATTTTCAATGGTTACTTCTTTTGCTCCTGTTTGTGCTGGTTCGATGTTTTCACTTTGTGAATCATTTTTTGCACTACATGCCCCTAAAATACTTAATAGTGCAATGGCAAGAACTAACCACATGCCTTTCCATTTCTTCATGTTTGTTTCTCCTTTAGTTTGTAATTTTTCATTATATAGTAAGAAATCAAAGACTTCTTAGCTACTGATCATGGGCTATTCTTGACTTTTCTTAATATAAATTGAAAACTCATCATGCTACTATTCTTCAAAAAGACACAAAAAAACCCTCTTGCTTCCAAGAGGGCGACATAGTGAAAAAACAATGGTTAATGAACCAATCACTATTCCCATCCTCGTGGTATTAAGTAAAAAATACATATTGGCAGGTATCCTGGCTTAGGTTCAACATTTATACGTCTTCCCATAGTTAAACTACAGTGACTGTTGTATAAACTCCCCATTTACAGTTGCGGGACAGCATCGGATTTACACCGATTTCCCTTTTAAGCAAATGGCAAAAACCATTTGCACCAATATATAGCAGTATTAAGTTATAAAAATAGCCTAGCAGAACTAGTTTTTGTTTTCAATCACACAAAAAAATCCATAACTAATAATTATGAATTATTTACTACTATTTTAACATGAACGAGCACTATTAAACACGAAATGTTTTTTAGCTGAATCTGTTACAATGAGCGTATAGGAAAAATAGAAATGAGGATTTTTTATGTATAAAACGATTGGTGTGCTCGCACATGTCGATGCAGGAAAAACAACCTTTTGTGAACAACTACTCTTCCACACGAATAGTATTCAAACGCGCGGAAGAGTCGATCATCAAGATACTTTTTTGGATAATCATTCAATCGAGCAAGCTCGTGGCATTACCATCTTTGCCGAACAAGGGCGGATGGAAATTGGAAGTGATATCTATACGTTAATAGATACGCCTGGGCATGTCGACTTTTCACCTGAAATGGAACGCGCAATTCGTGTAATGGATTACGCCATCATTATCGTAAGCGCTGTAGAAGGTGTACAAGCTCATACTGAAACAGTGTGGCAATTGCTACGCCAATATAACGTACCAACCTTCTTCTTTATAAATAAGATAGATCGTGAGGGTGCTGATGTGGGTGCCGTTATGGGACAGCTTCAAAAAGAATGTTCGGAGCACGTACTTTTAATCGACGATCCATTGTGTGCAGATTACGTACCAAACCACATTGCTGAGTGGCTAGCTGAGCGTGATGAACAACTATTCGATGCCTTTTTGACAGAAACTCTCGATGCACAAACATGCCTATTGCAGTTACAAAAGTTCATTAAACAAGAGCAAGCATTTCCTTGCTTTACTGGTGCTGCATTAAAGGATATTGGAATAAAAGAATTTTTATCACAGCTACCCCTACTTACAGAAACGCAATTCGACCATCAACGACCATTTCAAGGTGAAGTATTTAAAATCCGTCATGATGGCATGCAACGTTTAACCTTTATCAAAGCTTTAGAAGGAACTTTACATACACGCCAAGACTTTACATTTGGTGATATGACTGAAAAAGTAACTGAAATCCGCTTATATAATGGAAGTCGTTTTGTCACAACACAAAAAGTGCAAGCTGGAGAAATTTTCGCTGTAAAGGGGCTAAGTCTAGCAAAAATCGGTGATATTTTAGGTAGTACACTGACTCCTCAACCATATGAGCTAGTGCCGACTTTACAAGCTAAAGTACAGTATGATGGGCAGCAGCATATAAAGGAAGTATTACAAGTATTCCGTTTGCTCGAAGCCGAGGAACCGTCGATGCGCGTCGTATGGCATGAGAAGTTCCAAGAAATCCATGTACATATTATGGGTGTTATTCAGCTTGAAGTGCTTGCTGAAGTGTTAAAAAATCGATTTTCACTTACTATTACTTTTGGTGAACCTAAAATTTTATATATGGAAACAATTGCAACAACTGTAACAGGATACGGTCATTTTGAGCCGTTAAAACATTATGCAGAGGTACACCTATTAATGGAGCCAAATATTCGAGGTACAGGAAACACGTTTGTTAACGCTTGTCATGCTGATGATTTATCAGTTGGCAATCAACGACTAATTGAAAAACATCTATTTGAGCGAGAGCATCACGGTCTTTTAACAGGCTCCCCCGTTACGGATATACGCTTCACCCTTTTGACAGGACGTGCCCATATCAAACATACAGAGGGAGGCGATTTCCGCGAAGCAACTTTCCGTGCACTTCGACAAGGGTTGGAACAAGCTGAAAATATCGTACTTGAACCATATTATCGCTTCAAATTAAAAGCATCGAATGAATTTATCGGTCGTATGATGAACGATATCCAGCAAGCAGACGGTACATTTGATGCACCCGTCTTAACAGAGGAACAAGTAACATTAACAGGACGCGTTCCTGTTGCAACATTTATGCATTATAGTACTACTTTCGCTGCTTACACGAATGGCAAAGGATCAATATCGTTACAATTTGATGGCTATGATAAATGCCATAATAGTGAAGAAGTAATAGCGCACATCAATTACAATAAACAGGCAGATCCCGACTATTCATCGTCTAGTATTTTTTGTGCGAAAGGTAAGGGCTATTCAGTTCCTTGGTATGACGCAAAAGAAGCGATGCATTGCTTGTAATTAAGCAACTACACACATTTCTATAGCACCACAGCTCTTTTTAGTGGTTTATCGGCGTTTTCAATGGTGCTATCGGCGATTCCTAGGCTTTTACCGGCGTTTTCAAAAGTTATCCGCAATATCTATCAATATTATTCTCCATAAAAATAACTGAAGGCATCGAGAACATCTCGATGCCTTTTATATTTCCTATAAAGCTTTCTTTACTTTCGCAACAAAGCTATTTGCCGATTCCACAATTACATAACCATTACTATTCGTAAAATCAACAAGAACCGTGCCAGGTTTACTCTTTAAAATTTGTAATTGCTCGATCAGTTGAAGCAATAATTGATGACCATTGCCTCGTGGGTGCCAATTTAAATGATAGTCATTTAATTCTTTCACACTTTCAAGAAAGTGTTCGTATTCATATTTTACATATTTTGTTAAATCTAATATTTTATTAGTATCTTGATTTGTATGAACGACTAACGATAAATCTTCTAAATAAGTAATATAAAAACGCATAACCATTGAGCATAGTAAATCATTGACTCGCGCAGCACTTAAAATCGGTTTCGGCTCTATATTCAGCCTATCTAAATTTGGTTTTGCACGAATCGAATCAATACGTGTTATTAAATGATACGCCTCACCATTGACCTCATAAACAATTGGATTTGTTGGCATGTACATCATAAAGCCGTTCTTTTTCGTTTTGAGCTCGTCCGCCACGCTTGCTTTAGCAAAAAGGCATCCCTCATATACCTCATTTTGAATCCAAATGATATCTTTGTTAAAGAATATTTGATTAAATAAACGATCGTTACGAATAAGTCCTGATGCTAAAAACTGATCGACAAGAGCTTCAATGACCATTCTAGTTTTAGGCTGCTTGGCAACTTCAACGCGTGATAGTTTACAAATCTTCATATCTACATATTGCTTTTCTTGTGTTGTACATACATGAATATTCGTCATACGTGCACCTCAGTTCGTACATATTTTCAAAACAAATGTTGCGATCACATAAAAATACGGATTTCCTGCTTTGAGAGGAAATCCGTCGTTCAGCTAATCATTATCATTCATCAAGCAGCATCAAACAATGTACCAATGGGAGATATTTGGATTTGGCTCGATGCCGTATATCCTTATTTCCTTTGGTATTGGTCGTTTGACGTACTGTGACGAACAGAACATTCTGCTTTGTCAACATGCCACCTCCTATTCCTCGTAGGGTTATGGTGTGTACTCGTAACAGGCAGGTCTCCTGACTTATGGTCACAGCTTCTTTTCCCTTCCCGTCATTTAACAGTGGTATATGAAAAGAAAGCTCACATTTACAGTTGCGGGACAGTGTCGGACTCGCACCGACTTCCCTTTTCAGTAAATTGCACGCAATTTACACCTATTACTACACGCTATTTTGTTGTGATAAATAGTAAACTCACTAGTATACTATTAAATCATATTGTAAAGTAATGGAATTTTAAAGTCAATCAACAGAAAACGGTATCTAATTGTTTTCGGCTGCGAAAAAACGAAATATTATTCACCTTCCATCGCTTGGAATAGCTTTTGTGCATAGCTATCAGTGAAATGAAATCCATCATGTTCCTTGTGCTGTTCATCGACAATTTCGCCAGCTCTCATTACATATATCCGTTCACTTAAATAAGAAACAGCTTTTAAATCATGCGAAATAAATAAAATAGCCATGTTTCTTTCTTTATTTAACGTCATTAATAAATCAATAATTTCTCGCTGAATTAAACGATCTAAGCTTGAAACAATTTCATCGCACACTATCAATTTCGGTTCCACAAGAATTGAGCGTAATAAATTTACTCTTTGCTTCTCACCACCACTAAGTTCAGAGGGCAAAGCATGTAAAACATCGTTTGATAACTTAACTTTTGCAAGCATCGTTTGTAAATAGCTGTCCGTCACCAAATTTTGATGTTGCAATGGCTCTCTTAATAGTTGCTTGACTGTCCACATAGGGTTTAGAGCATTACTTGCATTTTGGAATATAATTTGGCAATTTTCATAAAAGGACTTTCGATTTTTCTTAGTGATGTGTTGTTGTTGAAAATGGACAGTCCCTTTATTAGCTGACTCTAGCTGCATAATGACTTTCGCTAAAGTACTTTTACCGCTTCCACTCTCTCCAACTAGACCGACGATTTCACCTTCTCCTACAGAAAGATTTATATTTGCTAATACTTGCTGGCCTGCTCGAAAGCTTTTACTTATATTTTCAACCTGAAGCAATACATATACGCCTCCTAAAAATGATTTGCGACAAGCCGTTGCGTATACGGATGTTTAGGCTGCTCAAAAATTTCTGTCGCTTGCCCCTTCTCAACGATTTCTCCTTCTTTCATCACTACTATGTTATTCGCTAGTGAAACAGCAACCCCTAAATCATGAGTAACCAGTATAATAGTTGTCCCTAGCTGCGCATGAAGGTTTTTTAATAATGTTATAAAGTGTTGTTGATGCAGCATATCTAGTGCAGAAGTTGGTTCATCTGCTATTAATATGTCTGGCTCATTATACAATGCACAAGCTAACATACAGCGTTGTAGCATACCACCTGACAACTCAAATGGATAGCTTTCTAATATAGCTACTGATAAGTTTAACTCCTTTAATATAGCGGTCATTTTAGAGAAAAACCTCTCTTTGTCATCACCCACTCGTAAGGCAGTAAACATATACAATTGTTGTTTCATTTTTTGCGTAGGAGAAAAGCTATTTGTGGCATCTTGAAAAATCGTAAAAATATGCTTTGACCTTAATAACAAACTATCTTTTTTTGACATCGTCATAATATTTTCCCCATTAAAGAAAACTGCACCCTTTGCCTCAGCTTGCGGCGGGAGCATCCCTAAAATAGCTGATATTGTTGTGCTTTTCCCACTGCCACTTTCACCGATAACTGCGGTAATCTCACCTTTCGGGACTGTTAATGAAATATTATGGATGAGATTTTTATCGTTCACTCGAACAGTTAGATTTTCGATACTAAACATGGGATCGTCCTCCTCCTTGTTTGAATGTGCTCCCGATCGCTTGCACACATAATATCGTCACAAAAATTAGTATGCCAGGAAAAAGACCGATCCACCAAGCCCCAACAAGTAAATCATTTTGCGCTGTGTACAGCATCGTTCCCCATGACGGGATTGCTGGCGGCACACCGATGCCTAAAAAGCTTAAAGACACTTCCGTAAAAATCGCCCCGGCAAAATTAAATATTGTCACGACAAAGATAGCAGGCACACTATTTCGCAATAAATGACCAAATAATATTATCCATAATGGGGTACGAAACATTGTAGCCATTTGGACAAATTCCATTTCCTTTAAGCGAATAAACTCAGAGCGAACGATTCGAGCTGTAACAAACCAACCTGTGAAACCTATAATCATGGCCATTCGCCAAACACTTCCTTGCATAATTGCTTGCAGGGCAAGTACAATTACTAAGGATGGAATCGTTAAAAATGCCTCCAAAATGCGCATCATCACGACATCAATGGCACCGCCAACAAAACCGCTAATACCACCGTAGATAATGCCTATAATGCTTGAAATTACGACTGACACTATGGCGATGAAAAGCGTAACTTTCCCCCCAACAAGTATCCGTGATAAAACATCTCTGCCTAGCTGATCTGTACCAAGTAAATGTGTAAGATTCGGTGCTTCATAAATATGATTCATATCCATTGCATTTGGCTCAAAAGGTACCAACAGTGAGGAGAAGATGGTAGTTCCTAATATAATGCAAAGAAGCGCAAGCCAAACGAGTGGCATCTTCCGTTGTTTTCTCATACTAATTTTCCTCTTCTCAATCTTGGGTTGATGCAAATCATTAAAACGTCAATTACAAATAAGCAAATGACCACCACAACACCAATAATTAGAATGGCTCCCATAAGTACAGGAAAATCCTTAACCATAACAGATTTCACAAGCAATGAGCCTAATCCTGACCAGCCAAAGAGTGTTTCAACTACTATGGAACCACCAAAGAACGAAGGAATCGTCACACCAATATAATTGATATACGGAATAATAGAATTCCGTAGTATGAGGTTTCTTATTTGTCGGTCTGGAACGCCATTTGCACGTGCAACTTGTACATAATAACTACGATTCTCTGCCTTAACACTGTCCTGTAAAAAACGTGCAAATATGCCCACATGAGAAATTACTAAAACAATTAGAGGGAGCACCATATGGTTTAAACGATCAAGCAAACCTCCATTACCACGCACATCATTCATACCTGAAGAAGGAAACCAACCAAGCTGTACCGAAAAAATAATAATACAGACAATACCTAGCCAAAAAGGAGGAATCGCAGAGCTTGCTATACTAAAAATGGATAATCCTCTATCCAATAAAGAACCTTCCTTCATTCCCGCGCGTAAACCTAGCCAAGTAGAGACAATTGTAACGATAAATAATGTGAGTGCCACTAGCTGTAATGTGTTAGGTAACCGTTCTAATAAAATCGCTATGACGGGTCTTCCCTCTTTGGCAGAATAGCCTAAATTTCCTTTTACCGCTTCGCCTAACCAAGTACCATATTGTAGAAGCACTGGTCTATCTAAACCAAACGCTTTTTCAATTCGTTGTTGCTCAGCTACTGTTAATGTTTGAGCATTGCCTCCATAATAAGCAGCAGCAGGATTGCCAGGTGCAGCATGCATAATGAAAAAAGAGAGGAAGCTCACGATAATGAGGACAATTGTCCCCATTATCACTCGCTTCCCGATCCACTTAGCGATCATTCCATTTCCACTCCTCGACATTCCATAAGAAGCCAGCACCATGATGACCTAAAATACGCTCTTTCACACCACTAATATTTTTATTAATACCATAAACAGCATCAACATAGGCAAAATAAGCGAACGGTGGATCTTCTGCTAGCTCCTCTTGTAATGCCATATAGACTTCCTTGCGTTTTTCAGGATCGACAGTTGTTCGTCCTTCCTCAAGCAAAGCATCTACTTTTGCATTTGCATAGCTTCCATAATTGTAGCCAGCACTTGTTACGCTCGATTCACCAGAATAGAATAAACTATACGTATGGTGGTCCGCATCATATGGGCTACCCCACCCCACCATAAACGCTTCCGTTTCTTCAATCACGATATTGCTCCAATCAAGTGCCGCTACTTCTACATCTGCTCCAATTTCCTTATAGCCTTGAGCGACATAATTCGCCATATTGACACGCACAGAATCTGTAATTGGTGCCGTAATGGTAAAGGCAAGCTTATTACCGTCCTTGTA
The DNA here is from genome assembly GCF_044761745.1 of Lysinibacillus sp. NPDC097279. Taxonomy (NCBI): domain Bacteria; kingdom Bacillati; phylum Bacillota; class Bacilli; order Caryophanales; family Bacillaceae; genus Lysinibacillus; species Lysinibacillus sp. NPDC097279. Next base: position 1,103,361 of record NZ_JBIWDA010000001.1, on the reverse strand, counting down.
GCGGAACCCATCGTCTGCTAATATCCATCCCGATTTTTCTAACAATTCATTTGCTTTCTTTACATCATAAGTATAATGTTCAATATTTTCGTTTACATAGGCATGCTTTTGTAGTGGCGAATAAGCTTCTGTCCCATACCCATGTAGGATACCTTTAACAATGCCTGTTCGATCTGTCGCATAGCTCATCGCTTTTCGAACATCGACTTCTTGCCAAAGGGGGTAGTTCATATTAAATAACATGCCACGATAATCGGCTGATTCTACTTCGTACATTTTTAACTGTTCTACTTTCGAAAGCTCTTCAACCTGATTCGGATCCAGTAACGCAATATCTACCTCGCCAGATTTCAGCTGCAATGCACGAACATTACTATCTGGAATAAATTTAAAAATAACTTTTTCAATAGATGCCTTTGTTCCGAAGAAGGAAGTGTACGCTTGAAGCGTTAGACTTGTCCCTTTATCCCATTTTTCAAACATGTATGGGCCAGCACCAATTGGTTCTTGGTTAAACGTAGCCGTTCTCATGTCTTGTCCTTCAAAGACATGCTTTGGCAAAATTGGCACTGTTAATTTATCTAACATTGGTGTAAATGGTTCATCCAATTGAATTGTCATTGTAGTATCATTTACTTTTTTCATCGCTTGGACATGGATGAAGTCAGACTTTAAATAAGACCCATTTGCATCATCAAGAATGCTATCAATAGTAAACATAACATCGTCTACTGTTAATTTTTGTCCATCATGAAATGTCACGTCATCACGAATCAAAATCGTATATGTCAACAGGTCATCTGATATTTCAATGCTTTTTGCTATGTCATTCACTGGAGCATTATGTTCATCAAAGCGCATAAGACCTCTAAAAAGTAATGCATCTAAATTCGTTTCCTCTAAAATAGGATTTAACCCCGCAAATTCAGATTCTGATGCATAAATAAGCTCATTTGCCTTTGAAGAGGAAGCAGCGGATGGCTGTTTTTCCTCGCCTTGACTAGACTCATTACTACAGCCTGCAAGACTAAGTATGAATAATAAAATAACTACTGAAAACTTTTTCAATTCTCTATCTCCTTCATTTACCTCAGAAATTTAAAGCAGTGATGCAACATGTTCAAACATGCGATTGATTTCTTTGTGAAGTGTTCGCTGCTCCTTTGAAAGCCATCTACAATGGATTGCATGATCTGTTAGTTTTGTAACACTTGCTTGAATCAGGCTTTCTTGTTGAATCATTTCCTGCAAATGTCGAATATTGAGATGCTCAACTTTTGGAGACACTATCCATAAAGAGCCAATATAACGTGCCTTTTCAAGCAAACCAATTGTTGAAAGGTTCATTTCCTGTGGTTTAAACAGGAACGAATCAAATGCAATGAGCGCTTCCTCAACAAATATTTTGTATTTGGATTGGAAAGATTGATAATCAAAGAGTTCTCCTCGCATTTCTCTACCTGGGGCAATTATTTCCCCCCATATTAATGTAGAGCTTTCTGTCATACGAATCGTTGTATTCACTTGGAATTTCGCTCGTTCAAAAGGAATAGTTACTTCAGGTAGCCATTCTAATCGTGCACCTTCTGCTAATTCCACCGTAATTTCCTGTATGCATGGCTCACCAGTGTGAGAAGGATAAATTTTTAGAGCAGATTGTTGTTGTAATTTCACTTGGCTTTCAGGCGCAAGTTTAACCGAGATGTCATTTCGATCACCCGCTACCATACCACCAGAAGATTCCATTATAAAAACTGTGGCAGTTGGCTGATTCGCTGTGTACAACTCTCTACTTGCCTTTAATGGCGGTTGCTGATACACATGAACTAGTCGTGTATAGCCCCTTCTCAGCTCAAATGCCATCTCTAATTTACCGTAATGATTTACTTTTCCTTGATTAAGCATTCACGTCAACTGCTTCGGCGCCTTCAAGTAACATGTGATGCTGAATCCATTCAACGACCTTATCGACATTAGTTTGTGAACGAACATCTGCAAAAATATATGGTCGTCCAGCACGCATTTTTTTCACATCCTGATCCATGATTTCAAGATCTACACCAACATGAGGTGCCAATGATGTTTTATTAATTAACAGTAAATCCGAACGTGTTAATGCAGGTCCACCTTTACGAGGAATATCCTGTCCCTCTGCAACATCAATTACATAAATATAGCCATGAACAAGTTCTGGACTAAATGTAGCCGATAAATTATCCCCACCACTTTCAATGAAAATAATATCTAAATCTTCAAAGCGTTTGTTCAAGTCATCAATGGCAGAAAAATTCATCGATGCATCTTCGCGAATTGCTGTATGCGGGCAACCACCTGTTTCCACTCCGACAATACGATCCTCTTCTAGAACACCATTAGTAATTAAATACTGGGCATCCTCCCTTGTATATATATCATTCGTGATTACCGCCACGTTATATTTTTCATGCATTGCACGTGTTAATTGATCTACTAAAGATGTTTTCCCAGAGCCAACTGGGCCTCCGATACCAATTCGAATTGGAGTCATTTATATCCACTCTCTTTCTATGAAATAAATAATCTTGAAAATAAAAATTCATGCTTCATCGATGCTAGTTCAATACTTAAAGCATTATTGGATAGGTCATCTATCGTTAATGTCATGACCTTTTCCGCTGCTTCCTCAATAGAGACAAGCAGTTTATTTAATGCTTGTACACCTGTATTTTGACCAAACGGCACAGCGCGTACAGCATTTTGTACTAATCCGCTAATGGAGGCATACATATATGTCATCACTGCATGATAGACATCTACACCGAGTGCTTCACTATAAATTGCATAAAGTACAGCGTAATGACCTTGCACCTTATTTTCAGCTAATTTTTCTTGCCATTGCGATAATAAGGGGCTGTCCATAAGAGGTGCCACTGTTCGTATAAATTGCTTGCCGACGTTGACACTAGCATCTCTCGATTCTTTAGCTAGCTTGATAGCCCCACAAAGTTCGTCAAGTTCTATTAGACGAGCAACATCGTGTACTTTTGCTGCATGAAACGCATCCTGAATAATTAAGGCGTCACCATGCACTAAATTATGAAATATATACGCTTGGCAATAATCTATTAATTGTTCTTTTGTGCGAATAACATCTTCTTGAATATACGTTTCCATCCCATATGAATGGGTATACGAGCCTATTGGAAATGCAGAATCATGAATTTGTAATAGACGCAATAATGAAAAATTAGTGAGCGTGTCCGCGGTATTTAAACGGTTGTTTAAATCGTCGTTCTGTCGTTTCATAGTTCACTCCTATTTCATCTAATAATGGGTTAATCGTATGATCAGCTCGTACGATGATTTCATTCTGTTCAATTAAGCAAGGCGTATGGCGATTGCCTAATTCAAATGCAGATTTCCCCATCTCATACATATCTTTCGGTGAAATGACGATAACTGGTTCGAGCTTTGTACGAATCGCAATGCGACGGCTATCATCCTCAAATAATAAGTCACCATATTGTAATGGCTCGTCACCTTCTAAACGTAAAGCAATATCCGTGCCTTTATCAGTTTCTGTTCGAAGAATACGTTTGCTTAATTCTTCCCACTCAAGCTCAATCCACTCAGTCGCTTTATGTGCATGCTCTTCTTCGTTGGCAATATTGCCGATAATTTTTTCAATTAACATTTATGTTGCTCCTCGTCATCGAATTTTTTACTGTTCCTCTGTTACTGTTACACACTCTCTATTTTTCTTTTAGAATAAGAAATATCGTTGTGCCATTGGCAATACATCCACTGGCTCACATGTAGCTAGCTCACCATCAATTTTTACTTCATATGTTTCAGGATTCACATCAATTTTCGGTGTAGCACTATTAAGCTTCATATCAGCTTTACTAATATTTCGGCAATTCCTCACTGTTCCTATCATACGTTTTAAACCTAATTTTTCTGGTAAACCTTCTTCTACAGCAATGCTCGGTAAAAATGTCATGCCACAATTTTGAGGGCCTTGTCCATAGAAGCCAAACGTCCGACGTCCTTTCATCGGCTGTGGTGTCGGAATGGACGCATTCGGATCACCTGTAATACCGTAAACTGCAATACCACTTTTTATGACCACTTCCGCTTTTACGCCAAAGAACGCTGGATCCCAAAGCACGATATCCGCTAGCTTCCCTTCTTCTAATGAGCCTACTTCATGGCTAATTCCATGCGCAATCGCTGGGTTAATATTGAGCTTAGCCATATAACGCTTAACGCGATAATTATCGTGATCTTTCCCTTCATCTTGCGGTAAAGGACCTCGCTGTTTTTTCATTTTGTCTGCCGTTTGGAATGTTCGTATTGTCACTTCACCAACACGACCCATTGCTTGTGAATCGGAGGACATAATACTTAAAATCCCTAAATCTTGCATAATATCTTCTGCAGCAATCGTTTCTGGTCGAATACGAGAATCGGCAAACGCCACGTCTTCTGGTACGTCATGCTTTAAATGATGACAAACCATTAACATATCTAAATGCTCATCTATCGTATTTGTTGTAAACGGTTTTGTAGGATTAGTAGATGCTGGTAATATATTCGGTAATGATGCCATCACTAATTGGTCTGGCGCATGGCCACCACCCGCTCCTTCTGTATGGAAAATGTGAATTACACGACCATCAATTGCATTGATCGTATCTTCTACGAATCCAGCCTCATTCAAAGTATCTGAATGTAATGCCACTTGAATATCATAGTCGTCAGCAACCATTAAACTCTGGTTTAGCGCAGCAGGTGTTGCTCCCCAGTCTTCATGTATTTTCATACCAATCGCACCCGCACGAACTTGCTCAATAATTGGTTCAGGATCAGATGCACTCCCTTTCCCAAGTAATCCAACATTTATTGGAAAACCTTCAGCAGCTTGCAGCATACGATGTAAATGCCATTCACCAGCAGTTAAGCTTGTCGCTTTCGAACCAGCTGCAGGTCCTGTACCTCCACCAATAAACGTTGTTGTCCCCGCTAATAATGCTGTTTCTACTTGATCGGGACTAATGAAATGGATATGTGTGTCAATTGCTCCAGCCGTTGCAATTAACCCTTCGCCTGCATAGACCTCCGTACCGACGCCAATGATCATATCTTGGTCGACCCCATCCATGCTATTCGGATTTCCTGCTTTACCAATGCCTATGATACGTCCATCTTTTATACCGATATCCGCTTTTACAATTCCAGTATAATCAATGATCATGACATTCGTTATAACAGTGTCAAGCACACCTTCATTTCGTGTATTCTTACCGTTTTGTCCCATCGAGACACGTAATGATTTACCACCACCAAATACGCCTTCATCTCCATATGTTGTATAGTCCTTCTCAATTTCAATCCACAAATCTGTATCGGCCAAGCGAACTTTATCTCCGACTGTTGGACCAAACATTTTCGCGTAAGCTTCATGTGTTACCTTCATTTGTCTTCCGCTCCTTTAAAGCCACCTTCAATTGCCTTATCTAATATTTCATCCTTATGATGAGTAGAGCCTTCTGTTAGCATATTTAATCCAAAAACATGTTGTTTGCCGCCAAACTCGACAAGCTCTACTTCCTTTTCTTCACCAGGTTCAAATCGAACTGCTGTACCTGATGGAATGTTAAGATGCATTCCGATGGCATCTTGTCGATTGAACTCTAGAAATCTATTGACTTCGATAAAATGAAAATGGGAGCCTACTTGAATCGGACGATCTCCTGTGTTCGAAACGAGTACTTTTTTTGTTGCTCTACCTACATTAATTTCGATAACATCATTTTTTGGTCTGATTTCTCCAGGAATCATTATCAATTCCTCCTTTACTGAATAGGACGGTGTACAGTAACAAGCTTTGTTCCGTCTGGGAAAGTACACTCTACTTGTACATCGGAAATCATGTCGCCAACACCCTCCATAACATCTTCTGCCGTAAGAACATGTTTTGCATCACTCATTAATTGAGCAACGGTTTTTCCATCTCGAGCACCTTCCATAATGTAACTACTTATAAGTGCTACAGCCTCTGGATAATTCAGCTTTAACCCACGCGCTTTTCTTTTCAGCGCAAGTTCTCCTGCCACATGGAGGAGTAATTTTTCTTGTTCTACTTGTGATAGCTTCAATCCAATCTCTCTCTTTCAAAAATTCAGAATTATCTTTCTATAATGATTCTAGATAAAATATGGACTTTCAATTTTCTTACAATTTAGTTTTACTTACAGTTTGTTTTTTCATATAAGTTATGAATTCGCTGGGATTTGCGAAGGTTATAGAAGTGACATGTTGACCCGGCGAATGCGGGTTGCAATAGTTGAAGTGTGTTAGAAGAGGTAACAGTTAGTCTATTATAAGAAACAATATTAAAAAATTCAACATTTTTATTTGTCTGTCAACTTACAAGTTTTCTGAATAAAAAGTAAAAAAAAGAGACTATTTCACAAAAATAAATTACTTTTGTGAAACAGCCTACTATGTCTGTGTTTGAAACATCTAAAAAATTATATTATAAAACTTATATTTTTATTTTAAAGAAGTATTTATTGACGCAAAATTTCTCGTCTAATCATTAAACTACTTGAAATCGATTTGTAACCTTTTGCAAGTCATCTGCCTGAATCGTTAACTCCTGTGAAACTTGATTGACTGCTTGCATAGATGCCGTTTGCTCATCCATCGATTGTAACACCGCTTCCGTGTAATGAGATAATTTATCCATACCACCAGCAATATTGGTTACTAATGTGGCTACCTCATTTGCACTGCCCGATAAATGTTTGGCAGTAGTCGAAATATCTTCGAGTTGATTCGTCATTTGGCTCACATGATTTGAAATGTTGCCAAAAGATTTTGTTGCTTCATCAATTACATAAACACCCTGTTGGACATTTTTTAAATCTTCCTCAACAGCTACAGCAACTTGTTTTGTATCACTTTCAATGCCTACTACAAGATCAACAATTTGAGTAGCTGAATGTTTAGATTGCTCTGCTAAATGACGAACTTCCTCTGCAACTACCGCAAAGCCTTTGCCATGTTCACCAGCTCGTGCAGCTTCGATTGCAGCATTCAAAGCAAGTAAATTCGTTTGATCGGTAATAGTTGTAATCATTTCTGTCATTGCTTTAATATCTGTCATTTTATTTGTTAACTGTTGCATTAATCCACTCGTTTTATCTGTTGAAGAAGATATAAACTCCATTTGTTTTTTCGCAACATGCAATATTTCTGCTCCGTTTCCTGCGATATCATTTGCTTCTTTAGCATGGTCGTAAACACCTTGTGTTGCAGTTGTAATACGTTCAATGCCGTCTACCGTGTGCTGCATCGCAATAGCACTATCATTAGCAGATTGTGCAGCTTGTTTTAATCCAGTTGACGTCTTCTCCATTTGATGGTCAACCTCTTTTACAGCAATCGTAATGTCATTTGTACTTGCTGAAAGTTCCTCAATACTTGCAGATAAATCTGTCGAGCTGTTCGCAATTGTTTGCGTCATCGTACGAAGTTGTTCTTTCATCTCATGAAAGGCTTTAGCTAACTCTGATATCTCACTTTTGTCATCTGTAGCAATTGTAACTGAATCAAATTCCCCAATTGTAATCGCTTTCGCGGCATTTGATAATTGGTTAATTGGTAGAATTACTTTATATTTGACATAGAACATATAAGATAAAGTAATCGAAATACCAACGATTGTTAAAATCGTAGAAAGCCAAGCAAAAGATGTTAAATTGGCCAAATCAATAATTAATACAACAATCATAATTAAATTTAATACCGAAAAACCGATAATGCTTTTTTTTCGCAAACTCATACTAAATTCCCCCAACTATAATATTACTATAATACCATTATTATAGTTGATTTAGTCTAATAATCACAGAAAAACGCCTGCTTTTTATTTATGAAATGAAAAAAAGCTGAGGACAATTTACTCCGCTAACTCGTTTGCAAAAAAATTTTGAAAATATGTCTTTCAATAAAAGAAAAGGCATCAAGAGTTCACTCCTGATGCCTTCTATCAACGCTATACATATTATACATATAGCAAAGGACGTACAATTTTATTTTAATTTCATCATACTAGAACCAGCAATACCTGGGTGTGTCATTTCATAAGGATCTAAAATTAAATCTAATTGTTCTTTTGTTAAAACACCTGATTCAATACAAAGCTCACGAATCGAACGTCCTGAAAGAATCGCTTCACGTGCAAGACGTGCTGCTACTTCATAGCCAATATGTGGGTTCACTGCAGTAAGGACACCAACACTTTTTTCTACATATTCCTTCATGCGCTCTTCATTTGCTTCAATATCTTTTAAGCAGTTTTCAGTAAATGCACGGAAAACATTATTCATAATGCTTATAGATTGAATTAAGTTAAAGACAAGAACAGGTTCCATAACGTTTAACTCTAATTGACCAGCTTCAGATGCTAAAGAAATCGTATGGTCATTACCAATTACTTGGAATGCTACTTGGTTAAGCACTTCTGGCATAACAGGGTTTACTTTACCAGGCATAATAGATGATCCTGGTTGGCGTGCTGGTAAAATAATTTCACCTAAACCTGCACGTGGACCAGATGCCATCAATCGTAAATCATTAGCGATTTTAGACATATTAATCATACAAATTTTAAGTGCACCTGACACTTCAGTATATGCATCTGTATTTTGTGTAGCATCTACTAAATGTGTAGCACCTTTTAATGGCAAGCCAGAAATTTCAGCAAGATGTTCGTCTACTGATTTTATATAATCTGGGAAAGCATTTAACCCTGTACCAACAGCAGTTGCCCCCATGTTTACATCATATAAATTTGGACGTGTTTGTCGAATACGGACAATATCACGGTTAATTACACGACAATATGCTTCAAACTCTTGTCCTAAACGAATCGGTACTGCATCTTGTAAGTGCGTACGTCCCATTTTAATGACATGTGCAAATTGTTCTGCTTTTTGATGGAATACAGCTTGCATGTTTTCCATTGTAACAAGAAGTTCATCTATCAAATTTAAAACAGCGATATGAATAGCTGTTGGGAAGGCATCATTTGTTGATTGTGACATATTAACATGACTGTTTGGGCTAATCGTTTGATAGTCGCCTTTTGCTTTACCTAAAATTTCAAGTGCACGGTTCGCAATAACTTCATTTGCATTCATATTAATAGAAGTGCCTGCACCACCTTGGATTGGGTCTACTAGAAACTCTGCATCCCATTGACCATCGATGACTTCTTGTGCAGCCTTGACAATTGCCTCTCCAATTTCTTTTGATAATAGGTGTACTTCCATATTACCTAGCGCAGCAGCTTTCTTAACTATTCCCATTGCTTTAATAAGTGCTGGATGAATTGTGTAACCTGTAATCGGGAAGTTTTCTGTTGCACGAAGCGTTTGAATCCCATAATAAGCTTCTCCTGGTAATACTCGTTCACCTAAAAAATCTTTTTCTGTACGTTGTGTGGACATTATTGTCGTCTCCTTTGAAGTAATACTCACACTGATAGTAGCTAATAAATGCCGTCTTGTAAACAGTCAGTTCGCCATAATGCAAAAGTTTTTTTTCAATTTTGACGATAATCAACAAAAACCGAGCGCAATTCGTACGCTCGGTAGCATTATTATTTCGTTGAAGAAACAGTAAAACGTTTATTAATATTTTGCGGATTTTCAATTTCATCTAATACAGCAATAGCGAAATCACTGTAGCTAACATAACTTTCACCCGATGCATTTACTAATAGATGATCGTTCCCAGTAGTGTAGCTACCTGTACGTGGTCCTTCAGGATCAAACATCGCAGACGGACTTAAAAATGTCCAAGTAATACTGGATGCTTGTAAATCAGTTAAATTTTCACCTTGATTTTTTGCAGTTGCAAAGAACATTTCCGGAAAATCTGGTGTATCCATCACACGAATAGTTTTCTCTGGATCAACAAATAAGCTTCCTGCTCCACCGACAACAAATAGTTTTGTTGTAATGCCATTAAAAATATTAATTAAATGACGACCTACTTTCACATGCAATGCCTCTTGTCCGAAAGGTGCCCCAAAAGCATTCACAACTACATCAAAGTCTTGAACGTCCTGTTGTGTTAAATTCAATACATCTTTTTCAATCACTTTAATATCTTCTTTTACTTTAGAAGCCGAACGAACAATAGCAGTTACTTCATGGCCACGTTGTAATGCTTCCTCTACTATTTTTTGTCCTGCTTTCCCTGTTGCTCCAATTACCCCTATTTTCATTTTAAATTCCTCCTCAATTCTATTGTAACCATTTTAGTTACAGGTTAATCACAGTAAGACCGACCTCGTTTTACATTAACGAAGTTGATCTAGCACATCTTGTAACGTTTGTGCTTGTAACTGTTTTTCCATTGCATGCCAAACATCTATATAAACGGCTTCTAACGTATGCTGAATTTTTCGACCAACCGCACATGCTGGGTTTGGCTCATCATGAATTGCAAATAGTTGTTCAGGACCATCAATTGCACGATAAATAGTTAATAACGACAAATCTTTTGGTTCAAAAACGAGCCCATAGCCTGCAATTCCTGACTGCGATGTTAACAAACCAGCTCTTTTTAATACACCGATCATTCGTCGCACGACTACTGGATTGGTATTGACACTACCAGCAATATAATCAGATGTTAGCTGACTTTTATCAGATGTTGTAGCAATGAGCGAAAGTATATGGATAGCGACCGAGAATCGACTATTCACCATATGAATCACCACCTGTTGTAACTATTATAGTTACAGGTCGGGATAATCACAAGTATTTTGCTCTTATCATAACCTGTTCATTCTTACTGAACACAATACATGTTGAGAGATCTAACTACCCCTCTTATATTTTTGACACATAAATAACGAGCTCTTGTTTGATTTGCCCATTTTCTTCATAAAAATCTAAGTTATGAAATTCATATTTAAAATGGCCAACAGGAAACGTCACGCTCTCCCCTTGAGCTGCAGCGAGTATACCAGCCACATCATGTGACACTATATGTAAAAGTTCCATCCCTGAAATCGTTTCAATAAAAAATACGTTCATTTAAAAACACCTCCTTAGCCATTATAGCTTAGAAGGTGCTTAGATTTATAGCGTAAATTAAGTTGAGTCTCTATACTCGCCTAGGGAAGGCTTTTATTAAAATATTACTTTTGCATGTGTCGTAGCTTCTGTAAATTTACTGGACTGACTAGCTGAAACTCCAAATGACCAAGAGGTAAAGTTAATAGAAGGAGAAATTTGCCAAACGGATTCTTGGTGCAAATATTTACCAAATGCATCTATTTGTGTTGGAATTGTAGAAGTTAATCTATCTACTGTAAAATATGAAAATGCAGATAAAGTTAACACTTTTTCACTATGACATGCATAAGATTTCACAATATCATCAGGTAAATCAATACTTAAAGGATAACCAGTTGGACCTTTTGTCCAAGAATTACTACTGCTAGAATAAGTTGTTACTAAATGTTTCGTTTTATTACATGAATGTCTTACTGACCAACTTTGCTGTCCATATTGTGAACCAGGAGTAGGAGACCAGAAGGCACTGTTAATACTTGTCCCTATCACATCTATTTTTCTGTTTTTCGGCATAATATGCCATGTAATAGCTGTTTTTACTCGATATTTTTTCTTTGCTTCTAAAGCAACTATAGTTGTTGTAACTGTTTTATATGAAGTTGTACTTTTATCAATATCTTTTTTATGTAGGGCATTCCTTGTTACAATAGATTTATTTGAAAAAAAGCCCCTATTTTGTTTCTCTTCTTGTAATTGAACTTCCTTAAAATAAGTCTCCTCATCAAGTTCGATAATTAAATTGATTAAATCTTCCTCATTAAAAATATCATTTTCTATCACTTTTAAAAATTTTGTACTAGTTGCAACAACTTCTCCATCTATTTCTAAATTTTTATTTATTTCTTCTGGGAGCATGTTTAATATTTCTTCTTGAGTAAAACCAAGAGACTCAAGATGTTCCATTTGCTCTGCACTTAAATTAGAAGCTTTCACTTGAATTTCTCCCAAATTAAATCCTATGAAAATAATCATAATAAAGATAAAAAATAATTTTTTCATATTGGTTTCCTCCTTGTTTTTTTTCATACTTAAATGATAAATTATAAAAAAAATCAGTAAAAGGATTTTCTATAAAAAAGGAGGATATTTAGTATGAAAATCAAATTATTATTAATCGTAATATGCTCATTTTCACCATTACTATTATTTGGACTTTTCATTTACGGAAATGCTTATTATAACGACTATCATCTAAAATCATCCGAAACGACTGTGAAAGATTTTATAGAGGAATTTATCGATAGTAGCATACAAATAATGCATTTTGAACGAATAGAAGAAACCAATATGTGGCTAGTACAATTGAAAATTAACGATAGTAAATATGGTCATGCACGTTTTAATAAAGGTTGGAATGGTAAACTTAAATTTATTTATTTAGCAACAGATCCCACAGTAACTTATCGAGAACATAAAACAAATAAAGGTAACTATGGCACACTATATGTACACGAACTAGACAGTAATGTTGCCAAAATCAAATTGACACCAAACTGGAAGAATTTCGAAAAAGAAATTAAAGTTGATACAGTCGCTCCATTTATGAAAACATTTAAACTACCTGAAAATGCTAAAGATACTTTCCCAGCAATGTTTACTTTTTATGATAAAACTGGAGAAGTCATTTATGATTACTCGAAACATGGTTAAGATTATGAGCGTTATTTCAATCATGGAAGGCGCTTACATTTCAAGCTATTTATAGCCATTCAGCCGTATTTCTTCAACTATTTGCATCATTTTCACTAATTGTTCTTGTGTTAAAGTTGTTGAAATGTTTAAGCTATCGTGTTGAGTCTGCTGTTCTTTTTCCAACGATGCTGGTTCTTGTATATTTTTCCTCAACCGACGAACTTTTGCTTTGTTTGTCGTTTGAAGCATTACTTTTTCTATCAACACAGCCACCCCTAAACATTTAATTAGAAAATATTCCTATTAATACCATTAACACTATAATAGACGTGCCATTACTTAACCATCCGACTTCTTTCCTATTTCTTTCAATAGATTGATCGATTTTATACGACTATTCAAAAAAGCAGCAACCATTTTGGTTGCTGCTTTCTTCTATTAAACCGCAATTGGTGCTTTAATTGCTGGATGTGGATTGTAGCCCTCGATGGAAAGATCCTCAAGTTCTATTTCGAATATTGACGTTTTATTTGAGTTTATTTTCAAGGTTGGTAGTTCCCGTGGCTCACGTGAGAGCTGTTCTTTCACTTGCTCTATGTGATTTGCGTAAATATGCGCATCGCCGATACTATGAATAAATTCGCCAACTTCGAGCCCACATTCATGGGCAATTAAATGTGTTAATAATGCGTAGGAAGCAATATTGAATGGACAACCAAGCAATGTATCAAGACTTCTTTGCATTAATTGACAGCTTAACTTCCCGTTTGCTACATAAAATTGGAACATGACATGACAAGGTGGCAAAGCAGCTTTACTCCCCTTTGCACCTGCATTAATGACATCTTCAGGATTCCAAGCATTGACAATAATACGTCGAGAATCTGGATTATGTTTAATTTGGTGAATGACATCTTGTAATTGATCAATACTTTCCCCATTTGATGTTGTCCAATTACGCCATTGCTTGCCATAAACATTGCCAAGATCTCCGTTTTTTTTCGCAAAATCATCATCCTGAACAATGCGGTCACAAAACGATGTCAACTCTGCTTGATATAACGCATTGAACGCTTCATCCATTAGACAGCGTCTGCCGAAATCAGTCATATCAGGACCGCAATATTCATCGGATTCTACCCATTTTTTAAATGCCCATTCGTCCCAAATATGATTATTGTTTTGTAATAAATAGCGAATATTTGTATCGCCTTTAATAAACCAAAGAAGCTCGCTTGCTACAAGTTTAAATGGAACACGCTTTGTCGTTAAAAGTGGAAATCCTTTACTTAAATCAAAGCGCATTTGATAGCCAAAGACACTATATGTGCCTGTTCCAGTACGGTCGTCCCTTTTAACTCCATTTTCTAATATATGTTGTAGTAAGTTTAAATACGCAGTTTCTGGATGCGTCAATTTGTCACCAGCTCCTTCAAATATGCTGTTGAACATTATACCATCTAACGGTAGTAAATGAACGCTCAAATAAAAAGAAACGGCATTTTAACTCAAACATTAAAATCTGCTATTTTTTTCTACTTCTCTTCAACAAACTAATTACATGTCTGAACCCAATGTTTTATCGTGTAATTCTTTAGAAATTTCATTTTCTGTAGCAACGAAAAACATCGGTAAAAGGATAATTGATACAAGGATAGGACCAACAATAAATAACAAATCAATACCAGGGCTAAAAAAGAGTCCAAATGCAGTCAATAATCCAGACATCACTAAGAAAGTAATTTGAGCAATAACAATTAATAACGGTATGAGTTGATATAAGTAGTTTAGTTTTCTAAATTGATGCATATTTTCTGGATGCTGAAGAATTCGTTTTTTCAAACGTTTAGATAAAATCAAGCAGGCAAAAATTTGCACGATAATAAAGCTAAAATACATAATACTGCGTAAAATCATTTGTTGTTTTTCAATTGCCCCATCGAAATGGGCAACGCGTTGCTGTAACAATTCATTCACTTTGCCATTATAGATGTATTCACGTTCACTCAAATATGTTAGTGGTTGGACAAATCCAAATGTTGACCATTCTTTAGCATTGATTTGCCAATTTGTTAATTTACTTGCCATAATACGCAATTGAATAGACTCATCTTCACTAAACATGCCAATTAACGTGCGATAGGGTATTGACAATTTCAATTGGCCATCTTGTTTTTCTTGAAACAAATCTCCGATAAAAAATGTATAGGCAACATCCTTTTGATTAGTTTCAAAATGTGCACCTTCCACTTTCCAATGATTTGCTAAAGAGGCTTCGATATCATTTTTCATCTCATTATATGGCGTATTGTTATGTAGCTGTTTAGGAATTTTATAAACAAAATGATTGTCTCTTCCAATAATACAAATATCCACTTCCACTGACGTTTCAACAATAGCTTTAGCCATTGTTGTTATCGGATACAATGAGATGGCGACTAAGAATAATAGGATTAGTGTTAGCACACATCTTTTCATGTAGGCTCCCCTTTCCTTCACACAAGCTAGATTCACATTATCACAGCTTTTACCGAAAATACTATTTCGTTATTCCGAAAAAATGTTAGTGGTTTTCCGAAACGTCTTCTTTCGGTATTCCAAAAAACCCAAAAATTAGGGATAATATAGTTGATACTTATTGATGAAACGAGGCATTTTCATAATGATTATGAAAAATAAAGAGGATATACTATGCACAAATTAACTTCTAGTATTTTTATAACCTACTTACTTATTGGCATTTATGTACTTGTTGTTGCCATTCGTGCCCCTTTTATTAACATTTCTGTCGATACGTCCAATGAGCTACCCGTCATAATTCATCCTTATTATACAAGTTGGGCACAACAACAAAATATTGAACAAGGAGACATTATCCTGAGCATCGATCAACAATCTGCGAAAGGTTTTAAATCTTTCCAACAAGATACATATATTCCTAGCGCAAATGAACTGTCGATTTTAAAATTAGACGGCACAGTACATACAATTAAAGTATTACATCGAGAGCTTCCTGAAGAGTTTTATACGCATATAGTTTTTCCGATGTTTTATTTCATGCTTTGTTTTGGTGTTGCGTTCTACTTATGGCAGCATAATAAAGACAATTTCATCACCAAGTTACTTATGCTATTTCTTTTAACATGTTCTTTAGCTTATACGAGCACAGGTGCTTCAAGTCGAGGGAATGGAATTGGTATGATCGTAAATGGTATTTGTATCGTTTTATGTTTAGTATTAATCATTCATTTTTTACAACAATATTTTCGCTATTTACATATTAAATGGTCATACTTTGATACAAAGTGGCTCTATTTTATTCCGTTAGTCATCATACCTTCTTGTTACGTCATTGAATTATTTGTGCCACAGTTTAGGAATATCACACCTAATATTACGCTCAGTTTATTTGCGTTACTAATTCTATACGCTATTTTTATATTACTCACTAGTTATTTACGAACACGGTTAGCGAAAATACGATTAATTGCCATCTCGTGCATTATTCCATTTTTGCCTTTTTTACTATTATTTGTCGTACCTGAGATTTTAGGTAATAACACAATCATACAGCCCGAAATAAGTGTTTTATTTATTTTGTTTATTCCTTTTTCTTTTATATTCATTCAGTTAAATGAACGATTGTTTGATATTGAGTACCAATTATCACGATTTCGCTACTATTCATCCCTTGCCTTTTTTAGTTCACTAATCATAACGACATTCTTAGCAATATTGCTATTTTCACAGCTTACAATTGCAATGTTAATTGTTGTATTTTTCGTGCTTTTCGTAGGCTTTATTACAAGCTTCTATATAAAAGAGCAACTTGATTTTAAACATCGAAAAATTATATTTTCGTCTTCTGGTGATTATGTACATAATTTATATGCTGCAGTTAATCGTATTGGTAATGCAAAAAATCAACAGGAATTACTTAATAAGCTTAAAAGTGAAATTACCGAGAAACTTGGTACGACAGCATTTACACTTGAAACAATAACCGAAGACGTTCAATTTCCACAAGGTGGCATCCAAATTGAGAACCAAATGACACAACTGCTTATCCATGATACAGTGGATGAAAAGATTCTTATTCGGATAAGACACACTCTACAAAAAGAAGAGCTCCTTTGGTTGGAGTTACTTGCTTTATATGTCTCTATGTTTATCGACAATTTAAAGCATATCGAAGATTTAGTACGCGATATTCAACACATGAAAGACACAAATAACACCCAACTTCCTTGGCTCGATAAATTATTATGGAATATTATTGAAAAAGAAAAAAGTATCCTTGCCCAGGAGTTACATGACACTATTTTACAGGAGCAGCTCCATTTAGCGAGGGAATTAGATGTTATCGCAAGCTCCCCTATTATCGAAGAAAAAAAAGTTTTAAACATTCGAGAGCAGCTTATTAATGCCACGAAAGATTTACGTGAGTATTGTGAAAATCTAAGCCCACCATTACTCGATACGTTTGGTTTAGAAATGGCTTTAAAAAAACTTGTCCAAAAAGTAAAAATTCGTGCTAACTTTCTATTGAATACTCAAATTGACCGAGTTCAGTTTCAAGATGCAACTTTACATTTAGTCGTTTATCGGCTAGTTCAAGAACTGCTTAATAATGCGATTAAACACGCTGATGCATCAAAAGTTTCACTTAAACTATTTGCGATAAATAATGGTTTTGTTCTCCAATACGACGATAATGGAATCGGCTGTAATATTGAAGATTTAATGCAATCATCCGCTTCTATGGGCATTAATGGCATTCGAGAACGTGTTCGAGCGTTTAACGGAGAAATGACCATTACCTCCAAACCAAATGATGGCATGCATGTCTTTATTCAAATTCAAGAGGAATGTGAGGAACCATAAAAAATGATTGAAATATTGATTGTAGATGATCATCCTGTCGTTTTAGACGGAACAAAAACATTATTACAAGACTTGGAAAACGTTCATATTGAAACAGAGCAAGAAAGTGCTAATGTCGCTTGCCGAATGGAGGCTCAATCATTTCAGCTCTTTTTAATTGATATTAATATGAAACCAATAAACGGAATTCAACTTGCTGAAATGATTAAGAAAAAACAGCCCGAAGCACTCATTATCCTTTATACAGGCTACGAATTATCCGATTATTACGAGCTACTCATTGAAAAAAAAGTGGACGGTCTATTATCAAAGCTTGCTACGAAAGAACAAGTCATTCAAACAATTCAAGCTACTTTACGCGGCGAGATTTTATTATCCGCTGATTTTTTGGACTTTGTCAAACAACACTCGAATCGTTCTAATGCAAAACAGGAAGTGTTACTAAGTCATAAAGAACAAGAAATTTTACAGCTCGTAGCACAAGGTTGTACAAATAAAGCCATCGCCTCTGCAATTGGCGTTACCCAGCGTACTGTAGAAAATTATTTATCAAAACTCTTTGTAAGATTACAAGTGGAATCACGTGCAGAGGCGGTAATCGTTGCGAAGGAAAAAGCATGGATTGACTGAGTCATTTATGATACCTTAAATTTCGCATAAAATTACATAGTATTTAATAATGTGATAAAGGTTTAAAATCCATTCATTTTATCGTTTTTTATTAACAAAATAGGTTCTTTATACCTCTTTTCTTTCAGTAAATGGGTTTATCCTTATACTTAGAAACAATATTATGTAATTTTTTCTTACTAAAAAACGGCATTTGCTGGATAAATGTATGAATCTGTTATATAATGAAAGTAATAATTAAATTACTTCATCGTAAACAATGAAACCACGTATTCAATAGTAACGTGTTTTTGGGATCTTCTGATTATGTGTTTATTTATACAGAATGAAGGAATATGATTGTTGAATTTATTTTTGGAGGTTTTTTAAATGACTCAAGGTACAGTAAAATGGTTTAACGCAGAAAAAGGTTTTGGCTTCATCGAAGTAGAAGGTGGAAACGATGTATTCGTACACTTCTCTGCAATCCAATCTGAAGGTTTCAAAACACTTGAAGAAGGACAAAAAGTAGAATTCGGCGTTGAAGAAGGTAACCGTGGCCCTCAAGCTACAAACGTTGTAAAACTTTAATTCTTTTTCAAGAATTAACAGTTCAAACTACAAGAGACATCCTTAATGGATGTCTCTTTTCATTTGTAAATATTTCTCTAAGCGTATGAATGGAGACCCGCAATGACTAAGTTAACGAAAACTTGATTAAAAACAATAATGCCAAAACCGATGATAGATAACCATGCAGTTTTTTCCCCTTCCCAGCCTTTGGAAAGACGTAAATGTAAAAAAGCTGCATAAAATAAAAATGTAATTAGTGCCCATACTTCTTTAGGGTCCCAACCCCAATATCTTCCCCAAGCAATTTGTGCCCATATCATTGCAAATAATAATCCACCTAAAGCAAATAATGGGAAACCTATCACAACAGCTCTATATGAAATTTCGTCCATTAATGCTGGCTGTACACGTTTTGTCAGTGGCTTTAATAAAACAATAACTCGCTTTCTAAAGATGATTCGTATGAGTCCATATAAAATAGTCCCCACGATAAATGCCCAGATAATAGAATTTAACTTTTTTGCATCTATATTCTGGGGTACTTTCACTAACCCAATAGAGTCTCCACTATCCTTTAATGCTCCTTCATTGACAATAAGAGGTGTCATCGTATAAATAACCTTTTCTTCCTTGCCCTGTGCATTTTCAAATTGAAGATGTACGTCATTCTTTATTATATTAAATGCAGTCGATACGCCACTAAAGCCGATGACAACAAGCAAACAGTACATGACAAATTCTAACGAAATCGTACTAAGGGATCGCTTTTGAACATCCAATGTTTTTAGTAAATAAATTATTCCCGTGGCAAATGAGATAGATAAAATAGCACTTGAAAAGGCAACTGTCATTACATGAATTGTTAACCAATTACTTTGTAATGAAGGGACTAGCGGTGTCACCTCATTTGTAAAAACGCTTCCATAGCCGAGAATGATAAGTACTACAGGTATAGCAAACAACCCTACGACAATTTGCTTATACAAAAAATGTATGATAAGAAAACTAGCCGTTAGCATAATGCCAAAAAACGTCATAAACTCATACATATTACTTACAGGCGCATGCTTTACTGCAATCCACCTTAAAATAAAATAGCATAATTGCAAAACAAAGGCGGAATATGTAAGGATAAGACCAAGCCTTTTAAACGTCCGCCCAGACGATTTTACTGCTAGTCCAAATGGGAAAATGGCGATTAACAATAAAATAAAGGCTCCAAATAGCGAATTCCCACTCATACTTAAAATTTTTTCTGTTTCCAACATAACGACCTCCAACATCCTTTTTTGGTAGAAGCTGTGAATGCCTCTTTATAAAAGAACGTAAACCGTTATATTAAGTGTCCACTTTCTACTGTAAAATCCTTCTTTTAATGGTGTATGTTACAAAAATGTGGCGAGACAAGAAAAAGCAAACGAATAGAAGCAGGATTATAGCACTTTTTACGCCTTCTTGGACATCCAATGAAATCGACATTTGGTACCCATCACTTAAAAAAAACACATTCATCAGTCCATGTAATATAGCGACTGGCATAATAGATTGTCCATATTCTCGGAACAATGAAAGTATTAACGATATCCCATATAGCAGTAACAAATAAATAATTACCCCTAATAATGCAATTGGTAAATGCCATAAAGACCATATGGCACCTGTTATGCAAGCGGTTTGCCACAAACCGTAATACTGACGCAAATAAAAATGAAAATTTCCACGCCAGACAATTTCCTCTAATAATGCTGAAAATGTACTAATAGTAAGACCAATGATTAGTAATGGAAAAAGATCAGCTATGTTCGTTACAAGGAATGTCCCTCGATTTGTATATAGGAAATAATAATGAATGCTGCCCCCCATGAGAATGGGCATGACAATGCTTGCTAATAACCAATTCCATTTTGGCTTTTTAAAAGCAAAGGAATAAACAATAGGTAGGCTTGCACCTATTTTTTGCATAAGAAAAACGGAGAGGAGTGGAATTATCATTGTAAGTCCAATCAAGCTTCGCCCATTAGAAAATGTCAGTAAAAATAGATGAACTATAGTAGTAAGAATGTATATACATAATGTAGTTTTTATCACTAAATAATTTGACAAAACTTCAAATCCTTATCCTGTAATTCATCATTTCAAAAAAAAAACCAACTTTTCACTAACGTAAAAAGTTGGTTTTGATAAAGCAGACATGCCTCTATCTACATATTACCAAAAATTATATTATAAGTCTATTTCTTTCTTTGGCTATGTGGGAAAATAAACATGCGCAAATAAAACATAACGTTATGTAAAATAAATCGGAGGTTTTACATGCAACAGAATATTTATGATAACCCCAATTTTTTTAAGCAATACCAACAATTACGAACATCCCCATTCAATTATAATCAATTACTTGAACAGCCAGCATTTAAAGCATTACTGCCTAATCTACATGACTTACAGTTACTTGATATCGGCTGTGGTATGGGAGAATTTGCAAAGTTCTGTATTGAAAATAATGCGCGCCATGTAACTGCGATAGATGTATCGAAAAATATGCTTGCTGTTGCTAAAGCTGTACATGCACATCCAAACATATCTTATTGTTTACAATCATTTGAAGAATTTAATGCACCAGAAAATAGCTTTGATTGTATTACAAGCTCACTCGCACTACATTATATAGAGGATTTCGATGCAGTTATTACTAAAATATCGTCAATGCTTCGTGAAGAAGGTATTATCATTTTTTCCATTGAACACCCGATTGTCACAGCACGCAAACAAATGGATAATTGGATTTTCGATGAGGATGGTGATGTAAGTCATTATGCAATGGATGATTATCAAGCGGAAGGTATGCGAAAGCAAACATGGTTAGTGGACGGTGTTATTAAGTATCATCGAACGTTATCTACGATACTTAATACATTAATTGCACATGGGCTCACTATCGAAAAAATTGAAGAACCTATCCCGTCGCTTGAAGCAATTCAAGCACTACCAAAACTCAAAAAAGAATTACGCAAACCCTCTTTTTTATTAATTAGAGCAAAGAAAAAAACACTAACTGTGTGACAGGCACTCAAACAATTCCGAATTTTATAAATCCGTAACAGAATAGTATAAGTTGTAAGTCGCAACAATCCACGCATAGCGCGGGTTGCGTCTTACACTGTGCCCGTGGAAAACGAAATAAATAAGTGACAGGCACTCAAACAATTTTTTTCTATTTCAATCCACTTGTGATTTATAGTAAATAATTTCAGGATCACCATCATCTAAGTTTTCAATATAGCCACTCCTCTTAAATCCAGCTAACTCAAAAACTTTTTGCATGTGCAAATTTGATTGATTTGTAGAGGAGAAAATTTTAAGTGTGGGAGCCATGTGGACAAAATGAGCTAGTAAAGATGTAGCCACCCCTTTTCTTCGTTCTGAAGGCTTTACAATAATTAATGAAATAAAACTACATTCAAAAAAATTTGTCGTATAAATTAAAAATCCTGCGATCCCTCTGTGTGTTCCTTGAACAAGGCATCGTTTTTCTTTAATAGCAGTTATTATCATTTCTTTTCTTGAAAAATCCCCTACTATTTCCTTATCCATTGTACATAGCGCATCCACTTGCTCTATATTCGCCTGCATTATTTGCATCTTTTCTTTCACCCTTCATTCATCTGACAGATTGTAAATCATAACGCATTACTTTTAACTCATCGTCGTTAATCCCTACTGCATTTACACCTTCATCTATAAAACCACACTTTTTATACAATGCCTGTGCAGCAGTATTCGGAAAGTTCACACCTAAAACTAGTTCGTTTATGGTAGGAAAATATTGTTGTACAAATGAAGGCAATAATTGTAATGCTTCAGTTGCATACCCCTTACCCTGTTCATAAATGTCTGTTGAAAATGCACGGATTAATAAAGCTCGTTCATTTCGAGTATAAGGTTTTACTCCTTCTTTCTCGTGAAGAACAAAAAAAGTAACAAGCTTCCCTTCTTTCAACGCTAAAACCGCATGTCGACTTTTATCGGTTTTAACTAGTTCAATACTTGCCTGAGGGGACATCGTATAACAAAGCTGCTCTTCAGATAATGTATATTGCTCAATCAGTGGACTATCTGATGCTTCATAAAATTTTAGGCGCATTTTATCCCTTCTTTCATTTTCTTTCAAACAATTCTAACATATTTTAACAATTAATGGCAAAATAGAAAAACTTCAATTTACTAAAATATCACACACGCTTACGTTATTTTTGCATTAAATTACTTTAAATTCCAATATATGATATTATTATACTATTCAAATTAAAGGAGAAACGAATATGATTGCGCTTAAAGCAGTAGATACGTATGGAACTAACTAATTTCAAAGGGATGTAAAACTTATTCTACAGCCCTTAAACAAGGGAGAATTAATATGGAACAATATTTTAAAAACTTTCTTAATGGACAATCAATTATATTAAAGCAAATGGCATCTTCTGATTTAGAAGAATTTATAAAAGTGGAGAGTGAAAAACAGACACTATTGCTTGCTAATGATGACATTCCTTTCCCACATACTGTAGAAGACCATACCTCATTCTTTCAAAGTATTAGTGGAAAAAAAGAGGAATTTTTCTTTGGTATATTTGAAAAGACGACACAACAGCTTATTGGTTCTTGTGGTGTATATTCTATAAATTGGACTAATAGCACCTGTCAAGTAGGAATTTCTATAAGTGAAAAATGGCAGGGTAAAGGATTGGGAACTGATGCAATGCAGACGCTCATCACGTTTATCTTCGACTACATTGCGATAAACAAAATTAAATTACAAGTGTTTAGCTTTAATGCAGGCGCGATACGTTCCTATGAAAAATGTGGATTTACAAAAGAAGGTACTCTTCGTAATGAAATTTTTCGCTTCGGTAAATTTCACGATATTATTTTATTCGGCCTGTTACGTGAAGAGTGGCCCTTCCGTAGTTAAAAAACAAACGCACACATTCAATTATAGAATGTGTGCGTTACGCGTTTATAATGAAACGTTGTGAATTTTGCCTAAACGCTCTGAGCATCAAAGAGTCTATATATGTCAAGTAATTATAGAAAAAAGAATTATTCCTAATAATTAAACAGCAAATAATAGAATTTGATAAATTGCGACAAGAAATGTAAATATGACTTAGTTCTCTTAAACTTTTCTAGTTAGAAGGAGAATTCCATATAGTAAAAAAGACATAAATAAAAAAAGTTTAATTCTAAACCTTTTTCATCGAAAAAATGCCGTCTATTCGCTATTTACATAGTTATGTATCTAACAAAAGAAGATAAAATTTTCACTACAATTCACAGTATTTTTATAGTTACATAGACTAATTTGTGACTAAATTACGAATTTCAATTTCGATACACAATGTGACAATTTTTTTGTTTTAACTGATATACAATGAAAAAGCTGAATCAAAGTCATTGGAATTTTAAATCAAGAATATGCAGAAAAAAATTAGGAGGAGAATAAGTTGGTACATTTATTGCTTAAACAATTCTTGAAGTTTGAAATTGAGATTAAAAGAAGAATTATGTATAAAAAGGCAAAAGATTTAGGATTTACTCACCCCGCCGTAGTAGATTATAGCCAAGAGCTTGATGTTTTACTAAATAAATATTTAAAACAAGCATCCTAACATAAAGGAGGAGTATTTATAAATAAATTTTATAATGTAATCCCATTTTCGATAAAACCAGTCAGATTGAATGTTAACTTGGCTGGTTTTTCATTCAGTCTAATTACTTGTTAAAATGCCCTGTCGACTTCCCTCGTTTTTCAATGTTACTGTAATGAAACGTATACATAACAAAAAATTGGGAATTCTACCTATAACGCTAATTATAGGAGGCCAAATGATGCAAGTGCTTTTTTTAACCTTGGTCGTTATTTCGAATTTATTTTCACAAACACACACACCTGAAGAATCAACAACTACTATTTGTGAACCTATCACAACATCTGACACTACGCTTCAATACCCTAGTAATCACTTTCAATCTTTTCTTGTTGAAGATGAATTTTATAAGCAATTAGATAAATCCATCTATGAAGAGTATAAAGATGCAACATTCAACCTTCGTCAAAAAATTCTTTTTAAAGATGTGCCTGACACGCTTCAAATTTTTAATATGCAAACAAACGTGACTAGTGAAAAATTAGATTTATCAAATCACATTCGGATTCATCCAAACAGACAAGTATATTTATTAGCTTCATATCGCCAAAACGAACAAGAGGAATTGCATAAATATATAGTGATCGATGCTGGAACGAATAATATTCTATTAGGTAGTAGTAAGTATTCGCCATTCATTACTAAAAGTCGATGAGTCATAATGTTTCTTAATAAGTACATCTACTATATAGTATGCTCGAATAACCGTTACTAGAAGCATCTTTCTTACATTAATCAATATTTTGCTGATTTTACATTTGAATGAGAAAAAGCCTGATTGAAATATCCAACCAGGCTTTTCTCTACGATCAGCTAATAGGTAAGGCTTTTTGCAAAATTTCTTGTCTAACTTCTTCAACAAACTGCTGTAATAGTTTTTCATTTAATGCTTGATTACCATATTTGCGTACAGTAACACTTTGATTGTCGCGTTCTTTATCGCCCAATACTAGAATATAGGGTGTTTTCTTCATCTGGGCTTCTCTAATTTTTTTCCCGAGCTTCTCCTGACGATTATCTATACGAACTCGTACTTGTTCTTTTTCAAGTGCTTGTACAACTTGCTGAACATACTCTTGATGGATATTTGCAACACCAATTACGATAACTTGTTGTGGTGCTAACCAAGTTGGAAAAGCTCCACCAAAATGTTCTATCAAGATGCCTAAAAAGCGGTCAATTGAACCAAAAACAGCACGATGGATAACGACAGGTCTTACTTTTTCATTCAGTTCATTTAAATATGTTAAATCGAATTTCTCAGGCAGTTGGAAATCAAGTTGAATCGTTGCACATTGATGACTTCGTTTAATGGCGTCTTTTATATGAATGTCAATTTTAGGTCCGTAAAAAGCACCATCTCCTTCGTTTATTCTATAAGGATACCCTGCATTAGTGAGGACATTTTCCAATGCCCTTTCCGCTTCATCCCAAAGTTGAATATCACCCATAAAATCAGCAGGACGTGTCGATAATTCAATTTCATACTCGAAGCCAAATACTTGATACGTGTGATCAATGATCTTCAGCGCTAAATTAATTTCATCCTCAATCTGCTCTGGTGTGACAAAAATATGGGCATCATCTTGGCAAAATGTTCGTACGCGTAATAGACCATTTAATGCACCGCTAAATTCATGTCGATGCACTTGCCCAAATTCCGCCATCCGAATTGGCAAATCGCGGTATGAATGTCTTGCATTTTTAAAAATCAACATATGTCCAGGACAATTCATCGGTTTTAATGCGAAGCTTTGAGCATCTACTTGTGTAAAATACATATTGTCTTTATAGTGGTCCCAATGTCCCGATTGTTCCCATAGACGCTGGTTCATCATAAACGGTGTACGCACCTCTTGATAGTCATATTTCGTTTGTAGATTTCGTAAAAAGGATTCTAATTCATTGCGAAGAATCTGACCGTTTGCTAAATAAAATGGCATGCCTGGCGCTTCTTCGGAGAACATAAATAGGTCCAGCTCTTTTCCTAGTTTACGATGATTGCGTTTATCTGCTTCTTCTAAAAATATAAAGTATTCTTGTAATTCTTCTTTTGTAGCAAATGCAACACCATATATCCGCTGCAACATTTTATTTTGGCTATCCCCTCGCCAATAGGCCCCTGAAACTTGCATTAATTGAAAGTGTCGCAATTTACCTGTAGAGGATACGTGTGGTCCTCGACATAAATCATAAAAATCACCTTGCTCATAAACTGTTATGATTTCTTCTTCAGGAATATCAGCGAGTAATGCCAACTTCAATTTATCATGTTGAAACAATCGTTTTGCCTCTTCACGAGATACTTCTTTTCGGTGAATTTCAATATTTTCTTGAACAATTCGATTCATCATTTTTTCTATCTTTTGTAAGTCTGTTGGTACAAGGGATTGTGCTAAATCAATATCATAATAAAACCCATTTTCGATGACAGGTCCTACCCCAAACTGCGCATCTGGATATATTCGTTTAATAGCCTGTGCTAATAAATGAGCAGTTGAATGACGAATAACCTCAATTCCCTCATTTGAGCTAGCATCAAATAGATTGATTTGGGCATCTGCCAATATAGGGCGCGTCAAATCAGTGATGGTTCCGTTCACACTTCCTACAATTGCTTTTTTGCGCAGTGCGGGACTAATCGCCTGTGCAATGTCGGTTAGTGTAACACCTTTTGTAAATACTTGTTGTTTTCCATCTGGAAACTGAATGTTTAATACTTGATTTGACATGTTCTTTTCTCCTTTACTAGAAAATAAAAAAAACACATATCCGTCCCAAAACAGGGACGAGTATGTGTAATTTACCCGTGGTTCCACCCAAATTCCCACTAGATGCACTAGCGGCTCATTGATTTGCTGTAACGTCGCAATTACGGTGCATGTTTCCAAGCACTGCTCGAAGGTAGTAAAAAATGATGCGGCATTAGGAAGTTTTCAGCTAGGCTTCCCTCTCTGTGAATCGTTCATCAGTTCTCGTATCCCTGTCATAGCTATTTTCATTGTTTCATGAAATTGGTATTTACTATATCGGACATCTAAATACTTGTCAATATTTGAAAATTAATTTTCACATTAGTAATTATGACCTTTTTATTAATAACACTGTGTGTAAAACGCATACATTTTTTCTAAAAAAATTTTTTTCTGGAATCGCGCATTTATTGTGAAGTTCAATCCTTATGAGTTAATAATGGTTGACCACTACTTCATTATGCCAGCTTATAGACTCTGACAATTGATAGGACACTAAGTTAGCCGTTACGACTAGCATCACACCTGCTCTAGACAGCATTGTATGCGTCGGTTTTTCTAACACGAGCACAATGTAACCCTCTCCACTCCCATCGCTATCAATTGCATTCGTAGCATCTATATCAAAAGTAGTGTATTTGTCTTCCATCAATGTAGGGATTCGATCTTCCCTATAGCTGCCGTGTTCTTTCAAATTATAGCTGACGGGCATCCATCCTTCAGACCAATCAATACTACCGATAATTTCTTTACGACGACTGGCAAGTTTTCCAATTGAAAACGTAAAGTAAATCTTCATAATGGCCTGATCCAATTCATTCTTTCCTTCACATATTGCTTCAACCTGGAGCCTTATATCACCTTTAGACTGCTTCTTAACAAGAACGAAAATGGTACCTAAAATACTAAGTACAAGTACGACACCAACGATTACTAATCCCATTAGCCCCCTCCTATCATCGCAATAACTATTACCAATAGATTACCATGATTTAGGAAAAAAGGGATTTTTTCATCAAACAATCTTATGAAATGACATTGGCCTAAACGATATGACAAATAATTTAATATTACGTAAATGATAAGCGCTTCGTTTATCATTTATTTTGATTTAGTATCATTTTTTTCCGCGCTATTTGCTTGGAGCTCTGCTGTTAATGTAAATGGTATTTTTAAATAGTTGTATTGAATCGTTACTTTTTGAATCGATGTAGCATTTACTTGTATCGCATAATGTTGTGATTGCTTACCAATTGCCTGTCTGTCTATGTATTGACTTGGGAAAATCCTTACTTGCGTTAACTTATGAAATGTCATATTTACATTGTTTTCAATTTCTGTCCCGACTTCAAATGGTTCTGATTTGCTGACGACTAGCTTAGCACTTTCAGGATACTTTTCATCGACGAGAATCGTTTGTAACTGTAGCTCTCTTATACCTTTATTTTCAATTTCAATTAAACGAATATCTGGATTACCATTAACACTTGTATAACCATTCACTACAAGCGGAGGATTACTTTTTAAATAAATTACAAAAGTTGCACCCACTACTAGTACGCTAAAAATGAACACAAAGAATATTTTTTTCATTTGATTCCTCACTTTCAATCTCCCACATTAGTATAACGAGAAATGGCAAGCAGCGGAACATAATTCTTTCAATTGGCAATGATGATTCATCTTGCAATTTAGTATTCTAAGAAAACAATAGGTCTGTTGGGATAGATACGTTTTTGACTTTCTAATTTTATGTAACGACCCTATGTGCAGATTTTGTTAATATTTGTTACTATCAATCTAGAATAGAAAAAGTCCATTACGTTGGCGTCTTAATGGAAAATAGAGGAGGTTATATTTGTTTAAAACAATGGGGATTGTACTATTTAGTATTGGCATAATGATGATTTTAATCGGATTACCGTTTTTATTAGGTTATTCAACGAATGAATTCTTAAAGTATCCATTATATTTAGGCTTGCTTGTTACCGTCCTCTTCACTCCTAAAATAAAAATTCCAAGAAGAAAAAAATCATAAAAAACCATCTGTCTCATATCGAGGCAGATGGTTTTTGCAACCGAATTTCATCACGTATAGGAATTCCATCGTTGCCGATTAGGGGAATCTCTGGTTTTAATACTCTGGCACGTTCAACCGCATTTTGTAAAATTTCCACGAGATAATAGCCACGCTTTTGATAAAATTTTAATGCATGTAAATTATCATTCGTAGTAATAAGTGAAACAACTATACAATGATGTTGGCGGGCTTGCTCCTCTACTGCTTGAACAAGTAATGTACCAATTCCCTTTCCCTCTTCTATACTATCGAGAGAAATAATTTCACATTCCTTGTCTCGAATAATGTAAGTTACAAGACCTACAATTTTTTGACTTTCATCAAGAAATGCAAATCCTTCTAACTTACTACAATCATAGATCCCACTAGATATGACCATTTCGGTAGTTCCCCAATGTGCTTGAAAAAACTTGATGACTTCCTTTTTCTGAACTTGAGAAATATTTATGACTGACATTTTGCTTCACCTACTTTAAATAGATATATGAAATACTCCAGCAATGGCTTTCTGAATACCTAAACAAACTATCCATGATGCGACTCCTAACGCGATGGCAAATACTATATGAATCGATGATTTCATCGCCATATACATCACAAAAAGCATGACCATTGTAGCTGGAAGTCCAACAATAACTCCTACCGTGAAACGCTGAATATGCTCATTTGGTTCACTTTGAACGGTTAGCCAAATAATACTTAAAATACTGACTAGGGGCAATGCAGCAATTACACCACCATATGTAGGAAACCTTCTCGCAACTTCAGTCACAATAGCAATAATTGCAGCGGAGCTAATAATTTTTACAAGTGTATACATCATTTCGACACCTCACTTAATAGCCGAAATGCTTCCAAAATAGTTTTTTGTTCTTCTTCCGATAATAGGTTCAGTGCTTGCTTAAGCTTATTATCGTCTAATTCTGTGTTTTTCTTTAAAACAAGCTGCCCTTTATCGGTTAGAAAGAGCTTTACTTTGCGTTGATCATCGGTTGCTCGAATCTTTTCAACCCAGCCATGCCGTTCAAGCTTTTTTATATGCTCCGAAGCTGTATTTTGTGAAATATTCAGTAATGCTGCTATATCGCGAACTGTCACTTCATCTTCCTTTTGAATCATCTGTAAAATACGCACGCTCTGATGGGAAATTACATCTTCATGTGTTGTATGGAGATGATAAAAAATATTTGTAAAATAATGATTAATTTCTTGTATCATAATTTCTAAACCCCTTTAATATATCGTCTTTAGCGATTATATCGTAAATGACGATATAAATAAAGCGAACACTATTAATATATACGATATTTATTATGCAACAAGATGTTCGGAAAACTATCCTTCTATCCCTTTCATTCAATTTGTACCATCCTGATACAATAATCTATTTCCTCACTGCTCTCTGCTTAAAATCGCTAGTTATTGCAAATTGATTCATTTATTAGATAACTTTTTTCTACTTACATTGATAGGCTATTGTAAGCCTGTACTATGTGCAGTATCATTACACTACTAAATCTTAAAGAGTTTATGAAATTGAGGGTTATACGTGTTATATTTGGTGTATTTTTTTGTTGGTGGAATCATTATGGTTTTAGCCTTACTCTTAAGTCAGTCTAAATATTTATTTTTATCGGGCATTATTACCGCATTGCCTATACTAACGCTCATTAATATGGGTATGCAGATGAAAAATATGAAAGCTGATACCTTTCATAGTGTGTTACAAAATACAGTTTTCGGTGCAGTTGGTATGTTGCTCTTCACTGTACTCGCCTTCCTCTTAACAAACTGGTATAAGCCTAGCATTGCTGTTATTGGTGCATTACTTATCTATGCCATTTTCATGCTTTCAGGGAAATTTATTATGTCTATGGTATCGTAAATTCAATAGTGAACGGTTTTAAGGCTGCTGAGCACAGCCTTTTTTATTTTAGAAAAAACCCCACCTCTTTCTTTATTTCACTGCCTTAAAATGTTAAAATAATAATAGTTCTCTTTATAAGGAGGAATCGAAATGGTCGCATTCTTTTGTAATGCCTGCTCTAGACCCGACTTTATACAGGTCGAAGAGGTCTAGATTAACTTAAAAATGGATGATCTCTTTAGGCCACAAAGACAAAAGCCTAATTTACAGGAGTGATTTCAATGGATAAACAATTAATTCAGCCGTTTTTAACGGTTGCAAACTATAATTTACTTGGTCAACAAATGAATAAAATTTTACAAACAATCGCTACTTCAAAAGATACAAATGTCATTCAAACTGTGCGTGGCCTTGTTCAAACAGAGATTTCTGATAACATTGTCATGACAACTTCAGAAGCCCAACTGATTGAGCCCATTTATACAGTAACTGAGCGCGCAGCAGGTGAAGCATATTTACACGACCTAAAATCATATGTCATCCCATTTAAGCCAATTACCGCAAGCACTATAAAAAGCTTGTTTAAAAAAGAAAAGAAGCTTAAGTTGCCAAATCTAGAACGATTAGATTTTCAGCAAATTTGTTATTTCGCTTGGGATGATCCTGGTACACATCGTAAGTATGTCATTTTAGAGCAAGACGCTAAGCTAAAAGCAATCAAAGGCATATTTGCAAATAATACCGTTCGTGGTATATGTGCTATATGTAATCGTCACTCTGATGTAGGACTATTTACGACTTCCATCAAAGGGAATGTCGTTGGCACTTATACGAACCATAGTAATTATATTTGTGCTGACAGCGAAACGTGTAATCAACATGTGACAGATATGGATAAAACAATTGCATTTTTTGAGCGCGTTACTTGATCATAAACAGCCTTCCCTACTTTAGGGAAGGCTATATTTTGTATGTCGTTAATACAATCAGACAAACTCTCCGCACAAAAAAACCATCCTTAAAAGCAGTTCCATTCACTTTAAAGGATAGTTTGCCTATATTTTAAGAAAGCCTGCGTTTATCTGTTGTCATAATGGAAGATGCGATAATAACGAAGCCTAGCATAAGAACAAAAATTAAATCGAGTAAACCTGTATGCATTGAAACGGTAAACACGGTAATTGTAAATGCGTAAGCGACAGTGTGGAAACTGCGAATCCCATTTTGCTTTACTTTATTATAAACTAACGATATTAAGACACCATATAACAAGAAGCCGATCGCTACTAACAAATAACCCCCATCTAAAAACAATTGACCAATAAATGTTGGAGTTGTTGTTCGCTGTTCACGTGTAACATTGACACCGCGCTCGCTCGTAATCGAGTTAACGACCTCGGTAACCTTCATGCGTGGTGAAATTTGTTCACCTGGTAAAATTGTACTAAATATACCTTTATGAATTTCACCTTTTAAGTAATCTTCTTCTTTTGTGTATTCGATTATCGTACTTAAAACGATATGACTTGTGACAGCTTCCGCATTTAATGCACGAACCCATTTCGGTACTAAGTTTACTTTTTGTTCAGCAGTTAATAGTTTATCTCTTTCCTCAGCTGTTAATTCTACATCTGGTTGCTCACGCTTATTGAATTCAATTGATGTATCTTCTGTAAGGACGCGTATAAAGCCAAACAATGAGAATGCTACACCAATTACGACCAATGCTGTTAAAAACCATGTTAATTTCACTCTTTTTACAACATAGTGGAAAATAATGATGCCTGTAAATAACATAATGATAAGCGGCGTACGATAACCCATTAATAGAAATAAAAACATGACAACCGCAAAAATCGAACCATAGACGATTGCCTTTTTCCATGTCATCGTCTTCTCCAAAATCATTTTATAGGACAAAAGCAATAACACACCATACCATAATAATTGGCTAAAGAAGTTTAACTTTGGATCTAAATTTCGGCGGTTTGCTTCATCCGTAATTCCTAAGTTACCACTAATAATCATCATTAAATAGGAGCCGAGCCCAAGCACTGTCAAGACAACTATAAAATGAATGACATATTTCCCTAAGAATGACAGTCCAAAAGATGGAATTGTCCAATCCAGTTTATCGATTATTAATACACCTATGTAATAACAAATAACAGCTAAAATTACAGCTGGCCATATGGATACATGTATACCGAATTGTTCAAATTTATGCCAATCAAATAAGCTGATAAAGAAATATAACAGTAAAATAAATGGCAAAAAGAAATACGGAGAAAACATATCAATTTTATTTAATTTTCCAAAACTTTGTTTCAATTTGCTCATACATATCACACCTTTTAGATGTTACTTCCCCTCCTTTTTGTTTTTTGTAAAACAAAATTAGTATATCATATTTTTTGTAAATTTTATAGATAGTTTCCAATTTATAAAAACGAAATTGACAGTAAGCAGTGTATTTCTCTCCTATCACTCTTTTTAGTTTATAGAAATTAACATTTATATACTTTCTTTTGAGAACCCATCATAATTCAAGAAACTATTAATTTTTCACTTTATATCCATCCCCTTATAAATACATTATACTTAAGTGTTTATTAAATGGTATTATTGTATTAATATAGCAGGTTAATAGGCATATTTAGACACCTAATAGGTAAGTGGCTATTTTAATACATACAAATAATTTTTTTAAAAAAGGATGGTTAAACATGGGCTTTTTTAGTTTAAAACAAGTATGTGGTGTATGTGAACAAGAAGCGGGTTTAAATCGGTTTCGAATAGCTAATAAAGAATGGGTGTGTGCTTCTTGTTATAAAGAAGCTAATCTAAAAAAATT
The DNA here is from genome assembly GCF_044761745.1 of Lysinibacillus sp. NPDC097279. NCBI lineage: Bacteria > Bacillati > Bacillota > Bacilli > Caryophanales > Bacillaceae > Lysinibacillus > Lysinibacillus sp. NPDC097279. The sequence goes on along the minus strand of NZ_JBIWDA010000001.1, from coordinate 1,069,260 downwards.
AAGTTTTAATAAAAAGTATATTTTTCATATGACCGTCGAAGATATAAGAAATGCAATCCATACACAAAAAGAAAATAAACGAGAATTAAAAGTATTTAATCCTACAAAAAGAGTTGCAAATTTTGTAGAGTTTGATGATAACAATAAAAAATGGCTTGTTTTATCCACAATTTTAGGGAAACGTAATAAATCTACTGTTTATGACTATAGTGATATCCTCAATTTTGAATTACTGGAAGATGGCGAGACTATAATTTCTGGCGGCTTAGGTAGTGCTCTTGTGGGTGGAGCTTTATTTGGAGATACTGGTGCAATCGTAGGTGCAGTAACTGGCAAAAAGAAAATTAAAGGTATTTGTAGCAGTTTAAAATTAAAAATTACTTTAAACAATATTTACAACCCAGTCGTTTATGTTCACTTCATTGAGACAGATATGAAAAAAAGTGGAGTGCTATATCAAAATGCATATAATGCAGCTCATGAATGTCTATCTATTTTAGAATTAATTTGTAGTCAACAACAACCTACCGTTGAAGCAATTAGGCATCAAGGGCAATCAACTTCTGCAGCAGATGAGATATTGAAGTATAAACAACTATTGGATATGGGTGCAATAACACAAGCAGAATTTGAAGAAAAGAAAAACGAACTTTTAAAAGCTTAAAGTAGCGTTCACATGGACGCTTTTTCTTATCATTAAAAACACCTGCCCCTATTTGAAGAAGGAAGGGAAAATATCCTAGGAGGACCGACACAGATTGACGTGATCTATTAATTGAGACCCCTCTGCAATTCATTTATAAGTTGTCCCTAAAAGATTTATCTCAAACATTGATATATCAACGTCTAAGCACAAAAAAACACTCGCATAAAATACGAGTGTTTCAAGCATACTATGACAACCATTTCGGTGGTGTGTTTTTTTCCCAGTAAATATCACCAAGATTGTTATGAGCCATAAAATTGTCCTCGGCACTATGGTAATGGAAGTTATAGTAATAGCCTTCTTGTGGACGCTTTTCAGTTCGTACGTGGAAGCGGATTAAATCATCTCCTGTTTCATTATTAACGATATTGAAGATTTTTTCTCCGTAGTTACCACTTGGTTTTTCTGTAATTGTGAGATTTGCCAGTGATTCGTCCTCTATATTTGCAACGGTCATCGCAATTGCCTCTTCCATTTTCGGAAAGATAATGGAGTCAAATTCATTGCTAATTTTAGGACCAATTTTTGTCCCAAACTTCATATAGGACTGCTCTTTCGCTGCCTCAACAAGTAGCGACCCATAGTCAATCGCCTCGTGCTGTATTTCGGTCGCTTCATCTGCTATTGTTTCTGGTTCAGCTGCTAGGGCAGTGCTTGTCCCAGGTGATGGACCAATGGAAGCACGATTTGATGGATTATGATCGAATGCATCCCAAATTTCATGTGTTGGCGTAATTAATCCAAATGTTAAAAACGCAACCATGATGACGATACTTTTTTGAACCCACTTTTTCATTAATTAACACCTTCTCTTTTATGTACAAATTGGTAATTCTTCTTATAATATAATACGTCCCAACCAATAAAAGGTTTCATATTTCTATATTTCATTGTACAATAATTTATGTATAAATGTGTCGTTTTTTAAAAGGAGGTACAAAATATGTCAATCGTTATGGGTATTGGTCTTTTATTAATGTTAGGTTATTTAACTTCTTTATGTTACACGAACTAATTCATATTTTTTTCTTTAAATCCGCGAACTTTATTTAAGCTCGCGGATTTTTCATTTTCTTATCGCCAAATCGCTTGCTTGTAATCCCAATTTTCAAAAAATTCATTTTCTACTATTACTTCCTCATAAATTGGCACTAACAATTGATGAACAAGTTTATGTACTTTATCGAATGGTAACGTCTGTTGATTAACTAATTGTTGCCATCTCTTGTTGTTACTAGCGTCTAAATAAAGTTGTTTAGAGAACATTGATGGATATTTTTCTAGTGTTGTTTTATGTCGGTCAAATTTATCTGATATAGCCTCTTGTAAAACTCGACCTTCAAAATTCTGTGTACTTGCTAATAAAAATACATCATAATATTCTTTCATCGCTTGTTCGCATGCTGGGTATTGATATAGTAAGTTAAATTTATGTGCAATCATGAGCTCTGTCGGATAAGCTAATAACTCGATTGGCGTATTATCTAGTATTGACTGAATCGCCATCGTTTTTGGAGCCATTGCAATTCGATCAAAAAGATTAATCGTTATTTCTATGTATGTTGTTATGTGTCCTAAATGTGCAGGAATTCTAATATAAATTTGATTTTCATTACTATTAATAATTTCTAGTTCATCGCTAACAAATTGAATTCCATCCTCTTGTACATTCATCGAGCAAATTTCTTGGAAAGCATGCTTTATAATGCTATCTTTGTTGGCCATTTTTTTAGTACACAATGTAATTCCTGTAGTAGATTTTTCATAATCATTTGTTAATGTACCGATTAAAAAATCTCCATATAGCCAATACTGATCCTCGTAGCAAGAAGCTGCTAATCGAACTAGTAACCTTTCATGTGAATAGAGTGTTACAAATTCCTCTAAGCCTTTTTGTTGTTGCTGAGCTACATCTGTTAATTGGTCCAATACAGGGATTGATACATCATTTACTTGTTTCATATGCCACCCTCATTTCAATCATTTTTCAGAATTTTTCAACCAAACTAGCATATATTTGATTTTTGAAAAAACTCTGTACTTCATTATTACTTATTTTCCCACAATAGTAAACGGTAATATAATCCAGAGATAGTTTGTCGTTTTTTGTCGTTATTTAGGAAAATAAAGCGAAAAAACGCACCTAACTTTTCTAAAAAAGCAGGTGCTAAATGGCAAATATTTATTATTACTGTTAATATTATCAAAAAAATTAGACAAGGGGCAGCTTCGCTTTTGCGAAACTACCCCTTTAGTATTTAATAGGTAACATTTCTGTAAATTGTAAAGTCTCAACCCAATCATCTGGGGAATATTATTTCGAAACATTTTCGTTTCATCACCGCGGTAAAATTCCACTGTGTGCCCTCTAACTTAAGCAACGCAAACCCAACCTTCTTTTGCGTCCTTGCAGCCCCAAAGCATGCGCCAGTGTGAATAAGTATCCTAAAAAACAAAAAGCAGAATGCCAGATTACTGAAATTTGCTACCCAAAATAGCACGATTATTAGTATAGCATACTATCTTTTAAAAGTAAACCCAGTATACGATATTACTTCTCTTATCGTTACATTTCAAAATAAATAGCATAATGATTTGCACAACGTGGATTAAAAGCAGCCATGCATTGCGGGCAAGATGATGACTCCATATAATCTTGGATTGTTAATTCATGTTTACAATGTCCACAAAGTATTGCCTTTACATTAAATTGTGATTGCTGCCAACGTTTAATGGCGTGTTTGGCATGTTCCTCATGACATTTATAGCAAGGATAATAGCGCTCGCAGCATGCAAACTTTATCGCGATAATATCTTTTTCAGTATGATAATGTATACATCTCGTTTCATTATCCATTACAGGTCCGAAAATCTCCATTTTACATACCACTCCATTTTATAAAAAATAACACAAGGACAAATAAAATTGTTACGAGCATTGCTATGAAATCTTTTTTCTCAAAATGTAGTTCAATATAGCTCGTCCGATTTTTACCATCGCCATATCCTCTAGCATCAATGGCATCACTTAATTGATCTGCCCTTTGTATGGTTGTAAATAGCAACGGTATAACAATCGGAACATACGCCAAAATACGTTTCATAAAAGGTAAAGATTTAATATCAAACCCTCTTGATTTTTGCGCTAGCACAATTCGGTTCAACTCCTCTAACACAGTTGGAATAAATCGAATGGCAATAACAATCATTAATGAAAATTGTTCAATTGGTACACGAAGCTTCGATAACGGTTTTAACAATTTTTCTAAACCTTTAGCTAAAATTAGTGGCTTTGTTGTAAGGGTTAACAAAGAAGCCAATAATACAAGAAGCAAAATACGCCAAACAAACCGTATGCCTGCTACCATACCTTCAAACGAAATGGTGATGAATCCGATTGACCATATTACCTGTCCTTTAGTAAAAAGCAGATGATAAATAAGTGTAAAGGATAAGATGAAAAGTAACGGCTTCAAACCTTTTAAAATTACACCAAAAGGGACTTTAGAAACAATTATTAGTGTAAATACAAAAAAAGTAGTGATTACATAGCTTGTTGCTGTATCTAATAGTAAGAAGCTTAGCATCAACATAAAAATACTGATGATCTTGATTCGAGGGTCTAATTGATGAAAAATGGAATGCTTGTCGACGTACTGTCCAATAATAATAGAACTACGCATTTATCTTCCCTCTAAACTGTAAATACGGCTTAACTGCGTTGAAGATAGTATGCTCCTTACAGTTTGCTACGGCTATTTTCTTCCCAAGTAATTGTTCCACTACTTGTAATAGTTGGATTTGTTCTGGCATTTTTAAGCCTGCATTTGTTACTATATGAGCCTGCTGTAAAAACAATTGGTTGGTAGTTAAATGTGCTTTTATTTCTCCTTCGTGAAGAACAATGACTTCATCAGCGTACTCCGCAACATCTTGCATTTGATGGGTAACAAACAGAACGGTATGATTCGTTTCTAATTGCCATTTCTTCAAAAGGTCTAGTATTGATGACTTGCTAATTGGATCAAGTCCTGCAGTAGGTTCATCCAAAATCAGTAACTTTGGCTGCATTAATAATATTGATGCAATTGCTACACGCCGCTTTTGCCCTCCACTAAGTTGAAAAGGGGCAAGTGTTAAAATGGTTTCATCTAAGCCTATTGTAGCAAGCATCGCTGAAATACTTGCTCGTATTTCTTTTTCAGATTGTCCCCTTTGTTTTAATCCAAACGCTAGCTCTTTATATACTGACGTTTCAAAAAACTGATGCTCTGGATATTGAAAGACATAGCCAATTTCTTGCAAATCTTTTGGTTGGCCTTTTCCGCTTAGCGTAATAAGCTTATTATGTAGCCTATACTCACCTTTAAAGTCTACTAATCCTTTTAACAATTGAACAAAGGTGGACTTACCTGCGCCTGTTTTCCCAATGACCGCAATCCATTTTCCATCTGCTATGGAACACGAAATATTTTTCAAGGCTGTTCGATGTTCATATGTAACAGTTACGTTTTTGAGCTCGTATCCCATCGTAAACGAATCGCCCCTTCCCAGTCTGCTGTTAATGACCAAGCTTCATTTGCTAATTGATGAATTTTGACCGCTATCGGTTCCTGTAAGGAATAATCTCTAACATTGATTGTTTCAAATAGTGCTATTGGATGCCCATCAAAGCAGATTTGACCGTTATCAAGTAAAAGTACACGATTTGATTGCATAACTTCATCCATATGGTGCGTGATATGGATAATCGTCAAGCCTGCTTGATGCAGTGCATGCATAAGGGCTAATACTTGTTCCCTTCCTAATGGATCAAGCATCGACGTTGCCTCATCGAAAATAATGCACTGTGGACGCATTGCTAAAATTGCCGCAATCGCAACCCGTTGCTTTTGTCCACCCGATAATTCATGTGGCATGCTATCTAAATATGTTTCCATATCAACTGCTTTGCTTGCCCATTGAACACGCTGATCCATTTCTTCCTTTGGTAAACGAATATTTTCAAGCCCGAATATAATTTCGTCTCGAACACTTGTTGTAATAAATTGATCTTCAGGATTTTGAAAAATAAAACCTATGCGCTGTCGAATTTCTTTTAACTGTGCAGCATTCCTTGTCTCTAAATGATGAAATCGTACAACCCCTTTTTTCGGAAGCACTAAGCCATTCATTAATTTTGCAAGTGTTGATTTGCCACAACCATTTTTACCGACAATTGAAACATATTCACCTGCTTGAATTGTAAAATGAATATTTTTTAATATCGGCATATTCTTTTTATGATAAAAATCAACATGCTCAAATACTAGCATTTAAACACTTCCCTTTTGCTTATCGTACATATCAAAAAAAAGCGCTGGACTACTAGCTGAAAAGCTTCGCTGTGGTCTCGTCCATTTCGTGACTGTTGCACCATTTACGCCAAATATTTCTCCTGTAAGATCTGCATCTTGTTGAGCTAGTAATGTTCCGATAAAAAGTGCAACATCCTCTGGTTTTCCAACCTTCCAATAATCAGGAAACGGTTCATTACGCTGTGCATATTTTTTGGTTATAAAATCAATCACAGGTTTCGTCATATCCGTTAATGCAGCTGGGGAAATGGCGTTTACGCGAATATTAAATGGCTTCAACTCTTCCGCCAATGTCCATGTCATCCCAAGAATGCCTGCTTTCGCCGCACTATAATTGAGTTGACCTTTGGAGCCCAATAGTCCAGCTGTTGACGTCATCAATAAAATATCACCGCCTCGATCAAGTAAATGAGGTAGTACACACGAAATACAATAAAAGGCTCCGTGTAAATGCACATCGATAACATCTTGCCATTGCGCAGTTGTCATTCGCATACATTTTTCATCTCGGAGATTTCCTGCATTATGAATCAATACATCTATTTGCCCAAACTGTTCCATGACAAAGTCAATCATCCTAGACACCGCTTCACCATCTGCAATATCCGCACAATACCCTATTGCCCTATTTCCATTGGCAGAAATTTGTTCGACGACCTCATCAATTAATTGCTGGTTCGTGCCATTTACAACGACACTGTATAGACTATTCGCAAGATAAATAGCCGTACTGCGGCCAATTCCCCTTGTCGCCCCTGTAATAAGTACGACCCTACTCATGATCCCAACTCCTCTACTTCAAAATTTCCTAAAGCGATTAGGTCGTTGTTGCGATTCGATATCGATACTTCTATTCTAGTGTGGTTTTCTATAAACAGAAATGTTACTTCTTCGTCTATAAGTAGTGGTTTCTGGAAGCGCATATTATAGCGAACGATCCATTTCAACGGATGTTCTTTAATATACAATGATTGAGCAAGTCCCATTAAATACATTCCATGAACAATCGGGCGTTCGAAGCCCGCTTGCTTCGCCGCCTCAGCATTAACATGAATGGCTGCATCATCCTTCGATACTTGTGCATAGTAGTGGACCTGTTTGGCAGTAACTGTTTTTTTCATATGGCAGCACCAACATGAATCAAAACTGTATTTAATTGCACTATTTCTGTTCCTTGTTCAAAGCAATTTAACGTATAAGTATTAAAAGTCATTGGTCCTTGTTTTCCTTGTTTATGTTCTGTTTGACTTAACGCTAATTCACAGTCTAGTACCATGCCTTCTTGAATTGGTAATTGATAAATAAATTGCTGCGAGCCATGGAGAACTGGCACTGTGTCCTGAAAATGCGCATGATTGAATTGTTGCCAGAATACGATTGGCATTGTAGCAGGAGCGATGAGCTTACCATGTAGATATTGCAACGGGGCATCTATACTTTTGGCATAGCGTTGTATCCAGTCAGCCGTTACGGTTATTTTCTTAGTTGCTTTCATTTTATTGCCTCCACAAGCGTTGCAAGCCCCATGCCCCCACCAATTCCTAATGTTGCAAGTGCTCTTTTAAACGGTTGATATTTCATTTCATAGAATAATCGTGTGATTAAAATAGCTCCTGATGCGCCGTATGGATGACCGATGGCAATTGCACCACCAGCTCGATTAACCTTGTCCTCTGGAATTTGTAATGCTTGAATTGAAGCTAACACCTGTGAGGCAAATGCTTCATTAAATTCAACAATATCAATATCCTGTACGTTAAGTTGTTGCCTTGTCAAAAGTTTTTGTACAGCTGGTATTGGACCTATCCCTAAATAATTTGGATCGACACCTGCAGCCTGGGAATCGACAAAGCGTAGTATCGGCTGTAATTGGAATTCGAGGCATTTTTCTAATGACATAACTAATACTAGCGCTGCGCCATCGTTTAACGGACAAGCATTTCCAGCTGTAACAGTACCATTTTCTAAAAAAACAGGGCGTAAAGATTGAAGCTTCTCTAAACTTGTATTTTCTCTTGGACATTCATCTAAAGTTATCCATTCCTCCTTTACTTGTAAAGGCACTATTTCATCGGCGAAACGATTTGATTTCATTGCTTGAATCGCCTTTTGATGGCTTTTGTATGCATAATGGTCTTGAGCTTGTCGTGATATGGAATATTTCTTTGCTACATTTTCAGCTGCAATCCCCATATCAGGATCGCCATACCGCTGTGGGGTAAATGGAGCGCGTGAATAGAATTGGGGCATTGCCATTAATGTGTTCGGCTTTTTCATTTTCCAAGGCGCACGACTCGTACTTTCTACACCACCAGCTAAATAAACGTCTCCTGCTCCACTTTGAACGAATCTCGCAGCCATATTTATAGCTTCTAATCCTGAGCCACATTGACGGTCAATGGTAACACCTGGAATCGATAATGGTAAATCTGCTTCTAAAGCAGCAAGCCTGGCTAAATTCCCTCCTGGTCCGACTGCATTACCTAAAATCACATCATCAATACAATCGCTTGGCAATGCTGTTTCTTTTATAATTTCTTTTATTAATGGGGCTACTAAATGCTCTGGTTCAAGTGTAGCTAGCTGACCACCCAACTTGCCAATCGGTGTTCGTTTTGCCATCACAATCACTGCTTCTCTCATAACATTACCTCCATTACCCAATCTTTCATTGCCTTACGAGCTATTTTTCCGCTGCTTGTATAAATGAATTTTTGTACCGTTACTAATTGTTTCGGCAACTTAAAACTAGCTAAAAACTGCGCACCAAATTGTTGAAGTTCCTCTAGTGAAATCGTTTGGTTAACTCGCCATTTTATACAGGCAATTAGCCGCTCTCCCCAATAATCATCTGGCACACCAATTATTATCATGTCATCTATGGCACTATGCCGTTTTAGCACAGTTTCCACTTCTTCTGGATACACATTTAAGCCACCTGTAATCAACATATTTTTAGCTCGACCAATTAAATGTAATGCACCCGCTTCATCTTGCATCATATAGTCTCCTGTTTTTAACCAACCTTCATAAAAAACTGCATTTGTTTCTTCAGGTAATTGAAAATAACGAGTGAACATCATATCACTACGAATATAGAGTAATCCAATTTCGCCAGTAGGCACTTCACGTTGGTCGTTATCTCGGATGGAAATCTCTACACCATGAAAAGGAATCCCGACAACATGTTCTTCCATCGTTTGATGGACAGCCAAATAACTAATATAACTGGCTTCAGAAGAACCGTAGAATTCAAATAATTTCGCTGAGCCAAACACCTTTTTTGCTTGTGCTTTCGATTGTACAGACCATTTAGCTCCAGAAGAAATGATAGCCTGTGCAGGCATATCTTCCAAGCCATCAAATCTCAATAACTTTTCAATCATTGTTGGCACAAGAAATAAAATCATATTTGGCACCTCTCGGCAATACTTGACTACCTTTTCTTCCTCAAAAGTGGACATAATATGAAACGTCCCACCAAAATATAAACTTTGCATTAGCGCAAATAATGACAATGACTGCACAAATGGTCCAGGTGCTAAAAAATTTTTTAAAGGATTTAACTGAAATGCTTGTTTTGTTGCCATAAAGCTTTTCAGCCAAGAATTGTGTGTTCGTTCGTACCCTTTTGGCATGCCAGTTGTACCAGAGGTAAAGCCTATAAATAACGGGTCTTTTGCCTGATTAACAGAAGCTTCTTCTGTTAAAGTAGAAAACCATTCTTCGTAAGAAGCTACTTGCTTGCCCGAAAATACATACGTGTCGATATGCGTGAAACGATGCATATTGTCCTCAAGCTTAAACTCAAGAAAAATCATCCTCGGCTGTGCTTGTTTTAATACCAACTCGATTTCATATAAACTCCACTTTGGATCAAGTAAAATCGGCACACAACCTGCGTACATAATTCCTAAAAAAACTTCCACAAATTCAATCCGATTGCTTGATAATATCGCAATTTTTTCATGTTCAAGTCCTTTACATTGAATGCCTTTTGCAATTTTTTTCATTGCACTTACTAATTGTTCGTATGTATAAGACCGTTCCTCATGAATTAGGGCAATTCCCTTTGGCTGATGAACTGCATGTTCGATAATGGGTTCGATGATGTTCATTTCTTCACACACCTTTAAAAATATCTTATTCTACTTCGCTATTTAGCTTTTGTTCAATTGGACTAACTGCCCTTAATTGCAAAACAATAATTGCTGCAATAATTGCCTTTATACAATCTCCAGGTAAATACACTAATGCTCCCACTAAACCAGCCCAAATAGATGTTTGTGTAATTAATGCCATAACAGGTGCACCTATTAAACTAACTAGTAATACACCAAATACAAAATTAATAATAAGTAATTTCCATATTTTAATAGAAGACCATAATTTCTCAGTTGCAAACCCAATGAGAAAAGCGGCAATCGGCCAGCTAAAAATATAGCCTGCTGATGGACCAACTAATACCGAAAAGCCACCTCGTCCTCCAGATAATAAAGGTAAACCTAAAGCAACTAAAACAATAAACAGTACGAGACTAATTGCCCCAGTTTTCTTTCCTAAAAATCCCCCTGCTAACATTACACCTAATGTTTGTGCTGTTATCGGTACAGGAATAAAACCTACTGAAATTGGAGGAATCAATCCTAGAGCCGCTATTAATGCCGCAAAAAGTGCCGCATATACCATTTCTTTAGTTGTCATATAAAAAACCTCTCTTTAAAAATATTTACGCAAATAAACCGGTTTCTTTGTATGTGAATTATAATAGCGCTAAAATCCATTTGTGTAAACTTATTTTACTTTAAAAGTTAACTCAAATTATAAATTAATATATTTAAGTAGTTGTTTTCTTTTTTCAAGACATGGTTTTCGACAAGAAAAAAGAACAGACATTTAATTTAGTCTGTTCTAATCGTCATTCTTATTTAATTGTAAATCGGTATGCCGATTTTATGGCTTCAAAATAACGCCATAATGGAATTTTGACGTTACACGTGTCAATCTTGAAAAATGATATTTTTCAAACCATGCCGATCGAAAGTGAGCCTTTAAAACGACACGCTTTTTTGCTACTCGTTTCGCTTCTGCTACCCATTCATCGGTCAATGTTATATGTGCTCCAGCCGTGCGAAGTGCTTGAAAATTATTCGATTCTTCTATTATTTCTTCGAACATCGGATCCATATAAACGACATCAAATGCATCGTCTGGCTGTAATTTTAAATATGCAATCGCTTCTGCCTGCACAACTTCAATTTGTCGCATACATGCGGTTAAAGGAAGCTCCGATGTATCATACGTGTTCATACCATGTGCCACAATAAATGCCACATTAGGATCTGCCTCTAACCCAACCACTCGCCCAGATTCCCCGACAACAAAAGCAGCTAGCATCGCATCTGCACCTAAACCTAATGTACAATCTAATATAGTATCATTTTTTTCTAGCTGAGCTGCCTCTAAAAACGGTTCAATTTCTCCACGTGCCACCCGCTTTAAACGAAATGCTGCGGAATTTGGATGAAAGAAAAAAGGCTCGTCCGCTCCAAATGCATAATATTCATAGCGATTTTTTCCTGCAACAATGACGTTTGCCTGCATTTGCTCTGAAATTTTACGAATTGAACGCTTATTACGAGCCACAAATGGAACATGTAACGTATCACACACAAAACCAGCGAGCACCATCGACATGTCGTCTGGTCTGCCCGCTGTAGTCACAATTGTTTTTATTTCTCGCATGTTTGCTCTAAAACGCCTGTTAAATGCGCTGTAATTTGCTCCACTGGGAAACCTTCAATTTGTTCACGTGGAATAAAGTAAGCCAATTCCCCATCTTTTAAAATAGCCATTGACGGTGAGCTTGGTGGCACATCCTCAAAGAAACCTCGCATAGCAGCAGTAGCTTCAGGATCTTGCCCTGCAAATACTGTTACAAGATTATCCGGTTTTACCGTACCTACCGCTTCACGTGCTGCTGGACGCGCTAACCCAGCTGCACATCCACATACCGAATTAATGACAACCAAAGAAGTCCCTTTTGCCTCCGCCATAAATTCATTCACTGCATCAGCCGTTGTCAACTCACTAAATCCAGCCTCCACCAATTCTTCACGCATCGGCTTCACTACCTGTTTCATATATTCGTCGTAAGCGTTCATGCTTTTACCCTCTTTCATATGTAATCACAAAGCCCATTATAGCAAGGTTTTTCACACTTGTATAATGTTTCGATTTCACCGATATTCACCTACATTCAGATTTTTGGTTGCTTTTTTGTTGCTTTGGTTGCTTTTTTGGGTGGTAAAAAAATGACTGTACCACGTAATATTCATACTTATTAATTTATATTTATTCAAAATTAAATATAAAAGTCGATAAATGAAAATTGGACTTATAGATAACAAATATCGGTTGTCTGTCTCTTTTTATGTATTAGAGTAAATTTTCCGCTTAATTAACAATTAGTAAGCATAGCAAAAAGGGTGATCCCCTATTTTTATGACTAAAATGGTTCACCCTTTATATTATTCACATTTACAATTTAGGTGTTGATTTGTAATAATGCGTTTGCATAAGTTACGTAAAATTCTATTTCCGATTTACGTCTTTGAAGTTCATTAAACATTATAGACATTAACTTTTGACAACCATGACCTTTATTTAATGCAGCATTCACAGCCAAATAAAGTAGATGTATTTCTCTATCACCCATTTCATTCACCACACTTTTGCACCAGTCATTAAATTCATTTGATAGTGGTGGTGTAAGATTATAAAACTCTGAATAATGGATCATAGCTTGTAAAATAGCTTTCACTTGGTATTCGCACAGTTCTCCCTCCTGGGAGTAACATCCACTTCTAATTAAAACCGATTTCGGTTATAATAGTATTAGTTTTTGAGGGTGGATGTCACTCGAATAATACTTCACAGTCTAAGTTGCAGCTTAGATTGTGATTTTTTTTATTTTTTACAAACATTCAAGAAACCTCTTTTGTTTTTCCTTGCAACAACGATAGTAGCTCACCAAATTTAGATGGGTAATACAACGGTTGCGTTTCCTTTGGATTATGCGGACTGATAACATTCGAACCATAATAGAGTCCTTGGTCTGTTAAAGACTTAAACTCTTTAACACTACCATTAGACGAAGGTCGCTCCTTAATTTCGAGTAATCCCAATTCAATTAACCGAGTATTCGCTTTAGCAGCACTAATTTTTACACCATGTTCCTTAAGTAAATGTGTCAGCGCAACCTTTCGTTCTTCTTCTGAATATTTAGGCAAATGGTTTGTTGGGACACCATGCTGTTTGTGAACTTCCTCTAACATTCGAATTTTAGACGGCCAGTCCACTCGTAATATTTCTGAAGTATACTTCACTCCAATGAGCTGTTTTTCAAAATCCACAAAGTTTCTTGATAATGAAGCTTGGCTTATTATTTGTTCCATTTCTTCAAACCTAGTTACATACGTTGCAGTAAATAAAACACCCTTTTCTCCGGTCATTTTATTGGCTACCATTTCACAACCTTTTCGAGTAAGCAAATAACAAGGACGCATTTCTCCTTTATCATCCGAATAGCTATGTTGGATAAAGAAATCAGACGAACGGAATTTTCCGTTTGTTAAATGTGTAATGTATCCTGTAACCTTTTTGCTTCCCCCGATTTTTTCTAACAAATCAGAATGTCTTATCCCTACCATTTTCGCCACATCTCGACTATCCGTTACTAACTGACCATTAAATGAAACTACTTTTAATTGATTCATATAGTATTCCTCCTGTTTTTAGGCATTGATAATCCTTTCAATACAGATTTTTGTAATATTCACTTCAGTTTTAACAATTTAATAACATGTGTTCCTATAATAAGAAACGTCTGTATTATATTTATCACCCCCTTTAAGCCCCAAAGAATCTTGTCAAAATATTTTATCATCAGTTGAAATTCCTAAAGCCCACCGGCCCAAGAGAAATATTCTACATCTTGTATAGATATCAATTTAATTATTTTATCAAATTTTATTTAATTATAAATAAAATTAAATTTGATTTCAATTACAAATCATAACTTATTTTATTTTTCACAGTTTGTTTTATTAATTATGATTTGATATCATTGATGTATAAACTATTAATTTTAGGAAGTGAATATGTTGAAAACTTTTGGGGAAAAAATGAAAGTTCTAAGAGAGAACAAAGGTTGGACGCAAAAGTATACTGCTGAAAAAATGGATGTCTCACCTCAAATGTACAATAACTACGAAAAAAATAAGACAAATCCATCATTAAATATTTTAAAGCGTATATGCGATTTATATAACATACATTTAGATACTTTGGATGGTAAGTATGATAATGCTGATGATTTTCTATATTGTGTTAGTTTAGATAATTCTTATTTTGAAAATGAAAAGGACAATAAAGAAGCTATTGAGAAAAATAATCTCCTTGATGAGTTTCCCTATATTATCCCTGACATTTCTGGTATCGGATATAATCCTTTATTCCAGGCTGACTTATACAATAGTCAGATTGATTATCAAGAAAATGAGTACTTTTTCTTTGAAAATACTGATCTTGAATATTCACCTGGACGTTTAAAAGAGGACGATTTGTTATATTGTCAAGGTATTAATGCAAATGAAGAACCAAATGTAACTAATATTTATTTAATTTATTTAAAGAGTGAAGAGAAATATTATTTAAGAAATTTTTTAAATCAAAAAATAGTTTGGGGGATAATTAAAGGATTAAAAGAAGATGCAACGCAAAAAGATCTTCTGCAAAATATCTCAGAAAATAACCTTAAAGATTTTCACTTCTTAATGCCTAATCTTTCTTCGTCAAATGACATGACAATTGTAAAAAGAAGTGAGCTAAAAATAATAGGTAAACTTGAATATGTTATTTTTAACCCAAAGGTTGATTTATACGAAAGTTTAGGTTTTAGCTTTAAAGAACTTGCACTTAAACAATGGGATGAGTTCAGAAAGAAAGTAGATAGTATTATTCAAGAAAATGAAAAACAAAATACGTCAAAGATATAAAAATTTCCATATCACTTTCTAAATATCTCTAACTAATAGAATAACCAGGTACTATAACCGTGCCTGGTTTTTTTATTTTAACTAACAATAAACTTTACAACTTGTGTTTTAAATGTTTGTTTAACATACCTAAGTACTATATCCTCTTTGAATGTCATGTAAGACATAGCTAAAATGATAATTGTCTTTTCAATAATACAAGAATCTTTCCAATCTTTATAATAAGTGACTAATACCATGATAAATTTTATTCAATGCTTTTTTACGAATAACGTATATCATTTGTGTACTATAACTCATCTCTCTAGCAATCTTTTCGATAGTCCATTCTTTAAAATATCTATATTTAATAAAATTCACTTCTTTTTCAGGCATGATGCTTAGTATCTCATTAATACATATCGCAATCAGTCGATCATTAGTTAAAGGTCCTCGCTTCTCTTTATTTATATAAGGAAACAGTTTCAAATATCGTTCAACTAGTTTATCAAGTTCCCGTTTTTTCTTCATTGCTATTCCCCTTTTTTGACTGTACTAAATTCACACACCCTTTTATAATAATTAAAGGTAGCCCTTCATGAATTGAGTCATAAAACACTTAAAACAGGAGGTGATGAAATGGAAATTAATACAGGTATTACTAAAATATTTGTAGAATTCGACACATATATGTCTATCTATTTTTTAGTTCTAGGAATTATTCTTTCACTAAAATGGATACTACCTCTCATTTTCAAAGAAAAAAAACAACTTATTGAAGTAATTGTAAATTTCCTTCTACTTTTGTTTATAAATAGTCTTGTGATCAACATTAAGGATATTTTATTTACTGAAGAAAGTGTTTTAAGTTTAGTTATGATATTATTTTTGCTTTTAGGCTATATAATGTTTTTTTATCAGCTTTATAAATATTTAAAAAGACCAAAAGCACATGAATAAACATGTGCTTTTGGTCTTTATCGAGGATATGACAAATATTTTGCTATTAGTACTTTGTCAGGATATACTGCTCCGTTTTTTGCTCTGTAAGACCATGTTGTCTTCACTCCATCAGCTACTGGTTCAAGTTTAGTAGTAATCTTATCTCCTGCCTTCGGAATTGGAAACGGCTCATACTTAGTATCATGTACCCATATACCCCCAAGCGAAGAACCTACTGAAAGTATCGTAGCTGTAGCACTTACAGCTACAAAACTTACGTAACCTAATGCCAAAAAAACTGCAATGTTAATTGAAGCACCTATCTTCCAATTTAATACATCACGTGCTGTATAGGTATATGTTGTAGATGCTGTTCTTGATAAATGCACTTTAATATAAGCTATATCATACGTATAACCATTATTTGCCTTTATATGAACTTTGTACTCTCCGAAATAAGGAGTTTCAACTGTAAATGAGTCTCTTGAGGTTGATTGATTATAATTTTTTGTGAAAATGATTTTTCCATCTCCAGGCCGCTGTACTTGAATTGATCCGTTGTAACCTATCCCTCCTCTTTTACTCCAAGATATTCTTAAACTTTTGATTCCTGTTTTTGATACTCTTAAACCAAAATCTGTATTACCGTTATTTATTGCCATTATTTATTCCCCCTATGATTAGTCGTTGAGTTACAACTAATCATAAGATGTTCTTGGAATCCGAAACTCTTTTATAAATATATAATTTATTAAATCATTTCTCTTAGAAATCTCTATTTTTTCTTTCATATATAAAGAGACAAGCTACTTCCTATTGGCTTGTCCATAAATTTGTTTAAATATTACACCCTTTATTTTATTATTTCTTTCTCTATTTGCTACGTCGTTGCTGAATCGTAATATATAACCCAATCAAGCGATCCGTAGTCATCACACCATTTTGTAAGTCTTTCAAATGTGAAGCTTTGATAATACCCTCCTTAACCGCTTGTGCAATAAAGTTTTCCGTCTCTGTTTTCATAGCTGGTGAACCCGGATTCCATGTTGTATTAGCCACAGTAATCTCCTCCTTCTTATCTTCAACAATTAATTGGACTTTCATTTTGCTGTTGCTTGGCACAATTACTTGTCCTTCTAATTTGTACCCTCTAGGCATCTTCCAATTGCGCTTCACTTCAAAATGAGGTCGGTCAATGCTGCGTGTCCAATCACCACCCCATGTAATACCTAACTTACGAGCTATTGCCCCGACTTTTGTTAATGTATCTACATCATATAAGGGTTTCGGGGGTGCCACGGCAATATCCCACGCTAAACGTGAAGTATGATTACTCTTCAGCGTCCACGTCACAACTTTCCCTGGTCTTGTTCTGCCTTGTGCATATAGATAATTTTGGCGTGCTTGTGATCGGTATGTTTCCGTAACAAAGATATTATCAATACCAGCTTTATAGCACTGTTGAAAGAGCAATCTGCAGGCCGTTTGTGCCACTGGTAATAGTTCACCTAAATCTCGGCATGTGGTTGTGACGCTCATTGTTTATCATCCTTTTTATCATCATTGTCGATTTGAAGTTGCTTAAAAGCATTTGTTAAAAACTTGGGCACTTTCAACCCTAACTTACCAAGATTCTCAATCATACTGATTCCTTCCATACCAATCAGAAAAAGAATCATGGCATTGCGCATAAAGTTTCCGCTCTCTGTTGCTAAGTCCAGTTGCACTGCAGCAATGACCATCAAAATCATGGCCACTTTTTTAAATAGCCCTTTCAAGGCTTTTCTGCTATCAACGTTTTTCACAACATAGGCAACCATGATGCCTAAAATATAGTCAATCGCCATAAAGATAGTGAGTGCTTTGATTAAATGGTCAATGCCACCAACAAAATAAGCGACTCCAGCCATGGAGCCGCCTACAAGTGATGTATATAATGTGTCTGTTTTCATTGGACACCTTCCTTTTTCATATTAAAAGCTCTCCACAAACATGATGTGGAAGGCAAAAAAATAACGCTAAGCTTATGCTTGCATCCTTGTTTATTTATTCCGCTTCAGCCACCTGAAACGCATGTTTAAAAATTAACATTGCGTCATTTATCATGACATACTCCATTTTATTAATATCAGCTTCTAATGCATCTAATACCTTTTCTACATCAGCCGCATTCGTACGAAGCTTATTTTGTCCGACTGTGATGCCTAAATTATATTCCTCCATATCGGAACATTCTTTTTTCGCAACGACATGGATCATAAACTTATTCACGACTTTACTTCCTAATCGTACAGCTACATTTTGTGGTGTATTTAAAATCTTTTGAATCTGTACTAAGTCTATTTTCCCCTCTAATGCAAACGCCGTTCCTTCATTTGAAATTAGAAAATAGTTTTGTTCCATACTACATATCTCCTTATCTTAATGTAATCGTACCAATATCGCGGCCATATCGTTTGAAAACAATCGTCCTAGAATTATTTGTACTTTGTGTGATTTCAAGTCCAAGCGTGTTAGTATTTACATAATTTCCTCCACCGCCAAGGCCAACTACTCTCGCTCCACTAAAATCAACTGTTCCATTAAATGAGTGACGCGAACCGCTATATACTATGTCATTCCAAGCACTTAATTGAATCGTCCCATTAGCGCCCCCCACAGAAGTCATATCACTAAAGTAGAGTCTATTTCCCATGTGAATATCTTCTTTAATACGAATGTTACCTGCATGAATTGTCCCCAAATTACCACTTATGTCTGAAAGAACCCTGACTGCCCCGACAAGATTAATTTTTGAAGCTTGAATATTAATTGTGGTGGATGTTTGATTAATTAAAGATGCAATGGTATTGCCATTGTAATCTGTAGTACTTACCTTTTGACTGATTTGCCAAGATTGCTGTGTAATACTACTCTCAGCGCTCCCTATACGGTTATTTAAATTGCCAATGGAAACGTTTTGAGCACTTACCGTTGACTGTATTTGATTAGCACGAACATTAATAGCAGCCACTTCATTTGTAATGCGATTACTCACTGATAGACTAATCTGGTCGGCTTTCACATCAATAGATGCAATCGATTTATTGAGTTTTTCTACTTCAAAGGTAATTCGGCTATCAGTTTGTGTGATGGCCGACTTATATTCCTTTTTATTTTCCTCAATTACTTCACTTAGCTCTTCTTTTGTCTCTGCAATAACCTCTTCCGTATCCACCTCGTTATCTGACATAGTGCGAGGTAATGCGTTGCCTAGTGTGACAGCAATCGTTTTTAACTCATCAGTAACTTCGTCTACTATACAAATGCGTTTAAGTACTCGTGTCTGTAACTCTAATCCCTCAATCGGCTCGTAAATCAGCCATACCTTCTCACCTAACTGTTTATCTAATAATTCAATTGTATCGAGCTCAAACGATACTTCTGGATAATCAATAAGTGAATCCTGAGCCTTTTTCAACAGGTTATCTGCATTGGTAAAGCGCTCGTCACTAATTGGATCAGCAATACGAATACCCCAAATTGTGTGATTTGGAGAAGTGTAAGTCACGGTTAAATCTTCTTTCCCTGTGGCCGTAATTTTTGTTCGTAGATGGGTTGTATCAATCTTTCGGCTCAAAGCTTTAATGTTATGACCGTAGCGATACTGTGCACCATTATCTGGACCAAGTGATTTACTAAAAAGCACTCGATTATTCGGTAATATTTCAAATTCACAATTGAATGCATCACAGATTTGATTCACACACTGGATGATGTTTTTTGAACCAAATTTATAGATGGTTGCAGTTTCCATGAAGTCTAAGGTCGCTCTCCAACCTGTACCAGAAAGCAAGTAAGTTACAAACTCCTGACTAGAATGAGTGCCACCAAAGGTTTTATCTTTAAACTGATAGGCTAAATCAAAAAATGTTGAAATGGCAAGGATGGTTTTTCGTCCTGGTTTATCATCAATAATTTGCTTTACTCTAAAATCATAATTAGCTACCGTAACAATCGACTCTTCTTGAAGTAGATTAAATCCAGCCTCGTTATTTGATTTATTGACTGTAAATTCAAGCGTTAGATTACCTTGCGTATCTTGCTCAAATACTGGTGCAGATGTTGTGAAAAATGGCTCTGTCTGATTACCTGCAAAGTTTGTAACGATTAGCATAATTTATCACCAACAAACATGAATTTTCATAAGCTTATATCATTTCAAGCAAAAGAAAAGCATCCTCAAAAGAGGACACTTTATAATATTATTATTTAATTTTTGTAAGCATATAAGATATACTGTAAACTCCCTCTTTTTCTATATAATCATATACATCAACCCTCCCAAAGTAACTTTCGTTATCATAAATATAGGATCCTTGATGCTCATTAAACATTCCTCCTTTCTCCTCTTCAAAAACTATACCTACCATTTTTAAATATTTCTTTCTGTGATTCTCTAAGACTTGTTCTATACTCGTTTCACTATCTACAAATTCTTGAAATTGGACAAATTTTGCGCTTAAAGTACTTCCAATAGGAAATGAAAAACTCAAAAATTCAATATTATCTTTGAAATATACATAGTGTTCAAATTGTCCCTCAACCGATTCATCGAATACCTTAAAACCTAATTGTGCTACCTTTCTGGCAACATCCTTTTGTTCCATACCAATCTGAAACTCAGTGAAGAAAATTTCCGAAATATGACTTATACTATTCTCGTCTTATACATTCTATATATCACAGTTTTATAACGAGCCTTCACCGTACAGGCGACTTTCATCGCATACGGCGATCCATCAACAGTAGTTCGTTAAACTTATATCCCCTTTAGTTATATATTACTAGCGAGAAGAATTTATTCATTTGTAAGAGCTGTAATTTCCCGTTCCGCAATTTCTAACTCTACATACCGTTGTAACGCTTCCGGTTTCACATCTTTAACCGTACGTACCTCTCCCATAATGCTCGTAGCATAGGCTTTCACCAAACGTTTTTGCAGGAGAGTCAATCCTTCTAAATGTTTCTCCATTACATAATTACCTCCATTTCTAATAAAATGGTAAGAATCTTTATTTCTAAATCAGCATCTGTTATTTCTTCAACTGAAGGCTTTAAATTGTCCAGTAATTGTTGTTCTTTATGCTTCACTAGCTCTTCTTCTGTTGCACCTTCAACCCATTGAGTGTCATCCCATTTTGGCTGATAGAACAGTAAAGGCTGTGGTAAATCTGTCGTGACGTACTCACCAATTGGATCAATCAACTGACCATTCTCATCAAACTCTCCTAAAAATACTTCCTCAATAAACCCACCATTATTCACTTTATAAATTTGCTTATGCACAAGGACTCCCCCTAATCTGTCCTAAATGAAAATGCCATTACAATCTTGTCCAATTGGCTATCACAATAGATAAAACCAGAGCGTTCTATTGTAATTGTCGTTACTATTGGTGGAACAGTCACCGCTCTATGATTATGCTTGTACCCTACGGCAACTACTTGCTGCGGTCTATCCACATCACTACGTGGTCTAAATCCAACTGGTAATACGGTACATACATTATGTGTTGGGCTTCCTGTTTTAAGGATTTGCCCTTGAACATGCACAATGCCAAAATCGTCTTTGAAATAGGTTAATGGAGCATTCCCTTGATGACTCCAACCAGCTTCGAGAGTACATTGGATGCTGTTAGGTAGCTTCTTGTTCGCCTTTAATTCATTTAATCCACGTACAGCCCTTGCTGATACAGGCATTTTATCAAACAATGCAAATTCTGGATTATCCGTTATAAACGGTATACCTATAACATTAAAATCCCTGCCATTATAGACAAATTCATAAACTTTGTACGATTGTAATGTCTCAGCATTCTGAATATAAATAACAGGATCCTGCCCTTCATCGTATCGATTTTGAAAGCTTACGGCTTTAGGACCAAGACCATTTATATTGAATGTTACTTTCCCGTCCTTATTAGTTTCTGTTGGTTCAAGAAGAATACGTATCCCAGGTACATATGCTGAAATACCTGGAATAGTTAAATTATATGTTGAGTTATCGTCTTGTTTTGCACGTACAAAATGTGCATGCAAAACAGAATTTTCTATATGCTCATTAACGTTTGTTTGCAGGGTATTCATCTGCTGATTGAAATTTGATATATCCGGTGTTTCTCCTGGTGGTCCCGGTGGTCCTACTGGTCCTTGAGGGCCTTGTATTCCTTTTAAAGAGTCAATCCATTCTTTCATTGTTCCATTAAAGCCATTTTCTACAGCTAAATCGTATGCTGATTTCCCATGCGGACCTTGAATTGGACCAACATTTCTCCATATTTTCGTATTTACTTGCCAAACATATAGGTCACCATTAATCATATAGGCATCTCCAGGTGAGCCTGTTGATGGTAATTCTTTTTCACTTGTTAGACTACTGATTATCGTTATCCCTGTACCATCTTTACCGTCAGCACCTTTATCACCTTTTTCTCCTTTATCACCCTTTGCGCCTTTTTCAGCAAACAGTGACCAATATGCATTTGATTGCGTAGGAAGTGTAGGAGGTGCTTGTCCTAAGTTATCCTGTAGTGCGATAAATGTAGAGCCTTTAAACAATGCCATATTATTTTTATAATACTGTGTTGTCTCATTCCAAATCCCACGTGGACTCATGTTAGTAAGAAGTGTCTGCATGGAACTAAGCGCTGTTTGCGTTTGGGCTGTTGCATCTAAAGCTCCTTGTTTCGCTGCATTGGCTTCTGTAGTAGCTGTTTTTGCATCCGCAATCGTCTTTTTCACCCCTTCAAGCGTTTGCGAGACTGTATTCAAAGCCTTTTGCAATGCTGCGTTATTTGCTTCCACTGCTTCTTGAGTCACTTTTTTGTTCGCATTAATCGCTTGTTGTACAGCTTTATTTGCATTTTCTACAGCATCATTTAATCGTTGTAACAGCTCATCTACATCTGCTCCGCCAGCCAATACTTTGATTTGACGTTGTAGATAGCTAAAACCCGATATAATTCGTTGCCAGTTCTCATTAATCTTCAAGCGTTCTGCATTACTAATGGGATTTTCTGTATCATGAAGTTCTAATTTCAAATCCTCACACCCTTTCTATTTGTACAAGAATCTAAAATCAAATTCGATTGATTGAACAGTCCCACCGGACACCGAAAAAACATTATCTCCGGGTGCAAGCGTCAATAACTTTTTATTCGTATTCAAAATGGCATTCGCACCGTTTTTATAAGTGTGAATGCCATTCAAAACTACTGTATCAGTATCTGTTAAAGCGCCATTAAACCTAAAGACTTCGCTAGTGGTATTATTCTTAAATTCTAAATAGCTCGATGCTGTTGCCTTAATTGTTATTTTCAATTCACTCTCACGCGGGTCAATTTTGACATTACCAAGGTTCTTTACTGTGAAATGATTGGCCATAAACTTGTACTGTAAATCCTCGTCCCACATTAAGCCCTGATTCCATTGCCACTTATTTATGTCCCACAGCTTTAATTCTTTTAAAGTTGCAGCGCTTTCTGCGTATGGAAGCTTATAAGTCTCTAACTCTACCGTAAATTGACCGGTGAGCCCTTTTTGTGCAACCTCAGACATATCGCTATTGATAACGAAGTATCTTTTTCCATGTAAAAAAGCAACCTCACTAGGGGTAAAATCAAGCTCTCTCCCCCACTTCTTCCCTGGTAGCTCGAACTCGTACATAGTGGATTGCTTTGTTGCTATAGCTTTATATAAATAATACGGCTCTAAATTAGTGAATAAATCGAACGCTCTATTTTCAAGTGTTTCAAAATCCGAATGGTCTTTTGCGCTAAACATCAGATATAGATGTATTCTACGTGTACCGTGTTTAACTAATTCGTTAATAGCTCCTGCTCGTCTTTCAACATCGGCTACATCACGCTTAATCTCGATAGGAGAAACGATTATGTCCTGTGTCACAAACCGTTCTTGAGACAACATTATCTCTTCTCCATTCACTTTTACTAACTTCGCATCCATCCTTTACACCCCTCTCATAGAACGTTTTAAATCTACTTTTCTAGCAGTTCGCTCATCTACATAATTCGTTAAAATATGACCATCTAATTCAAGAGACAGGTCTTTGTCAGCGATAATTCCAAGAAGCTGAACGACTTTTTCAAGCATCGATAAATCAAGTACAGATTCGCTTGTAATATTTGTGTTTTGCGCACTGCTAATGGCACTTTTCACAGATAGCCCATCCGTTATAATACGTAAATCTGCTCTAGCTGCTTCGGCTAATTGTGATGCAGCAAGCTTTATTTCCGCTTTTGTAGCAGATAGACTTGAACTAATATCAGGAACTGCATTTGCAGCCAACACTGCAACAGCTTTCGTGACAACTTTGGTATTGCCTCTAATGCCTTTGGCAAGTCCCGATGGAATCCATTTACCGACTGCCATCATGACACGGGATGGAGAGTGAATACCTAATTTATTTCGTAACCACGAAGGTAACAGTTGTGCAAGTTCCATCACTTTATCTTTCACTTTACCAAACCAATTACTTATCCCTTTCACTAATCCTGATACGATAAATTCCCCAATTTTCACTAGACTAATATTTTGTAAGAAAGACTTCGCCGCATTCCATCCATTCACAACAGCCGTTTTAACGTTTTTCATCGCCGTTGATACGATTGTTTTAAAGCCATTCCAAATCGTTTCAATAGTCCTTTTTATGCCCTTGAGAATGGTATTAATGGTTGTTTTAATACCGTTCCAAATACTTTTAATAATGTTTGCAATAGCTTTTAAGACACTTGAAATAAAGCTCTTTATACCATTCCAAATAGAACGGATTGTGCCGACTAAACTTGTGAAAAAATTATCTAGGAACGAAGCGATACTGCGCCAAATACTCGTAAAAATAGATTGTATGCCTTTTAATACCGTATTGAAAAACGATTTAATACCATTCCAAATCGTTTTAATTGTATTTTTCAGTCCGTTAAAGATTGTTGAAACCGTACTTTTTATCGCATTTAAAGTATTGGTGAAAATGCCTTTAATCGTTGTCCAAATGCCCTTTATAAGCGTTTTGGCAGTGGAACCAAATGCTTTTAATGGACCGAGTAATTTTCCTACAAAGTAAAGATTAATTGCACCCCAAACGGCTTGTAATACACCGCTGAGGATTTGTTTAATACCATCCCAGACACCCTTCCAGTCACCTCTAAATAGTGAACTAAACGTTTTTACGATTCCCAAAATGACATTGATTGCGCCTTGGATGACATTTTTAATCGCTTCCCATGTAGAGACAATGAGCGCTTTTACGACGGGCCATATCGTTTGCATGATTGTCCGATACGAAAAATATATCTAAACCAATTAAAATTTGTATTTAAACAATTTTTACTATGGTACGACTTATATCTTACGAATTTCGTCTTGTACCTTCCTGTTTCAACGAGCCTCGTTTTGCCGAAGCTACTCCGATTTGATATGACTCTCCACAGGCTTCAATTCCGCAGTATCGTTGCGTACATATCTAGGTTTTCTTTTATGAGAAATACACTAGATTTGGTAATTTGCTAAATTGTGAGCAGCGTTCAAATCCCTGTCCATTTCATGACCACATGGACATTTGAACACTCTGTCAGATAGTTTCAAGTCTTTTTTAATACTTCCACAACAAGAACATAATTTTGAAGAAGGATACCATTTATCAGCTTCAACAAATTCAATTCCATACTTCTCACATTTATATTGAATCTGTCTTTTAAACTCATATAGGCACTGTTTCGTAATTGCTTTCGATACATGCTTATTCTTCATCATTCCTTTGATATTCAAAGTTTCCATAACAATACGAGATGGCTTGGTTTTCACAATCTCATTTGAAGTTTGATGAAGGTGATTCCTTCTGATATTAGTTAGTCTTTTATAAATCATTCGAATCTTATCGTTTTGTTTTTGAATGTTTTTCATGTTTTTTAAAGGTGTTTTATAGATAGGTTTTCTATTTTTCGTATGTGCAACAATATTAGCTTGAATTTTACGAGACAACTTCTTTTGTTCTCGTTTCAATTTTCGTTCTAATCGTCTAACTTCTTTCGTTTTGTTAATGTTCTTTTTGAATGAACCATCAGAACAAACAGCCAATTCCTTGATGCCAACATCAATTCCTAAGCTCTCATCTGTTAATTCTATTTTTTCATATTCAATTTCATACCCAACAGATAAAAACCAATTTCGCCCATCATATGAGATCCTAGGGTTTGAATAGATCTCACCTTTAGGTAGTTTAGGTAGAGGTTGGTATGTTTTGACAACCCCTATTTTTTCACCTCGAAAACCTTCTTTTGTGCGCTTCAGACTTTCATAATTTACATAAAAACTAACTTTACTTTTTCGCTTACTTTTGAATTTCGGCTTGCCTGATACACCGTCAAACCAACGTTTTCTAGCTTTATCAGCGTCCTTTACTGCTTGTTTCATTACATTGCTTCCAACTTCTTTTAACCATTGATGGGTAGTCTTTTTCAATACATTGCTTATATATTTTCTAACGTCACTTTCTTTAATGGTTTTCTTTTCGTGTTTACCGTTAAGATATTCAGCATAATGACGTTCGCTTTCAGCAAGATAGAAGTTGTAAGCCCACCTAGCAGTTCCAGCAGATTTCCAAAATAAACATTCTTGTTCTTTAGTAGGATTAAGTTTGATCCTTGTCGCTATATACATTGTTTTTCACCTCGTCAATCAAACGCTTTGTCTTTTTAGAACGTGCGCCATACAGACGATTTGCGAATACCGTAATGATTTGAATGAAATCCTCGGTTAGTTCTTCTTCCTTCGTTTTTTCTGTATGGTCAATCACTTCGATTTCTACACCATTTATTTCACATAAATATTCAATCATTTCAAAGCCAAACCGCACTAAACGGTCTTTGTACAGTACAACGACTTTTGAAATATCACGATTATTAATCTTGTCAATTAATTGTTTCAAACCTTTTTTCTTATAGTTGATTCCGCTGCCAATATCTTGAATAATCTCGAACTGATAGCCTTTTGCTAACATATATGTTTTCAGGTTTTCAACTTGTGTAGTTAAATCGTCTTTTTGACTTGGTGTACTCACACGACAGTAGCCAATGACAAGTTTTTTATCATTCTCAGCTTTTTGAAACTCTCTTAATAGTTCGGTTGAGTAGTATCTTGTACCACCTTCTGATACATGACAAGGTTTCAAAACATTCTCACGATCCATTTTACGAAGGGTAGAGGTACTAACACCTACTCGTTTTGCAAATTTACCAATGGACATTAATTCCATGTACATCACCTCAAAAAATATAATCCACTATTATATATCGCACGAGGTGTTATTTGTTTAATACAAATTTATTAGATTTAGATAGGTTTTTCTTGTTCACATAAAGGCGCAACACTTTATGCAGTCTTTCTTTCACAAGTAGACCTCTCATACTTTCACATGAGCGCAGACTATTTCTTCATCTCTATAAAAGAGATGCGGTATTTTTCTTCCGCCATTCGCTTGCGGCTTTACTCTCCCTCAAGGAGATAGTCGTTGAAGGTTTCCCTTATTTATTCAACTTAACGATGAATAAACGTAGGGCTTTCCCTGCTAAACACCCATTGTATTAGCACGTAGCACTCCGTTTTCTATCCGTCACGCTAACCCATAGATAGACACTAAGAGATTTTATTTCAGCATATGCCATCCTTATTATTTTTTCTGCTTTCGCACCATGACGTTTACCGTTTCCAGTTCCGCTTTGGTCATAAGGCTTTAGGGGTTCAAAGCAATTAACACCGAGTACGCACCGTTCTCACGATACGCAGGGTAGCCAGTTAAAAATCTATATTCAAACTAAATTTTTGTACATTTTAATAGATTCTTTGTAACTGTTTTGTTACCCAATGACTGACATCACAGACGTCACAACATTTTCGATGACATTCCATACAGCCGAAGCAGTCGCCTTAATACTTTCTTGGTTTTCTGCCCAGAATGTTGTGATCTGTGACCAGACTGACAACACTAAATCTTTAACAGCTGTTACGGCAACCGAAATCCCGGTTTTAATTGCTTCCCAAACCGTTTGAACCTGTGTACGAAACGTTTCATTCGTTTGATATAGACGTACTAAAATGGCGATGAAACCGACGATTGCGATGACAACTAAACCGACTGGACTTGAAATCAGACCGAATGCTTTCCCAAAGTTTGTAGCGAAGGACATCACTTTAGCACCCAACGATGCCATTGTTCCGCTAAAGTTTGTCAATAACCCTGTTACGGATTTCAGCGCTTTCCCAATACCGCCAAATATTGCTGGGCCTAATCCTGCGAATAACTCTTTGAATGCAATAATATTTGGTACGATGGCAAGTAAAACACCACCAAACGAAATAAGCCCGGCTACGATGACTCCTATGGATCGGTTATTTTCCATCAAGCTATTCGCAAAAGTTAAAAACTTATTGGCTAGCTCGATAATGGTTGCACCCAGAGGCGCCATGCCAATACCTAAGTTCACAAGGAAAGTCGTTAAGTTCCCGATTAGGTTCATAACACTAGGTGCTGATTGATGTACGTAATCAATAAATTGTTGGAAGCCTTGATTTTGACTAAGTGTGGCAGACCATTCTTTAAAACGAGCCATCATCGATACAAGCCCGTCCATCATACTAGATGAAGAGTCGGAAAATGCACTAAAGAAATACACAACGCCAGCGATTGCATCACGGAAGATAGCGCGAATCTTTGGCATATTAGTATTTACGTAGTCTATAAACGCTTGAAATTTTGCACTGCCACTTAATCCATTCGCCCACTCGGCAAAACGAGCTGTCATTGCTTCGAAACCGTTTGCTGTACTAATACTTAATGGCGCAAAAGCTGTCAGCATCGATAACAACCCTTTAAATACATTTCCAAACGAGCGACCAAACGTCTCCAACATTGAAGCACCACTAGTATTCAGATATTCTAAAAACTTTTGGATAGGTGGCGTATCGATAGCCGTATTGAGTTGGGCCATTAGGTTTGCCACTGCTTGTGCACTTGAGATAAATAGAGGGCGTAACTTATTCAATATGGCATCTGTTGCTTGCATGGCGTTTGTAAAAGCTTGCAAGACTGGCGTTTCTGTCTCTTTCACAAGTGACCGATATGTTTTCTTTACACTTTCAAATGAGTTCCACGCTTTCTTTTGTAAAGCAGTGAATGGTGGACCCGTTTCATTAAATAACTCTTTGATTGTTGGAATTGCTACTGCGCCAAATCCAACCGCTGCGGCACCGGCTGCTGCAAAGGCACCGGCTAATGCAAATGTAGAGCCCGCGACCGTACCAATCATCGGTCCTAAATTTGCAATACCCCCCGCTATATTCGCTAGTATAGGAGATATCGCAGGAAAGACGGCCATTAGTGAACCCTTTACCGTATGCTGTATTAACTCACCAAAAGCCCGAATATTCGTGGCTATTCGATTGATTTTATTTTGAAACGCTTCTATTCGTGCTTCAATTTTAATAACGACTCGTTCACGAATTAAAGCTGCAATGCGCGCTCGAATTTCAGCCATGCGACGACGGAACTGACTAATATCCGCTCCAATATCTACACGCACATCATTTGCCGTTGTGCGTATTGTGTTTTGAACTTGACGCATACGTGCCATAAACTGCGTAATACGTGCACCGATTCGAGCTGTAAAATTCTCGTTCATGTGCATTACCCTTTCCTGTTTAGTTTTTCAACCCATGCCTTCATATCTGCCTGTGCTTTCTTGTAAAGTGACGTGTCTATTTTCTTCGATTGCTTCCAGTCTTTATCGCCTTCAAGAATTCTCTTTCTAGCTTTTTCGGCATCAAATAAGTCCGTTAACCTTAAACGTTTTTCATTTTCAGCCTTGCGAATATACATGGCTTGAATCGCTAAATTTTCATAGTCACTCACCATTTTCATTTGTGCGCCTATTAAAAGCGCTTTGTACTCGTTTGGTGTCCATGACATAATTAAATCGACATCATAAACACCTAAGTATTCAGCAGCATTTGATAGGACTTCGAGCCATTCTAGTCCGTCAACTCTGTTTCCTCTTCCAATAACTCCGTTTTCGCGTCGAGCATGATTTGCACGCCCTTGGCATTCTCCACTTGCTCTTTCTCGTTTTTGCCCATCGTTTTGAATAGCTCTAAGTTCTTCCAAAACGTCTTCGCATCTTTTTTGAAAAAACCCGAGTCATTAATCTCTCGAAATGCTTCTTTAAATAACTTTGTTGTATCTCCATCTTCTTCAATTCTTGCTTCTAACGCCGCCTCAATATCAGCAATTGATGGACGCCCTTTTGTTCCTAAATGCGCTAATCCACAATCCCAAAACGCTTTTAAAGCATCCAAATCAAATTGCAATAAACCTGTATAAATGGCACTAAATCCGCCTACCTCATTACCTTCTTTATCCGTTTGATTGTAGTTTTTATCTGCTAAGTTTTTAAATGCGAATCCGAATTTTGCTTCATATTGATGCTTGCCAATTGTTAATGTTGCCATATGATTTAATCCTCCTATTTAAACAAGTCAAAAAGAAAAGAGCGCATATTGCGCCCTTTTCATTAAGCTGTAACTGTTACTGCAACGGTTGCTGTTTTAGCTCCACTTTCTGTAGTGACTGTAATCGTAGAAGTCCCTGCTGAAAGTCCTGTTACAAGGCCTGTAGGCGATACTTTCGCCACCGAAGTATCACTCGACTTATATGTCACCTTTTTGTTTGTGGCATTGTTAGGAGCGATAACCACGCTTAATTGTTTAGTAGCATTCACAGCGATCGATGCTGTTGCAGGTGTAACTTTTACACTCGTAACAGGTACTGCTTTTTCTGTCGCTTTCCCAAATTCACCTGTTTTCTCACCAGGTTTTTCAAATGCACTCCTTGCAAATGCTATAACGGAATCAGGAAACTTCGGTAATTGTCCTGGTTTGGATTCACCGATGACCTGTAACGTGCAGGAGATTTCTTGGAAACTGTCGCCTGGATTCGATATCTCTACTGATTCAACTAATGTGTATGCAAAAATAGCATCATGAACATCTTCATTCGCATCATTTTTGACTGTATTTAAATCAACTTGCCAAACTTTTAGCTGTACCTTTTGACGAATGGCATCTACAATTGCCTTTTGTCCTGGATCTGTTTT
Organism: Lysinibacillus sp. NPDC097279; assembly: GCF_044761745.1. Lineage (NCBI taxonomy): Bacteria > Bacillati > Bacillota > Bacilli > Caryophanales > Bacillaceae > Lysinibacillus > Lysinibacillus sp. NPDC097279. The sequence goes on along the minus strand of NZ_JBIWDA010000001.1, from coordinate 1,038,012 downwards.
GTCACCAAACATCATAACTTCGAAGGATTCACTCGATTGTCCGTAAGCGAGAATCCGTCCAAACTTCGTCTGTTCATCAACTAATTCATTTTCGATTGAGTGACTATTTTCAGTTAGATGCCCGATGAGGTACCCATCCTCACCTAACGCATTTGTAGCAAGCTGGACAATTAAAACTGTATCCTTACCGTTTTGCATGTGTAATTTCCCCTCCTAAAAGAAAAACAGCCCCATAAAGGACTGTTAAATATTCTGCACTTTATATTGCACCACTAAGACGCCATGCTTTACGCCGGGGCTATTGTCATCAAAAACACGGGAGTCACGTCTTTTGACACTTAGCACCCTAGCTCTCGGAAGCTTGTAATTTTGAGCCAGTAGCGCTTGTTGAGAAGCTGATAGCATCTCATACACCTTCCGTTTTCCACTGTACGCATCGTTATCCATCCACCAAGCATGAATCGTAAAAGTTATCGTTTCGATATTGCTCGTTTTCGTGTCAAAAGGCGATGAATAAGGCTCTGCAATCGTCACATAGGGATAAGGCGTATTTTCATCGACAGCATCGTACACACCTAAATCCTCTTCACTTTTTCGAGTGATAGTTGTCAGAGCTTCACAAGCAATCAACTTTTGGTAGATAGCTTGCTGCAACTCGAAATAAGGCAGCGCATAATAATTGGTCATAAGCCTAAACGCCTCATTTCTGTTTTAAAATACGCTTGTCCAGCATCAACTGCTGGCCCCCAGAATGGTTGAGCTTTCATTCCCTCAGATGTCACATAACGACCTAGTTTTAGACTGTAATAAGTCCATGGGATTTTCTTTGCACGACTGCCTCCTGGCCCCTCTGCATGTACGCCAGTACCGTATTCCACCCATATTTTGTGGTCAGCCCCAACAGTAACAACGGCATTATACTTCCCTAGCTTCTTCATTTCGATGGAGTCACGCAAGCTACCATCATCGACTGGCGCAAGTGCCTTAGCCTCTGTCTGAATAAGCCTCGCTGTTTCAAAAACAATGTCTGATACTTTCTCTAAAATACCTTCTTCAAAACGTTGCGCGGCTCTTAATAAATTCCGTCCACTGAAAGTAATTCTAGCCATTATGACAACACCAACTTTAAAGCCACACGCATGATTTCGTGTTGGCCACCTTGATCTTCAGGACGTCCTGCAAACTCGTATATTTCACCTTCAAAGCGTAATCGCATGGCTGATGATAAATCTGTGCGATATGGGTAGTACATGTACCTATCTAAACTATTACTTAGTTGTTGCGCGTAATACTGCTCTTTGCTTGTTGGTGTATCAACAAACGCTTCAATAGTATCAACCGGCATCCACTCCGTTTTATATCCTCCCGCACCATCAGAAATGCGTTGCTTCTCAACGACTTCGACTGTATGAGGAAATTCATCGTAATGCATGAAACTTCACCTTCTTATATGGCCGTAAATAGGTCCAAATGGCTTTTGGAAACTCTGTGTCATAAGAATAGGAGACTGTCCCCATAACACGTCCTTTTAACCCTGTTGTTTGCATATTGAATTGTATAGCCTTGGCAATGAACAGTTGCACACCTTGAGGCATCGTTTTAGGACACCACGTACCATTACAATGGTCTATCGCTAATTCAAATAAAATAGGTGCCATTGCACAATAAAACGCATCATGCTTAGCACCCGTATCGCCATTTAACTGTTTAAGCTGCTCGATTTCTTCTTGAGTTGGTTGCCACATATTGACCACCTACTTTTCAGTTTCTGCTTCTGCTTTTTTAGTAATGGTACGTTTAGGCTTCTCTGCTTGTATTTCCTCAAATTCACCTGAACGCAAAAGGCGAGCACCGTGTTCTTCAGTGACCGCCCATGTGATACCCGTATTTACGTTTTTTACGAACATTTTTAAACCCCTCCTTACGCTGGTCGTCTAGCTGAAAGTACCGCTAAAGCTTCTGGGCGCACCACTTTACATCCTGATAAATGAAGGCCCTTTACCGCATCCGCAAACCGTTTCTCCATACGATAACCTTCGACTTGTGACGCTTGTTCAGCATACGTCCATGCCATATTATGTCCGGCAATAATTTTTGAGTTTGCGACGACTCCTTGAAAACCTGTATCGATAAATGGCGCATTATTGGATTTCATAAGTAAGAAACCGGCTGCACGACCTACAACACCGTTAATCAAACGTTCATCAGCTGGTAATGCACCTGAACCGACAAAGCGATCATCTTTTAATAAAAGCCCTTCATACCAAGGTGGCAAAACAGCAAATCGACCCTGTGTCGGAATGTTGGATTCATCCAATTTCGTTGAAAGGTCCACAAGGTACTCATAAGCATTTTCTTTCGTTACTTTAATCGGATCCGTGTCTTTACCGATTGTGTTTGCAGCATGAACGTAGTGTGATGCTATAAATTGATCTGCGACATTCGATAAGGCATAAGCCGCTTCACGCATTGCATGATCCATTAATTTAGGATTTTGTTGAATTTTATCTAAATCATCAATTTGGAAGTTGAAGAACTTTGATTGGTCAATCACTAAATTACGCGTGTGGTCTGTCAGTTCCTCTGGATCCTTCATATCTTTGTTTCGAGTATAATCCCCTACGGATACAGCACCAATACCATTGATTTTTACTGTGTCACCGTAAGCCTTGATTTCACCTTCATAATCACGGTTGATGACACTAGCTTGTCCGAATACTAATGACTTTTGTAAATTGTGCAAAAGTCGAGCTGACCAAATTGTTGGAATAAAGTTTTTAATCGTCATTTCGAAATTTCCTCCTTACAAATAAACAGTTATAGTAAATTATTTTTCACGATTTCATCCCAATTCGCATTGATTTCATCCGTTGTCATGTTCATTACAGCCTCTTTGGTTAGTGTTGTTGGATTCCCTCCTTTTTGTGGTGGTGGTGTTCCACCGTCTTTGAAGCGTTTATCCACTTCTGCCTGAACAGCTGCGTTAAATTCCACTTCAAGTACTCCTAAATTAGCCTTTGTCTTTTCAGCATCTTCACCGACAAAGTACTCTACTAACTTACTTGGTAAACGCTTTTCAGTTGCAATAGATAACGCCTGATTAATTAACTTTTCACGTGCAGCTTCTTTTTGTGATTGCTCAAATTGCGCCTTTAACTCACGCAATTGTTTTGCTTCCTCCGTTTCCGGTGGATAACGCTTTACAATTTCCTCTTCTAGTTTCTTTGGAAGAGTTTTCGTTTCATACGTTTTAATCGCTTCCGTTACACGTGTATCAGCAAATGACTGCAACCATTTCTTCCCCTCATCATTGTCTTTTAGAAATGCTTGAACCGTTTCAAGTGTCAATGTAGCCCCTTGTCCGTTTCCACCATTTCCTTGTGGTGGATGATCCCCTGAAGGATTTCCTTCCCCACCACCATCAGCAAACATTTGAATAGTTAAAGGTAGATAGGTTTTTAAATAAAATGGATTGTTCTTCATGATGTCCTCCTTGCCCAATTTAGTTATTCTGTTGAATCCCTAAACTGTTCGATAGTATTTTTTCTCGTTCTTTATAGCGTCTGCGAGAAGAAAGACAAAACAAAAAGCCACTCAATGAGTGACTTTTTTATACTCTTAATTTAGTTTTATTATGCCTGTTTCAGTACCCCAGAATCCGGTCTGGACTTGTAAATCAAGGCCCGTTAATCCTGGTGGAACTTCAAACACTACATTACCAGTTAAAGCAAGCCCGGGATTGATTCCTTCATATGTAAAGTATTTATCATCTGCTATGATTATTGTTGAAGGTGAATATTCAGCTCCATTACTAGAAATTAATTTAAAGAAACTTGAATCAGTGTTAATCATTTCTGTTCCATCATTACGAACAGTCACATTCACAGTTAAAAACACTGCCCCTGCTGCATCGGGCTCATACTTCATAAACCCATCAGATGCACTAATTTCATTCACTTCTTCAATTGAATTTACTTTAAAAGCAACTTTACCTACAATAAGCTCTTCACCAATTCCAACATGTCCATTTTCTTTAGCACTCGATTCAGATTTTTCCTCACTATCTTCATTACTAGTTGAAGACGTAACAGGAGCTTTTTCTTTATCCGCCGATTCATTGGTATCTTCGCCACCCAAAGAAGTGACAATGACTATTAAAAGAATTAAAGCTACAATACCACCACAACCAAACTTAAATGCCTTTTTCATAAAAAAATTCCTCCCTTTATAAAAAATTCATCTCAATATAAATATAAATAATCAGGGAAGATTCGACAATATTCTCAGCTGAAAAAATTGAATTTTTTTAATAGAAAAACACCCTCAAATGAGAGTGTTTGACTAAATTAATAGGATTTTTCATAAAACACTATTGTTATATTATCGTTTATTTTCTTTATTTCACCTGTTTTTTTATAACCTAACTTTTCATACAGGTAACAAAGTCCTTCTTCTTGCATTATGGTATCCAACTCCCATAATTTTGCATCATGGTATATCAGTTCTATTTTCTCAAAGACTTTTTGAGCTATTCCTTTTCCTTGATATTCTGGCAATATGAATATAGGACTGACACGAAAAGAATTATTGCCCAACTTTACAATTCTAATGCCTCCAATTGTATCTTCAAAGTATTTGATTAAATAGTAATCTGTTGTTTTTTGATTAATCCGTGCGATAATTCTTTCTAAGGATTCGTTGGCAGGGTTTGTATCATAATCTTGGTATTTTTCTAATAATGGCAGAAATGCTTTAACTTGCATTTCATGTATCGTCACTGAATCATCTAAGTTTGCTTTACATAATGAAACTCCCATAAAATATATACCGCCTTTAGTTAAAAATTTGTTTTCATATACTAATTAATATTAATATAAATTACCAAAAACATAATGTTAGATTTAATTTGTATACTTTAAAAATCCTTGTTGAACTAAAGACCCTATTACGCTAGATACTTTTACACATCCCTTGATTGTAAAGGTTGTAAAGTTATATCATCAACAAAAACTTCAAGTTCATAATTTTCCATATCACGAGAATCTAAGATGTCTCTAAAATATTCCTCTGTTAGTTCTTTGTATTGTGTTTTTTCAATTCTAACTGTAAGTACTTTTTCTTCTGGACTTAACCCCATAGCATGTACAGTGAATTTCTCCTGTGCATCATCAAAAATTTGACCAGAAAACAATTCATTAATATTATTTACAGCCTCTTTCTCTCTAAATTCATCTCCTTGTACGATAAAGAGGAAAAATCCAGTGGTTATTACTAAACATAATCCTATTATTGAATTCTTCAAAAAATCACCTCGATTCTAATAGAAATTATATACTTTAATTGAATTATACTCACTTTACATTACATTTTATATACTTTTAAGGAAATATAACCCTAATATAAACTTTCCGTCAGTTGGATATAACAAAGCCAGCTAAGCGTTCTTTGGTAACATATCTTATAAAACTGTTATTGAGTTATATGTCTCAATGGTGGATTAAACGCTAAACAACACTGTTTAACTAACCTGAACAGTTAGTTTAAGTGCATTTTATCACAACTCCGCTTGAGTTTTAACATAAATATCCAAATGAATTGCGATTACTAAGCAAGATGTAAAAGAGTGATACATAGTATTTATGACTATTATGTATCACCCTTTATATTTTTTACTTTTATATTTCAGGTCTTGATTTGTGATAATGCGTTTGCATAAGTTACATAAAACTCTATTTCTGATTTACGTCTTTGAAGTTCATGAAACATTATAGACATTAACTTTTGACAACCATGACCTTTATTTAATGCTGCATTCACCGCCAAATAAAGTAGGTGTATTTCTCTGTCACCCATTTCATTCACCACACTTTTGCTCCAATCGCGAAAATCATTCGTTAGTGGTGGTGTCAGATTATAAAACTCTGAATAATGGATCATAGCTTGTAAACAGCATTCACTTGGAATTTCCACAGTTCTCCCTCCTGGGAGTAACATCCACTTTTAATTAATAACATTTTCGGTTATTATATTAATGATAAGGTTTAGAGTGAATGTCACTCAGATTTAGTACCGCATTTCAAGTTGCCGCTTGGAATGTGGTTTTTTATTTTATTAATTTTAATTGAGATTTTTCTTTTCTCCTTTGTTCATTCAGTATTTTCTTGCTACATTCTGAACAATAATGTGAAGTAGAACTAAAATCTATTCCCTCATTTAACATTTTAATTAGTTCTTCAAATTCAACTTTACATTCTTTGCTACATTTGGGACACATAGTATAAAATTCATCCTCATAAATTTCTACCCTAATTTCTTTTCCTTCAAATTGTTCAGTTTTTAAGTAAATCATTACACACCCAACCCTTCTGCATTTATTTTATGAACAATTGCCATGTCCTTTACAACAGCTAAATAAATTTCTATTAATTTTACATCTTCTGCAATAATATCTAGCTTTGAGACACTGTCTATCTTTGATTTAGGCACACCATTCAAAGCCATTTCTCTCCTTCGATTTGTCAATCGTCTTTCTAATCTGCAATGTGCTCGATCTTCTAATTTCTCATAACTTTCATTTCGAACTATTCGGTACTCTTCAAAACCACCACGTACAACTGCGATTTTATTTAATAGGATAGTTGTTTTTTTACGCCATTCATTTGGATTCAATGATATAATTTCCTTTATATTTTCTTGTTGCTTCTCTACATTTTCTAGCCGTTGTTTAACATCTTTCATAGACTGAGCTTGCATAATAATTAGATCTTCAATAGATTTTGGTTTATTCAAAAAGGCTTCTTCTAATACATCTTTTGCTCTTAATTGAAAATCTACTAATCTTTGAACTGTCCAAGGTCTTTCTCTTTGCATAGAAGGTGTAAGAGTTATTTTTGCTAACCATAATGGTAAGAACCCTAATTCAACACATAAAACCTCTTGTTTACCACCTTTTGTAGGTAGTATGAAATTTCGTCCTCCTTTAGATAACACTAAATCCTGCTGAAATTTTTTTCGTTCTGCTTTTGTTTGACCTTCAGATAGTCCCAACCCCTGGCAAACCCATTTAACACCGGCATGAATTTTTCCATCGTTTGTTTTAATAGCCAATAATTCAATTCCGTTGAAAGGAACCATCTTTTCTTCTACTACTTGTAAATCATCCATAAGTAATTCTCCTTTCTAAAAATAATTAACAATCTATATTTTTCGAAATACATCAGGAAATAATTTCTCAATAGGTTCTCCATATAAATCTTGAAACTTTAGCATAGTTTTAATAGACGGGTTTCTACCTCCTTCTTCCAATTTACGGACAAATATTTCTGACAAACCTATGTTTGATGCTACTTCCTTTCTTGTATATCCAGCATCAATTCTTTTTGTCATTAGAACGTTTCGCAAAATTAACAACTCCTAACAGATACAAAATGTATCATTGGTTCTATTAACAGAATAATTGATACAGAATGTATCGTCAATATTTTTCGATACATTTTGTATCAAAAGTTTTTTTTGTTACATAATGTATCTATAATAAATACATCCACTTTTATTGGAGTGATTTCATTTGTTAGGTAAAAATTTAAAAAAATTAAGAGGTAAACGAACTCAAGAAGAAATCGCAAAAGCGGTAGGACTATCACGAGCTCGTTATGCCCATTATGAAAATGATATACGTGAACCTGATTTAGAAACATTAGAAAGATTTGCAGATTTTTTTGATGTTTCAATTGATTACCTTCTTGGTCGTACAGAAAAACAAAAGCTTGCTCCTCAAGAAGAAGATGCAGACTTACAAGCCTTTGCTTACAATCCAGAACTACAGAAGTTTTACAAAGAACTTCCATATTCGAAAGAAGAGGCAGTTCAGAGATTACGTGACATTTGGGAAATTTTAAAACATGAAAATTAATAATGAATACTTAACCAGTCAAACTACTCTCTGCATAAGAAGCTGAATAAATAATACGCATAAGAAAAGTCACAAACGTTGATTTAACAACATTCGTGACTTTTTGATGTACGTCCAAACTTTGTTTTGGAACGTTATATTAAATTTTGTTGTATTAAATACAAGTTCATTTCTCAAAATTCAGATTCATTTTGTATAAAGACTCTGTTGTTTTAAAGGATAATGGTTATTTGACAACAGTTGTAATAACAATACTCTTGCATGCTCATGGATTTTACATTCCTTAAAGAAATGATTATAGTTTGCTATCAGGTCTTCAAGAAATTCATATTGATTATAATATTTAAAAAAGGCTTATATAGCATGTCAATTTGTCCTTCTGGAATTTGATTTGTATCATCATTTAAGACATAACTTAATGTTCCTGCTATGTTCGAACAGTAGAAACGAAAATCTTCATAGAAATCCACCTCTTCCTCATCGGACAAATTCAAAAATTCTGTTCGAAAATCTTCACTTATTTTATTAATATCTTCAGTAGGAAATGGCTTTCTTAATTCATCTTTAATTTCTGTTAATTGTTTTAAAATAGTGTTCATATTTTCTCCCTTTTAGTAGTCTAGCACAAACCTTTCCAAAGCGATGTTTGGGTGTTTTTACATTTGGAACCTTAATAAGAATCATAATAAAACAGATTTTGGTATTTGGATAAATCTAAGAGCTTCTCTCTCTTTACGTAGCCTTAAATTCAGTAATTGACATCCTTCACACAATTATTTTAATGTTTTAGTTTCTCTATCTATTAGATGTTTACTAAAATCTACCTTCGCACTTTCGTACCCAGCAGTGACTTGCCAACCAAATATGTTATTTTGGATTTTCACGTTTGATGTCGTATTAATAACATCTGAACCATTTGTTCTTAATAGCAAATAATAAGTATTAGAAATTTCTGTTTCAACAACATCTATTAACTGTGTAGAATCATTTTCAAACACAGTTGTTATATATTTTTCAATTGCTTCATCACGAGTTGAAAAATGAGTCGAATCTTGATAAATACCAAAAGAAATAATCATTATGACCACGATTGAAAATAAGTAAATCAATAATTTTTTATTCTTATTTTTCATGCTGCCCTCCTCCTTTACTTTTCTAGAAGTTAATTCGACGCCCTACAAAAAGTACCAGCTTATTAAACTAAACAGCGCCGTTAGTTTAAGTACTTTGCTTCACAAACTTAATTAAACCTTAACATAAATATCCAAATATTTCTTATTGAGAGTTATACTACAATCTTGCCCTTTAATGAAAACGACCGCTGATTCTTGTTACAGAATCGCGCCCTATTGTTGAAGATTGTTATTGAACTAAAGCACCCGTAATCACAATAAACTTTTTGATTTACTTTAATGAATTAGAGAATGGTGAAGGTTGATTTTCCCAATCAATTGGTCCCTCATTAGGTTCAATAAATTTTCGCCAATATTCTCCACTTTGCTTATCAAATATTATTATATTACTATCATTTGGAGAGATTAACTCATACCTGAATAATTCATGCTCTGTTTTATTAACTTGTTCAGATTTTAAAGATTGTGATATTAACCATGAACCTAATAAAATACATATTCCTAAGAAAATAATAGAAAAAGACATTAAATGTTTGTTCATCTACTTGCCCCCAATTAAAATAATACATTCATTTTATTTTTTAACAAAACGCTCAATTTTATATGAAAACAAACGCATTGCTTATTAAAGAATCGCGCCCTATTGTTGAACAAGATTTACATTATATTGTTAATTTTAACCTACCAATCACCAAACATATGCCTCGCAAAACTACTGTTAACCTTTTAGTTTATGCCATTTTAGATCGCTTTTAATATTACCCTCATTCCAACCATAATAATAAAGAGCATTTCCTTCTTTATCATAAGCAATTGCGTTGAGTTGATCAATTTGTTTACTAAAGGGCAGGAGAAAATGAATTGTTTCTCCCTTTGTGATGTTTTTTATTTCATCTTTATTTCCTGTTTGGATTCCAATAGAGGTTACTTCTTCATCATTAGATAAGACAACAAGTAGGGTTGCTCCTTTATCTTCATATCTAATACTAAATCCGCCAATCGTTTGTAATAGATCATTACTATAAGGAATGGATGTAGATGCACTACTACGATAAATAAAATTTTTTTGATCAATATCCACAGTAATATAGTCTTTTTTAGCATCACTTTTAAATAAATAGAAACTACTCGAATCAATTTGATATTTATCAACCAATTCGTAGTCATTTGTTATAAAAGGATTAGCCTTCGCAGCAGATAAAGGTGTTAAACGATATCCGTTAAAAATAAAAATAACTACAGCAAATAATAACAATGCAAAAACTATTCCGACTTTCTTCAAAGCTCAACCTCCTATTTCATTTTTCTTATTTATTTTTTTGACTAAATCCTCATTCATATTATTTGTATTGATTCACGTTATACATCTTTATTTTAGCATTAATATCCAATTTAATTAAGAATTGTTATTCAACAATAATAAAACTGCAGCTTTGCCAATGCTTTATTTAGAGAAACAAGATTTTTCTAATTTAACACCCTCTCATTTAGTTGATAAATACGATGAAGTCTATAATGAAATTACACAGAGAATGAAAGAAAATAAGAAAGGGAAAAAATTCTCATTCTAAGTAATTTGCTATTTCTATCATTGAATTTGTCAATCGGGCTAGTTCCTCATCAAGCGCTGATTGAGATCGCTCCGCTAACAATACTAGTTGTTGGCGGAGTATTTCTTCTACTGACAATTCATTTATTGATTTATGCTCCATTTTTCTGCTCCTTTAATTATGTGTTTTTTTTTTACATCTACTTCAAGCACTCAGTTTGAATAAGACTACCCTTCTCCGCTAAATCTCTTTCTCCACTCGTTATAACTGACATAAGGCAAAGTCACACTTGGTGGCTTAACTTCCTTGTATGCTTTGTTAAACGCCTGTCTATACGTTAGCCCTAAATCCTCCATGTAAGCATCTATACGAGCTGCTAATTTCTTTTGATACCCATCATCCATATAATCTTTACCACGTCTGTATTCAGGGAATTTACCATTTACCAAGTAAATCGTATGGCATCGACACTGAATATCCATGGATGCAACACCCCATAGCCTTGGGGCTTTTGATTTCCACTTACCGTAGTGATAATAGCCGTCTTTATCAGCCTTTTGACCGTCTAGCTTTCTATGTGATTTGCGAACTCTCGTATCAAGTGACGACATCCAAACCTTCGTTAGCCGAACGGTTTTACTCGCCTGTTCTTCTACAGCTAAATCGGCTTGTGACCGTACTCTACCACCTTCAGTTCGAGCCACAAGGATGGCTTTCTTCTTTGTCCACCCCATCGCTTGTTCTATACGATAAGCCATTTCCGTGTAGCTTTCACCTGCTTGTAGGCTTTGGGCTATTTCGATGTTTAACCGTCTAATAATGTCGTTCCTGTGGGCTTCAAATATCTTCGGAAGTGTTAAAAACTCAACTGGATTAGTTAGTGCCGTTTCAACTGATGGCAATACAAAGCCCATTTCTTCACCTGTAGATTGCTCCAAAAGGTAAGCCATCATTAAGTACATCTCAATGTATAGGCGTTCCTCTGATGCTCTTATTAGCTTAATAATCGCTTTGTAATCCGCATTAAGCTCTTGAGCGATTAGTTTCATTTCCTGATTAAAACGATTGTATTTATTAACGTCCGTCCAAGTCGCTTCACCGTTCTTACCAAACTTACGATGCATCTGTAGCATTTGGTCGAGTATGGATTTTAAACGCTTGTTAAAGACCACTTCAATGTCTTTTTCAGCCTTCTTTTCTAGTTCATCTAGGATTTTATTAATCTCTTGTTGATTCATTGTTTATCCACTTCTTCAGGATCGTCATCCAAGTCCTCTAGGTCTTTGCCATACACCTTAGTGTCCTTCTCTATCTCTTTCAACTCATAGTCTACATCATCCACAATCGACATCTTAGAAAGACGTGTTCGCTCTGACACTAGCCCTTTTAATGCTTGTGATGCCTGTGCCTCAGATAATAAATCCATTGGAACGTTTCGCTTGTACTCGAACCAAAGTTTCAAGTAATCATCTTTCGAACAGATTCCCTTCTTTGCCCATGCACTGCACAATACTTTGAATTGATAGCGTAGAGCAGTCGTGAACTTACGCTCCATCGTTTTGCATTTGTTCTCAAGTGCCATGAGTTTAAATTTCATAGCCACGCCACTTGTGTTACCGGCAAATGCTTCATCGCTAAAGTTCACACTTTTAGCTAATCGCATAATGTTCTCTTCCAAGCGATTTAGATGATTCTCAATCATTTGGTCATTGACTTCTTTGGTAAGGTATTTGATGTCCTCATCTTCACCCATCAGCTCAAAAATACCAGTGCGTGTAACCTTCTGTGCATCCTCTTCATCCATTCCCATACCTTTCAGCACCAAATACGCTAAACGCCACTGTTCAATCTCGTTAGATGCATCTGATAAAGTGCGATCGTATGCATCAATCAAGTTATACACTTTGTCCGCATCGCCCTGCAGCTCCTCATTATTTGAAATCCCAAATAAAGGACAGTAGTCGAATAAATGCTTGCGTTCATCTTTCAATACGAATGGTGAATCTTTATCTGCACGAGTGTAGAGTTTTTCAGTTGTAGCATCATAAAATACTAGCTGCTCGATTTCTACCTTTTCACCTTCAGCATCCAGTTCCGCGCTTTTAAAATAACGGAATCCATATTTAGGTTCACTTACCTCTCCAGTTTCTGAAAGGATGATAGTCTCCCATGGATCAATTACCATGGCACGTTCATTTCCTTCAGTGTCAATGTACAGTAACCGAGCAGAATACCCACAAATAGCTGTTTTCTTCCCTGATTCACTATCCAAGTCATCAATCGAATTACGCAAATTAAAAAGCTCAATAGCCTCTGTTAATGATTTAAGGCTTTGAGCTTGTTTATCTACCACATATGAAATTGGATTACCAAACATATAACCAACTTTCGTGTCCACAATTTCAGCATCAAGTGGATTATTGAGCGTATTGTTCACCTTATCATCCACACGTTGCACATGTGCATTACCCTGGGCGTAGTCTGCAGGTTTACGTGTTAAAATGGGCACTGCTTCAGCTTTATAGCGGTTATAGTTGAGTAATCGTTTATTTCGTTCGGTTTTAGTTTCCGAAATTAATTTCTCAAGTAATAGAGGAGTAACGCCTTTTTCATCGATGTATTGAATATATTCGTTCACTCTACTACCTCCTTATTTTGAATTTACACCTTTCACACTTGCTACTTCATAGTCATCTAAGCCATACCACATGGCTGAAAAAGTGTGAGGGTCAATATTAAATTCATCTTCAATGATTTCATCTGTTTTAGGATCTTTCTTAAAGGTAAGTTCCTTCAATTCACGAATTGTATTGACACAAGCATCCGAACAAATGATTCGTTTGAAACGTTTCATCTTTTTTGTGTTCTCTACACGAGTTAGCTTCTTACATGGATACATTCTAAAGCCTCTTTGTTTGAAATAGGCAATTGTTTTAGGTTCAGCGTTATCTGCTTTAATAATTGACTTCTTAAGCCCAAGTTCCTCAAGCTCATCTCCTGTTTTATCATCCGTCATACCTCGCTTGTAATACTCCTGATAGATATATAGCCACTTCTTTTCATGGTCCACTACCATGCGCAAAACAGCATTGTAGGAATCAACAAAACCAAAGTCCATCCCGTTTTTTCGAATTGGTTTTCGTATAAGCGCTATTTCATCCATTACCTGTTCATGGGGCTTCGTCTCAAATTGAGGAAGCACTAACTGACCATTTACACCAAAGCGTCCATTACGTGCAACCCTGTATAAGTCGGGATCGTATAGAGCCAACTCATCTAGCTGCTCGATATAACTTTCAGGTAAGAAAAGATTATCGTCAGCAGTTGAGTGATGATAGTACGTATTGTTTACTATCATCGTTCGTTGCCGATACAACTCTTCATCTTCGAGAACAAAGTATTCTTCCATCTCATTTTTGAAGAAATGCTTATATACCCAATTTCCCTTAGACACAGGATTGGTTGACAGAATGATATACAGCTCAAGTGTTGGGTGCCGTAAGCGCCCAAGTAACTCTTTAAAACCTGCGTACTTAATCTCGCTGCATTCCTCTAACCAAATGAGTGAAATGTTGTTGATTGATTTTAGCTTTTCGGGCTTATCCATGCCTCGGAAAATGATTTTTGAACCGATAGGGAATTTAACCCGCATAGGCGAAGAACTTGTCTTCACAATGCCTCCTAGTCCTAAATCTTCAATGATTTCACTAAATAAAGAAAACGTACTTTCCCTGTGCGTATCGTAAACTTCACGAACGACTAGAGCTGTACGTTTTTCCTTAAGTAATTTAAAGATTATCTTTAATGCAGCATGATAGGATTTCGATGAACCATAACCACCAACGAGGAGTTGTGTCTTACAACGCCAGTCGAATAGGAAAGTTTCGAAATGTGGGTTTACTTCTTTTTCAATTAAAAGTGTCATTTTACTCAACTCCTTTAATACTACACGCTGAAGATGCAGGTTTAAACTTCTCACAGATACTTCAGGCTTCCCTTAAAGAGGCTCTAGATATTGAACAAAACGACAAAAAAGCAGCCAATTAAGGTTGCTTTTTTTTGCTGACAATTTGAATTTCTATAGGATCATTTTGTTTACCAGAACCAAGCTTTTCAATCTCCAATTTAGTCTTATCAATATTCAACTGGAAGTGCTCTAGTTTAAGTCTACGCTCATCATCAGCATCAGCCATCTCTACAAAATGACGAATTGAAGAACGCAACTCCCCGATTGCTCTCGATTGAGCAGTGAGTAGTTGCGCCTGTCGTTCCCATGCAAATTGGAAGTTGTATTCAGTTTCATGTGAAGGATTTTTACCACCTTGCACCTTCTCTCGTTTAAGCTCTTTTATGATTTCGTCTTTTGATTCGACTTGCATAATACGTTGAGCTCGAATAATAGCAGCATACTGTATCTGTATTTGATCCCAGATTAGATCTGCTGGAGAACGTTCATTCATTGCCTCCATGATTTCGAGTGTTTCTTCGGGTAGGAACTTTTGAAAGAAGCCATGCTTTAGTGCATTTGTGTTTCGTTTCGGAGGCGAAGCGTTTGTATTACCTTTATTCCCTTTTGCATTGTTGTTTCCTATTGGTGCACCGCGGTTTCTACTTTCTGTCTCTATCTCGTTGTCGGTTGCAACCTTACTCGAAATACTTGCAGCCTTGGCTGTTTTGGTTGCATCTTTTTCAGTTGCATCCCTCGACCAATTTTCACGGCTCTTTCGACTCTTTAATGTACCAAGCTTTATTCCATGCTTTTCAGCAAGACCAGCTAGTGTAATCTTTGTGGTTTGCCACTCATGTTTAATTTCATGCCAGTTAGCCACTTCTCATAACACCACCTCCGAAATTCAAAATAAAAAGCCACGCTCGAATGAACATGACTAGTATGTATCAATTATCTTTAGATTTAAGATTTTTTTCTAGCGCATCAAAAGCTTCTTTCAATAATTTAGAAGTAGATTTATTTTTAGATTTAATAATCATTCTTTCAACTCCTATTATTATTCTTTCCCTAAAATCGGGATACTTTTTACAGTTACTTTTGAAAGTTGTTCCTCAATTTCAACCTTTTTCCTTACTAGTTCTATAGTATTTAGTCTAGACTTCCACATGAGATATAAGTCTATTGTATTATTGAATAATGTCTCTTCGTTTCCGTTTCTCATGTAACAATATAGATCATAATTATCTTCTACGAATTTGCAAAAAGTAGACGCTAAGGGATTAAAGGCCATTTGTTCATCGGCTAATCCAGTATTCATGGCTGCACTAAAAAACTCCAATTGATTTGTCAAAGTTACAATTTCACATCGATATTTTTCTTTTACACTACTTGTAATTTTTTCGGGTTTAAAGCGACTTAAAAAAGCTAATTCATTTATATTAAAATCTTGAAATTCTTTATTTTTCATAATTATAATTTTATCTTTATCTAACTTTTTTTCTTTCTCACTATTTTCCGGAATAAATTCGGTGGCAAACCAGTTTAAAAACTCTATACTCTTATCTACTGCAGCCCTTTTATTTTTCGTTTCTACATCACGTTTCATAACTTTTAATTGTTTAATACCTATAAAAACCCCAACCACTAAACCAATACTTGCAATATAATAAAGAATTAATAAAATTTCTTTGAATATTTCGTAGTTTGTCATTTTCTCACCTCCCACCCCATCATAATCCAGGGAGGTAAAATTTTGTAATAATATTTTGATCTAAAAAAGCCTTACCGTGCTAACGATAAAGCTTCGCATTCCTCTATTATTGTGGTAAAACTGTCGAGTTAGCTCACTTCTAGCAACCGTGGTAGAGCTACACCACGTTAATTGCGGTATTGTTTTCTAGCTCTATTGTGCATTTCCGTGCACTTTATTGGAAAGTAATTTCTTAAAAAAATATTGGCCGTCCATGTTTGTCGCATTCCGGATTAATCTGCCAAGCACTGGTCGGTCGTCGGTCTGTCTTTCCCTAATATTTAGTTTTTTATAAATACCAAGGGAGGCAACCTTTACCGCACCGAACCTACCTCCGAGTTTACAATACATATTTTCAAACACAAATTATCTTACATGTTTTACATTTGTTTCGTTTGTTACATTTGTTCCAAACGTTACATTTACAAAATTCTTTCCGTATGAACTTGTAAATCTTCACCATTTAAATTGGTGATTTTAATTTTATAAGTACCTGGATTAATTGAACCATATATATTGCCGTCAGATTTGTTCTTCCCCTTTGAACCTTCCAAAACGTTATATATTCCCGTATCTATATACGTACCTTTACTATCCAATTTTAAAAGACGATATTCAATTTTCGCTTCTAATCGTTTTGATTCTGAAGTTGTGCTTTGTTTAATTTTATCCAATTTCAGCTCATCAATATATTCAGTTACTACAAATTCTTCTGTACTTGCAGAAGATACAATATTATTTAATTGCCAAGCTATATTATTGTCTTCGGTTTCATCCTTAGCAGCTATCGAATTGGATAACCCCATAGATAATAAAAAAAGACCTAGTATCAACAAATAACTAATTATCCCTATATTTTTTTTCACATTACTGTCCCCTTTCAAAAGCATTACTCAACTCTAACCATTTCTATATAAATTAAGAAAATTCCTTCTCTCTCTATTAAACTACTCCGTTAGATGAAGAAACAATACTTATAGAAATAACTAAAAGAAGCAGCCTTTCGGCTACTTCATCTCATCATCTGACTCAAAATATTATTTCTTACTCTAAAAATTGTCGTACTTGAAAGTCCCATATGTTTACCAATAGCTCGCATACTATCACCATCCAGCAATCTATGAAGGACTTCCACTTCTCTATCGCCTTCTACTGACGGAATACGTTTTTGTATCTCCGCAATCTTCTGCTCATATTCCTTAATGCGATAATTAAGTGCATAAACTCTGCGTTGTACTTCTGTAAACACCGGATCACTTATACCTCCACTAGCCTTCGGTAATGTTGCCTCAATACCATACATAGCTATTTTAGCTCCAATATAGCTGTTATTATCCATTTTCGCAACCGGTTGTCTTGCTTCCTCAATGGTTTCAACCATCCATCTATAATTCTTTATCCACTGCAGTAAATTCTCTTTCGTTACTTTAATTTGCCCTTGTTTGCCCATCAGGTTAGCCCCCCTTAAGCTGTGGTATAATGCTAACTAGAAGGCTCAAGTGGCATAAACCAATTCTATGCTGTAGCGTATGACCACGCTGCAGCTTTTCCTATGTTATAATTTACATAAATTACATATTGAGGTGATGTTAGTTATGGAAAATAATAAATTAACCTGCAAGTCCTGCGGCTATAATTCATTCGGCGAAGGTAAACTTGATGGACCTGCTAAAATAAGACCCGTTAACAATAGTCTCTCTATAGGATCTCCACTTATTTTTACTGTGTGTAATTGCGGAGAAGTAGCTTCAATTAAAGTTACTAAACCTCAAAAGTTCAAATAGTTTCGTACAAGCTGTAGCGTCTGCAAACGTTTCGGCTTTTTATGGTACAATTTACACAAAATACATAACGAGGTAATTCAATGGACATATTTTCAGATATATCACTTGGTGGAAGTCTTTTATTTTTTATACCGCCTATGATTTTACTGCCGGTTGTAATGGTAGTATGCGTAGCAATCTACAAAACGTTATTCGGAAAAATCTTGCCGACAAAGATATATAATTTCTTTATTGGACCAATTGCCCTACTTGGTTTCTTTATATGGGCAATCCCTATGAATATGGGGTTTTAAGTTTTTTAGAGCGATATTATAATCGCTCTTTCTTCTTAATTTCCTCATTTTGTTCAGTAAATCATTTTTCCTCTTTATAAGACTCCAAAAGTTCAATTAATGCTGGAACGGCTTCTTCATTCAAAGAATACCTATCATTCATATAAAAGCTTCCTGTATTTGCAGTCGCGTAATACCATATATCAATGATTTCTTTCGAGTTATCACCGTACATCACTTCAAGCTTATATAAAGGACCTTCATCTGTATGAGGTTGGGATGATATAGTGGCATCTTGCATTGCATCTTCAAAAAGTTTTATTTGAGTGGCATTTTCAACTTCTTGTTTATCTAACTTAGCATTTGTTCCTTGTCCAATCACAATTATTTTTTGAATTTCATCTGCAAACTCAAAAGTTTTCATCTCTTCATTATTACAACCGACAAGAAACAACAAAACGAATATTATAAACATTTTTTTCATTAGATCCCAGACCTCTCAATATTTGTTTAATAGATTAGACTTAAAATCCATTAAACAGTTACAAACTGCCGAAACTTTTATTTACTCACATTTTTTATAAATTATTCAATAATCTTAACATTCTTCAGATCATTCATATCTGCCCTCCTACACCTTCTCAAAAAAACGATAGTTGTATATACCCACGCTCAATTATTCGAGGATTGATCCACAAACTTTCACATTTTTCTTTCGTGGCTTCGGTTGTGGCCATCTTTGAAATCCTTGTCCAACCTTGTAAAATATCATTGTACATATCGTTGTTGTAGCCACTAATCATGGCAAATCCCCTATGTTGATTCAGAGCCAGTAATAATGTTTCATGTTGTTCATTCGTCATTTCATAAGCATAGTGTCGTTTTGTACGTGTGGTTAATAAATACGGTGGATCACTGTATATCAAACAATCCTCTTTGTTATATCTGCGTATCAGAGTTGCAGCATCTAAATTTTCAATTTGGACATGCTGTAATCGCTCCGTTGCTTCTAAAACGATAGCTGGTAGCTTACGCCAATCAGGTAAGGCACTAAATGTTTTCGAGTCTACATTGTGACGCCACCCTGTACGAACACTTGTTTTTCCTCCCCTAGACATCCAACAACGAACTAAGAATACCCTTGCTCTTTCTAACGCATTTAATTCATCCTTCAATGCTGTAAATGATTCGTTGTATTCTTGCCTTGAATAGGGTGTTAGTTGAATTTGTTGAGCCAGTTGTTCAGGCTGGTCGCGTATGACTTTGAATAGATTGACGATATTGCCATCTAAATCATTTATTGTTTCGATACGTGCAGGTGGCTTATTGAATAAGACAGCACCACTACCGAAGAATGGCTCAAGATACACCTCATGCTCGGGCATTTGGTTTACTATCCATCTAGCCAGATTCCATTTAGAACCGACATAATTTAAAACTCGCTTCAAACACAATCACCTCCCGTTATTGCACATTTTTTCGCATAATCCTCAAATTGTGCAGTAAATGAATCAATACAATGTTCTATAAATATCCTAACTATGCTATTATTTTATAATCAGTAATTCCAAATGTTAGGTGGTTTCAGAATGACTCTAAAAATTGTTAAAACTCTATTGTCAATCATCCTTGTGTTCCTGTATTATTTAGGCTTTTGGACGGCTAACCCTAATATAAAAATTGTATTTTTCTTTCTTATGGTCCTCTTTATTTTTGAAATAGGTGTTGAAACTGGTAAGAAGCGAAAGGACAGAATCTAACCGGTAAGTTTTCATATTCTCTCAGACATGATCTATTCGTAACATTACCCAGTCTCATGAAGCCTTCACCTCTTCAGTAACTGCAATTGCATAATCCAAAGTCTCGTCCTGTGTGCTAAGCCCTTTCAGCACGCGTAAAGCTTCAAGGTTCTGATAAAACCCTATCTCGTTTTCTTTGTACTGATATTTTTTGTAGAGGCCTATGTGTAACACCAGCTGATCAATTAAGTATTGTTCACCCATTCCTCGTCCCTCGCTTTAATTTGATTCTTGCTATATATCAAAATACGCTTAGGCTTCCCATACTTTTTACCAACCTCATCTCTCGACATGCCATGCGCTAGCCAGCAATGCTTTTTCGTGATGATGGTTCCAATGTGATGACAGCCAGGCACAGGGCATTTCAGCAGTTCTCCATTTGGTGCATACCATGTGAAATTTTTAGTCATTTGTATCACACACCACCAATTTATTAAAAGCCTTGCGATTACCAGTTTCCAAAGCAATATCGATAGCAGCCGCTTTGTAATTTTGTTTGTTGAATTCCTCAAGCTCATCCATAAGGTTTTTTAGTTCCCACTCACATTAACTTGCTCCATCCTTTAAACTTGAACATCTTCAACCTCCCACTGCCTGATGTGATCTATCACTCTATCTATTTCTGCTAAATCTATTTTTTGATTGGCTTGTAAAGCTTTTAAACTTCTGATAATGTCATAAGCTCTTTCAATAGCTAAGTCGTAATCTTCCAACACCATATTTGTTTCAACCGCACCCAAAGCCCCGTAAATTGCCTTACGATGCTTGATTACTGCTAATACATCCACCATATAAAACCTCCTCCAATAAACGGTAATATCTGATTTACGATTGATAATGCATCCATTCCAAACATCATGGCAGCCGCTGCAACTTGTCCATCCGTAATTTGTATCCACTGCATGAATGTAGGCATATCGATGGTTTTAGTTTCTTTTTCAAATTTAGAAATACACGAACGGCTGCGATGTAGTTTGTCCGCTAATTCTTGTTGTGTGAGATTGGCTTTTACTCGTAGCGCTTTTAAAATTGCTCCGTATGACATTGGTCTCACCTCCTCTCAATGTTCCAAGCCGGAACAAGGGATAGCATAAGCAGAACCAATTGTTGTTGATAGTTGAGGTAAAATAGTGTCAAGAAGTTGTATGCCCAATCACTTAAGTAAGTACGTAGGGCTTAATTGGTCTTAATGCTTTTAGTGAATGAGGGGCTAACCCTGTATTTAAATCAATCCACTGTGTGTTGGCTTCAACCCATTGCATAAATAAGTGAGAGGGTACTAAAACACCCGCTTCTCGCAATACCGGAAAATCGGCTCTTGCAAGTAACGATGAAGCCTTTGTATCCGCAATTCGAAGCAATTTTTTTAACTCTTCTTTCGTTAAAAACGGTGGCAACTGTTGAATTTGTACATATGTCCCCTGTAAAGTTGCTTCCATCTCCTCGCGAATCATCGTGCGAAACTCAAGCATCATATTCTTCTTAAAATCCTCGCTAAACATTACCAGCCCTCCAATCTATAGGCTGCTTTGACTAGCAGCCTCTTCCAAAGTAACTTTTCGAGGAATCCAAGAATTGATATAACCCAGTACTAGTTGTAAATCTTGACGACGAATATCTTTGTAACTAGCTACTGCAAAGCGATCTTTAATTTCACGATATAATTCGCGGAAAAGTTTTGGACGAACTGAAGGATCTAGATCAAATTCATAGACCTTTGTCGCTACAGCCTTTTGTACAGCACGTTGTTCACCAGAAGTTAGGGTGATTTGCTCCTCAACCTTTTCATTGATAAGTGACAGTTCTCTACGAATTTCGTGTTGTTCTTTTTTAATCTCCTGCGTATCTTCAACCAAATCTGCAGTAGTACGAAGAACTGTGACAAGTGCTTGGTCTTTTGATAACGGCACAATTTTTTCTTTCATGTTGTAGTACTCGTCTACTAGTTTTTCATAGGCATCCCACGCTCTATCGGTGTTAAGAGATTTTGCGTGTAACCATGCTCCCTTTTCTGTCCAAAGATACAAAGAAGCTGTATTTTTCTTAACTAACCCTAAAATTTCGAAGTGGTCCTTGAATGCTTTTAACTCTTCACCTTGTAGATAAAAGAAGTGCTTCCCTACCTTGTACCGCTCTTTATTGTTACTAAAGTTTTGTTGTACTAATTTTTCTTCTGCGCCATAACTGTCTGCAATTTGAGCTGTTGTTAATACACGCTGATTGTCATGTACGATTACTTGTAATGGATTCATAAATAACCTCCTATTTTTGAAGTCTTCCAATCTGCAAGCTAGTAGTAGATTGAATATGATAAATTCCATTCAATGAAATCACTTACCAATCTTGATAAGTTCCACGTTAAGTTGTTTTCTCACTCACCTAAACACAACAAAATGTTGTTTTTACATTTAAAAAAATATCAATTGGTTCAACATTAAATAATGCTGCAATCGCTAAAGCAACTTTTAACGAGGGTGTTCTAACTCCTCGCTCGATCATTCCGTAGTAACTTTCAGTGATTGATATGTTGTATTCTTTTAGCAAATTCGCAACAACATCTTTTTGTAACCAACCTTTTTCTTTACGAAGACCTACTAACCTATGTCGACAAGTAGAATGGCTCAAATCATCACCTCCCAACATTTTGTTGTTTTTATTTTACACAACAAAATGTTGTGAGTCAACAATGAATCGGATTTTTTGTTGTATTTGTTTTTTATTTACCTAATTACCCAACTATTAGTTGTATAATGTACTTACATATGCGAAAGAGGTGTAACCATGCCTAATGTCCCACAAAGACTTAAGGAATTAAGAAAAGAATTCAAATTAACACAAGCTGATATTGCTAAATTCTTGAATATTTCTGAGAGTGCCTATGGTTATTACGAACAAGGTCGCAATGAAATTTCAATAAGTAGCCTACAAAAATTAGCTGAAAAATATGGCGTTAGTGTCGCATATATTTTATGTGAAAGTGACGTTAAAAACCCTCATACTCAATCCATAAATGACGAAGCTGAATTCCAAGCATTCGCTAACGATCCTTCATTACAAAAATGGTACAAGGATTTACCGAAGAATCGTGAAGAGGATTTACAGAGATTACGTAAAATGTGGGAGATTTTGAAGGATAATGGTGAGATAAAATAAAGTAACACCAATTGTATATCCGTTATGACACTTCTGTATGTAAAATATTTTTAGAAGGTATGTTTTTTTATTTTTTACTTCTATAGTTTATTTACATATGTCAAAGGAGTGATCGAATGTTAGACCACCGCTTGAAGATAGCCAGAAAGGCAAAAAAACTTACACAAGAACAACTTGCGATACAAGTTCAAACCACTAAAGGTACAATTAGTAATTATGAAAATGGCTATAGCACTCCTTCTAATGAAATGCTTGTACTTTTAGCAAAAGCCTTAAATACTACAACTGATTATTTACTCGGAAACACTGATTATGATATACCACTTAACCAAACAGAGGACGAAGCTGAATTCCAAGCTTTCGCCAACGACCCTTCCCTACAAAAATGGTATAAGGATTTACCTATGAATCGCGAGGAAGATTTACAAAGATTACGTAAAATGTGGGAGATTTTGAAGGATAGCGGTGAAATCAAATAAGGACATGCTCAGTTGCATGTCCTTTAAAATAACCTCAATACGCATTAATTAAAATTTTTTACCAAAATATTAGTTATATTTACGCAAGTCAAATGTACTTATATTCAAGGAGGTATACATAAAATGGGATTTCGTTATAGGAAAAGCGTAAAGATTGCCCCAGGAGTTAAATTAAACATTGGCAAGAGAGGTACTAGTGTTACTGTCGGTAATAAATATGCTAGGTCAACCTTTGGAAATAAAAGAACAACATTTTCAAGTTCAATCCCTGGCACTGGTATTTCCTACTCTAAACAGATTAGCAATAGAAATAAACGACCGCAACGGATCGCGTATGAAACGATGAATACGACAGTACAACCCGACTTGGAGCATAACATACAGGAAGTCGAAAATTATAATGCGTACATAAACATGTTAATTTCTGTCCATTTGGAAACTGAAAATGACGTGAATTGGCATCGGGTTGCTGAAGAAGATATTACTTATTTGTTGAAAGAAGGTCCAAATGTATCTTCTGTTTTGGAAGAAATCGCAAACTATAAACCAACATTTCGTGACAAACTTTTCAATCGAACTACTGCTAAAAAAATGATTATTGAAGAAAAATTACCTGAAGCCAAACAACTAGATCATGAAATCTATCAAAAAAAGCAAAGACTAAAAGATGCTGCTCCCCTAATTTTAAGTGGTGATAGTAATGCTTGGATAATGGCTTTAACAGAATATGCACCTTTTGACGATATCGAAAGTTTTGGAAGTCAATTAAACTTCAAAGTCATTAACAATGAACTGGTAGTAAGCTTAACTGTTGGAAATGAAGAGGTTGTTCCAACTGATACGTTATCATTAACCTCAACAAATAAACTTTCTCGTAAAAAAATGGGTAAGACAATTTATTTAGCTCTATATCAAGACTACGTTTGCAGTTGTGTTATTCGGATTGCTAGAGAGGTATTTGCTATCCTCCCAATCGAAAAAGTACTTATTCATGTTTACGATTATGGTCAAGCAGACTTACCCCCAATGAAAGGCTGCATACTTTCAACACGAATAAATAGAGAAAATCTAGAACTCTTAGATTTTGAAAACATAGATTGCTCAGATACCATTGAAACATTTGAACATAATATGAAATACCTTAAAACTAAAGGATTTAGACTGGTGGAGGAATTGAAATGAAAGGATGTTTATCTTTAATTGTTGTAATTATCGTACTATCCATTTTAATCACTTACCCTTTATTTATATTAGGTGTGGTTTTAATTTGGTGGGGAATTCATGAATATAAAATTAACAAACAACTTAAAGCCAAATCAAAATTAATACCAACAATTATTACTCTTGGGTTTATTTTCTCTATTTCTGGTTGTGCATTAACACTTTCAAAGGACACAGAAAAAGACAATGCTGAAACGTCAAAAAGTGATTCAGAGGCCATTGTGAATGAAGAACAAACAGAAGCAGACGCAACACCTATTAACGATACAGCTGACTCCCCTACTTCAACACCAGAAAAAGAGCCGGAGCCAGAACCAGAACCTGCCCCACAAGTTGAGCAGGAGGAAGTAAAAGAAGAACCTGTAGTAAATAATACGCCAGACCAAGAATCAAATAACTCAACAGAGTCAAATTCTAATACAGGAATATCAGAAACTGATTCTAGTAGTAACACTCAACAAGAAACAGTAAATACAGTTACTACCCCAAGTGCTCCTCAAAGAGAGTACTACCAGAATTGCACAGAGCTAAGAAAGGTCTATCCAAGTGGCGTACCTTCCGACCACCCTGCCTATGCATCTAAGCATGATCGCGATAAAGACGGTTGGGCTTGTGAACGATAATAAATATCTATTAATTACAAATCATTAGAATTAATAGACAGATTGGTATATTTTGTTGGGAGTGATTGTAATGAAGAAATGTATTTTTGTTGCAGGTATTCATGGTGTAGGTAAAACTACATTCTCTAATAAATTGAAATCAAAATTAAATATTGCTCACTACTCTGCTAGTCAATTAATCAGAGACTTCAATCCGGAATTGTTTTTCGCTGATAAACGAGTTACTGATATTGAAAACAACCAAGATGTCTTAATTAATTCTATTATTCAAAATGTACCTGAAGACTTTTATATTTTAGATGGACATTTTACATTAATAAAAAATGATAATACGATTGAAAAAATTCCTAATGATACATTTAAAAAACTTGGTATTTCAAAAACCATTCTGTTACTTGAGCAACCAATTATTATTAATCAACGGATTAAAAAACGTGATAATAATAAATTTCTTACACTCGATGAAATAGATAAGATGCAACAATACGAACAGAAGCATGCCAAAGAAGTTTGTGACCTTTATAACATTCAACTCGTTACCTTAAACAGCTCAATAGATGTTGAAAATTATTTAGATAAGGAGATGTTAGTATGAATAGATCCGATTTTTTCTCTTCCAAACTCTTCAAAGATATTAACCTAGATGATCCTTTCTTTGATACATTAAAACAAGATTACGCAGAATTTGAAGATTGGTTCAAACGTAAAGGCGATGAACGAGCTTTTTTATTTGAAGATGACGAAGGTGTACAAGCATTTTTGTATTTGAAAATTGAAGAAGAAGAAATTTCTAGCGTTTCTCCATCCTTACCATTCAAAAAGCGTATAAAAATCGGTACTTTAAAAATCAATTCACGTGGGACTAAATTTGGTGACCGTTTTATAAAGAAGGCTATTGATTTCGCCATTTTTAATAACACTGACGAACTTTATGTAACTGTATTTCCTAAACATCAAAAATTAGTCGAGATATTAGAAGGTTATGGATTCGTTAAAGTAGCTACCAAAACTACAGCTAACGGAATTGAAAATGTTATGGCTAAGTCAATTAATCCTACATCTTTCGATAATAGTGTCCCTATCAGACATAATTATCCTTTAATCAATAAAAATGCAAGGTCACATTTATTAAGTATTTATCCATCATTTCATACGCGTCTATTTCCAGATTCTATATTAAAAACAGAGAATTCTGAACAAGTGATTAAAGATGTTTCTTACGCAAACAGTATTGAAAAAGTTTATATTTGCAGAATGGAAGGAGTCTCCAATATAAAACAAGGAGATAATATAGTAATTTACCGTACTGCTGAAAATGGTAAGGTTGCTGAATACTCTGCTGTTGCTACCAGTATTTGTACGGCAATTGAAATTAAAAGTAAGCATGATTTTAAAGATGTTGACGAATTGATAGAATACTGTAAAAAAACGAGCATTTTTGAAGAAGGTGAAATAAGAAAATTCTACAAAGAGAACAAAAAGGTTTTTGTTATCAAAATGCTGTATTGCTATGCACTACCTAAACGACCTATTCGTAAAGATTTAATCAATTTAGCTGGTATTGACAGAGGTAATTATTGGGGTATAATACACTTAACCGAACGTCAGTTTGATAAAATTTTAGAATTAGGTGAGGTTAATGAAAGTATTATTGTCAATTAAACCGGAATTTGTTGAAAAAATTTTTAGTGGCGAAAAGCAATTTGAATACCGTCGCATTATTTTTAAGAATCCAGATGTAGATACTGTCATTGTCTATTCAACTATGCCAGTTGGTAAAATTGTTGGTGAATTTAAAATTCAATCTATATTAAACCTAAATATTGAAGATCTTTGGACTGCAACAAAATCACAATCAGGTTTAAATTATTCATTTTATAAATCTTACTTCCATGATAAAGATAAAGGATATGCTATTAAAATTGATAATGTAAAAAAATATACTAAACCACTATCATTATCTCAAGTACATAAAAATTTAAAAGCACCCCAATCTTTTTGTTATATTCAGGATGATTTGATTTCAATCTAACTTTAACCCTACTTCAAAAAAGTGGGGTTTTATTGAAAAACCAAAAGAACATACGTTCCTTATTTCCGAGGTGGTTACATGAACTATAGTCATTTAGAAGATTTCATTAAAGAATTCTACTTTAAAATGAATATCGCCACTCCTCCCCTTTTGGATTTCAGAGATATTGCAGTAAATTTAGGTATTAAAGTTTTCTATTGGTCAGAAACTAGTCAAGCGTTATATGCCAACGACATACCCTACATATTCTTAGATGAATCTCTGACCCAGCAACAACAATGGCAGGATTTTTGCCATGAGTTAGCACATGTGTTACTACATACCGGGGATCAGTTCTATATGTATCCCCTCTTCCGTGAATATCAAGAATATAAAGCGAATAATTTTATGTATCATGCCTGTATGCCTACCTTCATGTTGGATGAATTACAGCTATATGATTATATGCCTCAAACCGTGGTAAAACTTCAAGAGTTATTTAATGTTGAATATGAATTTGCTATGAAGCGTTTAACACAATACTTAAACAAGCGCTTCTATGTTCCATATTGGAACAGCAGGAAATGTTGAAATTACTGCTTACTATGGGAAGATAAAAGTATCCGTATTTTCATTTAGAGGTGATTTTATGTTTTGTGAGAGAATCGACAAACATACTTGGCGATGTATTGGAGAAGGTCCTCGTCACCCTATTACAGGCAAACGTAGGCAAGTTACTAGACGTGGTAAAACCAAAAAGGAGGCTGAGGAAAAAGTAAAGCAAGGCGTTGCTGCATTAAAGCATCAGTTTACGATTGATCCGGAAATACGTTTTGCCAAATTCTATAACCAATGGCTTACTCTCTATCGTCTGAAAGGAAATAAAGAAACCACTGTTAAATATAGAGAGTACTGTTTATCTGTCCTTAATCGCTATTTAGCGGATTACAAGTTAATTAATATTACGACTGTTCGCTATCAAAATGTCATTAATGACTTATTTGAAAAGGGCTGTGCTTATTTTACTCTAAGAGGCATTCAGAACGCCGCTAAGATGATGTTCAATTATGCGAAAGAAGTTGGTCTTATTGAAATTAATCCAGTAGATGGAGCCTTCATACCAAAAAAGAAAATGACGTTGGAACAAGTGAGTGGTCAAGATGTAAGCCAGTTGTTTTTAGAAGCTGAAGAATTAAAGGAGTTTTTAAGAGAAACAGATCAATATCCTAATATCGCTTATCGTACAATCATTTACACAATCGCATTTACGGGCATGCGTCCTGGTGAAGCCCTTGCTCTCAAACTTGAGGATGTGGACCTGAACAATAAAACAATCCGCATTAACAAGACTAATTATGCGAAAGGTGATCGAAAAAAGGACTTTGAATTAACGCCCCCTAAAACAATTGGAAGTGTTCGAATTATTGACATTGATGATATTGTAGTCGAGAAAATTCAAGAACTTATCGCTTTCCGTAAACTGAGCAAATGGCAAGATCATGGGTATGTATTTGGTGAGCAAGATGGTTTCCCTACTACCGTTAAAATGCTTAATAGAGCGGTTAAACGAATTGCTTCAAGAACGAATATTGACAAGCCATTACGCACGTATATTTTACGTCATACGCACATTAGTCTGCTGGCAGAAGCTGAAGTGGACTTGAATTACATTATGAATCGTGTAGGCCATAAAAACTCCGATACGACGACAAAAATTTACCTTCATGTAACAGGTGGTATGCGCGAAAACGCTTCTAAAAAAATGCATGCTAAATTCACTGCCCTATTAAATGATTAGACCTCCAAAATTGCGTTTGACAATAATAAAAGGATAAATGTTGCTGTTTGGTTGCTTTTTTGCAAAATCAGCTTCATTTATCCTCTATAAACGTTGATATTTCAAGGTTCTCCCGAAACCTGACCCCATATATTCGTCGTAAGCGTTCATGCTTTTACCCTCTTTCATATGTAATCACAAAGCCCATTATAGCAAGGTTTTTCACACTTGTATAATGTTTCGATTTCACAGATATTCACCTACATTCAGATTTTTGGTTGCTTTTTTATTGCTTTGGTTGCTCTTTAAGAGGTAAAAAGAAATCTAAAATAATTTTTATTTATACTTAGTTACTTATTATGCTTTTTAGTAAATGCTAAATTTTATAAAGTAAAAAAGACCAGACTCAAAATGAAATGAGTATCCATTATTTTCATTTTTATCCTATTTTAATAAACAAAATAACAAGAAATTAATGATTAAACTTATAATTTAAGTAAGATTTAAGACCAATCATCTTGATTATTAAGACAGTGCCATAAAATTGATGTTAGTGACCCTGCAATTACAAAAACATTACCTTTTACACCAAATTTAATTAAATGTTTTGCAGCATCAGTATATTCTCCTCTATTTAACATTTGGAAAAGCACAGTAAAAGCTGCTGGTGAAAGAAATGTACCAAAATATTCTGCTACCTTACTATTTACACATGCATCAACAGCAGCATTAAGAGGCATAATTTGACCTGATTGATCAAGGTCAACAATTCCTTCACTTATACTGCCACCTTTAGTTAAATTAAAATTAATTATATCTTCTAATGCTTGCTGATCTTCAATCGAACTAGCAGCCCCATATTTATTTTCAATTTTTTCGATATCAATACCGATGATTTTCCCTTCTTCATCTTTAACGGATGCTTCTTCCCATATAAATTTTAATTGTTCTGCGACTTCATCAATTCGTTGTTCTTCAGAAATGTTTGAAATTACCTTCGCATTTGCAACATTTCCGATAGGGCTTACTAAAAATGCACACATCATGACAGCAACAATAATAGATACTAAATACTTAATCTTTTTCAATTTAGAAAATCCTCCCTTTTATGTAAAATAAATTACTTTTTAAGTATATCATTAACAAAAGTAAAATAAAGGATATTTTTAAAATAATTAAATGTTATACTTAATTTATTGATATAAGATTTTTTATAGAAAGGAGGCAATGAGTTATGAAAATTAATATTCGGAAAGTTATTTTA
The DNA here is from genome assembly GCF_044761745.1 of Lysinibacillus sp. NPDC097279. Lineage (NCBI taxonomy): Bacteria > Bacillati > Bacillota > Bacilli > Caryophanales > Bacillaceae > Lysinibacillus > Lysinibacillus sp. NPDC097279. The sequence goes on along the minus strand of NZ_JBIWDA010000001.1, from coordinate 1,007,335 downwards.
ACAATCGTTTTTTTCTTTTTAATTTTATTGTCTTTCACTTCTTATGATTATTTTAAATATAATAAATTTGATTGGGGTATGAACTTTTTAAAGACCTTCATGACTTTTTTCTTTCTATTTTTGTATGAATGGGCTTCTACTGGTAAAAAACAAGAAAAAAATGACCAAGAAAGTAATTAAGCTTCCTTGGTCATTGTTGTATCCGAAAAATTCATTTTAACTACAAATAGAACAAGCAATATATACTAAAAATGAGCCTGTGAATAATGATAATCAGGTTAATAGGATGGTTCTCGGAATGGTAAAGTTATAACAAGAAGATATTATGACAAAAAAGGAAATGCAGATTTAGAAAGTGACTATACAAATCATGGAAATCCCAAAACACATCCTAAAGTAACTCATAGACATGACTGGAACTGTACCGATAGAAGCTATCCGTATTAAAAGGGAGTAAATTACATGATAGAAAAGGAATACTTAGAGTTCAAAAGCCTCCTCGAAATGAATGATGAACTGAATTTTTATTATAAAGGTGAGGAATATTGGATAAGTCATAGTCGTGGTAAATCTTATCTATCAAGAGTTAAAGATCCGTATTCTCAAGAATTTAATGGCTATGAAGAACTACTTGAAAAAGGAACAATTGAAGGTATGAAAATCGCAGAAATATATCCAGAATTAAAATGGTAAAATAGGTTCTTTGAATGCTCAAAACAGTAAGGCGCCAAATGAAATTCATTTGGCAGCCTTTTACATATGAACACCTAGGTTTTGCAATTTCTATAATTGAAGTCAACAAGACAAGTATTTGTACTATGTCTAACTATTTTTATTATTTCTACGTTGCTCAATCGTAATATACAATTCAATCAAACGATCCGTCGTCATGACTCCATTCTGTAAATCCTTCAAGTGTAGAGCCTGTATAATTCCATCCTTAACTGCTTGTGCAATAAAGTTTTCGGTCTCTTTTCTTATAGCTGGTGAACCAGGATCCCAAATAGTATTACTCACTTTGATTTCCTCCTTCTTGTCTTCCACAATTAATTGGACTTTCATTTTACTGTTGCTTGGCACAATTACTTGCCTTTCTAATTTGTACCCTTTAGGCATCTTCCAATTTCGTTTCACTTCAAAATGTGGGCTGTCAATTCTGCGTACCCAATCACCACCCCACGTAATACCTAACTTACGAGCTATTGCCCCGACTTTTGTTAAAGTATCTACATCTTATAAGGGTTTCGGGGGAGCCACGGCAATATCCCACGCTAAACGTGAAGTATGATTACTCTTCAGTGTCAACGTCACAACTTTCCCTGGTCTTGTTCTGCCTTGTGCATATAGATAATTTTGCCTAGCCTGCGAACGGTAGGTTTCTGTAACGTAGATATTTTGAATATCTGCTTTGTAACACTGTTGAAAGAGCAATCTGCAAGCCGTTTGCGCCACTGGTAATAGTTCAGCTAAATCTCGGCATGTTGTTGTGACACTAGTCATACTATCCACCAACCTTTTTGGATGCTTTCAATAAATCAAATGTCCCAGAAGCTGTTAGCCCTGCAACAAAACCAGCAATTAACATGACGTACACTGGATACTCTGATAACGGCCAAAAAATAAGACCAATAAAAATGCCAATCACAACGGAAGTGATTGGCATGTATTTCGTATTTATTTTGAATGTCTTTTTTAGTACCTCTGAAATGGCTAAAACGATTGCAACCATTATCGCTGCAAGTGTAAAAATGTTCGTTAAATCCATTATTCATCTTCCCTTTCTGTGTTTTTATTTTTGAGCGTGTGTTTTTCAATACGATCCACACGACCTTCCAAAACATTCAACGATCGATTTATTCCATCGAGTGCAATGGCCGTTCTTTCTTGCGATTTATTAGATCGTTCTAAGTGATCCATTAATTTGTTTTCCCGTTCTTTATAGCGTCTACGAGAAAAAAGACAAAACAAAAAGCCACTCAGAATGAATGGCTGGTTTAGCTTTATAAAAGTTTTTTAAAACTAGATGAACATTATTGAACACATAAGTTTCTCATATCGCTTGATAGTAAATCTACCTTGTGGTGCTTTGATTTCAATATAATCTTTTTCATTTCTTTTCAAGCCCTCTAATTTCACACTTGTTCCAGCAGGTACTTGAACTTCATCAATGACTATATTGTCATTATCATCTTTTACTCTTAATAAAACGTTCTTTTCATTATTTGCATGATTAACGATTTCTTTTCTCCAAAAAATACTATCAAATATTATATAGTTTTGATCGTTAAACTTTACACCCTCCCACATTTCCGCCGTATCATCTGTTACAGTTGCAAATCCCCATTCATCTGGGAAAAAGATGTCATTGACAGCTCCAACATCTTGTACGATCCATGCTCCTATTATTGTCATCAAAAATGTGAACACAACTGCTAGAAGCACTTGAATATGTCGCTTTTTTTTATTCGTCTAAAAGGCTCTCTTTGCTTACAATCCAGAACTACAGTTAGTTTTACAAAGAACTTCTCTGATGAACGAATTATTTAACAATACCTACACTGTCAAATGGATAAAATCTAACGTTGGCTGTCCCTAATACTTTATCCAATGGTACTAATCCAACATTAGAATATCTACTATCAATACTGTTTCTCCTGTTATCACCTAAAACAAATAAGTAACCTTCTGGTATCGTTGAATGATCTGTTAAAGACTGTAAAGTGAAATTTTTTGTTAGTGTACCAGTGTCTAGTAGTTGTTTTTTATGCAAATCTAAATATGGTTCTACCAAGGCTTCATTGTTTACATAAAGGGTGTCATCCTCATAAGCAATATGGTCTCCGGGTAATCCTATGACACGTTTAATATAAAGCTCATCATTAGGGGTTATGAATAAGATAACGTCAAACCTTTCAATACCAGAAATTTTCTTACCAATTTTATTTACTAGAACGAAGTCTCCATCTTCATATGTTGGCATCATTGAAGCACCACCTACTCTAGTTGGGGAAACAATAAATGTCATCGTAGCGATAACAATAACACACGTTATTACTGTAGACTTAACCCAGTCTAATAATTCCTTTTTCTTAGATTCCTTCAAAACAAACAACCCCTTTAATTACCATTAAATCAATTATAAACCATTTTTTCTAAGTCAGTCAAACTGCTCTCTGTATAAACAGCTGAATAAATAATGGTCATAAAAAAGTCACAAACGTTGATTTAACAACATTCGTGACTTTTTGGTGTACGTCCAAACTTTCATTTAGCAACGTTATTAAGTTTATTTATGTATACGATATAAATCATTATTGAACGAAGCATACTTTAGTTGAAGAAAAATAAACCTATTCGCCAACTTGAAGCAAGTACCTCTTTTCTTTCCCATCATACTCAACAATCAAAATATCTCTACTTTCTTTTGAAGAAAATATCTTTGCACCAGCTGGTAATTTATTTGCCATCCCTTCAGATATTTCCCCTATTTGTTCATCTTTTATTAATTCTTCCTCTTCAATCCAATCTATACCCGTTTTATAAACTCTCCCATCAAATTCAAAGATGTCTGCATCTGGATTTAGTTTTAATACTTATTCCTTACTTAACACTCCCCATTCATTCTGACTAGGACTTCCTGAACAGCCGATTAATATAAAAGGTATTAAGAATATTATAAGAACAGTAGATAGTAATCGCATAAACAGCCTCCTTTATATAACGTATGTAAATATATGGTGACCCATTTCATCTTGTTTCTTTATTCATCTAAACCTTGTCTTTAGTTGAAGTATAACCTTCCCGAAGTGTCGGTTGGGCTTTTCTTTTCTATTCTTTTCTTACCATGTTAAAATCCGCATAAATCTGACTAGAACCGTTAGTCCACAATCTGATCACATAAAGAAACCGAGCGCTGATCCTTATTACAGAATCGCGCCCTATTATTGAAGATCGTTCCGACATTATTGCCAAAGAAAAAAGCACACTGTTGTTTAATAGATTAAGAAGAGATTTAGTTACCAATTCTATTTATATCGACTTCAGGAGTGCTTTTTAAGTTTTTTACTTCCATAAACATATTTAAATTATATACAAAAACCATACTTTGACATTGTCTAAAGCATGATTTTTATTTGAACTAATATGAAACTGCTAAGGTAATTTTTTTAGCTCAGCTATTTATTGAATTCATTAACTGGAAGAAGTACTCCGGTTTATGAGTCTTATTTAGGTTATACCATGAATGTAATGTGTCGGGTGCAAAGACGTCTAATTTTTTTAGTACTTCCATCGTAAATTCTAGAGGTGCTACTCCTGATGCAGTAATCAAATTCTCACCAGATACCGCAGGTCTCATCTCATAATATTTTTCTCCTTTATAATTAGGACAGACCATTTTAATATACTCTAAGTCACTGCTTGTGTGTTTTCTAGAATCTAAGTATCCCATATTCGCAAGGGCCTCAGTTGCACCACAAATTGCAGCAACAATAGTGCCAAACTTTAAAGCTTGGCCAACTCTCTCCAAGATAGGTTGATGAATTTCTTCACTCCAAGTAGTCCCTCCTGATAAAATTAAAAGATCTTTACTCTCAAGAATACATTCATCAAGTGAAATATCTGGTTTTATGCTCAGTCCTCCCATAGTAGTAATCATTTCTTTATTAGCTCCTACTGTAATTACTTTTAAAGGTGGTAAGTCTTTTTTGAAATATCTTCCTGAGTTTAGTTCAGCAATTAGATATCCATATTCCCAGTCCGACATTGTATTAAAGACATATAGAAAAACTTTTTTTGTTTGCATCCAATAACACTCCAATCACAATTTATATAGCTATTATAAAATAACTTCCCTGACAGTTAACGTCAGGGAAGTTATCATACTTGATGAAATTTTATTAATTCCGTCAGAACTTCAATAATTCTTTTCTTAAGACTTATTGGCTCAATAACTTTAATAGATTTATTGTACGGTAAAAGTAAATAAGGTACATATGTATGTATTATATCTTTTTCAAGAAGAAATACTGCTTGATTTGAAGTCCTTGTTTGTAAATAATTTCCTAAAAACCAATGTTGGCAAATATCATCCAACGTTAGTGAATCTCCATTAATAACCAAAGAAATAATTACTTCCGTATCTTCTATAGTTGGAAGGAGGTTTTTCATAAAAAAGTCACGTGCTGAAAAATTTTCTGGCCGGTTAAACTTATTTTCGGTTAGCGTTAGACTTTCAATTCGATCTACTCTAAAACTACGGATTTCATTCCTAAGATGACAAAACCCAATCACATACCACTTATTATTCCAATAAATAATTCTGTAAGGATCAATAAATCTATACTTTGATTGATCTTCGCCACTTTTATGGTAAAGAATTTTTAAAGAGTTTCCGTCAGCTACGGCCTGCTCCAACTCCTTCAAGAAAGAATCCATAGGCTGAGAACTTAATCGACTTATTACTTCAAGACTTGTAAAATGTTGGTTTATCTTTATTTTCTGCTCTTGATTTGAATATTTGCTTAGCTTTGAAATAGCACTATTTAGTGCTTCGCCACCATAATATCCAGCTTCTTCTGCAAAAACAGCAGCATGATAAAGTGAAGTTTGCTCCTCAAAATCAAAAAATAGAGGAGCCTTAATAAAATTGTTCAATAAAGTGTATCCACCGTTATGTCCTGGTTCTGAAATTATAGGTACGCCACTTGTTGAAAGTGTATCAATATAACGATACACAGTCCTTATATTCATCTCTAACTTTTCTGAAATTTGTTGTGCAGTAATTTTTTCACCTGAACGAAGCATCCATAGAATTGCTAACACATTGTCCATTTTAGGCATATAAATCCACCTCAATAAGATAAGTTTATTTTTATTAAATCGTAATAAATAAACTTTAGTTTACATTTAAATTTAACTTATTTCCTTGACTTAGATTATTCTGTCTTTTTAAATATAGTAAAATTCTTAACAATCTATTTCTGATTTTTAGTATAACTCATCAACTCCGATATTCCTCAATCTGGTCCGAATGAGGAATAAAACTTAAACAAGACTTCCAAACCAATTCAATTTTAACATATACAACCAACAATAAAATCACCTCTATGCAAAACTAACGAGGTGATTTATCAAACTTAATTTGAGAACTAAATTAGTTATGCACATACAAACAAATATATTACATAAATCTCGTATACTAAATTAAAAAAGGGAAAAAATTCTCATTCTAAGTAATTTGCTATTTCTATTTTTGAATTTGTCAATCGCGCTAGTTCCTCTTCAAGCGCTGATTGAGATCGCTCCGCTAACAATACTAGTTGTTGGCGGAGTATATCTTCTACTGACATTTCATTTATTGATTTATATTCATTTTTCTGCTCCTTTAATTTTTTGATTTTTATATTGCATCTGCTTCTAGCACTACGTGTGCAAAAGACTATCCTTCTCCACTAAACTTCTTTCTCCACTCGTTATAACTGACATAAGGTATCGTCACACTAGGTGGCTTAACTTCCTTGTATGCTTTGTTAAACGCTTTTCTATACGTCAGTCCTAAATCCTCCATGTAAGCGTCTATACGAGCTGATCTCTTTTGATACCCATCATCCATTTAATCTTTACCACGTCTATATTCAGGAAATTTACCGTTTACCAAGTAATTCGAATGACACCGGCACTTTATATCCATGGATGCAACGCCACATAGCCTTGGCGCTTTTGATTTCCACTTTCCATAGTGATAATAGCCGTCTTTATCAGCTTTCTGCCCGTCTAGCTTTCTATGTGATTTGCGAACTCTCGTATCAAGTGACGACATCCATACCTTTGTAAGACGAACGGTTTTACTCGTCTGTTCTTCTACAGCTAAATCTGCTTGCAATCTTACGCGTCCACCTTCTGTACGTGCAACAAGGATGGCTTTCTTCTTTATCCACCCCATACCCTTCAGCACCAAATACGCTAAACGACACTGTTCAATCTCATTAGATGCATCAGATAGAGTGCGGTCGTACGCATCAATCAAGTTATACACTTTGTCCGCATCGCCCTGCAGCTCCTCATTATTTGAAATCCCAAATAAAGGACAGTAGTCGAATAAAAGTTTGCGCTCATCTTTCATTACAAATGGTGAATCTTTATCTACACGAGTGTAGACCTTTTCAGTTGTTGCATCGTAAAATACCAGCTGCTCGATTTCTCCTTTTCACCTTCAGCATTCAATTCGTTGTGGTTTTACTTCATTTTCAATTAATAGTGTCATTGTACTCAACTCCTTTAAAATTACACGCATAAAAAACACGCGTATTATCACACCCGAAATAGACACGCGTTATTTATGCGTGTTAAAATGATATAAGAAAGGAGGTAAGGTAATGGGAAAGCAAGTGACCATAAGAGAAGCACTAAAAACACTCAAAAAAGAAGGATTCATCAAATCTCCTACTCATAAGGGTCCTGGCAGTCATCAAAGATACATACATAAAGATGACCCAACAAGATTTGCTGATATAAGCGTAAAAGCTGATGGTCGATTGATTCCGGTAGGCACACTTAAAAGTATTGAGAAGACTTCAGGGGTTAAATTCTAACCCCTCTCTGCTTACATCTATTGCCTTGCCTTAACTTGCCTTTCTTTATATTGCCTTACCTCAATGTCCAAAAGTAACATAATAAAATTGAATAGAAAGGAGGTAATAACATTGAGTTACGCCAATCATTTTATTTACCCAGTCGTTGTTGAAACAGCAGCTGATGGTGGTTTAGGAATGTATTTCCCTGACTTTGCTGGAACAGCTATTTTAGCTGACGATATTAAAGAAGGTATCCAAGAAGCGAAAGATATGTTAGCTTTTCGTATCCTTGAATTAGAAGAAAATGCAACATCTCTGCCCAATCCATCAAATCCTGCAGATATCGTTTTGCATGCAGAATCAGATCGAATTATCTTTATTGACGTTTACATGCCCCCATTTCGTAATGAGTCTGTAAATAAAGCAGTAACAAAAAACTGTACGCTACCTCGCTGGTTACGAGATGCAGCTGAAGATGCCGGTTTAAACTTCTCTCATATTCTTCAGGCTTCCCTTAAAGAAGCTCTTGGTATTGAACAAAACGACAAAAAAGCAGCCAATTAAGGTTGCTTTTTTTTGTTGACAATTTGAATTTCTATAGGTTCATTTTGTTGATCAGAACCAAGCTTTTCAATCTCCAACTTCGTCTTATCAATATTCAATTGCATCTGCTCTAACTTTAATCGACGTTCATCATGCTGATCTGCCATCTCCACAAACTGACGAATTGAAGAACGCAACTCCCCGATTGCTCTCGATTGAGCAGTGAGTAGTTGCGCCTGTCGTCCCCATGCGAATTGGAAGTTGTATTCAGTTTCGTACGAAGGATTTTTACCCTCTTGCACCTTCTCTCGTTTTAGCTCTTTTATGATTTCGTCTTTTGATTCGACATGCATAATCCGTTGAGCTCGAATGATAGCGGCATACTGAATCTGTATTTGATCCCAGATTAAATCGGCTGGAGAACGATCGATCATTGAATTCGAGTGTTTCTTCAGGTAGGTACTTCGCAAAGAAACCGTGCGTTGTTGCATTCTGATTTTGCTTTGGTGCACCATGGCCTTTAGCGTTGGAATTACCAGCAGGAGCCCCTCGACTTCATTTAGTAACGTTACCATTGGATTTAGTTACGTTACCTTTCAAATGGTCATTCCATTTATCTTGGTTCTTCCACTTTCGAATTTGAGAATCGGATAATGGTAGTTGTTTAGCAATATCCTTCAATATCATTTGCCCTTTGCTATCGAGCCACATTTGAAACGCTTCAGAACGTTTCGGATTTCTCAGTCTAGCCATTACTCATATCCACCACCTCCATCGTCATTTGTTTGTTTTGTAATCACCCCATTATGCTAGTTGCTTATTTTTGTCAAAAGAAAAAACCCTGTAAAGACAGGGTTTTTTAACTATTTTCTTAATAAAAATTCATTAAACAATGTGTCAATGTTACTTCTACATTTCCTAATTAATATGTTTGAACTGTTTTTCCCATGTTCACTATCTTGTTCTATTAGATTGTTTATTCTGTCCAACTCAATTAAATTGTCAGTAGTTTCTTCAATTGCCTTAAAGAGAGTATCTAAAGATTTTGTAATTTCCTTTCTAAAAGCATCGATATCCAGTTCTAAATTAGGAAAATACATACTTTCTGTTTTTAATTGAGCTGAAAGTGTAATTATTTGTCCTCTTATCTTTGTTTCCTCGTCCAGTGCAATATTTCTATTTGTTGAATATTGTTGATACGAATTACTCATTTTATCGATTTTTTCACTAACATCAGTGTTATCGATGAGTTTTTTTCTTTCTAAAAATTTATTATTATCTTTCAAAGTTTTCATATTTTTTGAGTAGGCAACGTATTTACGAAGTAGATTAAAACGTGTACTATTTAATTCAAATAATTCCATTATTATATTTACTATTACTTCATTCTTTTTCAGTAAAAAGGTTGTGTGTATTCTATTTCTTTCAATTAGATCATTTAATTCAGCTGCATTTTTTGTAGCAACCTTGTTCGCTTCTATTATAAAATATGTTGTAGCAATTACACCCAATGTCCCAATCGTTCCTCCAAGATAACTCCCCCAGAAACCTAGCCATCCGTCTACATTTCCTTTTGACTTTGAAAACCATGGGACATACATAAAGGCAGAAATAGAAAGTGGTATTAATAAAATAACCACTATAATTGCTAAAGGATACTTCTTAAAAAAGTTAATTAATTTCATTATCACAAATCACCTCTGACCAATCATAAGCGAGATGCGTAAAACTATGTAACAAAAATTTGATATAAAAAACCCCTCGAATCCGCTCAAAGGGTCTTTCATTCGTCTACATTCTATTGTGGTAAGACTGTTGAGTTAGCTCACTTCTAGCACCGTGGTAGAGCTACACACACGTTATTATTGTAATCGAATTGTGTTCGAGCATTTCGGTGCACGTTTAGTAAGTTTGACTGAATAAAATGGAAAGTGAACAAAGTTCACATGATAACCACTCCTTATTCCGATTTTTAGCCTATTATATTAATTAAGATACCTAATCTCTTAAAAAATATAGGCCGGCCATGTATATCTTGCCTCGAACAAGTTCATGAGGCGCAGGTCGGTCGTCGGTCTGTCTTTCCCTAATATTTAGGTTTTTATAAATACCAAGGGAGGAAACCTTTACCGCACCGAACCTACCACCGATTTTACAAGATAAATTTTTAAATATCTAATGTATAACGAATGTAACGTTTGTAACATCTTTCACATCTGTAACATATCCTCATATTGTTTATTGTTTTGTTATATTTAGTTTGAACAAACTAAATATATATTCTATTAGCAATAAATTTTAACATAACCATAAACAATCAATTTATAGCCATACCAATCAAAATATATTTAAACTACTCGACAAATAGAAATTTTTAATCCCTCTATTATTATACTAAAGTAACATTTTGTCAGATAGTAAAAAAGTTACTTGAGAAGAAAATTGTATAATTAAATAATATACAATGTTAGTAATTAATAACAAAAATGTAATATTGGAGCGATTATTATGAACAAAAAATATTTAAAAGGAATAACTAGTGTAGTTAGTAGCGCACTACTATTAAGTACGATTTCTGCAGCAACCCCATCTCTATTTTCAGGAATATCACTTGGTGGAAATCTTTTATTTTTTATACCGCCAATTATATTACTACCGCTTGTAATGGTAATTTGTGTAGCAATCTACCAAACTTTATTCGGAAAAATCTTGCCTTGCCGACAAAGATTTATAATTTCTTTATTGGACCAATTGCCCTACTTGGTTTCTTTATATGGGCAATCCCTATGAATATGGGGTTTTATGAATTTTTTAGGGCGATATTATAGTCGCTCTTTCTTCTTATTTTCCTCATATTGTTTATTAGACTCTTTTCTTTTTAACTAACAGAGCCTCATTTTATCTCCAACACTTTCCATGGGTTCTTATTTAGAATAAAGATAAAATTAATTGATTTCATTATCTTTATTTGGAGGCAATATGACTGATTTAGCAGGACAACCTTTGACTAGTTTAATAGCTCAATTAACCTACAGCCCTTTATTTATCTTGCAAGTTATTATAGCTCTACTAGTATTACTTATCTTTAAAAGTGAAAAAGGTTGCTTAATGTTTATTTATAAAATTTGGGCATTGATATACATAGTCATTTATTTAATAGCAATTTATTTATACTTAATGAAGTAGTAAATAACTAATGAACAATTTTTTATTCTGCTTTAACTAAAGATTAGACATGACATATCATCTTTTAGCCACTCTTCATTTTTTTCCATTTCGTAACCATTTATCGCATGTGTCGTCTACTTTAACTGTATTGTTGTATTCACCTGTTACAAAGCAACCAAAAGCAAAATGACCGCACGTCCTACAAACTTTTTCACACATCATATTTGCGCCCTCCTACACCATTTCAAAAAGCGTTTGTTGTATATACCCACGCTCAATTATTTGAGGATTGATCCACAAGCGTTCGCATTTTTCTTTTGCAGCTTCGGTTGTTGCCATATTCGAAATGCTTGTCCAACCACGTAAAATATCGTTATACATATCGTTGTTGTAGCCACTAATCATGGCAAAACCCCGATGTTTATTTAAAGCTCGCAATAACGTTTCATGTTGTTCATTCGTCATTTCAAAAGCATAGTGTCGTTTTGTACGTGTACTCAATAAATACGGTGGATCGCTGTAAATCAAACAATCCTCTTTGTTGTAACGGCCTATCAATGTTGCAGCATCTAAATTTTCAATTTGTACATTTTGTAATCGCTCAGCCGCTTCTACAACTACAGCTGGTAACTTACGCCAATCAGGTAATGCACTAATTGTTGTTGAATCAACATTGTGACGCCATCCAGTACGATCACTTGTCTTTCCTCCGCGAGCCATCCAACAACGTACTAGGAACACTCTTGCTCTTTCTAACGCATTTAATTCACCCTTCAAGGCTGCAAATGATTCAATCGGTAAGTTTGTCCGTTATTACCTTCGCTCTTACAGTAAACGTTCCGATAATTAGTTTTGTAAACAGCATCGGGAGAGAAAAAGGAATGAACGAGTTTGAGCATTTATTAATTCAATTACAACAAGGTTATTTCTGGTCTATTTATGTAATCATCGCTTACTTATATTTACTTGTTTGGTGGGGTATATTTCTGTTTAATAATAGAAAGAAGGAAGTTTCTTATTAAGCTAACGAAGTACTTTAATTCAATTTTCGTTTCATGAAATATCAGAACAAAAAGACAGAATTTTTTCTACACGTTTTGTAGATTAAATCTGCCTTTTGGGCCGAATAGTGTAGAATCTGCGGATGTTTCAGTTACTTGCTATAGAAAAAAGTTGGGGCAGTGTCTACATTTTTTAACCACCGATATTCTAGACCATCTATTCTATCTTTAATCCAGACATCTCCTTTGTTTTCTTTTTTAGCTGTTCGATACCAAGTAATCCTTGAACCAACTACTTGAGGAGTATTATCTATTTTATTGTTCTTTGGAAATGTAATCTGCCTTTGTTCTCCTGATTCAAGATTAATTACATATAGCGCTGTATACATAGTTGGAACTGGTCCCAATTTCCATGCTTTGTTTTCTTTTGCCCGAGCAACAATTATTTCATCTAGAGAAAGCCATTCCAAATCTAGGTCTACATATCCTTTAGGTGTATAGTCCTTTTGTTTATTCGCTGTAGGGATCTCGGTAACGGTTGTATCTTTGTTTTCAACAAAAAATCTTCCTTCACCCGATATGTAGGCTAGTTGATTTTTTGATGGAGCCCACTTTATCCAATTTTCATACCCAAGCATTTTCCCTATCACTTGAAATTGATCACCTTCTGATGAAAGTACTGATAATGTATTACTATCATTGGACCAAGACGCTGTGGGTGTTAATAGAAAACTAATCCAGCTTCCATCAGGACTAAACGTTAAATAGTCAGCATCAATGGCGAATAAGTCCGTTGTATTTGTTTGAATGGTGTAAAAGGGCTTTATTTTATTCGTATCAAGATTGGCATCTACGGGCACTTTAAAAAGACGAACAGGTTCCCATCCCGTAGGAAGTAAATTAGATTGTGATGAAACGATAAACGCTTTTCCATCGGGGAACCATTCAAAATCACTAACACCTAGAGATACATTTTCAAAACCTTGTGGTCGCCCATTTTCGGTTTTTGTAACGTTTAGGATACCTCCCGAATTGTAAGCTAGTTGATTGGATGTTGGCGACCATTTGATTTCATTTGCTTCAATTATAGGATACGGCTTATAACTTTCCTTTTTCTTTACATCATAAATATATAAATTCGTTTTTCCACCCTCCACCTTACCTGCTAAATAGGCAATAAATTGACCGTCTTTTGACCACTTTGGAGAGGATACATACTGACCTGTCGTAAGCTGTAGTTCCTTATCACCTTCTTTTATCCAAAGCTGGTGGTCTCGTATGAAAGCAGCTATAAGTGGGCCTTCAGCAGAAACACCTATTGAAAAATTAAAACTAATCAATAGTATTAATAATAAAACCCTGATTGCCATTAATCCCCCACCTCCTTATCATAGGATGTTCTTTTGAAGGGAATAAATTCGTCCATCATACAAAACAAATGCTGGATCGTTTCTTTTAACCGCTACCATCTTCCATTACCTGCTCCGTTATTCGAATAGCAACACTCTTAAATAAAATAGCCAATCTAAAAAAGCCCACACTCAGATTAAATCCAGTTGCACTGCAGCAATGACCATCAAAATCATGGCTACTTTTTGAAATAGTCCTATTAAGGCTTTTCTACTTTCTACGTTTTTCACAACATAAGCAACCATAATCCCTAAAATGTAATCAATGGACATAAAAATAGTGAGTGCTTTAATTAAATGGTCAATGCCACCAACAAAATAAGCGATCCCTGCCATGGAGCCGACGAGTGATGTATATCATGTGTCTGTTTTCATTGGACATCTTCCTTTTTGCATAGTAAAAGCCCTCCACTGATGATTGTAGAAGGCTTAAAATCTATTGTAATTTTACTTATTTTGAAACGATCAAGCATTTAAGTCTGTTATTGAAGGGATAGTAATTTCCTTAACACATGAAATTGGTGATAAATTAATCACACATTGCACAATAGATACAATATCTTGTACAGGTATACGTGTACCTTCATATAAATCAATTGCCTTTTCTGCACCTTCTTCATAAGGTACTTCTGCTGCTAGCTCCCCTGGATTAATACAAGTGACAGGAATTTTGTCTCCTCTCAAATGTTCACGTAGAGCATTTGTAATGCCTCGTAAGCCGAATTTAGATGCAACGAATGAAACCTGTGAATTATTTGTATGTTCTAAGCCTGCCGTTGAACCAATTAAAATGACTTTTCCATTTTTAGCTTTTCTTAAGTTTGGTAGAAGCGCTTGAATATAGGTAATAGTAGAAGTTAGATTTATATTGATTAATTTAGAAATATCTTCAATTCCATCATTATCAAATGTATAGTCATCTTCGAAACCACGCTTTTCCCATACTCCAACATTATATATTAATACATCTATTGCAATGTCTTTTAAGGTTTCCTTTAAAGCAGAGATTTGTTGTTGACTTGATAAATCTATTGAGAGCCATTTGCGATTTACACCATCATTAATATCCAAACTTTCTGGTCGTGTTCTTGACACCATCCAAACTGTATCACCCTCTCTGGGTAGACCCTTTACAAAGGCGTCGCCAAGCCCTTGACTTGCTCCAAAAATAATAAAGTCTTTACACATCCAATCTTCCTCTCCAATAACTATCTTTTGATTACTTAAGATAGAAAACAATATAACAATTAAATCTATTATATTTATAATATTGGTTATTTTTCTTCATTCTTTTGACTGAAATTCATAAATTTCACTATCAATTTCTTGTTCTAGTTTGCTATACACCACTTGACGCAGATTCAATAATCTTGGCACTTGATTCCGCTTTTCGGGTCTTGCTAGCACATAGTTATACCAGGTAGATATATTCCACTATGCTCATTAAACATTTTGATTTCCTCCTTTCAAACCATCGGCTATCAACGTTGAAAGCTCCATAATCGCCTTTTCTTGCTCTGCCAATCGTTGCTCTTGCTTTGCTATATATGTTGACATCTCCCCCATACTCCTGAAGAGTAGTTGGTTTGCTTGTACTAAACGTGTAGCCTTTTCTTCTGCTGTGTCCTCGTCACCGAACTTTTTCATTTTACCCATTGTGCCATCTGGGTTAAGTACTTATATTGAAATGCCATTAGACCACCGCCCCTGTTATAAGATGTATTTTTTGATTAGATGCCAAGTGTTGGCGTAATTTTTAAAGCAATTCGTTGTTTGGCTTCCATTTCTTTATGCTCGAAAGTATCTTCCACTACACCTTGTTTGGCTGTAATTGGTGCTGTATTTACTGGTGTTAACTCTGTGTATTGCTCTGGCTCACCCATTACCGTCATGGACTATTTCACCTTTATCATGAGCTCCTTATCACGTTCAATAAACAATAAAACGCCCTTTGCAGATCCGCTTGGTGGCTCGATTTGGTAATGAGCAACGGATTGTAAAATAAGCGTTCTCACTTCTTTTTTATTTAGTTTAATTGTCGTAAGACCTTTTTGAGTAGCTTTTCCATCGATGTTTTTTTAAGATATCCACTATATCCACTCCTTTGGTTAAAATAAAAAGAGGACAACAAATGATGGCAGCATTTGTTGTCCTCCAGAGAGCTGGTAGAACTTCTTTATGATTACATACCTTTGTTTCCTGAAAACATCCTATCTTAAAGAAAACTTCTTCATAAATTAAGTTTTATATAACACTTCAGCTGTAAAAGCTTATTTAATATTTCTGTTCATTAAAATGAAAATACATATATGGTATCAGAAAAAATAAATACGCACCAGCTATTAAACTATTCATGATACTATTTATTTCCGTTGTTAATATTACACTTGCTAGGACAGACACAAATCCTGCGAGGACTGCTCAAGCTTCTAATAGCTTAAAATGAGTGCTATTCAATTCTAGTATTTTAATTTGCTTTATTGTTATTTTTTCTAGACTTGATATACAAATTTTGAAACTAATATAAGATAAGTAGTACCACAGTATTAATATTACTAACAAAAATGTAGCAGTATTTTCGTTAGTCATTTCTATATTCTCTAAATATTTAGAATTCAATGCAATAAAATCAAATATTTTAAGTATCAAGTAAATTTCGCCCAACCCTAAAATTACTGAGAGCATCGACAAAGCTAATATTTTCCACGTTGTACTAAAAAAGTAAATGAAATTCATTAGTTTTTCGTTTGCCTTCCATATCACAAATAAAATTATTATAAGGGCAAACTTTATTAAAACATCTATATTAGGAATAAGGATTAACACAATTGAAAAAATTAGTAAATAAAGACAAATGAATAACAATAAAGTTCGAATAATATTAATCAAATCTAATTCACTCCATCAAATATATACTCTATTATTCATTAAATTTTAGTTACAGCAATTTTTAGCATTCTATTAATATCTTCTTTTTATTCCCTTTTTATCTAATTATCTAAAGTAAAATATCATTTTATAAATTTAAAACGAGGACAACAAATCGCATCGGCTTAAGTAGTCCTCCCTTACATCTGTAACATTTCATAAATTTAACTACATCGGACCTCTTAGTTTAAGGCTGTTTTCTCAAAGATTGTTGCTTCTGGTTTGGCTATCTTCTTCAACTAAAGCACCCTAAAGTTTAAGTAGATTTCTTCACAAACTTGTATTTTTAATTAATTAATTTATACTGTTCACACGCTTCTTTATATTTCTTATGTCAATTATAAACCATTTTAAGATTGCAATTATTAGTACTAAAAGTGGTGTTGCCTGCCCTATGAGAAACCCTATCCAAAAATCTTTCATAGTACTGGTCGGAGAAGCTGTTGCCATTCCACCAACCCAAAAAGACATTGGGATTAAGATTACATTGAATCCCAGACTAAACATAACAAATGATAATTTTTTACTTTTAATCTTCGGTAATCCAGCCGACCAAAATAAAATTACTGCAACTAACAAAATCAAAATAAGACATGAAACCCAAAACATCCCATAAATCAAAACCTCTACCTCCTAACTAAACGATAGCCCATCCCACTTTCCTGTAAAGATTAAGATGCACCTACCGTCTACTATTTTACCACAAAAACCCATATCGTGATTTAACTAAACTGCTCCGTTAATTGAATAGCTACATATTTTCGAAAACAGTCTAGTTTAATAAAGGAATTACATTTATAATAGGTTCCTCATAAGGATGGATTACATTTATTGTTTTTTTCACTTCTTCTATTTTTGAATATAGGCATCTAAATTCCAACTTACATTCAGTCCCAAATGAAATTTCACCAATTTCTCCATCATAGGGTACAGCTTTGTTAAGTGGTCTCCAATATCCTTTTGTAACAGTATAGGAAACAACATGGTCATAATTACCGACCGTTAAAACCCCTAATTCATTTAGCTCATTCCTTAGTTGTTCAATGTATTCTTCTGGTAATAAGACTTCAACTTTTACAATTTTTATATCCATTTGACACCTCATAAATATTGTAGTTCTCTAAATGATACATAAATATTCCAAATAAATCTTCTAAAAATGTAAGTCTTATATCTGCGTAAAAATGAAGCAACCCGAAGCTCACTTCAACATCAAATCAATAACTCGTTCTCACACTCGTTGTAAGCTTGTATGGCTCAAATTAAGCTTTGCACCAATCCAACGTGAAAGGCATGCCCTCTAGCAACCAATAAAATACTTCTTGCTCTATATCGCCAGCAACCTTGCTTGTTAAATTTTGAACCATAAGTAGTACGTCTTTAATCTTGTTTAAACGTTCCTCAGGCGAAGCTCTAATTTGAACAATGCCACCAACTGGTTTTTGGCATTATTGCCTCCATACCATATTTCCCTGTAGATGCAGTCGCCTTTAATGATTCAACCGACTCCTTCAGCCTTGTTAAGTTGGTAGCGATTTAGTTGTGTTTTCTCTTTTCACATAGTTTCGCCCTCCTTGTGTTATAATGCTGAAACGAATAAGGATTAAGAGGTCGAGCTGTAGCGTGTGACGACGATGCAGCTTTTTACAATTTACACAAAATACATAATGAGGTAATGCCATGGACATATTTCCTGATTTATCAATTGGTACTAGCTTGTGGATTTTCATACCACCGATGATGCTATTAGTGGTTGCTATGAGCGCCTGTATGGGAATCTATGTTGTTTTGTTCAAAAAGGTTCTTCCTCGCAAAATATATAATTTCTTTTTAAGGATTTGTTGTACTTATAGGTTTTTATATTTGGGCTGTTCCTATGAAAACAGGATTTTACGAATTCTTTAGAGCGATACTATAATCACTTTTTCTTCTTAAATTCCTCAAAGTGTTCAGTAGTAATCTTCTGGTCTGATTGTTTCTTTCGCTGATTCTATATCAGCTACCTACGCTAAATCCTTAAATTATTACATATTTTTACTACTGAAAATTAATATTTTATATTATTCTGGTATTATCTTATTGTAAAAGGAGATAGTCAGATTGATCCCAAACTTAAACAAAAATAATAAATCGTTCTTTTGGAAAGGGTTCCTTATTTTATTTATTCCCATTTTCATAATTGGTATAATTTCAGAGCCATATATAACTCAAAATCCTTTAAAAACCTTGGAGGATTTTGGTGAATTTGTTTTCTTTTTATTTTTTTATATTCTAGTTATATCGGGAATATCTGCACTTGCCGTTTCTATTATTTGGAGCATGAGCAGAATGAAATCTTAAGAAATATATCTGACAAGCTTGATAGGTAATGTAATCGGATGGGATCTCCCATCTTTTTTTACTGCACAATATCTTTCAATTATGCAATAATTTCATGAGCAAAGTTTCTTTTTGAACGTGTGCTCAATAGATCGGTGGATCACTGTATATCAAACAATCTGCTTTGTTATAACGACGTATCAGAGTTACTGCATCTAAATTTTCAATTTGCACATTTTTTCGCTTCATCTTTAAATTTCTCAGTAAATCCAGTTACTCATTACCCCTATATTTCATGTTAAAATGAAATTAAAAGACTGGGGAATTTTTATGAAAAAACTTGCGATGTTATTTCTGATTTCTGGATTAATTGTTACTCTCTTTGGCTTTACCCCTTTTTTATTTTATTATCCATTCAGTGATAGTCCTAATTCAGGTCCTTCAAATTTGTGGGAGCTTATACTTATGATTTCTTATGAAGGAAAGGTATGGTATTTGATCTTTGGGATTGTGCTACTTTCAGCTTCCCTTATCACAAAAAGAAAAACACATGTTTAATTAACTATTCAAAACCCCCTTAATAATCGATACTAGTTACTCTCAAATTCTTCAAGTCTGCTGATATAACAACTGAAAGCCGTTTTTTCTAACTTTTAGCTTACACGCACTAATAATTTCAATTTGCATACCGTTTCACAGTCTCATGAAGCCCTCACTCTTTCTTTCATTGTAATGGCATAATCTAAAGCTTCGTCCTGTGTGCTCAAACCTTTCAGCACGCGTAATGTTTCAAGGTTCTGATAAAACACTATCTCATTTTCTTTGTACTGATATTTTTTTTAGAGGCCTATGTGTAACACCATCTGATCAAGGCTTGTTCCTGCAAAATGCTATTTGATATGTGATATTTCAGTTAGGAAATAAATAATAATTTCCCGGGTAAGCGCAAGAAATGACAAGTTTTACTGTTCATTGACACATCCATGTGTTGCATCGGTTCTTCTTCAAAAACTGCATAACTTCCCTCATATTTTCTGCAAATTTCGTTTTAATTGTTTTATCCGCTTCTATAACCTTTTGAAGCTAGGTAGTTTCGGAGCGTTTTTCAACACTTCTTTCTATACAGTCTTTTTGGCCATTGCGTCATAGTTAGTTTTCCATGGACTAGCTCAACCTTTTTTAACAGCAACTTTTGAGCAATGTTTATCTATACGTTCTCTTGTCCAATAAACAACAAAATAGCCCTAGTTATTTATTTTCACAACATCCTTCTAAGGGGAGCGGCAACCTGAAGAAATTTGAAAATAATAAACTAGGACTAGAAATATGAAAATTGGAAAGAAGTGACACACATATAATCTTTAAAATTACTTTATTTTTTGAATCCACATATACAATGAACTTAGAATAAACTTGCATAAAGGTACAGTTAACGGTAGAAGTACAATACTGTAAATGACACCCCATATCATCGATTCCTCAAGATTAAAAGCATTTAAATTACCACTTATCATTTCCCTAATTAAAATACCCAACGTGCCAGTAAATAGACTGACAATAAAAGTTACAAAAAAGCTAATCCACCACATTTTTTTATTTTGGACATTATTTTGACTAGATAGATAGTATCCCATTATGGCCATGGATAAGATCATAGAAAGAGACAAGGCTATATATAACTGACTGTCTCCCCAATAGCTTAAGCTTACATAACCTCCTGCTAAACCGTAAGCTATCCTATAAAAAAAGTAAGGGATAATAAGTGAGCCAACTATGCCTATAGTAATTCCTTTTAAAACGCCTTTAGTTTTCAACACTAATCTCTCCTTAACTGGGAAAAATAATTGTCTAAATTTATTATAAAATATATTTTTTTAAGAATAAATATCTATCCACCTAGTCCATAAATAGACTTTTTTTAATGTAACTTTAGTAATCATCGATTCAATGATTTTAATATTTTCTTCTATCTCTTTCTAAAAAATTTTTAGTCTTCACTGTAATGTCTCTCTTAATAAACTTTTCTTACCTTTGAAATGATATGGTTACGACTTTTTAAAATTGCTTGAAGTGATACATTGAATATCGCTGCGATATTAATATTACTGAGGTTTAATGTTTTTGTATGAATGGGCTTCTCCTGGTAAAAAAAAGACCAATAGCCCAATGAACCAATTTTGGTCTAATTTGTATCTGAAAGATTCTATATAACTAGTGAATAATGGAATAGTACAGACTCAAAAGTGTGAATTTGAATATGATTTTTTAAGTGAATTGTTAGAGGGATGGGAAAATGTGATCGTTGTTTACATAAAGGATTATATATGATAATTTGGTTTAAAATGTTATTTATGGTGGTGGAATAATGAAGTGGACATATGTTTTAGGTATTGTTGTTTTAACTGCGTTATTGAGTGTAGGAGGTACTCTTTTAATCACAGAAATGATCTATGAGAAAGAAGAGTCAGAACAAGATGTGAAAGAATTAAAGAACAATTCAAAAGAAGAGGAAAAAGAAAAATTTGTATCGACGGTTGATGTGAGTGGTATGGGGTGGGAAAATCCTATTTTCTCCAAGAAAATTGATGAATGGAAAAGTGGAGATGAACCCTTTGTTGGCAATCTAGTAGAAGAAGTGATTCAAGAGATGGCACACCAGAAGATTATCGCTGAATCGAAAGAAGGTTCTATTATGATTACACCAGAAAGAATCGACACTTTAATACAGATGGTAGAAGAAAACAAAGATAAATATGAACGTCATAAAATGTCTGATAAATATGCACCTTATGAAATATATCTAGATATATTAAAACGTTGGAAAAAAGGTGATTTTTCAACAGTTGACGATGACCATAATATTTTAATGTTTATTCAAGGTGGGAAAACACCTGAAGGTTTAGGGACAGGTATTGCTTCGGAAGAACAAGAGAAAAACTATATTTTCCGAGTTTTTTCAAAAGAGGTTGATGAAGTTTTTGGTTCGACAGAAAAGCAGGGTTTATGAAAAAGATTTTTATTTTTATATTAATGATATTTATATTATTCTCAGGATTCTCAACACAAAGTTATGCCTTGTCAGATTCGAAATCTGCGGCAATACAAGCGTTGCTAGATGATGCGCGTCATATATCAGGTGTTCCAGGAATGTCAATCTCAATTCTTGTTGATAATGAAGTGCTCTACTTTTCTTCAGGGTATGCAGACCGTGAAAAGGAGTTGTCTGCAAGTGAAAATACACTCTATGAGTTAGCTTCAGTCAGTAAAGCTTTTACTGGTTTGGGTATTTTGCTGTTGGAGGAGCAAGGGTTGCTCTCAATGACTGACCCTGTCCAAAAATATTTACCTTGGTTTACGTTAAAGTATCAAGGGAGACTTGTTGATATGCAAAGTCTTACATTAAATAACTTTCTTCATCATACCAGTGGTCTAACAAATATTAGACATACTCAAATTATTCCACAAGGTAATACACCGGATATGTTGCAAAAGACTGTGGAAATGCTCGCTGATGCAGAATTGGAGTTCCCTCCCGGTGAACAGTATAACTATGGAACCGTTAATTATGACGTATTGGGTTTGGTTATTGAGATGGTGTCGGGACAAAGCTATGAAGACTTTATGAAAAAACAGGTATTTCAGCCGTTAGGTCTTCACCAGACGTATGTTTATAAAGAAGACGCTCAAGCCACTGGACAGTTGGCACAAGGTTACCGTTCTTCCTTTTTTATGACAACTCCATTTAAAGCTCCAGATTATGCTGGGAATAAACCTGCAGGCTATATCATTTCGAATACAAAAGATATGGCGCGGTGGATGGGCATACAAATGGGTATCGTGCAGAACGTACCCGAAATATTTCAAAAGGTTATCGAAAAATCACATAAGGGTAATATGTCAGTTTCGTCTGTCAACGATATGTATTATGCGGCAGGCTGGTTGGTAAACGCCGACCAAACGATTATAGAACACACTGGGGGCAACCCAAATTTCAGAACCGAAGTAGTCATCTTGCCAAATGAACGCACAGCCATTTGCTTGCTGAGTAACGGTGCGAATACCAATATAAACCTGGTACTAAAAGTTAAAGATATATTAGATGGCAATTTAACTCAGTCATATGAAATAAGCGGCACACAGCTTTTGGATATTATTTTATCGTCTTTCACCATTATTCTTTCCCTATTGGCAGTTTTGCTATTTCTCTTAGGATTACGCAGCAGAAGGAAAACGAATGAGCGACATCGAATGACAAAAAAGAGAACAATCGTAACAGTTATTTTCCTGATTGCTACGTTCGCCCTGGGTATACTGTGCTTTGCTTTCGATTGGTCAACGATACTTATTTGGCAAACATATAGCGTTTTTACAGCTTTGATTTCGTCTGCATTATTAACAGCAAGTATTACATGGTTTGTATACACTCGCCGATAAAATATCTCGCTCCCTTGATAAGGATAATTATAAGTAATTGAATTTCAATTTATCGGTATGCTTAATTTAAAAAACATCAGACACTACGGTGTCTTTTTTAATAAAACTATTTTTTAAAAATGTATTCAAACTAAACAACTATATTATTTTTGCAAAAGCGTTGTTAGGTAACATTTTAAAATAGTTATTCCACATTCTGACTCGATTGTTGAGCAAATGTTGTTAAAAAGAAGTAGCTCATTGGCTACTTCTTCATCTGACTCAATATGTTTTTCTAACTCTTTTAACCGTAGTGCTCGATAATCTCATTTAACTTTTCTCCACTTCTATTGTTTACTAGCTTTCTTACCATTTTTTCTATCGAATTAAATTTTTTTTGTATACATGTAAAGTTCATTTCTCATAATTCAGATTTATTTTAGTGTAAAGACTCTGTTGTTTTAATGGATAATGGTTATTTGACAACAGCTGTAATAACCATTTTCTTGCTTGCTCATTGATTTTAAATTCTTGAAAGAAATGATTATAGTTTGCTATCTTGTCTTCAAGAAATTCATATTGATTATAGTATTCAAAAAAAGACTTATATAGCATGTCAATTTGTCCTTCAGGAATTTGATTAATCTTTCCTTCTAAAACATAACTTAACGTTCCCGCTATGTTTGAACAGTAGAATCGAAAATCCTCATAGAAATCCACCTCATCCTCATTCGATAAGTTCAAAAATTCTGTTCGAAAATCTTCACTTATTTTATTTATATCTTCAGTAGGAAATGGCTGTCTTAATTCATCTTTCATTTCAGTTAATTGTTTGATAATAGTGTTCATATTTTCTCCCTTATTTTTGTGTCAATTACCTATTTTATTAAGTTTGTTCAGTAGCCTAACACAAACCCTTCCAAAGCATTGTTTGGTTATCTTTCATAATTGTTATTTCACAATACCACCCGATTATGGAATAACTTTATCTACAATAAGTAATCCAAATTCTATACAAATCATTACCGTCTATCTCAATCATATCTTTATGCAATGTAACATTTACATTTGTGTATCCCGCCCATTGTGGTATTAGTTCCGTTAAACAATCAATTACCTTTGCATCAGGAGTTGCATAACCGATATTTTCTTTTCTTAAAAAGCCATTTGAGAAATCTTGATATAATGAGTCCGTCCATTCATAAACTTCAAACTGAGAATCAAAAATCCGTTCATCTTCTTGATATTGTCCGTTTACCCAGAATATTTCCATAACAATAACACCTCCTAATGAATTCAGCGTTCAATAACACTATTTCCTGTAAAGATAAAGATACTTTCCTAGTTTTTTTAAGGGCCCTTAAATGAAACCTAACATTGCTACTTATTACAGAATCGCTCCCGAATGTTTAATACTAAAGAAGTTTCTATTTGCTGCATTCTTTCGATATCTTCAACAAATGTCCCTGCTGTTTAATTAATAAAAAGGAAAAAGGTTATAGAAAAATTTTCGTAGTATGAAAGGCTATTATGATTACTATTGGGAACCACACAGAGAAGGCGAAATGGATGTAAAATACTCTTGATTCTTTATCAATTCTTTTTGCCATACAACCTCTAAATCCAAATAATACAAAAAAATATAGTGAAAGCGACATATAACTAGGGATTGGATTTAATGGACGATAAATATTGTTTTCAAGTACAGTAATACTCGACATAAATACACCAATAACAAATATAATTAACATTATAATTTCTATTAAATTTTGATTTTTAGTGAACCTTTTACTAAATTTAAAATCCTTTTCCAGTTTAAATTTCCGTTTCAACAACTTTTCGAGAATTATAGAACTAACTATTAAAAGAATATAGATGGTGATTGCGACCCAAAACAAGGCTTTCTCCCCCCAGACAAACTATTCTCTTTTATTTTAACATTGTGCATATATTATATGTAAAATATTCCCTAAATATATTTTATACTAACCTGTCAATCAAGTTTAAGTGTTATACTCCATTAGCTCAATTTGGAAACTTGGTATTGGGTTGGGATTACCTCTATCGCCCTTAGTTTTTATTAAGTATGATAGGTGATGGACGCACTCTCAAAACAAAATAAAAACCCCTCGAATCCACTCAAGGGGTTTGCATTCGTCTAATTAGTTATTGTAATAAATGTTGAAAGCTCGCTCTTCAGGTCGTAGTAGTTTGGAAGAAGAAACCCTAAGTTCCTATTAATCTAATGTAAAACTACTAGAACCATCAACTGCTAATGCCATAGCTAAAGCGTAGAATGCTCGACGAGCTCCAGCACAGTTCGGAGATTCTTTATCGGTGGTAGTAAGGTCTGTAGCAGCATCAACAGTTCCACTTGTATTTGAAGTATCGGCTAATATATCTAAGCGAGCCAAATCCCAAAGGCCTGAACGACCGTGCGATGGAAACTTACTTTGACCGTGTAATGCTT
Organism: Lysinibacillus sp. NPDC097279; assembly: GCF_044761745.1. Taxonomy (NCBI): domain Bacteria; kingdom Bacillati; phylum Bacillota; class Bacilli; order Caryophanales; family Bacillaceae; genus Lysinibacillus; species Lysinibacillus sp. NPDC097279. Next base: position 981,510 of record NZ_JBIWDA010000001.1, on the reverse strand, counting down.
GACCAACATCAAGTTGATGTTTAATTGCTATTGAAACTTTGTTTTCCATACTTGCTATTCCTTGTCCTGTAATTCCAGGATAAACATTAAATAATCCAACCATAGCTTGATTGATTCCCTCGCCTTTATTAGGCATTTGCCACGGATTTTTAATCAACTCGGATGAACCTAACATGGCATTTTCAGGAATGTACATTCCCCAATATTTCGCTTGGCTAAACGAATTACTAACTAAGTTATTTTTGATAGTTGAATAGTTATCAAAAATCTCCTTGTAGGTATTAATTAGCTGAGTAACCATAACTCCAGAATCCGAATCTATATTCGGAACAAGACTGTGCCATGATGAGGCTGTTGGGTTTTCTATTAAGCTTGCATAAATTTGCAAGAATGTTATTGCAAAAGCATTATATGCAGGAGAATCGAACCGAGCACGTAGCATATTATTTGTCAGGTTGACATCAGAAAACCCGTGAACAGGAAGAACTCTTTTTGCAGATAATGAATTGTTATAGGGCTCTTGCTGGAAACAACCTTTAGAAGCATTAGCCACTGAAGTATTGGAACCCCATAGAGTATAACTAAGAACATCTCGGATTGCATTTTTCAGGTTATGTGCAGGATCTAATGAAGCGCCAGTCTCATTAACCTTTACATCATATACATGCGCTGCCATCCAACAAGCAACAGCATTTAGTGAAGAATTAAGAATAAATCGTTCGTTTTTAGTTTTAAAATATGCATGATGATTAATATAATCTTTACCGCTTGTACCTGGTTGAATTCCTGCGAACGTAACCTTTCCCGAATCATCAAGAACAGTTGGGTTATCTAAGTAATCTTTCTGAGGATCAGTTGATAAATCCGCTGTAGTGATCCAATATCCGATTTGTCCCTCATATGGCCCAGCAGCAAAACGATATGATTTTTCTGAATCATCGTATGTCCAAGCTGACGGAGTACGATAATACTTTAAAATATTGTATTCTCTGGAACTTAATACTTCATTAGCAAAATGCTCTCGGTATTGCTCTAACAATGTATCTACATTAGAAAATGAAACATCGCTCTGAGAATCATCTAATTTCTTAAGCATTGCTGCCCCAAGATAAATTAAACCTGCTAGTTGATCAATTGGATTCGTCGGAAAATTAAAAGCTTTATCGATAAGTTTTGGAATAACAGTATTAACAATTTCTTTGTAAACTGCATCATGTTCTCCAGCTTGAGCCTTTTGTTGGGCGAACTGAGCACAGAACATCATTAGTTGTCCAACACCTTGTTGAATTGGAGAAGAATTGAATGTTTCACTTGAACCATTTAATAAATAGTTTTGGATAAATTTTCTGACTCGAGGATATCGACCTTTATCCTTCTTATAAGGATGTTTTATAGATAACTGCTCAATAGGTAATAGAAACGCTTCTGCAAAGGCTTGAGCTTCTTGCAAGGGTGTAAATTTTGTCAAATCAAATCACTCCAATTTTTTATTTTTAACGTTACTTATTAAGAACCTAATCATTCTAAGTAACTAGGCAGGCCTTGTATGTCGTGTACCTTACCTACCTCCAAGTTTACATTATTGTTTTAATATTACTAATTTTGAAAGTATGGCAAGTTTGGAAAAAATACTTTATGTTATAAAAAGATTGCAAAGAGTTATTAATGACGAAAAAAGAGATAAGTTTAGAGATAAATGTATATTTACTATTAGAATTCTTCTAACAGTGTATTTTCTTATAATTACATGGTCATTAATTACCTTAGGAAAGAAATTAAAAGCAATTTTCATCATATGCAAAGTGAAAAAAATTTATAAAAAATGTTAAGTAAAGGCACTCGCTATTTTCACGAGTGCCTTTCCAATCTAACTTATAATATTTTTACGGATTAATTGTATATTAGTATGACTCAAATTCATGTGTCTACCATTGTAGCAGCTTAGGGTTTCTAACTAATTCCTCCGTATATATCACAATGAAATTCCATCTCTATGATATGTGAAGAAATAATACCACTTTGCGAGTAGTTTCCTCCAACCGCGATTTTATATACAGTTTTACCCTCAATTAAAGACTCCTCATAACCTAGTTGTGTCCAACTTCCATTAGCGTCAACAGCTTCCGAAGAGATACCGTTAAATACTGAAAATAGTTGTCTTCCATTTGATGTATTTTCATTCAATTGTGTAAGTTATGTCATTACAATAATCACCAACATATACAAGCTAAATTAAAAAACCTGAGCCCAATACAATATCGGACTCAGCTCTTAGAAGTTGCTTATATTATGTCTAACTTGATTACTTCATGTTTTAACTGATACCTAAGGCAACTGCTGCAATTAGCGCTATACAAGCAATGACTACCCAACCAAGTATCATCTTCCAAATAAATTTAATCCACTTTTCATATGGGATACCTGCAACAGCTAAATAAGCCATTAATGCAGATGAAGTTGGGATAATAGAGTTTGTGAGGGAATCCCCATATTGGAATGCTAAAACAGCCACTTGTCGTTCTAATCCTAATAAATCAGTAATCGGAATCATAATCGGCATTGTTGCTGCAGCCTGTCCACTGCCTGATGAAATAAATAAATTTAAAAGTGCTTGAATAATTAACATGCCGATTGCACTAATAGCATGTGGTAAATGTCCAATTGTTTCAGATGCTGCATACACAATTGTATCAATAATCTTCCCTTGTTCTAAAACAACCGTAATGGCACGGGCAAAGCCTACAATTAAAGCACCAAACGTTACAGCCTTCGCTCCTTCAATAAAGGAATCAAAGATAGTGGCAGGTTTTAAACCGCCTATTATTCCTGCAACTAATCCCATTATTAAGAAAGATGCAGTTAGCTGTGTTAAGAACCAACCCCAATTAAAGACACCATAAATATTAAAGCCAATTCCACAAGCCATGACAATAAATACAAATTTATGCTTTCCAGTTAATGTAGGAATGTCAATCACTGATACATTGGATTTAGCTTTTTGTTCAATATCATAAATAACGCTTGCCTGTGGGTTCTTTTTCACCTTAAAAGCATAGCGAGATACATAGAAAATAGCAAAACCTAATACAAAAACATAGACTACTGCACGGAAACCGATCCCTGAGAATAATGGTACATCTGCTAAGGATTGCGCAACACCTACTGTAAAGGGATTAAGCATGCCTCCGAAAAATCCACTAGCAGCACCAAGTGTGATCATGGCAGTTCCTGTTACAGCATCAAAGCCCATCGCCCGTGCAATGGCCACACCAATGGGTACGAAAATAATTGTTTCTTCCGCCATCCCCATTGTAAAACCACCAACAGAGAATAAAATCATCGATAAAGGAATAAGTAATTTTTCTCTGCCTTCTAAAGCTTTTACCCCTTTATAAACACCAGCTTCAATCGCACCTGTTTTATGAATAATGCCAAATACACCACTAACTAAGAAAATGTAAAATATAATTTGAGCTCCTTTTTCAAGCCCCATTGGAATCGCTGTAAACATTTCGAAAAATGAAACTGGATCACTCTCAATATGATGATAGCTTCCATCTACAACGAGCATACGCCCTTCATCATCTTCTACACGATCAAACTCACCTGCTGGAATAATATAACTTAAAATACCTGCTAAAAAAATAATAGCAAAAATAATCGTATATGTATGAGGTACTTTGAGCCAACTCCTCTTCTTTTCTCTCTGTTCATTTTCCATTAAATAACACACCTTTCAAAGATTTAAACATTTAACAACATTGTCGATATATGTCGTTAATAGAAAATAAATATACAGGAGTTAGAATTCTTTGTAAAGTCTTAATTTTCCCCCATTTCAAAACTAAATTGATTGACGCCTTATAAGATTTATATAAATACCACTTCCAACAATTCAGTTATGGATTCCCAAAACTCCCGTTTCAAAGCAAAAGAAAAACACCCCGAAGGATGTTAACTACTTTTATTGCGATTTAGTTGGATTTCAATACCAGCTCTATCGATTTGTATCCAATATTCTGCTATTTTTTCATCTTCTATTCGATAAACTGCGCTTGCTATTTCAATAACTGGAAGACTTGTAGGCTGATATCCATCAACCTCTCCAACATGCGTACCAACTTGTTTCCAGCGTACATATACTTTATTATCTTGTACCATAAATTCTTGGATTTCTAACGAAAAAGTGCCATACGCATCTACCATTTCTTTTACATGATCTGAATAATCTTTCGGCGTTCTTATAACCGTTATTTCTTCTTCAGAAATAACTTGGTGTGCCATCACTTTGTCTGCCATTAATTCAGTTGCGTAATCAGGATTTTCCCCTGAACGTACTTCCTCAAAAAATTTCTTAACAATTTGTTCTGGTGTCATTTTAGTCCTCCGTTGTTAAATATGATAGCAAGGATTTTACAATCTCTACATACTTAATCATAATGTATGAGTCAAAAAAATGGAATCTTCTTCTATAATTCACACACTCAAAACTACACTAAACTCAACCCTCCTATCACAAAAGTATTTTGGATGTTTGATATAGTTTCTAAAGCATAAGAAAAGCCCCCATCCCTGCACTGGATTAAGGCCTTGCATTACTTCTATTAGTCTATTGTGATAAATTAACAAGTAGGTTACCTTACTTCTAGTATCGCGGCAGAGCTACATCATTTGAAATATGTTCGTTGATTTCCGTGACATTTAATGAGTTTTATAAAAAGCGGAAAGCCATTTATCTTGAATCAAAAAAAGATTTTAATTGAAACATATACTGAAAATAAAAATACCCCTATATGGAACCAACCAGAAACTTTTCTCTCTCTTTGAAATTCTTTTATTCCAACAATACATATCAATAATCCTAAGAAGAATATCACTAGGAAACTCAACTGATAATCACTTGTGATAATTGAGTAAGTCGAGAGTGATATTACTATGATTGAAAAAAGAATTTGTAATATTGTTAGCAAAATTACCATCACCTTTTAAATATTGTATTTTGATTATACAATATAAAAAGTAATATGGTTGTAATTTCCATACATTCGTCTCTTATATTAGTTAAGCAAAAGAGGCCCTGTCCCTGTATAAAGGAGGATATTATATGACAGAAAAAGAATATTTAGAGTTCAAAAGCCATCTCGAGATGAACGATGAACTAAATTTTTATTATAAAGGTGAGGAATATTGGATAAGTCATAGTCGTGAGAAATCCTATTTAACAAGAGTTAAAGATCAATTTTCTCAAGAATTTAATGGATATGAAGAACTCCTTGAAAATGGAACAATAGAAGGTATGAAGATCTCTGAAATATATCCAGATTTAAAATGGTAGAATAGTTTTTTGAATGCTCATAAACAATATAAGAAACTAAATTCAGGCTATAACCCTTCTATTACTTTAGTTAGTTTTTGAAGTGCGGATAAAAAGCTTGTTAACTCTTGGGGTGATAAAATCGCATAATATTTTTCGGAAACCTGCTGCATAAATCTATTCATTTCTGTTTTATATAGCAGTCCTTTTTCGGCTAATTCAACAGAAAATGCACGCTTATCATCTACGTGTTGCTTTCTATAAATATAACCTTCCGCTTCAAGTTTTACTAACTGTTGGCTAATAGCGCTTTTGGTAATATTCATTTTCTCTGCTAACTCTGTAGGAGTGGATGAAGGATGGCGAATAATTAATGTTAATAACGAATATTGTTGATTATTTAATTGGAAATTTGTATAAGCTCGTTCTTTTGTTTCAAGTAACAGCCAAAGCTCTTCTAAAGTTTTATTTATTTCCTCAGGTAAGTTTTCATTATTCATCATTTTGTTAATCACCTCCTCTTCTCCAATTTTTAGGATTTAACTTATTTTTATATTTAGTCACCACTTCTTTCCCAACAAGCGCAATACCTAACAAACAAAGTATTTCTCCCAAAACTATAAATAATGTCATAAAAGTTGCCTTTATATGAGTCGGAAATGGCGTAAATGGTACGATTGCAGCCGCTCCCCATAAGATAGGATAAAGGATTAGAAGCCCTATTCCAAGTTTAAATAGAAATGGTTTTTTTTTCTTAGCTTCATCTGTAACAATCTCTCTTTCCAATTTCAAACCCCCTGATTTAGTTAAGTAAACTAAATTATATACTAGTTGATTTTTGATTACAAGAATTAAAATACAATCAATCTTATAAAAACATCTAATCAACAATCCAAAGGTGATTTGTGTCTAGAAATACTAAAACACGGGTAAAGAATACATAGTTGAAGAAACAAACAGGAGGTAATTTGAAATGAAGAATCAAGTTATTGGCGTATACGATAATGAACAAAAAGCAGCTGAGGTAGTTAAAGATTTAAAAGAGAGCGGCTATACAACGGAGGAAATTTCAGTTATTGCTAAAAAAGCAAAAGAATTATCAGTAAACACACAGGAAGTAAAACCCTCCACTATGGATGGTGCCCTTGCTGGAGCTGCGACTGGTGCTGCCATTGGCATAGCAGGCGTGATAGCAGGATTGTCCAGTATATTAATACCAGGATTTGGTGCTGTATTGGCTGCAGGCCCTATCATTACAACAATTGGAGGAGCAGTCGTAGGGGCAAGCTCTGGAGCTGGTGGCTTAAAGCATGCACTTATGGAAATTGGAGTCCCAGATGATGAAGCTGAACGCTATTCGAATGACGCTGAAGATGGTAAAATCCTAGTTTTACTGCATCACAATGCGTGAGGAAGAATTGAAAAGTCTCTACTTTGGTAATTAACATGCTGTGATTTAAGCAAAAAGTCGCTAAATCACTTACTATAACTATAACAAATAGCGTCCAAATAATAAGTGAGTTTCTATGTTTGTATGGATTTTGTACAAACATAGGACTTTTTTTATTTTGTCGCTTTTCATTTGGCAACATAAGATGTTCCTCAAATAGCACTGCCGTCTAGGAAGTCCAGTGCATGCAATCTCCATTCGTTCAGAGAGATTTTACTTAAGTTTTTGATTGCTTCATTAATATATAAATCCACTCCTTCAATTATTTTTTCAGTTTCTCTTTATTTATAGAAAAGAAGCAAGAGGAATAATGCCTTTTGCTTTCTACCCTTCTCTATCAAATTTCCTATAAAAGAAAAACAAATATAAAAAGCCACTCAAGTGAATGGCCAATATGCAAATGGGGGTAAATCACCACTTCTCATTGTTTTTGTGATTTTTAAAATGAATGTACTCTGTATTTTTGACTCTCGTCCAACTACTAATAGCATTCAAAATAACGATAAAGATTACAAATAAAACTGAACCCACCATGAAATGACCTAAGAAAAAAGAAACAAATGCCACAACAAATAGTGATATTATTAAAATTATCGTTAATATTTGTAATTTTCCATTTTTCTTCTTTGCGCTCATACGCTCACCCTCCTCTTAAATGATTTCTGTGTCTTTTAACATATCAATATGGTTTATTTTAACATATATTAAAGTATTGCACAAAAATAGCTTAAGCAAAACTTATGTTACACTATCTTAGTTTCTCCAAACCTCGTAGCTCATGATGGTTGACTTTATATTTCACCTAGCCATTTTAGCTTGAAAGTACATTATAGTAATTTTCATTAAATTAGAAAAGATAAAATCAACTTGTAGCGGATTAATATTTTACTTTTTACTAAAAACATATGTTAAAGTTATTTAAATAATATATCAAAAAGAAGGTCTTGTTTATGTTAGAAAAACTAAATGTATTTCTCCAAAAATACATTGCCATTTTAACACCATTAAGTTTAGTTGTAGGTGTTTTATTAGAAAGCGTTGGACACAGTCTATTATTCCTCGTATCTTGGCTATTTGCTTTTATGACATTCATTGGAAGTTTAAACATGAAATTTAAAGATGTAAAAATTTTTACAAAGCATCCAGCTCTCATCTTATTCTCCATTATCTTTCTTCACCTATTGATGCCTTTATGGGCTTATTTTTTATCGACTATCATTTTCGATGATCATTTATTAACTGTCGGCTTTGTATTATCGGTTGCAGTACCTACAGGCGTAACAAGTGTTATTTGGATAAATATCTGTAAGGGCAACTTGCCGTTAGGCTTATCTATTATTTTAATTGATACACTACTTTCTCCGTTTATCATGCCGTTCATGCTCTATATAGTTTCAGGTGAAAAAATTCAATTAGATATTGCTTCCCTTATACTTAATTTAATATTGATGATTGTGTTGCCTACTATTCTAGGTATATTAGTGAACGAACTTTCCAAAGGAGAAATACCAAAGAAATTTGGGAAGAAACTTGCTCCTTTTTCAAAACTGTGTTTATTTGCAGTGATAATGATTAATAGTAGCGCCATTTCTCCATATTTAAAAAATTTCAACTTACATCTAATTTCCGTTTTACTTTTAGTCTTGCTAATTGCTGTCTCGGGCTATGTGTTTGCTTTAATCATTGGTCGATATATTATTAAAGACTATCCGCAAATGACGACCTTAGTATTTACAGGCGGAATGAGAAATATTGCAATTGGTGTCATTGTTGCAACAACATATTTCCCAAGTAAAGTAGCAATGCCCGTTGTATTTGGAATGTTGTTTCAACAAGTTTTAGCCTCCTTATTTAGCAAAATTGTTACAAAACAAACAGTCACTTCTTCTAATAATTAACTTAAATAATAATTTGTCACCTGCTACTTACAACATAAAATGAATACCAGTGCTTTGTACTGGTGTTCATTTGTTTTAGTTACTGCACACTTTCTTTCAATAACGATGGTACTCTCCATAATGTCCGATACTTTTGTATGCTCAACCTTTCAGCACTTATAAAGCCTCTATGATCGGATATAATCCTTTTCCATACTCATGCAAAAGAAAAAGCATCCTCAAAAGAGGATACTTTTTTCAAATTTACGAATCTTGTTTATGAAGTAACGGTAAGCTTATTAAAAGCATTACAATTGCTAACGCTAAAAAATATAAAGGCATCGCAAGGACTGTTCCATTATGGAAAAGGCTCATGCCAAAGATTGTAGCGCTGACGAGTAAATAATAGCCTAAGCTAAATAATGCACTAGCAGTACCGATAACGTCTTGAAAATCGATGAGCGCTAAGCTTAAACAGTTTGGTAAAGCGGTACCTGTACCAAATAGAATAATGAACACACTCATAATCATCGTAGGCATCTGTAATACAGTCGGTAAAAAATGGACTGCTGTAGCGAAAAATGTGCCGATGAACATTATGACTAAACCACGGACGATAATTTTCTCAGGTTTTGTGTGACTAACGAGTCGTTTAGATAGCATCGCCCCTGCAATAGAAGCGAGTGCAACGATAATGCCTAAATAGCCATATACCGCACTTGTTAGTGTAAAGTATTGCGTAAAAATAAAAGGTGCTTCGGTATAGTAACTAAATAAAACACCATTAATACCACCAATTAATACGCCGTAACGCCATAGTCGCGGATTTGTAATCATGCGTTTTACTATTGGTAATATTGGCTTCATCTCATATGTTGCTAGCGCTGTTTCAGGTAAGCGTAAAGACGCATAGCAAAATACAATAATGCTCATAGTGACTAACACTAAAAATACAGCTTTAAAGCCAAAATAATAATCAGTAAAACCTCCGATTAAGGGACCAAGTGCAGGTGTAAATGCAAGGGCTGCTGAAATTTGAGCAAACAATTTATGACGCACAACACCAGTAAAGCTTTCACGTAAAATCGTTTGTGTCACGACAGAGCCAACACTTGCACCAAACGCTTGAATAAAGCGTGCGACTAATAAAACTGCCATTTCATTTGCTACTAAACAAAGTACATTACCAACAAAATATAAAAATAACCCATAAAGCATTGCCTTACGACGTCCGATTTTATCAGATAGTCGTCCAAAGAAAAATACTCCGAAGGCAAAAGCGATAAAGTATACGCTCATAGTAAGCTGTGCTTCACTCATAGAAGTGTTCAATACTTCTGCGATAGAAGGTAATGATGGGCTAAAAATAGTTTCACTAATTTGTGGAAAGCCTACTAATACAATTAATAATAATAAGCTAGGTGTTTTGTTTCCGATGTTTTTCTTCAAAATAATCCTCTCCTAAATAATTATAGGTTTGAAAGAAAAACATCGTAGCTTGGGAAATGGTGGCTTCACGAGTTTAATTTGTTCTAAATTACTCATGAATTCACTTCCTTCCTAATTAAATATACGTAAAATTATACCATCCCCACGGTTAAAATGACGACAGGTTTTTTATAAGTTAAAAACTAAATCATTTTCTACACGTAGTGTGTCAAAATAGAGGTATTGGAGTAAAAAGCTAGATCTTCGCTTTAGGAAACTAAACTTTTTTTATTTAACTTTTCTCACATTTTTTTCAAACACCCATTACCGTGACAAACACATAATAATAGTGTAAAAGGAGATAATAAATCAAGATTTAATGCGAGGGGATGTTTCATTTTGGATTTCTTTCATGGGCAAGAATCTCTTACCGCTATACAATGGGTTCTAAGAGCGTTTGTTACTTTTTTCTTTTTACTTTTTGCGACAAAAATTATGGGGCGACGGTCAATGGCTCAGTTGGGGTTACTCGATTTTATAATGGCAATAACTCTTGGTAATATCATTGCTCATCCATTGTCTGATGAAGGATTAGGATTAAAAGGTTCCATGATTACCATATCGGTATTAATTATTTTATATTTACTCGGGGTTTTATTAAGTATGAAATGGATTCCATTTCGACATTTTATGGACCCACCTCCGATTCCTCTTATTAAAAACGGGAAAATTGTTTCCGCAAACTTAAGAAAGGCCAGGATTACTATTGATTTTCTTTTATCAGAGTTAAGAAAGGAAAAAATAGAAGATATTCAAAAAATAGCTCTCGCATTATGGGAACCAGATGGCTCTATTTCAAGTTTTATTTATCCCCCCCACCAAACTCCAACGCGTGCAGATTTAAAGATCGTAACTGAACCTTTTTCCCTTCCTTCGGTTCTCATTCAAGAAGGAAAAATTGATTACCATGAGTTAAATAAATCTAAGTTCACTGAGGATTGGCTAATAAATAATCTAACATCAACATATAACGTAAATATTAAAGATGTCATATTAGCGACAATCGACAAAAATGATAACTTGCAAGTTTTTCTGTATAAATAAAGGATTTACTTTGTTAATGAAGTGAATCCTAAAAGCAAAAAATCGATGACCTATTAGCTTAAATGCTGTCTTCAACTGAATGAGGGTGCATTAAGCTCATTCCCTTCTGCTTTTTGATAAAATTGCCATGATTCCTCTATGAAATGAGGATTTCAGTCTTTACTAACTCAATATGTAGTTGAACAAAAAGAAAAGAACGCCATAATGGACGTTCTCATTTTTTATTCAATAAAATTTATTATATATTGCCCTTTTGTCGAACCATCTTCAGACGTAATATCCAGCCATGATACATAGATATTTGATATCGTATCTGATTCTGTATAGTCGAAATTATCATCACCGATATTTTTTCTAAATACATAGCTTTGAGCTGAACCATTGTAGGATTCAATTGCTGCTTTAATTTCACCTACTTTTGCTGTCGATTTAACTGTTATAAATCCAATTGTGTTGTCCAGTTGTACAATATTTGTGTCTTTTGTTTTTATTCTTACTTCCGCTAATGGTTCAAGTACATTTTGATTTACAACAGCATCTTTATAACCAATAGCTTGAAACTTGAAAATTAACGAGCCTGAAGGCAATCCTTTAGGAAGTGTGACCTTTCCCGGACTCACCCATGATAAGTCATAATTTAAAGGATTAAATGTAACCCCACCGTCTGTACTGATTAAAATAGAATTTATTTTAGATTCCCAAGAAGTATTAGAAGAGAAGCTAATTTCGAGTATATTGTCCAAGTAGTTATTTGTAGTATCAGGTATTAAAATTGGTGCTTCTAACAAGCTATTCTCGTCTTATCCCTTCTATATATATAGGTTTTATAACGAGCCTTCACCGTACAGGCGACTTTCATCACATACGGCGATCCGTCAGTAATAATTTTTCTTATTTCCCCAAAAAAATTATAACTTTAGTCATAGGTTATTGTCACTATAATTAAATTTTTGTACATACTTATTTAGCTTGTTACAATTTCTTTCATCCAAGCATCCAACTGGTCGTTCTGCAACAGTAAGGGCTGTTCCAGACTATTTTAACTAAGCCACTACTCATTAATGTACGTCTTCTAAAATAAATGCATATTTTTCAATATTTTCATCTGACTCGATGGTAATTCCAAATAAAGTAGCGGCATCATTCGCATGTTCGATATTGGTAAGCTTAGTCATATTATCAAAAATATCAGCGTTCATTTTAATTTTATTAATATGCTTGCCCTGCAAATTAAGATAGTCCATTCCTTCTCGAATTTCCGTTAATAAAGTGTCCAATCATTTTCCTCCTTACACAGTTGTTAACCTCTAATTCATATCATGCCACTATCTATCAAAAAATATTGCAATACAATCAAAAAAACAGTAATACGTCCATCTATAACTACCTGTCAGGCTAGTACTAACCACTATATAATGACGAAGCTTCTTTACTAGTCAGCTCCACAATCTAGAATTTTATAATCAGCCTGTGCAGTAAAGAAATCATAAAAGCGAAAAAAGGACATGCTGTACTGGCATGCCCTTAAAAATTTCAATATTCATGAAGTGATGTCAGCCATAAAACATCTGTTCATGGCGTTATAAGTAAGGCTTAAAACTTTAAATACCAAAACACAGCCTTTTCGTTCGCATATTTTGAGTTGGCATAAAGCAAATTGTCGACTGAACCTATGGTGAATCCATTTTTAGAATAAAAACGACAAGCGAGCAAATTAACATCTTGTGTTTCAAGCGTAAAACCTTTCATTTCCTTTTCTAAAGCCCACACTTTTGCTCTTTTTAAGAGTGCAGTACCTATGCCATTTCCTATATGACTTTTTGAGATAATAAGTCTATCAATCGAAGCATACTGGGTAACACTTGTTGATAAAGTAATTTGCCCTAAACAAATATCTTCCAAATAGTATAAAAAAGCAATACAGTCTGGATTTCCAATGTACGCTTCAAAACCATATTCTTCTTGATATTTTGTTTCAAAGGATTTTTCATAAATTTCTTCTTGAAAGGACCAACATTCATTTTGATATGTTGGAATTAACTTGCCTATGACTTGAAATGTTTGGTTTTTATCATCATAATTACCTATATTTTCAATAGTCATTTCTACAATTTTTACTTTGCTTTGCATACGCTGCCCCTATCTTTAAGCAAACGTAGTTTATAGAGGTATGATACGTCTACTTAAAAAGTGTTACCTCAAATTTCATTTTTTTCTGTTTTATCATCGAACATTATTCCTTTCAATTGACATAACAATTTAAGTGCATGACTATAGAAATATATTATCAATATCTAAATCTCAATTAAAAAGTAATTTAAATAATAACCAATAATATATTTTTTATCAACGTTGGCAGCGATGTTATTTTCGAATTTTTCCTTTCCTTACTTATTGGATTTCCTCAGCCAACTCTAAAATAATTCCCTCTGGACCTCGAACGTAGCATAATTTATAGCTATCTTCATATTGCTGTATTTCACTAAAAATTTCCGTACCTTTCCCTTTTAGTTTAGCAACAATAGCTTCAATATTTTCAACTGTAAATGCAAGGTGTCGGATACCTAGTGTATTTGCAAAAGTTTGCTGAATATCTTTTTCATCTAATGGCGAATAAAATTTGATGAGTTCTATCCATGTTGGACCGTCTGGAGTTCCCAATCCTACACACCCAACTTTAGTGTCTTTAAGTCCAACTGCATATCCCATCAAATCTCCTTCCGCTTCCCATTCCCCTTTTACTTCAAGTCCTATATCGTGGAAAAATGCTTTAGCGGCAGAAAGATCGTTTACGACAATAGCCACATGATCTATCCTTTTGATTTTCAACTTTCATTCCTCCTCAGTTGTTTTTTCAATGTAATATATACAATTTCTAGTATTGTCAAAGCGATAAATAGTAAATCTATAATAGACTAACCATAACAAATAAAAAAAGTATCACCATAAAAATTTTTTTAGATGTTTTTGAAGTTTTTATTATGTTATTATTTACATAAATTACATATTAAAGTGCTTGAGAGGACTTAATTCGGTAAGTACAACTATTTCGCTTTCTACGGGGTATTTTCCTTTTTTACCTCCATTTGGCATTATGTTAAAAATGGAAAATGGATTTGTTAGAAAGAAAACCTATTGGTTGAGATTTTCTAATTAGCTGGAGTGTTATTATCGCTTATTATCAATCCCATTATTTGGAGGTGCGTTGTATTGACTAATAAGAATAGAACGATTCTTAGTTTAGTAAGTAGTTTAGCATTATTTACTTTAGGAGCATATAGAATCTTTACAAACAACTTAGAAGAAATGTCCATATTAGTAGCTTATATTTTCTTAATTGGCGGTTTTATCACAATTTTATCGAGTGTTGTCATGTTATCTAAGAAGAAACAAACTTAATGTTGCTTTTTTAATGTTACTAATCAAGTTATTAAATATGCTTCATTTGTAACTACCCGATTTATTTTTAAGTAAGTAGATATATTGCTTTCAATTTACCCTTTCTAACCATATAATTAACAAACTAAAAGGAGGGAAAGAATGAAACATAATCCTTTACATCAGTGGCAACAAGAACATAATAAGCGAATCAAAGATTTCCATAAAAAACACGCTTTAGAATTAGAAAATGGCGTAAATGGAGACGGGTTATTAGCTAGGTGGGAACGTTTTGTATACAGCAAAGGGAAAGCTTTTTTAAAAGCCGTCAAATAATGTTAACTAGCTGTCTTTTCTAAGGCAGCTCTTTTTAATGTGTAAGCCCAATATCTACTATTGATTTTACAGCCCACCTGCTCTTCGATTATCTGAAACTACATACATGCCATAAAAAGGCCTTTTTATCTCTAAATTGGCTATGAATGATGTAGATTGACATTCCATATCATTACTAAAAGCGTGTTGTTGTCGCAAAAAAGAAAAAGACACTCCTATAAGGAATGTCCCCCAATTTTTATCTATACATATCTAACTGATTTAACAAATATCTTTCTACTTCATTTATTGAAAGAACCACTTCTTTATGAAGTGTATCTTCTATACTATCTTCAGTAATAAATACTAAATATTTGTTTACATCTACAAAAAATTTCTCAAACTCTTTTAAAAATGCTTCAATTTTATGATCACCAGGTGTTACAGATAAGTAGATTGTTTTAAATAAATTAAAGTCACTATAGGCATTACTTAAAAAATAGATGGCCAGCGTTTTATCATTATTTACATTTGATTTTACAAAAGATAAGTTTTGCTTTAATTTATTCAAAGCATTTATAAGATTAGTAGTTTGTTTAAACATATTCGCTGTATTACTATACATCTAATATCCCCTCCAACTTTAATAATAAAAAGAAAACTATAAAAATGGAATATTTTTTTCAAACTTTTTCTCTTAAATTTTGCTTATTATATGCCTGAAAGAGTCTCCACACAGTAACAAGTACTTCTACATAACAGGTTTTATTCATTTTATACAAAAAAGCCCTTACAACGAGCTGTGAAGGACCTAAAAGAAATTTTTAAAATTACGAATGCTGTAGTACAAAGTTATATTTTTTGTTTATCTTGCCTGCAATGGTTTCTAGGAATAATTCAACCGTCATATTTTCCACTTCTCTTGTATACCATGCTAGTTTAGCACCGTAATTTTTCTTATTATAATTTACTTCTAATGGCCAAAAGTTTTTTGTAGCGTAAGTATAATCAAACTTAACAAAAAGTTCCTTCCCATCTGGACATTCCATAACAACATTATAAATAGGATTTTTTCTTTCCTTTTCAAACTTAACTTTTCTAATTTTGGTTAACAATAGTATCCCTCCATTTATGTACTAATTCGACAAGAAGAGCGGAACTCCTCTAAATTCAGACAAGTATATAATATTAGTCAACATTTACATATAACCAATGTAATTTTATCAACTTACAAAACTGTGTATGATATTATAAAATTAGTTATTTTTTAGGTAACTAAAGGAGAATGATAATGATTCATAAAAAAGGTAGAAGAGTTATTTTACGAACAGCTACAATGGAAGATTTAGAAGCAATTTATTATTGGAAATATGTAGATAAAGGACAAGCCGCGAAAAAATGGAATGGACCGTATATTCCCGAAAAACAAATGACCAAAACTGAGTTTTTAAAGGAATGGGCCAATGATTAACAATTGTTTGAAGGTGTTCCAAGTACATTAGTCATGGCAGTAAATGACCAATTTATCGGAGTTGTCGGTGCTTATTGGGTTGACAAAAATACGAATTGGCTTGAAACAGGGATTGTTACATATAATTCGGAATACTGGAATGGTGGTTACGGTTCAGAGGCTTATAGCATATGGATCGATTATCTTTTTGAAAAAACTACTCTTCATCGCCTAGGTATGTCTACTTGGTCTGGTAATGAAAGAATGATGCGAGTAGCTGAAAAATTGGGGATGCAATTAAAATGGGCATTTTACGTAGTGAGTGGGAATTACAAAAGGTGAATCACCATTAAAATATTAAAAGTTATTTATTTCACTTAACATACTTATTAACTAGACCTGCACTCCAATGGACATTATCTATTGGCGTACAGGTCACTATAAGTAGTTTCCACGACCACAACTCAATAATACTTCATATCCCCACTAGTCCTTATAAAGGCTACTATAAGTCTTTTACATAAAAATTTATGTTGCATTATTTCATACAGATTGCAGTGCTAGGATTTTTTTTTGACAATACCTACGAGAATAGTTTCTCTAAATTTAAGAGCCTCTTTATACTTTTTTATTTTTCAAAGGCAATTAACTATAAAACCTAATGGTATGCTGCATATAAATAATAGTGTTAAGCTAAATAGTTTAACTTCCTCCTGATTTGTTTCTTAGGGTCGCCACTATCCCAGGGTGACCCTTAAATAGTTTCTTTCCAAGTGGCTCCTTATAACATGGTTAAATAAAGTGTTGTAAAATAGTCCCTTTACCATTATACGTTTGCACTTCTGCAAATGCTCCGTTTATTAGTGTAATTTGGGGCGGTAAGTGACCACAATCAATGTCGTATATAATCGGCATTTCAAGCTCCTTCGAAAGCTCCCCATAGACATCCTCGACGGTATAATTTGCAACAGAGATTTCTGCATTACTTCTACCGAACATAATGCCTGAACAATTTGTAAACCATCCAGCTAATCTCATTTGAACAAGTGTCCTACGTAAATCGGTAGTAGATAACTCACAGTTCTCAAAAAACCAAATAATAGATTCACCTTTAATAAACGTCTTATTAAAGTTGTGTATATTACCAAATTCTGTTCCAATTAGATGCCTTATCGTATCAATACATCCTCCAAGTAAAGGCCCCTGTATTTTAGCACCCTTCTCTTGCGTTGTTTTCCAGTATGTTTTCTCTGTAAAATGAAAAACATATGGACTAGGTTTGTCAAAATCCCACTCCTTTTGATATTGATTTGAAGAATGTTGGAGGATTGATTCACCATTTTTTAAAGATAAAACCGACTGCCACATCGCTGTCGTGTTATCAACATATTCTCCTCTTAAATCTATTAAATTCGTTCCATGTGCCGTAGCTATACCTGTTTTTAACGTTATAGCCAATAATAAAAGACTAATATCTGAGTAGCCTAATACCCATTTAGTCGGGATAGTTTCAAAGTTAATAAATTCAAGTGTTTCAATAAGTAATTCACCACCCCATGGTGGAATAATAATTTGGATTTCATCATTAGAAATCATGTAATTAAACTCTTCAGCACGCTTTTTAGCTGAAGCAGACTTTGCTTTATCTTGAGTCCAAGCTGTTTCTCCACAAAAAACTTTATATCCTTCCTTTTCCAACCGAGTGCATGCACTTTTTAATAAGTCATGCAGTTCACTTGGTATCCCCGATGACGGTGCTGTAACACCAATTGTTGCCCCATCTTCTAAAAATGGATATTTAATCATTCGAATCCCCCTCGTTTGATAATCACTTTAGTTAATGTTATTGCTCTAATTAATCTTATGGATAATTCAAAGCTTTCTAAATGCATGCATTCTATTGAACAATTGCATCACCTAGCTATGTAATATCACCGAAAAGAAGATAAAATATGTTTTACTTACGATAAGCTCTTCTCTCTGCATATTCAACACATAAAAAGCACACTTTGATTTTTTGGCTTCTCTCATTTTTATAATTTCGTAAATCGGATGCTTCACGCTTACAAAAATAGCATACTTTGTTAGAAACTTTTGGTGTAGTATTTATAAAACTTTCTTTAATTTTTGCTAATATTGATTTCATTAGATCACCTCGTTATCTATTTCCATTTTCGTATAAATATACTTCAATACTATATTCTTTTAAACCATGGATAAATAGTTGTTGTTCAAAATATTTTTCTACATCTTCCTTGTATACATAATTGGAGACATTCAGACTTACAAGTAATAATTTATCTTTTTGATCTACCCCCATGCTATAAACCCCATATTTTTCATGTGCTGTTTCATAAATTTCTTCTTTATCAAAAAATCGCTCTACTTTTTGAGGAGAATCATCAACTGATTCAATTATTGTATCTTTAAAATAATTTACAGATAGAACTATTAGTAAAAGAATCATTATTGAAAAAGTTTTCTTCAATTTGTATCCTCCTGAAAATGATTTAACATAATTTTTTTGTTTTTCTCGGCTTTTTTTCTTCAAGTTGTTAATCAATTTATTATTCCTTTATTTTGTTACGCTTGGTATCATTAAACTATACAACTTTGAAGGGACTGAACTATGCGCAGATGGCAATATTTTTTATCTCATTGATTAAAAATATTGGAGGTATACGTGTTGATAAAAGAACTAAATACTCAAAGACTTCATTTAAGAAGAATGGACATTTCAGACTCACATAGCTTGTTTAAAATTTGGTCTGACCCTGATGTAACAAAATATATGAACATTACTAGCTTTACACATGAAGCGCAAGCAAAAGAAATGATTGAACTACTTGAAGAATTGGCCCAGGCAAATGAGGCAATTCGCTTTAGCATGATTGAAAGAAAATCCAACGAAATAATTGGAACATGTGGATTCAATTTTATAGATTTTGAAAATGGCAAGGCAGAAATTGGTTATGATCTGGCAAAAGCGTATTGGGGCATCGGGTTCGCTCCAAAGGCTATAAAGGCACTCCTAGATTACGCTTTCAACACTTTACAATTAAATAAAATTGAAGCAAAAGTGGAGCCTGCAAATGTAAATTCTATTAAAGTGTTACAAAAACTTAATTTCATGTTCGAAGGTCAACATCGACAATACGAAGAACCTAATGAGCGTTTCATCAATATTAATATGTATTCATTGTTAAAAATGGATTAATTTTAAACTTCGCCTATATCTGTAACATTGATATAGGCATTCTTTTTGTTTGAGATTATTCCCCCTACTGTTATTGTATTTAATGGTAATTATATCAAAAAATAAAATTAAAAGATGCAACCAAACGGCTTCCTCATCATTTAAATCAATATTTTTTCTGTTCATACTACTACCATGCAAATTTCTGGACTTTTGAAGACCACCAAGCTCAATTTTTGTTTTTCTAAAGAACTATCTGATACATAAAATTCCTTGCATCTACATATAACAAGGGCAAATGCTGAAAGGAATTTGTATAATGAGAAAAAAATAATCATCTCATTACTTTTAATATTTTGCTTCGTCATTAATTATGCATTTGCTCAATCCGATACAGAATATTTTCCACAAGATCAACCACCAAGTGTAATTGAATTAGCATTTCTGCGTGAATTAGGTCAATCCATTCTTGAAACAATGTCTTCATACGGAGATAATCAATTATTTACTTCTGAAAGAATCGAAAAAATTGAAAGAAATAGACAAAATGATTTTTATGATGTTACTTTAAGAGTTATTACTTTTGAAGGTGCACATAATCCTCCCTACAAACTAATTACCATA
Organism: Lysinibacillus sp. NPDC097279; assembly: GCF_044761745.1. NCBI lineage: Bacteria > Bacillati > Bacillota > Bacilli > Caryophanales > Bacillaceae > Lysinibacillus > Lysinibacillus sp. NPDC097279. The sequence continues at coordinate 961,374 of NZ_JBIWDA010000001.1, read as the reverse complement.
ACTTTTCGAATACCTTCTAGTGAAGCTTCAACTATATATAAAGTGATTTCAAATAAAGCAGTAATATCGTATAAAGTAAAAAATATTACGCCAGAACAATTTGCGAAGTTATCTAAATTCACTAATTAACTTTGAGCACTAGCGGTTAATGAACTGATAAAGCCTTGCAAAGAATTATGATATGACAGCGTCTAATTAGATGCATTAAAATTGATGAGAAAAAGTAAAAAAATTTAGTTGTGCGGTTAAGAAGCCATTAACAGCACAAAACCCCAGTGTTATCTGGGGTTTTGTTCATTTTTATTTACTGTTTTTCACCTTGTTGTTCATTCTTTTCATTCGCATTTTTAACTTGTTCTTTTGTAAGATCATTATCTTCACGTACATCTAAATCATCAGGGCTTAAATCATTTCCAAATTCTTCTCGTTCTACAGCCTTTTTGGTTTGTTTATTCTTCGTCATAATAATCACCTCCAGTAATACACTTTCCTTTTTTAAAATATCTATACTTTCAACTTAAATATCAATACAAACATTTTCTTATCCAGTTCATTTTATTTTTAAAATAACTATGTAATTACTTCAATTTTGCACAAACCCATTTCTCGTAAATAAAAAAGCCACACCTTGAGATGTGGCTTGAAATTTTTTATGGTAAAACATACATAACAGTTACTGCTGCGCCAAAAGGAAGCGCCCCATCACCTGTTACAATTCTCACAGATAATAAGTCACACTTATTTACAGGATAACTAGCTGTTGCGGAACCACAACAGTTAGGAGTTTCTTCAGTATTTGGACCTGTTACAGTAGCAATAACACCTGTTGAAATCGGGTCCGTAAAACCACAGCTTCTACTAATTACTACTTCAGCTGTAACAGTATCTTCGGCTGTTAAAGTATTATCACGTACGTTTAGAACTATTCCTGTTATGATTGCATTTTCTGGTATAACAACCGTATTTCGTGGAAATAGAGCAGATGCGGTACCTAATCCTAAATATTGTCCATTCGCTATAGCTTCATCTGTAGCTAAATAAATTTCACACACCCTACCGTTATTTACTGGTGGCGGTGGAATTACCCCATTCATTTCTGGAATACATGGTGCCTTAAATCTAAAGAAACATTGATTTTTTTCACAACCACACATATTATTGTTTGCATGATGATGAGTCATCCCCTGATTACAACCTCTACATCCCATTAATAAAATCCCTCCTTGTTTTTACTACGATATTCAAGTAAGGACAATGGAAATAGACATATATACTATGTACCATTAGTTATTTTCATCAATACAAAAGACCACATACATATTGGCAATTTATGTTGCATTTTTAGAATACGTAAAATCTATATCTATAATAAAACGCCTTTTGCAATGACATCAGGCTGCTCGAAGTTATAGCCAGATGTCTAAAGGGCGTTTTATTTTTTATGATCTTCTCACTTGTATTAGGCTCTATGCAAATAAATATTATTAGCCATTTTTCTAACTCGTATATTATTTCCACCCATTTTCATTCTATTAAAATAGTCTGGACTTTCCTTCGAAATTATAATTCGTCCAAGCTCATCCTCATAAGTATTCCATCCAAATATTAAAAACGTTATATTAACATGTATTAAATTCGACTTAATATATAAATACCCAATCAAAAGAAACAATATTCCATTTGTAACCAATGTACTTTTTTCGTTTATATCGATTGCCAATAAAGGCACAATATATGTGACTAAATAACTTAATATTTCTTCATTTTTTCGTGTTACACGTTCACTTACGATTGTGCTATTCAATTCGCATTTATTTATATACCAAATAGGTAAAAATGAAATAATAAATAATACGATTAAAATTATATAAACTATAACAGTTACTTTATCTTCAAAAATTGAATGTATGTTAAATTTTTCATAGGGGTATAGTGATATTGCTACAATTAAATATAATGGCGAGTAGGACGATATGAATAAAAATAATTTAAAAAGATTTGTCAATTTTCTCCCACCCTTTCTTTATAAATTACCTCAAGTCATCTCTTCCTCTTTCACCTGTTAATACCGTTTTATAATAAGCATCGTTTAGTAATTTGACTATATCATTTAATTGTTTTTTATCAGTATATTTTATTTTCGTTTTTTCTTCATTTAACTCAATATTTAAATCAAACTCCATAATAATTTCTTCAACTTTATCAAAATTGTCAACAAACCTAGTCATTCTCTCAGGCCTTGTCAGTAATCTTGAAACCCTCTTTACAATATTTCCATCCTCAATACTATCATTTTTAAACTGTTCAAATCCTTCTAACTTATTCGTTTCTTCAAAGACCGTTAATACAGAATTCGTATTCTGAACATACTTTGTTTTTAAATCAAATATTCTTTGCATAGCGACATTATTAATTACAAGTACTTCGTCTTCAAAAATAAGTAAATCAAACCCTGGTTCAATTCCTATAAATGAGTCTGATACTTTTCTAAAAGTAGCATCTGCTATTGTTCCCCAAAGTCCTTTAGTAAACTTTTTTAGTTGAGGTATACGATTTAAAAAATAAGCGAATTTCCCCGATTCTATTTCAATTTTAATACAGTATAAATCTTTTTGCGTATCCTCACTCAACGTTTCTCCAGGTTCTTGTAATCTTTCGAATAAATTATCATATGTAACCCCTATATATGATGACATACAGTATTCTACAACTCCATTTGGTCGACCATTTTCATTAAATTCAACTTGCTCTTTCCCCACTAATTTATGAATAGTTGGATGAATAATATTTACAATATCGATTTGCAAAGACCGACTTAAAGATGGCTTAAATGAAAAATAATCTAAATGTTCATGTGTTTTAATCTTTTCAATTAGAAATAAACTTACTTCAAGTGTACCACTTAATAAGTGTTCTGAAATCTTGCTGTTAATAAACTCGATATCCAATAATAATCCCCCTAACTATCTGAATCAATTTATTAATAAAATCATACAATATTTGGTTTTTATAGTAAAACAGTATACCCAAAGAAATTTGTTTATTTATTTGGAACGGTAATAGCTTATAATAGATACTTTTACCTCTCTCAATTAAAAATAGGCTCGGATAGTTTTACATAGTGTAAAATTTCCAGAGCCTTTTAATATTTAGATAATTAAAATATTTATAACATTATTAATAATCTTATAAAAAATCAATTGATTTTTAGTCAAAAATAATTAATTTCTTAAGTAGACAATAAGATAGTTACGGAAACACCATTTGAGAAAGCACCACCAGTGGTAGTTACTTGTACTGATAAAAGTGTACATCCACTTATAGCTAAATTTGCAGATTGTGTTGCACAACAATTCGGTGTTGTAGAAGAACTTGGGCCTGTAACTGTAGCTCTAACTCCTGTAGCTACTGGTGCAGTAAATCCACAGTTTGTACTTGTAAATACTTGAGCTGAAGCTGTTTGTCCAGCGCTTAAAGTGTGATCTCTTATATTTAGAGTAATGCTTGTAATTGTAGCATTTAGCGGAATGACAATTGAACTCCTAATAAATGATGCTGATGAAGTACCTGTTCCAAGAAAGTCATTATTACCAACTGACTGATCAGTAGAGAAAAAGACTTCCATTAACCTAGGCCCACTGGCTCCTGTTGCCCCAGTTACTCCTTGAATTCCTTGCACACCTGTGGCTCCCGTTACTCCTTGGGTTCCTTGTACACCTGTGGCTCCCGTAACTCCTTGGATTCCTTGCACACCTGTAGCTCCCGTTACTCCTTGGATTCCTTGCACACCTGTGGCTCCCGTTACTCCTTGGATTCCTTGCACACCTGTAGCTCCCGTTACTCCTTGGATTCCTTGCACACCTGTGGTTCCCGTTACTCCTTGGATTCCTTGCACACCTGTGGCTCCCGTTACTCCTTGGATTCCTTGCACACCTGTGGCCCCTGTTAACCCTTGGATTCCTTGCACACCTGTAGCTCCCGTTACTCCTTGGATTCCTTGCACACCTGTAGCTCCCGTTACTCCTTGGATTCCTTGCACACCTGTGGCTCCAGTTATACCTTGAATTCCTTGTGGACCCGTTATCCCTGTTTCTCCTTGAATTCCTTGTGGACCCGTTACCCCTGTTTCTCCTTGAATTCCTTGCATGCCAGTTGCTCCCTGGATTCCTTGCACACCTGTGGCTCCCGTTACTCCTTGGATTCCTTGCACACCTGTGGCTCCCGTTACTCCTTGGATTCCTTGCACACCTGTAGCTCCCGTTACTCCTTGGATTCCTTGCACACCTGTGGCCCCTGGTAATCCTTGGATTCCTTGCACACCTGTGGCTCCCGTTACTCCTTGATTTCCTTGCACACCTGTGGCTCCCGTTACTCCTTGGATTCCTTGCACACCTGTGACTCCCGTTACTCCTTGAATTCCTTGCACACCTGTGGCTCCAGTTATACCTTGAATTCCTTGTGGACCCGTTACCCCTGTTTCTCCTTGGTTTCCTTGCGGGCCAGTTGCTCCTGGTATGCCTTCGATTCCTTGGAGACCTTTTGCTCCAGTTTCTCCCTGGATTCCTTGCACACCTGTGACTCCCATTATACCTTGAATTCCTTGTGGACCCGTTACCCCTGTTTCTCCTTGAATTCCTTGTATGCCAGTTGCTCCCGTTACTCCTTGAATTCCTTGTGGACCCGTTACCCCTGTTTCTCCTTGGTTTCCTTGAGGTCCTGTTGCCCCAGTTTCTCCTTGGTTTCCTTGCACACCTGTGGCCCCTGTTACTCCTTGGATTCCTTGCACACCTGTGGCTCCCGTTACTCCTTGATTTCCTTGCACACCTGTGGCTCCCGTTACTCCTTGGATTCCTTGCGGCCCTGTTGCCCCTGTTACACCTCCCTGAGAACCTGTAGCTCCTGTTACCCCTTGTATTCCTTGTGGGCCGGTCGGACCAGTTGGACCAGTTGGACCAGTTGGACCAGTAAATGTAGAAAAATATTGAGCATTATAAGGGTAACTATAGCATCCACTTTCATTACATTTAAATCTAAATTGATTAATATTATTTATATCATATTGAAAAAATTCATTATTGCTATCGTTTATTATTCTCCCCTTATTAAAACTAAACGACAAAAAATCACCTCCTGCCTCATTTTTAATGTATTCTTATTAGAATAAGTAAAATAGACAATATACCTAGGTGATTTAAATGATTTAAGATTGACAATACAATTTAGCCTTCATTATCGTGCCAGTTCAATTTGTCCTGATGTTTGAATGGCAAATTAGTTTATTTTTTTATTAGCAATTTGCTTAAAAATTGATAACAACCTTCTTTTTCTCTAAAGCATTCATGCAGATCTCTATTCTCAATCTCATAAAATTTAGCCGTTCTGCGAATAATATATTTATCGATAAAGATTTCTTCATTAGTACTAAGCTGATTCAGCACCTCATAAATAGGATCAGTCGAAACACCAATAAATTCAAAAATGTTCACATTTCCCATCTTCATCCCCCTCAATACGCTTTTATGTTTGAATTATGCTTTTTATATAATTAATACGTTCCAGTGATATCAAACTATCTATTAAATTTAATTCTGACTATTCTTTTCAGAAAATTCAACCTACATTTTACCTAATATTCCCTAATTTATTTCGTGACAAGTTTATTGTTAGATTAATATTTTCGTAGCAATATTGAATTGTTTATCATGGTTTGAATTAATTACTTATAAAAATCTCGTATGAAAGAGCCATTAGATGATACGAAAAATGTGGATTTAAAAAGGTGAAAAAATTTAATAACGAAAAGTATTATTTAACGGGGCTTATAATTAGCAAGTTTTAATTTTTCCTATGATGTTTTACTACAACACTTTCCTATAAAATTACATCCTCTTTCTAATGAAAGTCCTCTTTGAAATTATCTTTTAAGTACCACTCTTGATTACTCCAACCAATTGTAGAAGCCTATAGCACTTGCAACTTATTTATAATAGTTTAGGACAACATACAAGGAACTTAGTTTAGTTTACATATTCTATCAATATACGTTTGAAAGGAGGTTCAGTATGGATAAAGACCCAAACAATTTTAAAATGTTCAAGTTCAAATTTATTTCAAATCCTAATTGTCATTGTCATTGTTGCGGATTTTGTTGTAATTGTAAGTGCAAACCACCATATTTACCTGTGCAACCAAGCTGTAACTATCTCGTATATGTTACAGACGCTGGACAATTAGAAACTCCCGATAACAGAGTATCCGTAATTGATACAGCTACTAATACGATCGTCGCTTCCATTCCAGTAGGTACTGCTCCTCTTGAAGTCGCGATTACACCAAATGGTGAATTTGGATATGTACCTGCACTCTTTTCCAATAATGTAACAGTTTTTAATACAGCTACTAATACGGTAGTTGCAACTATACCTGTTGGAGTTAATCCACTTGGCGTAGCAATTTCACCGAACGGCACACTTGCTTATGTATCAAATCACGGCGATAATACTGTATCTGTCATTAATACAGCGACGAATACTGTAACTGCTACGATTCCAGTAGGGCTCCAACCTCAAGGTATTGCCTTTACGCCTAATAGTGCATTTGCTTACGTGGCTAATGAAAACTCAAATTCAGTATCAGTTATTAATACGGCAACGAATACTGTGATTGATACAATCCCTGTGGGAATTCGCCCTAGATCAATTGTTTTCACACTTAATGGCCAGTTTGCTTATGTTACAAATGAAAATAGTAGCACTGTTTCAGTCATTAATGCAGCGACAAATACTGTAATTGATACAATTCCAGTTGGAACAGGTCCTGTTGGAACTGCAATAACGCCTAATGGCATACTTATTTACATTGTCAATAAAGGTAGTAATACTGTATCCGTCATCAGTACCGCTACAAATTTAGTAATTGCAACAATTCCTGTTGGTTTATCCCCTGACCAAGTAACAATCTTACCAGATGGAAAATATGCATATGTTACAAATCAGGTTGACAATACTGTGTCAGTGATAGATATCGCAACAAATACAGTAATTGATACAATACCAGGATTTAATGGCCCTACAGGAATAAAAACAGGTACTATTTGTAATTCAAACTAAACATTTCTTCTAATCAATGGTTGGCAACGCAGTAAATTTAACAAAATAAACCAGAATAATTCTTCAAACGTAGAATTATTCTGGTTTTTATTTGTAATTTATTTCTGGAACATTGTTTTACTTTTTCTCATTTAAATCATCTGGATAAACAATGGTATTAATTACTTCACCATTCGATTCATTTTTAAAGATGACTGTCACCTTATACTTTTCAGGATCTACGCCATTAAATAACTGATAATACATACCTGTAATTGCAAGTCCGAAAGAAGCAATTGTATCTAGGCTGTTTTCAAATTCTTCTTTGTTGACTGACAATGTAAATTCTGAAAATGTTTTATTATAACTTACATCTTTAATAGAGGAAAAATCTTCACTCGTTTTAATCTCTTCTACTGATTTAATAATCCCCTCTTCTAATTCCTTCATCATTTTTTTGTGCTCTGCTTTAGACATTTTATAAGTGATAGAACCATCTTCATTTTTTATAACTTCTTTAATGCCATCATTTTTCGCTTCAGCTATAACCTTATCAATATCTTGCCCCTCAAAAAAAGTACCGGGTATCGTTACTTCAACGTTTAATACCCCTTTATCAACTTTTAGTGGCTCTCCATCAGATAAACTGTCAGTAGAGCTTTCAGCAGCAACTTCTTTTTCAACACCACTCTCTTTTTCCTTATCTTGACTACATGCTGCTAAAAGAATACTTAGCAATAATAAAAATGGTACAATTAATATTTTCTTCATTTGCAATACCTCCTTTACATAAATATACATAATTTGGAGATATACGACCAGATAAAAAAGCCACATCTTATTGACTTAAATCTACATTAAAAATAATAAATGAATTATAGCAAGGAACCCCATTGAATAAATAATGGATCTTGAAAACGAATTTTTAAATTCATTTCGAGGGTGCCTTTCAAAAAATAAGTGCAGTATTGTATGAATGATAAAGAATACATCAAGAACCCAAAAAATTATTAGTTGATACTCACTAAAAAGTAAGGAAAGGATAAGCACGTAAAGAAAAAGGTGAATCAATGTAAATACGCTATAAGCCTTTGAATCTTCCATATCTTTTAGTATGACAAACAACCGCCACTCCGAGCGTCTTATTGCATCCATTTCATGTAAAAGAAATAATGAAAGGTTAATTAAAAAAAGAATAAACATTAAATCAGGCATAAAAACCTCCTACATCTTTATATACCTAATATTACTGTAAAGCTATGTTCAAAAAACAAAGTAAAATCGCCAACTATGTCCATAAAAAGTCGCTAACAAAGTGAATTTGGTGTACCTATCATTAAGTACATCATCAAACCTTATTGAGGCTTCCATGGAATAAGCCCATTCGTATTATGATTTTTCGTCCAAGCTAAAAAATCAGTGACATTGCTCACTCCATAATCTAATACAGCCTGATAAATATATATTGATGAATAAATTAAATTCTCTTGTAATAATGCTTCCTTAATTTCAAGAATAGCTTGTCTAGTAGTATTAGATAATGCTTTTTTCATTAAAGGTACTAAATCTTTTGAGAGAGCGCCTTGACGTTCATTTGAAAAAAGCCACATATCGATATTCCACTCTTCCTGATTATCTAGATATATGATTTTAAAGTAAAAGCCTTGAAAGTCTGATTCCATATAATTTTTAAATTTTAGTTCCAATACGTTTTTATTGTTAATTAGTGATGCTAATTCTTTCATAATTTTGTCTGGATTTAGCTCTTCACTAAATGTCTCCATATCAATATCAGGTGACACTATTAAATTATAAGCTGTTGCTCCTACTAAATAACAGTCCCCTACAGTACTCCATTTTTGAATTAATTGTAATTCATCCAAAATTTTCATAGCTCTTGTTTTTCTTTTATTGGCTCTTTCTAAACTATTCACGTCAATCATCTCATTTCCAAATTTATGTATTACGTTAGAATATAATATTGGAACGTAAAATGCAATTAGCTTCAAAGTATAGAATGGAAATAATCGCTCTTTGATTTTTAGTTTAAGCGTGGGGATTAGAAAACTACAATTAGCTTTCCTTGGCGCCATAAATGATTTTAAAAAATTATTCCTTTGTAAAATATTTAGGATCTATTTTATCTATAACTGAGACAATATTATAGAGATCATTGACTAATTTCTCATTTGTTGTTAGATCAGTTTGGCTATTAATAATAGCTATCCACTCCTTTTCTAACTCATCAATATTTTTACCGTAAACCTGTTCTATCTTTTTATCCAATTCCTTTTCGTTGTAAATCTGTTCAAATTTCTCTATTCCATAAGTATCAATTAAATATGTTACAAAAGAATTGGATTGATTATAGCTTAGAGCCATTAGGATACTCTCCTCAATTGGATTTGTAAGATTTGGGCGAAAATAAGATGCAGCATCATTCATATCCATTAACTTGATAATAGGGATTAATTTATTTGAATCCATAAAATACTTCATTAACCGATGAGAATTAATTTTATTATTTCCGTATTTTTGTTCCATATAAGAAGCAAAACCTTCTTGCGTAAAATAACCACTGCTTGTATCAAAATTATTTCCATAACCGAGTAAAGAGTGTGTCATTTCATGGACAAGTGGATATCGATTATCCTTAATGTCATATAGCTGGATTTCCTTTGCGAAGCCCCATGAAATTTGACTTCCTTCATTAAGAAATATTTGAATTCTTTCCGATGGAACATATGTAGTTTGGATTGAACTGTTTATTACTTCATATGCAGCAAGTATCTCTTTTTTAATTGTTTCTACTTTTTCTTGGGGAATTTTAATGTTATTAATAACCTCAAACGTTATTTTACCATCAGGTGTAGTCACAATATTTTCATCACTTTTTTCTTGTTCTTTAGGAATAACTGTATCCTGCGTACAGGCTGTTAATAAGAACACTAATATAAGAAAGTAGCCTCTAAACTTAATCATATTTACCTCCCAGAAAAAATAGTATTTTCCAGTTTCTACGAAAAGAAACTATGAAAGTTTCACTTTTTTGGAAATTTCTAAAAATAAAAAATATAAAGACCCCAACGGAAAATACACAATTATGGAATAGAGATACTTTTTGAACAAAACATCACTGATATTCACTTTTTAAAATGGAGAAAATAGCTAAATCAATATATTTCCCCTTCTCAAATTCATGCTGTCTTAATACACCCTCTTTATAAAAGTTTAATTTTTCTAACAATCTAATGGATGATAGATTTTCTGGTTCCACTTTTGCTTCTATTTTGTTAATTTTCATCGTCAAAAATGCAAATGGAATAATACAACTAATCGCTTCTTTCATAACGCCCTTCCCCCAATAGCTATGATTTAAATCATAGCCAATCTCAATACGATTATGTTCTTTTTCATAATTCAAAAATCCACAAGTACCTATTACTTTTTTAGACTCCGCTTCTTCAATTACCCATCTAAAACCAGTCTGTTCTTTGGAAATCGTGTCATACCAATTCAACTCATCCATCGCATCATCAATAGATGTAAATGGGGTTAAAGGCGTATATCTCGTCACTTGCTCATTTGAATACAAATCAAAAAGATCATGACAATCATTTTCTTGTGCTTTACGCAAGATAAAACGTTCAGTTGTAAATATCGGTAAACTAGTAAAATTAAAATTTGAATGCATATTCATCATCCTTTTCCCTAAATTTAACATACGTTCTTCCCATTATCGTAACATAAATTTTCGAATTATTTTTTAAAAATCAGTATTACATCGAACAGTCGAATACTACCTAGGAATCAAACGTCACCTTTCGTAGTATCAATTAATTTCTCAACTTATGGAAAGGTAAATAAAAAAGACCGTATTAGCGGTCTTTTTTGCGGTATGACATTAATTTTTAGTATTCATCAAAAAACTTCTTTACTCGACTTTTCGTTTTAAATTACCTTTATTTTTCGAATATCTCGTGTTCACTTTTCCAATGATCCGACTCTACATTATAAAAATGTTTTTTAATAATCAATCGAGCCCGTTCATCAAGATTAGAAGGTAAAGCTTTTGGTGCGAAATATTTTAAATCTAAACTTTCCCCATCCGTTAAAGCTAATTCACCGTATGTCTCTTTAGCGAGATAAACACTTATAACGTTAAATACTTCATCCCCATTAGGATATTTATAATAAAGTTCTCGACCAGATAGCAAATCAAGAAATAAAAAATTTTCAGCTCTTAATCCAGTCTCTTCAAATAATTCTCGCGCAGCCGTTTCCTCTAAACTTTCTCCTATTTCCATTGCACCGCCAGGCAGTCCCCACTCCTCTGTATCTGAACGATGTTGAAGTAATATCTCATTATTGTTATTAATAACAATGATCGTAGAACCAACTAATATTACAGGTCTAGTCCCAACCAATTTTCTTATTTCTTTTATATAGTCAGCCAACATCAATCACCTCCTTACCATTTATAATTTCCGAGCGTAATAACCAATTGAAAGCCTCCCTATTTGTAATTCGTGGACTAATACAGTATGAAAGTTTTTCTTGTCCACACTATTACTAAAAAATAAAGTCTTATATATTCATGTATTTTTTATTATTCTTATGAAGACTTCCATTTGAAAGGTGTGCTCCTCGTGGCAAAAGTATTTAAAATCGAATCACCTAAATTACCTTTATCTTTAGAAAATGCAAATTTTCAAGATATTTTTTATGAAGAAGATCCGTTTTTATCAGATTGTGTAATCTCTAACACGGTTATTAATAATGAGTGTATTGAAAGGCTAGTCCTATCAAAAGTACTCTTTAAAAATGTAAGATTTATAGATGTAACTTTTACAAAAATTGATTTAACCGATGTAATTTTTGAAAATTGCGATTTATCGAATGCCAGCTTTAGTGAAGGACTAATTCACAGAGTCAAATTCAAAAACTGTAAATTATTAGGTTTGAATTTAGCGGAAGCTAACTTAGGAAATGTATCATTTGAAGACTGTATTGCAAATTTATGTGACTTTACAGACACTCGTTTAAAACAGGTCATGTTTAATCATTCTACACTACAAGGAGCCAATTATTTTGAATGCAAATTTAATAAGGTCGTATTTAATCAATGTGATCTTAACGATGTTGATTTTTCTCAAACATCCTTAAAAGGTATTGATATTAGTACATGTAGTTTTGAAAGGTTGAATGTTACATTGGAAAGTTTGAAAGGGTGTGAAGTATCCTCACAACAAGCAGTTGGGTTTGCTTCATTATTAGGTATAAAAGTAGTATAAAAAATGGCATTCATCTGATTTATCCAAGTAGTATTCGTATTAGGTCGATTGAAACACATATCGTGCTCTTAATTGCTACTTGGATTATTCATTGACTCCAAGCCAGTAAAGTCCTTATATTAGACATTTATTTTATTTACCATGTAACGACAATTATCACAGAGAAAATCTTGATAAATAAAAATCGCATTATACATATTTAACCACGGCATATCTTCGCCACATCGCTCACATTTATCAATGTATTTATCACTTAAAATAACATTTTCTAGTAATAAAATCCATTGTCTATTTGATAAGCTCTCAGGTCCATCCTTTAAAGCTAGTACTGCAATTCCCAACACCTCACCATCATCAAATCTATTAGTTTGAATTAATTTCTCCAAATAAACTATAAATGAAGATAGGTCACCATTTATTATCATTTTGAGCTTTTCTATTTGCATAGTGATTCCCCTTTATCTTTTTAAAATGGGTTTAAGAAATGTTACAATATATTTTTTCCCTTGCGAAGTATGCTCAAAAATAGCAAATTGAAAAAACTCGCAGCTTGAAAACATGAATGCGAGTTTTCTCCTTTAGGAAGCACTTCGTGTATGGGAGCTAACGTAATATGGTTCTGCTAGTACAAAGCCATCCGCTAAACTTGCATAAATTATATTTCCCCCCACATGTCTTTCGCCTTTATAAACAATGTTTCTATTTGTTCTTTATTTTGTTCAATTAGATCTTTATGAGCCTCATCAATAACGCTTAAATCTCTATTAATTATCATAGAGTACGTTTGCTTATTTTCATCTGTAATTTGAACACCATATTTATTGTCTCCTATAAATGATGGCCAAATGATTAATGCATATTTATTATCTTCAGTAGAAACAGCTAAATTGCCCACTAACGATAAATAATCTGGAAATTTCACATTATAAAGGTAAGCATTTTGCGATAATACATAACTACGATTTGGTATAAATTCATTTAATTCACCCGTATAGTTAGAATACTTTACATTCATCCAGGCATACCAAAATAGATTGTAGACAATAAACATAGAAAAAATAGTTGCTAAAATGATGATCATTTTTTTCTTTTTTCTCATATTTCAACAATCCGCTCTCCTCTTTTTTTAATGTCTTCATCGTGTGTAACTAAAATAATCGTCTTTCCCAATGCATGCATATTTTTTAATATACTCATTACTACCTCTGCATTCGCTTTATCTAATGAGCCTGTCGGTTCATCTGCCAAAATAATATCGCATTTTTTTATCATTAATCGTGCTAGTGCAATTCTTTGCTGCTCGCCACCAGATAGCGTATAAACCTTATTAAACATTTTATCTAATAGCCCTACTGACTTTAACGCTTCCTCAAGACTTATATTTGAACGATTTTTTTGTTTAATCATTTTCAAATTATAGCTTACGGTTTTATCTTCTATTAATGCGAAGTTTTGAAAAAGAAATCCTACCTTATTCCCAAAGTAATTCAACTGGTTTTTTTTCTGACTAATATCCATACTGTCTACTAAAATTGTGCCACTATCTATTTGTTCAATTGCACCAATCATATTTAAAAGTGTTGTTTTACCACATCCGCTCGGCCCTGAAAATACTATAAACTCTCCCTCTTGAATAGTTAAACTAAAATCTTTAAATAATTCTCGATTTCCAAAGGATTTACTTAAGTTCTTGATTTCGATCATTTAACGGATCCACCTTTAAGAATTGATTGTATGCTTCTATTTTCTGTTATTCTTATGTAATAGAAAACAAAGCAAAGTTCTAATATCACAACTGAAAATCCACCAGTGATTAAGTATAGTCCCGAACTCCAATCAAGGAAATGCCCAATTATAAAAGCTGCCTTTCCTGCAATACCGCCAAAAATAATGGTTGTTAAAAATAATTTTTTATATCTTTCAAATAAGCCATAACCCATTATTTTTTTCAATGCAATTTCAACTGCATTGATACTATATTCGTAGTTTAAAATGGTCTTAATAATGATGGCTTCTAAAATTAATAAAACAATGAGTAAAACGCAACTTATAACTATCCCTTTTTTATAAATATTCCATTGATGAAGATAATGCTCATAAACATTTGTCTTGAAATTATTTGCCTTAGAAATACTTAAATGGTTGTTTTCGATAAATTGTTCCCACTCATAGTCTTGAATTTTATACATGGATGTTCCAAATATAAAAACATTCCAGTAAGGGTTAAGCGCATTAGTGTCCATATTGTTGAATAGAATGATTGGATTCTTCACTATCTTACTACTAATATTAAAACCTTTATCTATTGCTATAATATCTAGTTGTTTTTTATAGGCAATCATATTAAATTCATAAGGATGGGGATAGTACGTTTCCCATATTTTTACCATTTCCGTTTGAACACTTTTAGAATTATATTTTTCTGGAACTAAAAAATACACTTTTTGTTCAAGTGAAGCAGTATTAAATTCGCTTATTTTATCATGTAAATAGTCAAGTGAACCGCTATCAGCAAAAACAAATGGAGAACCTAGGTCTTTAGTTTGTAAATCTACTAAAGAAAGGGTGTTATTCATTGCAAGATGCTCTTTATAAAAATCAAATCTTAATTGTTGTGTCACTTCACCGTCTTCAACATTTATATTTACATAAGAATAATCTTTAGCATTTTCAAAAAAAGGTTTTTGTTTATAAAATGTTAACCCTTCATCAATTGCCGTTAGACATCCCGCAGCCAGCATCACCGTTATACAAATAGTAATAATTTTGTATACATAACTTAACTGCAAAACTTTTTTGACACTATCTTTGGATTTCATCTCTTTTATAAAATCACTTAAAAAAAGGGTGAAAAAGATACATCCATTCACTACAACAAAAATTGCAAACATTAAAAGGGAAATCCTAATATGAAAGTTTGCATTAGTAAACTGTAAAAATAATAGTAATAGCACTAAATAAGTACAAATAAAAAACAGTGTATCTGCGGTAACATTTCGAAAAATAATATGTTGCAATCTTTCTCCAGAAATAACTCTTAACGCTACTTCTTTCCTCATTTGAGCCACTTCGTAGAAAGTGATTAAAAGTAAAAGACCTAATATAATAACCCAAGTAACGCTAATATTGAAGGCACTATGAAAGGCACTATATCCCTCCTGTGGAAACTTTCCTGCATACTTATCAATCAGTTTTTGCTTAAAACGAATCTGGTTTTCTTTATCCCCAATCAGATAATATTTTTCAAACTTATTGACATCTGGAATAGTGGTGATTGGTAAAACCTCAAATTGGATATCCCCTAAAAAGATGCTTTGATAATGACCAGGCTGTACTGAAGAACTTTCCTTTAAATAATTTGCGGTTCCTTCTGTCGCATATAAATTTATATTTTCAGAATAAATAGTGGAAATTTTTCTATCCACCACAAAAACCTCTAAATTTTCTTCCTTAGCTGCTGTTGTAATATCCTTTAACATCTCTTCTTGAGCAATATGGATAGACATTACTCCATTTTTATACATCGTAACGTAATCATATTTCGTTTCAAAGCTAACTAAATGCCATACATATGTCTCTCCGATAAAAGTGAACCCTATACTAAAAAGTAGTAAACTAAGAATATACTTTGCTTTTTTCACCACAATCACCTTGTTAAGGATTAGAATACTTTTAGAAAGCAAAAGCGAGTTAACCTAGTGTTAACTCGCTTTAGTAGTCTAACTAGATTACCAATTACAACGATATATATAAGTAGCACTATCTCTATGACGTACTTCTACTTTTGATAGTCTTGAAGCAGGTTGACTTGAACCTGTATGCCATTCACCATTAAATAAAGACGCATAATGCTCATTCGACGCATGGTTTGCCCAAACATAATCTTCATTAATAAACCGTGTGTTATAACCATACGTTATGGTAGATAACCCATCCGATCCTGTAGCATACCGTTCCCAAGCTGTTACAAAGTTTCCGCTATACGTAGCTTCTAATGTGGCAGCGGAAACAGGAACTACTGCTGAAAACGTTAAGGCACTGACCAGAACAAACCCTGCGGACAAATTTTTTACCTTTTTCTTACACATAAACTACGTCTCCTTTTTTATTTTTTTTGCGATCATTATATACTATCATAATAAAAAAATCAACGTAGTTAACTAAATTTTCAGATTTTCGATAGTACCTTAATAAAAAAATAACAAAAGACCAGCTCGCTATATTCACTTCGCTGGTCGTTACATTGAGTTTTATAATAGTATTTACTTGATTAAAGAATAAATATTCGTATCATATGGCATATCATTTTGATGCATAAAGTTTCTTAAAACCCCTTCTTTTTCAAATCCTAATTTTTCTAATAGCTTGTTGGATGCATTATTTTCAGTAAACACAATGGCCCCAATACGCATTAAATCCATCTCTTGGAAACCATAGGAAATCACTTTTTCTACAGCTTCCTTTGCGAAGCCCTTCCCCCAACTTTCGGGAAATAACGCGTAGCTAATGTCAGCTTTTTTATGCTCAGTGGACCACTCTTGAAAACCAATAGTACCGATTATTCCTTCTTGTCCTTGCATTTCAATACCCCATTTAATGCCACGTTTGCTCTCAAAATTATTAGAGAAATTTTGGATGATCTGTTTTACTTGTTGTAAGCTCGTTAATGGCTGTTGTCCATAATGGCGTAAAACATCTGGGTTTGAAAAGCAATCTAATATTGCTTGCGCATCTTTTTCTGTTAATTCTCTTAGTACTAGACGATCGGTCTTTAATATAGGAAACATTTTTACACGCTACTTTCGAAAAGAGTATTTTTACCATTCTATAACAATACCTGCATATTTACATTACTTTTTTTGTAGAGCAAAATCGAATCCCACTCACTAAGCAGCGCTCTCCCACGTTAGTTTAATTAAAAAAAGCATCTCACTTTAACGTGAGATGCATTCTATTTATTGCGGTATTTCTTCAGTTATTTTTTCAAAGTCTAGAAGGTAACCACCGATTTTTGCTTTTTCTAATTCTTCTATATATTCTTCTTTTCGCTCATTCAGTCTGTCATCAAGTGTGTTTTGATAGGCCGGAAATAGATTGTAATCTACTGGTTTCCCCATAAGTTCACCTCTTATTTTATATTTTTTTTCATTATATGCTATATTGATATTTTCTGACAATCATAAATGGTAAATTTGATTAATAAGTTCGACAATATCACATGAGCATTGACTTATTATATGAATGCTTCACTATACTATTCTCCTATTAAATACGTATATTCATTTAGGTGCCATAAACACTAGATGGTTTAGAGGAGCAACAATCGGGAATTATTGAAGGTTATTATAAATACAAATAAATTGTATTTCTATCATTACATGATCTTCCTTTTAAACAAAAAATATTAAACAATAACCTCTTAGTTGGTATAATAAGTCTTACGTACATACATAAATTTATAAAGTAGATACTAAGGGGTTATTTTTAAGTAAATAACTTTTATTTTTTCTAGTTTACAGGCTAATAGCTAGCTATCATAACTATTTCATCATAGTAATAGTAGTGTAAAGCGAATTTAGCTTTGCACCTCCTGATTTGTTGGTTAGGGTCACTCTGGTCCAGTGACCCTATTTAATTTACTAATAGAAAGTGGCGTTGCAATATGGAATTTTTGCTAACTATACAAACATTAATATGGTTGTTCCCTATTATGTTTATTATCCACGATTTTGAAGAGATTATTATGGTTGAAAAATGGCTGCATAACAATCAAACCAAACTATATAAACGATTGCCAACAAAAATAGCCAATCGAATAGTGAAGCAATTTTCAATGACTACAGCTCAATTTGCAGTGGCCGTTCTCCTAATTTTTTTAATTATAAGTGCCGCTACAATATCCGCTAATATATATTTCTATAATGGCATAGCAATAAATCTTTATTTTTTCATCATTATTACATCCGTATTTTTTATCCATGCATATACGCACATTGGGCAAACGATTTTATTTCGCTCTATTACCCCTGGAACTGTTACATCGCTAATTATTATCATCCCCTACAGCATTCTTTTATATAGATCGTTGTTTATGGCGGAAATCGTTACATGGAAAATGATAATAATTTGTTTACCATTTGGACTTTTATTTTTCCCTATTGTTTTAATAGCCCACTGGTTTGGAAGAAAGTTTATTGAATAAATATATTTTTCGGATTATCTTAAGAGCGCTTGTACTCAGATGTTAGACTATATCCTATTTTGGGCATTGGAAATTTTTATGCATGAATAAGTTAAACACTTTAGCTTTTATTAAGGGCTTAAATTTATTTACTTTACATATTTCAAATGCTTTTTCACAAATGTAACAATGTATTGTACTTCCTCTTCTGTCATATTTACCAAACTGCAAACTCTGCGTAATTTAGCAGGTGACTTTAATTGTTCTCTCACTTTATCAATCAACATATATTTACATTTTCGTGGATTCACATAATCTCTTATTTGCTTATACCGTAAATATGCATAACGAGCAAATGCGTTTAGCATCTCTTTTTCATAATCAGTTCGTTCTAAACTCATTGCAGCTATATCTATTTCTTCTGTTTCAAAAATCCAAGAGCCGTCGGTCAATTGCATTTATAACACCTCTTCCTTATAAACTAGGGTTCGGTTGTTGATTTCCATCATTAGGCCTTCATCAAGGAGTTTAGCATTTTCTACATATTCAACATTTCTTCCCCCATAATCATTAAATGCATAATAAAAAGTCACACCTAGTTAGATGTGACTCTTTTTTTATTTTTTCAATGGGATTAGCAGTCCCTATATTGTTGAATAATAAGCCCATTTAGCTTGTCATTTACTTGTCCATCATGCATTTTTCAATATTTATTCCTGCCAATCACTATATTGATGCCTTAGCTCTTGTTAATGATTACTATTTAACAGACAAGAGGTGGCGACTATTTGTTTTTGCTCTGGTCTTGTTTAATTAAGTGTATTGCTATTTCCTGTGTGGGATAATTTTTTGATTAACATTATTGTAGATTCGCAACGTTACCTTACAGTTACTTTTTATCATCCTTTTTATCATCGTTATCCTTTTTTAACTGTGCAAAAGCATTAGCTAAAAAATTTGGAACACGAATACCTAACTTCCCTAAGTTTTCGATTATGCTAATTCCTTCCATCCCTATTAAAAACAAAATCATAGCATTTCGCATGAAATCTCCGCTTTCTGTAGCATTGTCCAATTGTACAGCTGCGATAACCATTAAAATCATGGCTGTTTTTTTCAAGAGCCCTTTAAACGTTTTACGGGAATCGATATCTTTTATTATCCAACCTACCATTACTCCTAATATCAAATCGATAGCCATTAAAATTGTTAAAGATGTTACCAATTCATCTACACCGCCAATTAGATATGCAATTAATGCAGTCATACCACCTACCAATGATGACCAAAGCGTATTTGTTTCCAGAATATCACCTACTTCCTCTTCTTATAAAACCCACACAGGTGATAGCTGAAGGCACAAACCGTACTTACATCGTTTGATTCCGTTATAACAGCCTTCGTTTCTAGCATATTCAATTGCGTATTCGATGAACGTTAACAATAATACAGAAACAACAATATTTTATTATTAGTAATCTTTCTTATATACAATCACTAGATTTATCTCTTTCGCTTCTAGGCTCCAGCTATTTTTTTCTTTCTTTATAGTTAAAACTTTTACCCTAACGCAAAATACAATATATAAACAATATTACAAAAAATTAGTATAATAAAAATTACGTTAAAAAATAAAGCTAATGGAGGTTTTAATATGAAAATAAAGATTGCTACAGTCAATGAAATTCCTGAAATTGAATGCTTATATCAAGAGCTATTTATAGAAATGTCCACCTTACAACCAAAGTATATAAAACCTGCTAAACAAGATGTGACATTTATTCGGAATACGATAAATCATAAAGACTCAGATATTATAATAGCAGCCATCGATAACCAAACAGTTGGCTTTTTGCTAATACAAGAAACTACGACTCCTTCCTATTCATGTATCGTTGAACATCAATACGCTTTTATTGTCGATATTATTGTGGGAAGTCACTATCAAAATCAGGGTATCGGTTCAGCATTGCTTTCTGAGGCAAAAAAATGGGCAAAAAATCGTCAATTAGATTACGTGGAGTTGAATGTCTTATCGGGAAATATAGGGGCGATTGCATTATACGAAAAACAAGGATTCCAAGATATGAGCCATATAATGCGTTTGGAATTGGCTTAGCATTTATATCGAGGTCTTACATTATAACGTTGTAATTTCAATTAGCTGTAAAGAAATTTAAATAAAAACGAATCGCAATGACTCATACTGCGCTACAATTACCCATAATCAATAGCTATCCTATGCCTTAATAAAAAAGTATGTTATAATAACCGTACTGACAAACCAAAAAGGTAACCAATATTGAGCTGTAGCGTCTTTGTGCGCTACAGCTTTTTTTAACGTGGCATTACTGTTTTCTACGTATTATAAGTAGCCAAATTCTAATTTTTTTGTAAAACGAAAACATTTCAAAAACCAAACTGGGATAAATACCCCTCCGCATTTCTACAATAAACATATTATAAATTGAAGGAAGGAGGAATGTTTCATGGGATACTACGGAAATGTAGGTAATTGGAACAATAGTTTTTATGGTGGATATAGCTATGGCGGTGGTTACGGTGGTGGCTGTAACTATGGCGGTGGTTGTAACTCCGGTGACAATTACTACGGCGGCGGTAACAACGGCTCAGCATTCGCGTTAATTGTTGTACTCTTTATTCTTTTAATTATTGTCGGTACTGCTTTTATTAATTACTAACATTCAAAGAAATGAATGTGTGTTACCATTTTTAAACTCCTATTAAATCCAAGGGTCACTTCCCCCAAGTGACCCTTTTTATAATGTCTGTCTAAAGATGAGATATTACATATCAACATTAGACAAGTATAGCATCATGCATATTCGTAAATAGTAATAATGGTGTCATTACGCCAATTAACTACGATGGAGGGATTGTTGATGAATAACATTCGAGAAGGTTTAATCCCAACTATTTTAGGTTCTGCTGTTACGGCCGCTGGCTATGCACTTAAGCAAAAAAGTGGTTCTAACAAAATGATTGCAAACACAGTCTTTGGATTTGGTTTAGCTCATATTGTGTTAGGAGCAATAGACCTTGTAGAACATCGTCGTTAGTAATGGGAGAGCACGTAATTGTGCTCTTCTTTTTTTTGATTTTCGAATACCTATATTTCTGTTCGATATTGATTGTGGTTAGGCTCAAATACACAATCTTGAGCGTTTCTGACAACAGCAAAATTATCAACATTATAATGACCGTGTAGTGTTGCATTGTGATGGGCAATAATTTGTTCCGCAGAAAGTGCCTTTGAATCTGTTGTTGAATGCCCGTCTGCAACTAGTGTAACATCGAACGATTGCACTGTTGCTGATCTCACTGCAGTATCGATACAATGCTCTGTTTTACAGCCCATTATGACTATATGATGCACGTTCTGATCTTTAAAATATTGCAGCAAGTCTGTTTGATAAAAAGCATTTGTCGCCAGTTTATCAATAAATATTGCGTTATCTGTTGGGATATTGATTTTATTATGAACTTGGAAACCTTGCCCTTGTCCGTTAGCAACATCTTTATCTCGAACAAAAACAATTAAAGCATTCTCTGTTATTGCTTGTTGAATTACGTAATTAATATTTTCAATTAATCTATCTTTCTGAAATACTTCTTGTTCTTCATTATTACCATCCATTAATTCTTGTTGGGCATCAATCACTAATAAAGCTTGCTTCATTCATTTCCCTCGTCTCTATATTTTAAAATTTTTAATTATTCCATTAATTACTATAATATATAACCAACATACTTGAACAGAAAAACCTCGAAAAGTGCACACTTCTTTTGCGCATCTAATCGAGGGTATCATTTTTAGTTGTGACCATTTCTAAACTAAAATCATTATTTATTTTCATCTAATTTTTTATTTGCCTTTTGTACCTCAAGTAGTTCTGAAACTGTTACAAATTTGTATCCTTGCTTCTCAAGTTCAGGTAGTATTTTTTCTAAAGCTTTAACGGTTTGTGCTCGATTTCCTCCGCCATCATGAAAAAGTACGATATTTCCTTCTTTAGCTCCTTTTAATACAGTGTGAACAATTTTGTTGACGCCAGGGCTTTTCCAATCCATCGTATCTTGATGCCAAGACCACATCACTACTTTATATCCCTCTTTTGCAACAGCTTCAATCATTCCATCTGTATATTGTCCTTCAACTGGTCGGAATAAAGTCGGTGTATACCC
The DNA here is from genome assembly GCF_044761745.1 of Lysinibacillus sp. NPDC097279. Classification (NCBI taxonomy): domain Bacteria; kingdom Bacillati; phylum Bacillota; class Bacilli; order Caryophanales; family Bacillaceae; genus Lysinibacillus; species Lysinibacillus sp. NPDC097279. The sequence goes on along the minus strand of NZ_JBIWDA010000001.1, from coordinate 938,605 downwards.
AGTAATACCGTAAATCGTATCGTGTGTTTGTTTAATTTCCTTCAGTAAATTTGGGACTGTCGTTCGTAATGGGTGTGTATATGTGTGAATGGCTAATTCATGTCCTTCTTCATACATTCGTTGCACAACTTCCGAGTTTTTTTCTGCATTTTCTCCAACGACAAAAAATGTTGATTTCGCTTTGTATTTAGCTAATACATCTAATATCTCTGATGTGTACTTTTTATGAGGACCATCATCAAAGGTCAACGCTATTATCTTTTCATTCGTTTTAATTTCCCACAATATTTGGCCTGCTTCTTCGTAATATTTCCTCCCTTTATCGGCAGAGAAACTTTCGCTCACGAAAAAGACAGATACAGCCAAGATACAAATAGGCACGATTACCAGCAGAAACTTCTTCAAAAATATTCACTTCCCAGAGAAAAATATTTAGTACTTTATTATTTGTTGATTTCTTTAAAAAATGCTTTTTAAATTAAAATAATAACTATCATCAGAAGTATAAAAATACTACATCTTTGCCATAATAAATTTAAAGCCATAAATCTCCCTAAACATCTTTTAAGCTGTAGCTTTTATTGCTACAGCCTTTTTTTGTTTTAATAAATGTAAAAGACCTCGAGAGCAAACTCTCGAGGCTTTCATTTATTTTACTTTTGAAATTGTGATGCCATCACCAATTGGGATAAGAATAGATTCTAATTGAGGGTGATTAGCCACTGTTGCATTAAATTTCTTCATAATATCTGTGTAACGTTTACTTTTTGCATTCTGATCTGCTACACTGCCACCAGCAAGGACATTATCAGTAACGATTAAGGCTCCTTCTTCAGCAAGTGAAATACAATAGTTTAAGTAATTTTCATAATTATCTTTATCAGCATCAATAAAGAAAAAATCAAATCGTTTTTTATGTTCTGCTAAAGTTGCAAGACTTTGTAAAGCTGGTCCAGTCATATATGATACTTGCTGACTAAATCCCGCTTTCGATAAGTTACTTGCAGCTAGCCTTGCATATGTTTCCTCTAATTCAAGGGAAGTTAAATTCCCTGTACTCCCAAATCCTCTAGCTAGACAGATTCCGCTATATCCTCCAAGAGCACCTATTTCTAATATTTTTTTGGCGCCAGAGATCGAGACGAGCATTGTTAGAAATTTACCCGAGGAGGGTGAAACAGAGATTGAAGGCATGCCATTTTCTTCTATAGATGCCATCACATCCTCCAATAATGGATCTTGATGATAAAAAGTTGTATCGATATAGTGATTAATTTGTTGCATTACTATCTTCACCTGCCTCCTCTTGCAGCATAGGTTCTTTATTATCTGTACTCGTATTTTCCTCTTCACTTACCATTTCCATTGTTTCATTTTCTTGAATTTCAAATAATTGAATGAATTCATTAATGACCGTATCCATTGCTTTTAATTCTCCAATTAATATTGGTTGAATTGATTGATACTCAGGCTGTTCTAGTTGTTGTTTAATCGTTGCACGCTTTATATTCAGTGTCTCTAAAAAGGCTATAGCTCTACCTCGACGAAATGTCTTCGGTCCTCGATGATGCGATGAACTCTCCTTTCCTCTATAACGCTCGCCACGATGGTGTCCTTCTCTTTTATATTCTTTAAATTCTTCTCTTCTCATTTTATATCCTCCTTTTGTATACAAACGTATACACTTTGATATAAATTGATTGTATACATTTGTATACGCATTGTCAATAATATACTTACTTCTAAAAAACTTAGCTTTCACAAAAACTCTCCTGTTTTGGGCTACTTTTTATTGAAGTAGCTTTTTTCACTTTTTTTACATTAATCATCATTAGTTATCAAAAAACACACTAGCTTTAACAAAAATTGTTAAAACTAGTGTGTTTAATTTTAGGCAAATACGACAATATCTTTTAGTAAGCAATGCCCACTCGAGATTTTACATATTTTGTACTTTGAATTTGTTGATAGGTAAATTCGGCAGTATCTGCTACTGATATTTCATTTCCACCATCGGGTAGAAAATCTCGTTCTACGCGATAGTGACCAGTATAATGTCCATCGGGTAAATATGTAGGACAAACAATCGTCCATTTCATATCCGATTGTTCTAATATTTTCAAAACATTATGATGTTCCTTAGCTGCTCTTGTTGTCTTTCTTTTCGATTCACTGGATTGATATCTTAGCAAATTAGGTGTTAGACGACTTTGTAATATTCCTGCTGTTCCTACTGTAATAATTCTGTTTATCTTTCTTTTTTTCATCTCTTGTAAAATTAGAGGAAAACTATCTGTAAGAGTTGATGCGCCATCAGTATTTAAAGTACTAATGACAATATCTGCTTTAGCCATAGCAGACGCAATATCCTCACGATTTAAGACATTCCCTTGCTTAACAAGTAAGTTTTCATCGGTTATGTTTAATTTACTTGGCGTACGTACTAATGCTATGACTTGATGACCATCTTTTAATGCCAATGAAACGACATGACTACCTACACGGCCAGTAGCGCCTAAAACTAATATATTCAGTATAATCACCTCTTTCCTAGCGATTATATCATAGGTCCTATGCATTTACTTTTGCATAACAATAGGCACATCTCAAAGAGTGTGCCCTTGTTTACTATTCGATATAGGATGTGGCAATAACTTGTGCTAACGTAGTACCACCATCAACATTTTCATAATTATATGGACCTAACGGTAGACCCCATACTTCAACAAAATCTCCCTCAAGGAATTCTGTTGAATGATAACCGATCGCAAATATAGCGTTAAAATCCATATCCTCAATTAAAATCACCGACACTGGTGTCCCATCATCTAATGTTTCCTCTTGAATCTGAATAATATCGCCTGCAAAGTTTACCATTTGCTCTAAATATGGCTTTACATTTTTATTTAAATGCTTAGATGTGATTTTATCATCTGCAAGCTTTTTCGTCTTTTGAATTGCCTCTTTTGATAATGCTGGGAACAAATCTGGATTTGTTGAAATGAAATTATATGATTGCTTATCCAATGTTAATTGATCTTCCGTAATACTTGGAATATCTTCTAAATAATTTCTAGCGTAATTCACCGTTACTACTGAAGCAGCTGCTTCTTGTTCTGCTTCGTCTTTGATTTCGGTTTCTTTTTCAGATGATGTTTCTTCCTTCTTTGCTTCGCTCGATGGTAATGAGGTGTTCCCACCCTTACTCACTTCATTTCCACATGCTGCTGCCATAATTGCTAGTAGAGAAAGTACAGCCATTAATACAAACTTCTTCATTACTAAGTCCTCCCAAAAATTCTTTTAACATACTAAATATACCAATAAAAGGAGGTATAAACTATAATAATTTTACAATATTATTCAATTTAAGATAGTTATTACTATCTATTTTCATTGATTGCCAGGGACATTTACATCCAATTCAATCATTATTGGTCAGTTGGACATCCACAATAAATAAATCAAAGCTATTTTTTTGGGCAATATTAGTTACTATTTTTTGAATTTTGCTCTCCGTTCTATTATCTAATTTCTCTAAATCATGTAAATGGATTGTAATAATCTGATTGTCAGAGGAGTCTATTAAATATTCAACTGTACTATCTGGTTGATAACCTTCAGCCCGTAAAGCCAAAATAATTTTTTTTGTTAATTGTGTACTTTGTAATTTCTGTGCTATGTCCTCAGCGTTTGTTTGCGAAAAATTATTTTGAGTAATTTGTACAGTTGAGGGCATTTGATTTTTTAAATAAATTGCTAAAAAGATAATCAACATAATCATGATATAAAAAAAGCCTCTTTTTAGTTTTAAATGCACCCTCTCTAGCTCTCCTTTATGAATAAATGACGAAACCTTAAAGAAATCCCTCTTATAGAAGTAATTTTATTATTAAGTAATAGCGATTGTATTAGATATATGTAGTTCATTACAGTGATATAACTTCATGTTGCATTCGAATTTGAGTAATGGTCCGAAGCTATTACCTACTAAATTATGTTATTTGACCTTATATTTTTTATACCATCTGTTTCTTTTAGGTATACATACCAATTTAATTTTGTGAAGCTATATTTCAATTTAAATCTATTTGTTGGACATTTTACCAAGTCAATCATATTTCATTTCATAGTATATAAATGTAAGGCTGGCGCTGGCACTACACAAAATACTAACAAAAGGGAGATAATAGATAATGCAAGATAATAGATATTTCAAACATATGAATTGGGATTATAGCAAATTTGAAAAGAAATGTTGCTGTGATAAACATGACCAAGGACATAAAGAAAAACCATGCTGTCATAAATATAATGAATGGAAACCTGAAGAGCATCATTGTAATTGCAAAGAAGAGAAATCTTGTTGGAAAGAAGACAGAGATGAATGTAAAAAAGAGAAACATTGCTGGAAAGAAGAGAAAGATGATCATCAATGTAAAGGCTGTATTTGTCATCTATTAAAACGGTTTGAGCTAGGAACTACAGTTGATGTTTACTTATCTGGTGGAGGTAGCTTCCGTGGCGTTGTATTTTTAAAACTAGATAATCGAAATTGCTGTGCATACTTTGTTGAGCAGGCAGCAGCATCTGAACCAATTATTATCGATTGCGAAAAAATTGACGCGATTAGACGTATTGCTACTGTGTAATTATAAACTAGAGGTCATCTAAACTTAATAAGCATCTGCTTGCAATCCAGAATAATTATTACCGTGCTGCTCAGACAAAGTCTGCTGCGTTTTCCAGTCATTATTTTATTCCGTCATTGTCAAGTAGATGCTTTCTATATGATATCTGACTATTTTATCGTACTTCAGTAGTAATGCTCCGTTAGCTATTAACTATTACTTTTACAATTGGTTCTAGCTTTCCAATAAATGCATCTCCTAAATAGTCCACATCTATTACAACTGCGCGCGGTTCAAAACGTTGAATACTATCAATAATACGTTCGGTATTCCGTCTCTTTGCAAACTGAAAAGGTACTTCATGCTCCTTTTTCTTATCTCTTACCCTTTTTTCTGGGTAAGACATAACAAATGTAGATAAAATATAAGCTACATTTTGCAATACTTCCTCAACACCTGTTGCACAAAAATTAATATTGCTCGTAGCAGTCACTTGATGTGTCATCCAATCAACCTTTCTACAATAAACCATTTAATCATTATCTTGTTACGTAAACGAATAGTATCATCCTTTTTTCTAATACTGATGCTTGAATTTTTACTTGATTCAAAGCAACACTTAGTTATGTATGCCAAAACGGCAAAGTATATGATTAGTAACAATATGCATAGTCTGGATTTATGTTTAGAAGCACCTTATCTTGTTAAAGCATAATAAATTACATATAGCCAACTAAAACAACCGTGTATAATAGCCCAAATTATTGAATGATTGACACTCCACGATATTGTTATCGCTAGAACAGAACCAAATCCTATTCCATTTTTTACAACCGATTTATTCTCCATGTTATACACCTTCCTTTTCGGACTTTTGGTGTGTAAAACACGACTAACTTTTATTTTCATTTCCCCCTTTCTCCACATATTATGGCGATAACAGTTGTTTCTTATGTTGGTTCATAAATCATTATATGTTTTGTAAGGCACGACCATCCTATATCAGCATATAAATTTCTAAATTACTTAACTGGTGATACCTTATATACGCTCTCTCGTAATCTTTATTACCCGATTATCAATTATTTAACACTTCTTATTCCTAAAATGCTGTTATTCATTAAAAAGAATGTCTAATAAAGCGAATGTTTATGTCTAAAAGACTGTGGTCATAATTAAGGAAAGGAAGTGATGGATTGAAAATTTTATTAGTAGTTACAAGCATATTTGTGCCTTTTGTGATGGTATTGCTTCAATTGAAAAGCAAAATCGTACGTTCTTTGTTTAACATTTTAGCAGTTTTAGCTATGATTTTTTTCGGGGGCATTGCATCCACTTCCATCTATCAAATTATTGTGGATAATGCAGTTTTTATGACCACGATCCATGCCGTATTTTTAAATCCATTATTTTTAATGGCAGGCGCTTATATTGGCGTCTTCATTATTTACAGGCTCATGCTTTTAACATGGCATGAAAAGTGACAATTACCCATTACAAACAGGTAGTGACTATTTCTTCAACAAAAAAAGAGGCTATCCAGATGGATGCCTCTTTTGCAAATGCATTTATTAATTAAAGTTTAACGATGTTTTTAGCTTGTGGTCCGCGGTTACCGTCTTCCACTTCAAATTCAACTTTTTGACCTTCGTCAAGTGATTTGAAACCTTCACCTTGAATCGCTGAGAAGTGAGCGAATACGTCTGCTTCACCTTCAACTTCGATGAATCCAAAACCTTTTTCTGCGTTAAACCATTTAACTGTACCTTGTTTCATATACGAAACCTCCAAAAAAAATAAATTAATAAACAATTTCTTTTTAAAAAAAATTCACCTATTATAAAAAGTACCGAAAAACACGATTACTTTTTGTAATAGGTGAATTCAATATTTTAAATCAAGAAATCTTTTTATTAATTTCATTATATACGAAAACATACCAATTGTCTAGCTGAATTTCGTTAAATTTTAAAGCAATCATGCGATACGCCTTTATTTATGCCACTTTTCAATTGCTCAAATTCAATTTTAGAGTTGTTAATTGAAGGCGCTTTCTTATAAACGATACATCTCGTTTTACTATTTACTACAATAAAACGCCTTGCTTTTAAACTTGTCGACAACTGCAATCTACAATGTGATCATTCACCATACCTACCGCTTGCATAAATGAATAACATATCGTACTTCCGACAAATTTAAATCCATCTTTTTTTAACTGTTTGCTCATCTGTTCACTTAACTCTGTTGTCACAGGTACTTCGGCGATAGTTGCCCAATTGTTGACAATAGGCTGATGATCTACAAAGGACCATATGTAATCAGAAAATGATTTATGTTGTTGTTGTATTTTTAAAAAAGCTTGCGCATTCGTTACGACACTAGCTATTTTAAGTTTATTGCGCACTATCCGCTGATCCTCTTTTAGTTCAGCTAACTTATCTTCTGAATACGTGACGATTTTGGAAGCATCAAACTTATCAAAAGCTTCACGGTAGCCCTCTCTTTTTTGTAAAATGGTCCACCAGCTAAGTCCAGCCTGTGCTCCTTCTAAACATAGCATCTCAAATAAATGTTGATCGTCATAAACTGGCACACCCCATTCCTTGTCATGATAATCTACGTATAACGGCTCGTCCAACTTCACCCATTCACATCTTTTCATCATTCAACCTCCATTGTATTTTTTATCGGACTATTTCGTGCCCATTATATAAAGCCAGCCATTTCTCTTATGTTCTTGTATATTCACAAATTGAAAACCTACGTGGTCAAATAGCTGTCTTATTTCTTTATTGGTCTTATAGTCCTCTCTATGATAATTGATTTTATAAAGTTCTGAAATGATAATAAACTGACCATCTTTTTTTAAAACCCTAAATACTTCTTTAACATCCTCCGCAAAGTCTTGCCAAAAATAATGTGTTTGGCATGCTATTATTTTATCAAAATAAGCATCTGGATAAGGAATATTAGAAACACTTGCCTGTTTTACAATTACTTTGCCACTAGCGACATCTTTGTGATTTACTTTCGTTGCATTTCGTATCGCTTGTGCGGAAAAATCAATTCCATAGATTTTTCCATGGTGATTAACTCTAGATAATGCTTGAATTGTTTTTCCACCACCGCATCCTATATCTAAAACAATATCTCCATTCTTGATTGCACCACTTTCGATTAACCAAGAAGTCATTCCACGGTGAGCAACATTCATAATACGTAGCATTATTGACCCTATTAACCCATTTGGGTGCTTTGCCTGTTCAATAAGCCTTTGTAAAATTGTCAATATAATTAACCTCCTATACCACGATAATTTTTTCCGATGTCTACTTACGTTTGGGCTATGGTTGAATTTAATGCTTTGAAACTGATATTCGATTGTTCTACTAGATAATTGCTTTACATTTTCAGCAGCAAAGCTTTTCGTATTATTGCGTGTCCGTCCCTGTAAGTTTCCTATATAATTTTTACGTTTACAAAACCTAAAAGTTTCAATAATTACCATTTTGATACATAAAAAAATCACAGTTACATTTCACTGTGATTTTTTCGATAAATATATATATAAGTTCACTTTATATGGACAAATTTTTATTGTTTTGTCTGGACATATTTTGCAAGCCTTCGACAAAAACACTCTAAATTAATTTAAATATGTATTGTTTGAAGTATTTCGTTCGCGCTCATCTATTACTAGATGGATAATAAATGCTAACTGTTGTTCAATTCGCAGATTATTTTGATGAAAAATATCAGCTATTGCACTTTTTTGGTTATCTGCTAGTTCAACCTTCTTCAGCATCAACATAATTTCTTCTTTCGAAAGCCCAAACATCTTTAATCACCCCATTTCATATTTCAAAAATAATTCACTATTCCAAAAACATTATCCAAGTTCTAGTACTCAAGACAAGCATTATTATTAATGAACCATTTTTACTAATTATAGGATATAACATACGAAATAATCAATCTAAAAACTAAATTTTCTAATAATATATTCTTCTTTAGCAACTCTTATTATTATATTGTATATAATATTACAAATATTTTATTCCATAATTCCAATAAATTAACAAGGTTTTCTAAAATAATACTATCTTAGGCAATAATTAAGAATGACAATATACTTGTAAAAAAGAATACTTTAATTGTCGAAATCCAGTAATCTTTGTCAATATTTTGCATCAAAAAAAAGTAATGTTCAAGTATTTTCACTCGTATTGACCAAATATTTAATGTATTCGCTGCTTTACATTCTTATAGCAATTTTGCTTATTAAAAATGAAGCGTGTTAGGGCTAAATATACGTTTATTGACATACAAAAAAGTAATTTCAAAATTCTTTTGAAACTACTTGTGCTACCCTTTTTCATTTTTTTCCATTGCTACTATTACATGTACTGAAACTGTCAACAGATCGCTGTATTTTTTCTGATGTTACAGGCTGCGTGGTTGGACGGCTGATTCTTGAGGAGCTATCTCTTTGGCATTGACTATCTTTATATTGCCCACGTATATAGAGCTGACTTTGTTCTTGTACAATAGCTACTGTTTTCATATGCGCTAAACTCATGTTGACGATTTCGAGAAGTGATTGATTGGTCATCGCTAAAAAAGTTCTATCTGTTTCATCGATTGCACAATTTTGGATACGTCCCATTGACTTATCAGACCAAAAAATCGAATAAGGACTTTGCTGACATTGTAAAAACTTACTATCCACTACTTCCACAATTGCATCAATACACGTAATACCGTTCCCTACAATATGTTTAAAAGTACAATTATTCGCAAAAAGACGTGCATTATTTATATAAATATGATGGCTTTCAAATTTCTGTATACGTGAATTTTTTATGGTAATCTTCGCATGGTCGTTGCCATAAATTCCGCCCGTCTGCCCAAAATGTATTTTACACTGATCGACTACAAGCCCACTTGCGTCTACAATAACATGGAATTGTGTATGGTGTTGGATATCACATTCAGTCATTATTACATCGGATTCATTGAAAATCGTAACTCCTGTTGTACTTCCCTTTTTCACATGACATTTCCGAACCTCAGCTTTACTATTTTCAATAAACAATTGTGGCTTTACATGTTTATAAATCTGGCAATCATAGATAATTGCCTTTGATTTTTCCCCTATATATAATCCGTTACTTTGTCCGTATGCAATGATACTATCTGTCGCAACCATTTTGCTTTCATGAACTACCACATTTGTTCCTATATGATGTTTAATCTCACAATGATCCATTGTTAAGTCAGAACCACTAATTACTTGAATACCTAAATCCTTTCCTCCGTGAATTACTGTATTTAGCATATTGATTGTACTCGAAGCTCCAACAATTTGTGTTTTTTTGTGCCCATGGATTTCACAATCTTCTATCGTCATTTTTACATTTCTAATGGCAAAAATTCCATTCATCGCACCCTCTAGCAACAAACATTTTGACATTGCTATTTCACTATTTTGTATAATAATTTGAGCCTTGGTATGTTGTTGTATCGAAGACTCTGAAAGCATCACGCTAGATCCATTATCAATTCTAAGTCCAATTTGATTGGATGGACTTGCTATTATATCGACATTTTTCATCAACAGACTTCCAAAGTTAACTGTAACTTGCGTGCTCACCCTTTGTTGCTCAATTACACAGTTTTCAAGCTGTAAATCACCTTTAATATAAATTCCCTGACCTTGACTAAAACGGAGATTACGCATTTCTACATGTGTTTGATAGCGAACAAATACACTACCTTTAATTGTGACATCACCTTTACCGTAAATCGTTAACCTTTTTGATATCTCTATACTTTCTTCGTAAACGCCATCCCTTATTTCTATAAAGTCTCCTACTTCAGCATCCTGCAGCGCCTGGTTAATATTTTGATAACGATGCATTATACTCCTTTTTACAACAAGTGTTGCCATCCACATGCCTCCGATCTTTTTGTTTCAATCCCTCTACATCCTATTTATATACCCATTGAACTACCTGTTATTCAATTTTGTACAAATAATTTACAATATATATGATGTTGGCTTCAACTCAAAAGAAATGGCAATAGTATCAACTGATATTTTTATGTAACAATAGTAAAAATAAAAAATAAAACCAGCAATAAAGCGATACATTCGCCTATTACTGGTTTTTTGCTACATTATTTTTTTCGTTTCATAAAGAATATTGCTATCATCACTGCGACTAGTGCAATGACTGCAATAATCCATATCATACTTGAGCTAGTTGAAGTTTTATCGCTTCCTTCATTCTTTTGCTGATCTTCTCGGAGTGTTGACGTTCCTTCATACTTGTTTGTTGTATCTTCCGTTGTTTGTTGTGTTGTCGAAACAATTTGAATGTATTGTATTGTTGGTGCATCTGATGTCTGTTGTTCATGTCCATGATGGTGACCACCGCTCGTCGTCAAAATAGATTTTTCTAAGTTTTGACCAATCCAGCTTTCAGGGTCAGTTGAATCAGCAAAAATACGAGGATGACCTGATAACATATACGTTTTGCCATCAACGATAACGCCCATGTTATCTCCTGTTACGACATCTTCAATTGTTCCAGTTGGGCCATAAGAAAAACCACCCATTTGAAGTAAAGTATGTCCACCCATATCCATATCTAAGTTTTCAGATAAAAAGGTAATATACTCTTCTTTTGTCAACGTTGCATCTGGTTTTTCAAATTCATATTTATTATGCAGTAATGCTGTATTAATTTCTTTATACGTAATGTCTCCCTCTAGTGAAGAGACATATTCTTCATTTTTTGCTGCTTGGGCAAGCTCTTCCACTGTTGAACCTTCAAGACCGAAAAAAGCTCCTATCCAAGCTGCAAAATCTTTACGGGATAAGTTTTCAGATGGGTTTAGTGCCATGTCGACACCATTATAACCAATAAGCCCCATACTTTGAAGGACCATGATTTCTTCTAGATTCGCTGAAGTTGCAGAAACATCTGTATAAAGCATACTTTTGTCCATCGTATGCGCAGAGGCTACTGCAGGCGCCATAAGAAGTGCACTCATTAATATTAATAGTATATATTTTCTCAATTTTACTCCACCTTCCATTACAACAGTATAGCTCCTAATTGTGATGAAAGTATGAAATCCGATTGGTTTAATCATTTTTATAATTTAAATTTACCAACTAGGTCATTTAAATTTTCTGCCATTTCCGCTAAATTACTTGAACTATTTTTAATTTCATCCATAGAGCTAGCAGCTTGTTCAATCGTTGCAGAGGTTTCTTGAATTCCAGCTGCTGATTGCTCTGAAACAGCAGCAATTTCATCAACTGATTTATTAATATCCATCGTACTTTGAACAACTTCCTCTAACTTAGTAGACATTTGGACAATGCTAGATGACATGGAATAAACAGCATTGGCAATGTCACTAAATGTCTCATTAGTGGAAACGATTTGGGTTGTTCCTTTTGCAACCTCTCCATAGCCTTTTTCTAAAGATGCTGTGACAGTCATGGAATCATCTTGAATTATTTTAATAATAGTCGTGATTTCATTAATGGATGCAGATACTTGTTCAGCAAGTTTTCGTACTTCATCTGCTACGACGGCAAAGCCCTTACCATGCTCGCCAGCACGTGCCGCTTCGATTGCAGCGTTTAGCGCTAATAAATTTGTTTGTGCTGCAATTTCATGAATGACCGCAATAATTTTAGAGATTTCTTGTGTTTGTTTATTTAGCTCGTCAACCTTTTCAACCGAATCCTTCACAATAAAGTCAATGGTCATCATTTGCTGTGTAGAAGCTTCCATATGCTCTTTACCTTCTTCGGTTAACTTCATCACAGATTCAGAAAACTGATAGACATCCTTACTACTTTGGTTGACGTCCGTTACTTTCGTTGAAAAGTCAGTCATGCTTGTCGCAACATCAGAAGCATTACTCGCTTGCACTTCTGTTCCACTCGCTATTTCTGCAACCGTATCAACGATTTGCTCTGTACCTTCTTTTACCTCTGTAGCTGATTGCATTAATTCCTCACTGTGTGTAGCCACTTCATTTGAAACAGATTGAATATGCTTTAACAAATCATTTAAGATTTGAGACATAGTGTTTGTCGCTTCTGTTAATTGCCCTATTTCATCCTTTGTTTTTACAATTAATGCAGGCTCACTTAAAACACCTTCTGTAATGCGTTGCATGCGTTTAGTAATTAAAATAATCGGCTTCGAAATAAGACGCGCACTAATTAGCGCTGTAATAATTGCAATGACGACTATAAGTAGTCCAACGATAATACTTGCTGTTTGCTTACGCTCACCTGACGTAAGCAGGGAATCCCCTACCGCATTAATGGATTGTTTTCGTTGTTCTGCTAAACCTTCGTAACCTTCACGAATTTCTGTAGCTTTTGTATCCATTGCCGCTAAATTATGTACAGCTAATTCCACATTTCCTTTGTCATATACATCAAATACTTCTTTTTGGACATAGCTACTCCATTCTTTTGCCATTTCCGCATATTTGGTAAATTCCGATGATTCCGAAATAGATAAACGTTTTTGTTCATTTTCTAGTGCTCTTTCTACGTTTTCATTATAAATATTTATATATTTTTCATTACCAGATAACACATATCCACGTGCTGCCGCAATCCGTAAACCAATTGTTGATGCTAACTCATAATCTGTTATTAATAATTGTAATTCCTCATCTACAATTTGTTCAGTTGCCTTATTACTTTGCGAGATTTCATAAAAATTAAAACTAATATAGAAAACAATAACTGCTACTACAATACTAAATGCAAAAACAATTCTTTTGCCAATAGATTTAAAGTGCATTATTCAATCTCCCCTTTTTTAAAGTCATATTTTAATCCCCTTCACTTTGCTAATGAAATATAATATAAAACTTTTTTAAACCGAAAAAAATCTTTGCTTACAATCAAGAAATTTTAACTCTATTGCACAATATTAGTAATCTACCATTTTTCATTTGTTTTAGGATGATTTTAGAATTTTTCTTATATAAAATTGAATAAATTAGTAGTTTCTTTGTGTTTTTCAGCATCCTTTTTACAATTTGTTTTCCCTATTGGATTATAAATGAGGGATAATACTAAGACTTTTCACCCGTTTTTGATGGTATTATAGCTACAAAATAAAATCTCCCATTTCATTTTCAAAATGAAATGGGAGATTTATGGGTCCTCTTATTTTTGTTCGATCTGATAATCTATACGTAAAAAAGGCAGTCCAAAAATGCTCATCGTATGAACAGCAGATAATGTTGTCTCATTTTTAGCACTAATAGTAAAATGCTCATTTAAAGGCAGTTTAAATACATAGTGTTTCATTGCTAAATAGATGCCTGCATCCCCTCCTCGGGAACTTGTTATATGTAATTTCCCATCTTTTTCATATACATATAAAATACCTATCATTGTTGAAAAAGGAAGCGGTAATGCAATATTCATATACGTTGTTTGAGCTGTCGTATGTTGTGAATATATGGCCACAAAAGTTGTTTGCTCATCGATTTTTCGAATCCATGCACGTGGGGCATGTCGACCATCTTGTCGTTCATCTACTTTGACAATAATGCCATTCATCTCTACTTGCTTGCTTGTCAAAGGTAAATTAAGCTGCTGCATCCAACGACTTATACCTTGATAAATAAACGCTAGTGGTTTAAACCATGTCCGCCATTGTACGGAAGCATTTAGTCGATAACAGTTTGTTTGTTCGTAAAAATGAGGAATGACTTGAGGAAGCTTACGCGTATCTACAAAATCTTGAAGTGCATCAACTAAACCTGCATGGGCATCTCCTGTTGTATGTAATTTTTCCCGTATACGACTTACTGGAAAAGTAAATGGTTGATTGGTAGATTTCGGGACTTCTAAGCCCCATGCGATTACGCCGACTAATCCAAACAGCAAGCAATTCATTAAGCCATGAAATGTTAGCATATCAGGTATACTGATAAGAATTATGCCAGTTAAATTACCAAATGCGTAAAGTAAGGACCATAATATTGTCAAACATAATGAACCATATGAAATCCGCAACAAGAGACCCTGTCTTCTAGGCAAACTTGTCTTCAACGAAAGTGGAAACAGCCAATAGATAGCACCTATGTAAAGCGCAACTGACACAATTTCAATGATTGTTGAAAACGTAATTCCGAGTGCAACAAGCATTGGACCTGTCAATAAAATCAAAACGACGATATTGTATCCTTTACTTTTATGTATCCTTCCAAACAAACCAATAGAAATAGCTAATAAACATGCAGAATAATGAAAGTGGATTGCAGTTAACCACGTAATTAACGGCGAAAATCCTGTATCAATCTGTGCAATATAAGCAAAAAACCATAGTCCTCCAATAAATATATATATGAGCCCAATATCTATAGCGATTTCAGCGGTATTCGTAAAACCTCGCTGTAAAAATCGTGTCAAACCCTGTAATGCAATAAACGCTGTATAAAGAACATACACAACAGCTAAGTAAATTGCTAACTCACTATCAGCTAACCAACGTAATAATGTTACAGCAAGCATCATCGCAATTATAATTACATGACCTTTTTTATCGAAAGCAACAACCATTTTTAACATAGCAGGGACTAATACAAGTTGAGCAAATGTAAGCAAAATCAAATAATCGGGTTGCTTACTATACAGGTAGCAGATGATTATGAGTACCCAACCAATTAATAACACAGGACTAAAGAGATTTTTGCGTAAATTCGCCAGCATACATCATTAACCTCCCTAAAAGTGGATTATGAATATATACATGAATTGTAAAAACATTTCTGTTATCATCATAGCCTTCCTCGACGATTACACGCCCTTCTAACATTTTAGGAATTTTACATTCTAGTTTAGACATAACAAAACGCTGTGCGCCAGACCGTATTACTAATTTTCCCTCTCGTGTTACAGAAAAAAATAAGTCAGAATAGAAAAGAGCTGGTGAGCCCAAATAATCCTTTACAACTTTTTTGACCGGATCTACCGTCATTCTTGCATCAAAATGCCTTGTTTTTTTAGTCATAAAAAAAGTTCGTTTCCATTTTACTTCTAGTTCTCCATTGGGCAATTGGCGACAAGTATTGCTTATTGTAAATGGGATATGCTTTCCTGATTCGGGAAATAAAAACTTAAACCTTGCAGCAATCATATAAAAAGGACGCATCCATTTTGCACCTGATTCTATGCTTTGCATAACACCTTTTGCATAAAACGTTTGATTTAATGGTAATGCATAGCGTTGTTGCAGTTTCGGATGAAGTTTTTTAAAATCCTCACCTAATAATGTTTGGTAAATAGTCATCCATTTTCCCCTCGCTTTCGTTTACAACTTTTCGCACTAGGTAAATCTTTACTAAGAATAAACCCGACAATGGATAGTACCCATAATGCGCCATTAAAGGTCACTGGATTAAATGGCGCCATCGCAATATTTGTATTTACAAGTACTGCGCCGAACGTTAATAATGGAAACAAAATAATTTGTAACCGAAAGAGCATCCGCTTCCCTCTCGGTAATAACCAGCAAAGCGCAAAAATCATTTCTGCAATACCAATACAAAAAACTAGAAAAGTCTCATTATTTAGATTGGCGTCACTTGTCGTTGTTGTGGCACCATTCAGAATGGAAAGTGATTCCTTTACCATCATTACTTCTTCAGGATGCTGAATCATCACCTTTGGTACAAGGCCATGGTACAACCAAACAATGCAAAAGAATAAACTAATAAGCATGGTTAAAAAGAAGCGAACATATTGGGTACTTGGTTTTTCTCCCTTCTCTAACCATCTTTTTAATACGTCAAAGCTGAGTGCTGTTGCCCACCCCATTAGTGGACGAAACGTAAAATCTAATAGTTTTCCAAGTTTCCCATAACGCACCTCATAATCATATTGCGTTAAAAATGTTACCCCTTGCTCTTTAGGGATATACCTCCAGTATCCTTTTCCCTCTGCAATTGGCGATATTTTCTGGGGAGTTCCAAAATGCAAAGAAGAAATTTTCGTACCATCTTTTTTCATATGCTCCCCTTTGCTTTCTCCCCAACCACTTACTGTTAAACCAGGCATAACCTTCGTTTCATAGGTAAAGCGTTGTGGTTCATTTGGAAACTTTTTATCTTCATATGTAATTTTAGTAAAACGCAAATCCCACTGCTCATGGAGCTTCGGATTTTGGGTATATTTCCATGCATCTTCAATTGATGCTTGCATATCAATCTCAACGTAAATCGGCTTTTTCTTCATTCCACTCTCTCCTCAAGAAAATGTACCTAAAACTCTTTTTCTTCACACCTTTGTTTGTGTTCAAATTTTCAATTTAGAATCTCGAAACTAGCGAATACAGTTTATACTATATTTAACATTATAACAGTGAATTTCCTATGATTAACCCCGACATTCAATAAAAAAGCAGCTCCCATAATGAGAGCTGTTCACAATATAGATAAAAGGCATCAAGTTCACACTTGATGCAGTAGGCGCCACGGGTAAGTGCCAGGCACTCAAACAATTATACTGACTGGAGCGGGTTTCGACATACATTACAGATTGTAGCTAAGTGGAAAGCATGCGCCAGTAGCGAAAGTCAACGGCAGTTTTATCATTTAACATACTATGCACCGACAAATAAGACAGCCTGTCCTATTGCAATAAAAAAAGCTTCGTGCTGAATCGGGCTTGTTTCTTCAATTTGAAGCGTAATATCAAAATGTGTTTCTTGATAAACTGCTTGCCATCGTGCAATCGGCTGTTCATTCAATGTAAACAGTGACCAGTCCTCCATTTCCTTATTCAGCATTATTTTATGTTGACCATCTGTTATGATTAAATCAGGAATCATAATTTGCCAGCCATCATAAGCAATCATATAATCTTTGCCTGTTACAATATCCTTCCCTTTAAAATGAACACGCCCCCGTCGGGATATTTTTTTACATGTAAAAAGACGTTGCCCATCCACTGCGCTTACATCGAATTGTACAAAATACCGATAATCCATCATACGGTCAAAAGCCTTTTTCAGCCCATTAGAGTAAATCCGTTGTACATTTGAAGATATGTTCCCTTTCTCATTCACTATTTGAACTAACTCTGTCGATTCAATCGATGCGGGTAGCTTATATGTAAAAGTTCTCAATACGTTCGCTCCTTCAATCTCTGTTGCTTCTTTTAAGCTAACACAAAATAAGCGTCAAATACAATTTACCTGATGTATTTGACGCACAATTTTAAAACTATATAGAAAGTACTTATTTATCCAATTTAAATGTAATATCGCCTACGCCTATTTCAGAGTTTATGTCTAGTATAACGTCGGCTTGTTCATACGCTTCATTTACATAAACCCCTTTCCCTTTAGCAATAAAGCCCTCAAGATTGATGGAGCCAATTCCTTTTTCAGTTGTAATTTTTACGCCGACTTTTGAAGGTAAAATAACCGTAGTTTGACCAACACCCGTTTCAATATTCGTTTCAAAGCTTTCTTTCCATTCACCACCTAAATCAACGTATAGATCTCCTACACCCGTTTCAATATCTAAATTTTCAAGCTTTAGACCTCTTAAATCCAGCCTTGCTTTTGATGCACCTGTCTCTACCGAAAGATCCATCGGTATATCTTCATTCAGTTCGATATCCCAAACGTTTTTTATATTGCCAATTCTAACTTTAGTAGATCCTTTATGCTCAATGACTAAATCACCGGTTTTCCCGCGTTGTTTGTAGTGTACTTTTGGCGCTAATTTTTTTATGTTATATTGAGCGCTTCCTTCCATCCATTCCGTTGCACCTTTTGCAACCGTCATTTCACCGACACCAAGATTAATTTCTACATCTAATTTCTTCGCATCATCCTTTTTAACCGAAAAAGTATCTTCTTTTTCTTTCTCGGGAACAAAAGAAGAACAACCAGTTAAAACTATTAACGAAGCGCTAACCATTAAAGCAAAGCATAAAATTTTTTTCACTTTTATTTCCTCCCACTATATATTCTTCCATTAAATCCATTTTATCTGAATTAGGATATATAAAAACGACCTTTAGCTTTAACTTCGACTAAGACCTAAGACGTAGCCATCTGCTTTTTCATTCCCATCCATCTATATGCTGCTACTTGCAAAAATTGAACCCTTCATCTTGTCACTTTTGCAGTGTTCAAGAAGAAGGGTTCAGTAAATGATTAGCTATTCACTGTCTGGCGCAATATAAATGTCTGTTTGTTCATATAAATCGTCAACAGTACCGTTTTGGTGAACAGCTCGTATTGTGACGGCTGATAAATCGACATTCGAGTGGTAAGGTACTGCAACTAGTTGTGCACGATTAGCATTTACAGCCAATTCAATCTGTTCGTCATTGATGTTTATGATTAACTTCTTAATGGTATTTTGCTTCACAAGCGGAATTACAATATATTGAATGTTCGGTACCGCCATAACTTGCATTGTGTCGTCCGAGTTTAAAAAAAAGTGATCCAATTTATAACCTTTACTATCATGCTTGAAAAAAGCAATGCCTTGCATACTAGGTGTAGAAAAATAACTCATACGATATTGATTGATGGTAATCGTGTCAAATAGACGTAAATCATCGGTATTTCCTATGGGCCATACCCCTGATTGCAAAGTATTTACGATATCGGCTTCATTTGCTACATAATAGCGATAGCCAATGCGTTCAGACATATTTCCAACAATTGTTATTATAATGATTGCACAAAGCAACAACCACCATAGCCACTTTTTACGTAGCGCATAGAGTGCAAAGCAACCTGAAATAGCAATTGCTACTACCCCAGCCATCATCCAAGGTTGCTGGAGAACTGTATAGTCTTTTTCCTTACCAGATTTTTCGGAGTACAATGCAGAGCCAGATATTACAGGCGTATCGGGTGATATTTGTTCGATTTTAAATAAAAGCACATCTAGTCCTATAACCAGACTTACTGTTAAGAATACCGTTAATAAAACAGGGGTTAGGGAGCTTTTTCTTTGCTGATGGATTTTTCGAAAGGTTTTTGTTTGATTGTCTATTGAAAACGTACCTTCTTTATACACAGTATTAATAACATTACGAATCTGATCCATATTCAAATCCCTCCTCTTGTAGTGTCAGGCCAATTAATTGACGTGCCCTTCTTAACCTTGTCTTAACTGTATTTTCTTTCATCTTTAACGCTTCAGCAACTTCATTTAACGATAATTCTGCAAAGTGGAATAATAATAAGACATCCTTGTATTTTGTAGGTAGCTTTTCAATGGCAGCAATTAACATAGTATCGGACTCATTTGCAAGCACTTGAATAACTGGATTCATTTCATTTCCAGTAAATTTATTCCAATAATCAATTACTTGTATTTTTTTATAACGCCAACTAGATAAATAATTATGACAATGATTAATAGCAATACGATATAAATACGTTTTTACAGATGCTTCTTCTCGAAACTGGTCCATTTTTTCATAATATTTTACAAATGTATCTTGCACTAAATCTTCGGCTACTGCCCAGTTTTGTACATATGTATAGCACACGCGCACTAAGTAATCGCCATACTGTGTCATCGCTTTTGATAAACAAGCATCCTTCTGCGCTTTTATCACTTTGCTCGCCCCCCATCCATGAAGCCTCGTGATTGCAATTGTGCACACCTTATAACAGAGAAATATTTTTATTTTTTTAAAATGTAACGTGCAACACAATTTGTAGTTAGACAATCCGACAATGGAAAAAGTTTCATGAAAAAATAAATATTTTCTCATGAAACTTGTATTGTCTTATAAATTTAGCTCATCTTTTTCTAAAAGTAACTTTTGCTGAAGGTTTCTGTATATCCCTTGTTTTTGCATTAGTTGCTGATGATTACCTTGTTCAACAATTTCACCTTGTTGAATAACTAAAATTTGATCGGCGTTTTCAATAGTTTTCAGACGGTGTGCAATGACAAAGCTAGTGCGACCACGCATTAAATGCTGTAACCCTTTTTGAATATCGACCTCTGTTTGCGTATCTACGCTAGATGTCGCTTCATCCAATATTAAAATATCAGCATTTTCTAAAATGGCACGAGCAATGGCTATCAGCTGTCGTTGCCCTTGACTTAAATTAGCACCGCCTGCCTGCACAGCTGTATCATATCGCGCTGGGAGATACTTTATAAAATTATGCGCATTCGCAATTTTTGCCGCTTCCTCCACCTCTGCATCCGAAGCATCTAACTTACCAAAGCGAATATTTTCGCGAATAGTACCAGTGAATAAATAAGTATCTTGTAACACGACCCCAACGCGCTCTCGAATCGTTGCCATCTTGTAGTCCTCAATATTATGACCATCAATAAGAATTTCACCAGCATCCACATCATAAAAACGAGTTAGTAGGTTAATTATCGTTGTTTTCCCTGAGCCAGTCGGACCAACAAGTGCAATGGTGTCCCCTGCCTTAGCATGGAAATTAATATTTTTTAGAATAGGTTGATTAGGCAAATAGCTAAAGGAAACCTGATGAAATGCAACTTCCCCTTTCAAGCTTCGACTATCAATTGCATGCTTTTTATCGGCTACTTCCGATGGTTCGTCTAAAATTTCAAATACTCGTTCTGCCCCCGCGATTGCTGATTGGAACGTATTCAATAAATTCGACAGCTGATTCAATGGACGGAAAAATTGACGCGTGTATGTGACAAATGCCGCGATTATCCCGACTGTCACTACCCCTTTGACCGCTAAAAATGCACCAGTACCGATTACAATAGCTAGCCCTAAATTATTCATAAAGTTATTGATTGGACCTAATAAGCCTGATGTAATTTCTGCGCGTTGTGCTGAGTCGCGTAGGTTGTTATTTTGGTTACGGAACGATTCAATCGTTTGTTGCTCTTTACCGAAAAGTGTAAGTACCTCCGCTCCCGTAATCATTTCCTCAATTGTTCCATTCAGTTTGCCTAAATCACGTTGACGTGCTGCATAGTTTTTACTACTACGTTTAACAATTTGCTTTGTAGTGAAAACAATTAAAGGAATAATGATTAGTGTCACAATGGCTAATTGCCAGCTAAGTGAGAACATCGCAATACTAACACCGATTACTGTTAAAATAGACGACACGATCTGAGTCACACTTTGTGCCAATGCTGTATTTAAATTATCAATATCATTCGTTACACGACTCATTAAATCACCAAGTGCACGTTGATCGAAAAATTTCAGTGTTAATGTTTGCAGTTTTTTAAATAGTTCCAGGCGTAATGTACGAATTGTCTTCATCGCCACTTGAATCATGACATAGGTTTGTAGCCAAGTGAAAATTGATGCTACTGTAAAAATACAAGCTAGCACAATACCGAGTCGTATCGTACCTGCAACTTGCTTTTTCATAATATAATCATCAACAATATGTCCGATCAAATAAGGTCCTGCCAAACTTAAAAATGTAGAGGCGATAACAAAAAATATCGAAAAGAACAGCCCTACTTTTTGTTGTCTGACATATTGCCATACACGTAATATTGTGTTTTTTTGGTTTTTTGCCTTTTCAGCAGGTCCACCCATACGTGGCCCACGTCCAAAATTCATTTGCTTTGGTTGATTTTGACTCATTGTTGTTCACCAGCCTTTTGCTGTGAAGCGTAGATTGCTTGGTAAGGTTGGTTACTTTGTAATAATTGCTGATGCGTACCTTGACCAACAATTTGGCCATCCTCTAACACTAAAATAAGATCTGCCTGTTGGATGGAAGTAATTTTCGACGCGACGATAAATGTTGTTGTTTCTTGAAAATGTTCGCTTATCGCCTGCTGCACATGCTTTTCAGAAGCGCTATCAAGAGCAGATGTGGTATCGTCCAAAACTAATATAGCTGGCTGTCTGACAAATGCTCGTGTAAGGGCTAACCGTTGCTTTTGGCCACCCGATAGATTCGTTGCACCCTGTGATAGCTCATGCGCTAGCCCTCGTTCAAGCTTCTCAACAAATTCAGATGCACATGCCCCTTCGAGAGCCTGATTTAATTGTTCTTGTGTCGCTGCTTCCTTACCGAGACGAATATTTTTTTCAATTGAGCCAGAAAAGAGTAGCGCTTTTTGAGAGGTAAATCCGATATGTTCACGTAATGTGTTCAATGCATATTGATTCAGCGGTTTACCATCAAGCAGAATGCTACCACTAGTCGGATCAAATAGACGTGGTAATAGCTTTACAAGCGTCGATTTACCACTACCCGTTTTACCAATGAGTCCAACTGTTTGCCCTGCCTTCACCGAAAACGTTATATTTTTTAATACATCTTCTGACGTTTCATAATAACGATAGCTTACATTTTGAAATTCGATTGTTCCTTGAATAGACGAAGTAATTGGCTGTGCTGCTTCTTGCACTGCTACTTCCTTGTTCAGAACATCCACAATACGCTCGCCAGATGGAAGTGCACGAGCAATTTGCATTAACACCATACTAGAAGACATTAGTCCATTTAAAATAATTGTTAAATAGTTAATAAAAGCGAGAATTACACCAACTTGCAATGTGCCTGCTTCAACTTTAATAGCACCAAGCCAAAGTGCTGCAACAATTCCGAGGTTCACTACAAACATTGTAAACGGTACGAGCACACCTACAATTTGTTCAGCCGTAATAAAACGTTTTGTAAGTGCATCATTTAGACCTCCGAATTGCTCTACTTGATGTTTTTCACGACGAAAAGCCTTTACAACACGAATTCCTGCTAAATTCTCCTGCAGCTTCGTATTTACGCCGTCAATTGCCTCCTGTACTTTACGATATAAAACACCAGAATACTTAGTGAAAAAATACATTGCGATAATTAAGATTGGTACAATTACAAGCAATATTGAAAATAACTCGCGTGCCGTTACAAACACGATGACCACCGCACCAATAAATAACAATGGTCCACGTACAAAAATACGAAGCGTCATCATAAACGCACGCTGAATACTTTCCACATCACTTGTTAAAATCGTAATCAGCTTCCCAGTAGTAAACGCATCCCGTTCTTTTGCCGAATAGGTCATCATTTTCTCATATAAAGATTGACGTATATCAGAGGCAAAATGAATGGCTGCCTTCGAGCTATAAATAGAGCACCCCAGCCCCCCTACTAATCCAAGTACAGCACTTATAAGCATGAAAATAAACATTTTAAATACATATGGATTGTCATTATTCGCAATCCCTGTATCAATCATATGTTGCATAATAGTTGGCTGGATTAAATCCATCGTTACCTCAAGCACCATTAAAAGAGGTGCAATAAGCGTAAAAAATTTATAAGGCCCTAAAAAGCGCCCTAACTGTCTAACTGCCTGCATTCTTTCGTCTCCGTTCCTTGTAAATCACATTCGCTATTCATTATAACTGAAAATCATTCCCAATTGGCACATAATTTTTCGAGTCACGTAATATATACCTCTGCTTAATAAACGATACCCCCTTTTTTACATCGTTTCCTGCATCAAAAAAAATTACAAAAAATAATCATCTTCAATATTATTTCTCAGTTAATATTCAGTTCATAAACTTAATGTATTATCCGTTTATGAACAATTTTTTGAAATAAAAGAAGGTCTTTTTCTATGAAAGTTCATTACTATGCAAAACTTACTGTAACTTTATGAAGGAGGAATAATTTTGGAAGAAATGAACAACAGAGCAGGAATATTGCGCAACCCAGAATGGGCCATCGAAGCAAAAGGTTTAATTAAAAATTTTGGCGATCATCGTGCTGTTGACAGTGTAGATTTAAACGTTCGTGCTGGCAGTATATATGGTGTGCTTGGTCCAAATGGCGCAGGCAAAACAACAACAATTAGAATGCTGGCAACCCTTTTACGCGCGGATGCTGGTACAACACGCATCTTCGGCTATGATGTGGTGAAGGAACCCCATATTGTTCGTCAATTGATCGGGGTGACAGGTCAATATGCTTCAGTAGATGAGTCGCTTAGTGCTACAGAAAATTTAATTATTTTCTCTCGACTACTCGGACTAGGGCGTGCTGATGCACGGTGGAAAGCTGCTGAACTGTTAGAAGAATTTGGTTTAACAGATGCTGCAAAACGTCCATTGAAAAATTTCTCTGGAGGTATGCGCCGAAGATTAGATTTAGCAGCAAGTCTCATCGCTCAGCCTCCATTAATTTTCTTAGATGAACCAACAACTGGATTAGATCCACGAACACGTAATCAAATGTGGGATACCATTCGTCGATTGGTAGATATGGGCTCTACCGTACTTTTAACAACTCAGTACCTTCAAGAAGCCGATGAATTGGCAGACAGAATAGCTGTTATTGATCATGGTCGAGTGGTTGCTGAAGGAACGGTCGATGAACTAAAAACATCAGTCGGTACTTCATCACTGCATTTAAGCATTCAAAATCCAAACGATATTAGTAATGCTCGTCAAATAATTGAACATGTACTTAAAGTTCCTTCAACGATGACTTCTAGTATCGGAAAGATAACCGCCCCAATGACGAACGCGGACCTTGTTACAGATTTACTTATTGCGCTCAGACAAAAAGGAATCTTATTAGACAAGATGAGTGTGCAAAAGCCCACATTAGATGAGGTATTTCTAACGATTACTGGTCATGGTGTACAGGACAATACTTTTTCAGAGGCTAATGAGGTAGGTGGTGCAAAACGATGAAAAATTCAATGATAAAACAACATGGCGTACGCCAGCTGCCCAACAGAACGAGCTTCCGTCAATCACTAAATAATTCATTAACAATGGCTTATCGCGGTATTTTGAAAATTAGACGCACACCTGAACAATTATTTGATGTAACATTACAGCCGATTATTTTCACTTTAATGTTTACGTATATTTTTGGTGGTGCCATCTCTGGTGACGTTCAAAGTTATTTACCAGTTATTATTCCTGGCATTTTAGTGCAAACAGTGATTACGACCTCAATCGTTACGGGTGTTCAATTACGTGAAGATATGGATAAAGGGGTTTTTGACAGGTTTAAATCTTTACCGATTGCACGTATTGCCCCATTGGCTGGTGCGTTACTAGCTGATACGATTCGATATACAATTGCAACTGTCTTAACGTTTTCGATGGGTTATATCATGGGATATCGCCCAGAAGGTGGTTTAGGTTTTGTTGTGCTAGCAGGTCTTCTTGTCATCGTTTGTGCTTGGGCTATGAGTTGGATTTTTGCCTTCTTTGGTGTCATTGCACGAACTGCTTCAAGTGTACAGGGAATTTCAATGCTCGTATTGTTTCCGCTGACGTTTTTGTCCAACGCTTTTGTACCAGCTGAAACATTACCGAATTTCTTGCAATGGTTTGTGAAGATCAATCCTATTTCTCACCTAGTCACTGCTGTCAGAGAACTAACAAATGGTGGCACTGTCGGTTGGGATTTAAGTGCGTCACTCATCGGTGCTGCAGTTATTGTAGCAATTTTCGCACCCATTACGGTCCGTGCTTATATGCGTAGAACTTAAAATTTTTTTGTATCATAGTAACTCAAATTGGCTTCTTGTAGCGTGAAAACCTACTTACTGTGCGCATAAAACTAAGCCGCAACCCTCTCTACTTCTGCGGGTTGCGGCTTTACAATTTATGAATTTTCAGAATTGTTTTAGTGACTGGCACTTTGCGAAATTTCGAGTAAACAATGTTTGTGCCAAATGCTCTTTTTCTGGATGTATGCCTAATAATATTACAGCACAAGGTCCAGCTGATTTCTCAATATCCAACAAAGTTTTTACTTCGTAATGACCGAAAAGTCGTGAAAATTCTGCTTGTAGTCCTTGCGAGCCCACTGGCCAAACTTGCTGTACAATTTCTTCCCGCCATGCACGAAATATTGGCTGGAGCTGCGCAACATCTTCAGGTTGTTCAAGCACTTCTTTGCCGACAAGTGGTAGTCCATACGTGTACCACATCAGTTTTTCACGTTGAACAGGTATTTTTTGATGTACCTGACCTAGCATTGTTATCGATAATCCCGATTGCAATGTTGGCATGTTCGATTCTGAACTTCCAGCTATCGGAGGACAAAGTAGCCCTACTTCTTCAAAAACTTGTTCAATTCCCGCGACATAGCGTGTCCATGATGCATCACCCGAAAAGTTAGCAAGAATTATATGCATAGGTATCGCTCCTGCTGCAAGCTGCTCTAAAAAAGTAACACGCGCTGTTAAATAAGCTGTGAACTTGTCAGATGCAAAGACGACATCTTGTGATTTTTCACCAATTGCTGCTGCATTGTCCGTTGTGGCAATAAGTTCCCCTACTTTTACTGCATTTCTCAATTCACTCGCCCCTCCTTACGGACAAACACTTTCGAGAGAATAGGCATGACAACAGCGACAATAACAAGATTAATGACTGTTGCCATGAAAATACTAGCTAACGAACCCCAGAAAAATGCTGGGCTAATAATGAAATAAAAAGGAATTGGCGCAATGACACCATTTAGAAAAAGTGCTACTGGCCATTTCCAAAAATGCATGCCTCGTTTGTGCATAACACCAAATATCCAAACGACAATAAACATTTCAGCGGCAATAATAATGTGCAAAGGTCCATATGGAAACCCAGAAGTCATCGCTGTAATAATATGTCCGATGAACCCCGCTGTCCCTGCTAGAGCAGGTGACAAAAACACTACACTCAAAAATGCTGGCGCTGAGTCTAATGCAGCCGATGATACGATTGATGGGATTTTAATGACTGCACCAACAGCACAAATCGCCGCTACCATCGCTGTGAGTGTTATACTCATTAATTTTTGTCGATCCATTCCATTTCCTCTTTTCTAAAAATAGTGAATGCCCCTCTCGGGAATTGTATCTAATCTTTTAATTATTTTATACGTTCTGCAATGCCATACCAAATACGGTCAACTTGACTTGCTTCTGCAAATAACGCCTGATACAAACGACCACAAGTGTCTCGCAATAGTCGTACCTGTTTTTCCATTGGCACAACGCCACGCCCCATATCGGTAACAATAATATACAAAGGACAGCTTTCTTCAAGAGTTTTAAGGTTTGCCAAAATATTTTCGACAATCACCTCATCCTCCTCAAGATTTTGCTTAATGAGCCATTGTTCAAGATTTTTAATAATCAATGCATCACAAGTAGGTGCAACCTCTGGTATAAACCCATCTATCACTGCTATTTTTTGCTCCTTAAGCAACTGTGTTACATAGGCGGTTTTTCCATTATAGGCTCCTCCGATAAAGATATGCATCTCGCCCCCTCCTTCCAAGCCGCTCTAGAAAACGTTAATGTATACATTCGATTATGTGGTACTTGATATGACCAGAAAGGCTTTTGTTGTGGTGCAAATGCTACAAGTAACGCTCGTACAACTCCACCGTGCACGACGAGATAATAATCGTCATTGTCTTTTGGCAATGCCAAAAACCCTGCAATCACCCGATGACAAAATAAATCAAACGGTTCTCCGTTTGGTGGTGATATAACAGTCGGGTTATCTAGCCATGTACAGTAACGTATGTCCGACTTTAATTCATCATATGTTTTACATTCAAAATCACCGAAATTAGACTCCCGAAATCTCGCATCTGCAATATAGCTAGCGTTTGGAAAATAACAAGATGCCGTTTCTTGACATCGACGTAAGTCACTGCCATATACCTTTTTTACACCATCATTGAGGATAGGAAGCGTTGTAGCATTTGCTAATGGGGAATCTGTCCAGCCAATATAACGCTTCTCTAGATTTTCTTTAGTTGGCGCATGTCGCATTAAGCGAACAGTAACAATGTCACCCATAATACTACCTCCATTCCTTCAATGGATGCTCCCAGTAAATCTCCTGATACCCCACCGAAATTGCGTACTGTAAACTGACGAAATAATAAAAAGGCAGCGACAAGTACTGTAATAAGCACGAATGGCAAGCTTGAAAAGCCTATTACATAAAATACGCAACAACTAGCAAGTAATAGGGTCATTATCATAAAACAAGCCAAAACACGATGGTTGAGTTGTGTTTTAAAAAAATAGGCAAGTCCTTTTTCCTTCGAACATTGTAAAGATAGAAAATAAAAGCTCATCCCTACCCGTGTCAATAAAGGAATAAAAACAAGCATCCATAAGGCTAGTTTGTTCTGTACAAAAAGTTCATGAAGCACAACAAATTTCCCTAGTACTAAAAATAAGACAGACAAAACACCGAATGCTCCAACACGGGGATCATCTAAAATTTCAAGACGCTTTTCGCGATCTCGATACGAAAAATAAGCATCTCCCATATCGATAAAGCCATCTAAATGCAAGCCGCCTGTAAAAAACGCGAACAGCCCAACAATCATAAATGTTAATAAAAGTTCACTGCTCGATGTCCATTCTGATAAACTAAAGATTATCGCTGCAACGACAGCACCCATAAGTGCACCAATCCACGGTAAAAAGGCGAACATCCCCGTAATTGTTTTTTTAGATAGAGGAATCTCTTTATGTACAGGCAAAACCGTAAAAAATTGAAATGCGAGCAATATGCTATGCCAAATAGTTTTCATTGCCTTGCCTTCTTTCTTGTAAGTTATCATCAATTTTCTTGCACACAACACTAAGTTAGTTGCTAAACATCTAATTCATTGCTCACTTATTTCCACTTCTTAACGATACCATAATTAATTTCATATGCCTCGTAGGCGACAGAAACGAACCATTGATGTAATGTACCGAGCATTTGCCTGTACAATTCGACCTCTTCGTTTTCATATGGCGGTTCATCAAAAAGCTCATTAGAAACGACAAAAAGCGTCACCTTTTTGTCAAGTAACGTTTGCACTGAACTTTTCATATTCCTCAGCTTTTCCTCTAAACAACCAGGCTTCTCCACACAAGGTGTGCCTCGATCAAATCCCTCATAAAAGGCATTTGTCAGCCATGTCGTTACACAGTCCCATAGTACGACATCGCCCTCAACTAAGTTATCGAAAACATTGTGTATTTGATAAGGTGCTTCAATCGTATGCCACGCAATCGCTTGTTTTAGCCGATCAGACTGGTGTCGAGCTATGCGTTTTTCCATTTCAACGTCCATTGCCACACCTGAAGCTATATAAATAAGTCGTTTATGGAATGCGTTATTATGTTGATAGTGCAAAACAGCTGCTTTCTCGGCAAAGTGAGACTTGCCACTGCGGACACCACCTGAAATAAAAATTAGCGGCACTGTTCTCACCTCTCTATTGTAAATGTTGTGTACTGCCTATTTCCTCGATGTGCCAACTTTCTTCTAATCGATCTATGATTGTTACGCTAGTTCCTTCGATGTATGGCGCTGACCATAGCTGATCAATACCACGCCCTAATATTGCATTAATAATGCATTTAATTGTAACTGCATGGGACACAATTAAAATATGTTCATGTGGATAAATTTTTGCAATATTTTTTAACGTATACATGGCGCGTTCTGTCACTGCACCAAAGCTTTCCGTATGCGTTGCGACGAATTGTGCTGGATAATTTGTATACAGCTCGTAGTCAAATCGATTTGTTGCCATAATGTCCTCAACAGTTTTCCCTTGCCAATTCCCTAAAAAAATTTCACGTAAATCGTCCTCATAGTGCATTGCAAGTTCTCGACCAGCTGTTAAATAGCGAGCTGTTTCTCTTGCACGTTCACTAGTGCTACTATAAGCAACTGTAAATGGAATATCGATTAAATGTTTTGCAAGTTTTTGGGCATGTAAAATGCCCATTTCTGACAAAGGTGAATCTAACCACCCTTGTAATCGTTGCTCCTTATTCCATACTGTTTCCCCATGTCGAACTAAATAAAAAGTCGTCACTTTTCTCACCCCTTATTTGCTTTAAACCACGCTTGTAAACAGTTTTGTAAATAGGTCATCGCTGTTACATCCTTTATTCCAATTCGGAACCATTCCCCGTTTAAGCCCTTAAAATTTTTTGTATGACGCAGGACTACCCCTTCAGCTAAACAATAGCTGAAAAACGTATCAGCTTGCATACTTTCGGGCAATGAAAAGCAAACATAATTCGTAACACTATTCGTTACCAAACACCCATTTTCTATTAAAAACTGCTGTAACCTTTCCCTTTGTTTCGTTGCATAGCTAATTGCTTGCTGACAGTATTCATGCTCGTCCAGACAACCTGCACCAATAACGAGTGCAAATGCATTGAGATTCCAGTGAGACAGCATAGCTTTTAACTCACAAACAATGGTCTTGCTCGCTATTAAATAACCTAGTCTTAATCCAGGAATCGCATACATTTTTGTCATCGACCGAACGACAATTACATGTCCATTATTAGCAACAAAGCCAATCAACGAATAGGCTTCATTGACCCAGTCGATAAATGCCTCATCAAAAACGAGCTCACAATCTACTTCCGCTCCATGTGCTATTATGCGCAGTAAGTCTTCTTTCTTCGGTAATACACCTGTTGGATTATTAGGTGTACAAATATATAATGCATCTGCATTAACCATTTCTTGATAAAGAAGCTCCATCGGTAATGTATAGTGAACAAAATCATCGACTACAACCGGCACAACGTCGGCACCTGCTGCCTTTAATGTTCGTTCGTATTCAGAAAATGTTGGATGCACAACTATCACACGTTTGTTGGCATAACGTCTTGCTAAAACGCTAAATAATTCGGACGCCCCATTTCCTAAGGCGATAAAATCTTTTTCAATGTGATGGAATTGTGCCACCTTTGTTAAAAAGGGCTCTCCATCTGGATCAGGGTAACGCTGAATTAATGGATAAAAAGTTCGCCAACGTGCCTCAACAAATGCAGGAGGCCCTGCAGCATTTACATTTTCACTATAATCATAAACCTCTGTAGGCATCGTTAGCCCAAGCTGATGATAGACATTTTGCGGATTTGCTCCATGATTAGGTAATTGCAAAAATGAACACCTCCATTGCTAACATAACGAACGTAAAGAGCACTGTAGCTACACGCATATGAATAATAGAAGTTGCAATATGCTCCTTCGTTAACGGTACGTACTTTTCGCCCATAGTCGCTCTGTATGAAGCAACTCCTTGATATGTATTTTTCCCACCTAGTTGAACACCTAGCTGAACGGCTGTTGCTGCTTCCAAATAACCACTGTTTGGACTTGGATGTTTTTTCGCATCCTGTGCCCAACGTTTTAAACGTTTGCCAAGCGTTACAGAAGTTTCATTTTTTGTTCCAAGTACCATTAATAATCCCGTTAAACGACTTGGAATAAAATTCAGGACATCATCAAGTTTCGCTGCGAACATTCCAAAGTCTTTATATTTTTCATTTTTATAGCCAATCATCGAGTCCAATGTATTGACTGCCTTATAACCCCATAAGCCAATGGCACCAAATAAAAACGCATAAAAAAGTGGTGCAGTTACACCATCACTTGTATTTTCAGACACCGTTTCAACAACGCCACGAACAATTTCATCCTCATCAAGTCGTTCGGTATCTCGTCCGACAATCCACGATAACTTTACACGCGCTTCTGCAAAATCCCCTTTTACGAGAGGTTCATAAACAGCTAAAGCTGCTTCCTTTAAGCTACGTTGAGCCAATCCAATACCTATTAGTATTCCTTCTACTAGAATACCAAACACGATGCTCACTTGATAACTGACTATTAAAATAATCGTTACTACAAACATCGTCGTACCAACAACAGCAAGCGCCATAACCATGCCACGCACTTTGCGCATTTTACCCTTGTTCCATAACGTGGTTTGTGCTTGAATTAGTTTACCAATCCAGCGTACAGGATGTGGCATTTTAGGAGGGTCCCCGACAACTAGATCAAATAGTAAGCCAATAATACAGGCAATCATTAATAAAATCATTGAGGATTCGCCTCCTTTTCTTGTTGATATTTTTGAATGGCCTCTCGCATCGTTTCATAAACACCATGGCCAATTATTTTCCCTAACATTGTAATAGGACCTGCGTATTGATGGAAATCGCCCTCTTCTGTTGATGCAATGAGTAAACTATCCGTCGACGTGCCAGTTGCTTGTGTACCCGTTGTAGGGTCTACTATATTTTCATCTATAAGTGCCTTCACTTTTGCCTCTGTTGTTGAAATCATCGCTTGAAATAATGCCTCATCCGATAGCTTTCCATTGATCAGTACCCATGTGTTAATAGTTCCTGCGTGATACTGCTCTTGACGATGGAATGCACGTGTAATATCGACTGCATTTCCTAATCCCGCTGTAATCATCACGACAAGATGAATACCTTCATATGTAAATTCACGAATAATTGCAAAACATGCATTAACTGCTGTCATCATGGCAACCGTATTGCTAATAGGGTAGCCCTCTAATTGCAAAAAAGAACGTAACTCCTGGTGTGGTTTACGTTCATCATATGTTTTAGGCACAGAACGATTTAGCAGATGTGTATAATAACCAAAACCGGGATTATGCATTGCGGATGATACAACTTTCATCGGCGTAGCTGTTTGAAAAGCAACATACTGATCCATTATTTTTATATCTTCTTTACGAACGATTGTCATCTACTCACCTCCTATAATCTTTACTAGAATCACTCATTTATCTTTTTATGGAGCTCGCATGTAAAAACCTTACTACAAATAAAAAAACAAATTCTTACTAAGAAGAATTTGTACTGTTCATTCTTAAATTATGAATACACTGCAAATTTGAACCTTCTGAATTTTTCGTATAGTACAGAAGCGCAACTTCATCGTACTGAATATATTTATTTTTTTAAAAATTGTATCATAACTTTGTCGTTTACAACATTCATTTTCATGATATTTTTCTTATTGCTTTTGTTTTAAATTTTTAAATCGAATAATTGATCCTGCAATAATAAAGACCCAACCAATACCAACAAAAACAACTTTCATCGATTTCGTCGATGCTGGTAATATGTCCATAATTGTTAAACAGACAAATAAAATCCCAATTACAGATAATATCATTCCCATTGAAAAACTTTTCAAATCTATGCCCTCCTATCTATGTACGCACTCGATTTTACAGCATTACTGCATAAAAGAAAACTCTATTCCTTATAGTATTGTTAGAAAATATTAAAATCATCCATCGTGAAATTACAATAAAAAATGAAAAAGCTGCCTCCTAAGCTATCAACTCATAGCTAAGGGGGACAGCTCCTTTTTTATGTTAGATAATTTTAAAAATGGTTTTTAATAAAACTATCGTATATTATCCACTCATGCTTGCACTTGTGCAAAAAATTCTCCATATAGCGCTTGTAAAATACGGTTTTCAAATTCTTGAAGCACACCGAATACAAGACTAACTTCAGACGAACCTTGGTTAATCATTTCAATATTTGCTCCAGTTTTTGAAATGGCTGTTGCAGCCCGTGCCGCAAGACCTGTGTTATTACGCATACCTTCTCCAACAATAACAATCATAGAGAAACCATGACGCATTTGAACATCATCCGCTTGCAATTCATTTTTCACACGCGTCAGTATACGCGCTTCATTTTCTGGTGTTAGTTGATTAGATCGCATAATTACTGAAATATCATCTAAACCAGATGGCGTATGCTCATAAGAAATATTCTCATCTTCTAAAATTTGTAGAAGCTTACGACCGAACCCTACTTCACGGTTCATTAAATATTTAGACACATATAACGTTGAAAAGCCACTGTCTGCCGAGATACCTGTTACCGGGCGACCTGTAGCAGGACGACTCGGTACAATTCGAGTACCTGGGGCTGATGGATTATTTGTATTTTTTATGTTAACTGGCACCCCAATCTTATAAACAGGCATTAGTGCTTCATCATGGAAAACAGAAAAGCCTGCATAGGATAATTCGCGCATTTCGCGATACGTAATTTCTTTAATTTCAACTGGATCATTCACGACTTTCGGATTCGCAGAAAATACACAATCTACATCCGTAAAGTTTTCATAGAGCTCCGCTTCAACAGCTGCTGCTAAAATAGAGCCTGTAATATCCGAGCCACCGCGATCAAACGTACGCAATATGCCCGCTTTAGTGTAACCGAAGAAACCTGGGAAAACAATAATTTCTTTTGTATCTTTTAAAGGCGCTAAATTTGAATATGCTTCAGGTAATGCGAACGTACGCTCAGGTAGATCATTGACAACCAAACCCTCTTTTGGACTTACGTAACGTGCAGGCATACCGATAGAGTTAAAATATGCAGCGATAAGCTTGGCGTTGTTATCTTCTCCAGCTGCTTTTAAGCTATCAATAAATAATTCTTCATTTGAAGTATCACCAAGCACACGTTCACGTAGGTCTTCAGCAATTACGTCACAAATTGTATTATCCAGCTGTAATCCATCAGTTATAGACTTGAAACGGTTCACTACTGTTTGAACTTTTTCTTCTGTATTTTCATTTTTTAATGCCGCATTTGCTAAATCAATTAATAAATCAGTTACTTTTATATCATCACCAGAACGTTTTCCTGGTGCTGAAACGGCTACGATTTTGCGCGCCGGATTAGATTTTACAATGTTTGCTACTTTTTGAATTTGTTCTGCGCTTGCTACAGATGTTCCACCAAATTTACATACGATCATATCTATCAAATCCTAACCTTTTAAAATAATGTATTCCTCCAAAAAACAATTGAATGTACACAGTGTACAAATTATCGTTCTCTACGTCAATACAATTTAAAAAATTCACGCAATTTATCAATAGAAAAATGGACAATTTTCGCACTGTTTGATTTATTATACGGATTTCATATGAAATAGTTAAGGTTTTTATTAATTTTTTTCGTATATATTACATAATCATAAAAAATTTCGTTTGAACTAGCTTAATTCAGCTATATGTTCAAAACGATAAATGTTGTATAAGCCTCTGCAAACTTCTACTCGTCATCTTCTTCGAATAGCATGCCACAGCTTGCTCCCTTTAATTAGCTAACTGCACCTAATTCCTTGTATACAATGGAGAAATACTTATCCCCATTATGATATGCGGCAAAAATCATTATGTCTGTGTTTTTTTGATAAAGAATGGGCTGTAAAAATCGCAAAATGCCACCCTTACAAAGGATGGCATTTTTAACGGTGCGCGTTAGCTTTTATTCTTCTTATGAGTAGTTTTCTATTTATCTTTCACAGCATTAGAAAATTCGTCCCAGTCTTTCTTCTATATAAAGAAGGAAACGCTTTCTTTTATGAGTCCTTACTTGTAATTGTTCCTCTATTACCATTGGAACGATAAAGTGGAAATTAGTTTTTTACTGCATGTAAATAGTGAATCGTTTCAAACGCTTGTAAGTTATCATTTCGATTAGCAAAATATTGATTTTGAATTTCTTGAGGTGATAAGTGTTCATAAACTAACAATTGTTCATTCGAAAGTAATCGCTCTAAATCTACTAAGGATGACGCGTACCGCATTTGTTCTCCTGAGGCTTTAGCCATTTGTATCATGTTTTGTACACGATTAAAAATACCAGCCTCTGTAAACAATCGCTCATCGGCAAAATCAAAAATAATGGAACTACCTTTAGGCAAGTCTTTAAAAAACAATCTAAGCAATTGCTGAAACACTTCTTTTGTTAAATAGTACGAAACGCCAAGCAGCGTAATTACCGTTTTCTTCGATAAATCAAACCCTGCTGCAACTAACTTATCGAGTGATAGTTCCTTCATGAAATCCATTGCTACAAAGTTTAAATGTGGAGGGATTGTATGCCCTGCATGTTGTAAACGTTCTATTTTAAAACGTTGAGTAGATGGGTGATCTACTTCAAATATAGTTATGTTTGTCAGTGAATCGTGCCGCCAAGCAAACGTATCTAAACCTGCACCTAAAATGATATATTGCTCCGCCCCAAGTTGGCATTCATGCAACACAACATTTTCTGCGTATGCGGCTCTCGCAAGTGGTGTTGGTGATAGTTGAATTTGTGTGACCCATTTTAATATTGCTTCATGTTGATTTTTTAGCTTTTCGGCCATATGTGAACTAAAAAAAGCAATACCATTCGCCATATTGGTTGATATAGCTTTATATTCTTCAGCTAATAGGAAATCTGGCGCGATGTAATCATTAAAAATAATTGGACGATCTTCTTTTGCATGATACGCTCGACTAAATGCAGAAACTAGAGAAGTTAGACTTGATTCATTATTTTTCACAGTAAACACTCCAATAAAAAAAGATTCCCCCGGCCAGGAGAATCTTATTCTATCACCTTAATTTATAAATGTAAATTATAGCACAAAAAGATTTTTTTGTCAAATATTCAAACTTATTTTGCGCCGAATCGATGACTTTGTGCAACTAGTTTTCATTATTTATTTGCATTAAACTCAAATTCAATTTTGCCATCAACAAAACGCAATGCAGCACTAAACTGTTTTCCACTCTTCGCTTTAAAACCTTTAATTTCGGCAGTTTTCCCACTAGTACATAAATCTCTTATCGTTTTTTCCGTAAGTTTTTTTCCTAATAATCTTTCTGGGAATGTTTGTTTACAACCATTTTTATACGCTGAGCAGCCATAAAATTTTTTCCGTAAGCCGATTTTGCCGACTTTGCATGTTGGACATGTAACGATATCTTTCGCAACTGGCGTTACAAATTGCTCCGCTTCAATCGTTAACGTATTAATTTTATTCGGCACTTCACCGATTAGTTGATGTATAAATTTGCCAATGTTATCGATAAAATGTTTCGCAGACCCTTCACCACGCCCTATTTTTTTCAAATAAATCTCCCATTTAGCTGTCATCGAAGGACTAGAAAGCAAAGTTCCTTCAATCGCTCTGCATAGCAATTCTCCTTTAGGTGTGATGCTTACGATATTTTTCTTTACCTCGATAAATCCATGCTTTTTAATCGTCTCGATAATACCACTTCGAGTTGCCTCTGTTCCAATACCTTCAACAGAATTTAAAATTTCAATTTCCGTCTCATCTTCAACCGATTTTCCGCATGTTTTCATCATGGTAATTAACTGTCCTTCTGTATAGGGCTTCGGTGGAGTTGTCGTGCCTTCAATAATATCGACTTTGCTTTGTACAATTTCGCCTTGGCTCACAACAGGTAGTGCCTCCTCACGATTTTGAGGCTCCTTATCCGCAGAAAAAAGCGTTTTCCAGCCTTTCACAAGCTCCGTTTTCCCTACCGATTTAAATTCTAAATTTTTCACATTTGTTAAAATCGTTTTTTCATCATATTCATAATCTTGATGAAACATCGCAAGCGTCGTATTTAAAATTTCAAAATAAATATTTCTCTCATCGACCCCCATCGATTGCAACGCTTTTTCTGTTGGGATCTTTTTTGTTGGAATTATGGCATAGTGTTCACCTACATTAGAACTGTCAACATAGCGTTTATTTTGGGCTCTGACAACAGGTGCAAATGACTGTTGAATAAGTTGTTGGTATTTTTGTAAGGAATCTTTTAAATAATCGTATTCATTATGCGTAATAAGTTGCGAATCTGTACGAGGATAAGAAACTAGCTTCTTCTCATACAGCGACTGTGTGAGCTTCAGCACGTGCGCAGGACTATATTTCCAACGTTTATTAGCTGTTGCTTGCAAAGTAGATAACGCATGCAATTTAGGTGGCTGGATTCGCTTCGTCTTATTAGAGACATTCGTAATTTGACCACTATCCATTGGCTGAATTCCGTGATGCATTAATAATTGCTCTACTTCTTCTCTCGCTTT
The DNA here is from genome assembly GCF_044761745.1 of Lysinibacillus sp. NPDC097279. Taxonomy (NCBI): domain Bacteria; kingdom Bacillati; phylum Bacillota; class Bacilli; order Caryophanales; family Bacillaceae; genus Lysinibacillus; species Lysinibacillus sp. NPDC097279. The sequence goes on along the minus strand of NZ_JBIWDA010000001.1, from coordinate 900,215 downwards.
TGATTTAATTTTTGCTTTCCCTTTATACATTCCATTTTGGGCTTTAAATAGACCCTCAACTTCATAAAAGTTCTCAGGTTTAAAATTCTCGATTTCTTGTAATCTTTTATAAATTAAATATACTGTAGGCGATTGCACGCGCCCAATTGAAATGCTGCCATTAAACCCTTTCTTTTGCAGCAATAGTGTATATAAACGACTACAGTTCATACCAACAAGCCAATCGCTAATTTGACGTGTTTTCGCTTCTTGGTACATGAGCAAATCTCGTTCATTCGTTTGCATATTTTGAAAACCTTTTCGAATTTCATCGACCTCTAAAGAGTTAATCCATAAACGCTTGACAGGCTTTTTTACTTTCGTCATTTTATAAATGGAATAAAAAATATTGGAACCTTCACGTTCCGCATCGCAACCATTATAAATCATTGTCACTTGAGGATCGTGGAAGATTTTTTTAATCGCATTAAACTGTGCATACATATGACTAACAACTTTATCTTCATATTTTTCAAGAATAATCGGCAGCGAATCTAATGACCACTTCTCCCATACCTTTTTATATTCCTTAGGTTCCTTTAATTCGACGAGATGACCAATTCCCCAACTAATTACTGCTCCCTCGGGAAATGTAGCACATGGCTCCAACTCAATATACGTTTTCTCTTTATGTTTAACTTTAAATGCTTCTGCATAAGCTCTTGCCTGCGATGGCTTTTCAGCTAATATAGCAATTTTCCCCATTATGTGATCACATCTTCTTTTAAATATTTGAATAGCGTTTTAAAAAAAACGGAAAACTCAACTAATTGAATTAGTTGAGTCAATGAAATACCATACCACTATTTTACTTTAAACAAATTAAAATATCTAATGTCTTCATGCTAGAAATACCATTCAGTTAAATACTAAATGTCAACTTATCAGGTAGCGGCAACATATGGTAGTATTATAAAAGGAGGGATGAATATGTTTTTCTTTACTAAAGAAGAAGTATATATTGGATACTCCCTGGAAGAATTATCGAAGATAAGAGCCATTTTAAACAGCGAAGGCATCAAATTTACCTATAAAGTCATTGATTCTTCAACACAGTGGATAGGATCTGGTACAAGGAGAGGGAACTTCGGTAGTTTCGGAATGAACAGTAAATATGAAAAACAATATGTTGTTTCTGTAAAGAAAAAAGACGCAGAGCATGCGAAATATTTTGTTCATCGTGCTTTGAATACATGAGTTATCCTCTTATAGGTTGCTATATTAAAAAGCTCTCCATCTCATTTGAGATGGTTTTTTTATTTACCGAATGTCAAAACGTATTGATTTCAAGAAGCTCTAAGAGGAGAACAGAAAAGCCCTAATTGATTTCTCTTTTGAGGAAACTGCTTATTCAAATGAAAGTCAACAAGAAAAAAGGTTAACCTAGAAAAAATTATATTGAGCTAGCAAATAAGCGTGTTGAGATGATAAAATATGGATATAAAGGGGGATGGGAAATGGGGAAATTAAGTAAGCGTAATATTTTGTGGATTATACCAATCGGCATATTAGGGGTGTTTTGGTATTTTTACGGTCCTCAAAAAGATGTAACAGATAATGAATATATTACATATGTCAAAAACTATTCAATCGAGAATAGTAATCAAACTTTAGAAGCTTCTTTCGCATCCGCTTGCCAAAATCCTTATTGGCTCTATTTTGAAACACAAAAGGGACAAGATGTTGTGGAATTTAAAGGAGATTGTCTTATTAATAACAAGGATGCTAAAGTAAATGTTCAATTTTTAGTCGATCCCAATATGACGACTGTGAAGTACGGTGCCATGTTAGTCGACAGCAAAATGCAAGAGGAATCAGTTCGAGACAACTATCTATTAGCGTTAACAAAAAACTAATTAGATGACTAGAGCCCAAGCTATCCTTGAAGGTGGTAATTTGGGCTCTTTTTTCGTTATTTAAAAATTGCGTAAACATAGGTATCATGTGGTTTTCCATGTTGATACATATATCCTTTTAAAATCCCTTCATTGTGAAAGCCCATTGTCGTTAACAATTGGTTTGATGCCACATTTTCGATAAAAACGATTGCTCCAATCCTATTGAGCTTCATCTCGTCAAATCCATAAGACAAAATTTCGTTAATCGCCTCTTTTGTATAGCCCTTTCTCCAGTAATCAGGATGCAATTCATAGCCAACTTCTGCACGCTTATGATTCGGTGACCAAGCATTAAAGCCAATTGTTCCAATCAAACCTTTCGCTTCTTTTCTTTCTATTCCCCATCGAATGCCCCTCTTTTCCTTGAAGCTTTTAGAAAACGAATCGATTAGTTTTTCAGCTTGTTCTATTGTTGTAAATGTATCTAATCCATAATGTTGTGTAACATGATGATTAGAAAAACAGCGAAAAAGATCCGCAGCATCTTCAAATGTTATTTCTCTTAATCGTAATCTATCTGTCTCTATATTCGGAAACATGTAACTCCTCCTTTATCCTCCCTTTAATTCTTCAAATTTCGCAAAAAATCCTTCTTCTGTAATTTTAAAATGCATACAAAAAAATTAAAGGAATAAAAATAGCATACTAAGTATTTCTCGTATGCTATAAATTCTCTTATTATTTTTTATGTCTTTATTAGTGAAAATAAAAGTTGATTGCCTCTTGAGCAGATAGAAAAATTTTATTTTGTTTATTTTTATAAATAAGCTTCGCGGCTCGACAAGCATTTTGAAGATTTTTCGCACGCTGTAACTTGTCATTTACTTGATCTATAACCGATGAAAAGTCATCTTGGTTATTTGTACTGATTTGTTGGGATTGTTGCGTATCATTATCATTGTCTAGCATAATAGATAATTGATCTTCTACATAATTATTTAAATTAATAAAAATGCATTCTTCTAAGTCTTTTGAATGCTTGTCGATAGTAATAAACGCTTGCTTATATTGAGCTTTTAGCTTTGAGGTTGTCACTGTCACCATAAAGCCCTGGCTTTCTAAATGATTTTTAATACTGTCAAAAAAATGATCAACTTCAGAGGAGATTTTAGGTGCAATCGTTGATTTTTTTAATTCTTCACAATTTTGATACATTGCATTGATTTCTTCCTGTTTTTCTACTAGTAATTTAAAATTGGAAAGTGAAAACATGTTAAGTCCCCCTTTTTACTATAGTCGGCAAGGGAATAATTTTTTAATCATGTTTTCCTACTTACATGTAAAGATAATTTTGTTGCATAGAATGGATTGTTTCAATCATTTCCTCTCTTAGCTCAAGTGGCTCTAGTACTTCAATATTCGCGCCTTGACTAAGCAGCCACATTTTAATTCCACGCCCAAAAACTTCCGCTTCAAATAAGCATTCTCCAGCTTTGTTTGACACTATTTTAGCTGTTGGCAAACGATCTAAAACCGCCTGTGGTGAGCGCCCTATAAACAGAAATTTAATATGTATCAGCTCTCCAGCATCCATAAATTGAATTCGTTTGCGAAATTCACCTTCCTGAAAGCGTTCCGAATAAGGAATTTGAAATTTCTTATCTAACTCCAGAAAATGTTGGATACGGTCGATGCGATAGACAATCGGCAAATCCTTCTCATGTTTGCTATCATAAGCAATTAAATAAAAATAGTATTCTGAGAAAATAACACCGAGAGGTTTTAATATTTTTTGTGAAGCAATTGATTCACCTTCATGTAAATAATCAATTTTAATTATTTTTTTCTTCTGAATTGCTTCAGAAATTACCCAAATTAAATGTAAAAGGGATTTTTTATGATTTAAGTCAACGTATAAATGCTTTTCATTTAAAATGATGTTATGAATAAATTCTTGTTTATCCGCCGCAACAATTGATATTAGCTTATCGATAATGTCGCTCATTTCCGATTTCAAAAGAGCTCGTGATTCGATAAGTATTTTAACAATTGCCAGTACTTGTTCTTTCGATAAAACATTTTCGCCTGTTTTGGTCAGCTTATAAAGTTTTTCTGTTCGCACATATTCTAAATGACAATCTAATTTAGCTTTTTCAATATACGCTCTAATTTGATCTAAATCCCGTTGAATGGTTTTTTCACCAACTTGATGTGTAAATGCTTCTTGCTTTTTGCTTATCCCTTGGCCATCCATCAATCTGTCAAACATCGAAATGACACGATAGCCTTTATTTTGTTGTGAATCCACCATATATCCCACTCTTTCTACATAGTTACCCTCTTATTATACAAAACGAGATGGACATTATTAGTCCTTTTAACTACAAATTTTCTATATATCTGGGATAATTAGTTCCAAAATAATTTCACTCTAACATATACTTTACAGACGGACATACCAGTTATCTGTTATTATTATCAATATTTAAAACTAAAAGGACTTCAATCCACTTAGACTGAAGTCCTCTGTTAAAATTATATTTTCAATTTTACTGCAGTACCATAGGCTAACACCTCGGAAGTGCCATCCATTACGGATGATGTCGAAAATCTAATGGCTACTATCGCATCTGCACCTAGTCGTTTAGCTTCTTCTTCCATAGCATGCGTAGCAATTTCTCTTGAGCGAACGAGCATTTCCGCATATTCTTTCATTTCGCCACCAACAATATTACGGAGCCCCGCCATCATATCGCGACCAATATTTCTTGATTGAACAGAGTTACCCTTGACTAAACCTAATGTTGCTTCAATCACTTTTCCAGCAACAACATCTGTTGTTGATAAAAGCATACGCAATCCTCCTTATTGTTGGAATTCCTGAACCGCTAATACGGCATCGTTAATAGAGGTAGTAATCACACCGTTACGTTTAATTAAACCGATGACAAATAAATTACGGTAGACAAATTGATTTTCAATCCCATCACGAATAAGTGCTTCTATTTTCATCATATTTTCTCGCCCTTGTTGACGCACGTCTGTAAACACTCCTACGATTGGACGGTTGAGCATAGCAAACGCTCCTATTTCAGCAGCAACACCAGAGTCAATTTCAACACCATCTAATACAGCAACTAATACATCGCTCTTTTGTAACATAGCTAAATCAGCTTCTGCAATTGCTAAACTATCCGCATACGCTGTCTTATCGTTAATCGCATCATTCTCCTGCGGTACATATAATTCAATCTCTGGTATCGCTTGTCGAATTGCCGACGCTAATCGTTCATTGACTAAACGATCCCCTAAAGAAAATAATCCATTTGCTAAATATGCCTTCATAATAAACCCCTTAATTCAATAATTTTTCAAACACTATTTTATGACGTCCTTTATCATCTATAAAGGTGGAAATAATGTCAAAACCATGTTTTATATTTGTGATGAGCATTGCTTTCCGCTCGTTTCTACCGTATGTACGTACTTTCTTAAAGCCAAGCGCTTGCACTTTTTCATGTTGGTGTCTCATCAACTGACTTGCAATCCCTTGACCTCGCATCTTTTCATCGACACCCCCTAACCAGCTATAAAAAACGCCATCAGGGTGTGGATAACCTAGTTTAAACCCTACCAATTCATCTTTTTCCACTGCTAATATACATAGAAGTTCTTTCTTGTCTTCAAGTTTTTCAAGCTTAAGGCGCGCACCATCAAATACATGTGCATGAATTGCTTGTAACTGATGTAGCCAAACATATGGTACACCCTCAACCACAACTAGTTGCACTCTTATCACCTCATCTCGTATACTAATCAATTATTATATCAGAAAAACGTCAAGCACGTACGATTAGAAAGCTTAACCATACAACATGGCAGGTTGACGTACATCTTGTAAATAATCAGACAGCTTCCCTGCAAAGATTTGTTCTAAATAAGGCAACTGTGCAATACAGTCGGGTGTCATCAATGCTGGATTTTGATAAATTTTTAGACCACCTATTTTTAACAGTGTCGCCACAAACTGTGAACAAAAATAAGCACGTTCTCTGCGCACTTCTTTTTGCATCATCACCCCAAATAACCCGATAAAATTATATTTATAACGATCACGATTGCAATACATATAACGGACAATTCTCATCATTTCTAAATACTGATATGACGAAACACGACAGCGATAAATAACACAATCCGCATATTCAAACAGTCCAGATTCTGCATTTTCACGTAAAAATCCACCACTCAAAGGGTTATTTAGCTGTCTTCGACCAAAACTATACATATCAAAGAGTTCCTCATCAAAGGCAATTGATGCATGATTCATCTCTTTGCCAGTGTACATTCCTATTGCCTTCGATAATAAAGTACCTGTTTTAGTTAATACTATGTAAATGGTATATGCCATATCCTCACCTACTTCAATAATGTTCTATTAATACCAATACGTTTTAATTGTTCAAATGGTTTCGTAATTTCCTTTTTTTTATATTATAGAAAATAAATCTTAATTTTTACCTTAGCTGAAACTTAAGAATTTCTTAATTTTTATAATTATTTATCGGTTAATAGAAACTACTAAATACGATTCTATCAATGTTTGTAAGCTCGTAGTTTTCCGCTACCTTTATTTATATGTCTATACTTGTATTCTTATGTGGGATACAACCGTCGTTCAAAAAATTTTTATTTGAGGACTGAACGTAAAATGTTATTCACGCGCTTGTGTTCTTATTTCGCGGGATTCGTTTCTCCTTTCGCGGGATTTTCTCCTCACTTCGCGGAATACTCCCCTCATTTCGCGGAATTCCTCTCTCACTTCGCGGGATTCTCATCTCATTTCGCGGAATTCCTCTCTCACTTCGCGGGATTCTCATCTCACTTCGCGGAATTCTCCCCTGTCGCGGAATTCCTCTCTCACTTCGCGGGATTCTCATCTCACTTCGCGGAATTCCTCTCTCACTTCGCGGGATTCTCATCTCATTTCGCGGGATTCCTCCCTCACTTCGCGGAATACTCCCCTCACTTCGCGGGATTCTTTCTCTTCGCGGGATTCCTCCCTCATTTCGCGGGATTCCTCTCTCACTTCGCGGAAATCAACTCCCATGCCGCGGAATTCTACTAGATTTTATTTTGTTAAAGCATTGACGATATCATCAACGATTTTCGTATTGGCAATTGCACCAGTGTATAACCAACTTGAGTCTTTTGGCAGAGTATGTACATTACCTGCTTGGACGGCTGGAATCGTTCTCCATAATTTTTCACTTAATGCTTTGGTACTTGCATCGTCTCCACTGTCTATAATAAACAGATAATCCGCATCTAATGTAACAAGCTTTTCAAGTGATATTTCGTTCCAATTGGCTGTTGCGTTTGCTGAGATTTCTTGTACAACAGATGGCACAGCTAACCCAAGATCATTGTACATCACATCTCCACTCGAAAGATTTTGTGAAACGATGAAAAACTCCCCGCCAACAACCCAGATGGCTGCGACTGAAATGTTACCAAGCTTTTTCTGAATTTGTTGTTTTGCTTCTCTCACCTTGGCATTATAGTCATCTAACACTTGTTGTGCTTTCTCTTTTTTTTCAAACACTTCACCAACACGTAGAAGTTCATCACGCCAGTCATTGTTTACTTCTGCGCCAATCACATAAGTTGGTGCAATTTTGTTATATTGAGCATATTTATCTCCTTCCACCATAGCGGCAGAGTCCATAATAATCAAATCTGGTGTAAAGCTTTGCACTGCTTCAAATGGTAAATCAAATGGTATTGTTGGAACATCTTTCAATGTATCTTGTAAGTAATCTTGAACGCTTGTACCATCTCGAACACTCCATTGCGCAACTGGCGTTATTCCAAGTGCGACAAGGTGATCTTCCAAGTAAGAAGCAATTACCCGCTTAGGGTGAGCGGGAACTTCTACTTTATTGCCTATCGCATCTATTAATGTTCGAATTTCAATTACCTTGTCTATCTTGTGCTCCGATTTTGTATTATCTTGTGAAGCAGTATTTGTCTCGATATTTCCGCATCCCATTAGCATAAAAGCTATGACGCTAGCACATGTTAATCCCCATTTCTTCGTTTTTAAAATCACGTTAATGCCTCCTAACTATGATTATGTTATAATTTAAATGATATTGAAAATCATTCTCATTTAAAAAATAAAATAAAAAATTTATTATGTCAACGCTAGGAGCTTTTACATGGATGAAGAGAAAATCATTATCTTTTGTTAGACATCATTACCGTATAACTTATAATATTCTCACTCTATTTCTGTTCATTTGTTTAAGTTGTTTGGCAATTTTCATTTCGATTCGATTTGGCGCAAATGAACTAACTTATAAAACAATATGGAATAGCCTTATACATTACGATGAAACTAATAATGAACATGTTATTTTACATGAGTTGCGTATTCCACGTGCAATTGCAGGACTTCTCGTTGGTAGTGCCCTCGCTGTTTCAGGAGCGATTATGCAAGGTGTTACGCGTAATGCTCTTGCCTCCCCTTCCATATTAGGGGTTACTTCAGGTGCAGGTTTTATGTTATCCATTGCATACACGCTGTTTCATACACCTAGTTTCCCGATGCTGATACTTTTTTCATTTATTGGTGCAGGTGCTGGAGCAGCACTAGTATTTACATTAATTGCTTTTGCAAAAGGTGGCATTACACCTGTAAAACTAGCATTAGCTGGCGCTGGAATCTCTGCTTTTCTAAGCGCACTATCTACAGCAATTGGTCTAAAGTACGATATTGCTAAAGATTTAAGCTATTGGTATGCTGGTAGTCTTTCTTCTATTCAGCCAATACATATAAAGGTCGCCTTTCCTTTTGTCATTTTCGGCTTACTGCTGGCAATCATATTAGCAAAATCAATTTCTATTATGAGTTTAGGTGAAGAAATAGCAACAGGGCTTGGTCAACGGACAACAGTTATACGTGTGCTTTGTACAGTTACTGTGCTTTTATTAACAGGTGCAGCCGTTTCCATTGCAGGTATTATCGGTTTTGTTGGTTTAGTTGTGCCACATATCGTACGTGCAATCGTTGGAGTTGATTATCGTTGGATATTACCTATTACAGCTATTATAGGTGGCTGTTTATTGTTATTTGCGGATATTGTAGCTCGCATCATCATGAGTCCTTTTGAATCTCCAGTAGGTGCTGTTACTGCCATTATCGGTGTGCCCTTTTTTTTATACTTAGCTCGTAAAGATGGAAGAGGTTTATAATGCATAATTTATTACCTAAACATACACATCGTTTTTCTATTTATATCGTGATATGTTTGCTACTGATATTTGTAGTGGCATTCATTAGTGTGAATACAGGGTATATGAATATTTCGATTTTAAGTTTTCTTCAAACTTTGCTAGGGAATGGCTCCCCTGATAATACTTTAACAATTTTCAACTTCCGCTTTCCCCGTATTTGCATGGCCATCCTTGTTGGGTTTGGCTGTGTCAGGTGTCATCCTACAAAGTATTTCAAAAAACTCGCTAGCAGATCCAGGTATACTAGGCATTAACGCAGGTGCAGGGTTTGCTATTGTATTGTATACATTCTTTATTCAAGGATTGTTATTTTCTAGCTCATGGATGTCTGTCTTTTTTATGCCCATAATTGCCTTGTTTGGTGCACTCTTTGCAGCATCCATCATTTATTTATTTGCTTATAAAAGAGGACAAGTGTCTCCGTCACGCATGCTCTTAGTTGGAGTTGGCATTAATGCTGCGTTTAGTGCAGGAATCACCATTTTCCAACTTCGCATGGAACCTATCGATTTTTCTCGAACACTCGTCTGGCTTTCGGGATCTATTTGGGGCACTACTTGGACATTTGTGCTCGCGTTACTTCCCTGGATTGTGGTGTTAATACCCTTCTCTTATTATAAAGCTCGCGTACTAGATATTTTAGCTTTGAATGAAATGACCGCTATTGGATTAGGTATTAACGTAACAAAAGAACGTAAAAGACTTCTAGTATTGGCTGTGCTTTTAGCAGGCGCCTGTGTTGCAGTTGGGGGAGGACTTACATTTTTAGGGTTAATTGCACCTCATATTGCAAAAAAATTAGTAGGCAGCTTACATTATCGGGTAATTCCATTTAGTGCATTAATTGGTGCTTTACTTTTGTTATTGTCTGATACTATTAGTCGAATCATTATCGCTCCTGCTGAATTACCCGTTGGTATCGTTTTAGCCATATTAGGTACACCTTACTTTATCTATTTGCTATTACAAACAAGAGGCTAGTTTCATCGTACTCCCTACCACTATCGTAGAACTATTCGTTTCGTTACAAAACGGAGGATGGATTAACCTCCGCTAACAACTAATATAAAAACCTCTCACAAATAAAAGTGAGAGGTTTTAGTTTATTTAACTAACACTAATAGGCATTGGTTTAATGCACAAACGACCTTAGTCATAAACTGTGATATTGAAGAACATACAACTACAACAAGAAAGGATGTACTGATTTGCCTAATGAGTACACATCTCCACCCACACAATTTACGTTTGATGTAAATACAAGTCCACTTTTTAAAAAGGATAGTCAGAACTACATAAACATTCTTGGTATTGCTCAATTGAATAGTCTAGAAAATGTCTCTCTACTTGATATTTTTTTAAGCACCAATAACGTGGTAGAGCCTCATTATCATCAAAATGCAGCAGAGCTTGTTTATTGTATTTCTGGAGCTGCTACCGTTTCCATTTTAAATCCAGTCACTAAACAAATTCAGAACTACCCACTAAAACCAGGACAGGTAGCAAACATTCCACAGGGATGGTGGCATTACATCGTTGCGAGTGCAGATAATACACATATATTAGCGATTTTTGATGCACCTACACCAGAAGTCATTTTAGGTTCCGATATTTTAAAGTTTACGCCATCGAATATAATGGCCCATACCTATTGTTTAGATGAAAATTTATGGAAGCAAACTATCGCTCCTGTTGTCCCTTCAACCTATATCGGACCCGCAAATAATTGCAATCAACCTTCCGTTACTTCACCAAATTCAATGCAAACACATCCACATTACAACTTTAATCCATACCAATATCCATATATGTATCAAAACAGTTTCTATTATTAAAATACAGAGCTACAAAAGGAAGCACCTTTTAGTGTTTCCTTTTTTGATTTTTTTAAATTGCTGACATTGTAACGACCAAACTGTGCGTGCATAAAATTATTAGATTTGGGAAATCTAACTTTAATTCATTCTACTATCAAAAAGAGGTGTATAAATGGGCTTTCCAATTGTTCATACAAATTTTTGGGATGCTGTAATTGCCGTTCCAGTTGTCATGATTATTACACAATTATTGAAAATATTTTTTCCCATTCAGCCTAAATATGTTCCAGCAATTGCGCTAACATTAGGTTTAATCATTTCTATTTTTATTAGCCATAAACATAATTTTTTAGCAGGTGTATTTATGGGCTTTTTTTACGGTTACGCTGCCATCGGAAATTACGCTTCTTTAAAGACAACTATTAAAAGTTTTAAAAATAAGAAAAAACATGATGCTTTATAAGGTAAGCTTCCTACGCCCTGTTCTGTCATAGAAAAGGAGGATGGTGAGATTATCGAATATCAAACATACATATTTTAGTTTAGTCAAATCTATTATTGTATTATTTGTATAAATATGTATAAAAATACTTTTTTTGTCCCATCCTAATCTCACAAACATCAACTATAAAATGAGTTAGGACGTGCAACAATGAAAATGTCAAAACGAAATATAGATTCTTTACGCTTTAAGGAAGTCTTTACAATCTGGAAACAACTTGGCGTAAACAATGGTTATATTGCAACGAATCATTTCTTTTTCAAATATGCAGTTCATCGAGACTTAAAAGTCATTATTTTGGAATTTATTCAATGTTTAAAAGAGGAAAACAAACAGCTTGAGAAGCTTTTGAAAGAAAATGGTGTTCTAGCACCGCCATTATCAATTGACCAAGGGAATTTACAAATTGCTAAGATCCGTGGAAAAGCAACTATAAATGACTCTGAAATTAGTGCCATCCTTTCCATGAATATTGCGTCTTCCTTAATTTCTGTTAGTCAAGCAATGGACATGTCTATCGAGAGCAGTCTTACGACAAAATACAGTGTTTTTCATATGAAATATGCCATTCTTGGTGCCAAGTTAATTGAGCTTAGTAATAAAAAAGGATGGCTACTTTCTCCCTCCTCACCATAGAGCCCTATAGCTTTTAGTCGTCTCGCTTCAATACGAGACGACCATGAAAGGCTATTTTATTATTCATTTAGTTGTTTTCTCTATTTGTCACTAATAAATAATCAAGTGCACTCATTCTAGTAAGCTTGTGTGTAAATTTAATTGCATCTGCTTGTGAGTCAAACATAAAGTTTTCGAGTTCGTCTGTTGGTATATATTGATCAGCGATTTTTCGTTTCAGTTTTCGTACAGATAAAATGTGTGAATCCTCTTCGTATAAAATGATTGCACCAACGTTTCGATAAAGCGTATGATCAATCGTCGCGACAACTTTCACATTTGATCCTTCAAATTCCGTTAAATCTACCTGCATTTATTTACCAGCCTCCCTCTCTACTCTTACATTCTAGCTTCAACAATCAGAGTCCTTCTTTTTTTAGTAATTTGCGTTTATCATTAATGGACTTTTTGGATATGTCCATCTACTTGATTACTATTTGAAAGGGGTGCTCTTTTAATAGAAAAAATAGCACAGCCTAATGCACATAATACTAAAACTGCCCCAAAAGTTGATAAATGCATTACAGAGCCTGTAACGGTAAACACTGCTCCCCCTACTGCAGACCCTATTGAAATACCAATTTGTAGCGCGGCAGTATTTAAACTTTGTTGAATATCAGAAGTTTTAGGATCGGTTTGAATCAAATAGTTTTGTAATGGTGGCGTAAGTGACCAGCTAAGTGCTCCCCATAACACAGTTACTATTAAAAATAACGGGAATGCTACGACTGTATATGGAATCGCAAATAATACGATAGCAAACGTTGCAATGATTAGTACGATTGATTTGCCAGTACCAATCTTGTCACTTAACCAACCACCAAACGTATTACCACTTACAGATGCAAGACCGAATACTAAGTAGCAAATACTAACCCAAGAAGAGTTTAAATGAAATGCCTCTACTAAAAACGGTGTGAAGTAAGCATAAAGCATGTAATGACCAGCAAGCATAAATAATGTTGTTAAATGCGCACTTGCAATTTTTAAATTAGCTAATGACTTAATTTGTGTTTTTAACGGAACAACCTCAACAACTGGCATTTTTTCCAACAGCATATAAATAAGAATCATAGATATGCTAGAAAGTAATGCAATCCCTAAAAAAACAGCACGCCACCCAAAAGCCTCGGTAATAAAAATACCCATCGGTACACCAATTACTAGTGCTGAACTTACTCCTACAAATATAAGCCCTAATGCTTTAGCACGATGTCTTGGTTCCACTATTTTTGTTGTAATTGTCAAAGACAAAACTATAACTAGAGCTGTACTCATCGCTGTTATGATTCTTGCAATCATGACAATGACAAAGGTAGGACTAAAATAGGTCATGACATTCCCTAATGTAAATAAAAGTAATGAAATAAGGTATAGTTTTTTCCGCTCCACTTTAGCTGTTAACGATAAAAGGACAGGGGCAGAAATTGCATATACTAGAGCAAATATCGTAATTAATTGTCCAGCCGTAGCTACAGATACGTTCAAATCCTTAGCAATGTATGGCAATATACCTCCAACAATTAGCTCTACCAATCCAACTGCAAAAGTAGTAGCAGCCAGTATAAAAACTCTCCAATTCATTTAATCACCCTTCTGTTGTACTTCCATCTTATAGTGGGCAACAATAAAAAAATCCTGACTACAAAATGAAAGAAAATTTTTGTAGTCAGGATTTTATGGTTCCTGGTAGAGACCCTCAATCCATATTATTGAGGTTATACAGATCATTATTTACTTTAGCTATATTAGCATATTGATTTTTACGTTACAACATTTTTCTTCCTTGCAAATTTCCCAACTTTAATTAATTGCCCGTATATAAGCTTTGATTTTAGTAATTGTATATTTTTTTTGAAATTTTGCTTATATTTTTTGCATTTCGACCATAAATAATAATAGGACACATAACGTTATGGGGTGATTGTTTGCGTATATTTGGTTTAGTATGCTATTTTTTAATGCTATTTTATGGCGCCGAACTAGTAGTAGAAGAGCTTACATTCAAACAACCATCATCTAGATTGGACATACAGCAAAACCCTTTAAAAGAAACTGTGGAAAATTCAACAGTTTGCGTCTATTATCCAACTTATAAAATTTGTAAAGCATTGACTGAAAATAATTAAAAAATAAAGAGGCATGCTCATAAAAATAGGAGCTGCCTCTTTCAGTTTTCATCGTTATTTATTCGCGGCCAATGTGAAAATGCTTAAACGGATAAACGGTGATTTTAGCTTCACCATAAATAGCATCTTTAGCAATTAATCCGTAATGACGACTATCATAGCTTTTTAGGCGGTTATCTCCCATTACGAAATACTTACCTTCTGGTACCTTTTTCTCATTTGTTAAACCTTCAAGTGTGAAATTCTCTGTAATACGTAATTGGCTTGGATCATCCGTTTGACGATTTACATAATCCTCTTTATAGGCTTTGCCGTTTACATATAAAACATCATCTATCATTTCTACAGTATCGCCTGGAAGACCTATAACACGTTTAATATATAATTCATCCTCAGTAGGTGATTGAAAGACAATTTGGTCAAAGCGTTCAATTTTACTCGTTTTACTTACAATAATAATGTCTTTATCCTCATATGTCGGATACATTGAAGCACCTTGTACTTTTATCGGTGCAAATAAAAATTGTTTACAGCCTAAGACGACGATTGCTGTAATGACAATAATTTTAATGTAGGATAGAATTTCTTTTTTCATATTTGTTTTTTCTGCTTGCATACTCATACCCCGATACTTTTTTTTATAGTATAGCATTTTCTATTGTATATTGACGAATAATATTACAAAATGTTTCGACGGCAAAAAAAAAGACACAAGCTCAATAGCCTCTGTCTAGGAAGTTGATTTTATTTTTCATTGTAAGAATGGCTTCTTATGAAGCAGAGTGATGCTGCTCGTTAAATAAATCTACTGCTAATACAATACCTACCGGCAACGCGATAGCTAATAAAATTGTACCAATCATCATCACAATCACTCCCTTAACCATTTCTTAAATCTATTATACACTTAATTTTCTGATATTTCAAACGAAATAAAAAATTGAATTGCCCTTAGATAACTAAAAAAGTCATTCAACTAGGCATGCATCCTACCTGAATGACTTTTTTAGCGTTACATAAAGATTTTAAAACATAATAGTTGTAACTGTTTCATCATGAATTTGACTGGACTTTTATGCACTTTCCGTTTAGGTACATAGCTTTGCATGCAATTATTTAATGCTGTATACCTAAGCACCTGGGTCCTCCCATTCATTCATCTCTCTCCCTTCATCTACAAAATTCACAACTATTGTAGCCAAACAACCCTTTATTCTAAATGCGTTTTTAACTCTGTTTTTATTTGTTGTAGCTCTGTTTCATCAGGAATATAGTACCAAATATGATTAATCATTTGACCCTCTCCTGCCTCAAATGATAACTGATCAATATTATTATCCATTTTTTTATATATACTTTGTAGTTGGATTAGATCTTTCACCGTAAAATTCATGCGAACATTATCCCCGACAACATCAAGCATATCAGTTGCCTTCAACAACATTGATGGTGTAGAAGCTTTTTTCATAACTGCTTCAATTATTTGTCGTTGTCGAATTTGTCGGCCAAAATCACCACGTGGATCTTCGTATCGTATACGAGAGAAAATAAGTGCTTCATCTCCACTTAATGAAATTTCACCCTCAGGATAATGGTACGAATCATAGGTTAAATCCATATCATTTTGAATGGTTACACCACCAAGTGTGTCAATAATTTGTAGGAACCCCTCCATATTAATAAAGACATAATAATCGAGTGGGATATCTAATAGATTTTCAACCGTATCCATTGCCATTGGTACTCCTCCAAATGCATAAGCATGGTTAATCTTATCCACTGTGTCATGCCCAATAATTTCTGTACGTGTATCTCTCGGAATACTTAACATTTTCATTGTTTGCTTTTCAGGATTTACTGTAATAACTATCATTGTGTCTGAACGCCCACTATCGTCCTTACGTTCATCAACACCAAGCATCAGTACAGAAAAAGGCTCTTTTTTCGTAATTGTTTTTTGTGTTTTGTCTGGAGTATCATCAGTTTCTACGAGTGGTGTATTTATTTTATTCATCGTCTTTTGGATAGTATAATAAGCTGTACCTATAAAAATTAAAAATATTGTTAATAGGCTCCCTATTATCCATAGCCAAATTTTCTTCTTGCTCTTTTTTTCTTTAGAGCGTTTCATGTTTTTTTCCATACTTATGTCCTCTCTAGCTTTATAAAAAATTTGCCCATCTATTTGACGTTTTAGGTTGGAAAAAAGTTTATATAGTCTACTTATATGCATATTGGACGAAAAAAAGACGTACACTAGTATTTACTAAATATACATCTTTATATTCATTAATACTTAAAATTAGAAATACTGTTTGTTAATTCCAAAGCTTTAGAGTTTAAGCTTTCTGAAATATTGTTAATTTCTTGAAGAGTCGCTACTTGTTTAACAATTTGTTGTGCCATTTCCTCAGTGCCTTCAGCGTTATTACGTACATGTCCATCTAATTCTTGTATCGATGCGGCTATTTCTTCTGAAGAAGCGGTCATCTCCTGTGTAATTGCTGTTACGGTTGTAATATCCTCTGTCATTTCCTCGATAGCATCGACAATATTACTAAATGCAGATCCCGCCTGTGCAATGACTTCTACCCCTTTCTCAACAGTTTTTTGATCACTTAAAACTGCAGCTTCTACATTTTTTGTTTCCTGCAAAATATCTGATGTGAGCTGGACGATAATATGTGCCGACTCTTTTGATTGGCTAGCTAACTTACGTACTTCATCTGCTACAACAGCAAAACCTTTTCCATGCTCTCCTGCTCGCGCAGCCTCAATAGCAGCATTAAGTGCAAGTAAATTTGTTTGTTCAGTAATTGAAGTAATTACATTCGTTATATTTTGAATTTCTTCCGACTGTTTTGACAGTCTTGAAATAAGCGCTGTCGTCTCTTTAGTAGAATGATAAATCGTATTCATCTGTTGCTTTGCATGTTCAATCGTTAATTGTCCTGCATCCGCTGTTTCCTTCGTCTGTTTTGCCTTGCCAAGCACAGAATATGTAGCATTAGCAATTTGCTGTATACCTTCTGTTGTTTCGTTTATTGCATGTGAAGCTTCATTGGAAACGGTTGAAGAAATCTTTGAACTTGAAGCAATATTTTCGACAGAAGCAGCAACGATATTTGACGTCGATGCAACTTGCGTTGTACTAGCCGTCAATTCCTCTGCAACAGCAGACAAATCGTTAGCAGTTTCACCAGAGGCGCGAATTAACGATTGAATAGATTGCTTCATTTCATTAAAAGCACTTGCTAATGTTCCAATTTCATCATTAGAAGTGACTTGTAAATTTTGTATTGTCAAATCTCCTTTGGCAATTTGCTTGACTGCAGTAGCCATCCTTTTTAGTGGATTTGCTATTTTTACCGCCGTTAGCATACTGAAAAATATACAAATACCGATTGTAATTAATCCAATGACAACGGCTGTTAATGCACTTTTATGTACCTTTTGCTCTGCATCGTTAGCAACCTGTGAAAATTTCATTTTATTAAATGCTAGCATTTCATTGGCAACACTCCCCATTAAACTATTGAGTCGCCATAATTGCTGATCATATATTTCTCTAGCAGTCGATGGATCACCTGCTTCTACAGCCGTAATAATTGTTTCCGCTACTTTATCGAACGATTTTTTGCCTTCTAGCATTTTATTATTAACTTCTAGCAATTGTTCATCCTCAATGATGTCATTTAATTGACCGATGCTTGTTTGGATTTTTAGTTGCGTACTACGGAAATTTTGTAATGTATCCCCATTGCCATTTTCAATATACTGTTGAATATAGATGCTTTGTTGCTTTGTATTACTTTGTAAATCTGATGCAATATAAATTTGCTCGACTTGGGAATCAAGAATGTGATTATATTCATTTTTCATATTCGTTAAATCAAAATATCCGTTGATAGATATTCCAATAATACTGATAAATAATAATGCAAAAGCAAAATAAAGTTTTAATTTAATTGACATCTCTTTCAATAATCCCCTTTAGTGTGAAAATTCCTTATGTATTTGTGAAAAATCCCTTGTGTATCGTTTAGAATAGCAAATTTTCTGTAAACTATAAAGCTATTTTTGTCGATTTTATGATTTTTTCCAAAAAAGGACCAAAATATCACACCAAAAGATTCATAATAATTTAGGTATATTTAATTAAAAAATTTCTATTCGCACATGGTTATTATCCTATAAATATACTATGATATAGATTTTTAGTAATCAAGGTTTGTATCACAAACAGTCTTTACAATGCCATTGTACAAAAAAAGACAAAATATCTCGAGCAGTAAATACTCAAGATATTTTGTCTACAGTTTAAGCCACTTCTTAAAAGAAGCGCTATTAACCTCTATCTTTTATTCCTTGCACTAGCTTTTCTAGAATCAACAAGTACTGTGCAATTTCTTCATCATTCAATACTTCAAAAAGCTGAATAAAAACATCCTTCCCAACCTCTTGCGCTTTAACAAAAGCATTTATACCCTCTTCAGTTATCTGCAATCGAATTGTACGGCGGTCGTTTTCATCGTATAGTCTTTCTGCTAAGCCCAGTTTTACTAATTTCTCAGCAATACTTGTCATAGCACCTTTCGTATACCCAATCGTTTCCGCTAATTCGGCTTGTCTTTGCGGTCCTTTTATTTTTAGCTCGCTTAATACTAAAATTGGAGAAATACCTAATGGATATGGATAATCCTTCGTAAAACGTATAATATTGGCGTTATTCATCTGATCAATCATATGAATGAGTTTAAAAATACTTGTCTGTCCCAAAACTAATCCTCCTCGAACATCCGAGAATATTAGTGAAGCATGATAGAACCACCGTCAACCATAAGCGTTTGACCTGTGATATATTGTGAATCCTCAGATGCTAAAAATACTGCTACGCGGCCAATGTCATCTTCAACATCACCGAAGCGTCCCATTGGGATTTTACTTTTAACAGCTTCATAATATTCTGGTTGTGCTTTTGCCCATGCTTGTACACCTGGTGAATTTGCAATTGGGCTAATTAAGTTTACATTAATACCAAAACGTCCCCATTCATTTGCTGCTACACGTGAAATACCGCGAATTGCTTCTTTTGCAGCCGCATAAGCACCTTGTGTTTCATGTCCAGCAAGTCCCGCGCCAGAAGCGAAGTTAATTACATTACCTTTTGTTTCTTTCAAGTGAGGTAATGCTGCTTGCATTAAATAAAATGTTGGATAAAAACCAGTATCAAATGATAAATCTAAATCAGCTTGTGTTGTGTCTTCAATAGATGCTTGTTTAGAAGCATGTGCATTATTAACTAATACATCTAGTTTACCGTATTTTTCAACAACTGTATCGATAATTTTATGCAAATTAGCACGATCCATTAAATTTGCTTGTAAAAACATTGATTTTGGAGAAATTTGTTGCAATTCTTTTTCCATTGCTTTTCCTGTTTCTTCATTTAAATCAACAATCGCTACGATTGCGCCTTCTTTTACCATTGCTTTTGCCATACCACTACCGATACCACCTGCACCGCCAGTAATAATTACGACTTTGTCTTGTAATTTACCCATGGATAAACATCTCCTTTTCTTAAATCCATAAAGTAGTTTATCACTAAATAATTTTTAAATAAACTAGTTTGCTCAACTTTTTGAAACCCTTTACATTTCATTTGCAACTTGTTTTACGATTTCATCAATAGTGGAAATTGCTGAGCCTTTATTGGCTTGTGTTAAAATACTAAAAATATACCACTTACCACTTTTTCCTTGAACATAACCACTTAACGCATAAGTTCCCGTTATATAACCTGTTTTAGCAGAAACACTATAACCTTTTAAACGGTTTTCTAATGTCGCCCCAACCAATTTTCCTTTTCGTCCTGCATGTGGTAAGGCATCTAAATACGAAAAGTACCAGGACTTATTGCGGACTTTATATAATAATAAGCTTTCTTGCATACTACTTACTCGATTTTGATGATTTAAGCCCGAGCCATCTTCAAAATACCATTGATCCATATTCAGTCCTGTCTCTATTCCATATGTACGTATTGCCTGTATACCTGCAGACCAGCTTCCTTCTCCAAGCAGTTCTTTCCCTATCTGCTTCGTCAGCATTTCTCCCATACCGTTAATGCTTAACTTTAAAAATCGAAAATTAATATCTTTTAATTGCATTGAATTGGATATTCCTATTCGTTGCGCATTATCTGGCACTTCTCCTATGTCCATAGGCATTTTTTGAATACCTTTTGCTACTAATTTTTCTCGTAATACATCTAGTGTATACAATGTAGGATTATAAACGGTCACATATGTATTTTTCTCCGAACCTGCTGGTAAATTGCCTGTTACAATAATACGATCTGTTCCATATTCTCTCGTAATATTGATTGTCGATTTCCCACCCTTTTTTACAATCTTCGTTTTGTTCACAATCGGTATTGTACTTGCATGGGGAAAAAGTTGAACACTTGCAGCTTGCCCAATTTTTGTGCCAGTCACTTTCACTTGGATATTGCCGACATCATACTGATCATTAGGTGAAAGCGTCAGAGCTGAAATACGAGATGCATAAGAGAAGGCTTCATCCTCTGGTACAATTCCTTTTGCTAAACGGTCATCATCAAACCATGTATCGTCTGCAATCAATTTCCCTGTAATTTTAGTAATGCCTAATTTTTTTATCCCATTAGCGAATGATTCTAAATGGACAGGTAGCAGCGTGGGATCCCCTCCACCTTGTAAATAAATATTTCCTTGTAAAACACCATCTTTTACTGGACCATCGATATATGCCTTCGTTGCAAAACGGTAATCAGGGCCAAGTAAATCTAATGCGGCAGCACTTACAAGTAATTTATGTGTTGATGCAGGTCGTATCATTTTATCACCATCGTTACTGTAAATGACGTTCCCTCTTTCCATTTCACGGACAGTAATACTATACTCATTATTTTTCCAGTTTTTCGCGATAATCGTATTGATTTTAGTCGTCATTGTTTGCTCAGATGCCCAAGCTTGTTCCAAGTTTATTAATGAAAAACTATTGAACAACATAAATAATATTGCATAAATAATAATTTTCTTTTTCATAGACCCTCCTATTGGAAAAATATTCTCTATTTTACCCTTTATTTTAAGTAAAATTAGTTATTTTTTCAATTCCGTATTCATTGCGAATTCTTGAAAATGGACAGTCATCTTTTTCTTTCGACAAGAATAGACTGTATTAGCTAGCTAAAAACACTTTCAGGAAAGGAGTTGTTTGACGATGGGCGCAAAATGGATAAAAATTTCTATCTTCTATTTATTACTTGTTTTTGCTTTTGGTCTGTTTATGCATTATACAATTCAACTTCAATGGAAGGCGACACATGCGCATATTGGTGTAGTAGGTTGGCTGACTACTGGATTCATAGGTTTAGTTTATTCTATTTTTAAAGATGCAGCAGAAACAGGGCTCGCCAAGGCTCAGTTTTGGCTTTACAATATCGGTTTACCGTTCCTTTTAGTTGGTATGATGATGGTTTATTTAGATGTTCCACGTTGGTTATTTGAGCTTTTCGTATCTGGTGGCGGTATCGCCGTCGCCCTTTCTGTCCTTCTATTTTTCATCAATATCTATCAAAATGTGAAAAGTACTTCATAAATAAAAAGCCGCACTTAGCTAAGTGCGGCTTAAAGTGTTAACCGAGGCATCAAGAATTTACCTCTTGATGTCCTTTTTTAGTTGATTGTAGCGGAGGGCGGCGACTTCTGCAGGTACGCCCCCATAATAACGCAACAAGCAGTGCGTTAACGAGGGTTGCGGTGTGCCCGCGGAAAGCATATGCCCGCAGCGGAAATCAACTTGCCAGTTGTCTGTCGTCCTTATTATTGCAATGAGTTAGCCTGCATTTGATACATTTTTTCATAAATTCCGCCAAGCTCTAATAGCTCCTCGTGCGTACCGCGCTCAACAATTTCCCCACGGTCTAAAACAAGAATACGATCCGCATTTTTAATTGTTGATAAACGATGGGCAATGATAAACGTTGTCCGACCTTTTTTCAAAACGTCCATCGCATGTTGAATAATTTCTTCTGTCTCTGTATCAATATTAGACGTCGCTTCATCTAATATTAATATTGCTGGATCAAAGGCAAGTGCGCGAGCAAAGGAAATGAGTTGTCGCTGACCTGAAGATAATGTACTTCCTTTTTCAATAACTGGTTCATCGTAGCCATTAGGCAAGTTTGCTAAAACACGATCACCACCAACGGCTTTTAAAGATTCCTCCACTTTTTCACGTGAAATTTTCGGATTATTTAAGCTCACGTTTGAAGCAATCGTTCCTGTAAATAAATAAGGATCTTGTAATACAATACCCATATGCTCACGCATTGATTGACGTGCGACTGTTGTAATATCAATACCATCAATTGAAATTTCCCCTTTAGAAGGATCATAGAAGCGGAATAATAAATTCATAATGGAACTTTTACCAGACCCCGTATGACCAACAAGCGCAATTGTTTCCCCTTGATGCGCTTCAAAAGATAAGTTTTTCAATACATAATCGTCGTTTTTATAAGCAAAGGAAACATCGTTAAATACTACATTCCCTTTATATCTAGGAAGACTAACTTCCGATACAGGTTCACCGTCTATATCTAACACCTCAAACACACGCTTCCCTGCAACGAGCGAGCGTTCAAGCTGAGAAAATTGATTGACAATGTTTGTTATTGGATTAAATAGTTTCGTTAAATAATCAACAAATGCATACAATGTCCCTGCAGAAATCATTTGTGTTGTCGTCATCGACTGTGTTCCAAAGTAGAAAATAAAAATGGTAAACATTAATAGCCTTAATGTATTTACTAAATTGAAGGAAGTTGCTGAATCTAGCACTAATAATTTACGCTCATAGGCATAATGCTCATTATTCATATCGTCAAACTCCTTCGTCATTTGCTGCTCACGACGGAATGCTTGAATAATGGTCATACCTTGAATTGATTCGTTAATCATCGCATTGATATCGGCAATTTTAGTTCGAATTACATCATTATATTTTGAAGCAAATTTTCGATATAAAATCATCCAAATATAAATGATTGGCACCATAATTAATGCTAAAAGTGCCATTTGCCAATTTAAAATAAACAGTGCAACATACACGCCCAAAATTGAAATTAAACTTGTCACGAAATTCGAAAGCACCTGTACATATAAATTACGGACTGCCTCCGTATCATTCGTCACCCGTGCCACAATTTTCCCTGCTGGTAAGTTATCAAAGTATTGTATCGGCAATGTTTGAATATGCTCAAAAACGTCCTTACGCAGTTTTTGAACAACGCGATTTGCGCCCATTTGTAAATAAATATACATAAAATAACGTAATACGGCTGTTGCAATCGCCAATATTAAATACAGTAGTAGTAGCCAGGTAATTGGTTTTATTTCTAGTTTACCAATCGTCATATAATTATCGATTATATGCTTCGCAATAAAGGGCCCTACAAGCTCGGTAAATACGGCAATTGTTAAGAAAAACAATCCTAGTAATATCGGTTTTTTAAAATACATCGCATAGCGAGTTAGTCGTTGACTTGTACTCATGAGGCACCCCCTTCTAGCTGTTGACGGTCAAATTGCTCTTTATACCAGCCTTGTTGTGAAAGGAGCTGTTCATGTGTTCCTTGTTCTACGATTTGCCCTTCATCTAGCACAATAATCATATTGGCATGTTGAATCCCCGACAATCGATGGGTTGTTATAATAGTTGTTCGATCCTGTCGTTCTCGCTGTATGTTTTCTATAATTTTCGCCTCTGTTTTAGCGTCTACCGCAGAAAGCGAGTCATCAAGTATTAAAATTTCCGGGTCTTTAATAAGCGCACGTGCAATTGACACACGCTGCTTTTGACCACCTGAAAGTGATACGCCTTTTTCGCCAACAAGTGTTTCAAGTCCCATTGGCAGATGGGCTAAATCTTTTTCAAAATATGCTGCATAAATCGCTTGTTTCAGCTCTTCTTCCGTTGCATCTTCTTTCCCAAATAAAATATTTTCTCTAATTGTTCGAGAGAATAACACATGGTCCTGTGGTACATATCCAATCCAATCGAGTAGTTGCTCCTTTGTTTGTGATGTAATATCTATCCCATCAATCGATAACTGCCCCGCTCCAATCGGATATTCACGAAGTAATTGGCGCAAGAAGGTCGTCTTTCCAGCACCTGTCTTTCCAACTATCCCAAGTGTTTGCCCCTTTTTTAGTGACAACGAAATTTGTTGTAGATTTTTCACCTGACTCATTGGATACTGGAAGGTCAAATTTTCGAATCCAATGGCATGTGGAGCTGCCACTGTTTGAGGTGTAGCAATATTTTGCACATCTGCCTCATAGCGCAATGTCTCCTGTACACGGTCTAGTGAGGCATTCCCTTGCTGCATGACATTAATAAGTTCTCCGATTGCAAAAATTGGCCAAACTGCTAATCCTAAATAGACAGTAAACGTTACGAGTTGACCTAACGACATCGCCTCAGTAGATACTAAGTGAGCACCGTAACCGAGAGCCACAACATAACTAATACCAGTACCGACTTTTGTAATTGGTCCGAATAAGGCATTTATTTTTGTAGTATGCATATTTTTTTCATAAACGATTTCACTCATTTCCGCAAATGCGGCTTCGTCTTTTTTTTCTTGAACATATGCCCGTACAACACGAACACCTGCTACAGACTCAAGAACACTATCATTTAATTCACCAAAAGCATCCTGTGCCTTCATATAACGCTCATGGACAATCTTACCTAAATATTGGATAAGGATGGCCATAATGGGCACGGGTAACATAGCAAAAAAAGTTAACTTCCATGAAATCATAAAGCCCATTGCAAAAATAATACATCCCATATAAATGGTTGAATCAATAAGTGTCATAATACCAAAGCCCGCTGTTAGTGACACCGCATTTAAATCGTTCGTTGCACGCGCCATTAAATCACCCGTGCGGTTTTTTTCATAAAAAGTTGGTGTCATCCGTAAAAAATGTTGCATTAAATTGCGACGCAAAATTTTCTCAAGGTTTATGGCACCTTCAAAAAGACGAAACTGCCATACAAAATTGAGTACATAACCACCAACAATAATGCCGATAAATATCAAAATATACTTCGTTAAAATAGCTGTTGTCATAGTTCCTGCTGTTAAAATATCAATGATATTTCCTAGTAAATATGGAGGAATAACCTCTAACACACTAGCAATGATTAATAGCACAATTGCTACAGTGTATTGCTTCCAATATTGCTTAAAAAACCAGCTTAATTTGCTTAATACATCAAACATTTTTCATAACCTTCTTTCTCCAATACGTTAAATCTTCGCTACCCACTATCTAGCAATTCTTTATTGAAAATTAATTTCCTTGTGATGTTATACATACGACATACACTCCTTTTTTTTGTTTACTACAACTTTTTTGCAATAAAAAAAGACACATCCCCTCTAAAGAGCATGTGTCTCTTATAAAAGGTAAGGTGCATCCATACCTTTCATTGCATAGAAAATAACAACGTTAGACATGGACAATGTATGAAGCTGTGCATTTGTGTTGTGCTGTTAAAATCATCATTGTCATGCCCTCCTTTGTTTGTTTTGTTATAGTGTTATTGAAGATTATCATATTATTGAAATAATTGTCAACATTCTAACTGTTATTTTTTATATTTTACAGGAAATAATTAACGCTTTAAAGTGGTGAATTGCTACAAGCTGTAAAAGGAACAAACTTACTTTCGAATAGCTACCATACTCTTTACGTCCTTGATACAATACAAAGTAGTAGTGAATGGAATTAACGGACATTCACTCATAACTTCCAAATCGATAACAACCAATGGATGACCTTAATAGATAAAGGAGTCTTTAAAATTGAAAACGTTTTTTGCAATAGGTATAGGGGGATTTTTTGGCGCTATATCCCGCTATTACCTTAGCGTGTTACTTCCAAATAACGCTAACTTTCCAACTACAACACTTGTCATTAATTTAGTTGGATGCTTTTGTTTAGCCTTTCTTTTTACGACATTTACTAACCGTACGCCTTTCGTACTTTGTCTTGGTACAGGATTTTTAGGTGCCTTCACAACCTTTTCTACTTTTTCAGTAGAGACACTTTTACTCATTGAAAATAATCAATGGGGACAAGCCCTTTCCTATAGTTTCATTAGTGTATTTGGTGGTTTAATTTGCGCTTGGCTTGGTGCATTCCTTTCAAGGGGGCGAGTGCAATGATTCTTGTAGGCATAGGTGGATTTTTAGGGGCGTTAACGAGATTTTACTTAGGAAAATGGATTGTCAGCACGTATCCATGGGTAACATTTTTCATCAATATTACAGGTTCTTTTGCTCTTGGTCTTTTATTTGGCAGCCACCCAAGTGAAGCATTATGGCATTTCTTAGGTATCGGTTTTCTAGGTGCTTACACAACGTTTTCGACGTTCGGTTTTGAAATGCTACAACTTGTGGAAAAGAAAAGATGGGGACTAGCTTTAGCCTATGGTTGTAGTACATTAATAATAGGATTACTGTTTGCTGCCCTTGGTATTTACATTTTGGCATAATTTTCTTACCATTCGAGAGGTGATTTTTTGACACAAACTACTATAGAACAGCTTCAGGCTTTGGAGGCTGAAATAAAACATACTTTATATACTTTAATTGACTTAGAACTAAACGAATCCTATCAAGAAATGACTGCCCATTTTGCGAAACTTCTAGCAAAAGTACAAGCAGCGCAATTAATTGATTATAAACTTAATGTGTTAGTGGATCCTCAAGCTTATGGGACCGAAACGTGTATATTATTAGAAAGTTTACTTGAAGCAAAAAATAGACCGAACAAAAGACATCAGCTATTAACGCATCGTATTATTTTAAAAATTTGGTTGCGAAAAAATCGGCACTTTCTAAATGACTTCTTACCACAAATGTTTTAAGCACCTGCAATTTCTAAAGGTGCTTTTTTATTTTCAGTCAAAAACACATTTATTCTATTTCAATACAATAAAATGCTTATTTTTTCGAAACCTTCCTTTCCTCTTGTCGTTCATTAATTATGAGAGCTTAATGACACTCTATTAATTCTTATAAACAAACGAGAGGTGTTTTTTATGGAAAGAATAAAATTACTAGATGTCGCTAGAGGACTCGCTATTATTGGCACACTTGGAACAAATATTTGGGTTTTTGGATCTTCCTACCCTTTGTTAGAAGTTGATGAAGCCGAAGTATCGGAAATCGGCTCGTACATATCTAATGTCACAAATTTCTTGACGAATGGTAAGTTTCTCGGTCTGTTAACGATTATGTTCGGTATTGGGATGCAATTGAAATATACTAGTTTTCAAAATCGAGATCTCCCCTGGTTTCGTCTCTATTTATGGTCAATGATCTTACTTTTTATCGATGGGCTTCTCCATTTTATATTTGTTTTTGAATTTGATGTACTAATGAGCTATTCACTAACAGGTATCCTCGTTGCTTTTATTATCCAATGCTCCGAGCGAATAATGAAAATATGTATGTATTGTGCTGGTGCTATTCATGTCCTTTACCAAGTAGGGCAAGGATTCATCGATGTGATTATGTCTTCTAAGCTTGTAAAGATGTTTTTTCCGAATTATCCATTAAACAATATTGGTAGTGCTGACCGTGATTTTATTCAACAAGAAATAAGTCGGCATGAAAATCAATTAAGTGAATTATTCGGGTTTTCCTGGTGGGAACAAGTTGTATACCGAATGGAACATTTTTGGGTGTTACGCTCAGAAGCCATCATGATTTTACCCATGAATGTTTTTTTATTTTTACTTGGCGTCTTCCTCGTACGAAAAGGTTTATTAAGAACAGATGAATCTGGCATTCGACTACAAAAGCGATTGCTATGGATTGGTTTAGGCATCGGTATTCCACTTAATATATTATCGTTATTCAATGTACATTTTGTCATATTTGATCGCTACGTTTTTGCCCCTATTTTATCACTAGGTTATTTAGGCCTTGTTTTCTTGATTGCCCGCCATCAAAAGTTTGTCAAAACACAACAATATATTAGTAATGTTGGGAAAATGGCGCTTACATGCTATATTACCCAAAACATCGTATCTTCCTTTTTATTCTACAATTGGGGTCTCGGTCTTGCTAAACACTATAGTCCCCTTTTAATATATGCTTTATGGCTTGGTATTACGTTATTTATGATAGGATTTTCAACATTCTGGTTACGAAAATATAAACAAGGACCCGTTGAAACAATTTGGCGTAAACTAGGCAATATTCCTGTGAATCGCTATAAACAAAAACTAACATAACCAATGCATTTTTACTTTAAAACATGTATGTGCTTAGCGAATTAATAAGTACATACATGTTTTAAAAGCTACTTTTTCAGTTCAATTTTATGTAAGCACTCCTATCGTAGATACGAAAAATATAAACTGACATTATAAAAACTCTACTTTCTGGCTATTTCAAATCAACGACATTTATTATTAAAATAAAATAATATTCAAATATTTATTACAGTAACGTAAATCAACAAGCTATTACACAACGAGAAGAGGAGTACGCTTATTATGAAAAAAGCATGTACAATCGCAGGTTCAGCTGCCCGTGGTGGGGCTGGTATTCAAGCTGATTTAAAAACTTTTCAAGAACTAGGAGTGTACGGCACTTCTGCCATCACCGCTTTTGTGGCAACACACCCTGTTACAAACCAAGGAGTTTATACACAATCGTTAGAGGTAATTGAGGCACAGCTTCATACAATAGCGTCACAAATCGGCATTGATGCTTTAAAAACAGGCATGCTATTTACCAAAGAGATAATTGAGCTTGTTGCGGACTGGCTCCCTACTGCTCATGTCAAACATATCGTCATTGATCCTGTTATGTTTGGTAAAGTAGGAACAGCCCTTATGGAGGAAGGTGCCATGAACTCCTTAAAAGACAAACTATTACCCCTTGCTACGATTATGACACCAAATATGCCTGAGGCCGAATATTTACTAGGGGGTAGAAACCTTTCTACTATTAGCGATTTACAGGATGCTGCCCGTGATTTACATAAACTTGGTACCCAATACGTACTTGTGAAAGGCGGTCGCCTCAAAGGTCCCGCAACAGATGTTTTATATGATGGCATTCGCATGCTAACATTAGAAGCCCCACGTATAGATACAATCCATACAAATGGTGCAGGTTGTTCATACTCTGCAGCGATTACTGCAGGATTAGCACAAGAACTTAGCGTTGAGGATGCGGTCATTCAAGCGAAAAAATTTGTTACAGCAGGAATACGACGAGCGATTCCTTTTGAAGCTGTTGCTGGTGCAATCGACCATCGGGCTTATAAAGAGGTTGGGGAAAAGAACATTATGATTACTAGATATTAGTAGTATATTTAAAAGTAGACTACGAAAAAATCCGCTTAACTTATACGTTATGGCGGATTTTCACTTTTTTAGAATGTTTCTATTGTTAATTAACTTCCGAGTTACTCATTCCCCTTGAAAAGAATAGGCACTCATAACTTGGCATATTTCTACATGGTAATGACTGTACCATTTTTCTTTTCCTAATTGTTGCGCTACAGTATGTTTGGCGTTTTCTTTCCAATGTTGAATTGATTCTAGCGATTCCCAGTACGATACCGTAATTCCTTGCCCTTCATTATTTCTAGCGCTCTCAACACGAAGAAAACCAGGCTGTTGTTTTGCTAATTCCTCAATCGTATCTGCCATTTTCGCATAGCCTTCATTATCCCCATTTGTCCGCTGTGATGTGAAAATTACTGCATAATAACTATCCATTTTTTAGTCCCCCTCTTCATTCCACTCTATTGTACATGATAAATACTTTTAATATAATCGAAATATGGAATGCAAAGGAGCTGAAAGAATGAGTATTAATCCAAATATGGCTGAAGTCGCTTCTCTGCTCGGAGAGACATCAAGAGCGACAATGCTTGCTAGCTTAATGGATGGACGCTATCATACTGCTAGTGAATTAGCATATATGGCCAACATTAAGCCTCAAACAGCTAGCTTTCACCTAGCAAAGCTTGTTGAAGGTAACCTTCTAATAGTTGAAAAGCAAGGACGTCATCGCTATTTTCAGCTTGCCAATGAAGACATTGCCCAGTTTTTAGAAACTTTCCTGGCGATTTCACCGCCACCCGAAATACGATCATTAAAACAATCTAGTCAAATGAAATTACTACAAGAAGCCCGAACTTGCTATGACCATTTAGCAGGTAAATTAGGTGTTCACTTAACTGAATCAATGGTCAATTCTGGATATTTGCAAAAGGAACAAAATGAATATGTAGTTACATCTGAGGGTGTAGCTTTTTTTACACAATTTGGTTTGGATTTAAAAAATTTAAAAAGAAAGCGCCGCTCTTTTTGTCACGCATGTTTGGATTGGAGTGAACGGCGTCATCATTTAGCTGGAGCACTTGGCCACGGACTGCTGATACATTTTTTAGAATTAGAATGGATTACACGAGTACCTACAATTCGTGCAATTAAGGTTACTGAAAAAGGACGAAAAGGCTTTAAACAAGTTTTTCATATTGATGTGTAATAGTGTCAGGCACTCAAACAATTCTCGAACAATTTACTAACCACGGCGACAGTCCTGCGGCTTACATTTTTCCCGCGGAATACGCCGTGGTTTTGACGCTATTGAAGTTGAAAAATATGTGGGATAGCACCTAATTTAGTCATCGGCTTTTCTTGCAGACGTAAAATTTCGATTGACAAGAAATATACCCCCTAAAATAAATAGCCCCCCTACCAGTAAGGACGATTGTAATGGTTCATCTAATAATATCCAGCCTGTTAATACACCAAAGAAAGGGGCTAAAAATAAATAAGCACTCGTTTTTCCTGGATCACTATTTTGTAAAAGATAGTACCATCCTGCAAATTGAATAATTGATGAAAAGATGCTTAACCATAGTAAAATAACCAATGAATGTCCGTTAACAATAAAATATGGCTGTTCCAGTACTAAGCTACCTAGTAAGAGGAGCAATCCCCCAAAGAGCATTTGATATGCTGATAGTACCCATGTATCAAATAGGACGCCCCATTTTTTTGCTAATAGTGTGGCAATTGCCCAAAAAACAGCAGATAGAAAACCGAAAATCAGTCCGATTTTCCACTCGATTTGTGCACCCATTGTAATGATAACACCTATTAAACCAAGAATAACTCCACCCCATTGATACAATCGGTATCGTGCTTTTGTAAAAATAGTAGCCAACACAACGACCAATAGTGGATTTGTAAATGTAAGGATAGATGATTCACTAGCTGTAATAGTACGTAAGCTTAAAAATATACACCCCATTACACCAGCAGTTTGGAATGTCCCAATTAAAAGGATTTTCAACCAATTTGCTTTTGTCGTTGGGTGAGGTCTTTTTAAAAAACGAACGATCACAGCCATTAAAACCCCAGCTACAATAAAACGCAATGCCGCTAATAATAATGGAGATGCGTAAGGTAAACCTAATTTCACAATGGCAAACGATGAGCCCATTAAAAAAGTTGTAATTAGTAATAAAGTGATAAATTTAAAATTATTCATATAATTTCCCCTAACTATTAGTAATAACCATTCTGTGGAAATTATAAATGATGAATAGTTCAACGCCCATCGAACTATGGCATACAATGAAAAAAGCTATCTCCACATACAGTGGAAATAGCTTGTAGTTATTATTTTTTAAAATTACCATTACCTAAGTTATTGTGCATGCATAATGACATTCTTTTTCTTTGAGAAAAGTAAAAAAGAGATCGTTAAGCTTAAACTAATGATTCCAAAAACGAGACCCATTCCATTTAAACCAATTAAATCTAGCATCATTCCTGTTGACAATAGAACGATTTGAAAGACGACAGAATCAATCATATTGCGGAATGAAAAGAATCGACCATGGAACGCTTTCGGCACCTGCTTTTGAAAAATCACCATTGTTGTTGGGAAAAAACAACCTACAGAAAAGCCAAAAAGTCCAAATGTCAGTAAAGCAAAGAAAGTACTATCTGCAAGCAGTAATAAGAGCTCCATGAATCCAATGATAAATGCAAGCCCGAATAATAGTGTACCTAAATTCACTCGGTCAGCAATATATTTGAGCCCTGCTGCGCCTAACATAAAGCCGATGCCTTCAACTGTATACAGTAAACCAGAAATAGTTGTAGATTGGTGAATTTCAGATATTTTCATAATGACTAAATTAAATGAACCTAAAAATAGTGTAGGGATTAACATTAGAACAAGTGTCATTAAAACGACTGGTTGCTCTTTCAGCATTGGTAAAACTTCCTTAAATCCACCTTTTTCTTTACCTTGGATAGACAGATTCATCGTTTCATCTAGCTTTAATCCGTTAGTAATGAAATACATGAGTATGTATACAATTAGCGATATAATATACAACCATTTCAACTCAAAATAGCTTAACATTAAACCAGCTGCCGCAGTACCAACGATTCGAGAAATCGTTCGAGCATTCATTTGCCATGCATTTAATGTAATTAAATCTTTATCCTTAACAACCATTGGAATAATTGATTGTAATGCGGGCATATAAAATGCCGCTGCAATTTGCAATGTAATTAAAAACAGTATCATCCAAATGACAGAATTTGTATAAAGAGCAATAAACATAAAAAATACGCTAATAATGCGACCTAAACTTGCAAACTGAATGACCGTTTTTTTCTTTGATTGGTCAATTAGACGTCCTGCCAGAGGCGCTACGACTAAACCAGCAAGAATACCAATTGAAATAATTAATGATTTATGGAAATCCGAAGGAACGACCTCTTGCATAAAAGCTAGATTTCCAATAATCCCTGCCCATAAGCCAAGCCCTACTACAAACTCACCTAATAAAATAATCCATACGTTGTGATTTTTCCACATGCTGCATCTCCTTGTTGTCCTAAATTAAAATTAATACCATCAATCGTAACAAAATTAGGAATATTCGTACATACAAAATTACAATTCTTGCATTTTATCGCTCCTACTCGTAATGGTGGTTTCTTTATGCCAATCGATTATCCATCATTTTTTTGTACCAGTCATTTATAGACATCATAGGAACGTCTTCCTCGACATCTAGTCTCAATGGCGTAATCAGCTCAATGGAATTGCCATCTGGATCAGCAAAATAAATTGCAGCATGTGCATGTGGATTATTTGGTAAAACAAGCGGTTGTTGTGCAGGAGAATAGCCAAATGCTGTTTTTATTTCAATATCAATGGATTGCAACCACTCTTTCACACTTGCTATATCTTCTTCATCAATTTTGAAAGCTATATGCCGAATAGATGGATGATAATGTAATTTCGCCTCCTCGCTTTCCCAAAGTCCAAGCCAGCTTTCCCCTTTAACAATCCAAAAAAATGCTAATTTATTTTGCACATAAGCTAATTCAAGCCCTAGTTTTTCATAAAAGATAATAGACTTTTGTAGATCACTTACTGGCAAATGTGCTTCATACAGTCCCTTTATCATACACTCACTCCTTTTGATTGCTGTCAAAAGTATACTATTTTTATAGAAAGTAAAAATCATGCTAAAGGATGAAATGTTTACTTCATTCAGCCTTGTCAGTATTCTTTAATATTGCAAAAAAAAATGAAGAGATGCAGCCTATTTTAAGCCCCATCTCTTCATCTATATTACTTAGTATAGCGAGGTACGTACTATGTCATTATTAGTCCTACCATTGTTCCTTTTGATCACCCTTCAAATTTACCAACAAGGGATTTTCTTCTCCTATCGACAATTTTTTGAGCGAATAACGTGACAATAAATAATAGGCCGACTGCTGTGGCCATCATGCCTGCAATGGACGTGTCCCAAAATTTAGCCAAATAGTAACCGATAATGGACGACGCCCCACCATATAACATACTGAATAAAAACATCTGTTTAATCGATTTACTAATTAAGTTGGCCGTTGCAGCAGGACCAATTAGCATGGCGACTACCAAAATTGCCCCTACACTATCAAACGCAGCTACAGTTGTAAAGGATATAGAAGTCATAAAACCATAATGCAGAAAAATAATTGGTACCCCTATCGAGGCCGCATACACTGCATCAAAGGTTGCTAGCTTCATTTCTTTAAAGAATAATACTAAAAACCCGATATTTATCAATAAAACGAGCAACAGCATCCAGACTGCTTTTGGCATTGTAATCGAAAATAATGTCCATTTATCCCATGGGACAAAAGCAATTTCCCCCATTAACACATGCTCCACATCTAAATGAACATTGCTAGCAAACAATGTAATCAGCAAGACGCCTGCAGCAAATAAAGACGTAAAGACAACGCCAATTGCGGCATCTTCCTGTATGCCTGATGAATGAAGTAATTGTACTAAATAGGCAGTTAAAATTCCTGCGACTGCCGCTCCTACAAGCATCCAAAAGCCGTTTAATGTTTGCGTAACAATAAAAGCCATAACAATTCCGAACAGTACCGTATGACTAATGGCATCCGCTATCATGGACATTTTACGTAATATTAGAAAAACTCCAGCCATACCACATGTAATTCCTACTAATAGTCCCGTAAAAATGACCCAAAACTCAATCATCCTACTTCACCTTGCTTTCGAAACTGTTTTTTTCTGAGGAATTTATTAATTTGCCCCGCTGGACTTATTAAATAAGAAATAAAGAAAATACTAGCTGCTACTAAGACAATAATGGGCCCTGTTGATAATCCTGTACGCAATGAACTTATAAAAGTTCCGATCATACCTGATAACCCTCCAATGGCAGCACTTAGGACAATCATAGAACTTAGTTTTGTCGTCCATAGTCGAGCACTTACAGCAGGTATGATTAATAGCGCCGACATTAAAATAACACCAACGGATTGTATGCCTGTTACGATTGTCAAGACAATCAGTACCGTCAAGACAGCTTTTAATGCTTCAACTGGCAAGCCAATGCCCTTTGCATAAACAGGATCGAAGATTAGAAGCTTCCATTCCTTATAAAATAATAGACTAACTAAAATAATGATTGTCGCACATACAAATAGCCATGTTAAGTCGACTTTCGTCATTGTTGCAGCTTTGCCAAAAATGAAATCATTGAGACCGCTTTGATTTCCAAGTGGGCTATGATTTACAACAGTCAAAAATACAACACCTATCCCAAAAAACACTGTTAATACTAAACCGATCGCCGCATCTGCTTTCATTTTAGAAAAGGATACAATCCATTGGATACAATACACAGATAATGCTGACGTAATGGCAGCTCCTAAAATTAAGATTGGTAAGTCTTTTTGACCCGTTAATAAAAAGGCTATTGCAATACCAGGCAATGCTGCATGAGCTGCAGCATCTCCCACTAAACTTTGTTTTTGAAGAAAGGAAAAGGTCCCCGTTATTCCCGCCGCGATTCCTAGTAGCATCGTTCCAAGCAAAACCCAAAGTAAGTTACCGCTTAACATACACTGTTCGCTCCTAACGTGTCTTGCATCATGAAAAGTTTGCCACCGTATGTTTTTTGTAATTGCTCTGGTGTAAAGACATCTTCCGTATCCCCTGATGCTAAAATTGTTTTATTTAATAAAATTGTGTAATCAAAATATTCTTTTACTGTTTGTAAATCATGATGCACAACAAAAATACTTTTTCCTTGTGCCTTTAAGCTTTTTAAAATATCGATAATTGTTTTTTCTGTTGCGGCATCTACACCAGCAAATGGTTCGTCTAAGAAATAAATATCCGCATTTTGCGCTAGAGCCCTTGCTAAAAACACACGTTGCTGCTGCCCACCAGATAATTGTCCAATGGAGCGCTCTGCGAAATCTAGCATTCCTACACTTTCCAAAGCTTGATTAGCAAGCATCTTATCCCGTTTGGAAGGACGTTTAAATAAACCTGTATGTCCGTATCGCCCCATTAACACAATATCAAGTGCATTTGTTGGGAAATCCCAATCGACTGCATTGCGTTGAGGTACGTAGCCAACAACTAAACTTTTTGGATCAAAATTCTTTCCAAGTATTTCTACTTTTCCAACCTTATTTGGTAACTGATTTAAAATCGCTTTTAAAAACGTTGATTTGCCAGCTCCATTCGGTCCAATAATTGCCGAAAGTCTGCCTGTTGGCACTGTAACGTTGGCATTTTCTAATACGGTTTTCTTATCATAAGCAACCGATAAATTTTCAACTGTTAATGCATTCATTTTTCCACCTACTTTAGTGCATCGACAATTGTGTCGATGTTATGTTCATACATCCCAACGTATGTGCCTTCTTTTGTTCCTTCAGCACCCATAGCATCCGAAAATAACTCTCCGCCTACAACAATATCATGCCCTTTTTGTTTTGCTCCTTCAATTACGGCTTTCATTGCTTTATCCGAAACGCTTGACTCTACAAAAATGGCTTTAATTTTATGCTCTACTAAGAAATCTACCATTTCTTGTACGTCTTTCACGCCATATTCAGCTTCTGTACTCAAGCCTTGTAAGCCTCGAACTTCAAACCCTTGGCTCTCACCAAAATAATTAAATGCATCGTGCGCTGTTACTAATATCCGTTGTTTTTCTGGAATTTCCTTAATACGCTCTTGCGCGTAAGTTTGTAACTCATCTAATTTTTTTAAGAAAGCTGTTTCATTTGCTTGAAAGTCATCCTTATACTCTGGGTATTCTTTTACAAGTGTTTCTGTTACCGCATCTACAACTTGTTTCCATAGGTCAATGTTAAACCATATATGTGGATCGTGTAATAACCCTTCATCTTCACTATCAAGGAGCTTATCTTTATCTAACTTATCACCAACGGCTAGCACCGTTTTGTCTTTTGACATTTGATCAAAAATATCGAGCATTTGCCCTTCCAACTGTAAACCGTTATAAAAGATTACTTCAGCGTTTTCTAACTTTGATAGATCACTTTGTGTTGCTTTGTATAAATGTGGGTCAACACCTGGTCCCATCAACGCGGTCACAGTTAAATGGCCACCACCAATTTCTTTTATAACATCAGCAATATGCCCTGTCGTTGCAACAACATTCCCTTCTCTTTTTCCAGTTTCATTTTTTTCTGCGCTACAACCGAAAAGTAGCATCATTAACACAATTACACCTAATAAACGTTTCATGTACTTTTTACCGTTGTCAAAACCATATAAAACGTTCTATAGATTACGTTTACTTCATGTTTCCTCGTGCATCTTTCATTTGTACCCGCACAATCATAAGCTGATAGTTGAATACAGCGATTTGTACAATTTAGCCGCAACATCTTGCACTTGGACGACTACTAGTAACTACAGAGATGGGCATAGGTTTCATCATAAGATGTACACCCATCACAATTAGATAGTGAAAGCTTCGTTAAAACTTTATGCACGATAGATTTCAGAAGAAGGACAACATTTTAATTGTTTTATTAAATAAAGCGAAGCAAACTCTTATAGCTGTATTGCCAAATGAACTTGCAAAAAATGTTTATTATTCTGACGTAGGATTACTTCTCCAAATCGGCTCTCAAAAGCTTTTCTTAATTGTTAGTCGTCGCTTGATGAAGATGATGTTAGGGTTATTCGTTTAGTGATAACGAAGTTAACGTATTACTTTTTCCTGTTTTATAGTGTTGCTTATTTTGACGAACGGCTTCCCTCCTTAAATCTTTTTTATAATTTACGAGAAATGCTTCGCTGCAACTTGCGTTAACATTTCTCTTATTTCCACATTCATGTTGATAGCTCTTTTCAATCAAATTAATTATTTATCATAAATTTTTTCATAAACTGTTTCCAGCCCATCCAAAATACAACTATTGAAATCGCTACACCGACAGATTGGGTCATTTTCCACACTATTGTTAGAAACACTAGGACCCCTAGTGGAAGAATCGTTAGTTTTAAATCATCTAACTCTTTCATAGACTCACTCTTCTTTCGTTTACGATATTTTGTTTCCCTTAGGAAAAATATATGCTTAAAGAGAAGAAATTTCAACTGTTTTAACAAAAATTTTTTAAAAAAGTTTTTTTCTGCACCTCTTTTATATTTCCCCTACAAAAAAAACCGCTAATTTTTGTAAAAAATTAGCGGTGCCTAAGAAGCGAAGGAACGCACATTGTTCTCCTTATGTACTAACTAGAATTACTGATAGACTCCTGACTATTTTATTAGTCATAAAAAGGACTGCTTTAAAAAAATCAATTGAAACATTTGCAGTTTCCATCTATATCCTGCAAACTAAAAAGGAGAATTGCTAGAAAGGGAGAATGATAATGAAACAATTAGTGTGTATAGTATTGCTTTCATTACTTATCGTTAGTGGAAACCACAAGGTTGAGGCAGCTGGTTTTACAGATGTGACCGAAGAGCATTTTGCCTATGAGGCAGTCATCTGGGCACAGGAATATGACATTATTGATGGCTATGCGGACGGTACCTTTAAGCCAAATGCGACCATTACTGAACAACAATTTGCAAAATTACTTGCAAATTATTATGAACTGGAGAGCCCTTATGATGAATTAAAAAAGCAGACAGCTGGAGCAAACTGGTCAGATGAGTATTATAATCGACTCGCAAGTTATGGAGTACCTCTTAATGGCTATTTTCATAACAATATCCGTGCGTCTGCTATAAAGCGTGGCGTTGTAGCACAGGCTATCACTCACCTAGCTGAAGGTAAACGCGGCCTTAATGAATCCATTCAATTTTTACTCGATTCCTACATCTCCACTGGTCAAAATGAGCAATATGAAAATCGTGACTTACAAAAGTTTTTTGGCGTTACAAACAATATGACACGTGCACAAGTTGTGACATTGCTTCACCGCATGGACTCGAGAAATTTTTATACTATTTCTGATGATGCACAAAACATTCATGATAACGCAAGCAATGCTTCATTAAATACACGTGCGATGAATGGGCAGTATCAGCTAGATAAAACGCTACAGCAAGTGGCACCGTCAAAAAGTGCATGGGAAGGAACTTATACGTACTACTATAAATGGGGTAAAGGAGCAAATGAGTTTAATCGCCGCGATGCCGTTATTTCTAATGCTACAAGCAAAACCTTCGATATTTCTTTGACAGCAAATGATGGTCAACAGTTTGGTAGTGTAGATGGGACAGCTACAATTACTTCTAGTACGAAGGCTGTAATGAACAAATCTGCAAATGGAAACCGCTGTGTTTTGGAATTCGAGCAACTTAAAAACGCCATTAAAATAATTGAGGTAGATTGTAGTGCAGAGCATGATGAAGGAACGAATTTTTCGGGTACATTAAAAAAACAATAAAGCCCATTCCTGCGAAATGTGCAACATCAGCAAACTCGATTGTAAAAGAAGTTTATTTAAAAGTACTGTTTTATTAAGGGAATAAAAAAGAGAGAACTTTATTAGTTCTCTCTTTTTGGATTAGAAGAAAAGGAGTATACACTAGTCTAAAATATCTTTTTTAAGCGCTATTATTTTTCTCCACTTAATTCGACTAAAATTTTAGATTGCGTTTTGTCGTTTGTTAACGCTTCAAATCCTTTATCAACAATTTCGTCTAATTTTATTTGACTTGTGATAATACCTTGTGGATTTAGCTGACCAGCTGCCATTGCATCAATTGTTCTTTGGAAAATTGTCGGTGTATACACAATGGAAGATAAAAGATTTACACCAGTGTTTGTAAGATGAATTGGATTCCACTCGATCGGTCTTGCAAAAATAGAAACAATCATCATATTACCACGCGCTTTTGTTACATCGATAGCTTGTTTAAATGTAGGAGCAACCCCAGCAACTTCAAAGGACACATCTACCCCATCCGCTACAATCGCTCTCACTGCTTGTACAGGGTCTGCTTTTCCAGAGTTAATAACATGCGTAGCCCCTAGTTCTTTCGCTTTTTCTAGACGGTTATCGGATAGATCTAATACGATCACTTTGCTTGCTCCAGATGCTTTAGCAGCAATGACTGTTAATAATCCGATTGGTCCAGCACCGAACACTGCAACTGCATCTCCTAAAGTGACACCAGCATCTTTTACAGCTTGTACAGCAACAGCCATTGGTTCTACTAATGCACCATCTTGTAAAGTTAAATTATCAGCTAGATGATGTACATTTGTTTCTGGCACGTTCGCATATTTTGCAAAACCACCGTTTCCATGTAATCCGATAAAATTAAATCCATCATAGCGATCGACATCTTCATGTTTATTTCTATATGTTAAAGTAGGATTTATTACTACACGGTCTCCTACTTTAAAGTTTGAAACGTTAGCGCCAACTTCTTCGATTACGCCAGCAAATTCATGTCCCATTGTCAACGGAGCAATTTCACTTGTTAAATCTGCTTTTGCATCTACTGGTATGAATACTGGACCTTCTTGATATTCATGTAAGTCACTTCCACAAATACCTGCCCAAGCTACTTTTACTTTCACTTCATCTTCTCGTAAACCTCTTAATTCAACCTCTTCTACTCTAATATCTTTTACACCGTGCCAAACTGCTGCTTTCATAATAAATTTCCCCTTTAAAATTTAATTAAAATGATGCCATAAAATAACATCTTTAATAGCATTTCGGGCATTTTCAAAATCCGATATTTCTATACACTTGATGAACGTATGAATGGACATATGATAGGATTCAACGAGATTCATTTTCCATTTTGTTTGTGCAGCTACATTTGTAACAAATATCGTTTCTTTAAAGAAACGTAACATTGCAATA
The DNA here is from genome assembly GCF_044761745.1 of Lysinibacillus sp. NPDC097279. NCBI lineage: Bacteria > Bacillati > Bacillota > Bacilli > Caryophanales > Bacillaceae > Lysinibacillus > Lysinibacillus sp. NPDC097279. The sequence goes on along the minus strand of NZ_JBIWDA010000001.1, from coordinate 859,087 downwards.
TTTCCAGTAATATCAAAAAAGAATTCTAACAGGTGTGCAAACGCTACAACATATTCGTAAATATTATTAGCAGACTTTCTTTGTTCCATCGTTTCAAAACGAAGTAAAAGTTCATGTTGAAACTCGGCAGTCCATTTTGGTTCACATTTTTTAAGCGCAAGGTCCAATAGGTAATAAAGGGTTTCCAAATAATCCTTCAATTCCTGATCCGAAATAATTTTTACACTTACGCCTTTATGTTGTATTTTTTCCACTACACCATCTTTTTGTAAAAGATACAGCGCCTCTCGGACAGGCGCATGACTTACTTGTAACTCTTTTGCAATTTCCGATTCTATCAAACGCTGGCCTTGTTCATATTGACCTGAAAATATGCGAAATAATAATTGCTCTGCTATTTGTTCTGCAATTGTTTTCTTTGAAATTGAATTTCCATTAAACCCCATCTAACCACTCCAATAAATTTATATCCTTTTATTCTAATAGTTCTGTGTATAAAGTGGCTAGTAAAAATGTTATCCATTATAGATTATCGATAATCTATAAAAGTTATTTTAATATGAAAACGCTTCGATTTCAATAATTTTGAATCAAAAGCCATTGTATTTGCATTCACTCAGGTTAAAACACGGATTACAACTAATAAAAACGACCTGATAGCACGATGCTGTCAGGTCGTTTTTATTTTTAGGCTTCTACCGAAATATGTTGGAATGTTGTAACATCAAATAATCCTGAATCCGTTAACTTTAATGCTGGAATAACAGGTAATGCTACAAATGAAAATGTTAAAAGAAAATGAAAATCTAAATTAGGGTTTAGTTCATTTAATGCAGCGTGAAGATTTGCTAATTGCATTTTGGCATCAGGTGCGGGTGCATCGGTCATTAATCCACCTATTGTTAAAGGCATTTCTGCTAATATTTTGCCATCTGCTACGATTACAAATCCCCCTTGAATTTCTTGAATACGATTGAGTGCCAGGACCATATCTGCATCATTCGTTCCTACGACGAGAGCGTTATGAGAGTCGTGTGCTACCGTTGTTGCCACTGCACCTTTTTGCAAGCCAAAGCCTTTCACAATTCCAAGACCCGTTGTGTGTAAATGATGGTGGCGCTCGATTACTGCTAGCTTCAGTAAATCCTGTTCTACTGACGGAATAAATTCCCCAGCGCTTAACGGTACATCTGCTACTAAATGGTTGGTAATAAGCTGATTAGGCACAATCTCCATAACATTCGCTTTTGATCCTTTTGTAAATGGAATGGCAAGCATGTCCGTTGTAATAGTTGGCAAATGAACAGAGCGATGGATATGGGCAGGAACATCTGGTTTTACACGCCCAGTTAGCATTGTTCCTTTTTCAGCAACTTTAACTCCATTTTTCCAAACCGCTTTCGCTTGCATTTTCGCCACATCTTCAACTAATACAAAATCGGCTTTATAGCCTGGTGCAATTGCCCCTCTATCATATAAACGATAGCACTCCGCTACGTTAATGGTAGCTATTTGAATTGCTTGTAATGGCTCCATGCCTTCTTCAATCGCCATTTTGACATCAAAGTTAATGCTGCCCTCTTCCATTAATTCATCGACATACTTGTCATCTGTACAAAAACCAAAACGACGCGCATTGATTGCATTGACAGCAGGTAATAAATCACGTAAATTTTTAGCCGCTGAGCCTTCACGTATTAAAACATACATTCCTTGCTCAATACGGTCTAGCGCTTCTTCTGCTGTCACACACTCATGATCTGTTTGAATTCCTGCCGCTCGGTAACCTGTAATTTGAGAACTATTTAAACCTGCACAATGTCCATCAACAACAAGATTGGCTTGTTGTGCTAATCTAATTTTTTCAAGCATGCTCTTGTCACCATTTAATACAGCAGAAAAATCCATAACCTCAGCTAATCCGAGTACATGTTCATTTGTCATAAAAGGTGCTAAATCGGCAGCAGTAAGTGTTGCTCCTGCATGTTCAAAACGAGTGCCTGGCACACTCGAAGGCAACATGACGAAAATGTCCATTTCTGCTTTTTTCGCATCATCTAGCATAAACCGAATGCCTTCTGCACCCGCAACATTTGCTATTTCATGTGGATCTGTAATAACCGTCGTCACGCCGTGAGGAACAAGCACACGACTAAATTCAGCAGGCGTAAGCATTGATGATTCAATATGTATATGCCCATCTATTAACCCTGGGATAACATAATGCCCTTTTGCATCTTCTTCATTGCGAGCAATAAAACGATTTTGTGTATCGAGAGCTACAATTTGCCCATTTTTCACAACAATATCAGCCTTTTTCCACGCTAAAGTAAAAACATCTGCCACTTGTGCATTCCGCAAAATAAAATCTGCCTTTAATTTCCCCTGTGATGCCAATATATTTTCTGTTAGCTGCTGTACTTTTTCAACCATTTTGAGCACTCCCTTTTCTTTTATGAACTATCATGCATGAATGACGCAGGAGTTTCAAGTCATGTAGAATGGTTCGACTTAATTTTTCTTGTTACTTTACTAACAAGATGAAAAAACGACCATTTATAAATGGTCGTTTGTAAATTCTAACTCTTTAGGTGGCTCACCTTTTTTATTCATCAGTCGCATACGAATCGGTTCAATTTTTAAAGTTACCATTTCATCCTTATTGCCAATGAAGATTCCAGTGAAAAATTCCGCTAATTTATTTTTCAAGCCTTCCTCTTCAATTTCCGTAAGCTTTCCTTCTATCTCAACGAACGTATCTCCAAAGCCACCATTATCGTAGCCGTATAAAATATGTGTATAAGGATTTTTTAATAGCTCATCAATTTTCTCAGAGTGCTTATTTGTCACGGTGTATAATACAAAGTCTTCATTTTGAAATGTCATATAACGTGAATATGGTTTGCCATTTTCTACTGTTGCCATCGTGCCTATTTTTTCTCTGTTTAATACTTCTAAAATTTCATCACGTACTGAAGTCACTTCATCCCATCCTTTCATAGTCATTGTTATTTTACCCCTTGTTTCATAAGCTAAACCGCCTTTTTTTGAAAAATATGAAATGACTATTTTCGGGGATTATTAAAAACAATTGCTATAATAACTTGTTAGGCAACATGAATTTTTTAGAATGAGGTTTTAAATATGAAACAAGCTTTTTTTACACGATGTCTATTTTTCATTGCTGGCATCTTAGTTTTATCCTTTGGCATCACTTTAACAATTAAAGGGCAATTTTTTGGCGTTGGTTCGTGGGATGTCTTACATATAGGATTAGCCAAAACATTTGGTCTTACAATTGGCACATGGTCTATACTAATTGGTTTAGCCATATTAGCATTTGATATGCTAGTGACAAAGAAATTTCCTTTACCAGGTACATTTGCAGATATGTTTTTAGCTGGCATTTTTATTGATATATTCAACTTCTGGCTACCAGATATTGAAGGCTTTTGGATGCAGCTATTAGCTTACTTAACTGGATTGCTATTACTAGGTTGGGGCTGTGGCATGTATATGGTAGCAAATTTAGGTATTGGCCCACGTGATACATTAATGCTCTTAATGGTTCATAAGCTCGGCTGGAGTGTTACACGTGCTCGTACTTTCATGGAAGTAACCGTTGCTATTATTGGTTTTTTACTAGGCGGACCTATTGGAGTAGGAACTGTCCTTATGGCTTTCGGACTTGGCCCTATTGTTCAATTTGCCTTAACCTCCAATGAGAAATTATTTACAAAATGGACTGGTGTTAAGAGCGCTGTCGTTTAAAAATATATATAATTTAAAAAGCTTGTGAAATGAAAACTTTCACAAGCTTTTTTATGATCCATGTAGGTTGTTAGAAAAGGATGTTATTCTCTCGGTTCTTCTGTATTTTGCCCTGTAGCTTCTATTACTTCTGGTGTGCCATCTACTGTTTCATCTTCTTGTACATTTTCTGCTGCTGGAGGCGTGACTGTCACTAATGTATAGTCGTCTTCATTTAAAATTTCAAATTGTAAATTTTGACGAATATCACCCACATAAAGTGATGTACCAATTGCTACATTTGTAACATCGATTTCTACCGTTTCGGGTATTGCCGAAGGTTTCACTTTAATGCGAATTTCACGATTTGGTTGTAACAAGAATCCTCCATCTTTCACACCGATAGCATCTCCTACTACAGTAACAGGGATATCGACTTCTAGCTCTTCTGACATATTGATTGATTTAAAGTCTACATGCTTTACAAAACCTTTAAGCGCACAACGTTGTACTTCTGTTAACACTGCATTTACTTTTTTTCCTTCGACATCTAATTGAAATACACTTTTAGTACCAATTTCGCTTAATACTTTAGCGAATGTTCGCGCATCAAGTGATATGGACGTGGGCTCCATTTGATAACCGTAAACTACACCAGGAATGGCACCACTTTGTCTTAGTTTTGTTAATGTTGAGCGTTGTCCTTTATGACGTTTTGTTGCATTTAATATAGTACTCATCAGCATTTTCCCCTCTCGTGAAAACTAGTCTCATAAATGGTTTTACCCGATAGTTTGGTTTTTATACCTTTTTACAGTTTTAATGTGCGCATTTTCACTGATATTATGTGTTCTTTATAATCGACTGATTTCATAATAAAAACACCTTTCCATCCATGTAAGAATGAAAAGGTGCTGAATCGCCGATAGAGTGCCAGGCACTTAAAAAAGACACTTATAATCTGCCAGCAGCTTGTAAAGTAACAGCTAACATTTTTGCGAATTGACCACGTGTAATATACTGATTTGGGTTTAAATTTGTATTATCATCTAAAGCGCCGATTGTATACAGTGTTTGTATGTGGCGTAATAGCTCTCCTTGGAAAGTATGACTATCTTCAAAAGGTAAAATGGATTTATCATCTTTATCTTCTTGCACAAAATCAACCGCATCCAATGTGCGTCCAAGCATTAAAATTGCCTGCTGACGTGTAATTTTGCCGTTCGGATCAAAAATCGTTGGCGTTTTGCCATGAATAATGCCTAAAGCATGTAAAGCACCTACATGTCCACCATACCACGATGTTTTTTGATTGATGTCTGAAAACTGTTTCGTTGGCTCCTGCTGAAAGCTAAATGCACGGACGAGCAAAGCACTAAACTGTGCACGTGTTAAAGAGTCGTTCACACCAAAATTATCAGGTGTACGCCCTCGAATGATTCCCCGCTCCGCCAAAGTTTGAATATAGGAGCTAGTTGTTGTCTTTGCTAAATCTCGGAAATATAGTTGCTCAGGTTGTACAAACTTCAACTCTGCATTGTTATGGATAATCGCAACTACGCGGTCCCCCTCGTCTCGATAGGCTACAGGTTCCATTCCTTTTTTCAGCACTTGCTGTAGCACACCAGATTGACCATTTTTAAAAATGACGACCTCTAGTGGCTGACGATTATTGACGATATTCGCTTTAATGCTATAGATTCCATTTTTTTCAGTTGCAGTAATTGTAGCACCATAGGCGGAATAAACCGTCATATTTTCTGTTTTCATATGTACATAGTGCGTCGGTTCTTCATAGGCGGATGCTTCTATCGGAAAAGAGATCAATATCCCCCACACCGCAACTATAATCGTTGTTTGAAATAGTTTTTTCATAATGCTCCTCCCTTTTTATTTCCTATTTCTATCATAATAGATTTAATTGTGTAAAAAAATAGTATTTTTAGCATATGCTCTTATAAGTTACCAAATCTAAAAAGGAAAAACTTCGCTCTACTAATTATAGTAGGCGAAGTTTTTTACCTTCTTGAATTATTTATTTAATAACGTATGCAGCTCATGCAATTTTTTAATTTCATAATGAGGCTGTATCTCCGTTATATTGGGGATACCGCGAAAATTAAACCAGCATGTATCAATTCCCGCTAGCAAGCCGCCTTTCACATCAGATGTCAGTGAATCACCGACAATAAGTGTCTTTTCTTTATTTAATCCGTCGATACGGTCAAAAACATAATCAAAGAAGGCTGGCATCGGTTTCTGGAAACCCGTTTGCTCTGAAATAAAAATACCTTTAAAGTATTTTGCCAAATCTGCATCTGCTAATCGTTTATTTTGTGTTTTAGTCACACCGTTTGAAACGACATATAAATCGTAATTGTCTGCAAGTTGTGCAATAAGCTCATATGCCCCATCTACGTAATGGTGCGCTTCCTGCAAATACTTTTGGAAAACCGTTTCAAAATATTCACCGTCTACATCAATGCCAAATTCCTTTAAAGCGATTGAAAATCGAGTATTATGTAATGAAGTTTTTGTTACTTCGCCTCGTTCAAAAGCACGCCACATTGATTCATTAATCTCTTTATAGCGGGAAATCATCGTCGGTGTAGTTGCAATTTTTTCTTGTTCAAATAAACGGCTTAGTGCAGCATCTTCAGCTAAATTAAAATCTAATAATGTGTCATCTACATCAAATAATAGTATTTCATACTTACTCAAAACTATTTCCTACTTTCTTCGTTACGGTCTTGCCGCCTTGCTAACTCTATCATAACGTTTTATCTGAAAAAAAGCAGTGTATACACTCATTCTTTTCTTTGCATCGCATATGAAAAAAACAGCTTTTTCTTACCTAATTTGACATTTTATAGTTCCTTCTGAAAATCGAAACAGGCTGGAGAACATGTAAAAGCATTTTTTCTATCCTTTCACGAATAAAATTTTCTAGAAAGGACGTAAAAAAGCTCTTTCAATAATTTCATATTTGAAATTATCACTGAATATGAGACAATAGAATGCTAGAAAGGAAGATGTACGAATTATGACGACCTTACAAAAAATGACGCCCAGCTATGATCCATGGGAAGCGTATTTAGATGTCGAACAACATGGTCATATGACCCTATCAAATATTGAATTTACAACTACAACCCTTTGTAATATGCGCTGTGCTCACTGTGCAGTCGGCTATACATTACAAAATAAAGACCCGCAAGCATTGCCTATGGAATTGATTACTAAGCGACTGGATGAAATACCTCACTTAAAAACACTTAGCATTACTGGTGGCGAGCCAATGATGTCTAAAAAATCAGTTCAAAATTATGTCCTGCCCCTTTTAAAATATGCACATGCACGTGGGGTTCGTACACAAATCAATTCTAACTTAACCATTGAGCCTGAACGTTATTTACTGATTGCTCCTTATTTAGATGTTTTACATATTTCACATAACTGGGGTACAGTTGATGAATTTGTTGAAACAGGCTTTGCCATGATGGAGCGAAAACCAACTTACGAACAGCGTGCAGCTTTGTTCCAACGCATGATTGATAACTCAAAAATGCTTGCAGAACATGGTGTCATGGTATCGGCGGAAACAATGCTTAACAAAAAAACTTTACCGTACTTGGAGCATATCCATAACCAAATTATTAACGAAATGCAATGTGCACGTCACGAGGTACACCCGATGTATCCATCTGATTTTGCAAGTTCGCTATCATCTCTTTCACTAGCGGAAACACGTGAAGCAATTCATCATTTACTTGATGTACGCGATGAAAATACTTGGATGCTCTTTGGTACATTGCCATTCTATCCTTGTAGCACCGATACGGAAGATCAAAAGCTATTAAAACGATTACGAGAAGCAAAAAATGTCACGATGCGTAATGATCCTGACGGTCGTTCTCGATTAAATATCAATATTTTCACAGGTGATGTCATCGTTACAGACTTTGGCGATGCATCTGCACTTGGTAATATCGTTCATGATAAACTGCCAGCAGTTTTTGACAAATGGATGGATACAGATTTAGCAAAATCATTAAACTGTCACTGTCCAGCTGTGAAATGCTTAGGACCAAACGTCTTAGTTAAAAATATGTATTATCAAGACACTACTTTTACAAGTGGCTCAGCGAAACTATAACAACAAAAATGTCCAATGCACCTGCATGCATTGGACATTTTTGTGGGTGATTCCCTATAATAAACCGTTGATTTCCAAACGCTCCCACTCTACTTGGATGCATAGAACGGAAGGAAGGATGCGAACTACTCGCACGATAGCGACAGTTGAGACTATTTATATACCTACCGTAGCGTAGCAGTCAACAATGGAAACAGCAAAAAGTGTTAGATTGATGATTAGTCAATCTAACACTTTTTCTCTTTAGTCCAAGCTTAAATCAATTCTTTTGCCAGTAGTTTATAGCAATTTAAGCGACTTTCCTGCGCGTATTGATTGCAGTTTAGCATTACTTCATCAAAGCCATATTGTTCCTGCTCTGCTACTAAATATGCAGCAACTTCCTTTGGTGTGCCGACAATATTTGCTTTACGGTTGTTAGCAATCATCATTTTATCCATCTCTGTCAATGGATAATCCTTCGCCTCTTCTGGTGACATCGCCTGAATAATTTGCCCCTTCATCAGCTGTAGGCGTGTAATATCGATTGGCTTAGCTAAGTATTCCGCTTCCTCTAACGTATCGGCAACTGTAGTCGCATAGGTAACGATAATTTGCGGTTTTTCCATATAATATGAAGGTGTAAAGTAAGACTTATACGTATCAAATATATCCTTAGACATATTACCAGTAAAGAACTGAGCATATGAATAACCTACACCACGTTGTCCTGCATGCATGGCACTTTGACCACTTGAGCCGAGCAACCACGCTTCTGGTAATTGTATGTTTGTAGGTGAAGCAATAACTTGATTATAAACAGATTCACCCGTTTTTTGATTATTCATCAATTTTAAAATGGTATCGAGCTTATCATATTGTTCATTAAAATGCTGTCTGCGACCCTCTGCTAATGCGTAAATGGATGCATGGTCTCCACCAGGAGCGCGACCAACACCAAAGTCAATACGATTTGGCGCAAGCGCACTTAATGTTTTAAATACTTCCGCTAGCTTGTAGGGAGAATAATGCATCATCATGACGCCTCCCGTGCCAATGCGCATACGCTTTGTTTTCGCAGCTAAAAAGGCTGCTGTAATTTCAGGTGCTGAGCTTGCTAATGATTCACTATTGTGATGCTCTGCTAGCCACATACGATGGAAGCCAAGTTCTTCTCCTAAAAGCGCTAATTGTTCTGTACGCAAAAAGGCCTGTTCAGCAGTATGACCTTTCGGTACAGGAATTTGATCTAAAATACTTAATTTCAATGAAAACACCCTCTCTGTCTGTATGCTCTCCTTTCTACTGTAATATAGTCATCCTTTTTTACAAAGTAAAAGCACTTACTGATAAGCGAGCTGTTTCATTTCCCAAGTTTCATAAACCATCCCAACAAGCGAGCCTTTTTGTTGTGAATCAAGTACAACATCGTTAAATTTCATGGCATAAAGCTTAAATTCATTCGCTTCCTCATTTACTATGAATTGCAATATGGCATGTCCTTTTTCCTCTAAAAATATTATATCCCCTGAAAGTTCTACTACATGTTGACCAGTTTTCGCCTTATAGTAACGCCAATAAGGCTCTGTAAAAGCGTAATTAAAGGCATCACGAACTTTAACGTCAGTAAAATCAACCAAATAACCTTCCTTGACCGTATCGATATAGACATTATCCGTAATATCTTTTTTCGCATTAAACACATAGCCAACGAGCACTCCCATAAACACTACACAAATAAACACACGAAAATGATTTCCTAAAGACAAATGTCATCACGTCCCCTTTACGCAAAAACACCTTTTCTTCATAATACATTAAAATTATTACATAAAGTAGAATATTTTTGTATTTTGCAGATTTTATATATTAGAAACAATCCGTACATACTAAACGCGTTAACTAGAAATTATTAGAGGCTATTTACAGTCACTCGATGTTCCGCTAATATCAGATTATTATTACAGAAAAGAGATGACGTTAGTGCCTTTTGATTTAGATCTAAATATATTGTTAATTCTTATAATTTTTGGCTTTTTGGCCGCATTTATCGATTCTGTAGTTGGTGGTGGCGGACTTATATCATTGCCTGCTCTTTTATTTGTAGGTTTACCACCATCTGCCGCGGTTGCAACAAATAAACTGGCTGGTACAATGGGATCTCTAACTAGTACGATTACGTTTTACCGCTCTGGGAAGCTAGATATTAAATCCGTTTATAAGCTATTTCCTTTTGTCTTTTTCGGCTCCATGATTGGCGCATGGATTGTCCATTTAATCGATCCAAGCGTTTTAAAGCCATTAATGTTAATTATGCTAGCCGCTGTAGCTATATATACGATTTTCAAAAAAGACTGGGGTAGTATTTCCACCTATAAAAAGCTAACACCTAAACGATATGCTTTTTTTGTGCTTATTATTACTTTAATTGGCTTCTATGATGGTTTCTTAGGACCAGGGACAGGATCATTTTTCTTGTTTGCCTTTTTAATTGTTGGCTTTGATTTTTTAAAATCAGCTGGCAATGCCAAGTTTTTAAACTTCGGAAGCAATATCGCAGCGCTTCTAATGTTTATTTACTTAGGTCAGATACATTACACATACGGTTTTGCTATGGGTCTTGCTCAAATTGCAGGTGCGATAGTCGGTTCGAAATTTGCCATTAAACGCGGAAGTAGTTACGTGCGTAAACTATTTATCGTTGTAACAGTCCTATTACTTCTGAAAAATACATATGACTATTTTTCGTGAAACAATTCTTACCTTGAATATAAGGTAAGTTTTTTTTCATTCCATCAACTTTTTCCCCACTTTCATACGTCTAGTAGTTGTATACAAATTGAAAATGTTAAAAAGGAGCTTCTTTGGACATGAAAACAAGAAATGCATTTCAACATGAAGAGGTGTTTGTCCAGTTAATTCGTGAACAGAAAGAACGATTTTATTTGCTTGCCTATAGCTATACGAAAAATGAACAGGATGCACTTGATATCGTACAAGACAGTATTCAAAAAGCGATGCTTTCTCTCGATCGATTAGAGCATGTGGACTATATGAAAAGCTGGTTTTACAAAATTGTTGTAAGAACTGCGATTGATTTTTTGCGCAAGCATAACCGTTTACAAGTAACGGACGATAACACATTACAATATTTAACACCTGCTCAAGAAGATAGTTATGAGAACCTCGACTTAGAGCATGCTTTAGAGGAATTACCTCAAATGTACCGTGAAGTTGTGATTTTACATTATTTCGAAGATTTAAAGCTAGCTGATGTTGCCAACATACTGGACATAAAGCTAAGCACTGCTAAATCGCGCCTATATAAAGCTTTAAAATTGTTAAAAATACAACTCCAAGATGGGAAGGGAGAAACAGCACATGGATAAAAAATTAGAAGAATTACAAAAACAATATAATGACGTACCAATTCCAAAGGAGCTTGACTTTGTAGTGGAAAGTGCAATTAAACAAGGAAAAAGAAAGAAAAAAAAACGAGGGCCACAATGGTTACTTGGAACTGCGGCAGCTGCTATGCTGCTTACAGCTAGTTTAAATATTAGCCCTGCAATGGCACGTTCACTTTCAGATATACCAGTTGTTGGTAGTGTCGTAAAAGTATTAACATGGACTGAATATGAAGTAGCCGATGACACATATGACGCAAATATTAAAGTACCTTCTATTGAGAATTTAGATAATACTGATCTTGCAAATGCTTTAAATGAAAAATATCGTTCAGAGGGAAAAGCACTTTACGATGACTTTATTGCAGAAGTTGGTGATTTAAAGGCAAATGGCGGAGGACATTATGGAATCGATAGTGGCTATGACATCAAAACGGATAATGACCAGATTTTATCAATTGGACGTTACATCGTCAATACAGTTGGATCCTCATCAACAGTCATGCACTATGATACGATTGATAAACAAAATGAAATTTTAATTACGCTGCCAAGTCTATTTAAAGATGACAGCTATATTGATGCTATTAGTGAAAACATTAAAGATCAAATGCGTGCACAAATCGCTGCAACAAACGAAGAAAAAGTATATTGGGTGAAAGGAGCAGGCTTGCCAGATGAAGATTTAATTGAAGAGTTCTCAACGATTAATAAGGAACAACAATTCTATATTTCTAATAAAGGGAAACTTGTTATTTCATTTGATAAATATGAAGTAGCACCTGGCTATATGGGTGTAGTGGAATTTGAAATTCCGACAGATGTTTTACAAAACAGTCTTGTAAGTAATAAATATATTCATTAAACATAAGCACTATCTCATGAATCGTGAGATAGTGCTTTTTTAAGACTTATAATCCTATAACTTTTTGTCAAAACTTATATGTATCAAACATGTTAGAGGGTTTTCAAATGAAAGGTATAGGATCAATTAGTATTTTACATGTTGTCTTCCTAGCAATGACCGTGATTGGTTTAAAAAATCACGTTACAATTATGCCACCATTATTGGAAATTGCAAAAAGAGATAGCTGGCTATCCGTTCTCATAACAACAATTATTATGTTTCCTTGGCTCTTTCTTTTAGTTTATATTCATAGAAAATCAAATCAAGAACCTTTGAGAGATTGGTTACCACAAAAGATTGGAAAAGTCGGATCTACTATCGTCATTTATACTATCGCTATATTTCTAATGATTATTGTAGCATTTACAATGATTGAAACATTGCAGTGGATTAATACAACCTTCTTACCGAAAACACCAAAGTTAATTTTACTTGCGATTTATGTCGTTCTTTGTATCCTCCTTGTTACAACTAGTTTACAAACGATTGTTATCGTCAATGTATTCGTTTTATTGGCCGTCGTCGTTTTTGGTTTTTTTGTAGCCTTTACAAATTTACAAGTTAAGGACTATGACTTACTGCGTCCCTTTTTTGAGCATGGATTCCAACCTGTTTTACAAGGGCTCGTCTACCCCGCCTCAGGGTTTTCGGAATTAATCTTATTTTTACTTATACAACATAAAATTAAAGACCGTCTGCGTTGGCATCACTTCGCCATTATGCTTTTAATTTTAACAGGGCTAACGATGGGACCACTCGTCGGTGCCATAACAGAATTTGGGCCTGCTGAAGCCTCTAAACAGCGCTATCCTGCCTACGAAGAATGGGGTTTAGTAACAATAGGGCGCTATGTTGAACATTTAGACTTTCTTTCTATTTATCAATGGTTGACAGGCACATTTATACGTGTCGGTTTTATTTTATATATCGTAACCGACTTATTAGGTATGGTTGGAGATAAACCTCGCATTTGGAAGATGCTAGCATTTCCGTTCTTTATCATTTGTCTACCGTTAATGTTATTAAATGAACACATATTTCTACGACTCAAAGGAAATTATATATTAACAGCTACATTTATTTTCTTTTTCTTACTATCCATCTTTTTAATGATTGTAGCTTTCATGTCAGGAAAAAAAGGAAAAAAAGCCAAAAACTCTACATCCGATTACCAAGACACGGAAAGTGGTGACACTTGATGCCTTCAACAGAAAAGCCCTTAGATTTATCGGCCTTAAAGCAGTTATTTGGAAAATCAGCAGACGTTTATTTTCAAGAATATTTGTTTCAGCAACACCGCGTACAATTTGTCATCTGTGAGGCAATGATTGATCAACAACTTCTCAATGACGTCATTGTAAGCCGTATTCATGCCCTTTTCGATAATTTACATGAAGCATCCCTTCAAGATGCTATTAATACAAAGCTACACATCCCTGACTTACAACAAGTAACAGATGAATCTGAAGCCATATCACTTGTTTATAATGGCCATTTACTTCTGTTTTTTGAAACAGATAACTTACTATATGCCACTAATATTGCCCATAAGCCTAACCGAAATCCTGAAGAAACAAGGATGGAAGTACTTGTAAAAGGACCAAGAGATAATTTTATTGAAGATGTCTCAGTTAATATTGCTCTAATTAGAAAACGCCTTCCGACAAATTCTTTATGTGTTGAAAAAATGGAATTGGGAAAACGTTCAAAGACAACGGTCGCCATACTTTATTTTGGTGATATTGCGAACTTAGATATTTTAAATAGTATAAAAGTACAATTACAATCAGTTGATACAGATATTGTTATTAGTGGAAATTTACTAATGGAGTACGTTAACAAAAACACAAGATTTTTCCCAAAATCTGATTATACAGGACGTCCTGATTACGCCATTCAAGCATTAATTCGAGGACGTTTTATAATTTTAATTGATGGTGTAGCCTATGCAGTTATTACGCCTGTAAATTTATTTTTACTGTTAAAGACAGGTGAGGATAATGAATACCCTATTATTTTTAGTTCACTAGAACGTTTACTACGTATATCAGGTATTTTTATCGGACTACTGTTACCTGCTTTTTGGCTCGCTTTGACAACTTATCACCAAAATCAATTGCCTTTATTACTATTAGCAACGGTTGTGCAAGGGCGCACTGGTCTACCCCTTCCATCTTCACTTGAAATGTTATTAATGCTTTTAATGTTTGAGCTATTTAGAGAAGCTGGATTACGTCTTCCATCTGTAATCGGTGGAACAATCAGTGTCGTTGGTGGCTTAATTATTGGTGATGCGGCAATACGGGCAGGTGTGACAAGTCCAGAAATGATTGTTATTATTGCTGTTTCTACAATTGCATCCTTTACACTTGTTAACCAATCGCTCGTAACAGCCGTCAGTATTTTTCGTGTTGGCTTCATTTTATTAAGCGGCTTTTTTGGGCTATTTGGCTTTTTCTTATCATTTTATTTAACCCTTCTTTACTTATGCAATATTCGAATATTTGGTTATTCCTATATGCAAATTGGCGGTGATTTAGAATGGTCTACCATTAAGAAAACACTATTTCGACTATCGCCTAAAGGTTACACGAAACGTCCAAATTATATAGCTCCACAGGACCAAACACGTACGAGTGAGGATAAAAATGAATAAAAAAATACTCTGTCTATTATTAGTATTTACGACACTGCTATCAGGATGTTGGGATGTTACTGAACCACAAAGAATGTTTTATGTTCATGCACTCGGTATTGATTTTAAAGATGATAATTATGTAACGTATATGCAGATTATTGATTTTGCCAATATAGCTAAATCAGAACAGCCTAATAATCCGCAAGCTCAACAAGCAGAAATCGGAAATGGTAAAGGAAAAACCGTAGAAGATTCTCTTTTCGATTTGTATCATTCCATTGATCAAAAGGTGTTTTGGGGACATATTACTTACATCGTCCTTTCAGAAGAAGTAATGAAGAGTAACAAGGTTAATCAGGTGCTAGACTTTTTAACACGTTTTCGTGAAACGCGTTACCAAATATGGGTATACGGCACAAAAGAACCACTCGATAAAATACTTGAAATTACACCGATAAATAATAAGGCGCTTACATTATCAAAGCTTGGCGATCCATTAAATTCTTTTAAACAAGAATCATTTGTTAAACCGATAAATATTCGCAAATTAGTGATAGGGTTAAATGAGCCAAGTCATGAAGTTTATCTTCCGTTAGTATCAATAAATAAGGGATGGGTATCGTCGAAAGGAGAGTCGGAATCTATTGAAATGAAAGGTGTGACGTTACTCTCCAAAGACGGATTAAAAGGGTTTCTTACCGAAGAAAAAACAAGCGGAATCAAATGGATGACCAACGAAACTATACGCAGTGAAATAACAGGACAAATTGGTGAAGAAGACACCTTCGTCACTGTTACATTAGAACATATAAAAGTTGAAATTTTTCCTATTGTAAAAAATGATAATGTGCAATTTGACATAGAAGTGAAAATGGAGGCAAATGTTCTCGGCATTACAGAAAAAATTACGACAGAAGAAATTCGACAAGAAGTAACAAAGCAGGTAGAACAAGAAATAAGGAACACATTTAAAGAAGCACTGGCACTGAACACCGATATTTATCGTTTATCAGAACAGCTATACCGAAAAGACGTTAAAACATGGAAGAAACTAGAGAAGGATGGGAAAATCGAGTTAACAGAAGATTCTATTCGCAAAATAAAAGTAAAAGCGATTAAAGTGAATCCAGGGCGGGAATCTTTTATCGAAACAATTGAAAAATAATATGTAAGGGCATTGAGTAAAAATTTACTCAATGCCCTTTGATAATGCTTAATAGTCAAGCTGTTGTTGCATAACTTTTTCATGTTCAGTTTTTCTAAATTGAATATGATGTAATTTCGCGAAAATACCGTCTTGCTCTACTAATTCCGCATACGTACCATCTTCTTCAATACCATTTTGAGTAACGACAAGCACACGATCTGCATTACGTATTGTCGCTAGCCGATGTGCAATTATGAGTGTTGTTCGATTTTCTGCAAGCTCAGCTAACGATTGTTGAATAATCATTTCTGTTTCTGTATCGAGCGCAGATGTTGCCTCATCCAAAATTAAAATCGGTGGATTTTTCAAAAACATACGAGCAATCGCGATACGCTGCTTTTGCCCCCCAGATAACTTTAAGCCACGTTCACCAATCTGTGTCTCATAACCATCTGGAAGCTCTGCAATAAATGATTCTAAATGCGCTCTTCTAGCTGCTTCTTCAATGTCTTCATCACTTGCACCTAAACGACCATAAGCAATATTTTCTCGAATAGTTCCCGTAAATAAAAAGACATCTTGTTGTACAATGCCAATTTGTGAACGTAGAGAGGCTTGTGTCATATTCCGCACATCTAAGCCATCAATCGTAATCGCCCCTTTAGTGACATCGTAAAATCTTGGAATTAAGGAACAGATTGTCGTCTTCCCTGCACCAGATGGGCCAACAAAGGCAATTGTTTGTCCTGCTTGTACATCAAATGAAATATCCTGTAAAACAGTTTTAGATGTATCATAATTAAAGTCAACATGTTGAAACGAAATATCACCACATAAATGCGTTACTTGCTTTGCTCCCTCACGATCCTGAACTTCTGGCTCCTGCTCTATTAACTCACGGAAACGTTTAAAACCTGCCATCCCTTTTGGGTATAGTTCTAATAAAGCACTAATTTTATCGATTGGTTTAATAAGAACATTTGTATATAATACAAAGCTTACAAGACCTCCATACGATAATTTTCCATTAAAGCTTAACCAAGCACCTACTACAAGGACAACTAACGTTAACAAACGAGTCATCATATAAATACTGGAATGAGCCCCTGCCATAATCTTATAAGCGTATAATTTTGCTGAACGGAAAAAACCATTTTGCTCCTTAAAACGCTCCATTTCAAATGCTTCATTCGTAAATGATTTCACAACGCGAACGCCAGAAACGCTATCCTCCACACGGCCATTTACATCTGCAATTTTAACGTATAACGTTTTCCATGCGTTGTTCATCTTAATGTTACTAACTGTCACAAGCCACATTAAAAACGGCACCATAATAGCTGCAATTAATGCAAGTGTTGGATTGACATTGAACATAATGACGAACGCACCCAAAAACGTCATAATCGCAATAAATAAATCTTCTGGCCCGTGATGGGCAAATTCGCCAATATCAAATAAGTCATTCGTTATTCTGCTCATAATATGACCAGTTTTCGTATTATCGAAGAAACGGAATGATTGGCGCTGTACATGATTAAACAGTTCTTGTCGCATATCGGTCTCTATATTGATTCCTAATTTATGCCCTAAATAATTGACAATAAAGTTTAATACAGTGCTAAGTGCATACACTAGTAATAACAAAATACTTACTTTGACAATCATACTCCACTCACCAGTAGGTAGCAGTTTGTCAATAAACCATTGTACAGCTAATGGAAAGGCAAGCTCTAATATTGCTACAACAATCGCACTAGAAAAATCGACTACGAATAATCGTTTATGTGGTTTGTAGTAAGAAAAAAATTTTTTATACATATATGACTCCCTTCTAAGTTGCTAAAAAATTTCACTTATCACCAATAGTACCACTTGTGATAATAATTCGGAAAATAATTTTTAAATATAGGATTACTTTTGATTTGCTTTTCGTCCACTACATGCTATAATCTTGGTAAGAAGAATTGAATAGCTTTTGACATTTTTGTCAAAGGGGAGTAGCTAGCAGATGTGAGCGATACATCTGATTTCACATTCGTCATTACATGGCTTTCGCCATCGGGTGTGATAGCAAACTCATCTAATAGATGAGTGCTGTACCGAAAGTTTTCGGTGCAATTTATTATTTGGAGCTTCCAAATAGTTGTGCTTAGCAAGACCTTTGCCTATTTTTTAGGCATGGGTCTTTTTCTTTTGCCTAAAAATAAAAATAGGAAGAGCATCATATTCATTTCTGTCCAAAATAAAGGAGGAAACACATTTGGAAGCCATTTTATTAGAATACGCATGGGTATTAGTTGTATTAATAGTACTCGAAGGACTTTTAGCAGCGGACAATGCAGTCGTTATGGCCGTTATGGTTAAACATTTACCAAAAGCTCAACAACAAAAGGCATTATTATACGGATTAGTAGGTGCGTTCATTTTCCGTTTTGCCGCTTTATTCTTAATTACAACACTCGTGAATTTTTGGCAAATTCAAGCTCTAGGCGCTGCTTACTTATTATTTATGTCAATTAAGCATATTTACGATTCGCGGAAAGCTGCTGGAGACTCCGATGAAATTAAAGAGCCTAAAAAACAATCTGGTTTCTGGATGACCGTTGTAAAAGTTGAACTTGCTGATATTGCCTTTGCAGTAGATTCCATTTTAGCAGCAGTTGCCATTGCGGTTACACTACCACATTTAGGGAATTTCGATGTTGGTGGCATTAACGCAGGACAATTCGGTGTTATGTTCCTTGGTGGTATTATTGGGGTCGTAATGATGCGATTTGCAGCACGTTGGTTCGTACGTGTACTAGAAAAATTCCCGTCACTTGAAACGGCTGCTTTCCTAATTGTTGGTTGGGTTGGTGTGAAATTAGCTGTCTTAACTTTAGCACATGAAAAATTAGGTGTTATTCCACATGATTTCCCACACTCAACGCTTTGGAAAGCGACATTCTGGATTGTATTAGTTGCAATCGCTCTAAGTGGCTACTTAGTAGGTGTCAAAAACCAAAAGAAAGAAGCATAAACGCTTATAATAAAATTCGCCTAGACATAATGTCTTGGCGAATTTTTTATAATAGTTAATGGCAGTTCGTCAAAGCTTAGGGGTGATTTCACTTGATATAATGGCGATTCCCCTACTCTCTCAATGCTTGCTACTGTAAAATCGGGTATTGGATTAAGAAAGCTTAAAAAGAAAGGAATTTTTAAATGGCTTATGCTAACCGTAATCAAAACTTAAATAAAATTTTAAAACACTTTACCTTTATGTGGGTATTAACCGCGATAGGAATATTTGTTGCCACTTTATTACCATCGACAGTGGTCATGCCGCTTTCGCTTATATGTATTATACTCCTAATCATTGCCTGCTTCGTTCGTAGCTTAAAACTAGCCAACTCGATTATGTACGCAATCCCCTTTTTAATGGGGATTTTACTCTTTTGGACAACACAATTTTTTATTGACCAGCTCGGACCACAATTAGTTTTATTAGTCTTCGGAGCAACCTTAATCATTTTCATCATACTCGCTCTAGTAGGTATGGTGATGAATAAGGATATTTCAAATTGGGGAAGCTATTTATTCACTGTACTGATCGTCGTGCTTGTGTTTTCGCTTCTTTTTATGTTTATTCCAGTTAGTAATGTTATTGGGCTTATTATTGCAGCAGTTTCTGTCTTACTGTTTAGTCTTTTTACAGTATATGATTTTAACCGTATTCGACATAATCATGTGTCTGACGAAGAAGTCATTGGGATGGCATTAAATCTATATCTAGATTTCATTAATCTATTTACAAACCTATTAGAAGTAATATGGCGATTAAAAAATGAATTTGATTAAATTTTCTAATTGAGAACGAATATCAATTCACTTTTGCACCATTTATGGCGAAAAATATATTTTTCTGTATGATGACCATCTTTCGCTATATACTAGAAGAAGTAGTAGGTATTTACTGCAAAGGGAGGAACATTTATGTTATCTGAAAAACTACACACAGCGCTAAACGAACAAATGAATTTTGAATTTTACTCCGCTCATGCTTATATGGCAATGGCTGCATTTTGCACAGATCAAGATTACGATGGCTTTGCAAATTTCTTTTTAGTGCAAGCTGAAGAAGAACGTTTCCATGCAATGAAATTTTATAATTTCTTAAGTGATATGGGCTATCGTGCATCAATACATGGATTTGACAGTCCTGAAAATCATTTCGACTCTATTTTACATGCCTTTAAAACAGCTATGTCTCATGAAAAAGAAGTGACTCGTCGTATTTATAACTTATCTGATATTGCATTAGATGAACGTGAGCACGCAACGATGGCATTTTTAAAATGGTTTATCGATGAGCAAGTGGAAGAAGAATCAACATTTGATACGCTAATTCGTAAAATCGAACGGATTGAGAATGATTCTAATGCTATTTTTATGCTTGATGCAGAATTAGCGAATCGCTCTTTCACGCCAGATACTGAAGCTAAATAAAAATAAAGGGATGTATCAAACGTAGTTGATACATCCCTTTTTGTATTCACAATTTACTCCCTACAACGGCCAGTTTGGCTCTCGAATTTCTCCATCAAATGCCGCACGATAAATAGCAAAAATATCATCTCGATTTAATGCCATCGGGCTGCGAGCTAAAATTCTCGTTTGCTTTGTTGCATCATCTGTTAATTGTTCAAGTGCAGATTCTGGTATGTTAAAGCCTTTCAAAGTAGAAGGAATATTTACATCGTTTACTAGTTGTTGTAATGCATCCACACATTTGTAGGAAGCTTCTTCTTGAGATAAGTACATCGATGATATTCCCATTGCATCTAAAATATCTTTCATACGTTTTTCGCAGCTTTTGCGGATATAGCCCATTACGTATGGCAATAATACTGCGTTTGAATCACCATGTGCAATATGGTACTGACCACCAAGCGGATAAGCCAAGGCATGTACCCCTGCTACACCTGCATTAAAAAATGCCAAGCCTGCTAAATAACTACCATAACTCATATCCGAGCGAGCCTGCTTGTTTTTACCATCATGTACAGCTGTACGAATTGAGTTACTAATTAATCTAATTGCTTGCAGTGCAAGACCGTCTGTCACTTCATTTGCATTAATAGAAACATATGCTTCAATTGCATGTGTTAAAGCGTCTACACCCGTAGCAGCAGTAACTTTTGAAGGCAATGAAATTGTTAATTCAGGATCTACAATTGCTACATCAGCAAGCAAATAATCATGGGTCACAACATCCTTAGTTGTTTCTAATGATAATACAGAAATATTGGTAACCTCTGATCCCGTCCCCGAAGTTGTTGGAATTATAATTTTCGGAAGACCTTTATTTTTAACTGCTTTCGTGCCTGTTAAATTTAAATAGTCTGCTACCTGCCCCTCATGAGTAGCTAATACAGCTGCCAACTTTGCTAAATCTAATGCACTTCCTCCACCTAACCCAATTACTAAATCAAATTGATGTTTTCGTGTATAGTCAACTAGTCGTTCGCCAATTGCAAGAGGTGGCTCAGGTGCAATGTCGGTATAAATCGTCGTCTGATATCCATTGTCCTGCAATGGCTTATTAACCTGCTCCACTAAGCCTAAGTCTTTTAAAAATGGGTCCGTTACTATTAATATATTATTTGCTTGAAATTTGTTTACTTCTACAAGTAGTTGTTGTAGACAACCCCAACCTGTATAACTTGTAGGAGTAAAGGTTAATTTATTCATTTAATCTACTCCTATCTATTCATAATAGCCCTCTGTTGATTTTCTAAATGATTTAAATTGCACAGGATCATGACCAAACCAAACTTGTGAATTTGTCTCATTTGCTAATCGTCGAATTCGTTCAACTGTTGAATTATAGCCGACTGAATCATAAATAATACCAGGTGGCTTAACAGGAGGGCCAAAGCTTTCTGCTGTGTATATAGCATCAGATGCTAAAATTATTCCCCCTGTGTCTGGCATATGAATATGCAAGCCAAGCATCCCCCAAGCGTGACCGCTTCCAAAATTCAATATATTAATGCCTTCTGCAAGTTTTACATTATCCTCACCACGTTTGATGAGTCGCCACTGTAAGTTGTTTTTAATCCACATATCAATATCACCCCAAACATATGCGCCATCCTTAACATTTTTAGCGTAAGTTTGTAATGTGCCATTAAATTCATCTTCCTGCACAATAATCGTAGCATTCGTAAATAATTCTAAACAACCTGCATGATCTAAATGAAGATGTGAAGCTACAACATATTTAATATCTTCTGGGCGAACATTTAATTCTTCAAGACGATGGTGTAAATAGCATTCTTCTGGCATATTAATAGGAAAAGCTTTTTGTGTAAATTCTCCCCAGCGTCCTTCAGGTCCCATTGAGTTCGGATTACATGCTGTATCAAATAAAATTTTCCCTTCTGGATGATCAATTAAAACTGTATACACTGGGAATTCAACAAATTCATTTGGTTGATTTGGGTGATCGATTGTTGCCGGATTATGCATCGCGATCATATAATTTTTATCCATTCGCATCGTGCCATTATCCATAACAAATAGCTTAGCGTGTTGATTTATCATCTTCATTTACATACATCCCCATTCCATGATTAGTTGTTATTCCAAATAACTAGTTTCATCTCAGTCATTTCTTCTATTGCATATTTAATTCCTTCTTTTCCTGTCCCGCTATCTTTTACTCCACCATATGGCATATGATCTACACGATATGTAGGAACATCATTAATGATGACACCACCTACTTGTAATTTTTTCGATGCTCTAAATGCCGTTTCGATAGTTGGTGTAAAAATGCCAGCTTGTAACCCGTAATGAGAATCATTTATGGCTTCGATTGCTTCATCTATTGTAGACACTGTGTTGACAATCACTACTGGAGCAAAAATTTCTTCACATGAAACACGGCTATTAGAGGATACATTGTAAAGCACTGTAGGCAATAAAATATTGTTCTCAATACGACCTCCAGTAATTATTTGTGCCCCATTCCTCACAGCTTCTTGAATCCATGTAAGTGCTCGTTGTTGCTCCGTTTCTGAAATCATCGTTGTAAGATCTGTCGTTGGATGAAGTGGATTTCCTAAGGTTAGTTGATTAATTTTTGCTGTTAATTGTTCTAAAAATGGGTCAATTACATTTTCCATGACATAGATTCGTTGTAGTGAAATACATACTTGACCTTGGTTTGAAAACGCTCCCATAACAATGCGATCCATAATTTTATCTAATTGAACACCTTCATCAACAATAACGCCTGCATTGGAGCCAAGTTCTAACGTCACCTTTTTCAAACCAGCTCGATTACGAAGTGATATTCCTACTGCAGGACTGCCTGTAAATGTAATCATTTTTACCTGTGGATGGGCTAAAAACGTATCTCCAATGAGTTTTCCTTGCCCCGTAACTAAATTAAAAGCACCTGCTGGCAAATCTGTTTTAGCTAGTAGTTTCGCTAAAAAATGTGCGGATAGGGCCGTTTGTGTTGCTGGTTTTAAAACAATTGTATTTCCTGCTGCTAATGCAGGTCCTACTTTATGTGCGACAAGATTTTGAGGAAAATTAAACGGTGTTATGGCCGCTATAACCCCAATTGGTTCTCGGAGAGTATAAGCAAACCGTCCTTCTCCACCTTTTGAAGCGTCCATCGGAATCAACTCTCCTGCAAAGCGCTTTGCTTCTTCTGCAGCAAACTTATATGTTTCAATTGTTCGGTCTATTTCTGCAATTGCATACTTTAGTGGCTTCGCTGATTCTAAGGCAATGATTGATGCGGCTTCTTCTCGATGATCTGCAAATAAATTCGATAATTGTTCTAAAATTTGTGCTCTCTGGAATGCTGTTAAAGATGCCATTTTTGAAGTTGCTTGCTGTGCAGATTCTATTGCATTTTGCACGTCATCCTTACTTGCCATAGCGAATTTAGCAATTAATTCTTTTGAATACGGGGCATACACATCCGTATACGCCTCAGTCATACGCCATTCGCCGTTTATCAATAATTCTTTCTTCAACTCTTCACCTTCCATTTCTTTATGGTTACGTATTCATTTCAGAAAATAAAGAAATGAATACGTAACCATTTATGAGGTAAAAAAATAAACTGACAAATATCAGTTCATTTTTTACCTGTGGTGTTTCTTGGGAAAAGTTTAACAGATTCCGTTTGCTGGATGCAAGCACTTTTTTTCTCCATTACATCAAATAATTTTTCAATCGCTAGAAATCCTAGATTTTTTTCCGATTCGATGCCTACTGTAGTCAAGGATATTGAATGGTGTTTACTTAACTCCACATTATCAATACCAATCACATTAAAATCGTTAGGAATAGTGAATCCCTGCTCCAAACATTGGTTAAGAATTTCAATAGCAATTGCATCTGTAGCTGCACAAATCGCTGACGGTCTTGGATTAAGAAGCAATAGTTCTTCAAATACTCTTTTTATATCATCTTTGCTCGTATTTGTAAAAAATACTGGCACGATATTTGCATCTATTTCTGCTTCTGCTAACGCTCTTTTGAAGCCCTCATACCTTCCATAGAAAGTGCTCATTTCATGTGGTCCACCAATCCAGCAAAGATCCCTATGCCCCAAAGACAACATATGGTTAGTCGCTAAATAACCAGCCTCCACATTATCAATTTCAACAAAATGCTTATTTTCTTTATGTTTACGGTTAAACATAATAAAGGGGATATCTAATTTTTCGAGCTTATAAAATAATGGATCTGTATATCCGATAGAAGATAATATAATCGCATCAACTTTCGTTTCTAATACGGAATTATAAATTGTATGTAAATTTTCTTCCGTTCCAAAATGTACATTTACCTTATAACCCCTCGCATTAGCAAAATTAACTATTGCTGTTGTTGTATCAACAAAAAAGGGATTATGCAAAGGACCAGAAATTAACGTAATAATCCCTGTCTTTTGTTGTACAAGTGATCTTGCAATATCATTTGGTATATAGTTTAATTCTTCAATTGCCTCCATCACTTTTTTTATTGTTTTCGGTTTAACTAGTTCAGGAGTATTTAATACTCGAGAAACAGTTGTCTGTGAGACACCCGCAAACCTTGCTACATCTTTAGAAGAAACCAAAAAACCACCCACTTCATCTTTGTATGCCTATTTTATATCATCATTAGAAGAATGTTAATAGGATGTATCTAGTTAAGCTGCAAGCTAAAATTGAAGTTGTTTCCTTTCATACTCAAATTAATCATAGGTAAATAAAACAAAGCCCTAAAAGAATCCATCACTTTTAGGACTTTGACTTAACAAATACTATGCTTCATATTGAATTTCTAATTTATTTGGTATTGCTGGAATATCGTTGGATTTAACATCCGTCTCTGCAAGGCGTAATTCTTGTAGAGGGTATTTACTGTGAACCTCAAAAGGAATCTCTATACTTTCCATTTTATTGTTCATCTGACTTCTAGCAAGTAAGCCATTTTTTGATAAATCTATATCAATAATACTGTCGATTGTTTCTTTCAGCATTTGTTGATCTTTTATGCGAAGTGGCATACTATCCCCCATTAGGAATGGTTGGATATTATCTTTAATAAATCCTTGTGCTTCAATTAAACATGAAAACTCATTTAATTTAGCCGCATATAATTTTAGTTGCTTTTTTTCTTTGGCACGTTGTTGGTTAAGCTCTTTAACTCTTTTTTCTATTCGAGCTAGACGCTGTTTCGATAACCCAATCAAATAGCTTTGAACTGTTTGCATTTCGTCCATAATTGAGGCTTCCGCTTCACGTACTTTCGCATATTGAGAAACACATTCTTCTTGCTGTTCATTTAAGCGTAAAACACGCTCTTTGAAAAATTCATTTTGGGTATGTTGGCCAAAGATGGCTTTCATGAGTCCTTTGCCATGAATTTTTTTATGTTGCGCATCTAAGCGCTCATATTCTCGCATATATTCGTTGTGCATATTTCGATATTCACGTAAAGCTTGTTGGTAGACTATTGCCTTTTCAGTAAACTGTTCTACGTAATCATCTTGTAAATAATCATTTTGAGAAATCGTTTGTAAGAGCTGATACAACGTTTGTACATTTTTGAATACATTTGCTACTTGTCCATATTCTTGTTCGTATTCTTGTACAATCGCTAAATCACGCTGATAACGTGAAAATTCATATTGTGAATCTCCCGCGACCTTTTCTATATTTTCAACGGCTGATTGGAATGGATCACGTTGTGGTATAACTGTTAATTCGAAACGGAAACGTTCTAGCCATTGTAAAAAACGAATAATAATAGCGTACGTTTTTTTATCACTATTCATCGCAACCCGTTGAATTTGCGCAATTAAATGATCATATTGACTTTGATGCCATAATTCTTTATTTTCAGTTCGTTGTGCTTCAAGTGCATTTACTGCCGAAACAGGAACAAAGTCGCTAATTAAATGACCAATTCGTTCTTTTTCAGAACTTATAAACGCCTCTGTATTATTATCTTTATCGATTGCATTTACAATACAAAGAGGGACGACCCCTTTATTTTTTAAAGCTTCCATTAATAAAATTTCTGCATCGATTGCCATTGACTGCGAGCGTAGCACCCAGAAAATTTCATCCACACGATTTATTAAAGATTCAGAGAAATAGGCCATTTCTCCCCCGCCTGCTTCTAAAGACACAGAGTCGATAATTGTAACAGATTTCAATAAATCATGTTTTATATATACTTCTAGATAATCTAAATGTTCACGTAAAATTTGTGATGCAAAAGTATCTCCAGTAGTGAGTAATTCTAGCTTACTCATATCAAATATTGCCACCATACCATCTAAGAAATAAGCTTTTACTTCCTCATTTTCACCGTAACGTAAAAACGTATTAACCCCTGTCGGATTTTGATCGCTAACAGGTAAAATAGAACGACCAAGAAGTCCGTTCACAAGTGTTGTTTTTCCTACCCGCTCTTTCCCGACTATAAGTACCATTGTTTCATTGTTTGCATCTTGGATTATACGATTTAAGTGCTTAGCTGTATCTTTTACATATGTATTTTGTACAATAATGCTGTGCAGTTGACGTAAACGATCCACAAACTGTGGCAAAATATTATTCGCTGAGGCTGTATAGTCGATTGGCGTAGTGTCAATATTCGTCATCCTCAAAACCTCTTTCCTATGTATCTATAGTTTCATTATAAATGAAACTATTCTAATTCTTATACATAGTTGAAAATTAATAACAAAAAAGGACAAACTACTTAGTTCGGGTTGTCACAAATAGGATTTAGTTCTTAGTTGTTTTTCTTTATTTTCTTTATTTATTGCACAAATAGGTAAATGCAATGAGAATTTTCTCGCTAACAACTAATGCATTAAAAGCTCAATTTTAAGTGCTATCTTGTCTATTCGTCAAAACCCGCCATTCGCGCATACACTTGGCTAAGTGTTGGCATACCGCCTTGTGCGCCTAATTTCTCCACAGAAAGTGATGCCGCTATATTTGCAAAATAAACAGCTTCATCCAAAGATTGCCCCTCTGTTAATGCATAAGCAAGTGCACCGTTAAATGTGTCGCCTGCTCCTGTTGTATCTACTGCTTTTGTCATATAGCCAGGCACATGTATAGGATATTCTCCATCAAAGTAACGCGCACCATCACTTCCTAATGTAACAATCATCTTATTCGGATATTTTTCTAGTATACTGTCAATATTGTCTCCAAATAACTGGGCACACTCTATTTCATTCGGTGTAATGTATGTGATATCCTCCATCCATTGCATATCAAAATTGGCTGCTGGTGCTGGGTTTAATAATACTGGCACATTAGCATCTTTACATAATTCCAATGCATATGCCGTCGTTTCTTTTGGAATTTCCAGCTGTAAAATTACGATTTTGCTCTGTTCTATCACGTCTTTAACTGCATCTAAATGGGACGGATTCAACTTATAATTTGCACCTGGTACAACAATAATGCGATTATCATGATGATGAACTAAAATATTAGCTACACCCGTAGGCTCTGAAGCTGACATAAGCGTATTCGTATTTACATGCTCCTGCTCTAAAACTGTTCGCAATGTATTACCAAAGTCATCATTGCCTACGCAACCAACCATTGATACTTCACTGCCTAAACGTGCAGCGGCAATTGCCTGATTCGCACCTTTTCCACCTGGGCTCGTTCGAAATGCTTCACCAAGTACTGTTTCTCCTTGCTGAGGAAAATTTGCCATTTGTATTACTAAATCCATATTCAAACTACCAATTACGGTTATCATCTGCATCATCCTTTCCAATCTTCCTTACCATTTTACAGAGTCAACAATAGAAAGACAAAGACTTACTTGTTAGCAGTGTTACGTTGTAGCGGCGATTTCACACGTTTTATCGGCGATTTGTTGCCATGTATCGGCGATTCTACTCGTTTTATCGGCTCTTTCTCGCCATGTATCGGCGATTCCACCAATTGTATCGGTGATGGCAAATATTCGCTATAACTGACAGCAATGTTTCCAGCAAAAAAAGTGTTAGATTGCTCGCAGTCAATCTAACACTTTTTATCTGTACCATTTAATTAGTAGGCTACACGCTGCGCTTCATATGCAGCAATTTGATCTTCATACTTAATTGTTAGGGCAATTTCATCCCAGCCATTTAATAATGTTTCTTTATAATACGAGTCGATAGTAAATGTATAAACTTTACCATCTTCGCCCGTTACAGTTTGTGCTTCTAAATTTACTTCAACATGATAAGGCTTTGTTAAACCTTTTTCTAAAATTTCGTCGCACTCTGCTTCTGTTAGCTTAATTGGTAAAATACCATTTTTAAAGCAGTTATTATGGAAAATGTCTGCAAACGATGGTGCAATGACTACATTAAAGCCATAATCTAAAATGGCCCATGGTGCATGCTCACGAGAAGAGCCACAACCAAAATTATCTTGGGCAACTAGAATTTTAGAGTTTTTAAATTCAGCTTTATTTAAGACAAAGTCTTGCACTTCATTTCCTTGTGCATCAAAGCGCCAGTGATAAAACAAATATTGACCAAAGCCTGTACGTTCAATTCGTTTTAAAAATTCTTTCGATATAATTTGATCTGTATCAACATTTTTACGATCAAGTGGTGTAATAACACTATTTACAATATTAATTGGTTCCATTTCAATCATCCCTTCCGTGTAAATTTAGCTTTTACACAGTTTCCTTCACGAATTCCCGTACATCAACGAAATGTCCGGCAATCGCTGCTGCCGCTGCCATTGGCGGTGATACTAAATGCGTGCGCGCGCCTGCACCTTGTCGACCTTCGAAATTACGGTTTGATGTTGATGCACAGCGTTTTCCAGCTGGTACAACATCATCATTCATTGCCAAGCACATCGAGCAACCTGATTCGCGCCATTCAAAACCAGCATCGATGAAAATTTTATCCAACCCTTCATCCTCAGCTTGTTTTTTCGTTGAATGGGAACCTGGCACAACGATTGCTGTAACGTTTTCATGGACTTTACGGCCTTGAATAACGTTTGCCGCAGCACGTAAATCACTTAACCGTGAGTTCGTGCATGAGCCAATGAATACGTATTGGATATCGATGGATGTTAATGGCTGCCCTTCTTCTAAGCCCATATATTCAAGCGCTTTACGAAGTGCCGCTTTGTCAGACTCATCCTTATAATCTGCCTGCGTCGGAATATTTTGCGATACGCCTGAACCCATTGAAGGATTTGTTCCCCAAGTAATGATTGGCTCAATTTCTTCAGCTTTAATAATGCGAACTTCATCATATGTAGCATCCTCATCTGATGCTAAACTTAGCCAATATGCTGTAGCTTCTTCAAATTTTTCACCTTGTGGTGCATATTTACGACCGCGAATATAATCTACTGTAATTTGGTCTGGTGATACAAGACCAGCCTTTGCTCCTGCTTCGATTGACATATTACAGATTGTCATTCGTTCTTCCATTGTCAGTTTGTGGATTGCCTCTCCAGTGAATTCCACAATATGTCCTGTACCAACGCCAATACCGAATTTCGAGATAATTGCTAAAATAATATCCTTTGCCGCAACACCAAATGGTAGTTCTCCTTCAACTCGGATTTCCATTGTTTTAGGCTTATTTTGCCATAACGTTTGTGTGGACATAACATGTTCTACTTCAGATGTACCGATACCAAATGCAATCGCTCCAAATGCACCGTGTGTAGATGTATGCGAATCACCACAAACGATTGTTTTACCAGGTTGTGTTAACCCTAATTCTGGTCCAATAACGTGGACAATTCCTTGATCAGGGTGACCCATACCAGCAAGTTCAATGCCGAATTCAGCCGCATTTTTCGCTAGTGTTTCAATCTGATTGCGTGCAATAGGGTCATTGATCGTCGGTAAATTTTTCGTTGGAACGTTATGATCCATCGTTGCAAAGCTTAAATCAGGACGACGCACTTTACGTCCGTTCATGCGTAAGCCTTCAAATGCTTGCGGAGAAGTTACTTCATGAATCAAATGAAGATCAATATATAACAGGTCCGGTTTGCCCTCTTCCTGATAAACAACATGTTTATCCCAAATCTTTTCAATTATATTTTTTCCCATTGTCTTCACCTATTTCTTAAATGTATGTTGTCATAATACTTTCCGATACAAAGCTAGTATCAATTTCGTTAATTACTTTATCTGTCCATTCATTTGTTGATAGTGTGCGTCCTCCATCACGGGCAAGATCTGCTGTAAAGTAACCATCATCAAAGACAGCGCTAACTGCACGTTCAATTTCAGCCGCTTCTTCTGCTAGGCCAAAAGAGTATTGTAACATCATAGCAACTGAAAGAATTGTTGCTGCTGGATTAGCAACACCTTGCCCTGCGATTTCTGGTGCTGAACCGTGTACCGGTTCATAAAGCCCAAAATTATCACCACGGATAGATGCAGATGGTAAAACACCAAGAGACCCTGTGATAACAGATGCTTCATCACTTAAAATATCTCCAAACATGTTTTCCGTCACAACGACATCATAGTGAGCTGGGTTTGTAATTAACTTCATTGCTACTGAATCTACTAAGTTGTGCTCAACTTGCACATCTGGATAATCCTTTTTCTTCGCTTCTACAACTTCACGCCATAATCGGCTTGTTTCAAGTACGTTTGCTTTATCGACAGAACATAATTTGCCTCCACGTAAACGTGCTAATTCAAAGGCATTTTCAACGATACGCTCTACTTCTGCTGTTGAATATACTGTAGTATCAATTGCGCCATTTTCAGTACGCATACGTGGTTCCCCGAAGTATACGCCGCCTGTAAGTTCACGTACGATCATTAAATCGACGTTTTCGGCTACTTCACGTTTTAAAGGTGAAGCATCTAGTAAACTCGGGAACGCCTTTACTGGACGTAAATTTGCGAATAAGTCAAAGTGCTTGCGGATACGTAACAATCCTTTTTCTGGACGTAGTTCTGGAGGGTTATTGTCCCATTTCGGACCCCCTACTGCTCCTAATAAAATAGCATCACTGCCCTCACACATTTCAATTGTTTCATCGGGTAGTGGATTATTGTGTTGATCGATAGCAGCGCCTCCAATCGTTCCATAGCCTAAATGGAAGGTATGGTTAAATCGTTTGCCGATTACTTGTAATACACGTATAGCTGACGCAACCACTTCTGGCCCAATTCCGTCGCCAGGTAGTACTGTAATTTTTTTCTCCATTAATAAAACACCTTTCTTTTTATAGAGTATGGTTACGCTATTTTAGGAAAAACTCTCACCTATTTATATAGATGAGAGCCAATTCCAATTAAACTAATTGACCTTGCGCTCGAAGACTTACTTGAATTAAATGTCGATTAATCGCATTTAAATACGCTTTCGCAGATGCTTCTAATACATCTTGAGATGAGTTCCGTCCCGTTGTGGATACACCGTCATATCGAATATTAATAACAGCCTCACCAAGGGCATCTCTTCCTTTACCAACAGATTTCACACGATAATCAATAACATTGATGTCACCAGGAACAAGTTGTTCTAATGTATTAAAAATAGCTTCCACTGAGCCTGAGCCCGTTGCCACTACATTTTTCAAATGTCCTTCTGGTGTCACAACAGTTGCAGTAGCAGTCGGAATATTTTCAGTACCATACTGCACTTGGACCATTTTCAGTTCAAATAATGGCACATCTTCAATTTGAACTTGTTGCTCCGTAAGTAGCGTTAGTAAATCTTCTTCCGTAATTTCCTTTTTACGATCTGCTAACTGTTTAAACTCAGTAAAGGCTTTGTTTAGCTTTTCATCTGATAGTGTAAAGCCCATTGTTACGGCACGATCACGGAAGGCAGCACGCCCAGAATGTTTTCCAAGGACAAGTGGCACTTCCCCTTCGCCTATTAATGCAGGCGATATAATTTCGTAAGTTTCAGGGTTTTTTAGCACGCCATCTTGGTGAATACCAGACTCATGTGCAAATGCATTTTTACCAACGATTGCTTTGTTCGGCTGAATAACGACATTTGTTAGTTTACTTACTAGTTGAGATGTACGCTTAATCTCTTGTAGATTAATGCCTGTTTCAACTGGGTAAATATCTTTACGAATATGAAGCGCAACCGCAATTTCTTCTAAGGCAACATTCCCCGCACGCTCTCCAATACCATTAATTGTTCCTTCTATTTGTGATGCACCGTTTTCGATAGCTGCGATTGTGTTCGCTGTCGCCATCCCTAAGTCATCATGGCAATGTGCTGAGAATTTAACTTTTTCAGCACCCTTCACATTTTCTAGTAAAAATTTAAACAATGCCCCATATTCTTGTGGTGATGCATAGCCAACAGTATCAGGCACATTAATCGTCGTCGCACCTGCTGCAATGACTTCATTCATAATTCGGACTAAAAATGCGCGATCTGAGCGGAAAGCATCCTCTGCTGACCATTGCACAAGAGGGAAGTATTTTTTCGCATATTTCACTGCTTCAATTGCTTGCGCTACTACTTGATCT
Source organism: Lysinibacillus sp. NPDC097279 (assembly GCF_044761745.1). NCBI lineage: Bacteria > Bacillati > Bacillota > Bacilli > Caryophanales > Bacillaceae > Lysinibacillus > Lysinibacillus sp. NPDC097279. The sequence goes on along the minus strand of NZ_JBIWDA010000001.1, from coordinate 826,069 downwards.
GGTGATTTTTTTAGCTTGTATTCCATATGAATTGGAGAGGTTGCTAAAAAAATATGAATATGTGGTTGCTCTGCTACTTTAATTGCATCCCAAGTTGTATCAATATCTTTTTGGACACAACGTGCTAGCCCTGTAACGATTGAGTTTTTCACAGTACCAGCAATCCGATTAACCGCCTCAAAGTCACCAGGTGATGAAGCAGGAAAACCTGCTTCAATAATCGTTACACCTAGTCGTTCAAGTTGCTTAGCAATTTCAATTTTCTCTGCCGTATTTAAGTTAATACCTGCAGATTGTTCGCCATCGCGAAGTGTTGTATCGAAAATATCAATTTTTCGCACTAGTCGCCACTTCTCTCACAACTTTTTCCTTACCTTCATTGATGAATGGCATCATTTCGCGTAATTTAGCACCAACTTCTTCGATTTGGTGGTTAGCCCCAGCTTCTTTGAATTTTGTATAGTCAGGACGACCGTTTTCATTTTCTTGAATCCAACGACGAGCAAATGTACCATCTTGGATATCTGTTAGTACTTCCTTCATACGACCTTTTACAGATTCATCAATGATACGTGGACCCGCAACATAATCACCCCACTCAGCTGTATCAGATACTGAGTAACGCATTGTTGCCATACCACCTTCAAACATTAAGTCCACGATTAATTTTAATTCGTGTAATGTTTCGAAGTAAGCAAGTTCTGGTTGGTAACCAGCCTCTACTAATGTTTCGAAGCCTGCTTTTACTAATTGTGTTGCCCCACCACAAAGTACTGCTTGCTCACCGAATAGATCTGTTTCTGTTTCTTCTTTGAATGTCGTTTCTAGTAAGCCGCCACGTGCTGCACCAATACCTTTACCGTAAGCAAGTGCTAAATCTTTTGCTTGACCAGTTGCATCTTGATGGATTGCGAACAAACCTGGTACACCTGCACCTTGTTGGAATTGACGACGAACTAGATGCCCTGGACCTTTAGGTGCTACTAAAAATACGTCAACATCTGCAGGTGGTGTAATTTGACCGAAGTGAATATTGAAGCCATGCGCAAACATAAGTGCTTTACCAGCTTCTAAATATGGCGCGATTTCAGCTTCATAAACTGCTTTTTGACGCTCATCTGGAAGTAAGATTTGGATTACATCTGCTTGTTGCGCTGCTTCAGCAACTGTTTTAACATCTAAGCCATCCGCCTTAGCTGCGTCGAAAGATCCGCCTGGACGAACACCTACTACTACATCGAAACCTGATTCTTTTAGGTTTAATGCATGTGCGTGACCTTGTGATCCGTAACCGATAATTGCGATTTTTTTCCCTTTTAATACGTCCTCGTTGATGTTTTGTTCATAGTACATAGTAGCCATTGTTTGTTTCCTCCTAATAGTGGGTTTATTTTTTTGCTTGTGATCATTACTACTTATTCAGTATTTCAAATCACAAGTTTCCATTTTATATGCAAACTATTTTAAAATAGAGAGCTGTGTATTCATGATTTTTTGTGTTTCACGAACAGATGCTGTTGCACCCGTACGTGTTAATTCTTTAATGCCATATGGGCGAATAAGCTCAATAAAGGCATCAATTTTTTCTGGATGTCCTACTACTTGATATGTCACAACGTTTTTCGCTGTATCAATAATTTGTGGACGGAACGGTTCAACTATTGAGTTCATTTCCAGACGTAAATTTGGTGGTGAAATAACCTTCACAAGCGCTAGCTCACGAAGCACGATAGATTTATCTGTAATGTCATTGACCTTTAACACATCAATTTGCTTCGATAGTTGCTTCACAAGTTGTTCAATTTTCCGCTCATCTTCTACGTTTACAACAAACGTCATTTTAGAGAAGTTTGGCTGTTCTGTATGACCAACTGTGATCGATTCGATATTGAATTGACGCTTCATAAGTAAACCTGTTACACGGTTTAGTACACCACTTTGATTAATCACTGTTACGGTAATTACTCGTTTCAATTCTTTTTCACCCCAATCATTTCATGTAACCCTTTACCTGGTGCAACCATTGGATATACACATTCAAGCTGTTTTACACGGCAATCGATTAACGCTGGCTCGTCATTAAGAAGCGCCTCACGGAAAATACTTTCCGCTTCATCAATTGTGTTAATGCGATAGCCTTTAATGCCGTATGCATCCGCTAATTTAACAAAGTCTGGCTGGATCGGCATAAGTGAAGATGAATAACGCTCTTCATAGAAAGTTTGTTGCCATTGGCGAACCATTCCTAAACAGCTGTTATTTAAAATCACAATTTTTACTGGTAAGTTGAATTCTTGTAATAAGGAAAGCTCTTGTGCAGTCATTTGGAATCCTGCATCGCCTACAATCGAAACAACTTTTTTGTCTGGCTTCGCAAACTGGGCTCCAATTGCGGCTGGGAAGCCGAAGCCCATCGTACCAAGTCCACCAGACGTTACCCATCCATGATCATTGTTCAAGCGGTAATATTGTGCAGCCCACATTTGATGCTGACCGACATCCGTCGTAACAATGGCATCACCTTCAGTAATTTTATGCACAAGCTCTAGCGCTTCCTGCGGTAAAACTTCTGAGTCACCAGCTTCTTTTGTATACCAAAGCGGATATTCATTTGCATGATTGCTTAAAAATTCTAGCCATTGCGCAGTATCTGGACCATCAAAGTCCTTTTTCAATAATGACTTTAACGCCTCTTTCGCATCCGCAACGATTGGAATATCCGTTGGTACGTTTTTACCAATTTCAGCCGGATCAATATCGATATGGACAATTGTCGCGTTTGGTGCAAATGTTGCTAAATTCCCTGTCAAACGGTCATCAAAGCGAGCACCGATATTTAAAAGTAAATCGGATTTTGTAATCGCGATATTCGCTGTGACCGTCCCATGCATCCCTGCCATACCAATAAATAATTCGTGGTCACCATGGATTGAGCCTAGCCCTAATAAAGTATTGGCCACTGGAATTCGATACTTTTCAGCGAATGTTGTTAATTCTTCACGTGCATCAGCAAATAGTACACCAGCGCCTGCTAAAATTACTGGATTTTTTGCTAATGAAATGGCTTGAATGGCCTTTTGAATTTGTAAATAGTTCGGCTTATATGTTGGCTGATAGCCTGGTAAATAGATTTCTTCTGGTTCTTTCGGTGGATTATCGACATCAAACAGCATTTGAGAGACGTTTTTCGGGAAATCCACAACAACTGGTCCTTTACGGCCTGTATTGGCAATATGGAAAGCTTCTTTCACGATGCGTGGAATGTCATTAACATCCTGTACTTGATAGTTATGCTTTGTAATAGGTGTTGTAATGCCCATAATATCTGCCTCTTGGAATGCATCTGTCCCAATAACAGATGTCGCTACCTGTCCTGTGAAAACAACTAGTGGAATCGAATCAATCATTGCATCCGCAATGCCTGTTACTAGGTTCGTTGCCCCTGGCCCACTTGTTGCAATAACAACTCCTGGTTTATTCGATACACGTGCATAGCCTTCAGCTGCGTGAATGGCACCTTGCTCGTGACGAGTTAAAATATGACGAATTGGGTTTTTGTACATTGCATCGTAAATTTGAAGTACTGCCCCACCTGGATATCCAAAAATTATCTCTACACCCTGATCATGTAGCGCTTGGACTAAAACGTCTGCACCGTCTTTCGCTTGAAAAGTTTGTTCTACTTCCTCTGACGCCAATTGTTCTTTTTCATTAATTGAAATATTCACACTCATCAAAATATGCCTCCTTCTTGTCTTTCGATTCACAACAGCATACGACTACCTGTTCTAGTTAATGAACACTTTAATGATTTAACGTTGAAAAGGTTGAGAAATTGATGCTGGAAAACGTAATTTATTGTTCTTTTTGAAAAAAATAAAAAGCCTTTTTCTCCGAACGCAAATAACTACCTTGCGTAGGGATGAAAAAGACTTTTCATGGTACCACCCTTGTTTATAGCAATAAAAATTGCTACCTCGCGAATAAATGAAAGCATTTATGGACCATGCAAGTAACCTCACATCCAATACGGTGTCATAAATCATTTATTCATTAATAACGAGCACTTCGATTATGCCCGGAACTATCTAATGGCGATTACGCGTTTAATAGTTCACTCCGAGGGGATGTCGGATCTAGTTGTATCGCCGGCTTCCAGCACGACCGGCTCTCTGGTAGATACAAGGCTCTAGAACCTTTAACCTCATCAACGTTTTAACTTATTTTTTTAGCTAAATTTTCATTACGCCACCCGTTGAGGCGCTTGTTACTAATTTTGAATACCTTGCTAACCAGCCACGTTTAATTTTCGGTTCAAAAACGGGCAGTTTTGCTCGGCGTTCAGCTAATACTTCATCGGATACTTCTAAATTGATTGTACGATTCGGTAAATCAATTGTAATAATGTCACCATTTTCAACTAAAGCGATTGGACCGCCTTCTGCTGCTTCTGGTGAAATATGCCCTATTGAAATACCGCGAGATGCACCTGAGAAACGACCATCAGTAATTAACGCCACCTTGGTACCAAGACCACGACCTTGAATTGCTGATGTTGGTGCTAACATTTCTGGCATCCCTGGGCCACCTTTTGGTCCTTCATAACGAATGACGACTACATGGCCTTCCTTAACAGTACCGTTATCAATATTTTCTTGGGCTGCTTCTTGTGATTCAAAGACAATGGCTTCTCCTGTAAATACTTTAATAGAAGGATCTACAGCACCAACTTTAATAACAGAGCCATCTGGTGCGATATTGCCAAATAATACTGATAAACCACCGACAGGACTATATGGATTGTCTTTTGTACGAATGACTTGATCATTCGTAATCTGATAATCTTTTACTAGTTCACCCATTGTTACACCTGCAACAGTAGGACGATTCGGATGAATTGCACCTGGAATAGATGTTAATTCATTAATAATGGCACTTACGCCACCAGCTTTATTAATATCATCCATTGAAACATCTGAAGCTGGCATAATTTTCGCTAAATAAGGTACACGCTCTGCAACTTTATTAATATCTTCGATGTTATAGTCAATTTCTGCTTCATTTGCAATTGCTAATGTATGAAGCACCGTATTTGTAGAACCACCCATAGCCATATCTAGTGCAAATGCATCGTCAATTGCTTCTTTCGTAATAATGTCACGCGGCTTGATGTCTTCTTTAACCATTCGCACTAATTGTTTAGCCGCTTCCTTAATAAGTTTATGACGCTCCTCAGAAGTGGCTACAATCGTACCGTTACCTGGAAGTGCTACACCTAGCATTTCCATTAAACAGTTCATAGAGTTCGCTGTGAACATTCCTGAACATGAGCCACATGTTGGACATGCATTATTTTCAATATCTAACAGCTCTTCAGCTGACATGTTACCTGATTTATGAGCCCCTACACCTTCAAATACTGAAGTTAAAGAAAGCTGTTTTCCTGTAGCAGATGTTCCCGCCTCCATTGGACCACCAGATACAAAAATCGATGGTACGTTAGTACGGACCGCTGCCATTAACATCCCTGGTGTGATTTTGTCACAGTTTGGAATGTAAAATACTCCATCAAACCAGTGTGCATTAATAACTGTTTCTGCTGAATCTGCTATAATTTCACGGCTAGGTAAGGAGTAGCGCATACCAATATGCCCCATTGCAATACCATCATCAACACCGATTGTATTAAATTCGAATGGAATACCACCCGCTTCAATTATTGCTTCTTTCACTACATCAGCAAATGTACGTAAATGAACATGACCTGGAATAATGTCAATATAAGAGTTACAAACCCCAATAAATGGTTTACCTAAATCTTTTGCTTTTACTTTACCTGTTGCATATAAAAGACTTCGATGCGGCGCACGATCTACGCCTACTTTAATCATGTCACTTCTCATATTAAACGCCCCTCATTTATTGCTATGTTCGTTTTTATATACAAAATGTTCTGTCTATTTTGTTTTTAACTAGCATCACGCCTTTTCGGCAACTTTGTTGTAACGAACGTATTAAATTGTTGTTATCATAGTACGAATAACTAGGCTAAGTCAACAGTGTTTTTTGAATTGTTTAAAAAATTCAAATACTCTGCTAAATATGAAATCGTTTACATGCTGATTAAGCATCACTTTTATCTCGAATTGATAAATATTTTGACATTTCGTTCAAATTTTAATTTTTTTATTATAAACAACATTCATAATGAATTATTTGTAAAAGTACTTATTGTTTTCCATTATGTTTGGCACCTAAATTTCCGAAATTCAGAATTTTACAATACGAATAATTGCTCTAGGTAATGTGTGAAAAATACTTTTTCAGGATCGTATTGTGCACGGATTGCTAAAAATTTATCTACATTTGGATACAATGCATGAACATGTGAGGCAGTCAAATGACTTTGTTTTCCCCAATGTGGCCGTCCTTGATATTTTTGCATAAGCATATGCACCCATTTAAAATAAGGCTCTTCCGACATGCCTTTATACATATGAAATGCAATAAAAGCTGATTCCTGTCCCTGAGTAGGGCTTAAATAACCAGATTCACCAGCTGTTGTTCGACATTCCAATGGAAAGTGCACATTCAAATGTCCTTTTTTAAACGTTGCATGAATCTCCTCCATACATGCTTCAAATTGCGGTAATGCTATTGCATACTCACTCTCTTGGAATTTTACACTTCGAGGAGAAGGAAAAATTTCATAGCTTATACCAATCTTCTCAGCCTCCACTACATTTGCAGCTGCTAATTTGCTCATCGTACTACTTAAGGATGGCTTCCACTTACATAGTTCAGAAATAGCAAAAAACGCACCATTTTCTACTATTTGTAGTTTTATATTTTCTACGTATTTACTCCATTGACTCTGATACACAGGAGCCAGTGCATTCATTCGTTTAATTTGAATCGTCTCACTGCCAGGGAAGTAAAACCACTCCACATGACGATGCTGTCGAATATCTTTTGCGAATGTCTCAAGCCCATTTGTTAATGTGTCCCTCGCCCCAATATAATGTAAGCTATAGAGCGGTACCACTTTTATTGTTACTTTTACAAGAACACCAAGCATCCCGAGTGAGACATGGAGCGTTTCCGATAAATCATCAACACCTCTATTATGTTCGTGATATGTTCCATTGCCATCGACAAAGCACCAGCGAGTCACTGCCGACGATAGCGAGCCTAACGTAACACCTGTCCCATGTGTACCTGTTGATACTGCACCTGCAATTGTTTGTTCTTGAATATCGCCCATATTGATTAGACCAAAACCATGTGTGGCAAGCTGTGGACCGATTTCATATAAATATGTTCCTGCCCATAAAGTGGCCTCTTGTTTGTCCGCATCAATTGAAATAAGCCCCCGCATATTATGTAATGAAAGTGCAATATGCTCAGGCATGGCAACAGCACTAAAAGAATGAGCCGCACCAGTTACTCGTATTGTTTTCTTAGCATCTCGTGCATGCTTCACTACGTTGACTACTTCTTCTATAGAATGAGGTAAATACTTCTCACTTGGATACGAAATAATATTCCCCGCCCAATTCGTCCATTTTTCTCCACTTTTCCACTTCTCTATAGAAAACATTGACCGTCCCCCCTATATGTTGCAAAGCTACCTACGTATTTATCTCCCCTTATTGCATGGAGTGCTTGAAATCTTTCACACAGCTCACCGGCTTTTGCATGACGAAAATAAATCGTGTCACCAATTGAGATTGTTTTGCCCTTCACCTTAATAGGGGTTTGCACCTCTCCTGCTCCTTCTAAATCGAGAAATGAATAATAAGCAGGCTCATAAAATGCTGGATATCGATCAGTAGCTATCGCTCCCGATGCCGGATAGCCCCCACCATGACAAACCACAATATGATGCGCTGGTTTTCGCGTAACACGAAGTGCAAAGCCTGCTGCTTTGGCAAGCTGTAAATGAGCAAACTGATCAAACAGCGCAGGTGCATAAAATGCTGAACCAACTGTGATTTCCGTAACTTCCTTCTGCATAGCTGTATATGTCATACTGCCTGTCCCACCACCATTAACAAAACGTAATTTTGGAAAATATGCCTTAATATGCGCAATAGCTAATCTACGAAACTGTGTGACTTGCTTTTTTGCTTGTGTTTGCATTAAATCTATTAATCTTCCTTTGATAGCGTTTTCAGGTCGATTGCCAACACCAGCAATTTGCGCTTCATAGCCCATGACGCCTACCACTTCTATATGCGATTGCTCTTTTATATATAATAAGAAAGGTGTGATTAACTCAAGTGAATGAAGAGAAGAACGCTTCGTACCAAAATAAAGCACTTTAAAATCGGTCGACAAATTGATATCGATACATATGGATACTTTAATATCTAGCTCCGACCCAATTTTCTGTAGAAATGCTATATGTTCATGTCTATCCACCATAAATGTGACCGTTCTTCCTTCTTTCACAAATTGTAAAAGCTGGCGAACTGCTATTTCTTCCATAATGGGATAGCCAAGTAGCACATCCTCAAATTGCTGTTCAAGTAAAAATAATGTTTCTGCTGCAGTAAAAGTCATGAGGCCTACTACATTCGAAAGGTTTTGCTGTACATATTGCAGTACCTCCACCGAACGAATTGATTTTGTGGCAATGCGTATTTTTTTCTGCCCACATGCTTGTTGAACATATTTAATATTTTCATCTAGTGCATCAAAGTCAAGCCAGGCAAATGGTCGCTCTAGTCCATTAAAAGCTTGTTGAAATCTTGTCGTCATTAAATCCCTCCATATGCTTTATATATTTGACAGTAGAAAGAAAAATTCACCTTTTTAAGATAAATCCCTTTTCTCTTTCATATTTAAATTTACTAGGGGCTTTTAACTGTTCTTGCATTCTAGCATTACAAAATAATAGACAACAAAAAACAACCGTGGACTACGACGAAATTGCCTTCACGGTTGTTTTAGTATAGGTCAAGCATTGTTCTCACCTTTCTATTGTATTTTTAATTACGAGGCAAATAAAAACTCCGCAGCTAAATTTAACACCACCACTAAATGTAACGCAGCGATTAAGAATCCTTGGCGATCTAAACGTTTCATAGCAGTCATATTCATAATCTATCACCTCTCCTTTTTTCACATTATACGCGCTCATTCATCAATTTTCAAATTATTCTTAATATTAAAATATAACTATTTTTCTGACAACCAAAACCAAATATGGCATGATAAAGAGTGAAATCATGCCTAAAGGAGTGGAGAAAAATTTTGAAAAAAGCATTACTTGTCATTGATTATACAAATGATTTTGTAGCGACAGAAGGCAAACTAACATGTGGAGAACCAGGACAATTACTAGATACGCCTATTGCGACATTAATTGAGCAATTTCTTGCTGACAAAAATTTAGTGGTCTTTGCTAATGACTTACATGAAGAAAATGATCCGTTCCATCCCGAAACGAAGCTTTTTCCTCCTCATAATATAAGGGGCACGCTTGGGCGCAATCTATATGGTCATGTTGGTAAAGTTTATGACTTGCACAAAGAAGAAGTAATTTGGCTCGATAAAACACGCTATAGTGCATTTGCAGGAACAAATTTAGCCATCTTACTAAAAGAACGTGGCATAGAGGAAATTCATTTAGTTGGTGTTTGCACGGATATTTGCATTTTGCATACTGCTGTAGATGCTTATAATTTGGGCATTTCTACAGTTATTTATGCAAATGCTGTCGCTAGCTTTGACGCAGCTGGTCATCAATGGGCTTTACGTCATTTTGAAAATACGCTAGGTGCAACCGTTGTGAAATAACTTGTGAATTAAAAAAAAATGGAGCTGTTTTAGGTTTAATTATACTCAAAAAGGATATAACTAAGTAATGCCATTATATCTTAACTTTGAGGAGATGAATAATTATGATCAGTTTCATTTGGTATTTAATCATCGGAGGAATTTTAGGCTGGTTAGCTGGCGTCATATTAGGAAAAGATGTTCCTGGAGGCATTATTGGTAATATTATTGCCGGGATCGTCGGTTCTTGGATAGGTAGTATGGTTTTAGGAAATTGGGGTTGGAGAGTCAGTGATTTTTATGTATTCCCAGCATTAATAGGTGCAATCGTACTTATCTTCATTGTAAGTCTTATTTTAAAGGGTATGCGTAAAGCCGCCTAAATATGTACAAAAGAGCTATCTTTTTAGATAGCTCTTTTTGTACTTATAAGCAACTTTTTATGCCTATTGAAAAAGTTAGCAATAGTTAAATTGACTGGAGCTTTTTAAAATGATGATAAGATGGTCGCTCTAAACCTAAATGCTCACGCAACGTGTTCCCTTCATATTCTTTACGAAATAGCCCCCTCTCCTGCAGCACTGGAATAACTAAATCTACAAAATCATCCAACCCAACTGGCAGTACAGGCGGCATAATATTAAAACCATCACAGGCATACTCATTAAACCAAAGCTCCAATAAATCTGCTAACTGCTCAGGTGTGCCGACAAATTGCAAATGTCCACGTGCTCCAAGCATTTTACGACCTAATTCTACAATTGATAAGTTCCCAGCCTTTGCAGTATCAAGAAATAATTGGACACGACTTTTCATCCCATTCGAAGCTGCCGCTACATCGGGTAAGTTTTCTGGTAATGGTCCATGTGGATCGTAGCTGGATAGGTCAAAGCCAATAAAGCCTGCAACCGCTGTAACCGCATCCTCTACTGTAATTAGTTTTTGCAAGCTTTCATGTTTTGCCCAAGCATCTTCTTCTGTTAGTGCAACAATAGGCGAAATCCCTGGCATAATTTTTATACTATTTTCATGTCGTCCATGTGCAGCTAATTTTTCATGAATACTACGATAAAATTGTTTAGCCGCTTCAAGAGACTGCTGTGCAGTAAACACTACTTCACCTGTTTTCGCAGCAAACTCTTTGCCCGCTTCAGATGAACCTGCTACTACAAGTACTGGATAACCTTGAGGGGGACGAGGTACATTTAACGGTCCTTTCGAGCTATACCACCGACCTTGGTAATCAATTTCTTTCACTTTCTGCGCATGTGCAAATATTCCATTCTCTTTATCTAATACAATGGCATCATCATCCCAGCTATCCCATAACGCTGTAACTAGATCTACAAATTCTTCAGCCATCTCATAACGGAGTGCATGTTCAGGATGCTTCTCTTTGCCGTAATTATGTGCTTCCATATCCAGTTGAGAGGTTACAATGTTCCAAGCAGCTCGACCTTTACTTATATGGTCTAAAGTGGCATAGCGCCGCGCTACATTATAAGGCTGATTATACGTAGTAGATACAGTAGCGGTTAGCCCTAATTTTGTTGTAGAAGTTGAGATCGCTGACAGTAGAGTGACTGGGTCAAGCATACCAGAAGCTGCCTTTTCTACGTTGATTGCGTATAATAAGTCTGCTAAAAACATCATATCGAATTTCCCACGTTCTGCTGTCTGTGCTAAATCCTTATATAAATCTACTGAAAATATTTCGTTGCTGCGGGCTTCAGGGTGTCTCCAGCTTGCACTATGATGGCCGCTGTAGTAGATAAAAGCCCCTAATCGTAATTGTCCATTTCTTTTCACCATAATTGATCCCTCTTATCCTTTAAAAGTATCTCGCCATCTTAAACATTTGCGTTCTATTGCATAGATGATTGAATCTGAACATTTCCCTAACATTGCAAACATCAAAAGTCCAACAAATACAATGTCTGTTTGCGCGTATGCTCGTGCATCTTGAATCATATAGCCAAGCCCTGCACTTGTTCCCATCATTTCGCTAACAACAAGTACTAACCATGAAGTGCCTAATGCTAATCGTAAACCTAGTAAAATATTTGGAAGTGCTGATGGCAGAATAACCTTCGTGATTGTTTTCCAAAACGAAAACTGCAATATTTTTGAAACCTCCATCAACTTTTGATCGACTGACCGAATCCCTAAAAAGAAGTTTACATACACGGGAAAAAATGCCCCGAGTGCAATCATTAGCACTTTCCCAAATTCACCTAACCCAAACCACAATATAAATAATGGAATTAACGCAAGTAACGGTACTGTCCGAAGCATTTGCAAGCTTGGATCAATCACCTCTTGCGCGAAACGACTAAAGCCTGTCAAAATACCAAGTAAAATACCTGTTCCAGCCCCAACAATAAATCCTCCTAACACACGTTGCCCACTGATAGTGAAGTGATAGAAAAGTTCTCCATTTCCAAGTAATGTTACAAAAGTTGATATAATTTTTATGGGCGTTGGGAGGATTTGTTCTTCGACAAAACCGAAACTTCCAATGGCTTGCCATAGAAGGATGACGAGTAAAGGGACAATCCATGGATAAATTAAATCCATCCAATTCAATGGACGCTTCTGTTTCTTTACATAGATTTGTTCATTGTTTACAACTGCCATCCATTCAACCTCCTTTAAAATTTTGCTGCCAACGTAAACATTTGCGTTCAATCAATAGAATAAGTGAATCTGATATTTTCCCAAGTGCAGCAAAAATAATAATTCCTACGAACACTGTTGAAATCATCGCCATTGCACGTGCATCATTAATGAGAAACCCAATCCCCGACGTCGAGCCCATCATCTCAGCTACAACCAATCCAAGCCATGCAATACCTAGCGATAATCGAAGTCCTAAAAAGATGTTCGGAAGGGCTGATGGAATAATAACCTTCGTCAATAAATGCCATTTATTAAATTGCAGTACATGTGCCACTTCAAATAGCTTCCGATCCATCGAACGAATACCTAGAAACGTATTTACGTAAAGCGGGAAAAAAGATCCTTTCGCTATTAACAACAGCTTCGATGTTTCCCCAAAGCCAAACCACAATATAAATAATGGGGCAATCGCTAAATGTGGTAACATTCGTAGCATTTGAATGGATGGATTTAGTAGCTTTTCGGACAAATATGAAAAGCCTACTACAATTCCAGCTAGCAACCCTAGCACTCCTCCTAAAACGAATCCACTTAATGCACGCCAAGTTGAAATTTGTAAATGCCCTAACAAGTGCCCATGCTGCATTAAATAGATGAATTCAAGTAAAATGTCAGATGGCATCGATAGTAACAACGGATTTAAATACGCGTTGCGTCCAGCAACTTCCCATACAATGAGAAGTCCAATGGGTAAAATCGATCCCAATAGTAGTGTTCGAAGCTGTACAGGCGATTTCAGTCGTTGTTTTTTTCGTCGTACTTGCATATTTTTTTCAATTATCGATTCCATCCCGTCAACCCCTAATCATTACTTTAATGCTTTTTCAATATATTGATTATCGAATACATCACTGACATTAATTTCTTTTCGAATGGTGCCTATTTTAAATTGGAAATCTGCCGTTCTTTGGTGCTCTGCAATAACTTCCTCACTAACTGGAATACTGATGCCACGTGCACGTTTTCGCGTCTCTTCCATTAATGCAACTGGCAAATTCCGTTCTTTAGCATAACGATTCACTGCTTCTTCTTCATGCTCTAACTCCCATTGCAACAGCTCATCATAGGTCTGTAAAAAAGCAACTACTAAATCTGGGTGTTTCTCGGCAAATGAAGTACGAACAATTTGATAGGATGGTGACAAAAGATTAAGCTTTTCCCCATCTGCGATAATTGTGCCTTTCCCAGATAAAGTATTGATCGTTAAATACGGTTCCCAAACTGCCCACGCATCCACACTTTTTGCATCAAACGCAGCCTGTGCTTCGTCTGGATTTAGATTAATTATTTCAAGTTTTTCTGGATCAATCCCCTCTTTAAAGAGCCCGCGTAATAAAAAGTCATATGCGTTCGTCCCTTTGCCAACTGCAACCTTTTTGCCAACTAAATCATGCAAGCTTGTTATGCCACTTGCTGAGTTCACCACAACACCAACATTTTTCTTTCCTTCTAGCACTTGTGAAATTACAGTAAATGGAATACCAGCAGCCTGGGCAGCAATAATTGGCATATTGCCAAGCCCAGCAAAGTCTAATTTATTTGACGCAATTGCCTCAGTCATAGGAGGACCACTTTGAAACTCGACCCATTCGACTGTTGCTCCGTATTTTGCAAATGCCTTTTCAAATAGCTTCTCTTCTTGTGCCTTACCGAATAGGCCACCACTTCCTTGAACACCAATTTTGACTACTACATCTTTTGAAGCTTGCGAATCTTTTGAAGTTGTATCATCCTGTGCACAACCTATAATAAAAACAATGAGCGCTAAAAATAACGCCAATATTGTCACTTGTTTTCTCATCTTCATTCATCCCCTTTTAAATTCCAGCACCTACCGTGTAAGATTCTTCTTCGACCTTTTCAAATTCATTTAACACTGCTCGACGCATCTCCTGGAATCCGTGTGATGAACGCTTTCTTGGAAAGAATAACTCAATCGGTAATACAGATTTAATGTGACCAGGTCTTGGATTCATCACTACTACTCGTTGCCCTAAAAACACAGCTTCATCTAAATCATGTGTCACAAAAATCATTGTCGTTTTATTTGTTTCCCAAATATTTAACAATACTTCTTGCATATGTGAACGTGTAAATGCGTCCAAAGCGCCAAAAGGTTCATCTAGTAATAAAATGTCAGGGTTTCGTAGTAATGCTCGCGCAATTGATACACGCTGTGCCATGCCACCTGAAAGCTCTTTAGGGTAAGCTTTTTCAAATCCTTCAAGCTTTACTAACTGAATAAGCCTATTTACACGTTCACGCACTTCAGGATCTTTTAAAGATTGGTCGCCCGCAATATTTTTTTCTACCGTTAACCAAGGAAATAATCGCGGCTCTTGAAAAATAAAGCCTTTTTCTAAAGTTGGTCCTTTGATAGGCTGACCATTTAGTTCCACTTTCCCGACGTAGTCTACATCAAGCCCAGCTATAATTTTCAGCAGCGTGCTTTTTCCACAGCCACTTGGCCCAATGACTGTCATAAATTCTCCTTGCTTCACATGCAAATCGACGTCTTGTAATGCCACAATCTGCTCACTCTGCGTTGTAAAAATTTTATTCAAATGTTCAATTACGAGTGCTCGTTCACTCACTTGCTTGCCTCCTTTACTTTTGAACAAAATAAAACCCTTAAGTAAATAAATACTTAAGGGCCTCTAGTTTTTACTAGTCAGCTTTTCGTAACGAAAAGTTCTATTGTTATTGGTTTATTAATTTACGTGGATTTACTATCAAAGTACATCTTTACTTTAATACCAAGTAAACTTATAAAGATGATATTAATTATTCAGAAAAATGTCAATAGTTTTTTATTTTTTGTTCTCTTGCTAAATAATGCGATGGCATTTCGCACGCTGCATTGTTCCTTGCTTGTGCTGTTTTACGCTTTTTTTCATACAGCCTTAATGCAATGATAAACAAAAAAAGTGTTAGATTGATTGCGTTCAATCTAACACCTTTTAATTTCATAGACATCCACTATGGCAGATATTTTCTACATTATGTAAATTTAATCCAGTTATTTTTTTACGTTCAGAAGAACTGCTGTTTTTAATTCATCATGGTAATCATTATATAAATTATAGTAATATAACACATTACTGACGTATTCTTCACTATGATTATAATTAAAAACTGCCCGTTTTACATCGCCTTTAGCCGCGCCATATTTTGATAAATAATTTGCTGCACTAAACACTGCATCTTCTATATCATATGGATCGGCAACTCCATCACCGTTTCCGTCTACTCCATAGCCACCGTATTTTTTTATAATAGCTGGATCCATTAACTCTGTCTTTGAAATATTGCCCTTGCCCAGTCCAGAGCAAGTTGGGTGCTTCCAGCCAACAAACGTGCAAGGCATAAATTGCATATGACCTATAGCGCCAGCTGGCGATACAAGCGATTTCATAGTGGAAAATCGCGTTTCAATGCGATGATGGGCAGCTAACAATGTCCAAGGCACCCCATATTTTTCTTCAGCAGCAACGTATACGGGGATATATTGTTCGGGAATATTCATATCAAAGTTTTGCTGTATTTCTTCAATTTCTTGTTGTTGTGCGAGTTTTTCAAAGATAGGTAATGTTTGAAGTTCCTTCCACGCAAAAAAGGCTAGTACATAGACAGTAATCGCTACGGGAATTAATAATGCTATCATCCCCATCTTTACAGTTGGTGATAGCAGTGGTTTCTTTTGTTTTTTTTTCGCCATATGTCACACCTAATCATTCTTTGTCTACTTCCATATTACCAAATTTACCGTTTTATGTTGTAGATTTTTTCTTTTTATATTTTTACTTTGTTATAATGAGGCCAATATAGTAAAATACAAAGCGATTGTTTTATTGGATAATAGTAGGAGGATTTATTTTATGTGGAAAGACTTTAAGGAATTTGCGATGAAAGGTAACATAATTGATTTAGCGATTGCAGTCGTAATTGGTGGTGCTTTCGGTAAAATTGTTACCTCTTTAGTAGAAAATATTATTATGCCATTAGTCGGTGTTTTAACGGGTGGCATTGATTTAACAGAAAGCTTTATGTTTGGCTCAGGTACAGCCCAAGTCAAGCTCGGTGTGTTTTTACAGTCTATCATTGACTTTTTAATTATTGCTTTCGCTATTTTCTTAGCATTGCGTCTAATGACCAAATTTACAAGAAAAAAAGAGGAAGCTGTTGTGGAGGAGCCTACACCAGAGCTTGATCCAAAAGAGGAACTTCTTAAAGAAATTCGAGATTTATTAAAAAAACAACAAGCATAATGGACAAGGCTATAGAGCAATTCGTTCAAACGAATACTCTATAGCCTTTTTGCATGTGCTTACTGTTCCACCCTCGGAAATTAATCCCCTACTATTCCTACATGATTTAATTTCAATAATCTATGTAATTTTCTGAAATCATCTTGTCCTTCTGTACTATACATGTTAAATTGGTAACAATTATAGAGAATCTTGAAGATACTAATCAAATTATTCTATGAAGAAATTGAGGCCTTAGGGGGCTCTTTCTATATCAATGATGAAGAAAAGAGTGACGACATGACAAACAATAGAACGATTGAAACAAAACTTGTACAGCTAGGAAATTTAAGTGATCCAACAACTGGCGCTGTCAGCCCTCCCATTCATTTATCGACCGCATATAAACATGCAGGCATTGGTGAATCTACAGGCTTTGACTATGCACGAACAAAAAATCCAACACGTACCATTTTAGAGGCAGGAATTGCTGATTTAGAAGGTGGAGACGCTGGCTTTGCCTGTAGTTCAGGTATGGCAGCGATTCAACTCATTATGTCTCTGTTCAAGCCAGGAGATGAATTAATCGTACCAGATGATTTGTATGGTGGTACATATCGACTTTTTAACTTTTTTAAAGAAACATACAATATTAAACCAATCTATTCGAAATTTGAGACTGTTGAGCAAGTAGAGTCCTTAATCAACGAAAATACTCGTGCCCTTTTTATCGAAACACCAACAAATCCACTTATGCAGGAATTCGATCTCGAAGTATACGCTGAACTTGCACATAAACACGGTGCTTTGTTAATCGTTGATAATACTTTTTACACGCCATATTTCCAGCGACCAATCGAACTAGGTGCAGATATTGTGTTCCATTCTGCTACTAAGTATATTGGGGGCCATAATGACGTTTTAGCTGGTCTAGTTGTCGCTAAAGGCGCTGAGCTATCAGAACGTATCGGCTATATTCATAATGGTAGCGGAATGGTATTAGGTGCGATGGATTCGTGGTTATTAATTCGTGGTTTAAAAACATTGCATCTTCGCTTAAAACAGCATGATGCAAATGCGAAGGCAATCGCTGCTTATTTAGAAGAAGAAGAACTTGTAACAGACGTACTTTATACGGGCAAAGGTGGTATGCTGTCATTCCGACTGCAAAAGCCTGAATGGATCGACCCATTCCTTCGTAACTTAAAGTTAATAATTTTTGCAGAAAGCCTTGGTGGCGTTGAGAGCTTTATCACGTATCCTGCGACACAAACACATGCAGATATGCCTTACGAAGAACGTGTAGAACGCGGCGTTTGCGATCGTTTACTACGCTTCTCTGTTGGTATTGAAGAAGTTGAAGATTTAATTGCAGATTTAAAACAAGTTTTTGATACGCTGAGAAAAGAGGCATAAAACATGAAGCAACATATTGAAACAGCGCTGATCCACGCTGGTGTGCGTGATGGCTATGAAAATAAAAAAGGTGCAGTAAATGTGCCAATGTATGTATCCTCTACTTTTCATCAAGAGAGCATCGATGAGTTCGGGGAGTATGACTATGCACGTTCTGGTAACCCGACGCGCGATGCATTAGAAAAAGCTGTCGCAGAGCTTGAAGGTGGCGTTCGAGCACACGCCTTCTCTTCAGGAATTGCGGCTGTTTCCGCAGCATTAATGTTATTATCTCAAGGTGACCACATCGTTATTACTGAAGATGTCTATGGTGGCACATATCGCTTTGTTTCGAAAGTATTACCTCGTTTTGGGATTTCTCATACATTCGTTGATTTCTCTGATTTAGCGGCGATTGAAGCAGCGATTACACCTGCAACAAAGCTTCTTTATATGGAAACACCATCAAATCCAACACTCGGGATTACTGACATTCGTGGGGTAGTTGCGTTAGCTAAACAATATCAATGTTTAACATTTTTAGATAATACGTTTATGACACCTTTACACCAACGTCCTCTTGATTTAGGGGTAGACGTAGTCATTCATAGTGCTACGAAATTTTTATCTGGTCACTCTGATATTATTGCTGGTCTAACAGTTACAGCCGATGAGCAATTAGGAAACGACCTTTACTTTATCCAAAATTCTTTTGGTAATATATTAGGTGTGCAAGATTGCTTCACATTACTGCAAAACATGAAAACTACGGATGTGCGCTTTAGTCGTTCTACGGCATCCGCACAAAAGATTGCACAGTTTTTAGAATCGAACCCACTTGTGGAACAAGTGTATTATCCAGGTCTTGCTTCACATCCTGGTTACGATATCCATCATAGCCAATGTACAAGTCCAGGTGCAGTATTGTCTTTCCGCCTACCAAACTATGCCGCAGCAAAAGCATTAGTGGAAGCTATGAAAATCCCTGTTTTTGCAGTATCTCTCGGTGGTGTAGAATCCATTCTCTCCTACCCAGCTAAAATGAGCCATGCTGCGATGGAGCCTGAAGAACGTTCAAAACGCGGAATTACAGATGGCCTATTACGATTTTCAGTAGGATTAGAGCATGTTGATGATCTAATTGCCGACTTTGCCCAAGCATTAGAATTTGCTGCTAAAGCATAAATATTCAGAATTGTTTGGGTGACTGGCACTTCAAACCCACTTCGCTTTCTGCGGCACAGTATAAGCCGCAGGAGTTAAGTGGGTTTTTAATTTGTTATTCAAAATTTAACTGCGCGAAAAAAATTCAGAATTGTTTGAGTGACTGGCACTAAGCCAATTATCAATAATTTCATTAAACAATGCTGGATTTGCAAAGGAAATACCATGTCCAATATCGGCTACGACCATTCCTTTACAGTTAGCGTTGCTTTTCACCAAGTCGTTCACGGATTTTTTCATCATTGATTTTTCTTTATCCCCAACCAACACGAGCATGGACGTTTTCACGTATTTAAAGTTTTCTGGTATTGAAAATGACATATTTTCTGTTAGGACAGATATCAACGTCTGTTGAGACATACGGCAACTATCTTCATAATATTGCGTAAACTTTTCTTGAGGAATATAAAGGGTCTTAGCTTGAATTTTTGAAAATGTTCGATTTGAAATAAGAGGAGAAGTGAGTTTTATCGCAGGAGCAATCCATTTTTTAAAACTAGGCATAGGCCTTACTAAAGCACTATATATAACTGCACGATCAACTAAATTTGGTCTCATACTTAGCAATTGCACAATTATTTGCGCCCCTAAGGAAAAACCGATAATTGTTATGTTTCGATTATTAGATACCTTTTCTATTAGGTCAATTACTTGCTTTGCAGCTTGTTTCATTGAAAAATATGTATTTTCGCTATTTTTCCCATGTCCAGGTAAATCAGGGACTAAACAATGATAGTGTTGTGCAAAGTATTCTATTTGGTTTTCCCACATCCATCCACTGACACCTCCCCCATGTAAAAACACGATAAGTGGCGCATTTTTGTTTCCAAACTCTTCATAATAAATCGTCAAAGTTTTTCCTCCTTTACTCTCAAATTAGGCTTCCTTGTCTTTATGATAATAACCCCTTATTTAACATAAAGGATTTTTTAATACCCGATATAAATAATCGCCATGTCCTTTTGCTAATACAACATTATCGTTTTCTTCAATCCAGTAAAATGTAAATCGTAAGTTACCTTCATTTAATCCTGTCGGGTTGTGTTGCCATGTAGGACGTGACTCATTTGATAGTAAATGGTAAAAATAACGTTTATGTATGGCTCCAGAATAATGTTCAGCATAATCTTGAGCAATTAAGCCTTTTACTTTCAAATTTGTTAAACCCGTTTCCTCTACCATTTCTCGTAGTACTGCTTCTAAAGGCGTTTCTCCGTCTTCAACTGTCCCCTTTGGAATTTGGATACCAGCTCCAACGGTATTTTGTTCAAATACAAGTATTTGGATTCGCCCCTCCCATTCCCTCGTAATATAACCAAATGCTTTTTCCAAAACTTCCATTCATCCATCCCCTTTTATCAATTAAAATGTTACAATAATTAGAAATTATTGAAATTGTAGGTGATAAGTGTTGACACTCATTATACGACAAATGACGGAAGATGACATCTCTTTTGTGCAGGAAATTGCCAAGACAAGTTGGTTTGCAACATATGACGGAATCATACCGATGCAAATTCAGGAGCGCTTTCTCGAAGCTGCCTATAGCGAAAAACGTTTATTCACACGTCTTCAAAATAGCCTATTTTTAGTTGCTGAATTCGGTGAATCACTTGTTGGCTTTGCTAACTTTTCAGATGTTAATGACAATGGACAAGCAGAGCTTTTCGCTATTTATTTACTTCCTGAAGCCCAAAACAATGGTATTGGCTCAGCTCTATTAGAATGTGGAATTGAAAAAATACAAGATATCACTTTACTGACTGTATGCGTGGAGAAGGACAATACAATTGGAGGACACTTCTACAAGGCAAAAGGCTTTCAGCAAGTAGAAGAGTTCGATGATTTTTTTGATGGGCATATTTTAAGAACAATACGATTAGAGCTTGCGTTAGCAAAATAATAACGGAGTCACTTGCACCCCGTTATTTGCTCTCCCTTTATACAGGCAAATCAATTTGTGTAGATTGAATAACGAGGGCTGTTAACCCTGTGTCACTTCCCGATGCATGCGCCTGCCCCTCTTTCCAATAAACCCCATCTCCCTGTTTTACAAGTAATTTTTCCCTCTCTTTACCATATACCCATCCTTCTCCCTGAATAACAATGAATAGCTGTGGAACTGGTGCTTCATGTAATCCAACTTCACCACCCGCTTCTATGTTGGCTCTACAGTTTTCAATATTTTAGTATAAGATGAATGAAAAGAGTCGTAATTGACAATTGCATTACCACAATCCTTTGAGAAATGATACATTTTCATAATAACTGCCTCTCTTTACCTAATCTTTTTATAGAATTGCGCATACTACTTAAACCATTTTATACATTAACACATCATCAACATACTCACCGTCCCTTACTTTAATTTCGTTAATCTTTCTACCTTCTTCAATAAAACCCATTTTTTGATAAAGCGCAATGGCGCCTACATTTGTTGAAAACACGCCTAAGCACACTTTTTCAATTGCTGGATTGGCAACTGCCCATGTCAGTAATGCCTCTATTAGCCGTTTACCAATTCCCTGCCCTCTTTGATCTTTTTGTATCATCATGCCAAAACTGCCAGTATGAGCTAAACGTTTTCGATTCGGCGATTGAAATGCAAGCCACCCTATGACCTCATTATGATGTTCTGCTACGAAAATTATTTCATGGTCATTTGCTAATTTCGTCTGGATCCATGCTTGCTGTCCTTCAATAGTTTGTTGAAATTCCTCAGTGGTTGTTATTAAAAATAATTCTTCTGCTAAAACTTCACGTTGTATTTCAAGCATTTTTTGTGCATCCGCAAGTCGTGCCACACGAATGGTAATTGGATTGTTCATTTCCTTCCCCCTCCTATTCCCTTATTTCTTATATTTTACTATAAATTATTACATGGATATTATTTGTTTTAATTAATCATGCAAAAAAACCCAGATATACTATCTGAGCTTGCAGACTGTAGACAAACTCGAAGTTTTTCGAATTTGTCTATAGTCTTTTTTATTTAAAACTACTATTGGAGATGACTACTGCGGTTGAATTACGCTACGGGCGGGCGCTTTCCGCGGGCCCATCGTAAGCCATAACCCTCGCTAGCGCGCGCCTTTGGTGCGTCTTACGTACTGTGCATTCTGAGCATGAGTCGCCCGCCCTCCACTCCAAGCAACTTTATATGTATTACTAGCCGTCTACTACAATTATGGCGAACAGCTTCATAGGGAGGGGATGCTCGAATAGAATGGCAAGACGAAAGTAAGAGCCCCTTTTTTACAAAAAAATTACAAAAGGGATTAAGATTTCTATTCTTAATCCCTTTTGTCGACAAGCTGAAAGCTCAGATATACTATCTGAGCTTGATAACACTTATTGCTTCTAGCATGATTAGAACTGTCGGGCTTTCGCTTCACTTCTCAAGATACGGTTATGAAGAGTTATCTCCGTTTCACCATTTACTTGAGATTTTGAACGCTTAATCCTTGTCCAGTTACGGTGGATTTTTTGAGATTTCGGGTCTAGTTGTTCAGGCCTACTCATTTTACATCCTCCTCATCAATATAGACTTCATAAGTGAATCCATGTTAGTATGACCATTTTTAAAATTACTACACGTTCATATTCACTATTGTGAAAAAATAAGATTTAAAAAGTTACCGTATCACAAAGTTATTTATACCATCATACGCTCTTAACATATTTCGACCACTTTCCTTAGCAATGTAAAGCGCCTGGTCTGCCTTATCAATTAAATCGTAAAAAGTCGAAATTTCCTTATCATTTGCAAATTCTGCAATGCCCACACTCACTGTCATCGGAATAAACTGCTCACCTATAGTAAATGGACATTCTTCAACATTTTTTCTTATTCGTTCAGCTATTTTTACAGCACTATCCAATGTCGTTGCTGGAGATAATATTACAAATTCCTCTCCACCATATCTCGTTGTAATATCTTTTATTCGTACGGATTCTTTAATTATCTTTGCTACATGCTTTAATACCTCATCCCCAACTAGATGCCCATATGTATCATTAACATTTTTGAAAAAATCGATATCAATCGCTATACAGGAACAATGATGCTTATTGCTTTTACATTCTTGAAAAACAAGCTCACCTTGCTCAATTAAATAACGCCGATTATATAGTTTCGTTAGTTGGCAAGTAACCGATAACTCTCTAAGTAATATTGTATCTTCTTTCACTTTCGCACTCATCTCATTAAAAGATGTACAAAGCTCTTGAAACTCTTTGGCATACGGTGCTAATTGTTTTTCATTAATTTGATAATCATAGTATCCTTGTTCAACCTTATCAACACCTTTAAGTAATTGTTGGATCGGCTCTTCTATTTTTTTCGTTATCATTAACATAACTTTTATAGTTAAAAATGTACCAAATAAAATACAAATCGCTAATAAGCCAAAGCGTTTGATTAAAGGTGTATATGCTTCCAACAGATTAACTTCAGAAATAAAATACCATTTCCCTTGATTAATTGGCTTACTTTTTGCCAACACCCATTCTCCTTTTGCATCCTTATAGAAATTGATAGGTGATTGAGCTTGATTGGCTTGAGCAATCGTTAATATTCGTTCTTCAATGTTATAGTTTTGCGACAATATATTTGGAATAATTGCAGTAGCTTCTTTCTTATTGGGACCTAATTCAGTCAATAATGTCCCATCCTGATTGACTATATAAGCATGACCCTGAAAGCCCACTCTTGATTCATTTAAGAGCAAATCAACTGTTCTAAAATTTACAGTACCAAAAACTACACCATTAAATTGTTGTTGCTCATCTAATATTGGAGATGCGAAAGCAATGATGGGCTCTTTTGTTACTTTACTAATTAATACATCTGTAATATATTGCTGTTTAGTTTTTTTAGCTATTTGAAAATATGTACGATTTTTCACATCGATGCCAATCCCATTCTGTTGATTTTCTGTCACTGTATCGAATTGTACTATTCCTTCTTTGTTTACAAAGACTAAATCAGTAAAAACTGTTTGTTTTTTATATTCTTGAAAAAATGCCTGCGTTTGTTCATATTGATAGTCTTTGACAAAAGCTAAATTTGTTATTGTATGTATATCTTCAGAACGCTCCATTAACCAGCTTTCAACAAAGTACGTTTGAGCATCTAAGTAATTGGTCATTTCTTCTTTTTGATGGTTAATCGTTTGCTGATATTCATTAAAGATTGTCGGAATAAAAATACATAAACTCATGATAAAAATAATCACGATATGCCCTCTTCGAAGCTGGTTCCTTATCGTATTTTGCCTTAAAACCTTGTTAATTATGTCCAAAACCTTTCCCTCCACAAACATTAAATGGAAAATTTTTATTTTTCTTATCCAAAATACCATAAGAAAATGATTGAAGCAGTGAGAAATTTAATAGTTGAACGGTAAATTAAAAGAAATTATTATATTTTTGTTACAAATTCCCAAATAAATTTAGTATCATATGTATATTAGGCAAATAAGGAGGAACTTATGGAAATAAGAGATTTTCAAATCGAAGACGAAATTGGGTGGATTCGTTGTAGAGTATTATCCTTTTTAAATACTGCTTATTTTGACAATGTTCTTCAGAAAAAAGAGACCTATGCTAATCCAGCTATTGAATTAGTAGCGATAAAAGATCATCAAGTCATAGGACTATTAGATATTGAATACGAGTTGCAACCGCAAACTGTTTGTTCTAAAGGTGAAGGATTAGGAGGAATGATTTGGCATATTGCTGTTCATCCTGACTATCAAAAAATGGGCGTTGGTCATCAATTATTGCAAGAAGGTGAAAAAAGAGCGAAAGCACAAAAATTAAACCGTTTGGAAGCTTGGACAAGGGATGATAAGTGGGTAAACGAATGGTACATAAACAACAAGTTTTCAATAGTTGATTCTTATTTACAAGTATTTATAGAAGGTGAAAATGAAATAAAGCAAACATTTATAACCGAAACACCAGAACTCTATCCAGTTCAAGCCTTTGCACACTATGTAGGCAAGGAAAAAGAGATGATAAGAGAGCGCTATGCAAGAGTACATGAATGTTTTTGTTTTGAGAAAAAGTTATTGTAAATAAATACTAAAACAGTACCAAACGTAAGTCGAACTATTATGTAATAAAAGTTGCGGCTTACGTTGTACCGTTCCCCATACTTTACTTTTTAAAGCGATTTCCCAAGTTCGCATATAGAAGCGTAAAAACGGTGAGCCCTATAAATAGAACGACACTAACAATAAATAGCCATTCCGTTTTGAATACCCCATCGAGTGCCCATAATAGTATACAAAAAGTGTAACCATACATGATTTTGCCCATAAATTTAGCTAGTGCTTTTTCATTATAAGTCTCTTTTTTACTTTCCTTCATTGTGTTATAACCTGCTAGTAAAAATGCACCTTTGCCTTGCGATAAAACAATTGCAAAAATTAAAAATGGAATCATAATAATCAAACAGACAATGGTATCCACTATAAAAATTCCCCCAATACGGTTGCGATCGACGACGTTTTTACGAAAACATTAACGACTAATAACATATTTGAGCTTCTTTCAAATTTGCTTTATTCTGCTAGTTATTTGCGATAAATTTTTGAATCGTCGGTAGTAAGTTCGGATGTAACGGTAATGTTGGGTCTGCATAGGTAGCCAGATTCCCTTGTCGATCTTCTGGTGCGTTTTTTAAAATATGATTCATGCCATCCATATAAATTAGCTCTGCTTTTTCATTCCCATGCTTTAACGCTTCTGCATCAGTAGCCTTTACTTGAATATCATTTGTACCTTGAACAATTAATACGCGACCTGTTAATTTTTGTAGCTCCGTAGCTGGATTATATTTTAGCCAGGAAATCATATAGGGCTGCACTGAAGTTCTAAATAATGGTTGTAGCTCAGGAGAGATATTTTTTACTTGCTCTCCTTTTTTGAGCGCTGCAAGAATAGTTGTTGCTTCAGCAGTTAGAGTAGGTGTTAATTGTCCAGTTATTTGCTCTAGCAACAATTCATCAGCAGCTCTGCCTGCACCTGCTATTGAAACAAATGATTCCACGCTCGCTTTTTGTGCAGCAAGCATACCTATTAACGAGCCTTCACTGTGACCAATAATATGGACGCTTGAGAAAGCTTTATTTGCAGTCAGTGCATTGAGTACTTGAACAGCATCATCAACATATAAATCGACGGAGATATCATCTTCTTTTGTTAACAAATTCGTATTATCTCCGATGCCTCTTTTATCATATCGCACACTTGCAATGCCCTCTTGCGCCAATCCTTCAGCAAGCATTTTCAAGCTATTATTTTTCCCAGCAATTGCAGAATTCCCATCTTTATCGGTCGGTCCAGAGCCTGCAATAATGAGGACGACAGGTGATGGCTCCTTATTACTTTTTTGCAGTGCGACAGTTAAATCGCCATCCTTTACAGGAACTGAAAATGTTTCATAGGAAACTGGCTCAGAAGGCTGTTCTTCGTAAGGTTTTAATAGCAGGCGGAATTTCACACCATTTTGATTAAATGTTGCTTCAATTTGGTCGTCTTTTAATAATCCCTTCACTTCAATAAATGAACCATTTAAGTTAATGATAATTTGTACTTCATTCCCATCATACGTTACACTTTTAAATGGGTAGTTGCTTAAACCTTGTGCTGGAACAGATAGAGTTCCACCCTCTTTTTGTAAATCTACAATTATTGGTAGCGATCCATTTGGAATTTCAATGTCGCCTGCCCATTTCCCAATTAGTTGTTCATTCATCACTTGTCCCTCCTTCTTCTTGTCCGCCTTTGTTGCCTCTTCTTTTTGTGAACAGGCGACTAATAATAGTGCGATACAGCATAAAACAAATAACTTTTTCATAAAAGTCCCTCCTTATCAATAAAAAGTGTTACAAACGACTCATATGTTAGATGAGGTCTTTGCACTATGTATTTGCTAAATTCGCATTCCATAAAAAAACCATAGTGTGAAACTGTCATACTCAGAGTATAACAGTTGCATTTACAAAATCAACTAAAAATAGAAAAAGACCCAGAAAAATTCCGGGTCTTTTGGACACTTATACCTTCTATTTGATTGTACAGTTGCGGTTTCTACTTCATCCTAAGATTCAGTAACACAGAGTATTCTCTCATTACCTACTTCATAAGATATGTGAAGTATTCACCTTATTCAGCTGTGGCGGACTTTCCTGAGATTCATTGTCTACTGGTGTTGAACTTGAACTACTCATTCTGCATCCTCCTCATCAATTTCGATGATTAAGTGTATCCTTTAACAGTATGGGACACATTTCAAAAATCTATACATGTAGTTTTTAATTTTTTTATGTTTTTGTTGGACTACATGTTTAAAGGGATCGTCATACTATGTCACCACCACTTTACACATCATCTAATTTTACACTTAACTGTTTTTCCTGAAAAACTTGCTGAGCAACAGTTAATGCGTTTTGCACGCATGGAAATCCTATATAAGGCACTAATTGTAAAAGAGCTTCTACAATTTCAGTAGGTGTTAACCCTACATACAAACCGCGGGTAATATGCGTTTTTGTTTGTTGGATGGCACCTTGTGTAACAACTGCTGTGATTACGACAAGTGCTCGACTTTTTGCGTCAAGACCTTGCCGTGAATAAACATCTCCATAGGCGAACTCAATAATCATTTTACGTAAATCGGGCGCTATATCAGCTAGTGCATCTGAGTCGACCATACGAGCTACTTCTTCTTCATTGACATATTGTTTTATCGTTTCTAACCCCTTTGTAAAACGATCCATCACATACCATTCCTCCCATTGATCTTATACAAAAACCCCAATTTCGCGTCTCCGAAAATTGGGGATTGTCCTTCACTTATGTCAGGTGCTCTTTTTTGTTTCACCCTCTGGCTCCACAGAAAAAGGAATAATAAGGTTTTCATAGTGCCTCACTGGACAGCTTTAATGAATATCTATGCAAATGTCGCTTAGGACTTGCACGCAAAATAGTTAAGAAAGACAGGCTTTTGCTTTCTCGATTTGAATCGTAACTTGGTCGAAACCTGTACCACCTAATGAATGTCGACGGCGTACAGCAGCTTCTGGTGCTAATACTTCATAAATATCAGCTTCGATAAGCTCACTTTCTTTTTGCATGTCTTCAATTGGTAAATCTAATAAATAAATGCCCTTTTGAATACATGTAAAGACTAATTTACCTGTTACTTCATGTGCTTCACGGAACGGCATCCCTTTTGTTGCAAGATAATCCGCCAATTCCGTTGCATTGGAGAAGTCAGAGTGTACTGCCTTGTGCAGTCGCTCTGTATTTACTGTCATCGTGCGCACCATGCCTTCAAAGATTTTTAAAGATCCTAGAATCGTATGCACGGTATCGAACATACCTTCTTTGTCTTCTTGCATATCTTTGTTGTAAGTTAACGGTGTCCCTTTTAATACAGTTAGTAAGCCCATAAGGTTACCGTAGACACGACCAGTTTTTCCTCGAATTAGCTCTGCCATATCGGGGTTTTTCTTCTGTGGCATGATGGAAGAGCCTGTAGAGAAGGCATCATCCAATTCAATAAATTTAAATTCATCTGTTGACCATAAAATAATTTCTTCAGCAAAACGAGATAAATGCGCCATTAATAACGATGAATTACTTAAAAATTCGACGATAAAATCACGGTCACTTACCGCATCCATGGAATTTGCGTATACTTCACTAAAGCCAAGTAGCTCTGCTGATTTTAAACGATCAATCGGGAAAGTTGTCCCTGCCATTGCTCCAGCACCTAGTGGTAATATATCAATGCGTTTCATGGATTCTGTCAAACGTTGTTTATCGCGTTCAAGCATCCAAAAATAGGCCATTAAATGATGGGCAAATGAAATCGGTTGTGCACGTTGTAAATGCGTATAGCCTGGCGCAATGGTTTCAACATGCTCCTCTGCTTTTTCTAATAACGTTTTTTGGAATGTCTCGATTAAATCGATTGCTTCCTTTACACGTTTCTTTAAGAAAATATGCATATCTGTTGCTACTTGGTCATTACGGCTACGTCCTGTATGAAGTTTACCACCAACTGGCCCGATGCAATCAATAAGCATTTTTTCAAGGTTTAGATGTATATCTTCATTCGCAACAGTAAATTCTAGTTCACCAGCGATTGCTTTTTCCTGTAGTTGTGCAAGACCGCCAAGAATCGCTTCTACATCAACTGCTGGTAAAATTCCTGTAGCACCAAGCATCGTGACATGTGCGACACTACCTTCTAGGTCTTCTAATACAAGTTGTTGGTCAAAGCCGATTGATGCACCAAACTCATCAACCCAAGCTTCTGCTGATTTTTGGAAACGTCCGCCCCAAAGTTTTGTCATAACAGCTCACCTTTTTCTACATTTCTTATCAAAAAGGTGCAGTACAGCGTTCATGCTACACTACACCCTAATGTAATAATTATTTTTTATTAACTGAAGAGTTAACCACTGTTGGCAGACCCCATAGTTCGATGAAGCCTACAGCTGATGCGTGGTTGAATTGGTCTTCTTTAGAGTAAGTTGCTAATTTTTCATTGTATAGTGAATTTGGTGATTTACGTCCTTCTACAATCGCATGACCTTTATAAAGTTTCACACGAACAGTACCATTTACGTATTGTTGTGATTCTGCAAGGAATGCTTGTAATGCATCACGTAAAGGAGAGAACCATAAACCATCGTATATTAGTTCAGATAATTTTTTCTCAATAACTGGTTTGAAGTGTGCTAATTCTTTCACTAGTGTTAAGTCTTCTAGCTCCTTATGCGCCGTTAAAAGTACTTTTGCACCTGGAATTTCATATACTTCACGAGATTTAATACCAACTAAACGGTTTTCAACATGGTCAATACGGCCAACACCGTGAGCACCAGCTATTGCGTTCAGTTCTTGAATTAGATCAGCAAGCTTCATTTCTTTGCCATTTAATGATACTGGTTTACCAGCAATGAATTCGATTTCTACATATTCAGCTTCATTTGGTGCGTTTTCTACAGAAACTGTTAAGCCATAAGCTTCTTCTGGTGGTGATACCCAAGGATCTTCCATTACGCCCGCTTCATTTGCACGACCCCATAAGTTTTGGTCAATCGAGAATGGTGAATCTAATGTTGCAGGAATCGGAACATTATGTTGCATTGCATATTCGATTTCTTCATCACGGCTCCAGCCCCACTCACGTACAGGTGCTAAAACTTCTAAGTCTGGATTTAATGCTTTAATTGAAACTTCGAAACGAACTTGGTCATTTCCTTTACCTGTGCAACCGTGAGCTACTGCGTCCGCACCCACTTGGTTAGCAATCTCTACTAATTTTTTAGAAATTAAAGGACGTGAAAGTGCTGATACTAATGGGTATTTTTGTTCGTACCAAGTATGCGCCTGTAACGAAATAAGTGCATATTGTTCAGCGAATTCATCCTTTGCATCAACCATATACGATTCAATTGCACCTACTTGAAGTGCTTTATTTTTTACAAATTCAAGATCTTTACCTTCACCAACGTCTAGACAAACTGCAATTACGTCCCAACCTTGTTCTTTTAACCACGGAATTGCTACAGAAGTATCAAGACCGCCTGAGTATGCTAATACTACTTTTTTATTTGCCATACGAAATGCGCCTCCAATTGCTCTATATGATATGTATGTTTATACACTCACTTAAAAGTTTATACACGAATAGTATCATGTTATAAAAATAAATACAAGTGCATTTTTATAAAAAAATGCACTTTTGCGAAGAATGTTAAAAGTCTGCAATACCAATAACTATCGCTAGTATTCGAACAGTGATTATTTTCACTCGAAAATACGACTTATTCCTATATAAAAGTGTATACAATATTAAAAAGGATGGCATGTAATGCGCAAAAACCCACATCGCTTTCCTGAGGAAGCAACGTGGGCTTTCACTTGAATATTTATAATTGTTTGGGTGCCTGACACTAAATAAATGTGCATTACTGCAAGGTCTTCGTAGGGTTATTAGCTTGAATATTTATAAATTGTTCGAGTGACAGGCACTTTATTTTTTGTTGAATAACGGTTTTGCTAAAAATTCGATGGTAGCGGGCGCTAATGCATAAAGTTTACTTGTCCACCCCATCATTCGAGGCAAGTTCACTTCTCGTACTGGCCGTTCAATTGTTTTTACTGTCGCTTGTGCCACCTCTTCTGGCGTTAATAATAATCGTCCTAACGACTCCCGATAACCACTTTCATCATTGACTTTATCTAAAAAAGGTGTGTCAATTGGTCCAGGATGAATGGCTGTTACTTTAATATTGTACGGAGCTAGCTCCATACGCAGGCCATTAGTAAAGCCAACAATGGCGTGTTTTGTCGCAGCATAAACACTTGCTTTAGGCGTCGCTACCTTACCAGCCTGTGAACCAATAAATATTAATTGACCTTGCTCACGCGCAATCATTTTAGTCGCTATACGCTTTGCTAAATAGATTGGGACACGAATATTGAGCTCTACCATTTGAGTAATATCTTCATCAGTTAACATCGGTGCAATAGCAAACTTTCCTACACCAGCTGAAAAAATGGCTACATCGAGCGCAGGTAGTTGTGCACATACTTTATCAATGGCAGTTAGAGAAGTTAAATCCGCTTGTATCACATTAGCACCTAGACGTTGTAATGTTTTTAAAGCTACTTCATTACGCCCTGTTGCATATACGATATGCCCTTGTGCAACTAATAATTCAGTAATTTTCAAGCCAACTCCACTCGTTGCACCTGTTACAAAGATTGTCTTTTTATTCATTTCCATGTATAAACCTACTTTCGTTTAAACAAATAGACACCTTCATTATTCTTCTCAGAAACCACTAGGTTATTTGCCTCTAAATAGTCTAAATGTCCAAGTGTTTTTGATAATGTTAAGCCAAGCTGATGCTGAAAAATCGATGGATATAAACGTTTTGTCATTTGTACGACTGTTAGTTCATCGCTTCCAAATAACTCATACACCTTCATCGATTGATGATGTTGGCGTTCGAGACGCTTCTCAATTAAATGTGGGATGTCTTCTAAATTTGCTCCATGCCCTGTATACATAATGTTGACAGGCAATTGACGCAATATTTCAAGCGATGCATTATATTGCAACAATGATTTTGGACGACCTAATGTGCGATCTAAAGGTGGCTCGATTAATGGATTAGGTGTAATTTTTTCTAATAATAAATCACCGCCGATAACATTATGCGTGTTTTCATCCCAAAAAATGAAATGACTTTGTGCATGTCCTAATGTTTCGATTGCCTTTAAACCAGGATGCCCTGGTACTTCATCTCCATCATGTAAAATTTGTGTCAATGGGCGTTCCCCCACAAGCTCCAATTCTCGACGAACATGGACGCTCTGTTGAATATATTCTCGTGGGACGCCATGTTCGAACAAACGCTCACTGTAAAACATCTCATGATAACGTAAAAACTCTTCGTCATGACGCAGCCATTTATCGTTATAGGCATGACCTAAAATTTCCGCATAAGGAAAAGCATCCACCCAACCTGCATGATCGGGATGGTGATGGGTTAATACAACTTGTTCTATATCTCGTAAATCAAAGCCAGCTGCTCGAATTCCCCATTTTAGGGCATCATAAGCTTCCATTGTTTTTGGACCAACATCAAATATGGTTAATGCATCTCCTTTGACTACAAATGCATTGACGTCTCCTACTGCATAGGGTGTTGGAATTTCTATTTTATGTATCGACAAAGCTGTCTCCCCCTTTTTTACGCTACTAATGAATACCGATTCATCTATTCTACAAGTTTTTCTTTCTTAAGTCACCCCTCCAGTTGACAGCTTGACATATTATCAATATAATTTTGAATAATCAAATTATTTGTGTGCGTTGAGGAAGCCAAGTATGTAGTTGGTGAAGGTGTCAAGAGAGTGTTACATTTGCTGCAAGTAACATCACCCACTCCCATTACAGAACCTACTTCTGAGCAGTTATGACAACATAACCGTCCTCCCTTGCGATAAAAGGGCTAAGAGTTGTGCCAATTGGCAAACAAAGGTGGTACCGCGGAAACGAGAGCGTTTTCGTCCTTCAATATAAGGACGAGAGCGCTTTTTTATTTTGAATCGGAGGTTTTTCCTATGAAAAAAATACTTTTTATTGGTGCAGGTTCCATGGCTGAAGCATTAATGCAAGGCTGGATTAAGCAAAATGTATTTAAAGCACAAGAAATTTATGTCACCAATCGCTCAGATAAGGACCGTTTACAATTTTTACATGACACGTACGGCATTCATTGTAACTTTGAAGAGTCGATTTATCAGCAAGCAGATCTTATTATTTTAGCTATGAAACCAAAGGATGCCATAAAGGCTATGCTTGAGTTGCAATCAAAAATAACAGCGCATACTGCAATTCTTTCGATATTAGCAGGTATTGCCATTAGCACGATAACTGAACAGTTAGGATTACGCCCTGTAGCTCGAGTGATGCCGAATACTTCTGCAACAATTGGTATGTCAGCAAGTGGTATTGCATTTAATGATCAGGTAACAGCTACACAGCGCACAATGTTTTTACAATTATTAGAAGCTGTTGGATCGGTAATTGAGGTGGAGGAAGATCAGCTCCATGCCGTTACAGCGCTATCTGGCAGTGGCCCTGCTTATATTTATTATTTAATGGAAGCATTCGAACGTGTAGGAATTGAAGTTGGACTGTCAAAAGACACTGTAAGATTGCTGATGACGCAAACACTTGCTGGAACAGCTGAAATGCTAAAACAATCCGTTGATGAGCCTAATGTACTGCGGAAAAAAGTTACAAGTCCAGGGGGTACAACAGAAGCTGGAATTAAAGCGCTCGAACAATACCAGTTTAATGAAGCGATTGAAGCATGTATAAAAGAAGCAGAAGCTCGATCTCGCTTACTTGCAAAAAGTAAGTAACCCATGCAAAATAGAGGTATTAACTAGGAATTAGGAGGGCTCTGCTTTGATTAAATTATTTGAACCATACCAGTTACAATCGATTAAGTTAAAAAACCGCATTGTCATGGCCCCAATGTGTATGTATTCTGCTAAGGAGGATGGTTTTGTTACACCTTTCCACCTTGTGCATTATGCAACGCGTGCCGCTGGACAAATTGGATTAATAATATTAGAGGCTACTGCTGTAGTACCTGAAGGTCGAATCTCTAGTAATGACCTCGGTATTTGGGATGATGCGCATATCGAAGGGTTACAGCAATTAGTAACAAATATGCAAGATTACGGTGCTAAAACAGGCATTCAGCTTGCCCATGCAGGACGTAAAGCAACAGTAGATGGTGAAATTTTCGCTCCTTCAGCCATTGCTTTTAGTGATGAGTATAAAACACCATCTGAAATGACACTTGACGATATTAACTATGTCATTGAAGCCTTTAAAAAAGCTGCCGTTCGTGCTCGTCAAGCAGGTTTTGATGTGCTGGAGATTCACGGCGCACATGGCTATCTAATAAGTGAATTTTTATCACCCGCAACGAATAAACGAAGTGATCTATACGGCGGCTCTCAGGAAAATCGCTATCGTTTGCTACGTCAAGTAATTGATGCAATTCGAAGCGTTTGGGAGGGCCCTCTACTCGTTCGTGTTTCTGCGGAAGACTATGCACAAGATGGCACTACAATGGAAGACTTTATCGTCTTTAGTCGATGGATGCAATCACAGGGCGTAGATTTAGTCGATGTCTCCACTGGTGGAGTCGTTCAGGCACATATTCATGCGTTCCCTGGCTACCAAGTTCCACATGCTGAAGCGATAAAGCTTGGGGCAAATATTCCTACTGGTGCGGTTGGTCTCATCACACACGCGCAGCATGCGGAAGAAATTTTGCAAAATAATCGCGCTGATTTAATTTTCTTAGGTCGTGTTTTATTACGAGATCCTTATTGGCCGCTCCATGCTGCAAAAGAACTTGGCGCAAATATCGAACCACCTGTGCAATATGTTCGTGGTTGGTAACTTGACCTCTTAAATCAATACCTTGTCACGCTGATAGCTTGTTAATTTTGAAGCTATCAGCGTTTTTGTTTATTCGCGTTTTCGGTGATTCATGAAACTTTAGCGGCGATTTCTCCATGTTTACAGGCGATTTCCCTACTGCTAAACCCTATCATTTTAAAAAAGTGGGTTCTGCTTGATTTCCTCATCAATTGCTTGTACAAGTGACGGTGCGTCAGGTGCCGTAATAATCTCTCCATTAACAATTGCAAAGAGACCTTGCTCACAAATTTCACAGTGTGATGTACAACCAGATTCTTCTATCTCTATATCTGAGCGTTCAGCTAATACGTCGTAGGCATCAGCTGCACCAAGGGATAAGTTTGTTATGCAAAACTCGACTCTATTCGTCATTAGCTGAGGCTTTTTATTTTTCTTAAACAATGAAAATACCATAAAATCTCCACTCCTTTTAACTACATTCTCCCAGTTTCTAATGCACAGGTCCAATCTAAATGTCCATTTCCTTTACTAGTGTTGATGTCTTCGTGACAATTTAGTAACGAATGTGTATTGAGCAAACCTTTTCGTGAATATCCGCCACAACGGCAAATTTCATTAAACATGCTCCTTTTCATAAGTAGTCCCTTGTTAAAAATAATTGCAATAAATCTTGTGGAACTTGGACAGAATCTTTGTAAAAAAGGTAAACGGGGACACTAGGTAATGCAAACTCTGTAAAGGGCACGATATTAAAGCGGCCTTCCATTCGCTCTCTTCTGACAATCATTCGAGGTAAAAATGACATTCCTAAACCATCTTTGATTAATCGTTTTACAACATATGATTGTGAAATTGACACTTGTCTTGAATAGAAATATTTATTATTAATTTGATGTAATAAATCTTCCCAAATAGTTGGATGATGATGGGTAAATAGTGTATATGTTTGGAATAGTTCTTCGTAATCAATATAAGTACCTGTTTCATCATCAAACGCGTCCAGTGGAATGACCAATTCTAAAGGACTGTCTACTAACAATTCTTGACACCAATTTCGATAGCGTGTTGGCAATAAAGAAATACCTATGTGTGCTTTGTCACTATGAATTAATTCCTCCATTTTCGATGATTCTTCCACTAGAATTGATATATCTATTGTCGGATGTTCATTTATAAACTGGTAAATTACATGCGGTAAAATTGTTTCCACCATTAACGGTGTCATTGCAATGATGATTTTTTCTTTAATGCCCTTCGTCACTAATTGAAAGCGCTCGATGCTTTTTTCCCACTGTTGCATAATTTGTAGCGCTTCCTTTAAAAATAACTGTCCTGCCTCTGTTAACTGCACGCGATTTTTCTCTCGTTTAAATAATGTCACATTTAGAAATTGCTCTAATTGATGGATATGTACAGTAATACTCGGTTGTGAAACATGTAGTTCTTCAGCAGCCATGCGAAAATTACAGAATTTTGCTGCTACAACAAAAGACTTTACCCATTTATAATCCATACCTTCACCTACTTCAATTAAAAATGTTAATTAAATTCATTAAATATATTTAATTTACTAAATTGTATAACAATACTAAACTCAAGGCTAGATAGTTCATTTTACGACAAAGGGGAGAAACAGAATGTTAGCTACGTTAAGTAAGCAGTTCCACACATTCGCAAAAAAGGAATGTAAAAACTCAAGCCCACTTTATGAACATTTAGCCTATCAAATTACTAATGATGAAGAATTATTGCTGATTGCAAAGGAAGCTACTAACGGACAGCCTATTCCTAATTTATTATTTGCTGCTGTACACTATTTGCTATTGACGTATAAGGATGACGACTTAGCTAATTTTTATCCTTCGTTCACTACTGCTACGAAGCCCCTAAATAGTGTATATCCTTTTTTTAAAAAGTTTGTTTTGTCCCATGTAGATGAAGTAAAGAAAATCCTTCAAGAAAGGCTCGTACAAACAAACGAAATCCTTCGTTGTGCTTATCTTTATCCAATGATGACTGAAATTTATCAAAAGCATCGGATGCCATTAACTTTTATTGAAATTGGAGCAAGTGCAGGCCTACAACTTGCTATGGATCAATATAATTACTTTTATAATCAAACGTTGTTAGTTAACAATTCCACTACT
This sequence comes from Lysinibacillus sp. NPDC097279, assembly GCF_044761745.1. Classification (NCBI taxonomy): domain Bacteria; kingdom Bacillati; phylum Bacillota; class Bacilli; order Caryophanales; family Bacillaceae; genus Lysinibacillus; species Lysinibacillus sp. NPDC097279. The sequence continues at coordinate 788,585 of NZ_JBIWDA010000001.1, read as the reverse complement.
AAACTCGTTTTAGCATCGGAGAATATAGGGGATACTCTTCCTCCTTCTATTAGCCAGCCGTTGATTGTGGCACAGAGAATCGGTATTGATTTAAATCCAATGAATGTTACAGAAGATAAAGATGTTGGATGGCTTCAAGCGTTAATTTGGCCTGAACATCATGAACGACGTAAACTTTTAAATCAAGCCATTCCAATCTTACAACAACTCGATGTAACGCTAGTTAAAGGGGATGCAATCGAACGTCTAACAGATATTAGTAGACACATCGATCCACAGACAATGTTAGTTGTCTATCATACGCATGTAACCAATCAAATTCCAGTTAAGTTACGTCATACATTAATCGACCGTTTAAAGGATATTAGTTTAGAAAGGCCACTATATCATTGTTATAATAATTTATTTGATTTGCAGTTACATCAGGACTTTCTGCATGAAGGTAAAATCAAATCCATTCGGACAATCGATCAACCCGATGGTCATGGAAGATGGTTTAAATGGGCGAATGAATAGGTTGACTTCTGACGGTGATTTCCGCAAGGTACCCATGCGAAGTGCCTGCCACCCAAACACATGCGAAGTGTCAGGCACCCAAACAATTCTGAATAGTTGCAGTGTCAGGCACCCAAACAATTTTGAATAGCCAAGTAAAAATCCACGTAGACTCCTGTGGGAACGCACGCGATGTAAGACGCAACAATCCGCGCGTACGCGAGGGTTGCGGCTTACGGGGGTGCCCGCGGAAAGCGAAGTGGATTTTTACGATTTAGGAGCCAATATTATGCTTGGTACCCTGCGAAGTGTCAGGCACCAAAACAATTTTGAATAGTTGCAGTGTCAGGCACCCAAACAATTTTGAATAGCCAAGTAAAAATCCACGTAGACTCCTGTGGGAACAGCACAGAACGTAAGACGCAACTATCTGTGCGTTATAGAGTTGCGGCTTACGTTGTACCCGCAAAAAGCGTCCGCCCGCAATGTAAAACACCACTGCATGACTATCATACAGTGGTGTTTATAATTCTTTTAAATTAGTAGTCTTCCCCTTAAAGTGGTGTTAGAAATCATATTCCGCATCTTTTTTAGCACGGATTTCAGCGAAGGCATCTGCTACCATAATCGTATCTTCGGCTAAACGCTCTAAGCGGAAGAGGACATCGTCATTGACAATTTCTTGACGTAAAAAATCCTTTTCTTCTATAAAAACGTAAGTTGGTACAATATGTGCTTTCATATAAGCAAGTATTGGCTTTAGCTGTTGCTCAACCATTAAATAATGTTTCGATGTCCCTGCTGTTACTATTGCGCTCACTGTTTTGTCTCGAAAGGCATTGACTGGGAGCAAATCGAAAATATTTTTTAAAGTTGCTGGTATGGATGCTTGAAATGTTGGTGTACCAATGACCAATGCATCCGCAGCCATAATAGTTTCTGCTACATACTTCGTATCACCCTCGTAATCTACATAATTACGACCATCACTAAATGCAATATTATACTGAGCTAGGTCAAGAATTGTCACTTCATGCTCTGGGTATTTTTCATGTAGTATATCAACGATTTTATGAATGGCTATTTTTGTTTTTGAGCCTACGATTGAACCTGCTAATGCAACGATTTTCATACTGCTCGCTCCTTATTTCGCTGTATATTTTTTAATTGCTGGTATGATATCATTGCCGATAATTTCAATATTTTTCATCAATTTATCGAAAGGTACCCCACCAAAATCAATTTGTGCCATAAAACGTTGCATGCCATAAAGTTCATATTGATAAAGCAACTTTTCAATAATCTGTTCTTTACTACCGACCATTAATGCATCACGTGGATCGACTGCTTGGGCAAATTGTTGTTTTGGATAGCCGCCTCCACGAATGGCTTGAAAGCCCCCATTTAGGTGTGGGTACATATTTTGCAACGCTTCTTTCGATGTATCCGCAACATAAAATAAACTTGTTGTGGCAATGGGTAGCTGCTCTGCATCAAAACCACTTCTTTCGGCTGCCTCACGATATGCATCGACAGATGGTTTAAAGTTTATTGCAGGTCCGCCTAATGTTGTTAACATCATCGGAATACCCATGTAACCTGCTTTTATCGCACTTGCAGGCGGACCGCCAACAGCGCGCCAAATTGGTAGTGAACCATTTTTAGGCTGTGGCAAAATTTGTGCATTGTGAAGAGGAGCTCTATACTGCCCTTCCCATGTCACGAGCTGTTCATCATTAATTTTTTTTAACAGCTCTAATTTTTCCTCAAAAATTTCTTCGTAGTCCTGTAAATTGACGCCAAGTAAATGATATGCTCCAACTCGTGAACCTCGCCCTGCTACTATTTCTGCACGTCCATCAGATATTAAATCAATTGTCGCAAAATCCTCATAGACTCTTACAGGATCTGAGACACTCAATACGGTTGCAGAGCTTGAAATTTTAATTTTTTTCGTTGCTTGTGCAATCGCGCCTAAAACGACTGTATGTGCTTGTGTTGTAAAATACGATTGATGACTTTCACCTACGCCAAATACATCTATCCCTGCTTGCTCTGCTAATTGGCTCATTTCAATTAGCTCCTGTATACGTTGCTGAGCAGACAACCGCTCACCTGTTAAAGGGTTTGGAATATGATCTCCCAATGAATAAAGTCCAAATTCTAAGCCTGCTGATTGATCGATACGATAGTTTTCCATTGTGCTCTCTCCTTTTAATCAAGTGGTTCTAAAATCGCTTCAATTTCTGCACGTTTTCCTTCTAAAAATGGTGGCAGATCTAGTTTATTCCCCAAATCTTCTATAGCGGAATCTACAGTAAAACCAGGTCCATCTGTCGCCATTTCAAAGAGAATGCCGTTACGATCTCTAAAATAAAGACTTTGGAAGTAATAACGGTCCACAACGCCCGAGCTGTCTAAACCACGTGCTTTAATTAATTCATCCCATTTATTAAGTTCTTCTAGCGTTGCTACTCGTATTGCAAGGTGATGTATACTGCCTCGCCCTGGTTTTTCACTTGGTCCCTCCAATTCCTTAACAAGGATTTCACCAAATGTTTCTCCCGCAATCGATTGAAGTCGTACTTCTTTGTCATCTTCAGTGACAACTGTATAGTCAAAAAGTTCTTGTAATAAATTCACTGTACGCTGTAAATAACGAACCGTAATTTCAACAGTGCCCATCCCTAAAATCCGATGTTCTGGTACAATATCAGTCCCATCCCACACTTGCCATTCGGCTGGAATCGTCTGTCCATTATGATTAATAAGCACCAGACGTAGCCCTTCATGATCTTCAAAAAACAATGCATCTTTACCTGCATATGTCACAATGTCACTATGTTCCACTTGTAAAAGCTCAAAGCGATTTTTCCAGTATATTAAACTATCATAACTTTGGACTAATAACCCTATGCGTGTAATAGCATTCGTTCCACGTACTGTTCGTCCTGCTACAGGCATTTCAAAAAATGTTAATTCTGTTCCAGCTGATCCTGTACGATCACCATAAAATAAATGGTACATCGAAGGCGAATCTTGATTGACTGTTTTTTTCACACGACGTAAACCAAGGATTTTTGTATAAAACGCATTATTGCGTTTGCCATTTTTTGTTAACATTGAAATATGATGATGTCCGCTTAATTTATTCAAAGTAGAGTCCTCCTATTTTCACTTGACTAAGCAAGTGATGCTGTAAAAAAAACTACATCCAAGGTAATTTTTTTTCTCGGCTATGCTTTTCTAGTTTCGACATAAGTGTATATAAAGATTTCATTTCTTCCTCTGATAGCACGTCTTCAAAAAACGAGGATTGAAAGTGAAGCTGACTTGGTGTAGCCGCATCAATTAAATGCTCACCTTTTTTTGTTAATGATATTGTTTTTGTTTTCCAGTTTTGTTTACGCTCAATTAGTCCCTCTTTTTCAAGACGGGCAAGCATTCGTGATATACCACCTTGCGTAACTGTAACTTTTTCCGCGAGCTGCGACTGTGTTAAAGGTGCGTACGTCTTAATTTGAATTAGTACATCAAACTGAGCTGTTGTTAAGTTAAAACGCTTTAAAAATTCATTCGATAGCTGATTACTTTGATTGGTAAAGCGCATCATTCGCAACCATGTTAGTGAGCCTAGTGTATGTTTTTCCATCACTTTGCCCTCCCTTCTTCGAACTGTATTATCACTTTACCACGCAAGTGATTCAGTTGCAAGGGAAATATCTCGAATTTGAGATATTATATAAAGAGCCTATTTTGCACTATAAAATACCATCTGATGTAATAGGATGTAAGCTACCATTAAACGCAAAAGAAATTCTTCCAGTTTCTTCTGAAATCACCATGATTAAAGCATCACTGCGCTCACTTAAACCAATCGCAGCTCGATGTCTCGTTCCAAGTTTTTTATCGCCAGTATTAATGTCTGAAAGTGGTAGTACATTTGCTGCTGAGATAATTCGATTACTCTTAACTAAGACAGCGCCATCATGGAGAGGATTACCTGGGTAAAAAATGGACTCTAATAAAGAATGTGTTAATTCTGCCCCAATATGAATTCCTGGCTTTATAAGATGCTCAATAGGATTCTCTCTTTCAAATACAATTAATCCGCCATGGCGTCTTTTGGACATATTTTGCACGCAAATCGATAGCTCTGGATATTTTTCTGTAAATGGAGACAAATAGCAATTTAAATAAAACGTAGCTGCCTGCATTTCTATCGTTATAAATTGTTCCTTAATGTTATTTAAATCTGCTAGTAGGCATTCTTCTATCGTATCCATTGCGCTTAAACTTTGCTGTAAAGACAATATCAGTTCACTAAGTTCTTCTTTAATGGTTTGTTTTAATGGAGCAGAATCACAATTTGGTTGATTCATGAGTACACCTCAGTTCTTTATAATAACGATTCATACTTTGTATTTTTAGTTTTCCTATATGATAATTTTTTATTCGCTTTATCATTTACTTTCTTTCTATTAAAAAACACGTTGCATCTTTTACAAGATACAACGTGTTGCTTTGAACGTTATAGTTTATTACATATGACCAGCGCGGATTTTTTTGACGATACGAAAGGTTGTAAAAGCTGCTGCTGGTGCAAGTACTGCGATAAAAATGAGCCATACCTTCAAGCTCTCTGTTGATTTTAACAAATCATAATTTGAAGTAACATAAATAATGAGTCCGCCTAATAGTAAATAGCTTAACACGTTTGGAAAGATAACGAGTAAACGTAAAATAGCTGGTGGCATCTTTTGTTGATCCATACAACCACTCCCCTTTACTTAATTATACGGAAATCATCTATTAAACGCACTATATTTCTACAATTACCCTAGCTTTTAACAACTTTACTTTATACTTGCCAGCCGTTTGCTCTAACTTTAGCCTTTTTGGAAAACGTCGATCCTAGTTGTTATGTGCTTTACTCATATTTATCGACTTCCATAGTATTAAACACTCATCGGAAACTATAATAATTTCTCCTGACTCCAATTAAATACCGATTGGTCGGATGTGAGGAAAGTTTGTGGAAAGATTGCTTGAGCTTCTGCTAAAAATACTGGCAAATCATGTGGCAAAAAACGTGCACTTAAATGATTAAGAAGTAAGTATTTTGTACCTGCTCTACTAGCTATCATAGCTGCTTCGACATTTGTTGAATGCCCATAGCTAGCTGCTAAATCGGTTGTGCTTCCATCGAATGTTGCCTCATGTACAAGGATATCTGCATGATCCGCCAATGAAATTGCTTCTTCACAGTATTTCGTATCCCCTAAAATTGTAAGTGTAAAGCCTTTTTTGGGAGGTGCAACAACATCCTTTGCTCTAATGATTGTTCCATTTTCTAGTTCAATGTCTTGTCCTCTTTTCAACCTGCCAAGTAAAGGTCCTTTTGGTACGCCGAAAGTTTGTACTTTCTCCATCAGTAACTCACCAGGTAAGTCCTTTTGCTCTATTCGGTAGCCAAAACATGGAACAACATGACGTAATTCACTAGCATGCACTGTAAACTTTTCATCCTCGTAAATAATACCATCGTGTACTTCTACAAATTGTAATGGGTACGTTAAATGTGTTTTTGATAATGCAAATGTTTGCTCTACCCATTGCTGTAAGCCTGCTGGACCAAAAATAGTCAGCGGCTCATCTCCACCTTGAAAAGACCGCGAGCTCAAAAATCCTGGTAAACCAAAAATATGGTCCCCATGTAAATGTGTAATAAATATTTTTGACACTTTACGTGGCTTTAATGATGTATGCAAAATTTGGTGTTGTGTCGCCTCTCCACAATCAAATAGCCACATTTCACCGTTTTCATCTAGTAGCTTTACCATTAATGCGCTCGTATTGCGTTCCTTTGAAGGCATGCCTGCGCCTGTTCCTAAAAAATGTAGTTGCACAACTGCCACCTCAATTCTTTTCTGTCGTTCTATTGTACCCTATTGCTAAACAGAAGAAAAACCTTTGGTGAAAGCTATCACCAAAGGTTTTTCTATTATTTCGGTTGCCACGATACGAGTGCAGCGTGGAAGTCATGACGATAGTAAAATCGACCGTTTTTTTCCTCAATATACGGGGCAAGCGACTCTTCAACATGTGATCGATTAAAGTCCGCACTTAATATTTTTTTGCTTTGTGTAGTCACAAGCTGTTCATATGTTTCATATTCATACGTTCGCTTTAATGGAATAATGGCACAATCTGCATATATATCCATTTCATAAAGTAAATTCAAAAACTCAATATAATCTCTTCGTGGAAATTTAATATCGTAACCGTATTTATCATGTAATATTTCGTAATGCGGTTGAATTGGTCCTGTTGTCATGCCGATAATCGCACGTTTTTTAGCAAGTCGGTTCATGTGATATAGTGCTGCTTTAATTTCATACATGCGGTAAAAACAATTCACGCCAATTACAATATCATGTGCTGCTAACTCAGTTTCAGCAAGCTTTTCCCATTTCGCATGCACATAGGATACATGGTTCTTATGTTGCAAACAATGTTGCAAGTAGGCAAGTATGCTGTCTGAGCTATCGACACACGTAAGGTTGCTAACATAATCAGCAAGAGGGAACGTATAATTGCCCCACCCTGGACCAATCTCAACTACCGAATGTTGTGGCTGAATATGTTTCTTCATTTCTTCAAAAATTTGAGCTGCATAAGGATCTGTTTGACCCATTTTTTTGCGCGCAATCGACTGAGACCAAAACTGTTCTTCTAACTGATCGTTGACCATGCGCTCTGGCATTTGTCCTTGCCAATCCTTCATTCCTTCTTGCCATAATGCTTCATAGTTAATAGCTAACGGTCCTTTTCTTGTCATCCATGTACCTCAATTTTTAACATCTCGTATATTTTTTCCATATTTAAATTAGCACGCACATGCGATGCTAGCATATTATAGGCATCTTCCCTACGCTCAGCATCACTTTTGACTTCTAAAGGCAATGGGGCAAGACCTTTTGATTGGCGAATTTCGTTGACAAGCTGTCGTGTAAAGGTACGATTATGGAATAGACCATGGAAATATGTACCGATAACTTGTTCATCTGCACTTACAGCTCCATCAACACGTCCATCTGCTAACTGTAAAAATGGTGATACTTCATCTCGTAAAATGTTTGTGCGACCAAGATGGATTTCATAGCCTGTCAGTGTGTCATTTCCTCGCACTCCCGACATTTGCACAGTTTTTTTATCTCCTACAAATACTGTTTCTATTGGTAATAGACCAAGTCCATGTGCTGAATCACCATTTCCTTCAACTGCCTCAGGATCGAGTAATACTTCACCTAGCATTTGAAAGCCGCCACATATGCCAATAATTTTAGTTCCACGTGCACGTAAGCTTGCAATCGCCTGTGCAAAGCCTTGTGCTTTAAGCCATGCTAAATCATCCATTGTGCTTTTGGTGCCTGGTACTATGAGTAAATCTGGTGTTCCTAGCTCTGCTACGTTACCGATTAGTCGCACACCTACCTCTGGCTCATCAAAAAATGGATCAACATCTGTAAAATTCGATATACGAGGTAAACGTATCATCGCCACATCAACTGAAAACTCTCCAGGCTTTGGTTTTTTAAATCGCAGTGCAGACAGCGCTAATGAATCCTCCGCTTCGATATTGACATCTACATATGGCACAACGCCTAGCACAGGGATGCCTGTTTCACGTTCAACCCATTCAATGCCATCGTCTAATAGCTCACGCATGCCTCGAAATTTATTAATGATAAGCCCCTTTACACGTGCACGCTCGGCATCATCAAGTAAAGCGAGTGTCCCAATAATCGAAGCAAACACACCACCGCGGTCAATATCTGCCACTAACACAACTGCCGCATCTGCTAAATGTGCCATGCGCATATTCGCGATATCACGATCTTTTAAATTAATTTCAGCTGGGCTTCCCGCACCTTCAAGCACAATGACATCATATGTATTTTGTAACGTACGTACTGACTCCTCAACAATCGGCATAGCTTGCTGTACAAATTGGTTGCGATAGCTCTTGGCATCCATATTTAAAAAATGCTTGCCGTGAACAATTACCTCAGATACCATATCCTGTTTTGGCTTTAATAAAATCGGATTCATATGTGTTGTCGCGACAACACGAGCTGCTTCAGCCTGTACCCCTTGTGCGCGGCCAATTTCCCCGCCATCCTCGGTTACAAATGAATTTAGCGCCATATTTTGCGACTTAAAAGGTACCACTTTTAGCCCATCATCTGAAAAAATACGACATAATGCCGTACATATCATACTTTTCCCAACGTCAGAGGCTGTTCCTTGAATCATAATTGATTTTGCTGGCATTCTGATTTCCCTCCTTGATAATTAGGAGGGTCGCTTATATTCAGTGACTTAAATCACTACTGAATATCCCCCCATAGAATGTAATATCGTAATTTGAACAGATAGATTTAGAATTCTAGTCCTTTGACTGCAGGAATTCCCTCTTCATAATAATGTTTCGTTGCATCTATTGTTGATACTAAGTCTGCCATAGCAATAAGGGCGGGGTTCGCACTGCGTCCTGTTACGACAAGGTGCATTGTGGAAGGACGCTGTGCAATGGCTTCGAGCACTTCAGCTAATGGGAGTACGTCATCGATTGGAAATTTTGTAATTGCGAGCGCATTGTTAAGCTCATCTAGAACGAGTAAATCAATGCTGTCATCTTGTAATGCTTGCTTTGTTTTTTGCCAAGCTTTTGCTAATGCAGCACGATGTTCCTCGGGTGTTTTTGTCCAAGTAAACCCTATTCCCATTTGCTCCATTTCTACTCCAAGTTTTGACAAGGCGATTTTTTCACCGTACGTACGCTCTGGCGATTTTATAAACTGCATATAACGCACATTTAAACCACGCCCTACCGCGCGTAATGTTACACCAAGGGAAGCTGTCGTTTTTCCTTTGCCATCACCTGTGTATACTAAAAATAAACCTTTTCTAGCCATTTCTCCTACCTCCTTTAGAGCCAAGTTGTTTTTTCTTCAAATGATGTACGTTTTTTTTCTTTAAGCTCTTGCTCTTCGGGATAACCTATGAAAATAGTACCTACGACCTTTTGATTGTCACCTGCACCGATGAATGTATGCATGCGAGAATCATGCACAAGTCCAACACCTCTCGTACGCCAAACAAATCCTAACCCTAGCTCCTCGGCAGCTAGCCACATAGACATAATCGCACTGCATACAGCAAAAATATTGTCTTCTGTTGCGTCTTTATCATCTTCCACAATATCGGCTGTCACCACTATTGCCACAGGTGTTGTTTGGACAACCTTTAATGAACTTTCCACTAAATGAGGCTTCGTTGGAAATCGTTCTTGCAAATATGTACTAGCCATTGCTTCATAACGGTTCATTGCGTCACCTTCTATAACATAAAAATGCCAAGGTTCTCGCATTCGGTCATTAGGTGCATACGTCGCAGCTTGTAAAATTTGCTCTATTTTTTCTTTCTCAATAGGCTGGTTTGTATAGTTACGAATTGCTCGGCGATTTTTTAATGCTTCCATTACTGTCATTTAGTGATCCTCCTTTGATCTATCTCTTTTGTCATTTGCTCGACTTTTTATTTATATAAGAAAATAGCAATTAGCTAAAAGCGAGCCCTTGCTCTTCAAACCATTGAATTTTTTCACGAACCTTAACTACGTCCCCTACAACAATCATAGACGGATTATGATAACCCTCTCGATCAATAATACTAGCAATGTCATTTAGTGGTCCTGTTATTGTACGTTGTTGCTCAGTTGTCCCCCATTCAATGACCGCAACGGGCGTAGTCGCTGGGCGACCATTGTCAATGAGTTTTTTCGCGATATATGCAATATTGCCTACACTCATATAAAATGCGACAGTATCAATACCAGTTGCAAGTGCTGGCCAATTTAAAAAATCTTGTCCTTTTTCCTCTCGACCATGACCTGTAACTAGTGCAAAACTTGTAGCAAAATCTCTATGTGTAACAGGAATGCCTGCGTAGGCAGGAGCTGCAATTCCCGCAGTAATACCTGGTACCACTTCATAACGTATATCGTGATTTTTCAATATTTCAGCCTCTTCAGCACCACGACCAAAAACAAAGGGATCACCACCCTTTAAACGAGTTACAACTTTGCCTTCTTGTGCTCTCTCTACAAGCAATGCATTAATTTCGTCTTGAATTAGATGGTGCTTACCAGGCAATTTACCACAGTACACAAGCTCTGCATCTTTTTTTGCAAAATCCAATAATTTCGGATTCACTAGACGATCGTATGCAATGACATCGGCCTTTTGAATACATTCTAGCCCATACACTGTAATGAGCTTTGGATCTCCCGGGCCAGCCCCTACTAAATATACAATTCCCTCTTTCATCGCGTTTCTCCCGTCAATAGTTGTTGTAAATAGGCCTCTCGTCGGTCAATCTCTCCACTTCGTGTCCATTCTAATAACTTTGGCTCAAGTAATGCTTGTAACGCGGCACGTCTTTGGTCACCCTTATCAAATGTAGCAGTAACCATTAGACGCGCTTGTTGTAAAAAGCATACGTAATCCTCATAGACGTTATCAAACTGCTCCGCTAAATCTTCTTTAATTTTGCGTGCGAGTGCTGGACTTGCACCAGATGTGGAAACTGTCAACACTAAAGGGCCGCGACGAATGGTTGCAGGAGTTATAAAGTCGCTCTCTCCTTGTACATCTGCGCGATTTAAGAGTTGCCAATGTTGCGCTGCTTCTTGGACCGCATTGTTGACGTTCGTATGATTCGTTGCGGCAATAATTAATATTGCATCATCTAAATCACGTGGCTCAAATTCTTTTTCGCGCCATGTAATTTGCCCTGATTCTGCAAGTGGCACTAATGAGTTGTGTAAAGTTGGACTAACTACTACAATATTTGCTTTAGCAGGTAGCAATGAAGTAACCTTTTGCGTTGCAACATGACCTCCACCAACAATAACAACTGTTTTATATTCAATATTTAAATGGATAGGAAAGTAATTAGTCATGTGTTTTCACCTTCTTACATGCAGTTAACCAGTTATCAACTAGCTTTGGATTGGAAACAAAATGAAAATGCGTATAGCCTGCTACTAAATTTCCGTTTTGGTAACCTTCTTGTTTATTGCCAAAACGCCCTTTTGTTTCGTAGGCAGGCGTTTCATGGGTACCACTGTATGAAGAATAATGGAATTCATGCCCCTTTGCTTGTTCGTCCTGACCGATTAAAAAGTTAGACGTTGTTCCAAAAATTTCACGATAGCCAAGTGCCGCAAGCTTTGTTTGCATCGCTACCTCCCCAGGAATAACTCCTAGCATTTCATGGCGTTCTCCTTGACTATTTGTAATTGCTTCAGTCAAATACATAAAGCCTCCGCATTCCGCTAATGTCGGTAAACCTTTCGTGATGGCTTCACGAATGGAAGATTTTACGATTTCATTTTTTGCTAGCGTATCGGCAAACTCCTCTGGGAAGCCCCCACCGATATATAAACCATCTGCTTCCGCTGGTACGGGTTCATTTGCAAGTGGTGAGAAAAATTGCACTGTTGCACCTTTAGCTCGTAAAAGTGCTAGATTTTCCTCGTAATAGAAATTGAATGCAGCATCTTTTGCAACAGCAATACAAATATCTTTTGTAGGTTGTGTGGCAAATAGTTGTCCCGTCTCTTTTAGAACGGGTGCCTTTGTTAATGACAATAGTAAATCCAAATCAATCGTCTCTGCCATTAAAGCACCTAGCTTGTCAAAAAATGAATCGAGCTCACCACGTTCAATCGCAGGAATAAGCCCTAAATGGCGACTTGGAATATCTATGCCTGTTTCACGTTTTAAATAGCCGATAACTGGAATACCACATTCCTGCTCAATCGCAGCTTTGGCAATTTCATAATGACCAACACTGCCTACTTGGTTCGCAATAACGCCGACAATGTTTGGCTGGTCAGATAGTAGCTGAAAGCCCTTAACTACAGCTGCTACGCTGCGAGCCATACTTGCACAATTAACGATTAAAATAACTGGACTTTCTGTCACAACACTAATGTCCGCAGCCGAACCTTCATCAGACAACGGACTTTTGCCATCATAAAAGCCCATTACGCCTTCTATAATCGAAACGTCTGCATCCATGCTCGCACGTGCAACAATATCACGTACCGCATCATGCGAAAACATCCAGCTATCAATATTACGTGATACACGTCCAGTTACGGCTGTATGGTAACTAGGATCTATATAATCAGGACCACATTTAAAGCCTTGTACGACTTTACCTTTTTCTTGCAAAGCTTTCATAAGGCCAATTGTAAATGTTGTCTTGCCAACACCACTGCCTGTCCCTGCAAGTACAAAGCGATTTGTTTGCATAGGATTCCTCCTTAATATACTAATCTTGCTACAGAAATCGTAGCATTGCCTGATTTTTTCTTTGGTAATAGCAGTGAATCAACCTGTGCATAGCGCATAGCAGCTGGTTCACTTACCCCATATGCCCCTGTATATTTAAATACTGTCTCAGATGGTGATGGGAAATTGATTTCATTTAATTGTTCGGGAGTATATGTTACGAACGCCCAATCATATTTTTTTGTTATTTCAATAAAGCATGATTCATCTTTTTTCAAATCAATTGTACAAAGTGCTTTGACACTTTTTTTCGAAAGCTTCAGCTCTGCTAGCGTTTCATCAATAACTTGTTCAATCTCTTCAACTGCCGTCCCACGATTACAGCCCATACCAAGTACAATCGTTTTTGGTCGATAAATGACGCCATTTTCAAGAAGCACTTCTTCCTCAGGTTCAATGAGACGGTCGGTAATGAACAGCGTAGCGTGTGGTTTTGCTTCAATCGCATCGTGTGCTGATGGGTAAATTTTTATTTGCTCAGGCATTGGTGTATCACGCATCCACCAATCACGTTCCCCAGCTTCCTGCACAATTGCAACGTGTTCTTCATTAACAACAGAGGCGCTAACAGGTGTTAGCTTATCTGCACTGTCCCAAACCCAGCCAAAGCGAGCACCAAATAAGTCAACAGGAATTGTTTTTTGAACGTCAGAAGCTGTTGTAATAATAGGGTTTGCTCCAAGCGCCGCTGCAACTTCATGCGTTAGCTCATTCGCTCCGCCTAAATGGCCCGATAGCACACTTATCACATTTTCCCCACGGTCATCAATAACAACCACACCAGGATCAGTCTTCTTATTCTGTAAAATTGGTGCAATCATGCGTACCACTGCACCAAGTGAAATAATTAAGATTAAACCTTTATACTGCTTAAAAAGCGTCGGTAGTAATAAACGAACAGTACCAGAAAAAAGCTGAATATGCTTTTCATCTTCGTCGCCCTGTTCAAATTTACTCATATAATATAGGTCGCTTGCCGCAAATGTTTGCTGTAGCTTGCGACCGATTTGAACACCATGCTTTGTAATGGCCACAACAGCATACGGATTGCGCTGATCAACTGCAGGCAATACACCCTCTTGTAATTCAATCACTTGTTTTCACACCTTTTCGGAAGCCATGTGTAAAGGTCGCATCATATAGTTTTGAGCGGTACTCGTCTTTATCATGGATATTTGGGTCTAATGCCCAACCAGCTAAAATCATCGCATGCTTACGAATACCATTGACACGCATCGCTTCATCAAGCTCAACTAATGTCGTACGAACAATTTTTTGATCGGGCCAAGTTGCACGCTGAATGACCGCAACTGGTGTATCATCAGACCATCCCGCACTTTGCAATTCTTTGACAATTTTCTTTGTTAGCGTTGCACTTAAAAACAGCGCAATCGTACAATGATGGCTGGCAAGATCACGTAGCTTTTCAAACTCAGGTACAGGTGTACGACCTTCTGCACGTGTTAAAATAAGCGTTTGTGTTAAATCAGGAATGGTTAATTCCGCACCAATTGCCGCCGCTGAAGCAAATACCGAGCTAACTCCAGGAATAACTTCGTAGCCAATCCCTTCCTTCTTCAACAATGCAATCTGTTCCATGATAGCACCATACATCGCAGGGTCGCCCGTATGCATACGTGCGACTACTTTCCCTGCATTGACATGTTCAACCATGACCGCCACCATTTCTTCTAAATGCATACCAGCTGTACGAATAACTTCCGCATCTGGCTTTGCCTTTGCAATAAGATCTTCATTGACTAGTGAATCCGTATACATGACAACATCCGCTGTTTGTAGCATATGTAAGCCTTTAACTGTAATTAATTCTGGGTCTCCTGGGCCTGCACCAACAATATAAATTTTCTTCATTATTTACGCACCACCATTAACGTTAAATATTCTAAATCTACACCGTCTAGCTCACGCACATCCCAAATAATTTCCTCATCGGACGTAACCTTTGTCACAACGGAAGCCTTATCAAGCAAGTCTAAATCACGTAGCACTTCTAACATTAAATCAATAACCTTTGCTACTTTTATAAATACAACCGCATCATGACTTTCAATGGCTTCACGCATTGCTTCATAATTATCATGTGCTGGAACGATAGCAACACGATCATCTCCATCCGCAAGGGCAATGCCTAGTCGTGATGCAGAACCATTGAACGAAGAAATACCAGGTACTGTACGAATTTCTACATCTGGATGCGTGTCTTGCATTAACTTCATCATATGAATAAAAGTACTATATAAAAGAGGATCACCTTCTGTCACAAATGCAACATCCTTGCCTTCTTTCAATTTACCATAAACAAGTTCAACAGATTTCGTCCATTCACGTTCTAAAACTGCTTCATCCTTCGTCATTGGGAAAACAAGACCAAGCATATCTTTTTCCTCAGGATTAATGTAAACATCTACAATGCGATGTGCATAGCTTTTACTACCCTTTAATTTTTTCGGGTAGGCAATAACGGGTGACTCCTGGATAACTCGAAATGCTTTTACTGTAATTAATTCTGGGTCGCCAGGGCCTACGCCTAAGCCATATAAAATACCAAGATTACTCATGATTTTCTTCCTTTCGATATGCCGAAATAATATAGATCGGGTTTAATGGGACAAAGCGAGTCATATCTAAAATTGGTTTACTACGTGCAAGTTGCGCCTGTAAAATTTCTACTGCAAAGCCACAAGCTTTAAACGCCTCAACTGCCTTATATAAATTTTCAATTGTAGCCGCATTTAAGACAATGCGACCATTGGGCTTTAAGCGCGCACAGCAAAGCTGTAATAACTCCACCATTTCCCCACCTGTTCCGCCGATAAAAATCGCATCTGGGTCTGGAAAATGTTCAAGTCCAGCTGGCGCTTTACTATGAATAGCGGTAATGTCCACGCGGAATTTCTGTTGATTTTGTAGACAGTTTTCTAAATCAGGAGCATTTTTTTCCACTGCATACACTTGACCTTCAGGTGCCAGTTTACCAGCTTCAATTGCCATCGATCCTGTGCATGTACCAACATCCCAAATCGTACTATCCTTTTGAATTTGCATAGCTTGTAAACTTAACACACGAATTTCCTTTTTCGTAATTAGTCCTTTGTCTGGTTTACGTTGCGAAAACTCTTCATCATCAATACCAAGTGTATAGTGCTTAGGAGCTGATGTTTGCTGTAGGATAACAACATTTAAAGGTGAAAATTCTGCTTTTTCTAATTCATCAAGAGTATACCAGCCATATTTTTCATCAATACCTTGTAAATTTTCTGCCACAAAAGCTCGGTATTCGGTTATACCAAAATGCTTTAAATAACGTGCCAGCGCATTTGGATTATTGTCTGCATCTGTTA
Organism: Lysinibacillus sp. NPDC097279; assembly: GCF_044761745.1. Lineage (NCBI taxonomy): Bacteria > Bacillati > Bacillota > Bacilli > Caryophanales > Bacillaceae > Lysinibacillus > Lysinibacillus sp. NPDC097279. The sequence continues at coordinate 772,300 of NZ_JBIWDA010000001.1, read as the reverse complement.
GTAAAGCTACTTTCTTTTTGCCATCAATACGTTGCGCTAAGCCTTTCATTGGTCGCCCGTGAATACTCGTTACATAGGCATCCTGCCAGCTTTCGCCCATTTTTGAAAATGCGAGCTGCACGGAGCTCATATACGGATATACTTCGATATTCAGCTTCTTGGCTAAATAGCCCCCGATGCCATAAAACAAAGGATCACCTGAAGCTAAAATAACTGTCTGTCTCGTTTCTTCGGTGAGTTTTTCAACAAGCGTTGAAAGTCCGCCTTTAATGACCATTTTTTCTCCTGTAAAGCTTGGGAAAAAATCAAGGATACGCTCACCACCTACGAGCACCTCACAGTCTTCAATCCACTGTCTATACAGTGGTAGCAAACTTTCCTGTCCGTTATCCCCGATCCCAATCAATTTCATCGATTGATGCAATGTCATCAGCCCTTCCTAATAATTGTCCCTGCATCGAATAAATCGATGTGGAGAGCGTCATGCCCCCTCTAATATGATGTAAAGATGAATAACAGCACGCCTCGCATAGGTGATGAAAGAAAGCATCATAGCCTTTTTCAGCCATGATTTCACCAACCTGTGATGCGGTATTTGCCTCTCTTACTTGCGCTACTGTTTCCTCATCTGCCCCAATATCAATGGCTAGCTGCGCTAAAAAATTAAAATCAATGGCTGCGCTTTTGGAGTGCACCATCATTACACCTTGTGCTACTTTCGAAAATTTTCCCATCATTCCAACGAGCGATACTTGCTTAATGCCAAGTCGTTTACAATGCTTTAATGTAAAGCCGACAAAATCACCCATTTCAATAAATGCTTCCTCAGGTAATGTAGGATATTGGGCCATCCCAAACTTTTCACTTCGCCCACCTGTTGTGACAACAACATGTTCACAGCCAGCTGCCCTAGCGACACTAATAGCTTGAACAATACTTGCCATATATGCAGAACTCGAAAAAGGCACGACGGTTCCCCTTGTGCCTAAAATGGAAATGCCCCCAATAATGCCAAGACGACCATTTAATGTTTTTTTTGCAATTTCCTCACCTTCTGGTACAGAAATAACAACATTTACGCCGCGATTAATTTGAAACTCGTCTAGCACATCTTGTACGGTACTATGTATCATTTTTCGTGGTACAGGGTTAATTGCTGCTTCCCCAACAGCAACAGGCAAGCCGGGCTTTGTTACGCGCCCGACGCCAATACCTCCATCTAAATGTATCCCAGGTGTATTAGCCCAGCTTACTGTGCCAATAATAAGGGCTTTGTGTGTCGCATCTGGATCATCACCAGCATCCTTAATCGTTTCACAGCTTACTTCATTGCTGCTAAACGTACATTTTTCAATCGTAAATGTTGCGTCTCGTCCAATAGGCAAATGAATAGTACTCGTTTCTTGCTCTTCGTTTGTAATGAGTGCTAGTAATGCTGCTTTCGTAACTGCAGTTGCACAGGCTCCTGTTGTATAACCGTGACGCATGTCTTTAGGATCCTTTTTTGGCTTCCGCTCCATTATTTTTTCGCCTGTTCATCCGCTAATAATGAAACGGCATTTAAAGCAGCAACCGTCACTGTACTACCGCCTTTACGCCCAACATTTGTAATATAAGGAATTCCCTCTAGCTTTAACAGCTCTTCTTTCGACTCTGCTGCTGATACAAAGCCTACTGGCATACCAATAATTAAGTCTGGTTTGGCTAACCCTTCTTTAATTAAGCGAATTAACTCTAGTAAGGCTGTCGGTGCATTTCCGATTGCATAAATGCCACCTTCGTGTAATTTTGATGCCTTCTGCATAGAGATAATCGCACGCGTTGTATTTTGTTTTTTCGCTTCAATAGAAACGTCTTCATCTGCGATATAGCAGTGTAAATCCCCACCATGCTTTTGGAAACGTTTTTTTCCTGAACCACTTTCAATCATTTGTACATCAGCAATGACATGACGACCTGCAAGGATTGACTTAATGCCTGCTTCAATCGCTCCTGGTGTAATAATGACGCTACGTCCTAATTCAAAGTCAGCAGAAGCATGGATAATACGACGTACAATTTTCCACTCATCTTCTGTAAAATCATGTTCGCCCATTTCCTCTGCAATTATCGAGAAACTATAGTCATAAATTTTGTCTGGGTCTACTGTTAATGGTTTGAAATCTGTTTTGAAATCCATATGGAATGCCTCCTAAAGTATGTGTTGTACCGCCTGTACTACTTCCTCAAATGAGGAATATTGCTGGCCGTATTTTATATTTGGTCGTGCGATTAAGATCGTTTCAATACCACAAGCAAGCGCTGCGTCAAGCTTTTCATCGACTGAGCCGACCTTGCCACTTTCTTTCGTAATCATCAATGTCACGTCATATTGACGAAATAACGCTTCGTTTAATTCTTTCGAAAAGGGACCTTGAATAGCAACAATGTCTCTTTGCGCCACACCAAGTGCCTCACATTTTTCCATATTATCAAGGCGCGGAAGCATACGTGCGATAACACGTGTATTTTCTAAGCCTTGTAATACTTTTGTAAACGTTGCAAGCGTTTTGCTGCCCGTTGTCAGCATTATGACACCACGTTTTATTGCGGCTAATTGTGCTGCTTCCTCATAGTCTTTGACAACTGTAATCAACGGGTGGTCATAATGCTCATTCGCACGTTCATATCGAATATATGGAACACCAGCACTCTTTGCTGCTGCCATCGCATTTTTAGATGCTTCCTCTGCAAATGGATGTGAAGCATCGACAACTAAGCGATACCCTTGTTCTGTAAGTATTGCTGCCATTTCCTCAGCCGTTAGTCTACCAACTAGATGTGGTAGACCTACCTCTGCAAGACTTGAAGCGGCTGAATCTGTCACAACTGTCGCCGTCACAGCATAGCCCACTGACTGCAATTCAAGTGCAAGATTCCTTGCGTCACTCGTACCAGCTAACATGAAAATCATTTTACTAGCTCCTCGTCATGATGATGGTCATGATGGTGGTCATGGTCATGATGGTGATCGTGGTGATGATGGTCGTGATCGTGGTCATGATGGTGATGATGATGCGCATGTCCATGTACCGCCGCATAAGCACGATAATTTTCTAAATCTTGCATACCTGTTGATGTACCATTTACTGCTTGCTCAATACGGTTTAAAAGCACATTTTGCAAACGTTCATGGTAGCCAAAATAGTTAGCAATTTGAATATCACAGTCAGGATATTGCTTATTAAATTGCTCGCACATACCATTCATACGTTCCATTAAAATACCTGTGAATAAAAAGTACGGTAGCATAATAATTTTTTTCGCACCTAGTTTAACGCAGCGTTCAATGCCTTCTTCAACACGAGGATCTGTCACTCCCATAAAAGCACTTTCCACATACGGAACATTCAGTTTTTCCCATAACAAACGAGTAATTTTATAAAAATCACCATTTGCAGCTGGGTCACTACCACCTCGTGCAATTAATAAAATGGCAGTATCCTTATGTTCTTCCTCAGTATTAAAGCCGATTTCTGCTAAGCGGTCTTCTAAAATAGCAAATATTTCATCATGAATACCGATTGTTTGCCCATAGGTAAATGTAATGTTTGGATAATGTTCACGTGCATGTTCGATTTCTGCAGGTATATGCATTTTTGAATGGCCTGCATGAAGTAGAATAATCGGAATTACATGGACCTCTGTAGCACCCTTGTTTATACAATTCGTAATACCTTCTTCTATGTTAGGCGAGGCAAACTCCAAAAAACATGTTTCAACTAAAAAACTTTTATCAACTCGAGGTGTCATTTGCTCGATAAACGTGCGCACCTCGTCGTTTCCTGCTGCTAAACGGCTACCATGGCCAACAAATAAAATTGCTTTCATCTTTTATCTCCTCACTAATCGCCGCACGGAGCTGGCTCTACTTTTATTTTTGACGACATATCTTGATACGTAAAATGCAGTATTTTTTTCACCCGTTTGAAGTATTTGAACAAGCGTTCATTTGGATGTGCATTTGCCTTGTATTCCTCAATAATGTCTGTAATAAGTGGAATAAGCTGTTCTGGCTCTAGCCCCTCTACAACAGGCTGTGCCGCATGGGCTGTCCGCCCTACTGGCTTAGCGCCAATAAAAACATCAAATTTACTTTTTCGATAGACGATACCGATATCGTCAAACACTGCTCGATAGCACGCCATGCCACAGCCATTAAAGCCAATATTTAAAGTTTTAGGCAGCGATAATCCACCAAGCTTATCTTGAATTTCCTCTGCATATGGAATTGAATCTGCCTTCTCGCCATAACAGAAATCACAGGCTTTTAATGACAGCACATCCCCTATTGGTGCAAGTAAAAAGCCTACTGCTCTTAACTTTTCAGTAATCATCTCAGGCTCTGTCGTTGGAATTTTCAAATGAATTTGATGGTCTGGTGTATATTCCATCGTGCCTTCATCTCCCACAACTTCAGCTAACGTCATCATTTGCTGTGGCGTGAAAAATTTATTTGCTACCCCTGGACTAACAGCAAGTTCAAAAATCGACTCCATTTTTTGCTGGACTAACTTTGTTGTTGTCTTTGTGACAGTTGTTCCTTTCACCATGGCAAGTGCTGTTGCTGCCATTTCCAATGATGATTTTTCTGGTACTGTTACAGGCGCAGGTGCTACTGCAATACTACTTTTCATACGTCCTGCATTGGGATCTGCCGCAAAGTCTTGGCGTGCGGTACCTGTTTCTTGGTTCATTGCCCACGGTTCATTTTCTTCTCTTAAACGCTGATGTGGACGTAAAGGCTGTTTTTCATCTCCAAGTGTATATTTGCGCTGATAGCCACGTGGAGTAATCATTTTATTGTCATAGAAAAATGTCGATGAATTGCCAATAATTACTGTAGTTAACATGCCGATATCATGCTCGAGCATCTCTGCTAACGTTGTCATTGTTATTTCCTGACGATCTCGGTACGCACTTTTCACAAGCCCTACAGGCGTATCAGGTGATCGATATTCTAGTAAAATCCGTTGCGCTTCAACGATTTGACGTGTACGTCGACCACTTTTAGGGTTATATAAAGCAATAACAAAATCCGCCATCGCCGCAGCTTCCACACGCTTTGCAATTAAATTCCAAGGCGTTAAATGATCACTTAAACTAATCGTGCATGAATCATGCATAATCGGTGCGCCTAGCAAACTTGCACAAGAATTAATAGCAGAAATTCCTGGCACAATCTCAACTTCAATCCCTGTTGCTTCCGTCCAACCAAGCTCAATGAGGACTTCATATACAAGTCCAGCCATTCCATATACGCCCGAGTCACCACTCGAAATAACCGCAACAATATTTCCAGCCTCGGCTTGACGAACTGCTTCTTGTGCACGTGACACTTCTTCTGTCATGCCAGTACTCACAATCGACTTTGCACTTACTAAATCTTGAATGAGCTCAACATATGTTTTATAACCGATAATAAATTCACTTTGTTGCAATGCCTCTACAGCACGGGTTGTAATATGTTTGAAATCACCAGGTCCAAAGCCTACAACAAAAATCTTTCCTTTTTGCGCCATTTTCTACCCCTCTTTCACCTTGTCGATGCCTTTTATGGCTGTTGTTTGCGGGGTACGCTGCAACGTACCTTCTGTCAAAGTAAACACATGCTCACTATGTAAAGAATCATCGTTTAAATCTTTTACAAGCGTTCTACCATGCTCTACTGTTGGCACACGATACCAATTTCCCTGTGGATACGCGATTACAACACATGCATCTTTGCATCTGCCATTACAACGCGTTCTTGTTGTATGTATTTCCTTATCGAGTGCTAATTTCTCTATTTCATCTCGTATGGCCAACGTAATTTCCTCAGCCTCTTTTTTCATGCAACTACTACCATTACAAATAAAAAGATGTGTTTTCATGCCCTCTAAGTTCCAAGTTGTCATTGCTGTTCTCCCCTCATTGACTTTTAGGAAAAAGAAAAAACCTTTACTCAACATCGAAGAGTAAAGGTTTTATAGAAGCCAAAATAAAAACGAATATACACGTATCCGCTCTCGCTTCACTTCTCCCTCCGAAAAGTTTGCATATCATCAACTAAGCAGGTTTCCTGACTTAAGCTTCCTCTTACTTTCGCGCCTTCCCAAGTTTCCAGTGGCATTGCGATTTCATCAGCTATTACAGTAGCGGGGGCTGTATCGGATTTACACCGATTTCCCTATTATCTCGAAGTATTTCGAGCACTTAATGATGGATTTATAATTAAATTTTGAAATGAAATATTCATAAAAAGAGTATAAAACTGTTTCTATCATAGCCTATTATTTTTACTCTTTTCAACATTTCTTTTTTCATTTATTAGATTTTTAATAAAATTTCAACAAATATTCCGTTAAATTTGATTGATTCTCTCTTACATTTATCTGAATTTTCTAGAATGTAATTCTATTAAAAAATCTTTTAAAAAAAAAAAGAATAGCTAATGATTGGAAAAACATGTTACACTTCTTCGTGAAAACTCACAATTTCATCTTTTTTCGGTGTGAAGTGTATACATTTCGCTTAAAAGGGAAGCCGGTTTAAGTCCGGCGCGGTCCCGCCACTGTATGAGGGAATTTTATAGAAAATGTCACTGTCCAAAGGACGGGAAGGCCTATAAAATGTTGATCTTAAGCCAGGAGACCTGCCGAAAAAATCGTGATCGTTTCAACCTACGAGGATAGGTGTGCGGCTTAGCAAATGACCATTAGTATTTGCTTTTTCAGCTATGCACTTTTTCCTAGACGGAGAAGTGCTTTTTTTATTGCGCATCTTACATTCGAAAATGACTGTGAAGGAGGAATGGTTTTGAAATTTTCTTTTTGGAAACTTAGTTATTTCTTACTAGCTTTTTTACTAGTACCAAATCGAGCGTTTGCCATGCATATCATGGAAGGGTTTTTGCCGATTGAATGGGCGATTTTTTGGTGGGTCGTTTCGATTCCATTTATTATTTTAGGATTGCGTTCTATTCGTAAAACAATTGATGAAAATCCTGAAACAAAAATGATATTAGGCTTATCAGGTGCGTTTGCATTCGTTTTATCAGCACTGAAAATCCCATCAGTAACAGGAAGCTGCTCACATCCTACTGGTGTTGGTCTTGGTACGGTTCTTTTCGGGCCATTAGCAATGAGCGTAATTGGAACAATCGTTTTATTATTTCAATCTTTACTTTTAGCGCATGGTGGTATTACTACTTTAGGTGCAAATGCTTTCTCAATGGCGATTGTAGGTCCAATTATTGCATATTATGTCTTTAAAGGTTCTCAAAAAATTGGTCTTTCATTTTCTATCGCTGTCTTTTTTGCCGCGATGCTTGGGGACTTAGGTACTTATGTTGTCACTTCAGTTCAATTAGCACTAGCTTTCCCTTCTGAAGTAGGAGGCTTTATGGCATCATTCACAAAATTTGCAGGGATTTTTGCTTTAACACAAATTCCTCTCGCAATTAGTGAAGGGATTTTAACTGTTATCGTCATGAATTTCCTAAAAAAATACAACGTGAGCGAATTAAAGGCTCTTCGTGTTTTCTCAGCAAAGGAGGCACATTAAGATGAAGAAAAATATGTTACTACTTGCTGTCGTTGTGCTTTTAGCAATCATCCCCCTTTTCGTACAAAAGGGTGCAGAATTTGGTGGTGCTGACGGAGAAGCGGAAGCTGCAATCGGTGAAATTAATGCAGAGTATGAACCATGGTTTGAAAGCTTATGGGAGCCACCAAGCGGTGAAATCGAAAGCTTATTATTCGTATTACAGGCTGCGATTGGTGCTGGCTTTATCGGCTATTTTGTAGGCTATATGCGCGGCAAGCATAAGGAAGGTTAAACAATGTTACTCATTGATAAATATGCTTATATGAATAAACTAGCGACTGTTCATCCGTTAGAAAAAATGACGTTTTCCTTAGGGTTACTGCTATTATCGCTTATCGTGAAAGATGAACTTATTTCACTCATTACATTTATTGTAATGAGTGCTTTTATCATTTTATACGCAAAAATCCCCTTTTCATATTATGTAAAATTACTATTGTTACCAGGTTTTTTTCTACTATCTAGTTTAGTATCTATTTTGATTTCAATTGCGCCAAATTCAAGTATACTACCAGCACATTCCTTTGCATTTTCACTTAGTCATTGGACTTTTTTTATCGGTAATGCAAGTTTGATTACAGCACAGCAGTTATTGTTCAGTGTACTAGGTAGCATTAGTTGTTTGTACTTTTTAATATTAACAACATCGGTCCAATCTATTTGCCACGTATTACGTCAATGGCGTCTACCTGTTTTATTTGTAGAGTTAGTAGAGCTTACGTATCGATTTATTTTCATTTTTTTAAATAGCATGCAAAAAATCCATCTTGCGCAACAATCACGCCTTGGCTATCAATCACCAATGCAATGGCTTAGGTCGATTTCCATGCTCATTGCAGCTTTGTTTGCCGAAATGTTTCAACGTAGTCGCGAACTTAATAATGCGATGCAGGCACGTGGTGGCGAATCGGTCTATTGGCAAGATAGTGTACGATACAGCAAGAAAAATTGGGTTGGAATGGTTATTATTTTTTTATTCCTCATCTTATATGGAGGTTTTTTCTCATGACTGAACTTTATTTTGAGCTTCAACAGTTATCGTATGCCTATGCAGACGGTACTGAGGCACTAACAGATATTACATTACAAATTCCAAAGGGGAAAAAAATCGCCCTACTCGGTCATAATGGTGCTGGTAAATCAACATTATTCCAGCATCTAAATGGGATTTTAAAACCGACCGCTGGCAATATTACCTTTTGCAACGAAGCACTTAGCTATTCAAGAAAAGCATTATCAGCATTACGCCAACAAGTAGGCATCGTATTTCAAGATGCTGACAATCAACTTTTTTCAGGTACCGTAAAGCAAGACATCGCTTTCGGTCCATTAAATCTTGGCTGGTCACAAGAAAAAATCGAGGAAAAAATCGCCTGGGCTGTCGCACAAACAGAGGTCGAATCATTACTTGAGAAACCGATTCATTTTTTAAGTGTCGGACAGAAAAAACGTGTGGCGATGGCAGGTGTGCTCGCAATGGAACCATCTGTTTTATTATTAGATGAACCAACTGCTGGACTAGACAATTATTATGCTGCACAGCTTTTACATTATTTAGCTAAATTAGAAAATGGGCAACGAACATTTTTATTGGCGACCCATGATATTGCTTTGGCTTATGAATGGGCAGATCAAATAATTGTGATGGAGGCTGGTAAAGTTATTTATAATGGGGATCCTGTTGAATTGTTCTATCAGGAGAAGTTGCTTGAACTAGCGCATCTTGAACGACCTTGGGTTTTTGACATAGCTCTCGCCCTGCAAAATAAAAATCTTTTTGATAAGAATATACAGATGCCTCGTTCAAAAGAAGACTTACAAAAACTAATCGAGCATTTGGGTGACAGGCACTCAAACAATTTACAAACAATTTTATAAAAATTTATTGAGGAATGAAACTTTTCTTTTATCCATCCGTTATAAATAGTGAAATGTCATATTTTACTCAAGGAGGGAAAACAATTGAAAAACTGGGTGATGAAATCAATCGCTGTCGTAGCATGTTCTGCACTAATGGTTCCTGCTGCTTCTGCCTTTGCTGAAGCACCACAGAACCCAGAATTGGTGACAAGTATGCTCGCTAGCAAAAAAAAGCAAGCATTAAAGCAGTTCAACTATCAAACAGGAGGAAACGAATGGATTAGTCCCGATACGATTATCGTCAAACATTCGGGCCTTGCTAAGACCGTACATAGTAAAATTGGTTCAAAAGTAATTCGATCGATTCCTTCATTAGGCTACGAAGTGGTCCAACTAAAAAAAGGTGTAACATTAGAAGAGGCTTTTTCGTATTATGGCAAGCAAAACGGAGTTAAAAGTGTATCTCCAAGCTACAAGTATTATTCCTTTAATACGATTGTAGATCCAAAGAAAAAAGATATGTATCATTTAGACTTACTGCAAATTGATAAGGCTTTATCATTAGCAGGAAATCATGAGGTTAAAGTGGCAGTTATCGATTCTGGTGTAGATTATAATCATCCAGATTTGAAGTCTCAAATACTTCCACCATATAATGCTGCAACACCTGCCAATACTACCTTTTCTGACCCCCATGGGACACATGTAGCAGGCATTATTGCAGCTACTAAAGATAACGGGTTTGGTGGATACGGTGTTTTCCCAGCAGCAAAGATTCTTCCAATCGATGTCTTTAACGGCAAACAAAGTGCAAATGATTTCGTTATAGCACAGGGCATACTGCACGCCATTGAACAAAATGCCGACGTTATTAATATGAGTCTCGGTGGCTACGGCGAGTCCCCTCTTATGCAGGAAGCCGTACAAAAAGCAATCGATAAAGGCATTACAATTGTAGCTGCTGCAGGGAATGATTCAACAGATCATTACTCCTTCCCCGCTTCTTTCGAAGGTGTCATTAGCGTTGGTTCAACAAATAAACACAATAAATTATCAAGCTATTCAAACTATGGACCATCAGTGGACATCGTTGCGCCAGGAGAAGAAATTTATAGTACCGTTTATGATGAAAAAAAGGGATCCTCATTCACAGCATTTAGCGGGACTTCAATGGCATCTCCTGTTGTGGCGGGTGTAGCTGCACTACTAAAATCAAAATATCCTACTTTAAAGCCTCATGAAATAGAGGCAATACTCGAAATGACCGCAAAGGATTTAGGTGAAAGAGGCTACGACCTCACCTATGGACATGGCCTCGTCGACCCATTTAAAGCATTACACTTCGATTTAAACAACCTACCGAAGCGCTATTCTGAAACAAATGAAGAGCGTCTAAACAATGCCAAAGTGCTAGATAAAAATAGTAAAAATACCGAAAAAGGCGAGTTCAAGCTACCTGATGAAAGGAAATGGTATAAAATTGAATTAGATGCAGGTGAATATGCACAACTGTCATTAAAAGGAGCTAGCTACTATGACTATGCATTTGACCTATACTTCTACCCTACAGGTCAAAAAGATGAGTCAGAAACGATTAATGTAAATGATGTTCGCGCAGGAAAACAAGAAGGTTACCTTTATAAAGCAGATCAAGCAGGAACGCTTCTTATTGGCGTCAAAGATTATAATGGAAGCTATAGCCTAAAAGGTGCTTCTAACTTCATTTTCACAGCTGAAACGACGAAGGAATTACCTATCGATTCATTAGCAATAGACAGTCCATATAATATTCAACAGTTCCCATTTAGTACGGCGGGGGAAAATTATACTTTACTTTCAGAGGATCAACAAATCGACAAAGATTACTTTACTTTTTCTGTAACTGAACCATCTACATTAAAATTTGATTTATCAGGTATACCAGGTGTTACAGCATCAATGGAAATCTATCTAAAAAGTGAGTTGGATAGCATCCCAACAGACCAAGTAGATGATGAAGAACAGAATGAAATTGCCCCCTACCCAATACAAGCATCTTTCAGCTCCGAAAAAGGTGAAAATGCAAGTATCGTATTTGATGCAATCCCTGAGGAAGAGTATGTATTAAGCGTTTCCAATGACAACAGTGGCGTAATCTCAATCGATATTCTCCTTAGCGGCGGTATTGATAATGAGGAAAAATCGACCATTAATGAATCTATTATTCCTTACACGTTAAAAGGAGAAATTGTTCATCTTCCTGAAGATGAAGACGGACTTCCTTTGAATGAGCCAATTGTTGAAGACGATCTACCAAACAGTGAAAACGCACCAGCTCCATTAAAAGGAAAGAAACGGGAACGAGTAAATAATTTTTTAAATATAAGTATAGGTTCAGATTTTGAGGAAAATGGTATAGATGCTGACCTTATTATGGAAAATGCGATTCCTTATAATATCGGTGAAAGTCAAAAAGCATACTTCCAAACGGAATATGATGAAGATTATTTCGTATTTACCGCTCCAGAAGATGCGATTTATGGTTTCCAAATTAAAAAAGGATATAATCATAAGCCAGCCGCCACTTTATTGGAATATGATGAGGAAAAGAATGAATTGCTACCACTTTCTTCATTAACTAATGATCCAGGGCTAATTGGTCTACTTTACGGCATAACAATTGATGAAAACGATGCAAAAGCAATAGCACTGAAAAAAGATAAAACGTACGTTGTGAAAATTATCAATATTGGTGGCCGTTCCATCGAACCATATACACTATCAACAAGTAAAATGGTAGCTATACCTGATGACAAAAACAATGATATAAATTCAGACATCGATGCCCAAACACTTGTACCAGGTAAGGACTATCAAAATCATCTTCTCTATAACGATGATAAAGATTACTACTACTATAAACAGCGAGGGGAGGATACAGTTTTAAGTCTTCTGATATCTTCCGTACCTTATACAAATAAACAACTCAATCAGTTACCAAAAGAACTTCAATTTGACTTGAAGTTTTCTGGTTCAATTATCGAGGATACAAATGGCAATATGCAAATCGATGACGAAGAACTAGCAACAGAAATTCCGTTTGGACAAGGTGAAAGCTTATTTGAAATATTTCTTGGTCTCTCGGGAACTTCAGAGGTCAACACCTCTTTCCTAGCAAAAAGAAATCGCGGTTATTTTATTACTATAAACGGCACGGACATTGGGCTCGTATCACTGCAACCATACACATTATCTGTATTTAATCATAAAAATGTTGATGAAGATGCAAATTCCACATTGGTGAATGGTTTGCCAACAGAACCAACAAAGCTAACGAAAAGTGGCGATAAATATGTTGCTAATCAATATTTAAATGCCAGTGTGCCATTTGGCGATAAAGACTATTTTGAATTTTACAATGACCGCAAACGCGATGTGTTCTTCTCCTTACAAACTGAAAAAGGTTTAGATGGTGTAATTCGAATTATTGATGCATTTGGAAAAACGGTTGAAACATTAGATCTTTACGGTTCTAAAGATACGGAAGTAGGTTCAGTCGAACTAGATAAAGGAACATATTATATAGAAGTTAGTGAACTAAACGGCAAAGCGAGTACAAAACCATATACGCTCGAAGTACAGTAACTAGCAACTATAAACAAAGCAAGGCATCGAGTTGGGTTTCTCGATGCCTTTTGTCTTTATTCTCAACGACTTCATTCGAAAATTAACTTTTATCTCAATCAAATATTGTTTTCTTCTCTGGTGTACGCAAAAATTCAAAAAGAAGATTAAGCTATCACATACTTCTATTACAATGAAACCTATCACGCTACTGTAGATAGTCATAAAAAAAGCATCTTCATCCAAAATGGATGAGATGCTTGTTCCTAATTAAAATACTTAACATAATTACAATATTGATCTTGCTTCATATTAAGATTTTCATAGAGCTTTCGTGCATGCACATTATCTGTAGCCGTTTGAAGTGTAACATATCGTGCATATTGTTGCTCACAATATTGAAACACTTTCTCCATCAATGCTTTGCCCACCCCTTGGCCTCTAGCATCGTCTGTTACATAAATATCATTTAATATATATGCCCGCTGTAATGCGATAGATGAAAAAGTTGGATATAGTTGCGCAAAGCCAATCGTTTTCCCATTTACAACAGCAATAAAAATAATGGATTCTTTTAAAGCCATTCGTAATTGGATAAATGCTTTAGCACTACTTCTATCTGATTCTAATCCATAAAACTGGCGATATTCATCAAATAGCACTGTTACTTCTTCTAATTCATCCAGAGTCGCGTGAAGTATTTCCATTTCAGTCTCTCCCCTTATGTCTACCCGTGATTGTTAAAATATGTAGCTAGTGTTAATTATAAAGGAAATGCTGGTATAAAGATATTAGGAATAGTACTTAAGAGATAAACTTAGCTCGCTTCAGTTGGAAATTAAAAGATGCCGCTTTTGAAGCCACTTTAGTCTTCAAAAACAGCACCTAACCCATAATTAGTGGAAATAATGATCTACACGCTGTATTACTTCATCAGCAGAAAGCCCAGCTGCATCAATAACAGGTCCTGCCATTATAGGATCACTAATTCCCATAACATCTCTATCCTGCCCTGTAATTACACAAGCATCACATTTTTTTGCATCTTCTTCATTGCGAAGCTGAATCACTTCATAACCTTTAGCTTTTAATGCATTTTCAACATTTGATAATGATTGTTCGACACCAATAATTTTAGACATTTTTCTTCCACCTCCTATATGTTAATGTGCCATATAGGATTGCTAATTATTCACTTATTTCATTTTTTGTTAAGAACAAAATGTTATTAAAATCGTTATTATGTTTCCAGCTGTATTCAACATTTGAATTACCTAAAATTATACAAAATAACCATTTATATGTGATATACTATGAAAATAAGTTTTTATGACATGAAATAACTAGAAGAAGGAGGAAGAACATGATTTATAGTAAAACTGATAAAACACTCGAAACAGATCGGCTACTGCTACGTCTTTTTAAAGAAACGGATGCACAGGAAGTCAGTAAATATTGCAACAATTACAATCTATACAAAAGCACGTTGAATTTACCTTATCCATACTCAATTGATTGTGCACTGACATGGATTGCAAATCATGAAAAAAATTATGACTTAGATCAAATATATGAATTTGCTATTACAGACAAACAAAGTGGTCAGTTATATGGTGCTATCGGTATTTCCAATCATCAACAATACAAAAATGGCGAAATTGCTTATTGGATTGGTGAAGAACACTGGGGCAATGGCTATGCAACAGAAGCAGCTAAGGCACTTATCGACTTTGTGTTTACAGAGAAAAACTATCATCGTGTTTACGCTCGCTATTTTAAATCAAATCCCGCTTCTGGTAAGATTATGGAAAAGTGTGGTATGCAATATGAAGGGACTTTAAAAGACCATATTTATAAAAATGACGTGTTTGAAGATATAGTTTTTTACGGAATTATTAATCCGATGAAATAAAGATGCAGGTTGGGGCTTACGTGAACGTAATGCCCCTTTGTACTATTAATTGCAAGGTTGACTCCTACTCGTGGTCGTCCAAAAAGTCTTTGCTAAAGCTCGTTTGTGATTGGTAAGATGATCGTTTGCCGATATCCACACCTCGTTTAATGATGCCTTTCCCAAAGCGTCCTTCAATCTCATCCACTACCTTTAAAATCGGCTCGTCTTTTACATGCTCTTCAAAATTGAAAATAGACAACTGTTGGCTATAATCTTTCCGATCAACCACATTGGAAACAGTCACCCCGAGCAAACGAACAGGCGATTCATCCCAATGTTTATCAAATAATCCACAGGCAATTTCATAAATGTCCTCAAAGCGATAAATAACATTAGTCATCGATTTTGAGCGTGTATGATTGTGCCAATCTGCATCACGAATTTGTATACTGACCGTGGAACCTGCTAAACGTTTTGCATCAAGTCGTTCTGCTACTTTTTTACACAATCCTTCAATCGTTTTATGCAAGGTACGTAAATCGGTTACATCATGTGGTAATGTCGTAGAATTACCGACACTTTTCGTATCATAAATTGCTTCTGGATCAACTTCTCTAGTATCAATTCCATTGGCTCTTGCGCGGAGTCTAACCCCATTTTTCCCTAATATATGTTTGATTTTATGTTCATCCACCTTAGCCAAATGACCGATTGTAAAAATGCCTTGGTCATTTAACTTTTTGGCTGTACTTTCACCAATGCCATGCATTTCGACTACTTCAAGAGGCCAAAGTACTTGTTCAATATCTCGTAGTCTTAATACTGTAATACCCATCGGTTTTTTCATATCCGATGCAGTTTTTGCTAAAAACTTATTGGGGGCTACACCAATAGAGCAAGGCAAATCCAATTCAGCTAATAATCGACTTTGTATTTCCTGGGCAATTTGAAGCGCATGGCGTTCCTTACTTAACAATGTCACATCCATATAGCCTTCATCAATTGATACTGGTTCCACCAGTTCCGTATAGCTACGTAAAATAGCAAACATCGCTTTCGAAGCCTCACGGTATTTTTGAAAATCTGGCGGTAGCAACAATAAATCTGGACATTTACGTTTTGCTTCATGTACCGTCATTGTCGTATAAACGCCAAGCGCCCTCGCCTCATATGAGCATGTCACTAATATGCCCCGTCTCTCCTTTGGGTTCCCTGCAATTGCGATAGGTTTCCCTTTTAGGCTAGGATCATGCGCCTGCTCAACAGATGCATAAAAACTATTCATATCAACATGAAAAATAATCCGTCCTTTATGTTCCATCATTTCACCACACATACCATTATTATGTACTATCTATTTTTAATCTATAAAAGTATAGTCTCCATCACTTTCGAGCAATTCCTTTAATACGGTTAAGGCTTGCTCCAGTTGCATGCTATTTTCGGGTGCAGTTATTGCCAATCGAACTGCATTTACAGGTTTAGCATTCCCTACTGCAAAACGCTCTGCAGCATATACTTGTACGCCCGCTTTCGATGCAAGCAATTCAAACTGCACACCAGTAAATTTTTCAGGCAATAGAAGCCATCTAAAAATGCATTCATCATTGCCTAAAATATTGTACTCACCTAAATATTGATTAACAAGGGCGTTTTGTTGTTTAGCATATAATCGTTGTTTCTCTAAAATCGTTTGAGCAACCCCATCTTGGATTAATCTTGCTGTAAGCTCCACCATGACTGGTGAAACAGATATATTCATATTATATAATGTTTCAATAATTTTCTTTCTTAAAGCACTAGGTGTCACAACAAAGGATAGTCTTAACCCAGGTGAAATCGTTTTGGACACACTAGCAATATAAACTACCTTTTCTGGTGCATAAAGTGCAATTGGCGCAAGTGGCTGTTCCTGTAAAAAACTATATATTGCATCCTCAATAACAATTATATCTTTTTGCCTTGCCACTTCTGCAATCATTTTCCTCGTATCGATTGACATTGTATGGGTAGTTGGATTATGAAAATCAGGAATGACGTAAAGACCTCTAATATGTTCATTTTTACAAGCATATAAGAGCCCTTCTTTTGTCATTTCTCCATCTTTTTGGTGAATAGCCACAAGTTGTATTCCGAGCATATTCGCCGCCGTTTTTATCCCCGCATATGTAATTGGATCTGTTCCAATGCGATCTCCTGGATGGAACAATGCTGCTAGTGTAGCAACAATTGCATTTTGTCCCCCTGCCCCCAACACGATAGGCTGATCTGTTTGAAAGCCGACTTTTTCGAAAAGTTTTGCTGCTGCTTCTGTTTGCCAAGCATTCGCCTCAGGTCGCCCATATTGAAACAAATTACTGAAATGCGAATCATTCAGCATTTTTTTCATATAGCGCGTTATTTCCTCATTGGCATATGTCGTAGGTAACACGGAACCCAACTCAATCATATGAGCAGAAGTACTCGTAGGTAATAAAATCTTATTTGTTGCGGCATCAGAAGAAACAAACGTACCGCTCCCTATTGAAGCATAAATGAGCCCTTTTTGTCCGCAAAGCTTAAACGCACGAGTAATCGTGCTTAAATTTACATCTAAATAATCAGCAAGCTCACGTTGTGGAGGTAACTTTGTTCCTGGCAATAAAATACCTTCTTTAATATCCTGTTCAAGCTGTTCAGCAATTGCAATATATATTGGTCCTGAAATATTACGGATATTTGGCTTCCAGCTCATTGGGTATTCATCAAATGAATTGAATGGCATATTTTATGCCCCTTTCTCCTCAAATTTGCATACAATATTTAAATTGTCTTGCATACAATGATAATATTGTATGCATATGATTACAATGATATAATTTTTAAAAAATCAGAAAAAGGACCGATAAAATTATGCAATATTCTGAAAGAATCTTAAACACACCATCCTCATTTATCCGTAATATTTTAAAAGTAACGGATGCCGAGGATGTAATTTCCTTTGCTGGTGGGCTTCCAAACCCAATCTCTTTCCCCATTGATGCATTAAAAGCATCTGTTGATCACGCCATTAGTGAAAATGGTAGTCGACTATTCCAATATTCATCAACGCAAGGTTATGCACCTCTACGTGAATACATCGCTGCAAAATATCGACGTGTTCATGGGTTAGATATCCATGCGGATGATATATTGATAACAACTGGTTCACAGCAAGCACTTGAACTGATTGGGAAGGTACTTATCAATAAAGGAGATGGCATCATCATTGAGGAGCCAGGCTATTTAGGAGCGATTCAAGCCTTCACATTAAGCGAGCCTACTTTTTATGGTGTAACACTTGAAAATGATGGTCTTAATTTAGAAGAGTTAGAGAATGCTTTACAGCAACCTAACGTTAAATTCATCTATACTGTACCAAACTTTCAAAATCCAACGGGACTAACGTATTCAAAGGAAAAGCGTCAACAAATTTATGACATCATTGCTAAATATGACGTAGCATTAATTGAAGATGATCCGTATGGAGAATTACGTTTCCATGGTGAGCCACTACCTTATATCGGTGCTGGAAAACTCGAAAATAGTATTTTATTAGGTTCTTTCTCTAAAACAGTTACACCAGGTATGCGCCTAGGCTTTGTCATTACAAAAAACAAAGAGTTAATGAAACATATTGAAACAGCAAAGCAAGCAACTGACCTACACACAAACATTTTCTCTCAATATGTCATTTATGATTATTTAGCAAATAATGACTATACAGAACACGTGAAAAAAATTGTTTCATTATATAAAAATCAATCCGATGCAATGCTAGATGCGATGCAAGAATTCTTCCCTGCACACGTTACGTACACAAGACCAGATGGGGGAATGTTTATCTGGGCTACAATGAATAACGGAGCAACTGCATTGGACGTTTTCAACAAGGCAATGGAACAAAAAGTCGCATTCGTTCCTGGTGACCCATTCTACACATCTAAAACAGGCGTAAATACAATGCGTCTAAACTATACAAATGCTACACCTGAAATTATCCGTGAAGGAATTAAACGTTTAGGCAGTATTTTATAAAGACAAAAAGAACCGTATAAGGCGCTATTAATATGCGCCCATACGGCTTTTTATTTTTCATTAGGGTAATAGATTGTCATCCCTAACTTCGTTAATGTATTACATGTATTGCTATAGAAATGCGGTCGATCAGCTTTAAATCGAATAGAGTCACCATTTTTTAATCTATACTCGTTGTCATTAACCCGTATCATTAATTCGCCTTCAAAAACGGTAATAAACTCTTCCGTTCCTTCCTTATGCGCTTCAGCGCTTAATTTTCCCTCTTTATCAATCTCAATCGTATATATTTCAAAGCGTCCGTCCTCTTGAAATGGAAAATTCGGATATACTCTATATTTTCCATTATCCTCTGACAATACTTGAATATCCTTTTTATAAATTACTTCAGTATCCGTTTGTGGTTGATGGATAAGGGAAGTAAAAGAAACCTTTAGCCCATTTGCGATTTTCCATATTGTTGTAAGCGTCGGGCTAGACTCCCCTCTTTCAATTTGTCCGATCATTGTTTTACTTACACCACATAGTTGAGAAACTTTTTCTAAGCTTAATTTTTCTTTTTCTCGAATGGCTTTTAAATTTCTTGCAAAAATAAGATGAATTTCTTCCATACGATCACCTCTTTATATATGTACAATATAACGTACGTTTTGTATAATAAAAAGAACGACGTTATATTGTTTATTTCAGACATTATAACATACAAGTTAAAAGGAGGATGAAAATGCCCTACCTATCTTTTTTAGTATTCGTGGTTATTACTAGCTTTACGCCAGGTCCGAACAACATTATGGCCATGGCATTTGCCAATCAATTCGGTTTGACCAAAACCATTCAGTTTTGTCTAGGTGTTGGAATTGGTTTTTGTACAATAACTGCACTAAGTTGTTTTTTTAATATTGCACTCATCAGCGTCATGCCTTTTATTAACCTCCCATTAACCATTTTAGGGGTAGTCTATATGCTATATTTAGCTTATAAAATATTTACTTCAAAAGAGAATGATGATAATAATGGTCACTATTCTAATGAAAAAAAACGCAGCCTTTTGTTGCTCGGTACTTTCTTGCAATTTATAAATCCAAAAGGGATATTATTTGGCATTACAGTAGTTGCTACCTATATTCTCCCTTATTATTCATCGTTTACGAGCTACATTTTTCTCGCCCTATTTTTAGGGTTTGTGGGCATTATAAGTACATTTAGTTGGGCGCTATTTGGTTCAGCTTTTCGCAAAGTACTCATTAAATATCGTCAACCATTTAATATTGTAATGGCACTGTTATTAGTTTATAGTGCCTTTTCAATACTCATACACTAATGAAAACAAAGAAACCACATTGTACGTTATTGCGTACAATGTGGTTTCTTTAAACGAATAAGCATTATTTTGTATATGTTAAAACGGCATTTTTCTTATATTTCGCTAACGCTGCTGTTGCTTCATCTTTGTTTGTATATTCAAAAATACGAACATTTTTATTCTCAAATACTGTTACAACCCACATCTTAACCTCTCCTTTCTATTTTATTTTTGTAATATAACAATCAACGAAAATGTGATGTAAAAAACAAACTGTCTTATAACAACTTCTTGCTGATTCTTATTTTACGCTCTTTTTTAAAAAAATAAAGCTTTATGTGAAGCCCTTCACAAACTGTTCAATTTCAAAACGCTTACATTGAACAATTTGTGAAAACCTTCATATTTTAGGTATAAATGAAGAACCATTTACTTGCCTACGATAACTTTACATGCACATAAGAAAAACCGTCTGTACGCCTTTTCCACGACGTATAAACGGTCTTCCAATTTCAATCATCAATAAGTAGTAGTAGATTTTATTTTATAAGGATGATGATTTTAACAAAATACTTCTTCTTGCTTTTGTGTAAGCTCTATTTCAAAGCCTAAATCTTCGAGCATACGAAAATCGCTATTCACTTCCTGCCCTTCCGTCGTTAAGTAATCCCCGACAAAGATACTATTTGCTGCATACATTCCGAATGGTTGGAGAGAACCTAAATTTACTTCGCGGCCACCAGAAATACGAATTTCCTTCGTTGGATTTATATAACGGAACAATGCTAAAACTTTTAAACAATAGCGAGGATTTAGCTCCTGAGTTCCTTCTAGCTTCGTCCCATCGATTGCATGTAGAAAATTAACAGGAATCGAATCCGCATCCAATTGGTGCAGAGCACGTGCTATTTCCACTACATCTTCTTTCGTTTCCTTCATGCCAATAATGGCCCCAGAGCACGGCGAAAGACCATGTTTTTTCACAACTTCAACCGTATTTACACGATCTTCATACGTGTGGGTAGTCGTAATATAAGAATGATGTCGCGCAGATGTATTTAAATTATGATTGTAGCGATCCACACCAGCTTCTTTTAATTGCTGCGCTTGCTCTTCCTTTAGTAATCCAAGACAAGCACAAACTTTTAAACCGTATTGTGCTTTAATTTCTTCAACTGCTTCACTCACTACATTGACGTCTTTTCGAGTTGGTCCCCGTCCGCTTGCTACAATGCAGTAGGTTCCTATTTTATTTTCAAACGCACGTTTTGCCCCAGCTAATATTTCCTCTTTTGTTATGAAAGGGTATTTCTCTATAGGAGCTGTTGACTTGGATGACTGAGAGCAATACCCACAATCTTCTGGACAATAGCCACTCTTTGCATTCATGATCATATTCAACTTTACCTTTTTGCCGTAATAATGCTTACGGATAGCAAAGGCACCGTCCATTAGCTTTAAAATGTCATCGTCATGACTATTTAAAATAGCAAGTGCCTCGTCATGACTAATTATTTTACCCGCAATCACTTCATTTGCTAATTGTAACCAATTCACTGTACATTCTCCTTTTCAACTCGCACAAGTTTTATCGCTCTAGCCGAACGAAATACTTTATACAATCGTTCTGCTAATAAGGCAGAGGCAATCGCTAAGCAAAAGTCTGCAACAATACTATTTAGAAAACCTACTAAGAAAACATGAGACCAGCTTGATTGCATATTTAACCATACATTCAAAGCCAAATATAGATATGGAACCGCCACTGCATAAATAATGATAAGCCCTACAATATTGGCACCGATGAAATGTTTTTTTGTTGGAGCTTCTACTCGATTAATTAGAAAACCAATCACTAATGCAGCAAGTGCGAAGCCTATTAAGTAACCAAAAGTCGGTTGCAATACATATGTAATGCCCCCACCTTGTGTAAAAACTGGCATGCCAGCTAAACCAATTCCTATGTAAACGAGTTGACTTAGAAATCCATTGCGTCCACCAAGTAAGCAACCTGCCAAAAAAACAAAGACAATTTGTAATGTAAACGGCACTACAGGAAGTGGTATTTTAATAAAAGCACCAATGGCTGTTAAAGCAGCAAACATCGCAATCATCACAAGTGATAGCGTTGATTGTCTTTGAAACATGCATTATTCCCCCGTTCTTCAAAAAATTGAACAATTGTTTCTTTTGTTGTCTGTATCATAAATTGCATCTCTTCGTCCGTTATTATATAAGGCGGCATAAAGTACAAAACATTCCCTAATGGACGAATAAGTAATCCTTTCGTTAATGCTCTTTTATATATTTGATAGCCAATACGCTCCTCACTCGAGAATGGCTCTTTCATTTCACGATTCGCCACTAACTCGATAGCCCCGACAAAGCCTACCTGTCGATATTCGCCAACAAAAGGCAAATCACTAAAAGCCTCAACTGCTAGCTTACGCATGCGTTCACCTTTTTCTTGCACAATGTCTATATAATGCTCTTCTTCAAACATCGACAATACTTCTAGAGCAACACGGCAAGCAAGTGTATTGCCCGTATAACTATGCGAATGTAAAAATGCTTTCATCGTCGCATAATCATCATAAAATGCTTGGTATACTTCATTTGTTGTTAACACGACAGAAAGCGGTAAATAACCACCTGTTAAGCCTTTCGACAAGCACATAAAATCTGGTGAAATAGCTGCTTGCTCGCAGGCAAAGAGTGTACCTGTTCGACCAAAGCCAACTGCAATTTCATCTGCTATTAGATGGACATCGTAGTTTGTACATAGCTCCCGTAAACGTCGTAAATAAATAGCGGGATACATTTTCATGCCTGCCGCCGCTTGAATCAGTGGCTCAATAATGACCGCTGTAATTTCCATATGATGCTGACTCAGTTCTTTTTCAACAAAAGATATGCATTGGGCATCACAACTTTGTGGATTTTTATTGAAGGGACAACGAAAACAATCAGGTCCCTGAGCTCGCACTGTATCTAGTAAAAGTGGCTGATACACCTCATTATAAAGATCGACACCACCGACTGATAAAGCACCAAGTGTTTCGCCGTGATAAGCATCTGTTAATGCAAGAAATCGTTTTTTCGTCGTTTTTCCTATTTGCATGTGATACTGAAAACTCATTTTTAATGCAATTTCGATCGCAGATGAGCCATTATCGGCAAAAAATACTTTTTGCAAGCTTCGTGGTGTTAAAGCAACTAATTTTTGAGCGAGCTTAATAGCTGGCACATGTGAGAAATTTGCAAAAATTACATGCTCCAAAGTAAATGCTTGCTCACTTAAAGCCTGACTTATTCGCGGGTTAGCATGTCCAAATAAGTTCACCCACCAGGAAGAAACAGCATCTAAATAACGATTATTCTTTTCATCGTACAACCATACACCTTGTCCTTTTTTAATAACAATTGGCGGGAAGTCCTCATAATCCTTCATTTGAGAGCATGGATGCCATACATGTTGCAAATCCATTTCTTGTAATTCAGTTATTACTTGTTTCATATTTTAATAGCCTTTCAAACAATGTTGTTTCCGTTATCGCAAATTCAATCATGTGCGATAAATCTTTCAGCTTTGGAATCGTCGCAAACGGTAATGGGTAATGTTTTAAAATCGTTTTAATATTATCTTGTTCCATCTCGCTACCCATGTCACCGTTGAAAACAATGCCAAGAACTTCAATTTGCCGTGAGCTTAAAGCCTCTAATGTTAAAAGCGTGTGGTTTATCGTACCTAGTGTTGTTCGAGTGACAACGACAACTGGTAGTTTACTTTGAACAATAACATCGATCAGTGTTGTTTCGCCATCTGAGTCCAGTGGGACAAAAATCCCTCCTGCTCCTTCACAAATGACAACATCCCATTTTTGCTGTAATTGCTGCATCTGACTTAATAATCGCTGTATATTTATTTGCTGCCCCTCCAGTTGAGCAGCAAAATGTGGCGAGGCTGCTTCTTTAAATGAATAGCCATTTAAATTTTCTCGGTCGAGCAATTGTAAAGAATATTTTTCATACATGGACGTATCGTAGTAGTAGGATTGCTCACCATCATGGACTTCACCAGTTTGTACTGGCTTGTAAGGCGTCACATGGAAGCCCTGTTTTTGCAAATTTCGCACTAATAATGTGGTAACAATGGTTTTACCAACATCCGTATCTGTGCCAACAACCCAAAAATGTTGCATCTTACCCCCCCTTTCATTTTGAGTTAACCAACTATAGTTTTTAAGTTAACACATATATTTTCATTTTGTAAATGCTCTTTTTAGTTTTTTACGAAAAATCCTGCTTTTTTCTATTAGGTAAAGCTTGTTCCACTAACGATTTATTTGGGTTTATTATGAATTTGTTATTTCAAAATTTAAAAAGGATTTTAGTCCTACTCTGTAGTATTAAGAAGTTAGGGGGTGGCAAAATGTTTGGATTGTTTAAAGAAACTGAGAAAATCATTGAACCATATGAGCAAGTGAGCAATATTTTAAATTCATTACTTACTTACGAGATTAGGGATTTACCACTGCGTTATGAATTTTGGTACCGCTTGGCCATTCGTCAGGAAGAATATCGAACATTACAAGCAGCGCATCGAGCAAAAATTTCAATGCATACAGCAGTAGGACGTTTTCATCAAATCCAGTATGAGGCGACAAAACAAAAGTGTACGAAGCTCGAACGACTAGCGGATATTTATAAGAATTTTTGTATTGAAGAAGACCGACAAGCATTAAATCATCGCCTACATTTTCATAAGGAAACAATTGCAGAGATTTATGAGCACGTACAAAATAAAGAGCTATATACAT
Source organism: Lysinibacillus sp. NPDC097279 (assembly GCF_044761745.1). NCBI lineage: Bacteria > Bacillati > Bacillota > Bacilli > Caryophanales > Bacillaceae > Lysinibacillus > Lysinibacillus sp. NPDC097279. The sequence continues at coordinate 747,138 of NZ_JBIWDA010000001.1, read as the reverse complement.
ATAATGATTCTGTACAGCAACAATTTTGGGAGGCTGTTAGCGAAGACATACTAAAAGCAATTGCCCATCTAGATTAACTCTAGATGGGCAATTTGCTCATGTAATACATTGAAACGTATGGTAAATTTAATGAAATACATCCGTATTAAGTAAGGAGAATATTTTTATGATTGCTTGGATTATTACTGCTGAAATTGCCTTTTGGATTGTCATCCTACTAGGTCTCATAAGTAGATACCATTTTAAAAAGCAAAAACTAAGCATCATCTTTTTTGCACTTACACCTATTATTGATTTATTACTTGTATGGCTAACTGTTATGGATTTACGAGCTGGTACACCAGCATCCATATCTCATGGTATCGCCGCAGTGTATATTGGTGTTTCAATTGCCTATGGAATAACGATGATTACTTGGGCAGATGAAAAGTTTCAACAATGGTTTTTAAAACTGCCGATAGAAAAGAAACGACTAACAGGACTAGCGAAAGGTATTCATGAAATTAAAATGCTTGGTCTTCATGTCATTGCCTACATAATTAGTGCTAGCTTATTGTATGCGATGATTATTTTTATCGGTCAACTGACTGATACATCTTCCCTCTTCCAAGTCATGAAAATTTGGGGCATCGTTTTACTAGTAGATGCTGTTATTAGTCTTTCGTATATCATTTTCCCTAGTAAAAAATAATTACCACCTCATATTACCCTACAAAAAGTTGGCTATCTTATTAAAATAGTTTAATAAAAAAAGCCTCGCACAAATATGTGCGAGGCGCTAACTGTTTTACAATCACTCTTCATTATTTCCCATACCTTGCTGAAGTATTTCTTTTAATTCCTGTATTTGATCAACTTTAATCGCTACATGATTATAGCGCTTTTTAATGCCTAACATAAACGTTACTTCCAACGGTTCTCTCATCTTCAATATAATTTGGGGATAGGCTTCTCCAAAATCACGTGCGATAAAATCAATGGTATCTTTCGATAATTTCTCTTTTAACAATTCTGGGTCTTTTTCTATTTTTTCGATATTAGCAAAGCGAATAGTCGTTCGTTTCATTAAACCTAAAGATAAATAAAGTGCATCGTTTGTTGCATAAATAGGATTTAGGCGAACTGCCTGCATATCTGCTAAGAAAAATAACACTGAATATACATTAAGTATTAATAAAATGATAGATAATACCATTGATTTCTCATGGAGCCACCAATGTATACCGATTGTTTCTATGACGATCGCATGAATCATCATCATTTGAAAGGTAATGTAGCTGGAGCTTTTATGCAAAGTAATTCCCGCCCGTTCTTTCCTCTTCCAACTTGCAAATCCGTAATAAAGAACGAGTAAATCTGTACAGAGCAATTGAATTATTCGATACTTCGGCGCATGTTTTTCAACAGCTTGCGGAAAAGAGAATATATCTGGCAGTGCACTTGCCCTTACATCCGCTAATATTTTAGGCATATAGTAGACAAGCGTTGTGACAAATACTACTTCAATAACAATTAGTGCACCCTCAATCGCAAATCCAGCCCAAGTTACCGCGACGAACGGCTGTAAATGATCGATTGGAATAATAAAACGTGCAGCAATACAGCCTGAAGCGGCTAAAATAATCGCTTGCTTAATAGAAAATTTTCGTTTATAAAGCATCATTAACACTGGCATAACGATTATAAAATCGAGTAATGAACCGAGTACAACGCCTGCTGTTTCGGCTGGTAATATCGACACACCAATGCCTGTGTTATATAGCGAATAGTTACTAATTAATACAACGAATAAAAATACAAGCCAAATATTTCGCTTCTCTTTTAAGGCTACCATGACGTATCCCTCCTTTAAAATTGCCCTTACATCCATTCCTATTGTTATCTATATTATTAACTTTAAAATATTTAGTATAATTTGCAAAGTCTTTCCCATAACAAACGACTTTTATTATGCTAGAGTTGTCATTGAATGTTCACTGATTTGTCCAGTCATTCCGCAGTAGGTTATTTTGCTAGAAATTTTTTACGATACACATGGGGGGAATAGCCCGTATACTCCTTAAAGCGTTCAATATAATAGCTCACCGTACTAAAGCCAGTGATGGACGCAATAAAAGTGATGGAATGCTCACTATCTCGCAACAGTTCGATACTTTTTCGTAAACGATATTGTAATAAATACGTAAAAGGTGTTACACCCACTATTTTTTTAAAGAAGCGACTACATTCAGCTCTACTTATAAAAACATGTGCAGCTAACATTTCAAGTGTTATTTTTTCTTGATAATGACAATGGATATAATCGAGCATTTCTTTTGCACGCTCATGTTGGACAATCATCGATGACTGCATCGTTTCCTCTGTTAGCTTTGATTGCATTAATATCGATTCCCATATCGATAGCAATGCCCTCAACACTTGAATTTCAAAATAAGCAGTTCGTTCTTTTATTAGGTGAGCAGTTCTTTCAACATCTTGCGCAAGCTCTCCTAAAAGCTTTACATATGGGAGTCTATTATTTTCTACATATGGACTGACATATTTAGCTGTGACAATACTCCCTTCATGTCCTCCTAAAAATTTCGGATCCACATTTATACAAAAAAGCTGCGATTGCTCAACATTGTAAGGTCTTGCTTCATGTAAACAAGCCGCATTGACAAATAAGCCCTCGCCCTCCTCAAGTATTAACACATCAGCACCTACACGATATTTGATGCGTCCACTTTTTACATAGACAAATTGAATTTCCTTATGCCAATGTAATGGTAAAAAATCACGCCGATCAATTCGCAAATACGTTTCATATAACGCAACAGGAAAAGCATTCGAGCCATGTAACGTTAATTCCTGTAAATCTTTCGCTACTTTAATATGTGTTAGCGCCATTGTAATCACCTCAATATATTGATATTTCTAACCGTATAATTCGATATTTCTCAAAGTAATAAGTGTTTATAATATCTCTATATTGATAGTTTAGGAGATGTTATAGTGATGAATCAAGAAAATAAAAAAAATTCCTTTTTTGGTTTTATACTTGTCATTCTCGGCGCAAGCTTTTGGGGAATTGGTGGAACAGTCGCCCAAAAACTTTTCCAACAAGAACAAATTGAAGTTGGGTGGCTTGTTTCGAGCAGGCTTCTGTTAGCAGGTATGCTGTTAATTGCCGTCTACAAGATTACACACCGTCAACAATCCATTTTTGTAATGTGGCGAACAAAGCAAGATGCTTTTAGACAAATTCTTTTTAGTATACTCGGCATGCTTGCTGTACAATACACCTACATGATGTCCATTGCTATCGGCAATTCTGCTGTAGCGACTTTACTGCAATATTTGGCTCCTCTCTTCATCATCGCTTTTTATATTATTAAAAGGCAAAGCAAACTCACGAAGCAGGATGGAATTGCAGTTACACTCACACTTACAGGTACGACATTATTGCTGACAAATGGATCTCTTTCTACGCTTTCTGTACCAGCGATGAGCGTAGTTTGGGGTGTGCTATCGGGGCTTTCTGTCGCTTTTTATACATTATATGCAGTACCGCTTTTACAGCAATTTCATTCATTACTTGTAGTCGGTTGGGCAATGCTAATTGGCGGTTCTGTCATGAGCATTTTTTATCAGCCATGGCACATCGACTTATCGACATGGACCATTGCTACGAGCGCTTACTTTTTGTTTATCATTATTTTTGGGACAATGCTTGCCTTTTGGTTCTACATTGCAAGTTTGCATTACCTATCACCAAAAGAAACAAGTTTACTAGGCAGCCTAGAGCCATTAACAGCTGTATTGACAAGTGTGCTATGGCTACAAATTCCGTTTGGGGGCTTCCAAATGCTTGGAACATTTCTTATCCTATGCATGATTTTATATCTTACGGTATTTCAGAAAAAACAACTTGAATTGGGCTAAAAAACCAAATTATTAGCATAAGGCGGTAAAATTAGATAATTCCAAAAATTAATAGTCATAAACTACTAGATTGAAAATTCCAACTATGATTTTGTATATAAAATTTACATATTTCATATATCTTTTCTCCTTGTTTGTCCAGTATACTAAAAAATATCATGACAATAAGGAGGTATATATATGAATAGAAAAGTAATTTTCTTCGAAGTACGTGGAGGCACTGATAAGGGACCCGATGGCTTCAGACAAGATACGATGCCAATGGTAAATGCACTTAAACAACGCGGACAAGATGCGGAAGTAGTGTTCTTTGATATCACAAAAAAAGACGCCATCTTTGAGTACGTTAAAGAACAAGGCATTGCCTATGTATCCCGCATTAACCCTGGTAATTTAGAACACGAGGAAGCATATTTCGAAATGCTGCGTGATTTATGTGCAGCTGGGGTCATTGGCATGCCACATCCCGATGCAATGATTGGCTACGGTTCTAAAGATGTATTATCGAAATTAGTCTCTACAAATTTAGTACCTGATGATACATTTGCTTATTACACAATTGAAGCATTTAAGGCACAATTCCCTACCTCCCTTGCAATTACTGAGCGAGTATTAAAGCAAAATAGAGGCTCAACTGGAGAGGGTATTTGGCGTGTAAAGTTAGTCGAACCGCTTGCTGCTGGCATTACAGAAGTACCGCTAGATGCCGAGATTAAATGTACTGAGGCAAAAGACAATCATGTAGAATATTGGAAGCTTGGCGAGTTCATGACATTTTGCGAGCAGTATATCACTGGCACAAATGGGATGCTCATTGATATGCGCTTCCTTCCACGTATTACTGAAGGCGAAATCCGCTTATTTATGTTGCGTGACAAACCAGTTCACGTGGTACATAAAAAACCAGCCGATACTGAAGATGCCTTTAGTGCAACACTTTTCTCCGGTGCTCAATATCGCTACGATAAACCAGAGGAATGGGAAGAACTTGTACAAAACTTTTTAACACAGCTACCTCTTGTCACGAACTTATTAGGCAATTACGACCTACCGCTTATTTGGACAGCTGATTTCATGTTGGATACAAATGAAGCAGGAGAAGATTGTTACATTTTAGGTGAAATGAATTGTTCATGTGTAGGCTTTACTTCGGAACTAACTTTGGCACATCAAATTGCAGAAGAGATTTTAGCTTGTCTTCATGAACATCGTGAAATTCCTGCATAACTATTCACTACGAAAAATTTTCACATCAGCTTTAGACTATAAACAAATTGTTTATAGTCTTTTTCTATTTTGGTATTTAGAGCTTTGTTGCACTATAAAAAGGCATTGAGAATCTCCTCAATGCCTTGTCGATGCTTATCTTTATCTGTACATTTTAATGCCTTGAATAAACTCATAAATGAAATATCCTGCGAAACAAATTAATAAGACGCCTGAGATCATTGTAAGTGTTTTAATCATCTTGCGACTCATCGCTTTACGTGTAACCGAAACAATTGTCATTAAACCTATGTCGTGCAGTAAAATGCCGCTAAGTATTCCAGCAGCTATTACTAGGAAGCTAGCCGATTCCCCTTGATCATACGATTTTGCTAGAACGACACCGAATACATTTACCCAAAAAACGAGGTTGCCTGGCGAAATGGCCACTAGCAGCCCATTTCGATACGATGTGAAAAATGATTTAGTCACCTTTTCACCCGCTAGCGTAATATCCTTATCGGCGTTTTTAATCGAATCTAGTCCAAGTAAAAATAAAAAACCAGCTCCAATAATCCACATTGGCAGTTGAATTATCGGCATGGCTAATATAGTAGCAAGTCCCATATATAGGGCAAAAACTAAAACTACATCAACCGTCATACCACCAAGACCTACTGCCCAGCCATGTATAAAGCCATTTTTTAACCCTTGTTTTGTCATCTCGACAGTAATGGCGCCTACAGGCATTGCGATAGCAAGTCCAACTAATACATACGCAACATATAAACTCAAACAAACACTTCTTTCATGCTATAAAATAAGCTTCTTACGTCCGTTTATATAAATATTCTAGCATAAAAATACAGAATTTGTTTATTTTTTTATATTTATTCATTTATAAGTGCCAGTCACCCAAACAATTTATAATTATCGACGTGTTTTTTCGCTTTACAACATTTGTTTCTTCCATTGAGCTAGTAAATCCTCAGACTTCGCAATTTCAACCTTTAACTCAACTTGCTTGGCAGAGCAACGTTTTTTCGCTTTTTGCCAAGCTTCCTCCAATGCAGGTATGTAACTTAAATTTTTTGTAGAAGCTACTAGCTGGAAAAAAATATTCCCTTGAATATAGTACCAACGAGGGTTCATTCTATCTAACTCAATCGCTTCTTCAATAAGGCGCAGTGCCAAATATGGGCTCGCTTCCAAACGATTAATAAATTGGGCAAAGGCTCCCCAGTATAAAGCTTTATTAGGCTGAAGTTTTATCGCCTCCGCATATTGTACCATTGCTTTATCTGGCTCTTTGGCAAGGACAAAATATTCAGCCATTGTATAGTAAGCATTCGCCTGTGCTTCTATTGACCCTGCTAATAATTCATCAACTACTTTGCCAAACTGCTCATCGTCCTGAGTTCCAATATATGCGGCGAGGATATCACGCTCAGGATAAGATCCATCTACACGTTCAACACTTTGTTGCACATTTTCCGCACTTGGCGTCGGCATATTGGCATATCCATTTGCCTCTAAAAGTGCCACATGCTGTTGGATAGTTGGAAATGAAGCGTCAGCTCCAAATGATTCATCCACTAATAATGCTTTTGCCAAATTATAGCTTTCTTTTACTTGACCACTTACAAAAAATTCATTTACTTGTTGCACTTGTTCATTAAATTGATTTATCACTATATAATCCTCACCTTCACCTAAAGAAAAGTCTTATTGGTAGTTTACCATCTTTAGAGAGAAAAACAGCAATTATCATGAAAAGCAATGCATGAAAAGACCATTTTTTTAATATACATATGGTCACCCTATTGTTCTTGTCGAAAACATTCAAATCTCGATTTGCAAATTATTGGAGCAAAAAATACGAATCATGCTCGTTTGAAAGTAAAGACGAAAACCATAATGCATAATTCTAGTTTTTCATCACCATAATAGTTATTATTTGGATTATTTTCTGAATTATGAGATAATTGAAGTAAAATTTCTTTCGTGTTTGGGGCTAGTAAATTTCAATTTAGGAGGGCTTGCTATGAATCGACACTTTCATCTGTTAATACTACTAATGGGCAATTTACTTATACTAGGAGCCATTTTCATTTATGCTTTGCAAAGTCAAGTGCAAGTGGCCTTCAGCACCTATGGCCTCGTGATGGGATTATTAAGTATGCTACTAATCTTTATTTTTTATTTATGGGGGGACGTCGAGCATCAAGTTTAGGTGCCCACTTAACGTGCCAGTCACTCACACAATTTAGCTATTCCCTCTTAAGTTTGCCTAATAAATGTTGAAAAAAAAATTTTTTTGTAGAAATTTAAAAACAATGATTGAGTAGTATATCAATTTTCTGTATAATCAGCTTGTTTGACAATACTTTATATGAACTTGGGGGTAGACAATTGGGTAAAGCATTGATTATAGGAGCTGGCGGAGTAGCCAGTGTTGTGGTACACAAGTGTGTTCAGAATTCGGACGTATTTGAGGAAATTTGTATCGCAAGCAGAACTGTTTCAAAATGTGACGCTCTAAAAGAAAAACTAGACGGCGGAAAAACAAAGATTCATACTGCACAGGTAGACGCTGACAATACTGAAGAATTAATCGAGCTTATTAAAAGCTTCGGACCAGATGTTGTCATTAACGTAGCGTTACCTTATCAAGACTTAACGATTATGGATGCTTGCTTAGCGACAGGTGTGCACTATGTGGATACTGCAAACTACGAGCCACCTGAAACGGCAAAATTTGAATATAAATGGCAATGGGCTTATAAAGAAAAGTTCGAAAAAGCTGGCTTAACTGCGTTACTTGGTAGTGGATTTGATCCAGGCGTAACAGGCGTTTTCACTGCGCATGCTCAAAAACATGAATTCGACGAAATCCACTATATTGATATCGTAGATGCCAACGCTGGTGACCACGGTTATCATTTCGCAACAAACTTTAATCCAGAAATCAACATTCGTGAAATTACAGCGAATGGTCGTTACTGGAAAGATGGCAAGTGGATTGAAACAGCACCACTTGAGAAAAAAGAAGTTTACAACTTACCAGAAATCGGTCCTAAAGATATTTACCTACTGTATCATGAAGAATTAGAATCAATTGCTAAAAACATTAAAGGTTTAAAGCAAATTCGATTCTGGATGACATTCTCTGAAAAATACTTAACACACTTAAAAGTATTAGAAAATGTAGGCATGACTTCAATTGAACCAATCGAATTCGAAGGTCAAATGATTCAGCCAATCCACTTCCTTAAAGCAGTATTACCAGATCCTGCATCACTAGGACCACGTACAAAAGGTAAAACAAATATCGGCTGTATTATCCGTGGTTTAAAAGATGGCAAAGAAAAAACTTACTACGTATATAACGTATGTGACCACGAAGAGTGCTATAACGAGGTTGGTTCACAAGCGATTTCATACACAACAGGTGTACCAGCAATGATTGGTGCAATGCTTGTAATGAACGGTCAATGGCAAAAGCCTGGCGTTTGGAACGTAGAAGAATTCGATCCAGATCCATTTATGGATGCGCTAAACAAATGGGGTCTTCCATGGCAAGAAAGCCATAACCCAGAATTACTTGACCTAGAGATTGAAGCGAAGGAACATAGCCGATGAAACCAATTGATTTCACCAAAGTTCCATCACCTTCATACGTAGTGGATGAACGTCTATTAACAAAAAACCTTGAGCTTTTAAAGTCGATACAAGATCGTACGGGCTGCCGTATTTTACTTGCACTTAAAGGGTTTTCAATGCATTCAACATTCCCTTTAGTTGGTGAATACTTAGCTGGCATTACATCAAGCTCCCTATTTGAAGCCCGTCTTGGTTATGAAAAGATGGGTAAAGAAGTTCATGTTTATGCACCTGCTTACGTAGAGCATGAAATGGACGAGCTTCTTGGCTATGTAGATCACATCGTCTTTAACTCTTTCAACCAATGGGCTCAATACAAGGACAAAGTCAAAGCTACTGGTAAATCAATTGAATGTGGAATTCGTGTAAATCCTGAATACTCTGAGATTGAAACAGCACTTTATGATCCTTGCTATACGAACTCTCGTCTTGGTACAACATTAGCTAACTTTGACAAATCTCAACTTGATGGTATAGATGGCTTACACTTCCATGCAATGTGTGAGCAAAACTCTGATACATTAGAGCGCATTATTGAAGTTGTCGAAGAAAAATTTGGTGATGTTTTACATCAAATGAAATGGCTAAACTTCGGCGGTGGTCACCATATCACTCGTGAAGATTATGATGTTGAAAAACTAGTGAATATCATTAATTATATTCAAGATAAATACAATCTCCTTGTTTATTTAGAGCCTGGTGAAGCTGTGGCGCTAAATACAGGTTACCTTGTAGCAACTGTTCTAGATGTTCAGAAAAATGGGATGGACTTAGCTATTTTGGACACTTCTGCAACTTGTCATATGCCTGATGTGCTTGAAATGCCTTACCGTCCAATGATCATCGGTTCAGGACAAGCAAATGAGCTAGCACACACATATCGCTTAGGCGGGCTTACATGTCTTGCTGGTGATGTAATTGGAGATTACTCATTTGAAGAACCGTTGAAACCTGGAGATCGCCTTGTTTTCACAGATATGGCGCACTACTCCATGGTAAAAAATCATATGTTTAACGGTGTTAACCTGCCATCTATCGTTTCGTATAACGATTCAGAAGGCATTAAAGTGATTCGTGAATTTAAGTTCGAAGACTATAGTGGTCGACTTTCTTAATGAAAACGAGAACCCCCTCCAATCTATTAAGGTTGGAGGGGGTTCTTTTTATTGGTGTAATGACTTTTGACATCAATATGTAAAGCTTAAATCTCTACGTTTTCTTTTTCGTTTTCAAGCATTTTGTGTAAATAGTTTATAATTTCTCGAATGCCCTCTAAGGAATCTACGAGTATTTTTGGGTCAACATACGTAATCATACGATTTTCTAAATTCGCCACAGCCGTAAAATAGCGTGTTTTAGCATAATTGACAAGACCCATTTGCTTTAAAACAGATTCATCTAAATCGAGAATTTCCCTAGCTTCTGTCACGAGCAGCCCATAGTTTACTACATCTGTATTTAATACAATCACACGTGCTGTCGGTGCATTTGACGAACGATTATAGAGAATACGTTCAAAATCTAATACTGGAATTAGCTCTCCTCGATTTCTTGTAAAACCTAGTAAATAATTTGGTAAATGCGGAATTGGGGTTACTTGCTCTAGTTTTTCAATGGATATTGCTTGCTCCACTGGTACAGCATATTCCTCTGTACCACATGCAAAAACTACTGCCTTTACACTTTCCATCAGGTCACTTCCTTTTATTTTAGCGCTCGTCTTTAGCTGTTTCTTTAACGATTTCAACAAGCAAATCGGCTAATTTCTCTAATTCTTCTACAGGAATCTTTTCATTTGTTGTATGAATATCTTCATACCCTACTGATAGGTTCACCGTAGGGATGCCAAAGCCTGCAATAATATTAGCGTCAGAGCCACCTCCAGAAATACCTAATAGAGGTGTTCTGTCAATATTACGTGCTGCCGCCATAGCTACCTGTACGACTTTATCTGACTCTGTTACACGGAAGCCTGGGTACATTAGTTTTACTTCTACTTCAGCACGTGCGCCCATTGAAGCTGCAACTTGCTCAAACGTATCTTGCATATGTTTTGTTTGGGCATCTAGCTTTGTTTTATCAATTGAACGTGCTTCTGCTAAAATGTTCACTTCATCGCACACAATGTTTGTAGCTTGTCCACCTTCAAAGCGGCCAATATTCGCAGTTGTTTCTTCATCTAATCTTCCAAGCTTCATTTGTGCAATACATTTTGAAGCAACCGTAATGGCAGATATCCCTTTCTCAGGAGCAACACCTGCATGCGCAGTTTTACCGATGATTTTCGTAAATATTTTCGCTTGGAATGGCGCTGCTGTCACGATTCCACCAACTTTGCCATCACTGTCAACTGCAAAGCCGTATTTTGCGATAATAGCAGTAGGGTCCAATTCTTTCGCTCCTACTAAACCACTCTCTTCCCCTGCTGTGATGATAAACTGGATGTCACCATGTTCAATTTGTTGTTCTTTTAATCGCTTTGCCATTTCAAACATCGCTGCTAGACCTGCTTTATCGTCTGCACCTAAAATTGTTGTGCCATCTGAAACGATATAGCCATCTTCACGAAGCGATGGTTTAATACCTTTTCCTGGTACAACCGTATCCATATGAGAAGTAAAATAGATTGGCTCAATATCTAATGTACCTTTTAATGTCGCGATAATATTTCCAGCACCGTGACCGTTGCGTGTATGTGCATCATCTTGCACTACTGAAAAACCAAGTGCTGTTAATTTTTCAATTAGAACTGGTGCAATTAGCTGTTCATGTTTTGTTTCTGAATCGATTTGTACGAGCTCAAAAAACTCTTCTACTAAACGACTTGTCATGTTGTAAAACTCCCTTGATTTACGTGTTTTCCACGTCATAATATATGTATTAGTTTAGCACATTGACTGAAGAGTTGGAATAATACGCTAGTAGTAACTTCTTTATTTTATATTCAAAAATGCATAAAAGCCTGTGAAAAGAGTATGAGAAGCTCTTTCCACAGGCTTTTTTATAGTTGTAATATCTCTATCTTTTCCATTTGTAGTGTTTCCAAATATTCCAGTGCTCTATTATGCTTTTCCTGCAAACGTCTAACTGTATTATGTACATCATCTTGTACTCTGGATACTTGCTCTCTTGCTGTAGATATTTTGGAATGAACTGACCAAGCCGAAAATATATCATCAAAGAAGTAGTCTGCAAATTTCACAAAGCCATCTGTTTCAATTTGCAAAGATTTTGTCGACATGTCCTGTACATCCAGCAATTCGTTATGAAAGCGTTGCAAGGCAATTTGTGCACTATGGAGATAGTTTTCCGTTTTATCAAGCGCATCATGCTTTAAATGTGTGGCAATAAGACCTCCACCAAAAAACGTATCCCATGTCGAATATCCGCTCGCTGAGTGTAGTGATGCAGCAGCCTGCCCCAGTTTAGTAAGCGCAATGTCACCTGCATCTTCCGCTTCTTGTATTTCTGAGATTAACTGCTTCGTTATAAATTCTTCATTTGCAAGCTGTTCTATTTTCTGGGCAACTTCGGGTTCATGTAATTGGAGATAGCTTTTCTTTTTTATATGTAGAATGTTTAATGCTTCTTGAAGTTGTTGTTCATTAATTTGCTTGAGCTTTTGATTAACCTGTTCAAAATCAAATGTTAAGTCTTTCAGCATTTTTTCCGCTTCCTTGATTTTCAATTCTAGAATGGCTGCCTTATCGATTTTCTCTGCGCGCAAATCGTCTTGTTGCCCAGTCCATGTACGAATCATATTCATAAACGAAAAGCCCTCTAGTTTATCAAGTTTCATACGAATTTGATTGTGTTCAGTAGAATGCTTAGTAATTTCCTGCTGTGCATGCTCGATTTGCCCTTCAATTAAAAACCTCTGCTCTCTTAATCTATTAGCATTTCTTAGTTGTCCTTGAAGTGTTTCCTGCTCAGTCTGTAATTGTTGCCATTCCATTCATCTCAACTCCCCTTTTGTATTTGTACGAATGAGCGAAAGAAATGTTTCAATTATCTGCCATTTTATAAAATTCTTTTTTGTTCCGAATCTGTTATCTCTCATACAAAAACCCAGCAACCAAATGGCTACTGGGTTTGTCCATTATTATAGCGGAATATTTCCGTGTTTTTTCTCTGGACGTGTTTCGTGTTTATTTGACAGCATGTCTAAAGCTTGTATAAGTTTAATACGTGTATCACGTGGATCGATAACATCATCAACCATACCACGAGATGCCGCCACGTAAGGATTGGCAAACTTCTCTTTGTATTCTTCAATTTTTGCTGCACGCGTTGCTTCAGGATCTTCTGACTTCGCAATTTCACGCGCAAAGATGATATTTGCAGCACCCGCTGCACCCATAACCGCGATTTCAGCATTTGGCCAAGAGAATACTAGGTCAGCGCCAATTGATTTAGAGTTAAGTGCAACGTATGCACCACCATATGCTTTACGTAAAATTACTGTAATTTTTGGTACAGTTGCTTCTGAATAGGCATAAAGGATTTTCGCACCATGACGGATAATTCCACCATGCTCTTGTTTTACGCCTGGGAAGAATCCAGAAACGTCTTCAAATGTGATGATTGGTACATTGTACGCATCACAAGTTCGAATGAAACGGGCTGCCTTATCGGAAGAATCGATATCAAGACCGCCAGCTAATACTTTAGGTTGGTTACATACAAGACCTACTGATTCACCTGCAATACGCGCAAAGCCTACTACTACGTTTTTCGCAAATTCAGAGTGAACTTCCATGAATGAACCTTCGTCTACTACTTGTTCCACTACTTTACGCACATCGTATGGGCGAGTTGTTTCGATTGGAACAGTGTCCACGATTTCAGGACGGTAATCGTCCCCTTCAGGACGTGCCTGGCGTGGTGCTTTTTCTTTATTGTTTTGTGGTAAATAACTTAATAATTGTTTAATTTGATCGATGGCAGCTTCTTCCGACGGTGCACGGAAGTGAGCGTTACCACTTACTGCATTATTTACTTTAGAGCCACCAAGGTCTTCAGCAGAAATTTTTTCACCTGTTACTGTTTCAATAACTTTTGGTCCAGTAATGAACATTTGAGATGTTTTATCGACCATTAGGATAAAGTCTGTGATAGCTGGAGAATAAACTGCTCCACCTGCACAAGGTCCCATAATGACTGAGATTTGTGGAATAACACCAGAGTAGATTGCATTACGGTAGAAAATATGTCCGTAACCGTCTAAAGAAAGTACACCCTCTTGAATACGTGCGCCGCCTGAATCGTTAATGCCGATGAATGGTGTGCCATTTTTAGCAGCAAGATCCATTACTGTCGCCATTTTTTTAGCGTGCATTTCACCAAGTGCTCCACCGAATACAGTGAAATCTTGAGAGAATAAGTAAACTGGACGTCCGTTAATTTTACCAAATCCTGTTACTACGCCGTCGCCAGGTCCTTCTAGTTTGTCCATACCGAAATCGACTGTACGGTGTGTAATGAATGGGTTAATTTCGAAAAACGTACCTTCATCGAGTAATAATTCAATACGCTCACGCGCAGTTAGCTTACCTTTTTCATGTTGCTTTTCGATGCGTTCATAGCCACCGCCAAGTTCAATTACCGTCTTACGATCATATAAGTCATTAATTTTATCGAACATATCCATACTAATCACTTTTCCCCTTTTCCGCTTTTATCACATAATTCATATAGCACACCGAAAGATGATTTAGGATGCAAGAAAGCAACCTCTGCACCACCAGCACCTGGCCCTGGCTCTTCTGATAAGAGGCGCACGCCTTTATCACGAAGTTCCGCCATACGCTCACGAATACCTGTTACACCGAATGCTACATGGTGAATGCCTTCGCCACGTTTCTCGATAAATCCGTGAATCGTACTTTTTTCGCTCATCGGTTCTAGTAATTCTAGTTTCACGTTGCCAGCGTCGATAAATGCAACACGGACTTGCTGAGATTCAACCTCTTCTACTTTCAGTAACTTTAAACCTAAAGTTTCTGTATAATATGTAATGCGTTCATCAAGATCGCGCACTGCAATCCCAATATGGTCTACTTTCTCCATGGTGACATCTCCTTCTGTTATGGTACATACCCTATTTTACAGATTTTTTTGTCAAAACTCTACTACTTGAGAAATTTTTCAGATTTGCTAAACTATTTATAAGAAAAGAAGGAGCGAACGAGCATATGAGTAATAAAAAATTTCAGAAAATCGTAGTTTATGCTATGATTGCCATTATGGTAATCTCATCTCTTGCATTTGGTTTATCGATGCTAGTTTAAGAAAGTGCGAAGCGTCCACATTACTGTGGGCGCTTTCCTTTGACCTTTAAACCCTTAAATGATTGCTTTATCTCTAAATAACGATCCATTTCCTCAATGAATTGATAAAGCGCAGCCTGAGCAATAAACTCTTGATGATTTGTCGGTAAAGGTAATTCAGCAAAATCTCTCTTTGCTAGCTCTAATTTCTCCCTAAAACGACCTGCAGTATTTCCTGAATGGACATGCTCACCAAGGTCTTGTAGGAAGTCCGCAACGATTTCCGCTTCTTGTACTATAACAGGTAGTGCAGTTATTTTAGGGAGTACTCGTTCAATTATTTCAAGCTGCTGTTCACGCATATCGAAGTAAAGATAATAATCATTTTGTCTTCGTGTAAAATGATTTTCAACATCTTTAAAAGCTAATGATTTTGCATCATTCAACGTTTTAATAGCTTGAATAATTTCCTGCCCATCCCATAATGTATCGCCTTGTCTTAAATAGCTGGCAATTTCTAAAAAAATCTTTTTGTACAGTTCCTCTATTTTAACTCTATAGTAATTTAATTCCTTTTGAATATCTGGCATATACATATTTATCGCTATTCCCGTACCATACCCGATAGCCATCAAAGCAAATTCATTATAAACAAGAGCTAACGTAAAGCCCTTTGCAGCGTAAATATGCATAATTATGACCGCACTAGAGACGAAACCATCTGCTACCTTTAACGACACAATTGTCGGGATAAACAATACAAGCATACCTGCCAATGTTAGAGGGTGATAAGAAAATAGCTCAAAGCTTAAAAATGCATACAGCATACCGACTATGCTTGCGACAAAGCGGGTATAAGCAGCATGAAGTGATTTTTTCTTTGTTGGCTGCACACATAGGATCGTTAGAATACCAGCTGAAGCATAAGAAGCCAATTCAAAATACTGCGCAATCGCTATGGCAATAGCTGCACCGATTGCTGTTTTTAATGTACGATAGCCGATTGAAAATTTCTTCAAGTCGACTGCCTCCCATCCTGCAACTTTCATAACGAATAATTATTCATTAGAAGCTTTTCTTATCTAGTAAAACTTTTTAATCAGCAAGACTTTTATTTAGCCAATATTACAAAAATTCCAAAAGGATTTGACTAAAGTGCACATGTCACTCTAGCCAAATGAATAATAGCTAAACCCTATTTAATCTTGCCTTACATAGATATTGAAAAATATTAAAGCTCTTCACAATATTCTTCAAAATTTGCTTGTAAGTTTGTCACGACCGACATTGGATCATGCCCTTCAATTTCATAGCGGCCAACTTCTGCTACAACTTGTCCATCTTTTAAAAGTACAAATGATGGAGAAGATGGTAGGTGGTCTTCACCGAAGTGATAACGAGCAGCTGCTGTAGCTTCTTTATCTTGACCTGCAAATACAGTAACTAAATGATCTGGTCGTTTATCGTAATGCACGCATTGTGCTGCTGCTGGTCGAGCAATACCTCCCGCACAGCCGCATACTGAATTTACCATGACTAATGTTGTACCAGGACGAGCAAACGCCTCTTCAACAGCTTCAGGTGTGCGTAATTGCTCATAACCTGCAGTTTCAATTTCAGCACGTGCTGTTTTTAAAATTTCTTGCATAAATAAATCGTAATCCATATTCATAAAGCGATAGCTCCTTTCAATTTCGCGCTTGTCTTTAAGCTTAAGATGCTTTAGATAGCACTCATACATCTCCTATCATAGCAGTAAGTGACGAGTTTGTGCACCTACATGCTCATATAAAAGCGTACATTATTTCTGTGTTTGCTCATCGCTAAATAAACGATCTACACCTTGCGTTACTGTCAATTGTCCATTAAGAATTTGGCGCTCTAGTAACTGTACTTGTTCTTTACGGTTTGGATCCCCATAAAATGCATCAATGAGATGATCTGTAATCATGGATTGGAACCAATCTTTCGTTTGATTTTGACGGCGAATGGACCAGTAATTATTCGCTTCCACCGTTTGTCTAAAGTCACCGATTGTATTCCATACTTTATCGAGTCCTTTTTTTTCCCACGAACTAACTGGCATAGCAGTAGACATCCATCCTGGCGTTGCGGGTTGAAGGAAATGCAATATTTGCTTATATTCGGAAACGGTTTTTTTCGCTAGTCGCACATTATCACCATCAGCCTTATGCACAACAATGGCATCTGCTAATTCCATAATGCCCTTTTTCATGCCCTGCAGTTCATCTCCTGCACCCGTCAATACTAACAATAAGAAGAAATCAACCATTCCTCGGACATATGTTTCACTTTGACCAACACCAACCGTCTCAATCAAAATCACATCATACCCAGCCGCTTCACAGACAAGCATCGTTTCACGCGTCTTCTTATGAACACCCCCTAGGGTACCAGCAGACGGTGACGGGCGAACAAACGCATTCGGCTTTTTCACCAGTTCTTCCATGCGTGTTTTATCGCCTAAAATACTGCCCCCCGATAACGAAGAACTCGGGTCTATTGCAAGGACTGCTACTTTTTTACCCATCTCACATAACATCGTTCCGAAAGCTTCAATGAAAGAGCTTTTCCCTGCGCCTGGTACTCCCGTAATACCAATACGGACGCTGTTGCCTGTATGCGGTAAAAGCTCCTGTAATAGCTCTTGCGCTTGTACTTTATGAGTCATATTTGAGCTTTCAATGAGTGTAATAGCTTTTGACAATTGTACACGTGAGCCTGCACGGACATTTCGTGCAAGCTCTTGAATATCAAGTTTGTCAGCTTTTTTCTTTCGGAATTTTTTTGGTACACCATATTGCATACCATCGTGAGATGCCTCCACGCCATCCATGACAAATAGAGCACTTTCCTGCATCTCTTTGTTTTTGTCCATTATTTAGACACTTCCTCGTAACCTAAACGTTTATAAATTTCCTCAATTATTTTAATTGCAGAAACTGGTATAACTGTACCAGGTCCAAAGATTGCCACTGCCCCTGCTTCATAAAGGAATTCATAATCTTGTGCTGGAATAACGCCTCCAACGATAATGATAATATCTTCACGGCCCAACTTTGTCAGTTCAGAAACTAACGCTGGCACGAGAGTTTTGTGTCCTGCTGCGAGTGATGATACACCGATACAATGCACGTCATTTTCAACAGCCATTTGCGCTGTTTCTTCTGGTGTCATGAATAGTGGTGAAATATCGACATCGAAGCCTAAGTCAGCATAGCCTGTTGCAATTACTTTAGCACCACGATCATGCCCGTCTTGTCCCATTTTCGCTACTAAAATACGTGGGCGACGACCTTCATTTTCAAGGAACTCATCTGTCATATTTTTTACTTCTGTAATTTGCTCTTCATCCGAGAAGTTTGCAGAATAAACACCTGAGATAGAGCGAATGATTGCTTTATGACGACCAGATACTATCTCGATAGCGTCAGAGATTTCTCCTAGCGATGCACGAGCACGTGCAGCGTCTACCGCTATTGCAAGTAAGTTTTCTTCACCATCTTGTGCTGCTTTCGTTAAGCGAGCAAGATGTTTTTGAACCTCTGCCTCATCACGAGAAGCTTTCATGGCATCTAAACGCTCAATTTGCTTTTGACGAACAAGTGTGTTGTCGATATCAAGAATATCGATTGGTTCCTCTTTTTCTAAACGATATTTGTTCACGCCTACAATCGTTTCAGATTTAGAATCGATTTTCGCTTGACGTTTAGCCGCAGCTTCTTCAACCTTCATTTTTGGAAGGCCCGTTTCAATTGCTTTTGCCATACCACCAAGTTCTTCAATTTCTTCGATTAACGCCCATGCAGACTTTGTGATTTCATCTGTTAATTTCTCAACATAATATGAGCCACCCCAAGGGTCAATCACTTTTGTCATAGCCGTTTCTTCTTGTAGGAATAGTTGCGTATTACGTGCAATACGTGCAGAGAAATCTGTTGGTAATGCAATTGCTTCGTCTAGTGCATTCGTATGAAGAGATTGCGTATGGCCCATAGATGAAGCATTCGCCTCAATTAATGTCCGCGTTACATTATTGAATGGGTCCTGCTCTGTTAAAGACCATCCAGATGTTTGTGAGTGTGTACGTAATGCCAATGTCTTTGGATTTTTTGGATTGAACGTAGACATCATTTGTGCCCAAATACGACGAGCAGCTCGCATTTTCGCAACTTCCATATAATAGTTCATCCCGATAGCCCAGAAGAATGATAAACGTGGTGCAAAGGCATCAATATCAATACCAGCTTTTAAACCAGTCCGAACATATTCAAGACCGTCCGCTAATGTATAAGCAAGCTCGATGTCATTTGTAGCACCCGCTTCTTGAATATGATAGCCTGAGATCGAAATAGAGTTAAATTTTGGCATAAACTTAGCTGTAAATTCAAAAATATCTGCAATAATTTTCATCGACATTGCTGGTGGGTAAATATACGTGTTACGTACCATATATTCTTTTAAAATATCATTTTGGATTGTCCCAGCAAGCTGTTCTGGAGTAACACCTTGTTCTTCAGCAGCAACGATATAGAATGCGAGTATCGGAAGTACGGCACCATTCATCGTCATTGACACAGACATTTGATCTAAAGGAATTTGATCGAATAAAATTTTCATATCTTCTACTGAATCAATTGCTACCCCTGCTTTACCAACATCACCTGTTACACGTGGGTGATCCGAATCATATCCTCGGTGTGTTGCTAAGTCAAAGGCTACTGAAAGACCTTTTTGCCCCATTGCAAGGTTACGTTTGTAAAACGCATTGGATTCTTCCGCAGTGGAGAAACCTGCATATTGACGAACTGTCCAAGGACGTGCGACATACATAGTAGGGTATGGACCGCGTGTATTTGGCGCAATACCTGCAACATCATCTAAGTGTTTTACATCTTTAATATCATCTTTTGTATAAATATCTTTAATTTCAATACCTTCATTTGTCATGAATTTGTCGTCTGAAGCCGCAGGAGCTTCTGCTGTTAATACTTTTTCGATTTCAATTGCACTAAAATTTGGCTTGCTCATCGTTGGACCTCCTTCATGCTAGCGAACACCGAATTTAATTTTTCAATGATGTTCTGTCCTGCGAAAATAAAGCCGTTTAAGCCATTTGCTAACCAAGCTTCTTCTTCGTCTTTAAATTTACCTGCTACGTCTACAATCACGTGTGCTGGTTTTTCAGCTAAAATTGCAGGAACCATTTCTTTTGTAGCATCATCATTACCTGCGATAACTACATATTTTGCGTCTGTAGCTTTTAACCAAGCAAGTGCTTCTTTAGCAGTTACAGCTGGTTCACTTTTTTCGGGTACAAGACCAACAGTATTTAAGAAACCAGATACAAAATCAGCACGAGGTTTAGAACTTTTTAGTGAGCCTAATGCTAAGATGCCAGTTTTCACATTGGCTGCAGTCATTTGTAAACGCAGTTGCTCGAACGGTATCGTAATTCGCTTAATATTTGCAAATAGTGGGTTTGTTTCGCTATCAAGTACATCTGCAGGATTTGCATAAATATTTGTACCGATAACCGATTGTTTGCGTGTTTGTGCAGCTTTAATGCGTGCTTGATAAGATGCTTCTAACGCTTCAGCTAATTTTCCTGAAGCTGTATAAGCATCTATACCACCAGCAGCCTCAATTTCTAAAAATAATGCCCAAGCTTCTTTTACGAAGTCAGCTGTTAATGATTCAATGAAGTATGAACCACCCGCAGGATCTGTTATTTTTAACACATTTGTTTCTTCTTTTAATACTAGAGATACATTGCGCGCTATACGTACAGATTGCTCTGTCGGTTTCGTTAATGCATCATGTGGGTGAACTGTAAAGACATCCGCACCGCCAATTAATCCAGAAAGCGCTTCATTTGCAGCGCGAAGTAAATTTACGTAAACATCCAATTTAGAGAAGCTTCGAAGCGAAGTTTCAGCAAGTGTTGGAACTTTTACATTTTCTGTCACACCATAAGCTGATGAGAACGCTTTCCAAAGTACTTTAAAAGCACGTAGTTTAGCGATTTCTGTAAAGAATTGCGTATCAAGGGCAAATGAAACATAAAATTTTTGTGCAAAAGCTTCAAAGCTTTCTTCTTGCTCTGCATATTTAGCCGCAATTGCAAGTGCATATGCTAATTCTTGCACAGCATTAGCACCTTCATTATGGAAAGACACTGTATCTGCACTTAACGTACGTACATTTGGCAATCCTACAAGCTTAATTGGATTGTTAGAAATAATGAAGCCGTTTACATCTTGTCGTTGTTCAGTTGGTATGTTGTTGAATACTGCCAGTAAAGGGTCATTTTCATTTTTTACCGTCATTTTAAACGAATATTCAGAGAAATATGTAGCTAGTTGTGCCAATATTTCTTCAGTCCATTCAAAGTTTACACGACTATCAACTGTCACTACCTCATTGCCACGAGCTAAGCTATCATCAAGCTGCGCGAAGAATGTTTCACTTGTTTCAGCATACACTTGCTGTGCCACACGAAATACTTCGCTATTTTGTAGGGAACGGATTGTAGCAACTTGTTTATCTAGCTCATCACCTAGTTTGGCTACTAAACTTTCTTGCGTGTAAAGCGGTTCTAACGTAACACCCTCACTTGTTTTCGTTAAAAGAGACTCGAATGGTTTCCCTTTTAAAGCTTTGATTGCTGCATCTTGCCATTCTGAATAGGACGGCTTTTCAAATTCAATATTTTTCATGTTGTTTGACATGCGGACGCTTAATCAGCTTCCCCCCTTAGTAGTTTCTATTTGTTATTCTACATGACAATTTGCTACTCGAAAAGCAAAAAAAAATCGGAAACCGTTATACAACAGGTTTCCGACAAATCATCAGTAGACTGACGTCGAAGATTTATTTGTATTTTCGAGTATTTCTTTTACTCTATTTAGGAATTTACCACAAACTAATCCATCTAGTATACGATGATCTAAAGATAAACATAAATTTACGATATCGCGTGCAGCAAACATTCCGCCAGGTAAAACAACAGGTTTTTTTACAATACTTTCCACTTGGAGAATAGCTGCTTGCGGGTAATTAATGATGCCCATTGACTGCATAGAGCCGAAAGCACCTGTATTATTAACCGTAAACGTACCGCCTTTAATATTATCCATTGTCAGTTTGCCTGCGCGAACTTTTTGAGCAAGCTCATGAATCTCTTTAGCAATCCCTTTAATTGACTTTTCATCCGCGTGTTTTATAACAGGGACAAAGAGTGCATCATCCGTTGCTACGGCAATGGAAATATTTATATCATGTTTTTGAATGATTTTATCTCCTGCCCACATTGAATTCATCATTGGGAACTCTTTTAATGCTTGTGCAACAGCCTTAACAAAGAATGCAAAATAAGTAATATTAAAGCCCTCTTTTTGTTTAAATTCTGTCTTAATGCTATCTCGATACGCAACTAAATCCGTTACATCCACTTCCATCATCATCCAAGCATGTGGTACTTCTTGAGCACTACGCACCATATTATTAGCAATGGCACGACGCACGTTTGTAACTGGTATTTCAATATCACCAGCTTGTGTTTCTTGGCCAGATGGTACTGGTTTTGCAGCTTGTTCTGATGGAGTGACTTGTTGGTTACTAACAGCGGCAACTGGCTCAGAAGTTGGTGCATCTTTAGCCGTTGGCACATTGCCAGCTTCAATTAATTGTTGAAGGTCTTTTCGTGTAATACGACCACCCTCTCCAGTCCCAACTACTTGCTCAAGTGCAATATCATGTTCTTGCGCTAGTCTAAGTACGGCTGGTGAGTAACGCGCTTTTTGCTGTCTTACTGGTTTTTCTGCCGAAACGGCAACCGTCGTTTCCTTTGGCGCCTCTTGTTTTTTCTGAATACCCGCGTTCCGAATCGCTGAACTTACTGTTGATTTTTTGGCAGGTTGAGATTCAGGTAACTCACCGTCACCTGCAATTTCGATTGAACAAACAACGGCTCCCACAGGTAACGTTTGCCCTTCCTCAGCAAGTAACTCTGTAATAACCCCTTCAAAAGAGGATGGGATTTCTGCATTTACTTTATCTGTCACAACTTCTGCTAATGGATCATATTTTTTTACTGTATCACCTGGTTGCACGAGCCATTTTTCGATTGTACCTTCTGTTACGCTTTCACCGAGCTGTGGCATCGTAATGTTTTGAATCGCCATTATCCTATTCCTCCCATCAATTACGCCTCGGTAGTAACCTTAGCCAAGATATTGCGTTGACAAAGCAAGCAAGTTTAAAATCTGTGACGACCGCCGGAGGCTTTTGCTATTTTGAGTATGCGCCCCTAACGCTTACTTCAAAAAGAGACTACAACTAAGTATTTTTCTCCTAATATACAGGAGTATCATCTGAGTAATTAAAAAGCAGCTAAATCTCGCAAAGCACGTTCTACTTTTTCTGGATTAATCATGAAAAACTTTTCCATTGTCGGTGCATATGGCATCGCAGGGACATCTGGACCAGCTAATCGTTGGATAGGTGCATCAAGATCAAACAAGCAATTCTCAGCAATAATAGCTGCGACCTCACTTATAATGCTACCTTCTTTGTTATCTTCAGTAATTAGTAAAACTTTGCCTGTTTTACTTGCCGCTTCAATGATTGCTTCTTTATCTAGAGGATACACAGTACGTAAATCTAAAATATGCGTTGAAATACCATCTGCTGCTAATCGCTCTGCTGCTTGTAAAGCGAAATGAACAGCTAAACCATATGTTATTACTGTAACGTCTTCACCTTCACGCTTAACGTCGGCTTTACCAATTGGTAATGTATAATCGTCTAATGGGACTTCTCCTTTAATTAGTCGATATGCTCGCTTATGCTCAAAAAATAACACAGGATCTTCATCGCGAATCGCTGCTTTTAACAAACCTTTTGCATCATATGGTGTAGAAGGAATGACAATTTTCAAACCAGGCGTTCCAGCAAAAAGAGCCTCAACCGATTGTGAGTGATAAAGCGCGCCATGAATTCCTCCACCGAAAGGAGCACGCACGACAATCGGACAAGTCCAGTCATTATTTGAACGATAACGGATTTTCGCAGCCTCGGAAACTATTTGGTTCACAGCTGGCATAATAAAGTCTGCAAACTGCATTTCAGCAATTGGGCGCATCCCATACATCGCCGCACCAATACCGACCCCTGCAATGGCACTTTCAGCAAGTGGTGTATCTAATACGCGATACTCACCAAACTGCTCGTAAAGACCAGTCGTTGCTTTAAAAACGCCACCTTTGCGACCAACATCTTCCCCTAAGATGAAAACGCGGTCGTCCCGTTCCATTTCTTCCTTCATCGCTAATGTAATCGCATCAATATAAGACATAACTGCCATTACACGTCACCTCCGTCCACTGGTGCATATACGTATTTCAAGGCATCTTCTGGTTGGGCATACGGTGCTGCTTCTGCATAATCCGTTGCTTCATTCACCTCAGCCATGATACGGTCTTCTATTTCTTTTCGAAGAGATTCAGTCATAATGCCAGCATCTTGTAAATACTTCTCGAATAATACAATCGGATCCTTCGCTTTACCTTCTGCAATATCTTCAGCTGTTCGATATTGACGATCATCATCATCTGAAGAGTGTGCAGTTAAACGGAAAGTCACCGTTTCGATTAGACTTGGACCAGCACCGCTACGTGCACGTTCTGCTGCCTCTTTAACGACCTTATAAACCTGTAATGGACATTTACCATCCACTGTAACGCCAGGCATCCCATAGCCAATACCACGATCGGATACTTTTGCACAACCTAATTGACGTTCTACTGGTACTGAAATTGCATATTGATTATTTTCTACCATTATGATGACGGGTAACTTATGCACTCCTGCAAAATTCGCACCTTCATGAAAATCACCTTGGTTGGAAGAGCCTTCTCCTAATGTGACAAAGGTAATAAAATCCTCTTTTTGCAAACGTCCTGCAAGCGCCACACCAACTGCATGTGGAACTTGTGTTGTCACTGGCGAAGAACCAGTCAAAATGCGATTTTTCTTTTGTCCAAAGTGCCCTGGCATTTGGCGGCCGCCCGAATTCGGGTCTTCAGCCTTTGCAAAAGCTGATAACATTAACTCTTTTGGCGTCATTCCAAAATGCAATACAACACCCATATCTCGGTAATATGGTGCAATATAGTCTATATCCTTATTTAGTGCAAAAGCTGCTCCTACTTGAGCTGCCTCCTGCCCTTGACAAGAAATAACAAATGGAATTTTACCTGAGCGGTTTAATAACCACATACGCTCATCTAGTCTTCTTGCCATTAACATCGTTTCGAACATAGCAAGGACATCTTCAGTCGATAAACCTAAATCTTCATGTTTTATTTGAACGTCTTGCATATGAACACCCCTTTCGCATTAGAGAAAATGCTAAAGTGCCTGTAATCCATGTACAAGCTACTTTAGTATTTAAATTATGACAGTATTTTTACACCTTGGCGTAATTGCCTTCAGATTTTTGGCGTTTTCTAGAAAGCCCTTTATAAAATCTGTGTCATCTACTAAGGTTTTTAACTTGAATTAACATAGGTGAGAGCTCTTAACGAACTATCGTTCCTATTTCCGTTTCCTAGATGTAGAAGACTTTGGCTCAATCCAAGTTAAAAATGGATAGCCCGCTTATCAACAGCTAAGGCAGATTCTACTAACACTTCATTTAGTGATGGATGTGGGTGGATTGCCTGACTAATTTCCCAAGGAGTTGCGTCCAATAACTTTGCTAATGACGCCTCTCCTATTAAATCCGTTACATGTGGCCCCACCATATGAATACCCAAAATGTCATCCGTTTCTTCATCAGCTATTATTTTTACAAAGCCATCTGAATCTCCATTGACAAGCGCTTTTCCTATTGCTTTAAATGGGAATTTGCCCACCTTTAATGCATAGCCCTGTTCACGGGCAGCACTTTCCGTTAAACCAATACTAGCTACTTCTGGGAATGAATATACACATTTTGGCACCTTCAATACATCTAACGGCGCTTTTTTTCCATTTGCAATATGTTCAATCGCAGACAATCCTTCATGGGAGGCAACATGTGCTAATTGTAACCCACCTATAACATCCCCAATGGCATACATATGTGATTCTTTCGTTTGATAAGAATCGCTTACTTTAATAAAGCCGTTGTCTATTTCAATGTCTGTGTTTTCTAATCCGATACCATGTATATTTGCTTCACGCCCAACACACAGCAACAATTTCTCTGCCGTGAAATGTTCTTCTTTATCTTGAAGCTTCGCAGAAATGAAAACGTTATCATTTTCTATTTTGTAGCTATCTGAATCTAAGCGTGCATTTGTTACAATACGTACGCCACGACTTTCAAGCTGCTTTGTAACTTCCTTTACGACATCTGCATCTTCTGCTGGTAAAATTGATGGGCCATATTCAACGACTGTTACCGATACTCCAAAATCACATAGCATCGATGCCCATTCAATACCAATTACACCACCACCGACAATCAGTAATGACGTTGGCAATTCCTCCATTTGCAAAGCATGGTCAGAATTCATGATGTATTTGCCATCGACTGTTAACCCTGCCATTCCTCTCGGTTTCGATCCTGTTGCAATGACAACATTCGTTGGAACTAGCATTTCATTTTCTTCACCATTTAGCATCTCAACAGAAATCGTACCTGGCATTGGTGAGAAAATAGAAGGTCCTAAAATCCGCCCTGTTCCTTCATATACATCAATCTTGCCTTTTTTCATCAGTGTATTCACACCTTGGCTTAATTGCTCTACAATTGCTTGTTTGCGTGCTTGCACTTTATTGAATTGCAATGTAACCCCAGAGATATCTACACCAAATTCACTTGCCGTTTTATTCGCCATACGATACACTTCTGCACTGCGAAGTAACGCCTTACTAGGAATACAGCCTTTATGTAGACAGGTACCACCAAGTCGTTCACGTTCCACTATAGCTGTTTTCAAGCCTAATTGTGCTGCACGAATTGCTGCTACGTAGCCTCCTGTCCCTCCCCCTAAAATAACTACATCATAATTTTGAGCCATTTTTTATTCCTCCTTATGAGAAAAGTGCTAAAGCCCCTCTTCCAAACATGTGTGACAGTGAAATCCATTGAGGAAATAGCTGTATCGCCACAAGCAACTATCTCTATACATCAAGACATTGAAATGAAAGGTGCACCTTATTACGTTCACTTGAAGTTATTGCGTAATCTTTTCTTGTGACTATTTATAATTTGCGAATCCTTTATTTACCATTATCTAAAGAGAAGAAGTCGACTATGCGACTTCTTTTCACGAACAGCTGTTAACGACCGTTCAAAATATTTTTTTCATTTTTTAAAAACTGACTGCGCGATTTTGATACACGAGCAATGCGTTCCTCTGCTAAACGATTAGCCGCTACATAAGTAGGAATGCCATCACGTTTTGAAATATCAAAGATTTTTTCAATGCTATCGTAAATACCATCTACACGTTTCATCGCACGTTCACGATTATAGCCGTATAATTCATCAGCGACGTTAATTACGCCACCAGCATTAATCACATAGTCAGGAGCATAGACAATACCTAGCTCATGTAAATAATCCCCATGTCGAGAATCCTGCAATTGGTTATTAGCAGAACCAGCGATCACTTTTGCTTTTAATTGTGGGATCGTTTCGTCATTCAGAATAGCTCCTAATGCACAAGGTGAGAAAATATCAACTTCCTGTGAATAGATTTCTTCTGGCGCAACAGCTCTAGCACCAAAATCATTCACAACACGATCAATTGCCGCTTGGTTAATATCAGTTACAACAAGTTTTGCACCTTCGTTATGTAAATACTCGCAAAGCTTGTAAGCAACATTCCCTAGTCCTTGAACAGAAATTGTACGACCTTCTAACGAATCCGTACCAAATGCTTCTTTTGCAGCTGCTTTCATACCACGATAAACACCGTAAGCAGTTACTGGTGACGGATTACCTGATGAACCGAACGCTGGTGAGATTCCAGTAACATAGTTTGTTTCTTCATGAATTAAATCCATATCTGTTACTGTTGTACCAACATCCTCAGCTGTAATATAGCGACCGTTAAGTCCTTGGATGAAACGCCCTAAAGCTCTGAACATTTCTTCATTTTTATCTTTAAATGGGTCCCCAATAATGACCGTTTTTCCACCGCCAAGGTTTAAACCAGCAGCCGCGTTTTTATATGTCATCCCACGTGCTAGTCTCAATGCATCCTCTATCGCATTCTCTTCTGTCGCGTAGGTCCACATACGAGCACCACCTAATGCTGGTCCAAGTGTCGTGTCATGGATAGCGATAATCGCTTTTAACCCAGATGCTTCGTCTTGGCAAAATACCAATTGTTCATAATCATACTTTTCCATATACTTGAAGATTTCCATGAAAACTCGCCCCTTTGCTTTGGAAAGCGCAACCCCTAATGCCCATCCCAATCAAATTTAAAAATAATATTAAAAACTGTTTTGCAATGGATAATATCGCTCCATTTAATTTTACAATACTGACAAATTCACAATTTCGCAACTATTATTACACTTTTCCTACTAAGTAAGAATTTTCTAAAAATTCAGTTACGATTAATAGTTTTATAACTTCTTCCTTCACGTTTCCTAGACTGCTAACATTCATAGGCTTTCTTGACATTCCCATATCGACAGGTACAATTATATTTAGGTATGAGGAGGGACATGCATGGCTCGATTTGCTGCGTTTATTGTAATGCTTATTCCAGGTCTAATGGCTGCAGGTGGCATTAAATTTATGCGTGATACATTATTCGGTAAGCTCATCTCACCTTTCCCATTTTTATGGCTGCAATTTGTTATTGGCATCATTTTCTTTGTTGTAGGCTTTGGCTTTTTCGCAGGCTTTTTACTACACCGCGACCGAAAAAACGGAAAAGTGGCTCCGCGCTTCCAAAAAAAATAAAAATAGCTATCCAAATAAGTCACTCAATGTGACTTACTGGATAGCTATTTTTATTGACGTTGCTGAACGGTGATTACCCTATCAGGAAAATCTGTAATCCAACCAACTACAGATGAATGCGGATTCGTCAAGTATTTTTCACTACCATCAATCGCATAAACACGACATGTCTTAGAACTGGTTACACAAGCCTCTAAATATTGCGGCTTATAATATCTTTTATGCATATGGACACAATCAATTGCCTTATAATCACATAGCAAATCCCATTTCAATTTTTTAGTAGCGATAAGTGCAGTTTCAAAATGTGGCGCATGGTGTTTCACAACCTCTAAAAGCTCATAATGGAATGAAGAAAAATGACTACCTTTAGGTAAAATAAGTCCTTGAAGCAATTGAACGAGCGCATCCTTATTGTCAAGAATGGTCGATTTTAATTCGATATTAAGAGGTAGCTGCTGTTTATTTGCCCATGCTAAAACTGCATCAAATGTTGGAATCCGATACGCTGAAAACAATCTTCTCAATGGTTTTCCTAATTTAAAGTTTTGTAGTTCCGCTATCGTGCATTCATTTACCAATTTATTGGAGCCTACTAATCTTGATAATTGCGGATCGTGGTAGACAACAGGAATTCCTTCTTTTGATAGCTGAATATCTAATTCAATCCCATCTGCGCCTAGTTCTAACGCTTTTTCAAAAGCTTTGAAACTGTTTTCGAGAGCATAAGCAGACGCCCCTCGATGTGCAAACACAGGGATGAACAATGCATTATACATTTAACTCACCGAACTCAAGTAAAAATTTACCATTGGTCATATTATTTAATAACGAGGATTTCTTTCCAATTTGAATATACGTACCTGGGTAGGCTTCTTTTGTTACGATAATTTCTTCCTTCCCAGCATGACGCATTTCGTCCATCATTAACTTTATTTCACGGTCCATTGTCACCGCTTCTGCCTTCAATTTTGATAATTGCTGTTTTGTTTCTTCAAATGAGGCAATTTGTTGTGTTGACATTTGCTTAAGAAGTGGTAATAAACTCGTAATCTTCGCTTCAAGTTCTGAAATTTCAGTTTGCTGTTGCTTTAGCTGAGTTGCTTTATTTTGCATCAAAGCATAACTTTCCTGTTTATTAACACTTTCGATAATTAAATCCGTTCTTCTCTCTAGTCGATTACCAGAGATTGCTGTGACGATTGTATTTTTGGCAACAGCACGTCCGCCAATAATTTTACCTTTTCGCTCATCAACATAAATTGAATGAGCAGTAAGCTGCGACCCTAGTGAATAAAAGCCGATATGAATACTATCGTCTGCTACTAAATTAGCTTCATTTACGTGCTTAACGAAAATATTCCCTCCCGCTTCTACAAGCGTTGAGCCCAAACCAAAAATACCTCCCCGAATGTATACATCACCTTCGATCGATTTAATCAGTTTAGCTCCACTTACACCTTCTGCCCCTTCGATTGATATATCTCCAGTCGCAATAACTGTATAGCCCGTAGTAACGGTGCCTTTAATACTTAAAGAGCCATTGAACTCTAAATTGCCTGTCTCAACGCCCACATCTCCATGTATAGGTAAATGTCGGTTAACCCCAATCATTCCTTTAACGTCGTCTAACACACCTGCAATTTTTGAGCGAATGACAATTTTATCATCCTCTTCTACTTCATAGGCTGACTTTTTATCATATCGAATGGGAAAATCACGACCTGGTGTTGCCGCAATCATTTCACCGAGTACATTTTGACCAGGCTCGCCCAACGTTGCAGGAATTTTTTCCCCAAGCCAAGATCCTTCAGAAATTTCTGAAATAAAATTCATGTCATAGTAATCAGCTTTTCCATCATCTCGAATAACGGGTTTTCTCTCTGGTTTTGGTAAGTATGTAATTTGCGCATCCATGCCTGCGACAGGTGATGTGCCTTGTGCAATTAAAAACGCTTTTCCTGGCTCAATTTTCAAAATATCAAAATCTATAATGCCATAGGTTATGCCTTCGCTAGCTAGTGTATCGGTAATTTGTGCTGTTAACTTTTCTTTATTCTTTTGAATATAATCATGTGTTTCATATATAAATATAGAGGCAGACATTTTATCTCGTGCAATTTCAGCTTCAACATTTGGAAGCCAGCGTCCAATTTCAACAGGACTAGTGCTTTCTGTCGCTAGTACCGTTTTTAAAATAGAAAAATTAGATAACTTTAGTCGTGGATGACTACGTAAGATACCATCAAATTCTTTTAATGGAAATCCCGCACTATATGTAAGCATAAATACCTTTCCGTTTTCTTCCGATATTTCGAAGTTATCATTTCGAACTAGAATCACGCTACCTCCTCCTTCCCTCTATATGTAAGTATATACAATCTATTTACATTTGTTTAGAGACAATTGTCACTACTCATAAAGAAAATACCCCTACTTTATCAGTAAGTACTTCATATAGCTCATACAATTTTCCTCTAAAAAATAGACGATATATCCTATAAAAAAGCAAGTTTTCCTTCATTGCAAAAGTGTAAATGTGTGGAATGTATAAAAATACAGTCATATTTTAGGTAATCCGCAATAAAGGAAAGAAAAAAAGAAAAAGCGCTATCCACTTAGCGATAATTTTGATTTAGGTCTTGTCTACTAAAAAACGCCCTTTTAGAAAGGAGCGTTTAACGAATATTATGGCTAATTTGTTTCGCTTTAGTTGCTATCTGGAAAAAAATCACTAACTAATCGCTTCTGAAGCGCTTCAATTCGACCATCAGCACCCAATTGTTCGCGCGTCATATAGAAAAGACTAATACGGCCATTCATTTCGAGTCGGACCTCAAATAATTGCTCATCTATTTGTGTTAATTCTAATGAATTGTGATGGTCAAGCTGAAAGTTTACACTTTTCATTTGTATCCCCCTGTTTAATTCTATAGCAACAATAATACCACGGCATAAGCGCTTCTTCATTTTTTCAAGACTGCTCAAAAAGTTTCGCTAAAATATCTATGTCATCGACTGCTTCCTTTATTTAAGGTAGTTCAACTCTAGTTGATAGGAGAATGCATATAAAAACGATTAACAGCTAACTGTTAACCGTCAAAATTGCTACACTAACACGTATTCTGCTAATACACTTTGAACTTTGTAGATATTAGTGGATTTATTGAAATTTTTCTGAATGGGAACCTGACTACCTGATACCCAAATTTTTAACTCAGCATCTAAATCAAATGTCCCCGCCGTCTCAACAGAAAAATGAAGAATATTCTTATATGGAATCGAATGATATTCCGTTTTCTTACCTGTTACCCCTTGTTTATCGATTAAGATTAGTCGCTTATTCGTAAAGATAAATGTATCTCTAATAATTTTATATGCATTTTGAATTGTCTCATTTGGTATTAATATTTCTTTCATTTCTTCCTGTAATTTATCTAAATTCACTTCGCTTGCATTTCCTATCAAACCATCAAAAAGCCCCATTTATGCTCCCTCCAATTGTTCAACCTTTATATAGTATATCTTACATTTTACTACAATATTACAGACTAAAGTATTCATAGAATCAATCACTTCTAACGCACTAATTGCCATATTGTGAATTTCATTACACTTCGCGTCTAATTTCTATTTCTCGCCCTTCTGTTCATCCATTTACGAGCGTTTTATCTATAAATATACATTTAGACAAAAAAATACGCCCCCTAAACAGTCGGCGTAAACTGCTTAATAAGGCGTTAAAATTACCATTATATAATCAATACATAAAATAAGTTTACTGGCTATTCCGCGCTAGCCTGCCGTCCATAAACATAGAGATAGCTCTTAGCTCGCCATCATATCAATACGAATCTTGTCCGCAATCATCGCGATAAATTCGCTATTTGTTGGTTTAGACTTTAAATGGTGCACTGTATAGCCAAACATCGACGAAATAGACTCGTAATTGCCACGATTCCATGCGACTTCAATGGCATGACGAATGGCACGTTCTACACGTGATGGTGTTGTGTTGAATTTTTTTGCAATTTCAGGATAAAGGATTTTCGTCACAGATCCTAATAACTCGATATCTTCAAACACCATTTGTATAGCTTCACGTAAATAAGAGTAACCTTTAATATGTGCAGGAACTCCGATTTCTTTAATAATCGCTGTAATAGTGCTATCAAGCTGATGCTGATTTAATTTTTGAGGAGTTGTCGGCTGTAATACACTTGATTTTTTCGGTATTGCTGCCTTTTGTCCAGCACAATGCAATATTTTTTGAACGAGCTGATCAAATTCAAACGGTTTTAACATAAAGTATGATGCACCTAAATCCACTGCTTGTTTCATGACATCTTCTTGACCAAATGCAGTTAGCATGATGACCTGTATGGAAGACATGCGATCATTTTGGTACATCGCCTCTAAAACAGCTAATCCATCTAGATGAGGCATAATAATATCCAGTAATAAAATATCAGGAGAAAACTCTTCAAGCATTTGAAGACACACTTTCCCGTTTGAAGCAGTTGCTATGATTTCAATTTCGGGATGACCTTGAAAATACTGCTCCATTGTTTTTAATAATTCTCGATTATCATCTGCTATCGCCACTTTTACCTTTGTCATTTCAATTCCTCCTTCTGGACTTTGCTTTGACTATTCAAAGCACAAACCTTTTACCCCTAATGTCTATTTTGACACACTGTGGAATTTTCGACATTTTTGCTTTAAAAACCTTTTCTATTTCCAAAAATGAGTATGTAGTCCGATACTTTCTTTTTTTCTCGACAAGTTACGATACTTAACTGCAAATTGTCGAATGCTCTTACCCCTTATTTTAGTGAAAAAACTGAGATAAAACTACACTTTTTTTTAAGTATCGCGAAACTGGTCAGCAAACAACATGAAATACTTAGGGAAAGAGCTAGTTTAACCTAATTTTTTCAAGAAAGAACGAATGGAGCTACCAAAGGCAGCCCCATCCCATTCATGATGATTTTTTTAACATTTCAGCCACTGTAATAGCTGCCCCTTTTTTCGGTTCTTCTACAAACATATGTGTGACAGCGCCAACAAAGCGCCCGTCCTGTATGATTGGGCTACCACTCATACCTTGTAAAATTCCACCTGTTTTTTCAATGAGCTTCTCATCAGAGACAATAAATTCAAGCCTTTCATTTTCCACTTTGGTAATTTCAATAGAAAATGTTTCGACTTTACTGCCTTCAATGGCTGTATAGATTTCAGCATGACCCATTTTTATATCTTTTGCATGCATAATTTCGATGGCTTTTGGCAATCTTTGTTGATAACTATCTTCCCAACGGCCAAATATTCCATACACCGTATTTTTATCGATACTACCTAATCTTTCCTGATGTTTTTCAATAGAGGATATTTTGTAGCCGGGTTGACCAGGTAGGCTTTTACGGATTTGCTGAATGGATGCTAAAAAAATGGAGCCTGCTCTGAAAACAGGTGCTTCTTGAAGAGTTGAATCGACAATTTGATGGCCTAACGCTCCGTAATTTAATGTCTCTGGATCAATGTATGTCAATGTTCCTACTCCATCTGTTTCATCCTTTAAAAAAGAGATGACATGTTCTGCTTCTTGTTTTTGTAAGTCAACTGTAACTTCTTTACCTTCACTTTTTATCGTCCATTTTTGTTGCCCTTGACGAGCAATTGCTTGCTTGGCCTCAGCAAGTGTTTTGACTGCTGTATCATTTATTTTTTCAATAACAGCGCCTCCTTTCATCCATTGATTGGAAGCTAACAACACATCATGAGCAACAAAGACATGTGATAACTGAAGTTGAATTCCAATTGCTTCGCCCATCGGTATTAATTTTTTGGCCGCAAAAGCCTGTATGGGCATAAATAACAAA
This sequence comes from Lysinibacillus sp. NPDC097279, assembly GCF_044761745.1. Taxonomy (NCBI): domain Bacteria; kingdom Bacillati; phylum Bacillota; class Bacilli; order Caryophanales; family Bacillaceae; genus Lysinibacillus; species Lysinibacillus sp. NPDC097279. The sequence goes on along the minus strand of NZ_JBIWDA010000001.1, from coordinate 712,198 downwards.
ACGATGAGCATAGGCAAAATGACAAATTGACGCCAACGACGATTCATACGACACCTCCTTTTGAATTTTGTCTTTATACTATGTGTTGTTGTACCGTTCTTATAAGCGGTAAATATTTGCGCAAAATGAAAAAAACCCAGAAACAGTTGACCTGCCTCTGGATTTTTCAAAAAGTTAGCGCATATGTTTTTTTCGTTCGTTAGCCATCTTTAACAATTCTGTCGCATGCTGTAAAGTTAATTCGGTAATTTCTGCACCTGACATCATTCTGCTCACTTCCTCAATACGTGCATGGGTATCAATTTCAGCTAATGATGTAAATGTACGATCATGTTCAACCTCTTTTTTAATAAAGTAATGATGATCGGCCATCGCTGCCACTTGTGGAAGATGTGAAATACACAGCACTTGAGAATTAACCGAAATGGCTGCAATTTTTTCAGCAATTGCTTGCGCCACTCGACCACTTACACCAGTATCCACTTCATCGAAAATGATGGACGTCACACCGTTTGAAGATGAGAAAATTGTCTTTAGTGCTAACATCATACGTGATAGTTCTCCACCAGAAGCAATTTTCGGTAAAGATTTAGGTGGTTCACCGACATTCGTTGAAATATAAAATACAACTTGATCTTTACCATTTACATCAAAATAAGGTAAAGCATCAAAATTTACAATAAATTTTGCTTTTTCCATATGTAATTCACGTAGCTCTGCCATAATGGCTTCACTTAAGTCATTTGCCGCTTCTTTTCGAACATGTGATAGTTCTTCTGCAAGTTCGCTTAATACGACTTCCATCTCAAGTACTTTCCGTTCTTTTACTTGTAAAATTTCATCGCGATTTAAAAGCTCACCAAGCTCAGTTTTAATTTTTTCATAATAGGCAATCATTTCTTCGACTGTTGAGCCATATTTACGCTTTAAGTTTTGGAACAGCGCAAGGCGTTGCTCAACTTCATTTAAGCGCGCCGGATCAAATTCTAGCTCATCTAAAACGTTTTTCACTTGATATGCTGCATCTTGCAGTGCGTAAAAGGCAGTTGTTACTGACTCAGATGCCTCTTTAAACTGTTCATCAATCGTCGCTGCATCATCTAATGCACCCATTGCTGCGCCGATCCAGTCAAGACCTTTTGTTTCACCTTGAATCGCTTCATAAGCGGCACTTGAGCGCTCAAATATTTTATTAAAATTCATAAGACGACGACGTTCATCAAGAAGCTCATCTTCTTCACCTAGCTTTAAATTTGCATCTTCAAGTTCTTTCATTTGGAACTGATACAAATCAATACGCTGAGCCATTAACTGCTCATCTATAGAAATTGTCGCTAATTCTTTTTTCAATGCACGATATTCGCTATATTGTTTACTGTATTTTTCAAGAATTGGTGCTAGTTGTTCTTCCGCGAAATGATCGAGTAAATAAATATGTTGCTTTTCATCCATAAGTTCTTGGTTTTCATGTTGACCATGAATATCAATAAGACTTGCACCAATGTCACGCAAAACCGATAATGGCACTAATTTACCATTAACTCGACAGACACTTTTGCCCGAGTCATTTAAGTCCCGACGCAATATAATGGAATCCTCTTCTATTTCAATGCCTGCTTCCTCCAGTTTTTTATATACAGGATGTGCAGCACTTGAAATTTGAAATAGCCCACCTAATTCGGCTTTTTTTGCACCATGACGTATAAATTCCGAATTACCTCTACCACCAGCAAGTAAATGTACCGCATCAATAATTATTGACTTACCTGCACCAGTTTCTCCTGTCAACACAGTTAGCCCATCTGAAAAACTAACTGTTAAATCCTCAATAATGGCAAAATTTCGAATACTAAGCTCTCTTAACACAAAAGGTCACCTCTGAATTAAATTCAACTGCTATTGAAATTCGTACTAACAGATGCATATACCCTTTTATGGAAAAAATTAAGCATCTGTAGTATTGAAATTCTCTTTACTATTAAAAGGTAGATTATACACCGATTAAAGTTACATTTTATAGCATGTCCAATAAGCGATTTTTTGTATTTTCACGTTCACCTTCATCACGACAAATAATCAAAATTGTATCGTCTCCAGAAATGGTACCTAAAATTTCTGGCCAATCTAAATGATCAAGTAATGAAGCAATTGCATTCGCGTTACCAGGAAGTGCTTTCATGACTAGAAAATGTGATGCACCGTCAATACTCACAAAAGCATCAGCTAGCGCACGATGTAATTTTTGTACAGGATTGAATCGTTGGTCTGCGGGTAAGCTATATTTATAACGTCCATCCTGCAATGGCACTTTCACTAAGTGCAATTCTTTAATATCTCTTGATACCGTTGCTTGTGTCACATTATAGCCTGCATCCTTTAAAAAATCGACTAAATCATCTTGTGTTTCGATTTCATGATTCGCAATAATATCTCGAATTCGTATATGTCTTTGTCCTTTATTCATATCGTTCACCTCTTATAAATAGTTAAATATTTGTATAATTACACTACCATCTCCAGCATAAAAGCACAAGAAAAAACACGGCTCTACTTACTGAGCACGTGTTATTTTAGTGCACTATGCGCTTCTTCGACGAGTGCATTAAAAGCTGTATATGGCTGGATAACCTCATCAGCAATTGGATTCACTAGATGGAATAAAAATTCAATGTTTCCTTCCCCACCTGTAATTGGAGAATAAGAAGCATCTTTTACCACAAAGCCAACTTCTGTTGCCATAGCAGCTGTTTTTTCTAAAACATCGAGATGTACTTTTTTATCACGGACAATGCCTTTTTTACCTACATTTTCTTTACCTGCTTCGAATTGTGGTTTTACTAGCGCCATGACATCGCCGCCAGGCATTAATACCGTTTTTAGTACTGGTAAAATCAATGATAAAGAGATGAAGCTGACATCTATAGTGGCAAACTCTGGTAAGCCCTCAGTTAAATCAGCAGCTGTTGTGTAACGGAAATTTGTTTTTTCCATAACGGTTACACGTTCATCCGAGCGAATTTTCCACGCTAACTGATTGGAACCAACGTCTAGCGCATAACAATGTCTAGCACCATTCTGTAAGGCACAGTCGGTAAATCCACCTGTAGAAGAGCCGATGTCAAGCATCAGCTTTCCTTCTACAGACATATCAAAAATTTGTAAAGCTTTTTCTAACTTCAAGCCTCCACGGCTCACATATTTTAAATCAGAACCTTTTACTTGTAGCGGAGCATCTATGGTGATTTTTTCTCCTGCTTTGTCGATGCGTATCTCGTTGGAAAAGACAAGACCTGCCATAATGGATCGTTTTGCCTTCTCCCGTGTTTCACACAGTCCACGCTCAACAAGTAAAATGTCTACACGTTCTTTCGGTTGTTTTGTCATTATTTATTTAAACCTACTTGCTGTTTTTGTTGTAGTAACACTTGCATGCGTGCCACTGTATCTTCTGCTGTCATATGAATTTCTTCAAGCAGTTGATCGACATTTCCATGCTCAATAAATTGATCAGGTATGCCCATACGATCGATTATTGCGTTTAAATAACTGTGGTCATGGGCAAATTCTAATACGCCACTACCAAAGCCACCTCGTAATACTGCCTCTTCAATCGTTAACACTGGCTTATTGCTAGTAAATATGCGATGCAGCATATCCTCATCCATCGGCTTAATAAAACGTGCATTTACTACTTCGATTTCTATGCCCTGTTGAGCAAGCATATGTGCCGCTTTCATGGCCATAGGAATAGTTGTACCAAATGTTAATATGGTAGCATCTTTCCCCTCACGTAATACTTCCCAGCTACCAATTGGTAAAGCCATCAGCTCATCATCAAGCGGGACACCTATCCCATTTCCGCGTGGATAACGAAGGGCAATCGGACCGCCATTATAATCAATGGCTGTTTTCACCATATGCTGACCTTCATTTTCATCCTTTGGCATCATAATCGCCATGTTTGGAATATGACGAAGGAATGCAATATCAAAGACGCCTTGATGTGTTTCGCCATCTGCACCAACTAAACCAGCACGGTCAATCCCAATAAAAACATTTAAATTGGGACGTGCAATGTCATGAAGAACTTGGTCATAAGCACGTTGTAAAAATGTTGAGTAAATAGCTAAAAACGGTTTCATCTTTTGAGTAGCTAGACCTGCCGACATTGTGGCAGCATGCTGCTCAGCGATCCCCACGTCAAAAAAGCGTTTAGGAAAATCTTTTTGAATGCCCTGTAATTTTGAGCCGACAGGCATTGCAGGTGTGATTGTAACAACACGTTCATCCTCATGGGCAATTTTACGAACAGTTTCAGCGATTAAACTACTCCAAGCAGGACCTTTTGTCTCGGATTTTACAAATGCACCAGTTTCCATTTTATATGGACCTGTTCCGTGCCAGTTACCGATTGTATCATCTTCCGCTGGTTTATAGCCTTTCCCTTTTTTCGTAATAACATGAACAAGAACTGGGCCTTTTACTTTTTTAGCATAAGATAATGTTGTTTCAAGCGCTTCGAAGTCGTGACCATCAATAGGACCTAAATATTTAAATCCTAATTCCTCAAAAAAGACACCAGAAACTACTAAATATTTCAAACTGTCTTTCAAACGTTCAGCAGTGGAAGCAAGCTTACCACCTAGAACAGGAATTTTATTGATTAACGATTCTAGCTCTTCTTTTGCTTTTGAATATTCTTTAGCAGTACGTAAACGTCCTAATACATTGTGTAATGCTCCGACGTTCGGAGCGATGGACATTTCATTATCATTTAAAATGACAATCATGTTTGTTTTTGCATGCCCAATATGATTTAAAGCTTCAAGCGCCATACCGCCTGTTAAAGCACCGTCCCCAATAATCGGTACGACGAAGTTTTTCTCATTTTTTATATCACGTGCTGCTGCCATACCCATGGCTGCTGACAACGATGTCGAGCTATGACCTGTTTCCCATTCATCATGTTCACTCTCCACAAGCTTCGGAAAACCACAAAGCCCTTTGAACTGACGTAATGTGTCAAATTGACTCGCACGACCTGTCAAAATTTTATGCACGTAAGCTTGGTGGCCAACATCCCATAAAAACTTATCTTTTGGACTGTCAAACATTTTATGAAGCATAATTGTAAGCTCCACAACACCTAGGTTTGGTCCAATATGACCACCTGTGACAGAACATTTTTCGATTAAGAAAGTTCGAATCTCTTTTGCAAGCTGTTCAAGGCCTTTCTTATCTAAGTTTTTTAAAAAGGATGGACTAGAAATGTTGTTTAAATCCACCTTTCTCACACACCTTTTCAATAAATTATTCACCGCAATCGTGTTTCCACCATTATAACAGTGTTATCCATATGCTAAAAGTACGAACACTTTATTGTTTGCCTATTGGCAAACGTCCCCACCTATTCTAGCATATTCTTGACCTGTAAAGCCCTTTTTTTCTCTTAGTTTTTACGATGAACAATATAGGCTGCAAACTCACGCAGTAAGCTTACATCTACTTGTAGCTTATCAAGCGCTGCTATTGCGAGCTGATAATGGTCAGCAAGTTTTTCTTTAGCACCCGCTAAAGTTAATAATGCAGGATATGTGCTTTTATCACTAGCAACATCCTTACCTGCAGTTTTGCCTAATTCTTCTGTTGTTCCTTCAATATCTAAAATATCGTCTTGAATTTGGAAGGCTAAGCCGATGTGATGCGCATATTCCTTTAAAGTAGCTCGATCTTCTTGCGAAACATTAGCTAGAACTGCACCTGATTCAATACTAAATCTTAATAGAGCTCCAGTTTTATTAACATGGACATGCTCTAGTTCAGTTAAGTTAAGCTGGCGTTGCTCACCTTCCATATCCAATACTTGACCGCCAACCATTCCTTCTGCACCAGCTGCTACGCTTAGAAGATTTACAAGTTCTATTCGTTGCTCTGCCGCAATATCCATGCGCGCTAAAATGCCAAATGCTAATGTATTTAATGCATCACCTGCAAGTGTTGCTAGCGCCTCACCGAATACTTTATGGTTAGTTGGCTTACCACGACGGAAATCATCGTTGTCCATGCTTGGTAGATCATCATGTATTAAAGAATACGTATGAATCATTTCAATAACGGCACCTACTGTCAGCCCTGCTTTACTGTCTTTCCCGTATTGTTCTAAAACTGCTAATACAAACAGTGGGCGAATACGCTTGCCTCCTGCTTTTAATGAATATAGCATCGACTCTTTTAAATTGGTCGGTGCGTCAATTTTTTCAACAAGTGCAAACATTTCAGCTTCTACTTGTGGTGTGTTGCTTTGGATAAAATGTTTTAATTGTTCGTTCATTTTAACTAGTTCTCTCCCTTTAGCGGATCAAATGCTGTTGTTTCACCTGTCTCTTGGACAATTGAAATTAGTTGTTCTTCGGCATGCTGTAGTTTGCTATGGCAAAATTGAGAAAGCTCCATGCCCTGTTTATATAAATCAATCGCATTCTCTAATGGTACATCACCTTGTTCTAATTGGCGGACTATTTCTTCAAGTGCCGTCATTGCTTCTGCGAATGTTTGTTGCTTTTTCGCCATTTCTATTCCTCCTTATTATTTGGCAAGACATTTGTCACTTCGGCAATTACTTTCCCATCGTGGAAGGACAGTGTTAGTTGGTCCTGCCGCTTTAAGTCAGTAGACGATTTCAACACTTTGTCATCTTTGTAGGCCACAGTAAATCCCCTCGTTAAAATAGCAAGTGGATTTAAAGCTTCAAGTGTTCGCACAGATGCCTCAAATTGTTGCTTCTGCTTTGTCACATATTGTGAAGCTGAACGTGTTAGCTGCTGAACACGGTGTTCCAACTCTCTTTGATGAAAAACAAGTGCCTTTTTCGGTGATTGCTGCTCCACAGCGCTATGCAATTTTTGTAGCTTTGCTTCTTTTTTCATCAAATCAACTTGCATTGCTTTTTGTAAAGTCGTCTCAAGCTGTGCTAAGCGTTCTGTAAATGGACGATACAATCTATCTGGCATCGCTAAAGGATAAGACTGCTGTAGCTTATTTAGACGTTGTCGTTCTGTTATAAGTTGCGCCCTCACAATTTGGTGGAGCTGTGATTTTTGCGTCAATACTCGTTGATATAGCTCCTGCTGATCAGGAACAGCCATTTCAGCTGCTGCAGTAGGAGTCGGCGCACGCAAATCTGCCACAAAATCGGCAATCGTCGTATCGGTTTCATGCCCTACTGCGCTAATAATTGGAATCCGACTGTCAAATATGGCGCGTGCAACTACTTCTTCATTAAACGCCCATAAATCTTCAATAGATCCCCCACCACGTCCAACTAACAATACATCACATAATGCATCTTGATTAGCTCGTTCGATATTTTGAACGATGCTAGGCGCAGCTTGTGCTCCTTGTACAAGTGTTGGATAAATGATTATTTCAGCAAGTGGATAGCGTCGTTTTAATGTTGTACAAATATCACGAATTGCTGCACCAGTAGTGGACGTTAAAACACCGATTTTTTCAGGAAACTTCGGAATTGGCTGCTTCCATTCAGGTTTAAAAAGCCCTTCTTTTTGAAGCTGTTCTTTCAGTTGGTTAAAGGCAACAAATAAACTACCGATACCATCGGGTTGCATTTCCTGCACATATAATTGATATGTACCATAGCCCTCGTAAACGTTTACATCGCCTCGGATAAATACTTGCATGCCATCTTTTGGCTCAAAAGCTAATTTTGTTGCTGCGGTTTTAAACATCGTTGCAGCAATACGTGCCCCATCATCTTTTAAAGTAAAGTAAATATGTCCAGATTGGTGTACTTTCACATTTGATAACTCACCTTTGACATACACTTCACGCAGATGTGGATCAGCATCGAATTTTCGTTTAATATATTTCGTTAACGCTTTTACAGTTAAATATGAAGAAGCTGATGACATTATTTTCGGCTCCTTTACTAAAATCAAGTTTTTCACAAAACTACACTTATCATAACATTTTTTAATGCGCCTGACGTGAGAAAATACAGTTTCAATAGAAAAAACGTCTGTCTTTCAGACTACTTGAAAACAATACTGTAACATATTTATTCCCATCTTGGCTCGTATTAAAAACGCTACTAAGTGTCTGCCTTTCAAAGTTTACCTTTGGTTAATCAGCGATTGGCTTTATTTTATCGGCTATTTCCTCTGCTCTATCGGCGATTCACTTACTTCTATCGGCTATATTCTCTGTTCTATCAGCGATTCACTTACTTCTATCGGCTATATTCTCTGTTCTATCAGCGATTCACTTACTTCTATCGGCTATATTCTCTGTTCTATCAGCGATTCACTACGCTCTATCTCTAGTCTACTATGTACTTTGCAAAAAGAGAGCCACCTCAAAAGTACTGAGATGGCTCTCTAAGCAAACGAAAGATTCTATTTTAATTTATTACTTTAATTTTGCAAGTTTTATTTCTGCTGCCTGCACTGTGTTGAAGAGTAACATTGTGATTGTCATCGGTCCTACACCGCCTGGTACTGGTGTAATGTGAGATGCAATACCGTCAACCTCTGTAAAGTTTACATCCCCGCAAAGTTTGTTGTTTTCATCACGGTTAATACCGACATCAATAACAACAGCCCCTTCTTTGACATGCTCTTTTGTAATAAAATTCGCACGACCAACCGCTGCAATTAAAATATCCGCTTGTTTTGTGAATGAAGGTAAATCCGGTGTTTTTGAATGTGTATATGTCACTGTTGCATCTTTTTGTAATAATAGTTGGCCCATCGGTTTCCCTACGATATGACTTCTACCAACAATTACTGCATGCTTACCTGCGATTTCAATCCCTGAATATTCAAGAAGTTTCATCACGCCAAACGGTGTACATGGTAAAAATGTTTCTTGGCCAAGCATCATCTTCCCAACGCTGACAGGCGAGAAGCCATCAACGTCTTTTTCAACAGCGATTGTAGCTATAACAATATTCTCATCAATATGTTTTGGCAGTGGTAATTGTACTAAAATCCCATGAATATCTTCACGATTATTTAATAATTCAATTTGCACTAAAAGCTCATCTTGTGTCGTTTCCTCAGGTAGTTTAATTAACTCCGAAAACATTCCAATCGCTTCACAAGATTTTTGCTTATTTCTCACATATGTAGCCGAAGCTTGGTTGTCCCCTACTAGAACAACTGCTAAGCCTGGTGTTAATCCTTGCTCTTTTAATCGAGCAACGCGCTCTGCTACTGAATTACGAATTTCTTGACCAATCTCTTTACCATTAATAATTGCACTTGACATAAACCTTAGTTACTCCTTCCAATTCAACACGTTTTTATTGTTCTGTAAATTTAGAAAGTACGCCATTGACAAATTTCGACGAACCATCGTCTCCAAATGTTTTGCATAACTCGATTGCTTCATTAAGTACTACTCTTTTTGGTGTTTCTTGCATGTATAAAAGTTCATATACAGCTAGTCTTAAAACTGTTCTCTCAATTTTCGGTAGACGGGCAAGTGACCACTTTTCTAGATGCTGCGATAATGCCGCATCAATTTCCTCTAAATGTTCAGCTGTTCCATTAATAATCTTTTCGTAGAAAGCATTTGTAGGTTGACCTTTAATATGTTCTTTTGCTTCTTCGACTGTAAGATCAGTATTGTCTAGCTGAAACAAAACTTGCAACGCTTTTTCACGTGCTTCATGTCGTTTCATGTAAAGCTCTCCTTCTTAAGTGGCATTAAGGTTTATAATAGCATAAATTCATACGAGAAACACGAATTCAAGCAAGTTTTCAATAATCTGAAACCTTTTTCAAGCAACTTTCTACTTATTTTTCTCTTCAACTTTGTTGATATAAATAAAAAGAAATGCTACCTTTGTTTTTTCTTTAATAAATCTTTCAATTATTAATACGGAAAAACACCATTTAAGGTTCCCCAAAATCGTAGACAATCCTAGCTGATTCAAATTTTTTCTGTAATTGAAAGCAAACTGCTTAACTTAAGAAACCTTGTACAACATGACTAAACCATTTTCATTTTCAGCCGAAATTATTTAAAACTCCGTCTTCATTTTATTGACATAATTATTAACTTCCTTATTATTAGGAGCTACATTAAATTTTGTAATAGATAGAAGTCTAAAATGTTCTATAATATTTTCAATAAACTTTTATGTCTAAAAATAAACTAACAGCAAATGCTATATTAACACTAGTGGAGGCCAACTATGAAAGAACATTATTATACTATTGGTGAGGTCGCAAAATTAGCAAATCTATCTGTGCAAACACTGCGATATTATGACCAAATTGATTTGTTTAAACCTGCTTATACCGATTCCGCTAGCAATTATCGCTATTATAAAGATAGTCAGATTTTTTATTTGGATATCATTAAATCGCTCAAATACATTGGCACTTCGCTAGAGGACATAAAAAAGGCACTGATGCTGACATCTGAGGAGCTACTTGGCTTTTTAGAACAGCAAGAGCAACGTTTGGAGGAGAAAATTTCACGACTCAACGAAGTGAAATATACCTTATTAAAAACGAAAAAACAGATGCAAGAGCAAATTGAAATTCCAATCTTCGGAGAGGTCTATACACGTTTTGAGGAAGAAATGCCTATATTACAAGTTACTACGACTGAACTTACGCCTACATCTAGCACCAATACGTATTATGGAACATTAACAAAAATCATTGAAAACGAAGGAAGTGTCTTAAATAGTCGATATGGATGTATTTTTCCGCTCGCGCATTATCAAGATGTGAATGACATTATTTATGATGCAATATTCACACCACTATTAACGGAACGGACTTTTTCTAAACTGTCAGCTAACGTAAAGCAAACGATTGTACAAGGAGGTAAGTATGCTTGCATTGCTTTTATTTACCATCCCGATACGTATTTTTCTTTTTACGAAAAGTTAAAAAAACATGTAGATTCTCAGAAAGCATCATTTGAATCAACCGTTTACGAATTTTATATGCCTACAACAATTTCAACTGAGCGTGAAAAGAAATTTATTGTCGAATTAAAAATTAGACAAAATGCTATTTAGCCTTCTATTTTGCGCTTTACCCCCTCTTTTAACAGGTTTTTAATTGATGTACACTGTATAACTATTGCGTTTTACTTGCACACTAATACTGCCTAGAAAGAAATAACAAAAATTAAAACAAATCTTTTGACCCTATAGTTACTATAGGGTTTATTGTATTAGAAGGAAATCTTCTAGTAGATTATCAATCTCATGTATTGTGAAATGTTGAAGGAGAGAAAAATGAACAAGAAACAAGCTTTAACCTTAACTATTTTGTTATCCAATTTATTCATTGCCTTTTTAGGGATAGGATTGGTTATTCCCGTATTGCCAACTATCATGAATGAACTGAATATAACAGGCTCTGTCGTTGGCTATATGGTTGCAGCATTTGCCATTACCCAACTTATTGTATCGCCTATCGCAGGAAGACTAGTCGATCGAGTTGGCCGAAAAGTTATGATTGTTGTTGGTCTAATTATTTTTGGACTTTCAGAACTTTTATTCGGGATGGGCCGCTCAATTGAAATTTTATTTATATCACGCATGCTTGGTGGTGTAAGTGCTGCTTTTATCATGCCCGCAGTAACTGCATTTATCGCTGATATCACAACAATGGCACAGCGCCCAAAAGCACTTGGCTATATGAGTGCAGCGATTAGCACTGGTTTTATTATTGGACCAGGACTTGGTGGATTTTTAGCAGAATTCGGCACACGTCTACCTTTTTACGCTGCAGGTGTACTCGGTTTTATAGCGGCAATATTATCGTTTACACTATTAAAAGAACCTACACGTGCAATGGATGACACAGAAGCTGCTCCTTCTATTTTAAGCAGTGCAAAGCGTGTTTTTAGTCCTTTATACTTTATCGCGTTTGTGCTTATTTTTGTCCTTTCCTTTGGTCTAGCAGCATTCGAATCACTCTTTAGTTTATTCGTCGATCATAAATTTGCATTTACACCATCGGATATTGCCATTATTATTACCGGTAGTGGAATTATTGGCGCACTTGCACAGTTGTTATTATTTGATTGGCTTACAAAGAAAATGGGTGAAATCAACGTAATTCGCTACTCACTCATCCTTTCTGCAGCGCTGACATTTGCTATGACAATGGTTAATCATTATTTTGCCATATTATTTGTTACATTCTTTATTTTTGTCGGCTTCGATTTAATCCGACCTGCCGTTACTTCTTATTTATCTAAAATCGCGGGGAATGAGCAGGGCTTTGTCGGAGGAATGAACTCAATGTTTACAAGTCTCGGAAATATTTTTGGCCCAATCATTGGCGGCATGTTATTCGACATTGATTTAAACTATCCATATTACTTCGCTACAATCGTCTTAGTTTTCGGTATTATCCTCGCATTTTTCTGGAGGAAACCAAAAGATATCGCTTTATAACTGTTAAAGTGGTTAATCACAAAAAAAGAGGTGTTGCCTGCTATGGTGAATTATTCACCACGCTGGCAGCCCCTCTTCTTTTAATTATTGTATTATTACTTCCTCTTTTTCGAAGTGAATACCTGTAATATGTACATTCACCTCTGCTGTTTCAAGTGCAGTCATATTTAAAATTGCTTGGCGAATTTGCGTTTGTACATCCTTTGCCACTTTCGGAATCGAATAGCCGTATTTTACTGAGCAAAATACATCAATTGCGATTTCTCCATTTTCTGTGACACCTGATTTAATGCCTTTATTGTGTACTTTTTTACCGAAACGTTCAACGACGCCAGTTGCAATATTGCCACGAGTTGCTGCGATACCCTCTACCTCGTTAACCGCGATTCCAGCTACAATTTCAATCACTTCTGCAGCTACTTCAATTTTCCCAAGCTCTTCTTTACCAGAAGGAGTTGGTTGTACGAAAGATTGTCCTACTTTCTCTGCCATACAATATCATCCTTTCCACTACGCATCGCAAGCAAATGCTGTTGTTATGCTTATTATACTATAAAAAGGAAGGTTTAGCTTAGGAAAGACGCTTTTCATTTTTTGTGTACGATCGGACGAGTACTTTTAGGTACTTTTCAAAGTGAGCAAATTATGATTATTTACTAATCCTCAACATTTATTCTATTAAAAATAGGTTATATACCTTTTATATTTTCTTCAATTGGTCTTTTCCACAATCCAACGATAGCTGCCGTTACAACTGCACCAACTACTAATGATACTAGATACATAAGTGGATTGTGCACTGCCCAAATGACAAAAATGCCACCGTGTGGAGCTTGTAATGTACAGCCAAAATATAATGCCAAGCCACCTGCAATCGCTGCACCGATTACAGAACTTACAATAATACGTATAGGATCTGCTGCTGCAAATGGAATTGCTCCTTCTGTTATGAAGGAAAGCCCCATAACATAGTTTGTTTTACCGGCATCACGTTGTGCTACCGTAAATTTATTTTTAAAGAAAGTTGTAGCAAGAGCAATTCCAAGAGGTGGAATCATCCCCCCAATCATGACCGCTGCTTGAGGAGCATAATGACCAGCATCAATCATTGCTATTCCAAATGTAAAGGCAGCTTTATTAATAGGGCCACCCATATCAACAGCCATCATACCTGCAAGAATAATACCTAATAATATTATATTTGTTCCACTTAAACTATTTAGCCAAGCAGTTAATCCATCCATAATCCATTTCACCGGTGTATTTACAACAAAAATCATCATTAAGCCAACTATCAACATACCAAAAAACGGAAATAATAAAACAGGCTTAATTCCTTCGAATGACTGTGGTAAATGAGAGAATAGATTTTTTAAGCCTATTACCACATAACCTGCTAAAAATCCTGCCACTAATCCACCTAAAAACCCTGCACCGCCTGAAGCTGCTAAGAAGCCACCAACCATCCCTGGTGCTAAACCTGGGCGATCTGCAATACCCATTGCAATAAATCCAGCTAATACTGGAATCAATAATGCAAAGGCATTTCCACCACCTATTAAATTTAGGGCTTCAGCAAAAGGACCTTCCGCATTAATACCTCCGATTAAGAATGATAAAGCAATTAATAACCCCCCACCAACAACAAATGGTAGCATATTTGAGATACCATTCATTAGTGGTTTATAAAAGTATTCCTTAAACTTTCCTTCGGCCATGGTTTCTTCATGCTGGCTCTTCGTTTCACCTGTGACATTAAAGATTGGTGCATCTTGATTTAAAGCACGGTCAAGCAACTCATCTGGTTTACGTATACCCACTGCAACAGGCACTTTAATTATATGCTTACCAGCAAAACGGTTCATTTCCACTTGTTTATCAGCCGCAATAATAATCGCTATTGCTTTGTCAATTTCTTCAGCTGTTAATGCGTCTTTAACCCCCGTTGAACCATTTGTTTCAACCTTTATTGTAATTCCTCTTTCTCTTGCTTTGGCCTTTAATGCATCAGCAGCCATATATGTATGAGCAATACCTGTAGGACATGCAGTAACAGCTAGAATAAGTTGTTCGCTGTCTTCCTTATTTCCATTTGACCCTATATGGCTATCTTCTTCGTTTTCTTTTGCTTCAATAATACGAATCACATCTTCTGGAGATTGTGCCGCTAATAAATCGTCACGCAACGTTGCATCCATCAATAAAGAAGAAAGGCGAGATAATGTCTCTAGATGCTCATTATTAGCCCCAGCACTTGCTGCTATCATGAATAAAAGATGGGCTGGTTGTCCATCTAACGATTCAAAATCTACACCTTCCACCGACTTTGCAAATAAAATGGATGGTATTTTTACAGCATCTGTTTTCGCATGGGGAATCGCAATCCCTTCTCCAATACCAGTAGTACTCTGAGATTCTCTCATTAAGATCGCTTTTTTAAATCCATCAAAATTTTTTAAACGACCAGCTATATCTAATTTTTTAGCCATTTCATCTATAGCTGCATCTTTGCTAGTAGCAGCCAAATCGATAATAACGGTATCTTTTTTTAATAAATCCGTAATTTTCATAGTCGACTACACCACCTATATTAAATTTTTTTGATAGCTACTTGTGCTAATAATAAATCAATTTTTTCTTTAGATGCTAAATCCTCGCTAAAAGCAGTAGCACTGCCCGTTGCTACAGCAACTTGGAACGCTTTAATAAAGTCAAGTTCTTTTATATAAGTGCCAATAAAGCCTGCTACTAACGAGTCTCCGGCGCCTACAGAATTCACCACTTCCCCATTTGGAACAGTAGCCTTGTAAACTTCACCTTTTGTAAATAGCAATGCGCCATCGCCAGCTATCGACACAATAACATTTTCAGCTCCCATTTCTACAACCTTTTTGCCGTATGATATGATGTCATCCAAGGTTTTGATTGCGACTCCGAACAAATCGCTTAATTCATGATGATTCGGTTTTACTAAAAAGGGATTATTTCGTATTACTTCAGCAAGAACCTTTCCACTCGCATCCACTACTACTTTCACTCCACGTGAACGATACTTCCTCGTTAAATCTGCATAAAAGGTTTTGGGCAGTGAAGGGGGGATGCTACCTGCTAAAACTAAAAAATCGCCTTCTTGTAAATTCTCTAACCTTTTATACAATTCCCGTATATTTTGTTCGGTTAGAACTGGCCCTTGAGCATTAAATTCAGTCTCTCTCCCAGTTTTCAGCTTAATATTTATTCGAGTATCTTCCTGTATTTTTACAAAATCCGTTTGAATCCCTTCACTTTCTAACGTGTTTTGAATGTATGCTCCTGTAAAACCCCCAATAAAACCTAATGCCACAGACTGAATGCCAATCGTGTTTAATACACGTGATACATTAATTCCTTTTCCACCAGGAAATTTACTGTCACGCTCAATACGATTTAATTTATTTATTTGAAAATCGCCCACCTCAATGATTAAATCAATAGATGGATTCAGCGTTACTGTATAAATCATGATGTCACAACCTTCAAGCTTGTTTTTTCAAAGTATTTTTTTATAGTTTCATTATCCGTATTCGTTGTGATAATACTTGCTTTTTCTACATCCGCTACTTTCGCAAAATATATGCCTGAAAACTTACTCCTATCAGCCAAAACAAACGTTTCTTCTGCTAATTCCATTGCAGTTTTCTTAAGCGCTGCTTCTTCAGGATCAGGCGTTGTATATCCAAACTTTACATTTATACCGTTTATACCTAAAAAGCACTTATCAAACCGATACTGTTTTAAATTTTCTTGCGCTACAGAGCCAACTATTGCTTTCGTATTCATTTTTATTTTTCCTCCTAATATATAAGTTGGAATCTTAGCTGTAGTTAATGCATCAACATGCATCAAGCCATTTGTTACAACGACGATTTTTTTATTAGTGACAAATGGAATCATTTCAGAAACAGTCGATCCTGCATCAAAATAAACACAATCCCCATCACTAATCATTGTCGCTGCAGCTTTAGCAATGATTTGCTTATCATGAAGGTTAATGAATGATTTATCTTGAATAGTTTGTTCATCAATTTTGGAAGAAGGATGAGTAGCCCCTCCATGAATCCGCTTCAACAGTCCTTGCTCTTCTAAAAGTGCTAAATCTCTTCTAATTGTGGACTCGGATGCTTTTGTTCTTTGCACTAAATTCTGCAACTCAACTACACCATGACGAGTTAATAAATCTAAAATAATATGATGTCGTTCCGCTGTAATAATAATTTCCCACCCTCTTGTTTGTTCGTCTGATTAACTATTGATTATTATGACACGATGATAATAAATACGTTTTCACATAAGCTTCTACTTCAAAAGCTGTCTTAAGTGTAAGTAATTGCTCAAGATGTTCAGTTAGTTCCATTTTAGATAATTTTGCAATTTGGGCACGTGCCTTTAATATAGACGGAGCACTCATTGAAAATTCATCCAATCCAAGCGCCAACAAAATTGGAATAGCTATTTCATCTCCAGCCATTTCACCACACATTCCTACCCATTTGCCATTTTTATGTGCAGCCTCAATAACTGTTTGCACAAGTCTTAAAATGGCAGGATGATACGGCTGATACAAATACGAAACTTTTTCATTCATACGGTCTGCCGCTAATGTATATTGAATTAAATCATTCGTACCTATCGATAGAAAGTCCGCCTCTTGGGCGAATAAGTCAGAGATAATTGCCGCAGATGGAATTTCAACCATAAGACCTACTTCAATCGTTTCCGATACTGCAAACCCACTATTTATTAGTTTTTGTTTTTCCTCGAATAATAAAGCTTTTGCCTCTCTAAATTCATCGAGTGTTGCTATCATTGGAAACATTATTTTCAAATTCCCATAAATGCTTGCTTTTAATAGAGCACGTAATTGTGTAAGGAAAATGTTCTTCTTGTCTAAACAAAGACGCACTCCACGAAAACCTAAAAATGGATTCATCTCATAGTCTAGTTTTAAATAAGGTAGGTTTTTATCGCCACCTACATCTAATGTGCGCACAACAGTTGGCTTGCCATGCATTTTTTCTAGAACCGTTTTGTAAGCGATAAATTGTTCTTCTTCTGTCGGCAATTGATGACGATCCATGTACAAAAATTCGGTACGGAATAGTCCGATACCATCCCCACCATTTTCAAGAATGAAGTCAACATCTTGTGGCTTCCCGATGTTCCCCGCAATCGCTACACGATAACCATCAGCGCTCACACTATCACTTAAACGATATTGCTTCAGTAATTCTTTCTCCTCTTTGTACGCTTTCTGTTTCTCCAAGTAGTCATTGAGTACTTCTTCTGTAGCATTCATAATAACTTTACTATTCATACTATCAATAATAACTGAAGCCCCTTGCACGATATCTTGTGTGGCTGTTTTTGTCCCAACAATTGCGGGAATCTCCATCATTTTGGCTAAAATAGCTGAATGTGAACTTCTCCCCCCTGTATTAGTAATAAAGCCCTTAACATAGGTTGTATCTAATTGTGCCGTGATAGATGGCGTTAAATCATTTGCAACAATAATGACATCTGAGGAAATACGGCTAAAATCCAATATATCTATACCTAACAAATTAGCTAGTAAGCGCATTGAAACATCTCGAATATCTGCCGCACGCTCTTGCATATATCCATTATCCATTGCTTCAAACATTTCAATATATGTATTGGCGGTTTCTTGGACAGCATATTCTGCATTCCAGCCATCGTTTATTATTGTTTCAATGGATGCCAAAATTTCTGGATCAGCTATCAACAATAAATGTGCTGAAAAAATAGCTGCCTTTTCTGCACCATATTTACTATCGACAATAGCTCGAATATCTTCTAATTCTAATTTTACTTTCATAATTGCCTCTTGCAGTCTATCCTTTTCTGCATCAACATCCTTAATCCTTTGTTTTTCAAACGACAAATCGAGTTCTACTAAACAATAGGCATCCGCTACGGCAATACCATCAGAAACAGCAATACCATTTATTACTAGCATTCTTCACCAATCCCTTGAGAGATGATTACTTCTGTTACTTTATCTAATAATTCAGTAGCATCCCGACCTTCCGCTGCAATCTCAATGATAGAACCTGGTGATACGGCCAGTGACATAACACCCATAATTGATTTTAAATTTGCTGATTTTTCTTTGTAAATTAGCGTTACATTCGATTCAAATGAAGATACAGCTGTTACTAACAATGTTGTTGGTCTTGCATGTAATCCTTCTAGTACTGTAACTTTGAATGTTTTTTTCATTTTGATATCCCCCTAGAAAGTTTTACTATGATTTATCAAGAAGTTAAGTCGTTTAATGTCATGATTGCTTTTGGATGATTCATACTAACTTTACGTTAATAATTTTTGAACAAGTGTAGTAGCATATTTTAAAATCCGTTGTCCCCCCTAATTTTCATGCACAAAAAGGTTATAAATAACCACACCACTCAGCCATTCATTTTACGGTTTTATTATAGAATATGAAAAAATCAAATTCAATCATTTCCATCCAAAAACGATTAAAAAAATCCATAATAGTGCATGTAACACTGTTAAAAAAATGCTTTATAGAGGAGCATTTAACGTCTGTTACTCACTCCACGTTTTTCCATTTATCCACCATTTTCTTATCTTGTTAAGAAACATGCTGGAGCATTATTATTGTGTCAATTTTAGGTGGGTGCTAATTTTTTCTTAGTGGGTTAGCTATAAAACTTCTAACGCCAATAATGATGAAATTGTGGTATAGCAAGTTCCGTATGTTACTTTTCGGGCCTTAACTTGTACATAACGTTTCTTTACATAAAAAAACCTTCAACTATTAAAGTTGAAGGAAAAGAGAAATACTATTAAAATTTCAGATTTTTTTACAAACATATATTAATTCATAACTATCATTTGTTGCAGGGGTCTCATTCCAATCCTGATAAACATCAACGATTTCTAATCCATTATCCTGTACCATTCTTTCCATTTCTTTTGGAAACACATATCGTAAACTAATGTTGGTTCTTTTCTCATCTACAATTTGACCTTCGCTATTTTTATACTTTCTAATTGTTGTATACTGTTGAATTTGATTTAATGAATCATAAAAACTAATTGTATAAAGATCTACATTATAAAGCGTATCACTATCTGTATATGTTCTCCAGTATTCTTCTGTACTCGGTTGAAGCAATTCCTCAACACTTGGGAACCTCGTACCAAAAATAAACACGCCGCCCTTTTCTAAATGCTTATGCACAGAAGAAAAGAAATCATCTTGGGATTGATTTGTAAGGAAATGTTGAAAAGAATTACCAACAGAATAGATGAAATTACTTTTAGTCGTTAACTTTAATGTCGTACAGTCTTGCTCAACCCATTCGATTGGTAAATCAAAATGAGCTGCCTTCTTCCTCGCCTCCTTAATCATGCCCACATGTATGTCTACTCCGATTAACTTGTAACCATTTTTCGCCATAGGAATCGTCAATCTCCCTGTGCCACAAGCTAAATCAATAATAGTACCTTGCGTATAGGACGCCCATTTTAGTAAGAACGGCAATTCGGGCATAAATTGCTCATTTTCTTTATCATATAAAATTGGGTCATCGTATTCTTCAAAATTATTCAATACCAAATCATCCCCTTACATACTTTAAATGACTGCCGAAACGATACGTCACCTTAGCTCTTTTTATACATTCACTTTCAGTACCATGATAACAGCTACCATATTTACATAATAATACAATAATACAAATTACTTTATAATTATTTCTAGAACATCGAGTGAAACTGAATGTCATTGTGTCGAAAACTTTGAAAGTATTATTGTGATATGACGTACAAATACTTCGTAAAGTGTTCACTTTTTTCCACGCAAAAAACCCTCTAACAAATATGTTAGAGGGCAGAACATGTTTCGTTAAGTCTTATATTCTATTTGTACTATCAAAACTATCAGTAAGAGGTGTTCAACCCCTCACCGCTTATAGAACAGTTAGAATAGTGCTCAATCAAGCGACAATTATTTATTTGTTCCTAATACGTCGTTCTCTTCCAAGAATTTCGTGTTGAATTGCGCAGATTTGAAAACATCATTGTTCATTAATGCTTGGTGGAATGGAATTGTTGTATTGATACCAGGACCAGCTACTTCAAATTCACTAAGCGCACGATTCATTTTGGCAATTGCTTCTTCACGCGTATCAGCATGAACAATAAGTTTTGCTACCATTGAATCGTAGTATGGAGGAATTGTATAACCTGCATAAACAGCAGAATCGATACGTACACCATAGCCACCTGGTGTGATGTAAGTGTCTACAGTACCAGCTGATGGCATGAAGTTTTTGTATGCATTTTCTGCGTTAATACGGCATTCAATTGCCCAACCATTTATTTTAATATCATCTTGTGTGAATGGAAGTTTCTCACCAGATGCAATTTTTAATTGTTGTTGCACAAGATCGACACCAGAAATCATTTCTGTTACTGGATGTTCTACTTGGATACGCGTATTCATTTCCATAAAGTAGAACTTGTCCTCTTGATAGTCGTAGATGAACTCGATTGTACCAGCACCTTCATAGTTACATGCTTCGGCTGCTTTCACCGCTGCTGCACCCATTTCTGCACGACGTTCAGATGATAGTGCAGGAGATGGAGCTTCCTCTACTAACTTCTGCATACGACGTTGTACTGTACAGTCACGTTCGCCTAAATGTACGACATTACCGAAACTATCAGCTAACACTTGAATTTCACAGTGACGGAAGTATTCGATGAATTTTTCTAAATATACGCCAGGGTTACCGAACGCTGCAGCAGCCTCTTTTTGCGTAATATCAATGCCTTTTACAAGATCTTCTTCTGTACGAGCTACACGGATACCTTTACCGCCACCCCCAGCAGTTGCTTTAATAATTACAGGGTAACCGATTTTCGCAGCCCACTCTTTACCTGTTTCGATATCTGGTACAATACCAGTACCTGGAACAAGTGGAACACCTGCCGCTTCCATTGTTGTACGAGCAACGTCTTTAATCCCCATGATTTTAATTGAATCAGATGAAGGACCAATAAATTTAATGCCCGCATTTTCACACGCCTCAGCAAAATCAGCATTTTCAGAAACGAAACCGTAACCAGGATGGATACCGTCTGCTCCTGTTTTTTCTGCCACGCTTAATAATGCTGGGAAGCTTAAATAAGAATCTTTTGATAGCTTCGGACCGATACAATAAGCTTCGTCTGCTAACTTCACATGTAATGCATCTGCATCTGCTTCAGAATATACGGCAACTGATTTGATGCCTAACTCTTTACAAGCACGAATAATACGTACAGCGATTTCGCCGCGGTTTGCGATTAAAACTTTTTTCATGGTTTGCACTCCTTACTCAGCTTTTACAAGGAATAATGGTTGACCGTATTCTACTAAATCGCCATCTTTAGCTAGTACTTCAACGATTTCACCTTTAACTTCTGCTTCGATTTCGTTGAATAGCTTCATCGCTTCTACGATACAAACAATTGTTTCGTCGCCTACTTTGTCGCCCACTTTTACGTATGCTGGTGAATCTGGGTTTGGAGCTGCATAGAACGTACCTACCATTGGTGATACAATTTTATGTAACGATGGGTCGTTACTTGCAGGTGTTGCGGGTGCTTCTTCAACTTTAGCTGGAGCTGGAGCTGCTACAGATGTAGCTGGTGCAGATTGTTGTACAACAGGGGCTGTTTCTACTTTTTTAGGTGCCACAGTTTCAGTAACAACAACACCATTCTTTTTTAATTTAACTTTTGCGCCATCTACTTCATAAACGAACTCGTCGATTGAAGAAGAATCTACTAATTTAATAATTTCACGAATTTCTTGAATTTTGAACATTTCTAACTCTCCTTATGAAATAAAATCTACTACAATCACTATTCTATATTTTTTTGACACAATTTGAAACACTTAAATGAAAATTAAGTAAATATAAACATAATAAAAGGCTTTCTTTTACTAAACGAAAGCCTTTTCATTATGCTGATATATAACAACGATGCGTTAATAAACGGAATATTCCTTTTTTTCTTTAAATTTTCTAGAAGTTGTTTGCGCTGAATTTAACTTGCACATCATTTGCGCCTTCCCACTCTGTTTTTACTAGATAAATAATCTCATTTGCTTGTGATTTTGATAACTCTTCCGCCATAACTGTGACAGAAACTTTCTCACCTTCCGCTCTAACAAAAGCATCGGAATAGCCTAATGATTTAATAAGCATTTCAAGCATTGCCTCTGCCGATTCCTGTTTAATTAAACCGTCAATTTCATTAAAAGCTTCATTTTTTTCTTCAGCAGTATATTCTTCTGAACCAATTTTTTGTGTTAGCTGTTGACGTAATTGACTTCTTTCATCACTAACTTGCATACGCATTTCTTCAAATAAGTGACTTGGAGACAATACTTCTTGCGTTGCATCTTGATTCGTTGCCTCCTGATCTGTAACACCTGTAATTGCTGTTTGCTGTAATGTATCATCTGTAAAAATTGTTAAGCCATTAAATTGTTTTGCAGGATCAACCAAATAATAAACTGAAATTACTGCTACTAGACTTAATAATGTCATAAACCAAACTGTTCTTCTACGTACGCGCATTTACTTTTCCTCCTTATTTTCCATTGGAACGATAATAATTCGATGAATAGGTAATTGCATCACTTGACTGACGACAGCACGTATTTCATTTTTGACAAAAATATCTGATGCACCTTCTGAAACAATTAGCATTCCTGTTACATCCTTCGTACTTTGGTCAGTCCCTCTAAAATACTGGCTAAATAGTTTATTTTCATCCTTCGCATCTGTCATCTCTCCGTAATAAAAATATACTTTTACCTCCCCAACGCCTTGCATAGCCTTAAGCGTTTGCTCAAGTTTTTCTTCATTCGTATTCGGTGTTACTTGGTCATTTGTTGAATTCGTTTGATACATAGGAAACACGATGAAAATTCCTACGGAGGCAGCAATAAGCATTAATACAATAAATGACGTTGTTTTTTTTCGTACCTTTTCCACATCACTTCTACATTGCCTCCTTTCATCATCTCTTTTTCAAGTGTATGTACGCTTGTTTCCTCCTATGAATTGATAAATGGAATCTTTAATAGCATTTGCAAAAATACTAACGTAATGACAAGTTTTGTTAGCGAAATTATTTGTTGGTCATCAGTTAGAAATACGAATAATTGACAAATAAAGAGCAACGCCAATAAAAGAATCAATCTATCTCCCCCCAACCATCACTTGCACGAAAACGATAAGGAAAAAACAAGAAAACATAAATGAAAAAGCAATTAGAAATGATACTGCACATAAAGTAAATAGAGATTTACTAACATGATCGAGTAATCTACAAATATCATCAAAAGCAATCGGTTCTAAAATAGCTGCTAATAGTTTCAACGAGTATGCACTCACTACGAGCTGGACAGTTGGAATAAACGATACTGTAATAACTGCTATAAAGGCACTAATACTACTAATCGAAGTAGAAAATTGAGTCATATGCTGAAACATCGAAAAACTATCAACAATAAAGGAACCGACTACTGGAATATTTTCTTCAATTAATTTTTTTACTGGCTCAGCAACAGCTTTATTAACACTAAATGCAGCAACTCCGCTTGCCGACATTAAAATGATGTAGCAAATAACGGATGCTGAAACGATACTCATAATGGTAAAACGGATTAACTCTGCAATTCTTGTAAAAGATATTTCTTTGACAATGACACTACATACATCAAAAACGATGGCAAAAAGCACACCTGGGATAAGCCATTTACTACTAATAATCGTGAGGACTTGTACAAAAAAAAGCAAAAAAGGCTGCCAAGAAGCAATAGCAGTGATGCTGCTAGATAACAAAAAACTTGAAGTAAGAATGGGATAAAATGCCGTAAATATATGTGAAAGTCCTTTTGCAATTTCATCAATTAGTTGAAATGAATTGACGACTACAGGCCCTATAGTTGCTAACACAATAAGAAAAAAAAGTATTCTTGTCCCTTTTTCAAATTCTGGTATGATCATGTTAACAATCAAAAAAATGATGACGTAGCCACACAATATAAGCGTCATCTTGAGCAAGAGAAAAAATGGATCGATAAAAAATGAAATGAGTTGCTCCTGCACCAGCCTCGCCCCTTAGTTTAACCTTTGTAAAATAGCGGACACCCCCTGTAAAACATCCAAAAATTCTTTAAACCAATACAACAAAATAACAATTTTTACAGCATCGAAAACAATACTGCCGAGAATTTTATAGCTATTCTCCACTAATAACATAGACACCCATTGCCCTACATAAAAAAGGCTAGCACTCATCACAATGGCTTTTGCATATGGCAAAAATGTAAGCATTCCGAGTAATTGTTTAATAAATGGCAACAGGAGTGTCGTAAACAAAAGACTGAACAGTAAAAACGAAAACATAACACTTATCAGCGCGTGGAGTGGCTGTATGACCTCTTTTATAAGCAACAATAGAAGCAGCATGACAACAGCAACAATGACAATTTCCATTTACTTACCCAGATGAGGTCAACCACTGGAAGAATGTTAATATTTCAGTGAAAAATAGACGTAGAAATCTGAGTAATTCCGCTGTCATATATAAGTAGGCAATGAAAAATAAGAAAAATGAAAATTCTTTCTTCCCTGTTTGATCAAAAAAAACATGAAGAAGCGCTACTACTAGTCCCACTCCAGCAACTCTTAATACGTCCTGTAATTCCATTCATACGCCCCCTCGTGTACAGCAATATATGTCGCTCTCCAAAAAAAAAGAACAGTGCCAGTCACTCAAACAATTCAGAATTGTTTGAGTGACTGGCACCCATACTATACTAATTTTTCTATTATGCTTTTCACGGTGCCCGGTTCCACTAGATGACTATTTTCACCCATCCACATCGATAAATATTGAGCATTTCCTTGCAATGTACTTTCTTTACGAATAGTAGATGTTAAATAATGTTGTAATGGATATGGAGCTACGACAGCACCCTTCATTTGTTCTGTAAAATGATTGGCTAAGCCACGTGCCGCTTTGCCAGTAAATGCATACGTTATAGTCGTCTGATGTGCCTTCGACTGTAATATAGCATTTTTATATAGCGGTGATATTTCACATTCATCGGCAACTAATAATGCTGTACCTATTTGTACCGCCTGTGCACCACCAGCTAATGCGCGCTTTACATCTTCTTTTGAGATAATACCACCAGCTACTATGATTGGAATTGCAATTTTGCCCGCTACTTGCTGTAATAAATCTTCCCGAGCAATTAATTGGAGTGGTTCAATGAAAGACCCGCGGTGGCCACCAGCCTCGCCACCTTGTAATACGACTGCATCCATACCCGCTTGTTCAATATGAATAGCTTCTTCTAACGTAGTAGCAGTGCCAATGACATACACACCGTTGTCTTTTAGACGTTGAATAACCTCTGACGATGGGATGCCAAATGTAAACGAACAAACTGCAACCTGCTCTTCCAGTACTGCCTGTAATTGCCCTTCAAACACTTCATTAGACGTCACGCTTTGTACAGGTGATAATCCTAACTCATCATAGTAAGGCTGTAACGCCATACGTGCTTTTTGGAGCACTTCTATATCAATACGTGGCTCTTCTTGAACAAATAAATTGACCGCAAAAGGTTTATTGGTAAGCTTTTTCACTTCTTTTATAAAGTCTCTAGTTTGCTCTCCATTTAAATAGCCCGCTCCAATGGACCCTAAAATACCTTCCTCTGCACAAGCTGCAACAAATTTTGGTGTCGTCACGCCCGCCATCGGTGCTTGAATTATTGGATATTGCATCTCAAATTTTTTTAACATTGCTTTCACCTCTTATCTGTATTGTAAACGTTATTTAGCCAGAAGACCTGCAAATTTTTTACATATTTTTGTATTTTGTGATAGATATAAAAAAACCTACTCTTTATGAAAAGAGTAGGTTCAATAAATAGTGCTTATGCGCGTGAAACGTATGAAGCTTCTGAAGTGTTGATAATTAACACATCACCTTGGTTAACGAAGAATGGAACTTGAACAATAAGACCAGTTTGAAGTGTTGCAGGTTTTGTACCACCTGAAGCTGTATCACCTTTAATACCTGGTTCTGTTTCTGTTACTTCTAATTCAACCGTGTTTGGTAATTCTACACCTAGCATTTCGCCTTGGTAAGATTGGATGTGTACTTCCATGTTTTCTTTTAGGAATTTTAATTCATATTCAATAGCAGCTGAAGCTAGTTCAGTTTGCTCATATGATTCTAAATCCATAAATACATGCTCATCACCTTGAGCATATAAATATTGCATTTTACGGTTATCAATTTGTGCTTTTTCTACTTTTTCACCAGCACGGAATGTTTTCTCATTCACAGAACCGTTACGTAAGTTACGTAATTTAGAACGCACGAATGCAGCACCTTTACCTGGCTTAACGTGTTGGAAATCTAACACGCGGTATAATTGGCCATCAACAATAATTGTTAGACCTGTACGGAAATCGTTTACTGAAATCATTTGTGTTCCTCCATTGTTTATAAAATGATGAGTTCTTTAGTCGAATGTGTTAGCAGTTCATTACCTGACTCAGTGATTAAAATATCGTCCTCGATACGTACACCACCGACTCCTGGTACATAAACACCTGGTTCTATCGTTACAGCCATCCCCGGTTCTAATACCGTTTCAGAACGCTTCGATAAGCCAGGGCCTTCATGTACTTCAAGACCAATACCATGTCCTAAAGAATGACCAAATGCCTCACCATAGCCTTTTTCTGTTAAATAGTCACGTGCAATTGCATCTGCCTGAATACCCGTTAAACCAGGGCCAACTTTTTCAAGTGATAAAAGTTGCGATGCAAGTACTGTATTATACATTTCTACTAATTTTTCAGATGGCTCACCAACTGCCACTGTACGTGTTATATCCGAAATATAGCCATTGTATAGTGCACCAAAATCTAATGTGACAAAGTCGCCTTTTTCAATAACCTTATTCGTAGCAACACCATGTGGTAGTGCTGAGCGAAGACCAGACGCTACAATTGTATCAAATGAGGACTGTGTTGCTCCTTGTTGTCGCATGAAAAACTCTAATTCATTCGAAACTTCAAGCTCTGTTTTACCTGGCTTGATGAAGTCTAAAATATGTGTAAATGCGTGATCTGCAATTTCACACGCAACCTTAATAATATTAATCTCTTGTTCAGTCTTAATCAAGCGAATTTTTTCAATTAATCCAGAAACGGGTATTAAATCAGCTTGAATCACATTTTTATATAACTCATATGTGCCAAAGCTTACAGTATCTTTCTCAAATCCCAATGATTTAATACTCATTGCTTTGACTTGTGTCGCAATTTCTTCTAGGAGCGTTACTTCGTGTTGTACAATACGGAAATCTTGTATTTGCGCAGCTGCTTGCTCAGTATATCGGAAGTCAGTAATAAATACAGCATCATTTTGTGACACGATTGCCACTCCTGCTGTACCTGTAAACCCTGTCATGTATCGACGGTTGTACTCGTTTGTAATTAAAATGCCATCGATGTTTTTTTCTTGAAGTGTTTTACGAAGCTTTTGTAATTTCAACATAATTATTTCTCCCTCTCAATAAAAGTGCGTAATGCTAGTTCATAGCCTTTCGTACCAAGTCCACTAATTTGGCCAAGGCAGGCTGGTGCAAGATAGGAATGATGGCGAAAAGCCTCACGTTTGTGAATATTGGAAATATGTACTTCAATAACTGGTACGGCAACTCCTGCAATTGCATCATGTAATGCTACACTTGTATGGGTATATGCACCTGGATTAAAGATAATACCATCATACTTTTCATCTTCTGCTTCATGTACCCAATCAACAAGAACACCCTCGTGATTCGATTGACGAAACTCGACTGTAGCACCAAGAGAAGCCGCGAGATTTTGAACATTATTCTTTACATCTTCTAGTGTTTCATGACCGTATATATGGGGCTCACGTTTCCCTAGTCGATTTAAGTTAGGTCCATTCAAACATAATAACTTCACGCAGTATTCGCCTCTTTCTATGTACTTGTTTTTTATTTTATCATACCAAATGCATACAGCAACTAATTTCCTTTTTGTGCTGTATGCTCTTTCTGATGAAAATTAGCTGTTTCAAGTAAAAAGCGAAGAAGACAAATTACGACAACAATAAAAGGAATAGATACTTTTTTAAACGATGTCGATTGCATTGGTAAATCCAACAAGAACCATTCTAATGTGATTGTTACAATTAGTCCTAGTAAAAAAGAAGTCAATACTGCTGGTATAATATGCGTATATCGTAAAGTCATATATAAAAAGAAACCTACTACAAATAGTGCTAATGTTAGAAAACTCCAATGAAATAATTTGGAGCTATCCTCAAACAATTCCCACTTCTTATAAAAACCTATTGGATTCCAAGAAATTAAATGAAAAAAATGAAGTCCTTTTAAACATATTGCTAAAACAATCGCATAAACAACTGAAGTAATTAAGCCTACCTTCATATTAATACCTCCTATTTTGACCTTTGTGCATGCGAGCATAGCAGCATGATCCTTAACACACTGGCTCGTAGTGCTATATCATTGTACACAAACAAAGCAATCTTTCTGAAAATACAAAATTACACAATAAGTGTAACCATATAGAAAATTTACTATGCGTACCTCTAGAGGTTTTTCGCTAAATTTAGTACAATGGTACAGTTGAAATATATAAAGAGAGTGGTGTTAGCCTTGAGCAATTCACCTGTTTACGGGGGACAAGCACAATTAGAAGGTGTGATGTTCGGAGGAAAGGAACATACGATTACTGCCATTCGCCGTAACGATGATTCCATTGATTATTATCATTATAAAAAGGTTCAAAAACCGATTCTGCAAAAGCTAAAAAAAATCCCATTCGTACGTGGCGTTGTTGCACTTATCGAATCAGCAGGTTTAGGTTCACGCCATATGCAATTTTCAGGGGATCGTTATGACGTTACACCAGGCGAAGAAGCTGAAAATGTAGAAGAAGGCGGCTCAAAGTTACAAATGATTTTAGGCGTTGCCGTTGTCGGCATTCTTTCCTTTCTATTCGGGAAATTCGCCTTTACTTTAATTCCAGTATTTATTGCCGATTTCTTTTCTAGATGGATTGATGGTAAAGTAGGCCAAGTCCTTCTGGAAAGTGGCATTAAACTACTTCTTTTGCTTACCTATTTATACTTTATTTCTTTAACACCGATTATTAAACGGGTTTTCCAATATCACGGTGCCGAGCATAAAGTAATCAATTGCTATGAAGCAGGTATGGATATTACTGTAAAAAATGTACAAGCGCAATCTCGTTTACATTATCGTTGTGGTAGTAGCTTTATGTTATTCACTGTATTCGTTGGTATGTTTTTGTATTTCTTCGTACCAACAGATCCTCTGTGGTTACGAATTGTAGACCGTATTTTATTAATTCCCGTTGTTTTAGGGGTATCATTTGAAGTATTACAGGCAACAAATGCATGCCGTAACATTCCTTTGTTACGATACTTAGGCTATCCTGGCCTATGGCTACAATTATTAACAACAAGAGAGCCTCAGGACGAACAAGTGGAAGTAGCAATTGCATCTTTCAATATGTTACTTCAAGTCGAACAGCAACCTGAAATTGCTGCTACATTAAATCACGACTAGCATAACAAAAACGCACAATGCGCTGATTTCAATAGCACATTGTGCGTTTTACATTTTTTATACCTTAAATGCCTTTTATAAAGACTGAACAGCATTTAATTGCTGCTTTGCACATTCATATTCCTCTTGTAATGTCGTAATTATTTCAAGGACTGACTCGCATTTTTCAATATTTGTGACACCATGCCCTGCCGACCAAATATCACGCCAAGCTTTCACATTTACAAGGTGTGTTAAATCAATATCTTCCCTTGGCTTTAAGGTCGTCGGGTCAATCCCTTCCTTTAATAAAGAGGGAATTAACACATTCACATGAACTCCACTGAACGCATCTGTATATAAAACATCATCTGTTTTGCTGTCGATGACCATCTTTTTATAATCCTCTGGAGCATTCCCTTCATGACAAGCGATAAATCGCGTTCCTAAATACGCATAGTCCGCACCAATAATTTGCGCTGCCAAAACATCGGCACCACTTGAAAGAGACCCTGATAATATAATTGTTCCATTAAAGAATTTCTTAACGGCCGACACAAAGCCAAATGGATTTAATTGCCCACCATGTCCACCTGCCCCTGCACAGACAAGAATTAAGCCGTCCACACCTGTAGCGGCTGATTTCTCCGCATGCTTAACGTTTGCTACATCAGCATATACTTTACCGCCATAGCGATGGACAATGTCGATGACCCTTTTCGGATTACCAAGCGATGTAATAACAATCGGCGGCTCAAATTCCTCAATTAACTGCAAATCTTCCTCAAAACGTGCATTCGCTACTGGATGACAAATAAAATTGACTGCCCACGGCTCCGTTGGTAATGCTTCTTTAATTTCTTGTAACCATTCGGCGCAAGTTGACGCAGGTCTTGCATTTAATAACGGAAACGAGCCAATAGCCCCCGCTCGACTAGCCTCAATGACCATTGCTGGATTTGATACTAAAAACATCGGTGCTACAATAATTGGTAATCGTGACATATACTCTCCCCCTTTTTATTAAATATTCTATCAATATTATAAAATCCCTACTTTACGAACTAATTTTATAAATCTTCCATTTCAAAAATCGATTCCTTTTAAGAATAAGTCGTGTGCATAAAAAAATGCCTATCCACCTCATTTGACGGATAGACACTTTTAGTTAGTTAAATGTAAGTAACTCTTCTGCAACAGTTTGTAAATACTCTTCCTCAAACATCACATAGTATTTTCCATCTATCATGTCATCTCTAGTTCCAGCACTTAAAGATAATGATTCAATTGATTTAATTTCTATGTTTTGCTCTAACAATTGATCGAGTGGCAGATTAGTTTCAATTTGAGATAGTAGTTCTTTTAATTGTTTTTCTGGCATTTCGTTTTCAGTTTTATTACTAACTGCATGAATGAGATGCAAGAGGTTTTCTTCACTTAAATTTCTTCCATCTGTAGCCGCCATCATTAAGGCCACAATCTCTTCCCCATTTAACCGATTGGTTCCTTTTTGAAAATCAAATGCCACACTCGTTATAGCTCGTACTCGAGTATCTTCTTGTAAGTCGTAATCTATACCATTCATAGCATGTATGAATGTGGAAAAGGTTTCTAAATCTATAACAGCATAATAATCAATTGGTAAATTAAATAGTTTAGACACTGTTGCTTTTACATTTTCTGCCCCTCCCAAACCGTAGGCATACGCAAATAACAATTTATCGTTCGAAGTTGTTCCATCCATGTTTTTTATCGGTGCATACGTAGCGCTTGGAATAGATAAAACTTTCATCATCTTTTTATTTTTACTATATGTAAGTAACAGATTAAGTGGTATTCTGTTATCCTCCGTTTTTGCCTTCACAGTAATGAGCGTAGTTAAAATGGCATCATCCTGATAGGCACCCCCACTTATATTACTTTTGTTAAGCTCGTTATGAACATTTCCAGTTCCAACAAAAATCGATGGAATAAATAAAAATAAACATAAGCCTATTGCTAATAATGAAACTGTGAGTGGCGCGAGTCTTTTTGGGGAAGAAAAAAGAGATTTCTTTTGCATTTTATCTTTCTTCTCCAGTGTACGAATTTGTTCAAATACTTCGTGACGGTCTTCTTGTGTAAAAATTAATTCTTTTTCGGATGTCTTATAAAGTTTTTCTCTTACATGTTTATCTTCCATTCAGCTCTGCCTCCTTTATCATCGTCTCTAATCTCTGTTTTGCTCGTCTTAATCTCGTTTTTACTGTATTTACTGGAATATCTAAAATATCAGCAATTTCTTCTGTCTTTAACGACTCATAAAAGTATAAATAAACGACTTCACGATATACTTTCGGAAGAGAAAAGATTGTATCTTTAATTTCATCATTATGATATTTATCAATAACTGTTTTTTCGGTAGATGGGTATATTGACTTTGCTGTTTCTTGTATAAAACTTTTTACTTGTACCATTTTATAATGCCAACTTTTTAAATAATCTTTACATTCGTTAATTGTTATACGATAGAGCCATGTTTTTATTTGTGATTCAAATCGAAAGGAATCTAAATTTTTGTAGCATTTAATAAACGTATTTTGCACTAGATCCTTAGCAGTCTCGGAATCTTTCACATAAGAAAATGCCAATCGTACCAACTCATTCCCATATTCAATCATTATTTTTTCTAGTAAAAAATCTTTTTCATCTTTATCCACTCTACTACCCTCCCTTTCAACT
Organism: Lysinibacillus sp. NPDC097279; assembly: GCF_044761745.1. Taxonomy (NCBI): domain Bacteria; kingdom Bacillati; phylum Bacillota; class Bacilli; order Caryophanales; family Bacillaceae; genus Lysinibacillus; species Lysinibacillus sp. NPDC097279. Next base: position 679,277 of record NZ_JBIWDA010000001.1, on the reverse strand, counting down.
AACTTCAAATTCTGCTATTAGACGACTAACAAATTAAAATAGGTTCAATTTCCAAAAAATATTTATTTTAATAAGCATTTTCTTTTTCTTGAAAAACATCCTTATCATTATAACTGACATAAAAAAACTTGTATCTTAGATTACAAATCATAGACACAAGCAAATTGTTTATCATATTCTTTTATCTATATGAGTTCCTTGTAATTTACCAAAGAACATTGAGTTGCATAAGCTAACTGTTCGTTTTAGATTTTGCGTAACTTTTTACTAATTGCGTTCAATCACCAAAAGCAAATAGAATTTCTGCTTCACAAGCCAGCTCTCCGTCCACTGTGGCGATACCTTTTGCTTTTCCAATAGGACCTTTTAATCGCGTGATTTCAACCTCTAGATGGAGTTGATTTCCAGGCTTTACTTGCCGTTTGAAACGACAGTTATCCACTCCTGCTAACAGCCCTAATCGTCCTTGATTTCCTTCTTTAGTTAACATCACAACAGCACTTACCTGAGCTAATGCTTCTACAATTAAAACACCAGGCATAACCGGGTAATTAGGGAAGTGCCCATTAAAAAAATTCTCATTTATAGTTACATTTTTCATTCCAACGGCACGTTTTCCTTCTTCTAATTCCAAAATCCTATCAACTAAAAGAAATGGATAACGATGTTTAATAATTTCTTTTATTTTTTGAGTATCGAACATTATTAATTCCCCCATCACAATGTAATTCATCTCCTAAGCATTAATTTTACCACCAGATACTAATAGTTGATACTATAATATTTCTATCTTCCATACATCACTATTCTAAATCTACAGCGATGCGTATTAAACAATCGAGGACTTTAGTTTTTCCACACTTCCCTTACGAAGGCCATTGCACGCTCAATAGTTGAGATATTCTTATTGTGCCAACTTTCACCCATTTCTCTTACCAATGAGTGAATAAACCCAATTTTACTAACAATTATTACATAATCCAGTAATACATTTATAACACCATCATTTAATCCCAACTCTTGTAAATCCATAACTAAATCTACATCATCTTCAGAAACAACAACACCTTTATGTTTAAGATACTCAATTGGTGTCAGGGATTTAACCTGTTTGATATACCATTCGTCCGAGCTCATTCCCATTTTTGCTTTAAATTTTTCTTCTCCTTTTGCTTCCCATTCCTCAATTGTTATGCCATGTACTTCTTGAAATCGTTCTTCGGTCGTCTTACCATATATTACTTTGCCATTTATTTTCTTATATCTTTTATCACTACTGATGCTGTTTCACCCCTTTTAAATCATCGCACTCGTTAATTCAAAAAGTACATACTTTATTTAATATAAGTTAACAATACACTTTAATTAGGGAAAAATCGTAGAGAGGTGTATTGAAGAAAATGAAAAAGATAGTACTCGTTTTTATACTCTCCCTTGTTCTCATTACTTCTTTTCAAACATCAACCGTTTCATCAGCGGAACCAACGCAAGATTCTGACCAGCTAAGATTACAGGATATGCTCATGTTAATGCTTAGTCCTTATATTGAAAAAGATTTAAATCGCTATTATTATCCAAAAATTTTAAAGGATTTTTCACCTGCTGTCACTCCTTGGAAAATCGAAGTGTTAGAAACGAGTAGAGTAAATGGTTTCCGAGGATTTAAAATGCACATTACATTTGAAATCGAACCAACCGATGGTGGCCAGTGGATTCCAGTAGGGAAAGATCGAATGACCTATGAAATTTCTGCTGGACCAGAAATTAAATTGATAAAACACACCCACCTAAAGACGTATGAATATCCAGAATAATTTAAAATTGTTATCTAACTTTGTACAACTACCTTTCCCCAAAAGTATAAGAAGAACAGCGATGCTTATTAATACATTGTGCGCTATTATGGAAGTTCAAAAAATTTAAGTCGACTGCATACATACGTTGGTTTGCAGTAAACTATATTATAAAAGGCTCAAATGATTTTATGCTTTATTACATTAGTTTGGCTTTGCAACAGTTGGGTACTATAAGAATAAAAGGAAGGAGAGAAGAGATACGATGTTTGATCAAATTGCGTATTTTATATTTCAAGCCTTGTTAGTTTTAACAGTTTTGGTTGTAGTGATTGGAATACCGCTTGGCGATACACTGATTAGAAAAAAATAAAACTGCATCTAACTGGATGCAGTTTTTTATGAGGGGTTTTGTCTGTAAAATTCGTCAGGATGAGCAATTTCATTTTCAACAAAAAATCGCGCTGAGCTTTGAATCATTTCTATAAAGTCAGCATCGGTTAATGTCATGTTATTTTTTATCAAACGATTTAATTTTATTGAATCTATACTTCCAATGACTTTTGTTTCTTCTGTTAATACATTAAATTGAACACGCATATATGTCTTTCCATCATATGTAACATAAGCAGTGACCTCACTGTTTTCCAAATTAATAAGAGAATAATCTACTTTTATTCCACTAGAAACAAAGAGAGCTTTACCAGACATACTCTTACGAATATAAAAAAATGCTGAAATAGCGCATACGATACCCATTATCCTAGTTATATTACACAACGAACGCTTCATTTCTTTGCCCCCCAACTATGTAGAAACCTAGTTTCTTAGTTCTGTTTATAATCATAACATTAATTACCAATAAAAAAATCATCTCACCGCTAATTATGTTTAGAGGTAAGATGATTCCACAAAGCTTTATTTTAATTCTTCAATTTACAAACCGCATTTTAATTGTGCACCACAGTTTGTACATGTGTTACAGCCACCCATTTCTTCGACTGTTCCTTTACGACATACTGGGCATGTGTTTCCTACATCCGAGCCAATTACAGTTGTAGACTCAAGCGCTTGAATCGTATCAACTAATACAACTGGACGTTTTGTGTGCTCTTCGACTAATTCTTCTTCAAACGATAACTGATCCATATCATTTTCTTCTGCTTTTAGTGTAAGCACTTGTGAATCACGGCTACCATCAACATAGACCGTCCCGCCTTTAGCGCCACCTTTATATAAGCGCTCGTACACTTTTTCTACTTGTTCAACTGTATAGCCTTTTGGAGCATTCACTGTTTTAGAAATTGATGAGTCAATCCATTTTTGAATAATGCATTGCACATCTGCATGCGCTTCTGGTTTTAATTCCATTGCCGTAACAAACCATTCAGGCAATTTATCTTCTGAAGCTTCTGGATGGCGGTCTAAGTATTCTTGAACAATTTCCGCTTTTACTTCAATAAATTTACCTAATCGGCCAGAACGATAATAAGTAAATGAGAAATACGGTTCTAGACCTGTTGCTACGCCTACCATTGTTCCTGTAGATCCTGTTGGCGCAACCGTTAGTAAATGTGAGTTACGAATACCTGTTGCTAAAATTTGCTCTTTAATGTGTGCAGGCATTTTTTGCATGAAGCCTGTTTCAGTGAACGCTTTGCGTAAACGCGCCGTTTCTTCCTCTGTCGCTCCAACTAAGAATGGGAAGCTACCACGTTCTTTTGCAAGCTCTGTCGAAGCTTCATATGCCGTTTCTGCGATTGTTTTAAAGATTTCATCTACAAGTGCATTACCCGCATCTGAGCCATATTCTTTTTCACAATAAATAAGTAAATCCGCTAAGCCCATTACCCCTAAACCGACACGGCGCTCACCAAGAGCTTGTACACGGTTTTCTTCTAGGAAGTAAGGTGTTGCATCAATAACATTATCCTGCATACGAACACCAACACGAACTGTTTCACGTAATGCTTCATAATCGACTGTTTGGTTTTCTTTATCCGCAAACTGAGCTAAGTTGACAGCAGCTAAGTTACAAACTGAATATGGTGCTAGTGGTTGTTCACCACATGGGTTAGTTGCTACAACACTTTGACCATACGCTTTAGCATTTGTCATATCGTTAGCATTGTCGATAAAGAAAATACCTGGCTCTGCAGAGTATGTTGCACAGACGTTGATGAGATTCCAAAGCTCTTTTGCCTTAATCGTACGATATGTGCGTACTTTGTAGCCCATCTTCTCCCATTCACGTACATCTCCAACTTTATGCCATTCACTGTTGTAAATAGCCATTTCTTCTTTTGAATATTCTTCAACGGCTGGGAAACGAAGCTCGAAGTCAGCATCTGCTTCAACAGCTGCCATAAATTCTTTCGTTAACGTTACAGAGATGTTCGCACCTGTTAAAAACTCTGAGTTATGAACTGTGTACGTACCACCGTCACGCAATTTATTTTCTGCTTCACGGATAATTCCACTGTCGAATCCGCCTAATCCCTCGATACCTTTATAATTAACAATGCCTTGATACATCGCTTCTTCTTGCGTTGTAAGCGGCTTAAAGTTTAATTTTTCTTTCGCTAGACGAATAATCGTCTCATCTGCTGTATTTTCCATTAGGTATCGTAAAATACGTGGATTTTGCATTTTTGAAATAATAAATTCCACGATATCAGGATGCCAATCTGCCAGCATAATCATTTGTGCCCCACGCTTTTTGTTACAAAAAAGTATATTAAAATACCTTTATGATGTGGTCATTTCTGCCACATTCTTATGCTTTCACATAAGATCAGACTATATCATCAAAGAAGGATTTGATTTTTTCATATTTGCGATTGAGTCGTATAGAGCCATACTTATATAACTGTTGCGCAATCTTTTTCACATCATCTTTACGAGTAATGTATAAGTCTACACAACCTTGTTTCGGATAAAGTCTATGGACTGATAAAGCTAGCTGGTTATTATGAAGAAATTGTAGCAATGACAGGAGCATATGACTATTTCCTGTAAACCCCAGTCTTCCACGACTTGATATATGACCATCTGCATCAAAAAAACCTCTTAAATACGCCCACTGTAAATCTTCTCTTCCAAAATTAATCCAACGTTCAAAACCTGTTTTTCGAGGTGTAATCCCTAATTTAATTAAATCATTACACATTTCTGTTGAATTGATTGGTAAAGCATATTTATTTTGCTCATTTGGCGCTGTGCGTGGTCGGAATTTCATTGCTTCCAACATACATAATTCTTTAGCGATATCATCAAGTAGTTGTCGATCTTGCTCTGCGAGTGATAACACAAGGCGTTTAGATTTCCCACGATCAAAAATCGTTCCATCACCTGTAATATAACCTACTAAATAAGCTTTATTCGCTGTATCTACTTGTTTAAAGTAGTGTTCATTATAACGATATTTCTTATTTTTCAGCTTACCAGCTTCACCAGGTGTTCTCGGTTTAAAAAGTTCTAATTCTTTATTCCATCTAAGAATCGTTCCTCTTCCTATACAAAGCGTTTTCGCAATATCTACTTGGCTCATTCCATGCTCATGTAACTCAATTATCTCTTTAATCAATCGTTCTTTGTCTCGCGCCTCGTAAGGACGTCTCCGTACATTACGATTTACTTCTTCCATGCTCCCACCTCCAAAGTGGCTTAAAAGTTTAGGAAGGTTCAATAGTCGTTGAACGTTCATCTGCATTTCCACAGATGCTTCGCTGCTGATTGCCCAATCTTTTCTTTTTTTAAGCATTCACGTTTAACTTCACAGTTTACGTTGTAGCAAGAAAAGCTCTCAGGGTGTTCCAGCAATTCACGAGATTTTAATCCCGCCGTTTTGGTTAACGGGATCCACCTTGCTCGACAAGGTGAGTCAGTTTTGCAATGTCATCTAGCCATGATACGGAACCTGAAGATTTACCGTTCACACCACGTGCTAACGTATTGCGAGGGCGTAGTGTTGAACCATTTGTTCCTACACCACCACCACGGCTCATAATTTCCATTACTTGCTTACGGTGATCGCTAATCCCTTCGCGCGAATCCGCAACGAACGGCATTACATAGCAATTGAAGAAGGTTACATCTGTTTCAGAACCTGCTCCATAAATGACACGGCCAGCTGGTACAAATTTCAATGATACAAGCTGTTTATAAAATTTCTCAAACCATTCTTGGCGTTTTTCAGCTGTTTTTTCAACTGAAGCAAGCCCTGTTGCATTTCGTTTTGCGATTTGCTCATAAAAAATTTCAAGAGGCTTTTCTAGCACGTCAATTGAACGTGTGATCACACCTGTTTCTTGCTCTTTTGGATCATCTAATGCGCTACGGTAGTCTTCCTCAATCAAAATGTCTGCTGTTTTTGTAGACATATCAATATGTTGTATTGTTCCTAAACCACGAGCAGGGAATTTTGGATCTGCCTTCACCGTTAATACGACGAAATCACCAGCTTTTAATGTCTTCTTTTCCGTATCTTTAAACGAGTAGCGATCGATCATTACAAGTCTTGATACACCTTTATGCGTAATGTGCATATCAGGCGTAACAGGGTGAACCTGTGGGAATTGCTCAATATCTTTGTTTAACTGTTCAATTTGTTTGTTTACATCGGGTTGATGATTTGTGAGTACCATCGTTTTGCCTCCCTTATTTTAAGCCTTACAATAATAAATACACAATATCATGTGTTGGTAAACACTACATATTGTGTATGTTGCTTTTAAAAAGATACTATATATAGTTTTTTAATTCAACTCTTGCAATTTTAAGTAGAATGGTTACTGCTTGCCATTACAAGGTTTAAACGATAAAAAAATATTTTTCTTATACCATATTTTACTTTTTAAAGTTCCAATCATCATGTGCATATTTTTTTTCCTCTAAATCACGCACATAATTTAATTGCTCCTCAGAAAGTGTAAATGGTTTTAATTCAATTTGCAACGATTTTGCAAAGCCATCTCGGAAAGCAGTTACACATTGTTCAATAGAAACAGGTTTTTGAACAAGACTATTAATAGCAACCGCCTTCTCTGGTAGTTTTTTTCGCATACGCTCTTTTGCTTCTTCACTAGAAAAATTAAATACAGATAATAATTTCTCTTCATCTAAATCAAGTAAAATCGCACCATGCTGTAAAATAACACCTTTTTGACGTGTTTGTGCACTACCTGCTATTTTTTTGCCTTCTACGACAAGCTCATACCAACTTGGTGCATCAAAGCATACGGCACTTTTTGGCTGTTTCAAATCTGCCTTCTTTTCTTCTGTATCAGGTACGCTAAAATACGCATCCATTCCTAAATTATGAAAGCCCTCTAATATACCTTCACTTAGTACGCGATACGCCTCTGTTACTGATTCAGGCATATTAGGATAGCTTTCAGTAACAATTACGCTATATGTCAATTCATGTTCATGTAAAACTGCTCGACCGCCTGTTGGTCGACGAACAAAACCTATTCCTTGTTCACGTAACGCATCTAAATTAATATCTCTTTTCGCTTGTTGAAAATAACCAATCGACAATGTCGCTGGCTCCCACTCGTAAAAACGAATGACCGGAGGAATTAATCCCTCACTATGCCAATCAAGCAATGCCTCATCTAGTGCCATATTAAAAGAAGGACTACATTTTCCTGAATTTAGAAAATACCAAGTTGTCATTACGTCATCTCCTACATCTATAGATCATTTCTAGCCACAATCTAGTTAATTTTATCAAACTCATTGGACTATCGCTAGCGCATCTTTTATAATAATAAAGAAGATAGAAAGGGGTAAGAAGAAATTGGATATACTTATCACAATTGGTGTTATTTTAGTAGTTCTAATTGCATATATCGCTATTAATGCAATGCGTCTAAAAAAAGCCGTAACCAACTTAACACAAGAACAATTTATTGAAGGCTACCGTAAAGCGCAACTAATCGATGTGCGTGAACAAAAAGAATTTGATGCAGGTCATATTCTTGGTGCTCGTAACGTTCCTTCTACAGCATTACGTCAACGTCATAAAGAAATTCGCCCAGATTTACCAGTATACTTATACTGTCAAAATACAGGTCGTAGTGCGCGTGCTGCTCTTTTCTTAAAAAAACGTGGTTACAATCAAATCTACCAGCTTGATGGCGGCTTCCGTAATTGGACTGGTAAAATTAAAACAAAAAAATAATAATCACTGCGAACTTTATAAGGTAAAAGCGACTATTTTCAATAGTACAATTCTCCGTAAAGCAAGTATGTTGTATAAATCGACACCAATACTTATTTTCGCACAAAAAGAATCCATTCCAATTGCATTGGTAATGGATTCTTTTTGCTAATATCCAGAGTTTCTTCTATATAATAGTAGTTGTCTAACGACTAACCATATCGTTTAGCTTTCTTATTTTCTTTATCACAAAAATAAATAGTAGCATGTTAAACTGCTCTAATGCAGTGTCCCGTCCATATAGCAAAAAGAGATTTTTGGCGTAAATATGAATTTTCTGCCCCCTCCATACTTGCTAAACCCTTCCCCATTACAAAAACAGTATGTCTAAAATAACTAACTTTCGTAACTAATTTATCAGCATAAACTTAATTCTTCTTTTTTGATGAAAACTACTGAAATTTCCCCTTGAATTAATTGCTAGGCATTGATAGGATAAATAATATCTTAAAATAATGTATAGATAAAAGCTATGAATGCTATGGATCAAACTATAGCAGGAGCATTTCTGGAGAGAGCGCAATTTGCGTCGCCGAAGGGTTCACTATCTCAGGCAAAAGGACAGAGGAGTAATATAAACTTTCATCACGAAAGCTATACCACACGAATGTTGAATTTATTTTAGCTAACCGAACTTTCGAACATGGTAATTGTTATTCTGACGTTTACGAGACTAGTGTCGCTACTAGTCTCTTTTTATTTTCCAGTCACAGCTTCTACGCATCTTATGGGGGAATGAACGTGGAACAACAACAATTAAAACGTGAATTAAAAAATCGCCATGTGCAGCTTATTGCGATTGGCGGTACAATTGGTACCGGTTTATTTTTAGGAGCAGGTAAAGCGATTGCTTTAGCAGGTCCATCTATTATTTTAGCCTATCTTATCGTCGGCACTGCTTTATTTTTCGTTATGCGAGCGCTAGGAGAACTGTTATTATCGAATGCTGGCTATACGTCATTTACAGATTTCGCTACAGAGTACATCGGCTCTTGGGCAGGATATGTCACTGGCTGGACCTATTGGTTTTGTTGGATTATGACTGCAATGGCCGATATTATTGCCGTCGGTGTCTACATACAATATTGGTTTAATATCCCGCAATGGGTGCCTGCAATTGGCTGTTTAGTCCTTTTATTATTTTTAAATTTATTGACTGTAAAACTATTTGGGGAACTCGAATTTTGGTTTGCTCTTATTAAAGTGATAACAATTGTTGCGCTTATAATTATTGGATTATTCATGCTATTCACTGGCTTCCAAACAAGCTCTGGAACAGTATCCGTGGAAAACCTCTGGGCACATGGTGGGCTCTTCCCTAACGGTACATATGGCTTCCTAATGGCATTCCAAATGGTTGTCTTCGCTTTTGTTGGGGTAGAATTAGTCGGTGTTTCTGCTGCTGAAACCGCAGATCCTCAAAAAAACATTCCATCTGCAATCAATAAAATTCCACTCCGAATTTTATTGTTTTATGTAGGGGCATTAGTAATCATCTTATGCATCAACCCTTGGTATGAAATGTCTGGAACAAGCAGTCCCTTCGTACAAGTTTTTACATTAGCTGGTATACCTATTGCAGCAGGTATTATTAATTTTGTCGTATTGACATCTGCCGCATCAGCAGGCAATAGTGGTTTATTTTCAACAAGTCGCATGCTGTATAATCTTGGTCGCAATAAACAAGCATCCGCTTCATTTGCAAAGCTAAATAAAAATAGTGTACCAAGTAATGCACTTATCATCTCTGCTATCGTTGTATCAGTGGGCGCATTACTAAGTAAGCTCATGCCAGAAAACGCTTTTAGCGTCGTGACAACAATTAGTGCAATTTGTTTTATTTGGGTATGGAGTATTATTTTAATTTCTCATATCATTTATAAACGTAAAAATCGCGCCCTACATGAAGCGTCGATTTTCAAAGCACCATTAACACCGTTTGTGAACTATTTAGTACTCGCTTTCTTCGCGTTTTTATTAGTTGTTATGTTGATTTCCGAAGAAACAAGAACCGCTCTTTTACTAACACCTATCTGGTTTATCGGTCTTTTCATCCTATACAAACGCAAAAATCGCCAACAATAAACCACATATCCATACCAAAGACGCAACCTAACCATTGCGTCTTTGCTTTCATTATTACAGTTCCCCAATTTTATCTAGCACTACAATGTGTAGTAGTAGCACTGATATTGCTATCACAGCCATAACCCCTTCTCTATTTACTGTCATTTAACTTTGTATCTTCAATTTAGTGCAATACTAATCTAGTTGTCTGGATATAGTTGTGATAACAATTCAACAACAGTCTCTCCTCTCACATACTTATTGTTTACTAATATAAAAAAATTCACTATATATTAGACTGAATAATAGGAAGAAAAAATCGCGCATTTTCATTTATTTTTTATTGCGAATTTTCAGCTATTTTTTTATAATGTCACTAAGAAATTGGTTGGGGGTGATTTTTTATGCTACCAGCATTTCGTAATGGAGACCGCTAATATTAACAATTGTATAAATCAAAATTGTTAATATTAGCAATTTGATTCCAATAAAGCAAAACAGGAGGGATTTATATTCTTTCTGTTTTGTTTTCATTCTTAAACGGAGGAATAATTCAATGACTCTATTAAAAATAAAAAGGACTTTACAACCTTTAATTGTAGGCGATAAAATAATCTTCGGTTTTGGTCAAGATGGAATAGAAAGGTCCATAGAAAAAAATGAACAAAATATTGATATTTTAAAAGTATTAAATGGCGAGAAAAAGCGTGATCAATTATCAATAAGCACAGAAGAATTTAATAATAAGGTTAAGGTTTTAAAAGATTTAGGTCTACTTACTATAAATGAATATGATAAACAATATAAATATTCACGCAACATAAATTTCTTCGAATGGATGGATATTTCAAATAATACAGACCCTTCAATTTATCAAAGAAAATTAAATAAGGGACATGTTTTGATCGTAGGTTTAGGTGGGATTGGTGCCAATGTATGTGAAATCTTAGCTAGACTTGGTATTCAAACATTCACTATTATTGATAATGATCAAATAGATGAAACAAATTTAACGAGACAGGGTACATATTTCGAAGAGGACATAGGGAAAAATAAAGTAGACATCGTTGAAAAATATATAAAAAAAATTGATTCAAAAATAATTGTGAATAAATTAAATAAATATTTAGCTACAAAAAATGATTTAAAGAATATTTTCCAAAAATATGACTTTGATATTTCTATATGTTGTGCAGATACGCCAAAATACAAAATTGACGTATGGTTTGATGATTTATCAATAGAGTTTAATAAACCTTTTATTTCAGGTTCATATGCTTCTACAGTTATCAACACATTTTGTATGAATCCAAATTTTACGATAACAAGCTCTGAATTGTATGGTGAGCAAGGTGCTCCAAGAGAACAACTTTTGGAAAACACTATATTCCCTACAAGTGTTATAGCACCAGTAACTTATATGGCTGCAGGATTAATCTCTTATCAAGCTTTCAGCGTTATTACACAACTAAATTATAAACCAGAGGCAATTCAAATTGATTTATTTAATTGGAATGTATATAAATATGACCTTAAGAAAAAATAAAAATTTTATTTACTTTATATCCGGTAGAGTGATAACAAATTTTGGAGATAGCTTATATACTGTTGTATTAGCCTATATAACTATCTCTATATACAATTTAGGTGCAGATTCTTTAGCACTCTTCGGATTAATCGCCTTTTTACCCTCCTTAATTAACTTTGCCTTTGGAACTTTAATAGATAACTGCAGAAATAAAAAAAGCTTATTAATCACTTTAGAAATTGTACAATTATTCTCTATTACAGGCATATTATTCACAGTATACTTCAGATTAGATATCCTTTTAATTTTCATATGCCATTTTATATTTTCATTTGCGAATACATTGATTTATTCAGTTCAATCCAGTTATATTCCTGAAATACTACGATTCAAAAAAACAGATATTGAAAAATCTGTTTATGTCATGAATATAACGAATAATACAGTTGATATAATATCTAATTTCCTATCTTCAGTGATTCTTATATATATATCTGTAATTAGTATACTACTCATTGACATGTTTACTTTTTTCTTATGTATAGCATTATTTTTGAAAATTTACGTAAAAAATATTGTATATCATCCAAACAATAATAATCAAATTCAAGACAAACCTAATTTTAAAAATAATATTTTGTATGCTTTTAAATATTTTTGGAAAGAAAAAACCCCTTCACGAATTGTTATAATGGAAGGTATCTTAAGCGGTCTTACAACCATGGTCATGCGTATTGTCGGTGCTTATCTAGTAATACTAAATATTGGCGTTGAATATCTAGGTGTCCTTTTAGCTATCCAGAGAGGGTCCGAGCTTGTTGGGGCTTTTCTCTCAAACCGTATTAAAATGCCTTTTAATCACTTTTTCATGATAGATTATTTGGTTTCTGGCGCTTCTATTACACTAATAGCTTTCATTGATAGTATAGCCATAAAAACCGCACTCTTTGCATTAACTTTTTTATTAATTGGTATGTCAGGAACAGTTTATGGAAAAATGATTTATCATTTTTATGATTTTCACCATATTGGCAAAGTGACTTCTGTTATTAATACAGTTTCGTCTTTTGCTATAGTTACATGTTTGTTAATACCTATGATATATGATGATGTAGAAAATTTAATCATTATAACAGGAATTATCACTGTTACGTTTGGTTTATATCTCTTATTTTTCAAAAAATCGAATGTTTCTATAGAAAAGATGTCATAGCTTAAGTCCTTTTTCCAAACTAGCAAGGAGAAATCCTATTCTATATGAATGAATACACTTTTTAATTTCCTAATGACTAGTGCTTCACTTGCAATTAATATTTATTAAATTAATAAAAGAATAGCGTAAGTAAGTCTCTGTACTTATCTACGCTATTTGTTTACCTTATTAAAAAATATTCATATTCCACTCTGTCGCCATATGCTTTAGTAATTTTACTCCTGCGACACTATTACCGATTTCATCTATAGCAGGTCCATAAATGCCAATGCCACAACCTGCAGGGAAAGGTGAACCTAAGCTTGCGTGACTTGGAACTGCCGCAACAATGGCGCCCGAGACACCACTTTTAGCGGGTAATCCAATAAATGCAGCGAATTTACCTGATGCATTATACATACCGCATGTCACCATCAATGCCTTCGCTAGTTTTGCCACCTGCTTTGGAAACAGCTGTGTTTGTAATAGCGGATGATAGCCATCGTTAGCAATGATTAAACCGATCATCGCTAAATCCGAAACATTTACTTCAATTGCACATTGCTTCAAATATACTTCCAATGCCTCTTCTACAGGGCAATCTAAAAAGCCTGAATCCATTAAATAATAAGCTAATGACCGATTGCGATTGGCGGTGTGCCATTCAGATTGAAAAACTTCTTCATTTACCTTTAATTTCTTCCCAACAATTTTCTCTAAAAAATAAAGGATTTTTGAAACTTTCTCCTGTGGGGAATTACCTGCAAGCATCGAGGAAACTGTAATGGCTCCTGCATTAATCATCGGATTAAACGGTTTTCCAGGCTGATGACTTTCCAGACGAATAATTGAATTGAAAGTATCACCTGTAGGCTCCACATCTACACGCTCTAACACATAAGGCAACCCTCGATCCATACACGCTAAAATAAATGTTACAACTTTCGAAACACTTTGAAGCGTAAAAAGTTCAGTTGTCTCCCCTCCATTGATTTCGTCATTATTTGGTCCGATAATTGAAATGGCCAATTGATGAGGATCTTTTTGAGCTAATGCTGGAATATAGCTTGCACATTTACCCTCTTGTGCAAATGGTCGAAACTCCTTTACCCACTCAGCTACTAGAAGTTGATGCGGATTATCGTAATCGTTGTTAGTATGATTGGTAAGCATTATACTATTCTCCTCTCTTAGATGAATGCCATCATCTTTTCTAACTAGGGAAAAATAGAGCCCTCATAGTTCATCTACGAAGACTCCTTTTTCAATTTAACGCTTTGGAGGCATTGTTCCTTCTGGGATTAATGACACATAAGTTTCCCCATCTAGACGTTCCTTCCATTCTTTTTTAGCTTCTGCAATAAGCGTAGGATTATTTATTAATTCAACTGCTGTGCAAGCCATAATGTTGGCAGCCTGTAACATTCCTTTGTGCGCAATCGGCATGACGCCCTGTGAATCAACCTGCCAAGTATGAAGCGGTGTACCGAGTGCCATACAAACAGTTGTACATTGAACAGTTGGAACAATCCAGCTAACATCTCCTACATCTGTTGAACCGCCCATAATAAATTCAGGCAGCACACTTGGAATGAGATCAGCAATTACTTTATCTTTTAATTGCATCGCATCCTCTTTTTTTAGACCAACGAAAGAGGAAGCTTGAATTTCAGGGCTAAACGTATTAAAAATAGCTTGTGCATGCTGCTCATCTTCTATTGTATAAGTTGGCATCCCAATTTCAAGTATTTGTTTTTGCATAGCGTCATACAGTGTTTTGTTTGGAATCAGATTGGATGCAGCTCCCTCAAATGCAATCTCCACCGAAGTTCCCGTCATCAACGTTGCACCTTTCGCAATATTTTCAACACGTTGATATATCTCTTGTACTTGTTGTTTTTTAGGTGCTCTTACTAAGTAAGTTACTTCCGCATATGGTTGGACAACATTCGGAGACGTTCCGCCCGAATCTGTAACCGCATAATGCAAGCGCGCCTCTGGAATAATGTGTTCGCGTAAATAGTTTACCCCAACATTCATGAGCTCAACAGCATCTAACGCACTTCTGCCAATATGTGGTGCAGCGGCAGCATGTGCACTCTTCCCAGTAAACTTAAAAGTTACTGCATAGTTTGCTAGAGAGCTACAAGTCATGACCGATGTCTGGACAAATGAAAGCGATATTTTTCGTTTATTCAGCAGATATTCAACTATACGAAAACCCCGAATAATAGAAAATTATTCGGGGACATTGTTATTATTTATCAGTTGTATACATTTTATTATAAAGGATTTCTAATTTCTTTGAAAGCTTGGCATAGGCATTTTGCCATGCTTTACGAGCCGCTTCATTGCCATCTGTAGCAGGTACATAGAGTGCATGAACATCTGCAACTTTTTTCAAGTCACTCTCTGCTTGTGTCAGTTTTGAATAATTTTTCACAATACTTTTTTCAGAAGTACCTAGTGCGTCATATGTTGTACGAATTTCTTTTACTTTCGTTTCTAAATCATCAATATATTCGCCTTTAATAAGCAACGAATTAATGGATTCAATTAATTTCAAAGCAATTTCATTCGATTGCTGCTGTCCTTGTTCCTTCTCAATAATAGCTTGTCTGATTTCTGAGCTAACTAAACTCATTTGTTTGGAAGATAGCTTTGCAAAAGCTTTAATCACTGTTGTTGGATTACTAATAAATGATTTTTCATACTGCTTTAGGAATGTCTCAACCTTTTTCACGTCAGAAACTGCCGCAGTTAATATCGAAGCATTCGTAATACGTTTTTTATCATTAGCGCTTAACTTATTATATTGTGCGGAAAGCTCCATTATTTTCTCTTTTGTAACGGTATACATATCATTTGAGATAATAGTCGCAATTGTATTATTCAAAGCAACTATGTCTGGTGCATTACCATCCACTAAGCGATTGTTAAGTAAATCTTCGTATTGCTGTTTCGCTAAATGCTGCTGATTGGCAGGGAGTTTAGCGTAAGCAGTTTGTACGGTTTGAATTTTTTTAGCTTGTTTTGTAACATCTGTTTCTTCTCGTGCTGTTTGAACTTTTTTATGGAATGACTTAACTCCAGAAAGATCTTTGCTAGCAGCAGTTAATAAATAATAGTTAGTGACATACTTTCGTGCTGGCGAAGATAGACTCTTATATGTCACTGTCGCTGCATTGACAGCCGATTCAAATTGGGCAAATGTAAAGCTTGTAACGTCAGCAAGCTTTGCAACGTTTGCTTTCAAAGCTTCTGCAGCATCCTTATCAGCAGGCACCTTACCATTTCCATCAACCGTAACATTAGGCGAATTTAATAAAAAATCATCTGCACTATAAACGAGTGATTGTTGCAAGCTAGTTAACTTATTATAAGCTTTCAACGTACTAGTATAGCTTGAATTAAGCTTGTTTTCGGCAACTCCAGAAACTTCGGAAAGCTTTTTATAAGCATCCATTTCTTTTATTACTTTTTCAGCTGTTTTTAAATCTTTCTGCAACGTAACAATGCGGTCATAACCAATAATTTTTGCAGCAGAAGTTTTCGTTAGCCCTTTATATTCATTAATAATTCGGTTTACATTCGTAACATGACTTTGCCAAGAATGTACGGACGGATCGATTGGGTACATGTCTTCTGCATCACCAACGTAGGTGTCAATTTCTGCATTTAATCTATCAATTTGGCTGTCTTCAGCGTTTTCCGCCTCAAGTAATGTCGTGACATAATTGGCTGGTACTAACTGTAATTGTTTATATGTTAGCTTTTCATAAGCTGTACGTATTGATTTTGCTGTCGTCACTTGCTTGCTAGGTGTATTATTGGGTGACAGCTTATCAAATAGTTTTATAAATTGCTCAACCTTTTTAATATCCTGCTTGGCATCACTTAAAATGGTTTGATTTTGAACAGCTGAACGATAATTTTGAGATAATTTGGCTATATCCTTTTCTATTGCTTCCACTGCTGTTTGTAACGCTTTAATGTTAGTTGGTACATATTTCACAAGGGAGTTTTCATATGCTAATAATGCCACAATTTCATGATTTAATCGTCTAACTTCCTTAAATTCATCGATATCAGTTGGATTTTTCAATATAGTTTTAATACTATTATATAAAGCATCATTGATATCTAAGCTGCGTTGTAATAAATCCAACTTATCATAAGCCTCTTCAATTTCTTTTAAATATTGTGATAGGTTCTTTTCTTCAACCTCATTCACCTTATCTACTTTCTCATTTAACTTACTCAATGTCTCTATATCAGCTATAGCTCGCTTTAAAACATCATAATTTGTCACATTAGCCTTTGCAGGTGCTGTTAAGGCCTGATATTTAGCCTCTAACGCTGTAACATCCGCTTTAAATGAAGCTAGACTTGAGATATTATATTGATGGTCATTTTTAAGCAACGTTTTAATCTCATTAATCATTGTGTTAGTTGGTTCATTGGATACTGTAATCTCATCAGAAAAATCTGATTCTACAATTGCAGGACCAACTTTTGCTTTTACCCTAACCATAATATCTTTTATATTTTCTTCTAATGCATTTTTTGGAACTGTATATGTACCGCTAGTTGCTCCATCAATAATTGTGAAAGAATCACCAACTTTATAAAACCATTGGTAGCTATATGTAATTTGACTACTTTGTAATTTTGCTCCTGCACTATCAGTAACATCGACTGACACTTTTACTTCTTCGCCAGGTACGATGTATTTTGAAGCAATTAAAAATTCTGGTTTTGTAATCGCAAGTTGTAGTGTATTTATAGTTCGTGTTGCACTCTTATATCTATTATCTGTCGTTGTGATTGCTTCTACAAAAATTGTTTTCCCTGCAGCATCTACTGGTACTGTGAAGGATGAAGTAGTTGCACCAGAAATCGGTTTATTCGTAACATTTGTCGTTCCATTTTCGCCCGAAGTCTTTTCAACATAATACCATTGGTAACCTTTAACAATTGTATTGGCTGGTAAATTTTCTATTGAAGCTTTTAAAACTTCATTCACCATATTTTGACCTGTCACTGTCACTTCTGATTCCGCCGCTCCCGCAATTGTTGGGACAATAAGAACTGCAGGTATAGCAGCTACTGTGATAAATAATTTTTTATTCAATTTTATACCTCCTTCATACATCTATTATGTATATCGGTCATATTTCAATAATTTCTTTCGTTTTATTGAATATTTCTAAAAAGTGTAAATTCTCCTTATTAAACATTACTGAATAGTAATATATTGATATGTCATTCACTAGGTTCCCTTTTCAACAGATTCTTTAGAATTAGTTAGAGGGACCCCCTACTAAACGAAGACTTCTACCCAGGTAAAAAACATAGATAAAGAAGATGCTTATAACCTATGTCATATCTCATGTAATTTGTTTTTTCACCAATCTCTTTCTCTTAAAGCTTCTTCAATATCTATATCAATCTCGAAATATTGCAAAATCTCTTCTACTGTTATTGCGATAGAATCTCGTGCAACAGTTTCAATTTCACTATCATTTTGATAAAACTCATCCTGAAGTTCATTGATTGCTAAAGTCATTTCATCTAACTTTTCCTGAACCTCCTCAACCGAATGATTGCCTTCTTCCATAAAAAGAACTACTTTAATAATGTTTGATTTAATTTTATCCACTAAAAAGGATGGATAATAAGAATCTTCGTACATATCCGATAAATATTTGAATTCAGAATCAAGTTTTTTCACAATGGTTCCTCCTTTGATTTTGATTATGAAAGTTTGATGCTACTCTTTTTAAGTATGATACACAAATTAAAATTACTTCAATCCTCGGTACAATTTTTTTAAATCGTTCAGCATTTAGATAAGCAGCGCAGGGCTCTCTTCTGATTTACTCCTCTCTTTAATGCTAGTATCACTTTAATACAAAAAAATTTCTAAAGCTTCTTTTAGCAAAGATAATATAGTCAGTATATTTTCAATACACCTTTCGCAAGGTCAATTGGTGCTCCTGTATAATCTTCTTTAATCTCTCCTATCCAGCCACAAGGAATATTCCCCACCAAATAAACATCAACTAAATGTTTAAAGAATATGGGGATTTTTTTATTAATCGATAGATAATGATTTTCCATAGCAGCGCTAAGAACTATCCATGAGACATCATCTACGAATGGTTTTCCTAGGTCATTTTTATCAGCATAGCTCTTTATTGTTTCAGTTAATGTTATTAAATTTTCCTTATAATACTTTGTTACTTCATTCCAACGTTGGTATTCATTCATGTTATGTTTGTGTAAAAAAGTTGTTAATCTATTTCTTGCTTCTAACGTTAGATCTTCCCACGACGGTGATGAAATCGAACTTTTGAGATCCTCAGCTGAACTAACGATTTGAATATTGACAGGAAATTCTGCAAGGAAAAAATCCTTCCCACAATTATTAAACCAATCAATATTTTGTAATCTCTCGATAAAATTTGAATTATTCATTTTTTCTCCTTACCTACATCTAGTTATAGAAAACGAATAGTATTGTATTAATTCTTAACTAATAAAATTATATAACCTATCAGCCTTCTCTTTATGTATAACTTCCAGCATATTATATAATAACTTAACATTGTTACTTTTATCTGTATCAGTCAAAATGGTATAGATATAGTTATGAGCTGGACAACAAAACTTATGATCTTCGGAGACTACACAATAGCCTTTATTATCATTTTTCTCTACATGCATCCATTTCCAACCATATTCTTTTTCTATCATAGTTCCATATAAAGAACCAATTTCAAATGCTATCTCTACCACTTCATCCCCTTTTAATTCATTATCTCTATAATTAGCCACCGCTAATTTAATCGTGTCGAGTGACATTAAATTATCATCACGATCTGATAGATTCAATTTTCCCTTGCTTAGCTCAGATAGTTGTTTTATTTCATCCATCTCTTCCCTTTTTAATTCACGAACTTTAAGATTATCCTGATAAACTACCCAATTTTCTTGCATGAATCTTTCCCCCTTCGGTCGCCAGTTTCTTCCCCTTTTTTTATTACAATCCATTTATTAACCATATAAGTAATCAATAAAATTATCAGCGTATTCTTCTTTTTTCAATATACTACTCAATGATGTCTTTAACATATCAATAAAATCATCGTAGATATCGAAAGTTTCTTCATCCATTATTTCTCCTTTGAATTTTTCGTGTATTATTTCTAATGTCACCGCAAGTGCATCTAGAAAGGCCGAAAAAGAATCCGCAATTGGAAATAAAGGACTTGTTTCATAACTTGCAAAAACAGGTGAATTTTCTTCGTTTGTGACAACTACAATTGGATCATCATCCTTATCAGCAACTACAAGCCAATTGGGATCCCAATTTGGATTTTCTCTTTTTTCGTTTCCAATCCATCGAAATCCTTCTTGCCTTCGAACCAATTTATCTGCTGGATACAAATAAAGTGGGCTATTTCCTAAATCAATATCTGTACAATCTAATTGATAGCCATCAGGACGGATTTTACAAATTATTTCACAATGTTGATAAAAGAATATTAATTCCCGAGATAGATAGATTTTTTCATCTACATAAAGTTCTGCTAATTTTGGCATATAACGCACTCTATCAATTTTTTTAACAGGAGCTTCTTCTTTCGGATATTCATCCATTGCCTGTATGAATTTTAATAGTGAATTTTCTAGTTGTTTCATAAATAATTCTATCCCCTCGTTTTTTTGTTTAGCTGCCACAATTTGACGCGGTCTATGAACATAACACGCTTTAACACTTCCATGCCCATTACACCACGCCTTTTTAATAAATAAAAACATATGTAATGAAAGCGTTATTTAGCGTTTTCTTTACATATGCCCTGAAATTTCATCCTAATTTTACCATAAAATTAATATCCTTTCACTTTATACATTGCTCTATATTAACTCAATCTTTCATACTTGCTAATTTATTTCTGGACTAATTAAAATAACATTCTTTGAATTGCGAACCTCTAAACAATTGTATTTTTGATTTAAACCCTCAATTGTATGGCCATATTTCATAAGTGTGATATCTTGGATCATCAAATAAGGTAAACTATTCAATTTTTCTCTCATATCGCGAATCGAAAGTTTCAAATTAAAAAGTTTTCTTATTTCCATCATAAATTTATTTGCTTCTATTGGTTTTCTAACTACATAAACTTTTACCTCTTCTATCAAATCAAGTTCGTCTGAAGTCCAATTATCTTCATCTATTACAGGATCATTTTCTAGCCAACTTAAAAAATCAATATTTAAAGAATAAAAGGGCAAGGACAAAGCCCCCAAATCTTGATAGTAAACGTTTAAGTCGCCTTTCTTCTTTATAAACAATCCTTGCCCCCCTCCATCATCCCCTATTAAAATATATTCTGGTGCATAAGTACTTACTTCATACAACCTATTTCTTTCAATTGCGATATCAAGGCCATAAATATTTACTCCGTTTTCAAATGAAACTTCACTATACGATTTCCAAAACTCAATCATTCTTGAAGGTATGATAGTTTGAAAATGACTATTAATTTCATATGCCTCAATGTTTCTTCCTGTTTTAGTGATTAAAGGTTTCGACTTAAAATTTAAAATCATTTATTTCCTCCAAGTGGAACCGTAGTTGGTCTCGCGAACTATTAGGACTTATTTTCGATTTTCCCAATGTAAATGCTCATCAATCATTATTTTTGATAACATGGAGCTGTCATCATAATAAAGGCTGTAATCCATTTGTTTATACCAACTTGTAGCGTATGTTGATATTTTTTCGATTTTATTATCTTGCATGTAATCCACTCTAACATACCAGTTATGGGGTGGTGTAATAGAAACATTTAACGAATCATACTTGAACGTAACTTCTGTCATGTCTGGCTTCAAGATCTTCGCCATCATACCATTGCCATAGTATTCGTACTTCCATGTATCTCCATTATGTTCGACTTTCTCTACGAGATTTCCTTCCTCGTCATAGGAGAATTTGGCATCTTTTGTTTCTATTAATCTACTGCCAGCGCCATAGATACGATCTTTTTTATCTTTTGTTTCATATAAGTTGCCGACATCATCGACACTGCGGTATAAGAAATCAAATTGGCGACTGTCTTGATTGGCCCACACGAGGTTACTAAATTCATCATAGCCGTACGTCACTTTTACACCGGTTAGCTCGTTGACCATACTGCGCAACTAGTGATTGGAGTCCCAATTGAAATTGTATTATTTCACATATCATCTGGATTAAATATCTAAAACATAAAAGAGCAAAAGGGCAATAAATTCAATTTGAATTTATTGCCCTTTTAACTTTAAGCTAAAATCATATAAGTTAGCGAAAAGAACCTTCTATCAATATAAATAATTTAATTTCAAAATTAAATTACTCCCCAATTGATTCCTTCTAATTTACAATTTCTTCCCAAAAGTCAATACCATCAGAATCAATTGATTTATTTATTATATCTAAAAACTCAGTTTGGGTGTTTTGAGATTTATGAAAATATGCTGTTCCTAACGCTTCAATTAGTTGTGTAAAAGATTCAGCTACTTTTATTTTCTTATTAAATGGTGTCTCTGAGCCATAAACATAAATATTGCCACAATTGACATCCATAATGAATGTAAAGTAATCCCCCATTGCTATACATATAAATTGATTGGAAAAATTATTTACATCTTCATTTGACAAATGTTCTTGATAACTTATTAACGATTCTAGATAATCTGTATTACTTCCAAAATGTACTCCCAATATACTAAAATCACCGAAATCATAATTTAAAATTAAATTAACAAAATCAGTAGGGAATTTTATCTTAAATCTTTGTTCAATATCCTCAACATTTTTTTTCTTCTCAACTTTTTTCTTTAGTCTTAAACCTGTAACAATTGACTCTAAAGGAATAAAATCTCTATCTAAAATTGTTGTTATTTCCTCAATATTTAATAATTTATTATTCAAATATTTCACACCCTTCATTTACAATGCCATACTCCTCCAGAACCAACGTGGGTTTCCCCCGGTACTGGTATTGCATATCTCCCAAAGTTTACATGATGATGAATTAACACATTCCCTTTATAACCTGCGTGTTCTGGGAAATGATTAATCCACTCATCATCTATTCTAGGCGATACCTTTAATTTAGAATAATTTTCAACTAAAAATTGATTTGATTTACTTAGTGTCTGAGGATTTAATTTGGACCACTCCACCCAGAATTGTTGTGTGTTTCTAATACCTCCATTACTAGTTGTTTTTCCACTTGAAAATGTTTTAGAATCAATTGAGTATTGAGGATCTGGTCTACCTGTAAAGTTTACATCAATTCTAGTTTGATAAGGTGAGATGTCTCCCTTAAATGAAATACTATTTAATCCAAAAGGATCTAACAAAATGTTTGTATTTTCAACATACCCATAAAGCGTAGGATTCCCACCCGCTAGCCCAATCGGGTCAACCTGCGTATAATTCCCTTGCTCTGGGTCATAGTATCGGAATCGGTTATAATACAAACCAATTTCAATATCTTCATACTGTCCTTGATAACGGAATGGGATAAAATCTTTCTCACCTGTGAACTCGTTCACTCGCCCATATACATCAAGCTCAGCCGACCAAACCTTATGACCTTGTTCATCATAGGCTTCGACAGGTGTTCCTAAGACAATCACTAATAATGCTGTAGTATCCGTCATTCGTGATTTTTGCATTAAGGGACAAAGCCATCATTGAATACCCATGTCACTAGATTTTCTGCGATTTCGGCATCTGTCTGTGAGGCATTCTCCACTGAATTATCCTGCGAGAAATACTTCGTGCAGAATCGTATTGCCTTCCCACACAAAATGAGTAGCTCTACCTTCAGAACTCTTCTCTATCCGCCTACCTAAGGCGTCATACTTGAACGTAACTTCTGTCTTGTCTGGCTTCATAACCTTCGCCATCATGCCATTGCCATAACACTATTAATTTCATGTATTTCCATTACTTTCAACTTTCTCTACGATATTTCCTTCTTCATCATAGGAGAATTTGGCAACTTTCGTTTCTAGTAATCTACTGCCAGCGCCATAGATACGGTCTTTTTTATCTTATGTTTCATATAAATTTCCAACATCATCGCCGCTACGATATAAGAAATCAAATAGGCGACTGTCTTGATTGGCCCATATGAGGTTACTAAATTCATCATAACCCTACATCACTTATACACCGTTAGCTCATTAGCCATACTACGCAACTGGTGATTGCCATCCCAATTGTAGGTACGTCTTCTCGTATCGCTTTTGACTACTTACTTGAAGGTGCGTTGGTCTACCTAGAATCTCGTTTTACCATTTATGTACTAAAAATATTATTACTTTTTGTTAAGAAAATAACAAAAAATATAAACACAACTTTAATAATTCAATATACAATAAAAAAACATATGTAAAGAAAAAGCTAAAGACAATTTCTTTACATATGTTGCGACAACTTAATTAAAGCAGTAACAAGAAGATTCTGTATTATAACTGTTTTTGCTCCTAATAATAATTACTAATATTATTAGGTACACCCTATATTTCAACAAATTCTGGTCGTTGGGTACTTCCCTCTTTGACAAACATTACTCCATTTATCTTTTCTTCTTTACATGCTTTTATTAATAATTCATCAACAATGATATTTCCTGTATATTCTTTCATTCTTACAATATGATGCCCTTCTAAAGAATTGGGAACATATTTTATAGTCAGTAGTTTGATTGGTCCGGCTGGTAAGGATTTTAATAATGGTTTATATTCTGAATTCTCCATATCTAAGCAAGGTACTAGATTTAACACATTCATGACAAAAAATGTTTCATTAACCTCGCCGTTCTTTGTAGACGTTATGACCGCAGGGATAAACTGACAATCTGATCCTAATTGCTCTACTAGCTTCTTGAATTTTAAACTTACCAAAAGCCCCCCTATTGTTGGCAGGATATCACATTCGTTTAAATAGGAATCAAATTTATCTATTGAATAATGAAGTTTCTTATCTAGCGAATAGACAATCCCCTCTTCTAAATCATAGTGATTAAAAGTGTTCTTTTCGGTGTAACAAAAAAATACATCTCTTCTGTAATTGCTATATAACTGGTAGTAGCTCATATATATCATCCTCAATATTATTCTAAATTTTTTCGTTGTACGACCACAGAAAACATGATATTTTGGGTAGCAAATTTTAAACACTTTATTTTGAACACTATTAGAAGCTTTAATTTCTTCTATACTAAAGCTTTCCTACTTAAAGAAAGCAAACGTAAAAAAATTCTAATTCTAAAAACGTATGAAAAAGAGTTGTATACAGTATTATATAAAATCTAATAAATTCACCTTTGTTTCTATCAAAGCACTAAAGTCACCAATGATACATCTCTTTATTCCTTTTTCTTTTATCTTCCATCATAAGCATCTCCATGAGGCATAAAATTTTCGGCCAACCAAAACCAATGTTCACCTTTACTCGAGTATAAAAGTTCTAACAGGTCCGTAAAGCTTTTAGCAATAATCTGACTATCCCCCGGTGTTGCATGGGTTTCCAAAAAACTATCATAGCAATAACCGAAATGAGACTTGCTTAGATCAATGCTAATATATTGATTTATTTCTTCAGACTCAGCAATTAGATACCATTCATTACTTATATCACCTTCAAGTTCCTCCCAAATAACATCATCAGCGGGGTAAAGTCTTTTACTAGTTGGAATAAACTCATTTGAAGAAACAATTTTAATTCCGTAGGGCTTATCTAAAAACATATGTAAAGAGTCATAATTACTAAAAAAATATTTCACATCTTTTGGTAAAGCCAATTCACTAGTGTAATCTGTGTCCCGTTTCACAACTTTACAATTACTATCTAGTTCCATTTTTTTAATAATCTCTAATATTTTGATATCTTTACCTCCTTAACTATCAAGTTCATTTTGATATCTACTGAATAATTCTTTGTAATATCATCCTAGAACTTCCTCATTCGCTTTTAATCAACTTCTTTTTCATTATCTTTTTTATAATAGTAAATAAAAAAACATATATAATAAAAAGCGGACACCACATTTTTACATATGTTTGAAATACTTATACTAATATTACCATATATGAATATATATATATATTGTCATAGTGGTGTTTATTTTAAAAATCGTTCCTAGATAATCACTAATAATGGTGTAGTTGCCATCATGGATTAGCCCTCAACATGTGTTGAATCTTTTTAAATTAATCATTCAATTACAAAAATTTATTACCGATCATATGAAGAAAAATATTGAGGAACATCTTCTAATTTTAAAAATTGAATTCCTTTCATTTGTTTTTCTTCACAAAGTAGCTTAAACCTTTCTGAACAAAATAGATATCTTGCTAATTTTAAGTCATTCAAACAAAACACGTCTCTATCATTTTCTTGTAGAACAATTTTTTGATATTTTTCAACCATAACATTTATGTCAAATACCCCATTTTCTGGCACCCTTCTTTTTGTAAACTCTGACTTCTCGTAATCAACGAAATCTTCTCTATTATAATACTTAATAAAATAATAGGGTTTCTTTACTTTAGATTTTCCCTTTGAACTAACAACTTGTAGATTTGATGTAACATACTTTTGTAAAGTATTTACTTGATTCATCAAAGTAAAAAAATCACTACTGATAATATGACCATTAAAACCCTCATAATAGTCAAATTCAATTTTATTATTAGTAATTAACCATAAATCTTTTGGCATTTCTTGTTTTTGAAAAAAGATTTTATTCCATTCATATTCCATCCCCTCATTGTATTTTGTTTCATCAAATGATTCGTGAATAACGCCCTTCAAAAAAATAGGCGACTTTACATTATCCTTAACTATCATATAATAACTCATACTATCACCCTAATTTTTAGTCCTAATTAAAAGGCCTGAAATCATAAATATTCTCCGTTTTCAGACCTTAGCTTCTTTCGTAATCCTATCTACTTGAACGTGATTGCAAATCCAGTTTATTTGACATCTTTAATAAATACTTCATACAACGCTTCAACATTGGCATCCGCTGGTACCCATGCAAAATAATTCTGATCATTATTTAATATAAATTGAACTAACTTTGTTTTTGTGTTCCACTCATTTTTCATACTTGAATCGTAATCTTCCAAATCTTCTTTATAATCCAATTGCAATATATATCCTTTTTCGACCATTGCAAAAACAATTAAACTTCCCAAGAGATTTTTTCGCTTATTTTCTTCTTTATATTCTTGTAATAAGAACCAGATTTGGTCTAACCCTATAGATTTTTTGTATTTTTCATAAAAACTACTATCATCCATAACCTCATAATCATGTATCAATTCATTGACAAACGAGTGCCATATTGGTGGAATAACCTTTTCCAATAAAGGATTATTTTCAATTCCTTCTAATATTTCAAGTTCCTCAATCTCTTGTTCATCGTCGAAGTCACTTAGGGAAATCTGCTTGAATTTCATTTCATTCTTGTAATGTGCCAAGTCATATGGATAGTGATTATTATTTATTAGGCTTGTATCATCAAGTTCTAGTATCTTCGCTAGCGCTGCTGTTTCAAAGCTCCAAAACCCTACATATCCAGGCTCCTTGTGTGCATTCTTCCAATCGTAATCATAATGACCTTTAAACCATTCTTTCTCCATATACGTTTGTAATCTTTTAGATGCTTCTTTCTTATCGGTTTGCGCAAGTTCTATAATTTCTTTTGTTTTTGCATAGGGATTTACTTTATAATAATCATTAGTGATTTTAGTATGTCCGATATTACTAGCATATAATAAAAAATCAATCACTGAATCGCTTATTTCTTTTTTCTCAACCACCTTACTTAATCTTTCTATATTCTTTTTATCCGTTTCTAATAGGATTCCTAAAGAAATCGTCCAAAGAATACTTAAATATCCAACTTCCCTAGTCCCTGTATGCTCTAAATCATAAATTGCATTATGAAAGTCTTCTTCTATTGCACTAATATCTTCTCCTAAAGAATATTTCGCCCTAATATCTTCCATCTCATATTTAAAAGTCCTTAAATAACTCGCTTCTATACGACTTTTATTGTCTTTGGATTTTCTTTGAATACCATTTTTGGTATCCTCCTCTAAATTTCTGATATCCTCCCTATTTTCAGCTATAAATTCTTTATGATATTCAATTCCTTCTCTACATTTTTCTTCTATACATAGATGATCCCTCATTATTTTTATTTCCTCCTTGCCTCTAAATCAAGGCCATTCTCCAATTATTTCACCCTTAGCATTTAACCTATATGTTATTACATTCCCACTACTATCGACTTTTGATAATACTCTTTCAACTTCATCTTCATCCAATGCTTTGGTGATTTTATTTGCTAGTTTTTGATCACCACCAACAGCTTTCAAAATTCTACTTTTTTCAGTTTTCGCACCTGTCAACCATTCGTTTGACATTTGTGGTCCATCTTTTGTTTTGCCTAATTGGGAACTACCAAACTTCGCTTCATCAATTACATATTTAATTTTTGATTCTGTATTTGCATTTTCATATAATCCGTCTATCCCTTTTACTATTTTATCATTGATGCTTGTTGGTGCCCCTCTACCTATTGGCTTTAAATCATATCCAGCGACTTTTATACT
This sequence comes from Lysinibacillus sp. NPDC097279, assembly GCF_044761745.1. Lineage (NCBI taxonomy): Bacteria > Bacillati > Bacillota > Bacilli > Caryophanales > Bacillaceae > Lysinibacillus > Lysinibacillus sp. NPDC097279. Next base: position 650,766 of record NZ_JBIWDA010000001.1, on the reverse strand, counting down.
TTGGTTGTTTAATAAATTATCACTTGAAATTATTTCACCAAAATTACCTTTTTGTTTGTTAGTAGCTTTATCTGCATTAAATTCGTCGACACTTTCTTTTTTAGGTTCACCGTTGGAATTATTCGATGGCTTCGGATTCGACAATGGTATTTTTTCCAACTGTTCCCGTATCCATTATTCGACAGACGTTCACACCGGCCAACTCCAACGGCGGTGTTCCCAGCTGACGAAGCTGGTTCTTTACTTCGTCAACTTTTGTGTGTAACTTATCTTTTACGGTGTCTATGTGTTTATTGTCTTTTTCTCTTAGTTGACCTATAGAACCATTATTAGCGACGGTTTTAACATCATCCACTATACCACCTATCACTTTGGTAAGATGTGGTTAATTATTCAATTTTCCGGTTATGTAAATGACCTTCTGTTTCTCTAAATTTTTTAAAATATATACATCTTCATTTTTCCATATTTGCAATTCATATCTATCCAATGGTCATTTTTCCATTCCTTGATGACTTGCCCAGATGGGTCTCGTTTTGTTGGTCTACTCGTGAATTTAAAGGTCAATAAATCCTTTTTAATGGATTTATTGACCTTTAAAATAAATGATTTAAAATAGCCTGTGACAAATACTCATGTAGAATGTGCCAGCGCCATAGATACGGTCTTTTTTATCTTATGTTTCATATAAATTTCCGACATCATCGCCGCTACGATATAAGAAATCAAATAGGCGACTGTCTTGGTTGGCCCATATGAGGTTACTAAATTCATCATAACCCTACATCACTTATACACCGTTAGCTCATTAGCCATACTACGCAACTGGTGATTGCCATCCCAATTGTAGGTACGTTTTCTCGTATCGCTTTTGATAAATACCTTACTAATACTATGCTATACCTTTAAAGAAACTTTTCCCCATTTTGCTGAACGGTGTTTATTTAACCAATTTTCCATTTTAATTCCCTTAGGACAACCAGTTTTCGGATATTTAATGGGGATAAGTAGCAATAAACTAACTTCATCATCGTCTTCCTCTACTTCCTCTACTTCCTCTACTTCCTCAGTCTGCTCTGAATTCGGATTAAATTGATAATCTGTTAGAATAAATGCATCAATGCTTTCTGGCCATTCTAGTTGATTCCAATTCGTATCCGTCTTTTCAATAACTATTCCTTCATGAAGTTTATTGCCATCCAACCTATATTGGCCCAACAAAAACATTAATTGTATTGGAAATGATTCAACGCATTTTTCTTCAATGAGTTGTAGATTTATTGGCCAATCATACGGAACACTCATCATCAATTCAATTCTTGGTAGAGATTCAAACAAACCAATAGTAAATAGTAACTTAAATTTCTTGTCTTTTTCTATTAAGGCTGTTCTTATGTCTATAGTATCTTTTTTTAATACTGTAGAAAGTATTGAACCTACATTATTATCAATGTGTGCTAAAATACCGTCTATTAGTAGTTGGTCCATCTCCACGCCGCATCCTTATCACTTCTTCAATTGTTTTGGGTTCGTAACGAACAGGTGGAACAGACATAGCAGGGTCAGGATTTGGATAATTCGAAGGACTTAGCGGTTTAGTAGAATCATAACTCCTATTACTCGTTCCTCGATTTGTTTTACCACAGCTTAAACCAAATGGATCAAGCCACGTATTTGGATCACTCACATAACCATATAATGTTGGATTCCCACCAGCCAGCCCAATCGGGTCAACCTGCGTATAATTCCCTTGCTCTGGGTCATAGTATCGGAATCGGTTATAATACAAGCCTATTTCTAAATCTTCATACTGCCCTTGATACCTAAACGGAATGAAGTCCCGTTCACCCGTGAACTCTTTCACTCGCCCATACATATCAAGCTCAGCCTACCAAACCTTTTGACCTTGTTCATCATAAGCTTTGACAGGTGTTCCTATATAATCACTAATAATGCTGTAGTTGCCTTCACTCGTTATCTTAGCTGAAGGGACAAAGCCATCATTGAATACCCATGTCACTAGATTATCAGCGATTTCGGCTTCTGGCTGGGAAGCATTCTCCACTGAATTATCCTGTGACAAATACTCATGCAAAATCGATTGCCATCCCACACAAAATGAGTAGCTCTAACTCCCGAACACTTCTCTATCCGCCTACCTAGTGTGTCATACTTGAAAGTTACTTCTGTCATATCTGGCATGATGACCTTGGCCATCATGCCATTGCCATAGTATTCGTACTGCCATGTATCTCCATTATGTTCGACTTTCTCTACGAGATTTCCTTCTTCGTCATGGGAGAATTCGGCATCTTTTGTTTCTAATAATCTACTGCCTGCGCCATAGACACGGTCTTTTTTGTCTTTTGTTTCATATAAATTGCCGACATCATCAACACTGCGGTATAAGAAATCAAATTGGCGACTATCTTGATTGGCCCAGACGAGGTTACTAAATTCGTCGTAACCATACGTCACTTTTACACCAGTTAGCTCGTTGGCCATACTGCGTAATTGATGATTGACATCCCAATTATAGGCGCGTCTTCGTGTATCGCGATTTTGACTACTTACTCTTTGGTGTGTTGGTCTACCTGTGATATCATATTGCCATTTACTAATAACGTCTCCTGGTAGGATTCGCTCAATCTCTTGACCAAGTTCATTGTACTGCATCGAGGCTGTCTACTGGGTTTTCTCGGAGCGAGAGGTGGTCATTTGTAAGACATTACCCATTTCATTGCGCGTGACATCGATTTTGGCACCGAGGCTACTTGTTATCTGTGAGCGATTGCCTAACTCGTCATAGCTACTCGCAATCCAATAATCGTTTTGCCATTCTTTGATGACTTGTCCTGATGGGTCACGTTTTGTTGGTCTACCCGTAAATTAAAAGGGCAATAAAATCCTTATTAATGGATTTATTGCCCTTTAAAACAGATGATTTAAAATAGTAATAATCTATTTTGTATAAATTGATACCCTTAAATATTTCTTCTATCTAAGATGAGGCTTTTCTGTAAGAGTTAAGTATTTGAATAACCGTTCATCCGTGAAAGGGATTTTTATATATCCTTTTAACTATGCTTAAAACACTAAAACATTAAAATTAAAGTATAATCATATAAAAGGAGTAGTAACGAAATCCTATTTCTAGGTTCCATAACTACTCTTTTCTAAAAAATCACCATTTATTTAACAAAAATAGAAAGGAATACTTTATATTATAACTTTCCTAATTATAATAATGTACAGTCATTTTATACTACATTATTTTCGATGTTATAAAAATTATAAATTCACAAAGTATTCCAGTCTTAAAAACTCCCTTCTTTTGCAAAGAGTAAAGCTTTTATAATATTTTTCCATATTTACCAACAAAATTTTTAAACATAATAATTTTATCTTCAATTATGGCAGCAAGAATTCACATGCTTTAATTACCAAAGGGAAAACTTTAAGGCCTAGCCTAAGTTAAGTGGATTGAGTAAAAAAAACACCTGTGTCATTCTGATTACAATTTATATTTAAAAATAAATATCCTATTGAATCACTTAGACTAAAAATATTTTGAAAATCTATTGGAAAATCACCGCCATAAATTTGTAGACAAAATTGATAATCATCTAAACCTAAGTTCTCTATTTGTAACATAGATGGTTTACTACCAATTAACGAACCACAATAAATCTCTATATCATCAAAATCTTCATTCTCTTCATCTAATTCCTCAAAATCCAAATTCAATTCATCTCCTAAAATGCACTCTTGTGCTGGTATTAGGAATTCTGATTCATTTCTTATTTTACCTACTTCGTGTAATAAAACTCTTGTATATCCCTGCTTTATGTTTTCTAATTCTTTTTCATCACCATGAAAAGTGATTAAATCTAAAAAGAAATCATCTCTTTTATACGTTGTAAATACAGATATGATATGTTCTCTTGGTAAGTTTAAATTTAGCGTTTTATTTAGAAAATTTGTTGGCAAACATAATACAAGAGTTAATTTATCTCCATCTGGATTTAACGGCCAATCAATATTTTTAGGCAAGAAGCTATAGCCTCCAATTCTTGGTACAACAGATTCATTTTCAACATCTTTAAAAATAATCTCAACTGACATATGATCAACTCCTACATTTTTTTGAACAAGGTTCTTGTAAAATTTCTCAGATTCTTTTCTAAGTTTTCTAGCCCTACTTGTTGGTACTCCAGCTTTTCTCAATGCACCTTGTGTAATATCTAATTCTCGCTTTATATCTTTATGAAATTCATTTTCACCCAGATTATAGTAAGAAGACCTAATATCACGTTCGTGCCAGTGTGCCCCACCAACTTGTGTATGGTGTGGATTATCTAAAGCTATAGATGGATTTCCACCTAGTCTTCCATGTTTCTTTGCCAATCCTTGTTGATATAAAAACTCATGCCTAATCAGTTCATGTGCCTGTAAACCATCGCCGATATTCTTTTTACCATTCAAACTTCGATAAGTTCCTAATTGGAACAAATTCGCTAAACCATAAGGGTCAATTTCAACTAATGGGTTAAATACATACCCATACAAAGTAGGATTCCCACCCGCAAGCCCAATTGGGTCAACCTGCGTATAATTCCCTTGCTCTGGGTCGTAGTATCGGAATCGGTTATAATACAAGCCTATTTCTAGATCTTCATACTGCCCTTGATACCTAAACGGAATGAAGTCCCGTTCACCCGTGAATTCCTTCACTCGCCCATACACATCAAGCTCAGCCGACCAAACCTTTTGACCTTGTTCATCATAGGCTTCGACAGGCGTTCCTAGATAATCACTAATAATGCTGTAGTTGCCTTCACTCGTTATCTTAGCTGATGGTACAAAGCCATCATTGAATACCCATGTCACTAAATTATCTACGATATCGGCATCTGTCTGTGAGGCATTCTCCACTGAATTATCCTGTGACAAATACTCATGCAAAATCGTATTGCCATCCCACACAAAATGAGTAGCTCTACCTTCCGAACTCTTCTCTATCCGCCTAAATAGTGTGTCATACTTGAAAGTTACTCATTATCTGTGAACGATTGATGAGTACTTTGCTCCCAAATCATCTTTGATTTCGATGCGGTGAAAGATTCCAAGGTTAATTATAATAATAAAAAGAACGAATTACCATATTACGGAATTCGTTCTTTCAAGCTTTTCAATGCTCTACTGAAATTATAATGGATTATTAGCAATACTTCGATTTTGAACAGAATTGCCAATTAACCGGCAAACTTGCCATTTGAGAAAAAATTTTTTCTCTTTATCATTATCTAACTACTTAAAAAACAATAAATGCATCATTTTCAAAATAATAAATAAACGCTTGGAGCAACTGATCTAGTGATGGATTTTCTAACTGATTATTTACATTGTCAATTACATCCTCAATACTTGCACCATCTAAAGTTTCTATCCACCCATTTTGTTTCACTTGTTCCGGTAAAAAGTCATCTGAATCGGATGGAAAATCAAAGCTATCTAATGAAAATATTCCCTCTGTATTTAAATTCCATTCTCTTAAATTTGGAGGAAGATAGAACCAAGTCTCTGGATTCATTTCTGGATGCGATAAAACATCCCTAACACTAATTAAATTCATTTTTTCTTTCATCATGTATTACACCCTCTTGTAAGTTTTTTAAATCCACCCTCTTGGTTTGGATGAAGACTTCCTTGCACCGGACCTGGAGCTCTATGTTGCCCCCTTGGAACGAGTTGTATCTTTTCTGGATTTTGAGCATTATGGTGCCAAGAATGTTTTGGAGGACTTGTATCCTTGAAAGCACCTCTAGGACCAGGTTGTACATGTTTCACTACTTCAGGCGGAAGCGAGTTTGCCAAACCAGGGTATTTTTGTAAAGCTTCGTATAACTGTTGATTTGCATTTTGGAAATGTTTTCTTCTTGAACTTGATTGGATGTTCTCTGGTATCGATGTTTCATACCATACACTATAATTTGAACTTGATAATGGTCGCCCAGTGATATCGGTACCACTCAAATCTACTGACTTTAAACCCCAAGGATCTATTTGGGTCACTGTGTTATACACGTATCCATAAAGCGTAGGATTCCCACCAGCCAGCCCAATCGGGTCAACCTGCGTATAATTCCCTTGCTCTGGGTCATAGTATCGGAATCGGTTATAATACAAGCCTATTTCTAAATCTTCATACTGCCCTTGATACCTAAACGGAATGAAGTCCCGTTCACCCGTGAACTCTTTCACTCGCCCATATACATCAAGCTCAGCCGACCAAACCTTATGACCTTGTTCATCATAAGCTTCGACAGGCGTTCCTAGATAATCATTAATAATGCTGTAGTTGCCTTCACTCGTTATCTTAGCTGAAGGGACAAAGCCATCATTAAATACCCATGTCACGAGATTATCAGCGATTTCGGCTTCTGGCTGGGAAGCATTCTCCACTGAATTTTCCAATGTATCAGAATTATCCTGTGAGAAATACTCATGCAGAATCGTATTGCCATCCCATACGAATTCGTCAAAGCTCGACAGATATTATCCATAAAATTGTTTATTTAAATTAACTGTATTATCTATTATGAATATGGTAAAATTAAACAAAAAAATAGGGGGAATAATAAAATGATACCTTTTGAAGAGAACATGAAAATTTGGAATGACACCTTAGAGGAAATTAGTCATCCTATTTATAAATCTATTTTAAATAACTTTCATACAGATATGATTCAAGAAATTTCATTTAGCATCAAAGCTGATATTGTCCAAAAGGATTTTGATTCAATTATGAATTATTCATTAAAGTACATTTTACAATCTCTTTTCATTCAAATTAAAAAGTCAAAAGAATTCGAATTAATGGAATTAGTTTTTGGAGATAAAGTATGCGATGAGTTTGAAAAGCTACTTCTTATGGATGCTATTGATATTTCTTACCATATAGATGATTTTATTACCGAGAAAGAAATGGAGGAAGAAGGTATTAGTGTGGACGACTTAGATAACTTTCTTAATATCATTGTGAATTTTAATGAAAAGCAGTTTGCAATATTAAAACTTACTAACTCTGTCTGTGAGCTGGGAGAATTAGCTTTTTTGAATCTAGACACTTCAGATACATTCATTAACGGGAACCATTATAGTGACTATGAAGAGAAATAATTCTCTTCATAGCATATTAGGTAATATAAAAAACAATGAAAATAATGAACTTTTAAAGTAACCTTCATTTATCCTATTCTAATTTTCACTTAGCTGTCCCTATCTCCTCAAAGCACAATCCATTAATTTTGTTTTCTTCAATAAAGTCTATAAACTTTTGAGTACAATAATAGCTTGAATTAATTTTAGTGTCTCTAAATATAATTTCATTTTCTAAACTTTCTAATTTAAATCTGATGTTCTTGCTCCGCATCATTTCAAGGGATTCCTGCAAATCTAAACCATCAAAATTAATTGCTGTGACCACATTTGTTACATTTATATAAATATAATCTTCTGCAATACCTTTGATTTTTATCGGGAAAATTTCTATAATGTCAGAAAATTTTTCAATAAAAAGATTTTTAAATTTCGCCTTTATTATTAATGTATCTCCATAACAGCGTGAATCAAAATCTAACAATTTTCCTCTTGTATGTTTATCTTGAGAGATCCCAAAAATCTCTTCTTTCCAATCCAGAGTAATTTTTTGTCCCGTAAAACTAGAAAAAAGACTAATATCCTCCTCATTCAAAAAAGTTAGGTCTTTAAAACTAAAATCATTCTCTATTTTAAATATTTTCATTATAAAATCCCCTTTCACCAAATTTTAACGTTGAATAATAAATCATTCCTTATATTTTCTAACTCAGTCAAAACTGCCTCTCTTGCTTTCGCTCCGCCCAATTTTTCAGCCATGTCTAACCTATTATAAACATTTTTAAAATATTCGTTGGTATGAATTACTCTATGATAAGCCCCAGGTTGTAAACTATTTGGATCTACATGTTTCAAATAAACACCATTTTCTGCACTGTTGACATCTATCTTAAGTCTTTTCAAGATTTCTCTTGTTCTTCCTGCGTGAAAGTTTGAATGATCCCCCGCCACAATATGATGAGCTGCTGAACCTTTATATTTATACCAAGCACGTTTCATGTACCCTTCATTCTTTTTTAACTCACGATTAGCTTTGTTCATATTTTTCTTTAACTCTTTAGTACAAGACAGACCAAAAATATCTATTGAGTTATTTGTATCTTGTACATATCCATATAAGACAAAACCACCATTAAGCCCAATTGGATCCTTTTGCGTATACATACCCTCAATTGGTGAGTAATATCTAAATCTGTTGTAGTAAAGGCCAGTTTCTTCATCGTCGTATTGCCCTTGATATCGGAATGGTATAAAATCCTTGTCACAGGTAAACTCTTTTGATTGACCATAAATATCTAACTCATTGGACCAAACCTTATTACCGTCAGAATCGTAGGCTTCAGAAGGTGTACCTAGATAATCACTAATAATACTATAAATCCCTTCACTTGTAATTTTTGCAGAAGGAACAAATGTACCCTCATTGAAAATCCAAGTTATTAGGCTGTCGTCACTATTTGTTGTGCTTAAAGATGTATTTTGAATACTAAGTTCACTATTATAGCTACATTCCACCCACTCATGCAAAATCGTATTGCCATCCCATACAAAATGAGTAGCTCTACCTTCCGAACACTTCTCTATTCGCCTACCTAATGAATCATACTTGAAAGTAACTTCCGTATTATCTGGCTTAATGACCTTCGACATCATCCCATTGCCATAGTATTCGTACTGCCATGTATCTCCATTATGTTCGACTTTCTCTACGAGATTTCCTTCTTCGTCATAGGAGAATTTGGCATCTTTCGTTTCTAGTAATCTACTGCCAGCACCATAGACACGATCTTTTTTATCTTTTGTTTCATATAGATTGCCGACATCATCGACACTGCGGTATAAGAAATCAAATTGGCGACTGTCTTGATTGGCCCAGACGAGGTTACTAAATTCATCATAGCCGTACGTCACTTTTACACCCGTTAACTCGTTGACCATACTGCGTAATTGATGATTGACGTCCCAATTGTAGGCGCGTCTTCTCTTATCTCTGCTTTGACTACTTACTCTGTGATGTGTTGGTCTACCTGTGATATCATATTGCCATTTGCTAATAACATCTCCTGGTAGGATTCGCTCAATCTCTTGACCGAGTTCATTGTATTGCATCGAGGCTGTCCACTGGGCTTGCTCGGAGCGAGTTGCGGTCATTTGCAAGACATTGCCCAGCTCATTACGTGTGACATCGATTTTGGCCCCGAGGCTACTTGTTATCTGTGAACGATTGCCTAGCTCGTCATAGTTACTCGCAATCCAATGATCGTTTTGCCATTCCTTGATGACTTGCCCAGATGAATCTCGTTCTAGCTTAACGGTTATATGCTCATTTTCTGTCTCTTGTAATGAGCCATTTTTATCATAGGCAAATGTTTCCCACGTACCATCATAGTAGTCAGAGCGAATAATATTTCCTAGCGCATCGTGCTGATAGGCTGTCCAACGATTACCTGGTCGTTGAATGTGCTGCACGAAACCTGCGAGGCTTCGTTCATACGCTTTTTCCATGTCATCAAAGCCGATTTCCTTAATGATATTGCCTTTTGTATCGCGTTCAAATTTGTACGCTTCGCCTTTTTCATTGATAACAGCGGTTAATTGCTCCTCTGTATCGTAGGTGAATTGTACTTGCTTGCCACCTTGTTTGCGGGATGTTAAGCTGCCAAGAATCGTGTAATCAAAGGCGACTTGTGTATGGTTATCCTTTGCAAAAATAATATCATCATAAGCATTGTACTTTAGTTGAACGTCGTTACCATCAGATAGATTAGCGCGCACTAGGCGATTTAAATGGTCATAACGGAACTTTTCTGTGGCACCGAGTGGATTAGTTGTGCTTGTGCAGTTTCCACGCCTGTCGTATGTCCATGTTGAACTTGTCCCATCTGGCAATGTGACTTGGCTTAAATTTAGGTCAGCGTCATACGTTAAGGTTACCATATGGCCTTGCGCATTTGTCACCGTGTCAATTAAACGATGTTCATTATAGGAAAATTCAGTCTTTGTACCATCTTCTAAAACCGATGCCTGTAATGTCCCGTCTTCATTATAAATCCACTGGCGACTACCGCCCTCTGGAGTAATTGCCTGAATCAACCGATCTTTGTCATCATGCTGAGAGGATAACGTACTGCCATCTGCCAGCGTCATCGTGACTGGGTTTGCCCATTCATCATAGCTGAAAGTTGTTACACGACCATCTTCATCTACTTCTTGCAGTAATTCAAAGTCCTCATTATAGTCATAGCTGACCTCACTACCATCTGGATACATAATTTTTGTACAAAGGTTATCTTCATTAAAATAGTAAGTACTTGTATGCCCTAAGCTATTGGTAATTTCGTTATAGCCATCGTAATAGGCAAGCTCACCCGCTAGGACATTGCCATCTCCCCATGTTTTAATAACGCGTGCACCTGTTGTTGGCCCATCATAGCGCCAGTAGAAACTATTTTTATTACGGTCTATTTTTTGCATCATTAAGTGGTTGACATACTGGATATGTGTACTTTGCCCTAATGCATCTTGGATTTCGATTAAATCTTGAACATCATTGTAAACATAGCGCACTAACACTTCACGACTCGTCTGGTTACGTAAAGCGACTTCTGTCATTCTGCCCGCTTCATTTGTCGTAACATCTAGTACGCGCCCTACGCTATCCGTTACTTGTGATAAGAAGCCTTTCAGGTTATACGTAAATTGAATATAGTGGTCTTGCTCATTTCTTACTTCTTTTAATCGGTATGTCGTCTCGGTTGTTTGTTCAAATACATAAAGCAAGCGTGTATCATGCTCAAACAAATGGTATTCCACACCTGTATTTATCAGGGTCATTCTATCTTTTTTATTAAAATATGGTAAATTAATTGGTAAAATTGGAAACCCTACTGCGCGACCATCCTTCACCACAATGCCGATTAGCTCTTCTTCTTCAAATATCTCTAAGGCTAGATCGTATGTAAAGTGCATACCATGCCCGTTTAATCCAACTCGACTACTATCACTGTACCATGCACGTTCCCATGAAAGAGGGATAGGGCCTGGAAGTTCAAAGTCAACACCTTCATAGATCATGCGCCCTGTAATTAAATCAACCGGTTCAAAGCCTTTTTTACAGAATTTATCACTTAATCCTTTTGTACAATTAAATCTCTTTAATACTTGATGATTGAGTCTAGTTAGCTCCGTTTTGGCCATCGCCTTCATACCGTCGACAGCTTTTGACACAGCTAGCACTTCATCCATCGAGGCGATCACTTTATCGGCTGCTGTTTTCATGCTTTTTGTGCCTTTGTTCGCTACTGCCGAAACCGTATCGAGTGTTTGCGACACTTTGGAGTAAGCGGCCTTCATCCCTTTTACTGCTTTTGAAGCATCCACTGCCTTATCAGCAGCCTTAGCGGTTTTACTTGCTGCCTCTGCTACTTTTGTCGCTTTATTGACCTTGTAGGCTGTTTTTGCGGCATCCCCAACGATTGGCACTGCACCGACTATGTTCATCGCTGCGCCCATAAAGTCTCCTCTTGCCAAGCTAATACCTGCATTGGCAATATCCGCGATGGTCCCGATACCTGGAATAAATCCAGCAACATCTAACGCTAAACTAACATTATCAAGCAACTTACTAAAGAAGCTTTTTTTCTCCTTTTTCTGCTCTGCTTTTTGTGGGAAGATTACATCTACTTTTGATGTAGCTTCAATTGCTTCTTCATTTAACTTCGGTGGTTGACTTTTTTTCTCTATTCCCTCTTGTTCAATTAGCGTACTAATTAACTGTGTGTCACCAGCAAGGATAATATGACTCTGCTCCTTCGCTGAAATGGCAATCCATTCCTCGGCTTCTACGGATAGCTCGTTCATCCCACTTATTTCTAGTGTTTCATCTGCCGCTAGCATGATGGTACTGTTACTTTGAAATGTTACACCTTCTCCATCATCCATCTTAAGGTCCAATACGCCATCTACTGCACTAAAGGTAATATCTCCAACCCCTAGTGTCATATCTTTGCCCGCATTGGTCGCTAATGATTTTACGGTCGTGTCTGCCATTTTTTTCGTTTGTTTTTGTCCGCCTTCTGGTGTGGCAGGCGAAACACGTACCGAGCTAATGACAATGGCATCTTGTTCCACAGCACTTGGAAAATGCAATTGGGCACGTGCCCCTTTTTGCGGCATTAAATACATGACACCATTTGCATCTGCTGAATAAGCAAACCAATGTGCTTTTTCTTTCTCTTGTTTTTTATCGATATCTAAATGAATTTTAACCGTGTTTTGCGTAACATCAATGATTTTCCCTGTAAAGGCTGCGCCAATCAAATCTAAATTGCGTACTAATCGTTGACGAATACTTTTTTCTGGTTGGGCAGTATATTGAAACTTTAGTACACCCGCTTCGAGATGAATTTCTCGAACCGTAATAACATAGGTTTTTCCCTTTAATTGTACCGATGTACCCAACTCGTACGCTTCTGTGCTTTCAAACTCACAAAATGTATAATCGGTTTCACTTACATCTATACCATCATTTTCAGTAATTAATCGATATGTATCTACATCCATATGTAATACTGAAGGTAGATGGTCGATTGTTATGCTTTTCTTACTTTCGGGTGTGCCAAACCAAAATCGTGGTCCCTTTCCTTGTAAATCAGGAAAAACTACTGCCTGTAGATTAGAAGCCACTCTTTTTATAAATGCCCAATCTGTCTCCATGTATTGAATCGAGATATGACCTATTGCTTGGCCGTTCGACACCTGATCGATGTAATCCCCTTGAGGATAAGCACCTACAATGGTATCCAGTAACGCCACATAGGTCATATTCGCATCTTGAAAAGAACGTGAGCGTTTTGCAACGTCCATATTGGCTGTAAACGATACAGCCTCAACTGAAACATAATGCACACCTTGGGCTGCCTGCAACTCTGCATTTTCAATTCTACCTGAGAACAAGATGTCTTGTTGCCTACCAAATTTAACAACGACTTCATCTGAATGACTAATTTGCTGAATATATTTCTGCGCGTGCTCTTCCGCAATCATTCCTGTAAAGGACAATCTCGCATGGTCATTGCCTTTGTGTTTGATTGTTAGTTTATTTATATGAATAAGAGGATAAGGCCATTCGAGCACAAGATCCTCATACGTCGTTATCATGCTGACTTCCTTTTCTCCTAGTGTTTTCATTACTTACCTCCTTTCACTCCAACCTTTCTTTTAAAAGCCTTGTTTCGGTATTTCTAATTCCTCTTGCCCATCATGCACAATATCAATTTTGCCTCCTCCTGCTGAGCATTGCGTATGACAACGGGATAATAGTGCTTGCTTGCCCTCGATATTGACATTTTCCATCCCTTCCATCCAGTCGATGGAACATGTGGGCGTACACGGTTTTTGTAACTTCAAGCAGACGCCAAAAGTGGGAATGTTGTCGGGGTTTCGATCGCCTACATTCAATACGGCTTTATCTTTAATATAAACACCATGATCTTGTGGTAAATTTAAATAATTCAGGTGGCTACCATGCTCACAGGAAATAATCGCTCCATGGACCACGTAACTAAATTGCTCTTGTTCCGAACCTTCTGTCTCCAAATTTTCTACAACTTGAGCCATTCGGTACCCTTCCCTTCGTATATGTTTCAAATTGCACTTTTGATTTGATTTCCATTTGAACGCTTATTAATATCGTTCTAGTTTGACGCGCTGCAACTGAAGTCCAAGAAATGGTCGTCTTAATATACTTTCTGCAACATCTAAATGAACGATAGTGAAAGATTCCCTTTGACTATTAACTTGAAAAATATAGTCCAATTCAACCTTTTTAGGGTTTATTACGAGCTCCTTTATACGTCCGTCTGGATAATAAGTCGTTTCCTGGGAAATACAGTTTTTCTGCATTATGTCCATCAGCCAATATAAGCGCTGTGTCCCCTTTTTTACATCTGTAAATACGATGGCTGTAAATGCTAAGTGATCCTCAAATTTTACGAATAACTTTTTTAATTGATCCGACACAATGGTCCGAGGCTTTTCTAAATAATCCAAATATACTGCATGCTCTTTTTCCACTACTTCTGCAAATACCGACGAACAAACAAAATCATCTTCAAGGTCTGTCTTCAAAGGAAGAATCGGATTTGTAATAGTGGGGTCTTGCCGAACAATAAAGTATTCCATCTTGACCTCCTGTAAGCTTCATACCTATCTTCCCGTACGGACGACGTTACTGAATCCAATGAATATCTTGTATTTGGGCTTGGCTGAATTGATACTTCCCTTGATCGCGTTGAAAGAATGTTGCTCCTTTTAAATTAGCACCTGTAAAATTGGCACCTACTATTTGGGCGAATTCAAATCTTGCCTGTTCTAAATTTGCATTACTGAAATCAGTACCAAGATAGCAGGGAACTTCATTTTGAGAAAACTTCAGCGTTTTTCCTTGTGCATGCGTAAAATTAGCACCTGCTAAATTAGCATGTCGAAAATCAGCATCTTGAATCATTGCATAGGAAAAATCCACATTCGCTAAATGACCATTTACAAAACTCGTACCGATGCAAATACTTCGTTGCATTGAAGCTCCTGCTAAATCACTGTCTTGGAAATTCGCATAGGAAAAGTCCAACTGATTGAAATCTCTGTGCTGTAAAGGTAGGTTTGAAAAGTTGCCAAACGTATACGATTGATTCGTCTCTTTTGACTCTAACGTTAACAAGACATCTTTTTCCAAACGTTGTCGTTCGTCCATAATCGCGACATCTTCACTAAACCCTTTATATTCACCGACTCGAAATCGTAAGCATGCCGCACGTTGAAAATGGAGTTTAGGGATGCGTTGTTGTTGATAACGAAAGAGATAGCGGAGTAATTGAATAATATATTGATGAAACCGTATAACTGTCTGTTGCATAATCACGCGGACGTCCGCTGATTGAATGCTAATATACGGCTTTCTTTCTTTCTCAAGCGCTTTTTGTAATTCGAACATCGCTTCACAAAGCCAATCCGCTTCATACTGTGCTGTGCATTGTGTCCAATCGCAATACCATGTTTCTCCATATGCTTCTAGTACATACGTAAACTTGTTTTCTAGTAATGATGTTCGAAGCAATGATAGATGAATAAAAGCAACTGGCGCTAACTTTCCTTGTTCTTGCTGTTCATGAATATTCGCAAAAAGTTGTTCAAGTGCGTAAATGATTGGTTGAAGTAAAACTTCCTTATCGTTGCGAAACTGTCGATCCACTTGCTCCTGCAAACGGTGGACATGAACTGACACGCATTCATCCATAAAATGCTGTAATGCTTCTTCTCGTTTCATGTATCTACACCCTCACTAATTTGCACGTACTTCAGTTCCTTTAATCTCCATTTTGTCTTCCATCTTGATTGAATTGTCTTTACATGTCATCTCAATTTTCTCATTGGCATTTATCATAATTTGCTTAGCATTTATCACGACTTTATCTGTTGCTTTTAAGTTAATATTTTTATCACTAATAATTGAAATACCGTTATCATCCATCAGTGTAATCATTAACCCTCCTCCAGAAATAACAATGCGATCAGGTGCAAGTAGAATTTGTTTACCATGCTTTGTTCTAAGTGTTTTTACATCAGGATCAGCCATGCGCCCTGGATCTTGGCGGCTATCTTCGGGTGGTGAAGCACCGCCTCCTCCCCCCTGACTAGAAGGATTCGTTGCTGATAACATTGCCCCAGATTGTGGCGCTGCTTTGGACACAGAGCTAATGGCAATTCCTTCATCCTCACGGTTGCTTGGGAAGTAGATTCTAACATTGTCAGATAATTCAGGCATAAAATACCAACCTGTGTTATCCTCTGATGCATAGATTGTTGAGTATGGAAACCAGTACGCCTTATTTTTTTCTTGCCCCTCATCGAAATCAACATGTATACGAATTTTGTCCCCTGCCACATCAATGACTTTTCCTTGGATAGATGCACCAATAATCGCTTGATTATAAGTCGTGTGGACACTGAAGCCGTTCTGAGGTGTGAGCGTATAAATATGTTTTAATAAGCCATTTTTAAGCTTGGAGACAATTTTGAAAACATATAGTTTTTTTGATTGAAACGTAACTTCATTGCCGATTTTGAAGAGTTGCGGCGATTCTACTTCATAGTATATGTAGTCACTATCGGTAATACTATCGAGATGATTTTTACTTGAGATAAGGAAATTGCCGATTGCTTTTTTAACACGGTAATTTATTGCATCCATTTTTTGCACCGCACCTGCTTGGAACGGTACGCCGAAGTAAAACTTTGCGGCGCCATGAACTGCGTCTGGCACTAAGCCTGTATGAAATCGCGATGCCATGCGTTTTAGAAACTCCCAGTCCGTCTCTAAATATTGCATCGTAAAGTTACCAATACTAGCGCCTTTTGTGACATGATCCATAAAATCGGCGCCTGGTTGATCGGCAATACATTCCTTTATTAATTCGGTATAGGGCATCTTGGCATTTTGGTACGTTTGGTTTTTCTTCTTCACATCTAACACATACGTATGCGAAACCGCCTTTACCTCCAAATAATACGTCTCCATTACCGATTTCACTTGTACATCCAATGCTAGTCCATTAAAAATAGGCGTCGATTGTCCCGTACTATCCATTTGCAGTACTTCAATGGCCGTTTCTGCGTCCGTCATATAAACGTAAGAATCTTCCATTTCATCTGGAATGACGCCTGTTAAACGCAATGTTGCATGCTCATTCATTTGTTGTGTCATTTCGATTTCACTCACGCGGATATTGTAAGGCATCACAATCATATCTTTATACGTCAAAGCTGTTTCCTTTGCCATCACACAACACCTTCTCCATTTAATGATTTACTTTCGATTGCGATTGTTTCTAACATGCCATAAGCAATCGGTTGCCAAATATTCATTTCTTTTTTCAAGCAATTAACTGAGCCAGTTGTCACATTGTCGCCTGCTATAAACAAAAACATTAAATTATAAATCTTGTTATCCAGTGCCTTCGAAATAAAATCAAAATAGCCAATTTGGTGTCCGTTCACTTCTTTCATGCCGATATCCAACATTTCTGCATCTGGCTGTAATTTTTGTAGGATAGTCATCATCGTTTCTGTAAAATCTTCTAATTCCTCTTCCTGTAGCTGTTGCTCCATTATTTTCATCGTGACGTTAATGGACGTACTTTCGCTTGTATAGATGTAATCAGGTCTACGGCTTGAAGGGTATTTAATATCCTTTAAATCGGGTTCCATCTCTTCAAAGTCTGTAGGAATACACATCCTTATTTGATTGTCGTAAAAAGGAAGCTCTGCAAATTCAATTATTTCATCGTCAATCGCAAGCTGACCCGCTTGAATCGCTTTCACAATATCCGTTTGCAATAATTGGTTTTCAATGTTCTCCGTTCGTTTCTTTTGCCTTGCATGCTTCGTCATTTCAATAATTTCTTCATCCATAAAATGCATTCTATTCGCCCCCTTTGTTTTTACAGTCTTTTGAGTATGCATTGTTGCTTGCTCATCACTTTTGTTGTTGTAACAAAAACTTCTCTTTCAATCTTGTAAAAAATGCTTGCAGACTACTAACTAGTCAACGATCACACGCTTCGGTCGTCCTTGACTGAGTCCTTTCATCCGACCACCACCTTTAGCTTCCATTAAAATACGATTCAAGTATTTATGAATTTGACTATTCGTTAGTGATTGATAGTCTAGCTCTAGCCGATTGCAAATATAGAAATCAATCGCATCTCGTTGCACCCGCTCCTGATTGATGCACTCCATGGCAAAGGCTATATCATACGGATTGGTTGGTCGATTTTTTAACAGCTCGCGTGCAAAATATTGCAAAATCAGTGGGTGGTATGTGCTTTTTTGTAAGCCTGCATACTGGCAGTGAAGATAATTCACTGTGTTGAATTCAGTAGCAAAGTCGAAAAAATCGATATGCTGTGAGCGCAGCTTAGCACCTAACTTTAATTTAAAGCGCGCTAATTCTAGCTCATTATGTGCAAGCTCTAACGAATCATCTAAGACAATCTGTGATGTATGTTTGCTAAAATCTAAGTCATTTACTTCTTCAGCAAATCGTACTTTTAAGATTGTTTCATTTCCTGTTGCTTCATAAGGGAGCTCAAAGCTATTCGTTAGCATATAGAGTCTGCCATTATGCTTCATAATGCCGTTTGAAATGATTAGCAGTGTATCCGCTACAGTGATTTTGGCACCTGCAATAATGCCGTTTGAATAATCTTGAAAATAAATATCTAAAAAATCTCTTGGGAAATCTCGTAAATTTTCCAGCATTTCTCGCTTTAAAATGCGACCTTTTTGAAAATGTGGATATTGATTGGCAAACAAGCTGTCATCCACCTCTATTCTTGTTTTCACTTTTGTGCGCTTTCCTTACTTTAAGCCGTCAAAGAAATCCAACTCTGATAAATCCGTTTCAAAGGCAAAGAATTCCTTTTTGCCGATATACAGTTGTTCTTCACGTCTAGCAACAGGGACGACATGGAAACCCCAGTGATCTTCTCCTGCGAAGACAAAAAATTTCACTTCCCCATTCATAATGGAATCTGTCTCGTCCTGTGGAATTTTATGTTGATAATTAGCCGCTATATTGTCATAAAGAACAGGCACATACTCTTCCTGGCGATTAACGTAATTGTATTTATAGGATGATTGATTGTCGGTACCTGTTAGGAAGAATTCAACTTCCGTTACACCCCATGGTCGAGAAATGGTGCCATGAATTTGGTTAAGTCGCTCTAAACTGCTAATCAAAAGTTTTTCCTGACGATTATGGGTAAAGGCACTTACTGCATAAGGTACGACAGGTGCATGATTCGTCACGGTTGTTTCAATCATGCCTATCTTCTTCGCATTTAAATAACGAAGTGCTCCTCTTAAGCAAGCTAGCTTTAACTCTGGCACTTTCCCAATATTTTCAGCCTTCTGTCTAAATTCAATGCTTCGTCCTGGTACAAACTCCTTTAAAGCCTCGCGAAAAGCATCAATTTTACACGATTGGCCTGTTAGCTTAATAATGGAATATTCACTGAGAAGTCCATTTTCGTAAAACTCTTCTAAAAACTCTCGCACAATATCATAAATATCCGCTTTAATTAGATGGTTAATTTCCTTAATATTAAAAAAGACGTTCGGATAATCATACACATCTTTGAATTGATTGTTTTCTACTAATGATAGGCACCATCGATCAACAGCCGTTACATTCAAGTCACTGTCCTGCTGCAAATCGTTTTCCGAATAAAAGCGGCTGCGTAAAATGCCTGTTTTGCGGAAAAATTCCTTCTTCATTTCCTCCGCCATTTCCCATAAGAAATAATAATTATTACGTACACGTAAGTATTCATCACGTGTGCGATTTTCATATTCCTTAAAGCGTGTCGGAATAATATACTCGGCATCTGAAAAGGCTTTTTCAAATTGCTCGTAAACAGCATCTACGCCATGATCGTCTACATATCGGTAAATATCTTTTCCTGGAATATCAATTAATGCATCAATGTCATAGGCATTTTTTCCTCGGCTATAATAGTTTGCAAAAACAATCTTCATAAATTGAAAAATGCGATATGTAATATTGTTGCCACCAAAATTGGTATCACCATTTTCATAGGTTGTATGAATATCGATTTTGTATGAAATATGCCCGTCCTCTATGCGGAACTTACACGATGAAAGGTCTGTTGTTCCACCACCACAATCAATGACGAGTGCTTTATATTCCTTTTCATCTAAAAAGCTATTATTCTCTATTTGATTGGCGATTGTATTATAAAGAACTGCCATCCCTTCATCGAGTGCATGCTCTGTTTCGATATTGTATTCAGGTAAAATCGCCTGAAACATATCTAAAAATTGTGTTTTCAGCTTTACAGGACTAGAAATATGTAAATGCGTAAAGCGACATTTAAATTGATGTTCTGCCATTCGAATAATATAAAGCATAAATTCCCTTAAAATTTGGCTTCGTGGCACAAGTGCTGTATTGCCGTTTGCATCCATGATCTCTTCTGATTTTGTATAGTTACTTACCCACCGTTTGATGCCTTGGAATTTCGTTGCTAATGACGTATAGCTATTCTTTTTCATCATTTTTAATGCTTCATAGCCGTAGTAATAGCTCACTTGGTCTTGATTTGAACAATCTGCCACTGTCATCACTGTTGGGACAACTTCAATCCATTCATTTTGGTGGAGCGGGTCTGGAAATTGCACAAAATTGATGCTGTTTAGCTGAATTCTGTTATTTAATAAATCATGGCTACAAGGCGAGGACACATAATCATTTTCTAAATAAACACCCGCAGTTGTATTCGTCGTGCCAAAGTCGATAGCAAGAATCGCATTGGTTGTTTCTAGTTGCTTTATCTCTAAATCTTGTATTGGTACTTTATAGTAGTGAAGGTTTGTCGGCGGAAGTGGGGTCTCCTGATAGTAAGTTTTATAAATATATTCTGAATCTTGCTTTCGTAAAAAAATAAAGCTGTAGTTCTTATTTTTTGTCTTCTGAATTCCTATTGCTTCATCTGCAGCAAAATAATATTTGTTAGGGCGCTGGTCATCCTTTATGACATTCAGGATGGCGCAAAGTTGTAACTCATCATTTACGAGCAAGACATTCGATTCAACTAGAAACCCACCTGTTTCTACATAATACTGATCTGGCTTATCCATTTTCATACCGCTATATAAGCTCATTTTGGCAGGAATTTTTATTTCACCATTGTCTGACATAGGTGTTTTTAAATAGGTTTGCATAGCCGCTTCGACTCTTTCAAATCCCCCGTCTTTGCTTTCTTTAATAAGAAGGTTTTCTTCGGCCCCACGATATCTTAAAATTTTGTCGATTAACTCGTCTCTCGTTAGTGTATTAATAAGCCCAGTCACAAGTTTTTCCTTATAACAGATATTTCGAAGCTGAAATGTGGTCATTTCCATTAGCTCTACACGTGTAAATGTCATATACTTTTTTTCTGCAAAGCGATTATTCACATTCAGCTTATATGAATATTTAGTCGTCATTCCAAATCCCTCCTTTTGCCCCGTTTAGTATAGAGCTATGCGATCTAGCATCATCGTTTGCTCTGCATCAATGATGCCGAAGTGATATTGCCAATAAACCTCTAATTGAAAACCAATCGGCAAAAAGATTTCTTGTATAAGCTGCACTTTTTGCTCATTTTGTTGTGTCTTCTTTTGACTTATATAAATAAGCAGTTCATCCTGCTCCTCGGATTTTAAATAAATCAAGCAACCTTTAAAGAGCCTTGTTAAAGTGTCCTTTAATAAGTAAATTTCTTCACCTGTCTGGTAAAGCTTTAGTATGTTCAGTACAACAATTTCTTGCTCCTTTTTTGAAAAGGCATGAATATTTCGACGCACTACATTACCAAATACATTGGCTTCCATATCTTTTAAAATAAAGCGAATATAAAACTCCATTGTGTTCATTCCTTGCATCCGATCAATTTCGGCTAAGAAATGCAAAACGATGTCGAAAAGGTATTCTCTAAATTCTCTATCTGAATAATTATCAGGATGAAACAAGTTGTTAAAAATGCCAAAATAGCGGTAATATGGATTCACCTCAACATGCTGTTCCACATACTGTGCATTTAAAATAGGAAGACTAAGCTCCATATAGGGCGAATACGTTTCAGCAAGGTAAAAATAAATATCCTTTTTAGAAAGCCCTTCATCTTCGGCTTTAATAAGCAAATCCCAAATATAATTCATAGCCAAACACCTACACATTTATATTCAAAGAAATGTCGTTGTACTTCTGATACTAAGAAGCTTAAAATATCATTCGCTAAAAAGTCTTTTTCCTCTTTTGCCTTAAACTTTAAAAGCATTATTTTTTTATGGCTACGTTCGCCTAGCATCTCTGTTATGAAAGGGTTCGCACAGTAGGTAAAGCTTGCTTCTAAAAATGAATTGACTATTTCAATATCAACAAGCTCAAATTTATTTGCCGCATCGAAGGTGTTTACCATCCGAATAATTTCCCCCTTCGTTTTGACATTTGAAGAATGCTTACTAGCAAATTTAGTCGTAAAATGCTCTATTCGCCGATTGGAAACAAGCTCGTAATTTAACTTACCTAGCTTTTCTTCTTCCATTTTCACTACTTTTAATAGCTTCCAAATCCCTGACTTATCTTGTGGCGAAACAACCGTTAATTCATTGTCTGTTCGTTTGATGTAGCGAACATTCTCCCCATCTGCTTCTACAAGATAGCCATGTTCATTTCCCATTTTCCGAAATGAAAGGACATGCTCATAATTCACCTTATCGATTGCTGGCACAGGAAACCCAATATTTTTGACTTCATGCCGTTCAATATTCCAAAGCGGTACTACATTCAGTCGTTTGTTTACCTCATACTCTTCTAAATCAACAATAATTTGAGTAATTTCCGCATCCTCGTTCAAAGGGGAACATTTCACTAACTTGACATTAAAAAACTTATAGGCGAATGGGTGATTGATTGTTTTCCATGGCAATCCATTTATTTGAAAGATCGGATATAGCTTGTTGATTTCTTGCAAATAGTCAGTATTTCTTGTAAGGCTAACTTGAATCGATATTGGTCCTGCTGTCGTTACAATGGTTCCGTTAAACAACCGTTCCTCAGCTAGTAACTGCTGAATTTGGACCGAATCACATGTGAGAAATAATGAAAACAGTACAGCTTGTTCATTGCGTTCAAGCGATTGCAGCAATTTATTTAGTTGAATTGTTTTACTTTCTAAATCAGCTGGTCTCATCGGAAATAAACATTGATGAATTGGATCAATATCCTCCTGATGACTAAGCGTTACAAAAATATCAAATCGATTCTCCACATCTTCCATCTCATTAAAAACACGCTCTTCAAGCTTGTTGTTCATTTCCTCCTGATAGTCGATTAAATTTACAAAAACGCCACTTACAATATCTTTTAGTAGTTGACGTTGCTCCAAATCTTCAATTTTGCGTAACCGTTCAATCATGAGCTCTTTTATCAATTTATTTTCCCTCTTTCATCACTTCTGCATCGGATGGTTCACCGCTTGCTGGCCCTGTCTCCATAGGAAGTGCCGCTTCAAAAGACGGGTCGCTTGTAGCAGCTTGAGGAGTAGGGTTTAATTTATCATTGGCATTCATAATTTTTCGCTCAAGCCCTAAAACTTTTGCGATTAGTTCCGTTTCCTGATAAATTTCTTGAGCCAATGTGTACGATTCAATTGCTTTCTCATAATCTAAGCGCGCATAGCTTTGATCGCCATTTTTTTCTAATCCTTCAGCTTGCAATTCTTTCTGTGCCTTTTTCAATTCGGCAATTTTAGCTTCTGTTTCTTCAATTTTAGTTTTTATTTGAGGCTCGCCCGTAAATGAGATTGCTAGGGCTTTTTTTCTTGCTTTTTGATAGTTTCCAAGGGCTCCATTGTAATCTTCTGCATCAAATTGAAGATCTCCATCCTTTACTGTTTCAGCAATTTGTACAATGGTATCCATATTGGCGATGCGTTGTTCCGTTACTTCTTTTCCAAAGTTTTTAATAAGCTTGCCTTCTTTTTTTGCCTTTTCATATTGTTCAAGCGCTTCTGTAAATTTCCCCGCCTCGGCTGATTTATCGCCATTGATGATTAGGTCCGTAATTCTTAACTTTTTCGCGAGTAAATTTCTATGTATTGGATCCTTCAATTTTTTGGCCGCATTTCTGCCCTCACTATATTCAAGAAGCGCCTTGTCGTAATTGCCGTCTTGGAAATATAGGTTGCCACTCTTTTCATGATCCTTCATCTCAATCGTGAGTTCTGCCATTTTTTTCGCTTGCTTTGCCTGATAAAAAATCGTACTACCACCAACAACTAAAGTTACGACTAATGCAGCCGCAATCATTTTAATGTATTTCATTTTTTTCTTATTTGTTTCCTGATAAACCTTGTTAACAAATATAGCGGCGATAGTGTAATTATTGACGACTTTCCTTTGCCTACTTAGAAGCACTTCTTCTAATAAATCAGTGTATTGCTCAGGATCTTTCGTTTCCTCCAAAGCATCTGCCATTTCAATTTCACTGACATCTTCCCAAAAGCCTGCTGTGCTAAGCACTAATACATCGCCATCGATTAACTTCATTTTCTTCGAAATAAATGGCGTAAAATCATTCGGCTTCCCAAGATAATTGAGTAAGTTGCTTCTTTCCTCATGCTGGCTTATATCGAGCGAACGATCCCTACTATTAACGATTTCCTGTGCTAAACTTTGATCAGTGCTTTTATACGTTAAAGTGCCATTACGAAAATGATAAAGCCTCGAATTTCCTGCAACTGCAACAATCATTTTTGAGTAATCGGATACAACCATTACAATACTAGCCTTCAACCGAACCCTTAAGCTTTGTGCTTGCATGATAGCTTGCGCATTTTTTAAATATTTTTTAATTGCTCTTCTGGACATTGACGGCTTTTCCATAAATTTTTCGAGAATACCTTTGACCGCTAGTTCTGCACTATTGATTTCTTGATCGGAATCCAACCCTTTGACCGCCACCCAACAAGCAACATCATCTAGCTCAGCATAGGCAAAGTAATCTTTATTTTGCATAAAAGAGCCTGCTTCCGATAGAAAGCTTGTTTTAAAGTCGCTGTTTTCCTTTCTCATCATTCCACCTCCTTAACCTAAACGGGTTACCATGTTTTTTCTAAAATTACGATTGTAGCATTGTCTTGATTTTTTAAGCGTTTTTGTTCCACGGCTTTAATAATGTCTTGCGCAATATCATAGGGTGGGGCATGCTGCGAAAGCATTTTTTCCAATTCTACCTCTGTTAAAGTATCGTAGACACCATCACTGAATAGACAAACCTTGTCACCGTTTCTTAGCTGAATAGGTTTCTCTCCTATATCTAGATTTTTAAATCCTTCGTAACCTAAATAATTGATCAGTCTCTTTTTCAGTGGGTTTTCTTGCACCTCTAATTGAGAAATTTCCCCTGAAATATAGCGTTCCTTTAATACTGATTCAAAAATATGTTTTTGATTGATTGCGATGAATTCCCCATTTCGAAAGATTGAAATTACACTATCCCCGACAGCCCCCCAATGTAAGTAACCATGCTCATCAATAACTGCCGCTACTAATGTAGTTCCACCATTAGAGCCATTTAAATTTTCTAGAATCATGCCATTGCTCGTTAAGGCCGTTTCCTTAAAATAAGATCGAATATTTGCTATACTAGTTAGCTTCATAAACTTATGAATAAATGTCGTAACTGCAACTGTGCTAGCCATTCTGCCATTTGCTAATCCACTGATGCCATCAGCAAGAACCGCCATCGTGCCAACGGGTGTTTCAACAGTCGAAAAATAGTCATCCTGTTCATCTCGCCTGCCGATGGTTTGCCCATTTCCAATCGCAATTTTGGTCGTTTCTTTTTTATGCATTAGTATTTTGCGCAGTATAAGTAAGGCGATGATGACAATGATGAAAGCAAGTGCAATCATGTAAGATAGTAGTGTCTGATCCATTTTTCATCATTCCTCGCTTTGGTTGTTTTCCCATTCAAAATGCACACCACATAGAGGAATAAATAGAAACATACTTGTACCAAGCTGTATAACGTCATATGCTGCTAACTCTGTTGGTGTATAAACCGCTTCATTATTTAAATAAGCTAAACCTGATGCATCCCCAGGCAGCAAATAGAAGTTTCTTTTTTTAGGGTCATAGACAATAACTGCATGATTACGTTTCGAAATGCTATTGTCGCCAATAATGCGGATATGCATATCTTCTGCTCGTCCGATAAAGTTCTTTTCAGATAAAATCCGATAATCTCGTCCCATTGGAGGTCCTTCAATACAAACTAACCATCCTGTGACAGGGTCAATCCCATCCATTTCGCCAAGATAGGGCATCGTTTTATCATCCACTTCTGCAACAGCCGTAGCCGTCGTTACTCTTGGTTCTTGCTCTACCATGACATTGCAATAAGGACAAACATTTCTATGTCTTCTTGAACTAAACATGTGACCATTCGTGCATCTAATCAAACTCATATTGTTATCCTCCATCTTCGTTACGAATCTAGCTTTTCTTTATTTTGCTAAAATTCTAGTATTTGCTATGTATATAATATCTCCACTATTTAATCGATAAGGGCTTTCCTGTTTTAAACTACTTTTCACACGCTTATGCGCTTTTTTAATACCTACTCCGTTCACAGAGTCAATATCTTCTATGTACCACATATCGGATACACAATTTAAAACAGCATGCTCGTAATTTATGAGCGATTCGTATTCTGTGCCATTTAAATCTATATCTACCTCTCGTTCAGTTGAGCTCTTCCCAATGAGCAATGAGGTTTTTCCTTCTAACAGCCACTCTTCAATTTCTGCTCCACGTTCGTTCAGTAATACAATTTTCTGAATGTTCGTATCTGTAAATTCATAGATTGTCTCTTTTGCTTCATATTTTATTAATCCATAAACAAGGACAATGATGACCATCATCGTGCCAATGATTGTTTTCAAAAGAAAATTTTGATTCATAACAAATACATATAAAATAAAAAAGAAGGCAATGATCACAATGATAATATCGATAATTTTTATTATCATTTGGTTATTGGCATTGTGTGTATTTACTTCCATTGCATTTTTTATGTCATTCACGAAAGCACGCTCCTCCACGCTAAGGTTTTACTTGTTAAAAAATCGTTCGAATAATTCCGTTGTATCTAGAGGGTTTTTCTTTGCTGTTTTATGAAGTGTTGACGACGTTTCCTTCGTTTTTGGATTAAAACCAAAAAAATGCTCAAAGTTTTTCTCGATATCGTTCATATTAAACTCTTGCTTATGGGTAGTTGTTCGATCTTTCGTTTTCGTTGCCTGTTCGAATGTTTGCCCACCGCTTTGCGCTGCACCATCAAGACGTACATCATATGCTTCTCTAGACGACGTATCCTTTAATACTTTATAGGCCTCCTGTACGTCTAAAAAGATTTGCTCCGACTCTTTATTGCCTCCACTTACGTCAGGATGATGTTTTTTCGATAATTTCCTATATGCGAGCTTAATTTGGTCTTGTGTTGCTTGTCTGCTAACACCTAAAATTTCATAATGATTTTTCACTATTTTTCATCCCCTGTATTAGGATTATTCAAAATTATCTAAGGAACTATATAGTCCCTTAGATAATGTGTTGTAACCTATCAAACTTCTACTTAAACAGCGTAGCCGCCTTCGATTTTCGCAAGATCTGTTTTATCTTTCTTCTGCTTAATGAATAAGTAGAATTCTCCGATCCCTTCTGTGTCGCCATATCTTTCTGAATAGTCAACAACAAAGGCATTTGGGAAATGGATTTTTCTTACTACTTGATCAGCTGAAATAACTTCTAGTGTTACTTTACGGTAACAGTCTGCCTTTTCAGCAGGGACTAATGACCATAATCCTAATTTCATCGTATCATCTGAATTATCGCCGTCTGTCGCAGTAAGGATTTTCCCCTTAACTTTTAACGTTGCTCCAACATCTGTTGAACGAGCGTTCGAGTCATTTGGAGTATCTGTTTCATACTCCACTGTCATAATGCTTTCTAAACCTAATTCAATTGCTTCTGATCCTTCTACTTTTAATACAAAACCCATTCTTATTTCCCTCCTAATATTTTTTGAATGTACTCGTTTACTGAACTTGATAAAATGACCATGTTTCTAGCTGACTTCATTTCTCGCATAAATTTTGAAAGAATTTCAACGAGAAATATGTATATATTTCATCAAGTCAGTACGTCAAGATCATTCATATTTATGTTAAAAGATTTATTTAAAAACAAATCTTAAACATACAATTCTAAAATCGTTGTATGCAGTCTGTAATGGTAATTTTTAAGCTTTCACAGCACTTGTACCTTTAGTAATCATCACTTCAAGATTTTTCACATTGCCGTTAAATACGAGATCAATTTGGCATAAGCTTGTTTTTTCATCAATAATGTAGCCAATGTCATCACCATCATGGATAACGGAGTTTACATAGCCTTTATCATTCAACCACTTACTTTTTTGGCTGCTTGGATTATTACTAAAGAATCGAACAATGTTTTCATGCTTAAAGTCCCCTGATTGGAATCGTAGAATTCTTTCAATATACGTACTCACTTGTGTTTTGTAGATTGAATCAAATCCATCCTCTTCCATCGCTAAGCTTCTTGCTTTATACACTGTAATACGCTTAATATCTTTATCCTGTAGCTGTGCATTTTCTGAAGAAAATACAAAACCAAAGCTTCGGCTATTAATCGCATCTTTAATATTGTTCGTAAATCCAGAAATTTCTTTTGCCATTGTTGTGACAGCTCTTAATGCGTTATCACCCGCTTCAATATCAAAGCGTACACCTGGATAACTTCTTTTCACATTTCGGAATGACTCCTTCAAATATTCAGGACATTGATAAGCAGACACTATCCCTGCTGCCACATAGCTAGCACCTACATATACGCCTTCTATCCAAAGCTTGAGTATATCTTCCTTTTCTTTCGATAGGCGCGCACCATTTTCGGTTGTTTGCATCCTTGTATCAATTACTACGCCAGACTTGTCTTTCGGAATAATTGTAAAATTCGGTAAGCAAGGAATCGCAAATTCACTGTAATCTTTTCGAAGGAGCACCGAGCATTTATCGATAAGGCGATCAATGCCTGCTGTTGCAATGCCGTTGAAAGTAGTTTCTTCTTCCGTCATAAAGTTAAAGAATATTTGGACTTTATAATCTTTTACTGTATCTAGAAGACTAGATAAGGATTCCATCGTGTTACCTTCTTGCTTTGCAACCTTTTCATTTCCTTTAAAGCGAGATCTACTAACTTTCATTTTTCCAGATGCTTCAAGTTCAATGGCTGGAACGATGCCATACCATACAGTATCTGTGAAATCATTTTTTGAATTGACTGTATTTAAATACGTCCGCAACCTTGGTAAATTATTACTCTTAACGAGCATATCCAATTTTGCATTTGTCACTAATAACGAAGGTTGCATACCTTTATTTTTTGTCGCATATTGATCAAAATACATTTTGACACCTATTAGTTTTTCAACTAATGGCTTCACTGTCTTTACAAATTCATCCTTAGCATCCTTATAGAATTCTAAGTATGTATTGTAATTTTGCACCTCTGTTTCAACGTCAAATTCTGCTCTTACAGATGGCAATGGCGAGAATGTTCTTACGACTAAATCCTTTACGTAGGAAGATGGTGATTCTGTTATCGCCTCATAGTCTTCCTCAAATACGGTACTCAAACCATAGTTACTATTGTCTTCAATAACCATCAACTCAGAAGTATTCGTTTGAGGTGCCTCAATAATTTTAAGTTCACCCGTATCACCAATTGTTAGGGTTCCGATTTGCAGCTTTTCGGATTCGTTTTCCTCTTGATTTGCCCCTAATAATAGTCTTGTTTTAATATCTTCAATTGCTAACGGCAACATGGCCATAACATTGTTATAATTTCGGCTAGCTACTTCGAACATAAGATTTAACTTATCCCCTGTATCCAGCTTTTTTGGATCGCCTTCGTCTAACTTGTCATATTCGCCATATAAATAATGAATTTCTTTTCTTACTTGGCGAATATCGTCCATTACCTTTTTAGGGGAAATCATATCTAGTAAATTTTCAAATTTAAAGTCTACATTCGTTATTCCTTGGCTTCGTTTTGTATCAATGAGGGTAAATAGCATCTTTAAAAAATCATTGTTTTGATCGATTGCGATTTCGGAAATACAATCGTCTTGAATGCCTTCAGGTTTTTTCAGCGTATACATTACTTTCTGATTTGCAGCATTGTAGAACGAATAGACGGTTGGAGAGAACTTATCTAAAAATTCGTCAAAGCTTTTGACAAGAAGGTATTGATTAATTTCTTTCACTTTTTCATCGCTTAGACTATCAATTCCTTTTACGTCCCCCACTAATGTAATCAAATCCAGCTTTTCCGGATTGATTTCCTCAAAGAGCATTGTTCTGTTTGTTTGATTAATAATCTCCATTTTTTCGGCTGTATAACCTACAGCCATCCCTCCTTTTTATAATAAATTCGAGTAAGCATAATCATTAGTGAACACAAACTTTAATTTACTTTTAAGTAATAAAATACTAACTAAAGTAAAATAAAATACAGTTTCCTTAAAACTGAAGTTGAAATTTTATTACTATTTTATCTACATCACAAATGACATTATGTATCACAAAGTAACTATACAATATCTAATTTTATTGTCAATATTTACAATAGAATATTATGTAAATTATAGGATACTAATGGTTTTTCGATAAAAATGCGACATTATAAATTTTATGATATTTCTCCAAAAAAAAGTGTAATTATTCATTTTTTTTATTAAAAAAAACAGCCTAAAGTGTATATTAAATACGCCTTTAGCTGTTTAAGTTAGTTCCTAGTTACACTGTAAAATGATAGTATCGGATTATACATCCCATTTTATTGGTTATTTTGTATTATTTACCTTAAAATAGTTCCTTATTCTATTGACAAATTCTTCAAATAGAATAATGCATTTCATAACTTTTAAAGAAGGGCATCTTTTTTTTACCTGTAAAGCCATTCCCCACATGATCGTATGGGCTAAAAGCATAGTTACCCTTTTATTATATTTTCTTATATGATCAATATTATCCTCAATTAGCCTCTGTGAAATATCAGGTGGAACCATATTTGTTACTAAATAATAAAAAGTTGCGGCTAAACTATACATATCTGTATAGACCCCTTGTACAGAGACATTTGAATATTGCTCAAGAGGAGTGTACCCAGGGCTTATAAAAATTTGATATTCTTTGGCATTTTTATAAAAAATCGCAGATCCAAAGTCTAGTAAAAATGGATTACCCTCTAAATCGATCATAATATTACTTGGTTTAATGTCTCGATGTAGAATACCTTGTTTATGTAGATAACTTAACGCATCAATTAACGGCAGAAAAATACTAGTGTATAATTGCTCCCTATTATTAAGTGAAATATCTTTTAAATAATGATCTAATAACTTGCCTTCATAATAATCCATTATGATATATAGCGTTCCATTCTCCTCAAAAAAGTCTATAAAATTGACAATATTTCGATGACTTATTTGCTTCATGATGATGGCTTCGTTTAGAAAAGTTGCTTTTAAATCCTCAAATTTTGTTTTTGTAGATGGCAAACGATTTATCACTGCTCTATTATCTAAATCCCGTAACGCAAGTTCCTGTGGGAAAAACTCTTTAATCGTTACCTGCCTGTCTTCATTGATTGTTTCCGCCAAATAAACAATAGATAATTTACTAGTAGCAATTACTTCTTTTGTTTGATATGTATCATGAAGAATACTATGTACAGGTAAGCTTACTTCACATTGAGCCACAGACATTCTCATTTTTCCTCCCTTTCATCAAATTTTGTTGCTCTTAAAACAATAATCATAAAATAGAACGCTATCTCAATATGTAATTATTTTAACTAAAATACAAATTAAAGCAATTATATAAAAATACACCTTTTAATAAATAATCGTTGGATGTGAAACTTCCACCCCCATAACATGCGTTTTCTATCCTATAAAATAAAAAACGTCCGATAAGTAACAATCGGACGCTGTTTATTCATTTCATTATTTTCACTATCGAATCTAATTTTCTTTGTTTGCTTATCTCTTCAAATTATTTTGCCCAACTATAGCTTCTAATGCGGCTAATCCTTGGCTCAATAACTTAAAGTTTGGACGTTTCATATTGTTTGGTTCTTTTGCTACCATCGCCTGTAAATATCGTTTCAGCTCTTTTGTATAAGCCTTCGTAAATTCCATAAAATCAAATATATATTGCCATTCTTGTGCATCCGAAAACTCATCAAAATTTGTAATGACTATATTTTCCCCCTCTTTTTTATAAGTATAGACATTCGCATTACCAAAAGTATCAAGAACTCGCTCCTCACCCGTTTGATATAAATCAAGCAATAGGTGATTAAATTCAATCACTATTGTACTGTGCAACGTTGTGGAGAAGAGTAAAGTTTCTTTATTATTTTCAATTACAAATACTTCTAAATAGCTGTCGAGATAAAAATCTGCATGGACATTTTTATTTTGAAGAACCGATACATCATCTTCTTCTAGATCAAATCTAATTTTCATGTTTAGAGTACCTCTCCATATTATTTCTCTTATATCTAATTTTCATTATTCTCTCTATATTATTTCCTGTGGACAACCTCTTCTAAGTTCATTAATTTTTCCCTCAATAAGATAAAGTCTGGGCGTTTTACAATATTCGCATCTTTTCCTATTAAATTTTGTAAATGTTGACGTAACCCTTTCGTATAAGCCTTCAAAAATGCTTTAAACTCAAAGGTATATTGCCATTCTTCAGAATTAGAAAATACACTAAAATTTGTAATAAAGACATTATTTCCAGCTTTTTTAAAGGTATAGACGTTCGCATTTCCAAAAGTATCAAGAATGAGTTTCTTACCTGTTTGATATAACTCTAATAATTGTTGACTGAATGTAATAATAATTGTACTGTGTATTGTTGTGGAGAAGAGTAAAATTTCTTTATTATTTTCAATTATAAATACTTCTAAATAGCTGTCGAGATAATAATCTGCATGGACGGTTTTATTTTGAAGAACCGATACATCATCTTCTTCTAGATCAAATCTAATTTTCATTTTAATAGTACCTCACCAATTTATTTCTCTTGTAGAATAGCGTCTAGTTCGTTTAATCCTTGTCTAAGTAGAACAAAGTTTGGACGTTTTATAATATTCGCATCTTTTACTACCAAATTTCCCAAATGTCGTCGTAATTCTTTCGTATAAGCTTTCACAAATGCCTTAAAATCAAAGGTATATTCCCATTCTTCTGAATTAGAAAAGACATCAAAATTTGTGATCACCATATAATTCCCTACTTTTTTAAAGGTATAGACATTCGCATTTCCAAAAGTATCAAGAACCTGTTTCTTACTCGTTCGATGTAACTCAATTAATTGTCGACTAAATGTAATAATGATTGTACTATGCAACGTTGTGGAGAAGAGAAAAATATTCTTATTATTTTCAAGTGCAAATACTTCTAAATAGCTATCAAGATAATAATCTGCACGAACATTTTTATTTTTTAGAACCGATACATCATCTTCTTCTAAATCAAATCTAATTTTCATATTTAAGCACTCCTTTATTATTTTATTACCGATGTGCCACGATTAGGATACGATGTTCTGATAATATTATCTTTCGTGACAATTGTTGTCATCTCAGAAATTCCATATTTTCTTGGACGGTAATTGTAAATTTTTGTACCATCAAAATGAGTACTTTCTAAAGTTCCTTTTTCTAATGATTCCATAATTAAATTTTTAATCTGTGCATCTCCGAGTGCTTTAGGGAATAATGTTGTACCTCTATTTGCAGTAGTGCCTGCAACATGTCTTTTGTAAATGTGCTCCCAACCTGTACGGTTATCTCCATCTAATAAAATACCTTTAGCATTAAACTTTTGAATTTTACCTAGACCTGCAAAGGCATCAATTTCAGCGGATTTCCCTGCTTTCTTCAATAGTGCGAATAATTTTCCTGATTTAACCACTTTCCCCGCTGGAAAGAGAGAAACTAAAGCTATCCCTTTTTCTGTAATACCAGCATTCGGGTTGAAAATCGTTCTTACATCATCCAGTACTAAAAAGTCTATACCTTCTTTAGCTGCATCTACTGCAAATTGACCAGCTCTTTTAAGCCAACTAACAGTAGATTTTGCCCAGTTCAAAGCTGTATCCACCCATGAGGTAGGTTTTGCAGAAGCACGAACTGCCAGTAGCATATTTCTTGCTTCACTGGAAATAGCAACGGTGTCACGCTGTGGCATGGCAAAATTTTTAATGCTTTTATCATTGTTTTGGTTTGATGTAGCAATTAATGGATTAGTGCTACTAAATCTTTTCACAGATACATGAGTAGAATGTTGCTGATTAAAGTTAGTATTAATTGACATATAGACCTCCCAATGAAAGTATTAAATTTTACGTATATTATACAATGGTGTTTTTTTCTATAAAATAATAAATTTTTTTCGAAATTTCACTACATCCGAGATATTTTTATCAAAATATTCTACTAGAATAAGTTTCATAGAAATAATATTTTTCTCTTTTTCTAGTAACTTCAATTTTCCTCAAACACAAAAAAATGCCCGATCAGTATAGTAAAATACTGGTCGGGCATTGTGTATTATTATGCTTTTTGATAGCGAAGCACTGGTGTACGAGCAGCGCGTGTTTCGTCTAAACGAGTAACGACTGTTGTATGTGGTGCTTCTTGTACGATAGAAGGATTTTCTTCTGCTTCTTTCGCAATTTGAATCATAATGTCGCAGAATGCATCTAATGTTTCTTTTGATTCTGTTTCTGTAGGCTCGATCATTAACGCCTCTTCCACGTTTAGTGGGAAGTACGTTGTTGGTGGATGGTAGCCAAAGTCTAACAGACGTTTTGCAATATCTAATGTACGAACGCCAAGTTTCTTTTGACGACGACCAGATAGCACAAATTCATGCTTACAGTGACGGTTATATGGTAAATCATAGAATGGCTCTAGGCGACGCATCATGTAGTTTGCGTTTAGTACCGCATATTCTGTGACAGCTTTTAAGCCATCTGGACCCATTGTACGAATATACGTATATGCACGTACGTTAATACCGAAGTTACCATAGTAAGGTTTTACGCGACCGATTGATTGTGGACGGTCATAATCGAAATGGTATGAACCTTCTTCTGTTCTGACAAGTACTGGTTTTGGTAGGAACGGAATCAAATCAGCTTTTACACCTACTGGACCTGAACCTGGTCCACCACCACCGTGTGGACCTGTAAATGTTTTGTGTAAGTTTAAGTGTACACAGTCAAAGCCCATATCGCCAGGACGTGCTTTACTCATAACCGCATTTAAGTTAGCGCCGTCATAGTATACTTTACCGCCAACTTCATGGATAAGCTCTGCCATTTCGATAATATTTTCTTCAAATAGACCAAGCGTATTTGGGTTTGTTAGCATTAATGCCGCTGTATCTGAACCTACTACTTTACGTAAATCTTCGATGTCTACTAAACCATTTTCATCAGATTTTACTGTAATAGTTTCAAAGCCTGCAACTGTTGCTGATGCAGGATTCGTACCATGAGCTGAATCAGGAACGATAACTTTATTACGATGTCCTTCTCCATTCGCTTCATGGAAAGCACGAATCATCATTAATGCCGTCCATTCGCCATGGGCACCTGCAGCTGGTTGTAATGTCACTTCATCCATTCCTGTAATTTCTACTAAAGATGTTTGAAGTTCATAAAGAAGCTCCATTGCCCCTTGTACTGTTGATTCATCTTGTAATGGATGAACATTAGCAAAACCAGAAAAACGTGCAACTGATTCATTAATTTTTGGGTTATATTTCATCGTACATGAACCAAGTGGATAGAAACCAGAGTCTACACCGTGATTACGACGAGAAAGTGCAGTATAGTGACGCATAATATCAAGTTCCGCAACTTCTGGTAACTCAGCTGCTTCTTCACGAATTAGGTTTGCAGGAAGTAAATCTGCAAGATCAACTTCTGGTACATCTAAAGCTTCTAGGCTATACCCTACGCGACCTTCTTTTGTAATTTCAAAAATGAGTGATTGATTTTCGTTATGCATTGAGAGCCCCCATTTCTGCAACAAGTGCATCAATTTCTTCCTTCGTGCGTAATTCTGTTACAGCGATTAGTACATGTTGTTTAAGTGAATCGTAAGTTTGACCTAATGGATAACCGCCGATAATACCTTTTTTAATTAAGCCTTTATTGATTTCTTTCACGCATTTATTTGTTTTCACAACGATTTCGTTAAAGTGCGCACCTTGGAATGCAACGGTAAAGCCTGCCGCTTCAAAGGCATTTTTTGCGTAGCGTGTTTTCGCAATATTTTGCGTAGCCATTTCTCGAACGCCTTGCTTTCCTAAAGCTGTCATTGCAACAGAAGCTGCAAGTGCTAAAAGTGCTTGGTTTGAACAAATGTTAGATGTAGCTTTATCACGACGGATATGTTGTTCACGTGCTTGTAACGTTAACACATAACCACGGCGACCTTCACCATCTACCGTTTCACCAACAAGTCGGCCAGGAACTTTACGCATTAATTTTGTAGTCACCGCGAAGTAACCACAGTGTGGACCACCGAAGCTTTCAGCAATACCAAATACTTGTGCATCACCAACACAAATATCTGCACCAAGCTTACCTGGAGGTGTTAAAATACCAAGCGCTAGTGGGTTAGATGATACAACAAATAAACTTTTTGCATCATGTGCAATATCACCGATTACTTGTAAATCCTCTACTTGACCAAAGAAGTTTGGATATTGTGCAATAACAGCCGCTGTATTTTCATCAATCAGCTCTTGTAAAGCTTCAACATCTGTCACACCATCTTTATGAGGGATTGTTACGATGTCAATTGATTGACCGTATGCATATGTAGCAACGACATCACGATATTCAGGGTGAACCGTTTCAGATACTAAAATTTTCTTACGACGTGTATGTCCTGCAGCTAGCATACCTGCTTCCGCTAGTGCCGTTCCGCCATCATACATTGATGAGTTTGCAAGATCCATTCCTGTAAGCTCAGCAATCATTGTTTGGAATTCAAAAATCGCTTGTAATTCCCCTTGTGAGATTTCAGGTTGGTATGGTGTGTACGCAGTATAAAACTCTGAACGAGAAATGACATGGTCTACAATAATCGGTTTATAGTGATTGTAGACACCTGCGCCTAAGAATGATACGTTCGCATTCGTATCATTATTTTTTGCAGCAAGGGCTGCTAATTCTTTTAAAAGTGCAGATTCTGATTTTGCTTCTTTAATATCATAAAGGCCTTTGAAACGTACTTTTTCTGGAATATCCTCGAATAACTCATCGACTGATGATACACCAACTACGTCTAACATTTCTTGTTT
Organism: Lysinibacillus sp. NPDC097279; assembly: GCF_044761745.1. NCBI lineage: Bacteria > Bacillati > Bacillota > Bacilli > Caryophanales > Bacillaceae > Lysinibacillus > Lysinibacillus sp. NPDC097279. The sequence continues at coordinate 613,493 of NZ_JBIWDA010000001.1, read as the reverse complement.
GTCTTGCTCCGTCATTGGTAAATAACGATGTTTCATAAATGTAGGTCCCTCTTTTCAAATTTTATTTTGAACGCTTATAAAACGGTGTTTCAACTGTCACTACTTTTAAGTGCTTACCACGAATTTCAATTTCCAATTCAGTTCCGATAGTTGCGAATTGACTGTCAATTAATGCGTTACCAACATTACGTTTAGAAGAAGGAAGCTGAGTACCTGTTGTCACTTCACCGATTTCTTTACCATCTTTGAACACTTTGTATCCATGACGTGGAATCCCTTTATCGATCATTTCAATACCTACAATTTTACGTGCTAATCCATTTTCTTTTTGCTCAACTAACGCATCATGACCAATAAAGTCTTCTTTATTTAATTTCACAGCAAAGCCAATGCCCGCTTCAAGTGGTGAAATGGTAGCAGATAGTTCTTGCCCATAAAGTGGCAGTCCTGCTTCAAAGCGTAGAGTATCACGGCAGCCTAAGCCTGCTGGCACAACGCCTTTGTCTTTTCCAGCCTCTAAAATGATATCCCACAATGCTTTAATGTCTGCTGGAACACCATAAAGTTCAAAGCCATCTTCTCCTGTATAACCACTGCGAGAAACTAATGCTTTATGTCCTGCAATTTCTACATCATCTTGGAAGCGGAAGTATTTAATTGCACTTAAATCCGTTGCTGTTAATGATTGAAGAAGCTCTTCAGCTAATGGCCCTTGTAGAGCGATTTGAGCATATGAATTAGATTGATTGTCAACTGTCACATCATATTGATGTTGGTTTTCCATCATCCAGTCATAATCTTTTTCTATATTTGCCGCATTGACACATAGTAAATAATGATTGTCTGCTAGTTTATAAGTTAATAAATCATCGACAACGCCACCATCTTCATAGCACATCGCATTGTATTGCGCTTGACCTGTAGCAATTTTCGAAATGTCATTTGACAACAGATTTTGTAAAAAATCTAAAGCCTCAGAACCAGTTACTAAAATTTCACCCATGTGTGACACATCAAATAAGCCTGCACGATTACGCACTGCATCATGTTCTTCTTTAATAGAAGAGAATTGTACTGGTAATTCCCATCCACCGAAGTCAATTGTCTTACCACCATACTTTGCATATTCGTCAAATAGAGGTGTACGTTTTAATTCGTTCGTCATTACTATTGCCTCCTTATTGTTAGTATCATTTTTACTGGTAGTAGTTCGTCTGCTTTTTCGACATCTTAAAGGGCATAAGTCTATGTACGTAGCAAGCATTCATACTTGCCGATTGTACGTTTGACAAATGTCTAGACATAAAAAAAGACAGACGAACCCCTTTTCGGGATTCTCTGTCCTTGCACCTGAAAGTTACACCAAACTAACTCGCATAACGAAAATGCCAGGTAGTAGGCTTTCCCCTTTGGTGGCTGTTGTATTACAGCTCTCTCCAGAGTTGCGTCTTGTACGAGTCCTTTTACCTGAGAGATTCATAGCCCTTTGCTACTTGCTCCTTCGGTGGCGTCTACACGCGCTCTCCCCGTACAATCATCCGCCCAAGATTGCTCTTGGTACTATTTAGTATTCAATGTACAAAAAGTTACCTTATTAGTCTATATCCTAACATTGATTGTATTGAAAAGGCAAACATTTTTTAAATTAACTTAAAAGACGAATATTAATGTCTTTTACTTTTACCATCGTTCGCTTTTCAATCTTTTTACTTGAAATACTAAATACTCGAGAATGTGTCGAATTGTTCTACCTTCTGTAAGAACTTGAATATGTCCTGCTTCACGATAGAATTTTCTTCTGTAATGATACAGCTCTTCTAGCTGTTCCTTTGTTGAGCTTTGTACAATTGGTCGATTTGGATCATGCTGTATTCGTTTATAAATATCTTCGAATGTCGCATCTAAAAAGAATACAAGTCCACTGCGTTTCATAATTTTCCGATTTTCCCCATTTACAGCTACACCGCCACCTGTAGAGATAATACATGCCTCGTCGCGGAAATTTTTCAAAAATTCCGTTTCTATTTCACGGAAACGAGCCTCTCCATATTTCTCAAAAATCTGTGGAATCGTCATTCCCTGCTGTCTGACAATTTCATGATCCATATCATAGTACGGTAACTTTAATAAATAGCTTAACCTTCTTCCTAACGCACTTTTCCCGCAGCCCATAAAGCCAACTAAATATATTTTTCGCATTCGAATCACCTTCTTACTACGATTCTACACTGTCTGACAAAATTTGTCCTAATAAATTTATCGTAGCTCGAACATTCATCTTTTCTAGTCCATCATATGTTCGAAACTGAATCTCATAAGACATGCAATACGCAAGAACAAAAGTAGTTACAAAAAATAATAATGCAATTGCGATTAAAAATACAGCCCCTCTATCATTTTTCAAAAATTGGTACATAATAGGTCCGCTCCTTTTTTAACCCGCTTGGAAATTCGACAGCTATTGTGAGTTCATTATCGTTAAGGTCGAACTGACATTTATTAATTCCAATAAGCATTGGGACATGGCCGCCATTCACCTGTTCTCGAATCATATTGCGATAGCAATCAAAATGATGAAGAGTATTTGACGCTTGCAAAGTGATTCTTCTTTGATCTCTCCTAATTGTTATGGACGAAGCATTTGCTAAATGCATATTCATGTCGAAAACAAACAACTCCCACTTTGATTGTTCATCTGTTAGCATCATTGTTTTCATATTAGCAGCCCAAAGGATAACCAATAGTAATAAATGACAAGCTAGCACAAATACGATTAATTGAAACAACGCTTCCAGTAATGTATAGCCTTTTTCCTTCATCGAATTTCACCTGTTTGTTGAATACACTTTTGACGCAGCTCTCGCGTGTTTTGAAACGTTACACATATTCCCTGTCCATCAAACAACCAGTGGTAGCTCACCTCGTCAATTGTTCTTACCCCTTCGACTTGCTGTAAAAACTGATACTGCTTCAAGCCTTCATAGGCTGTTTCAGCTGCAACGACTTCAAGCTTTTGATTGTATAAATTCGTTTTCATCGTATAGCTAATAGGAATTAAAGTTGTGCAGAGTAACATGAAAATAAAGACAGATAAGATTGTTTCGACAAACGAATAGCCTTTTTCATTCATTCAACTCTTGCTCTCCCTCTCCCTAAAGTTATGACGACCTTTTTAGTCCCCAACGGTGTTTTAAAATACACCGTTCCTGGTGTCATGACATTCCCTTTAAAATTAAATCGTATCGTTTGGACAGTACTCCTATCAGACAATAATTCAACCCCCTTCGGAAATGGGCGAATATAAACATTCGTATAAAAGTCCTTTTTTATACTATAACGATTTGATGAACCTTCAAATTTCATAAATATATACTCTTTTTCGTGCATACTGTACGTTTGTATATATTGAAGATCTAATTGAATTTGGCTAAAAAAGCGTTCAATTTCTTTTGCTTCTACTACTTGTAACGTAAATTTCGTCACAATAGCTGTTAACGTCATTACAACAAACAACACAAGTAATATCTCGACTAGTGTATAGCCGCGCTCATTTTTTTGATAGTTCATTGACCATCAGCCTCTGTTAAAGAGGGCTGTTTGGCTAACCGAACCTCCCCTTTATTGGTAATAATGATTTCTTCTTTATTTGGACAAGTCTTTCCCTGTTCTTTTAAATAACCCTTTGCTATCAAATCTTCTAAAGTGGGATATTCCATAAAATCTACTCGATATGCCTCTACTTGCCCTTGCACCATAGCTATATAGGCAGTGCAGCCCTTTTCATCAATTGTAGCAAAATGTTTAGATACATTCGGAATTGAAATTAGTATTAGGATTGAAATAATCAACAAGACGATTAACATTTCAATTAGTGTAAATCCAGCTTCTTGTTTAATAAGTTTCATTGTAGGTACTCCTCCTATACTAGTTCTATCATGTGGTATATCGGCAATAATAAACTTACATAGGCAGCAACTATACATAACGCAATAAAAACAAAAAACGAAGGTTGTACAAAAGCAAGCATTCTCTGTAAAAGAAGTTCTTGCTTTTCTAGCAATAACTCACTATACAGCGTTAACTCTTTTCCTAAATAACCACTTAGTTCACCATGTTCTACAAAAGTCGAAAAATCATTTTGCCATACTGTTATAAAAACGACAGCCTGTGTTAACGAATCACCATATGAAACTCTTTCCTTTATACGACTTGCCAAATATTGAACATATGGTTGAAATTGTTGCTCTTCTAAAATTTGCAGGCTAGCTTGTAGAGAGAAACCACTATGAAGCAGGCTTCCTAAATACGCAGAAAATTGTCTTGTTATCGTTAATCGAAAATAACGATTAACAAAAGGTATTTTCAATATGACATAAAGCCTACGCGCAATCGACTGTCTTAATAGCAAACGTTGAAAAACAATACTACTACATGTCATGACAATGCCAATTATTACAAGTCCATCAGGGACATGTAATAAAAATTTTGAGAAGGCAATACTTGTTTCTTCTCCTATTCCACTGTTACGGTTTAAAACCATTTTTTCTATATTAGGAAAGAAAATTGTTCGAAATACTAAAAACAATAGAAGCAAAAATACAGTGAGTGTGATTGGATACAAAAGTAGCTTGATAAATTTTCTCTTTGTCTCTTGGCTCATTGCCATTTGATTTGCGAGAACTTTTAATGCTTCAATCATATGTCCATTATTTTCAGCAATAGCAATAGCTATTAAATAATGCTTCGGTAGTTGTAATATTTCGAATACACCTATAACTCCTTTCCCTTGCCTAAGTGCTTCATCTACAAACAGTTGTACCTCCTCATGTTTTTCTACGTGATGTGGCAATAGCATGGAAACTGCTTGTGGAAACAAATAACCTTCCTGTATTAATACACTTAAACGACTAATAAACTGAGCTTGTTCCTTTAGTCTCCATCTTGTGGCTCTTTTATAATTCAATGTAAGCCTGTTAATAAACGTGCTGAGCTTTTGCATAGCTTTGCCTCATAATTTCTTCTTTTTGACCAGCAAGTGTTAGAAGATAGGGCAATTCATATACGGAATTTTGCTTAAGGGCATCTATGGCCTTAGCAAGATAGTCATCACTTAATATTTCAAACAACGCTTTTCGCCCCTCTTGCTGTTGTTGTATTTGTATAAGAATTTGAGCGACGATTCCTATTACGGTTTGACGAAGTTCTTCTTGCGAAACGCCCAAATCAATGAGCCGATAGAGACAACTTACAGAATCTTTAGCATGGATTGTAGAAAGTACCAAATGACCAGTTAACGCCGCTTCGATTGCAATCTTTGCTGTTTCTTGATCGCGAATTTCTCCAATCATAATTACATCTGGGGAGTGACGTAAAATCGCTTTTAAGCCTGTGGCATATGTTATACCTGCTCGTTCATTTACTTGGATTTGAAGAAGGTTAACTTGATTGTTCTCCACTGGATCTTCTAATGAGATTACATGGCGATGAAGGACAGATGTACAATGGTGAATTAAAGAGTACAGGGACGTAGTTTTTCCAGAACCCGTTGCACCGCAAAATAATAAAATTCCCTGTTTATTTTCAACAAGTTTTGTTAATTTTTGTGCTGCACATTCGGAATAACTTAACGAAGTAAGTGGAAATGCATGATTTTGAAGTAGAAGCCGAATAATAAGGCTTTCTTTTAAATACGCGGAAGGAAGTGTAGAAACTCGAAAAGCAAAATGGTTTTGCTCAACTATTTTTTGAAATGAGCCGCTTTGAGGTTTACGGCGCTCACTAATATCTAATGCCGCTAGATATTTATAATAGGACACGATTCGCTCAGCAAGTTCGCTGGGGAGCTCCCCTGCCTGTATCAACTTATCATATTTACGAAAATAGATGATATATCGACTTTCTTCCGGTATGAGTAATAAATCGGAAGCACCAAAATGATAGGCTTTTACTAAAAGATGCTCACTTTTTTGTTCTACAACAGATTCAAAAGTTTGCATATCGACACCCTCTTTCTAGTTCATTCGAATATGACCGCTCTATTCGTTATTTCCTAGTATAAAGGTGTCTGTGTTACGAGAAAAGCCCTTTTCCTAAAAAAAAATCTTGAAAGCCATTTCACTATGAAATCTAGATTTTTCAAAAAAAGTTGTGGATAACATACATTTTTTCACAAAATATGAACAAAACATACGAAAAAGATAATAATTATGCCTAAAGAAACTGTAACTTTTCCAATAATACAATATAATAGAATCAACATGATTTTTTTCCTAGCTTTTGACCAACTACAATTTTCCAAAAAATTAAATAGAGGTGATGTAAATGATCCATCCATTAAAAATTACTAGTACATTAGCCGATGAAACAAGATATTCCATTTACGAGTATATTTTGAAGGAGAAAAAAACTGTAACAGTACAAAATATTGCTGATAAATTTAGCATACATCCTAACGTTGCTCGCCTTCACTTAACAAAGCTATCTGAAATCAATATTATTTCTGCAGATTTCGCAAAAACTGGTAAAGGCGGAAGACCTGGTCGTGTTTATAAGGCATCTGAAAAAGGTGTTTCACTAACTTTCCCAAGACGTGACGAAGAGCGTTTATTAAAATGGACAATTCAACTAGTGGAAGAATTAGGTCCAACCGCACTAACAAAATGTCAGGAAATTAGTTATCAAGATGGTTATCAGCAAATGAAAAATTATGTTAACGCTGAATTAAAATTAAATAATATGCTATCCTTTGAACAAAAGCTTCAGCTATTAACAGATAATGCCGCATTAATTGGCTATATTCCACAAATACAGCAGTCGGAAAATGGAAAAAAAGTTATCTTTTCTATTTTTAACTGCCCGTTCCAAGAGCAGCTTAATACCCATTCTGAGATTGTTTGTACTTTACATGAATCTTATTTGAAAGGGCAATTAAACGCATTATTTTCCAATAATGAATTTGTTCAAATCGAAAGTATGGTACATAATTGCGATTTATGCAAATATGAAATTAACGTGACAGAAATCGATAGCTAAATTAAAAATCCATTTGTTTGTCACAAAGAAGCAGAAGTTCCAGTTTACAGACACCTTTCATATCATTTATAATGAGTAAGAGATTATTGTGTCGTGGGCAAAAGGAGGGGAAATCTTCATGGATAATATGTATAAAGTTATGGCATTCTGGACAGGTATTTTTGCAGTTATGTTCTACCTTGGTGGTATGAACGAGGTATCGCTATTATTCGTAGGTAATACAGGTTTATTCTTATTATTAGGCTTCTTAAACCTTTCAGAGCGTATGTACATGTACATTTTCGGAGCATATTTAACTGTATTCTTCGCTGGCTTCACGTACTATACAACATTCATACACGTACCTGGCGGCGGTCATTAATACAAAAAATCGCGTGTCTCAACATTTTTGAGACACGCTTTTTTTATTTTGTATGCATACTTATTTCACTTTAACACTATTGTAAAACACGCATCCTATCTATGTCGATAACAATTAAAATCCGTTTAAAAATGGATTTGTTTCCATCTCTGCACCAATTGTTGTGTAATTTCCATGACCTGGGTAAACAATAGTATCCTCGGGTAATGATAATAATTTATCATGAATGGATGCAAGTAATAGTTTAGTCGATCCACCAAGTAAATCTGTACGTCCTACTCCTTGCTCAAATAATGTATCTCCAACAATGGCAAATCCATCCTGTTCGAAAATATATGAAATACTACCAGGTGAATGTCCAGGTGTAAATACTGCCTTAAAAACGAAATTACTTATTTCAAAAAGCTGTTCTTGTTTAATTATATGTTCCTCAGCAGGAGCTGCTACTGTATAATCTGGTAATGCCGCATATTTACTAGAGCCGTTTTTCGTCGGGTCACCTAGCCAGCTTACCTCTTTTTCGTGAATCCATAGCGGAATATTAAAAGTCTCCCTTACTTCATCCACCGCACCAATATGATCAAAATGGGCATGCGTTAGAAAAATGCCTATTGGCTTCAGTCCATTACTGCGAATTGCTTTAATAATTTTTGCAGCTTCTTCTCCTGGATCAAAAATTAAACATTCTTTCTCTTTATTCGATACGATATAACAATTCGTTTGGACTGGTCCAAGGGAATAGCTTCGTACGTTCATCATACTTATCACCTCAACTTCATATTATACATTCTTTGCCACAATTTGACGATAAAAGTTCATACTTTGCTCTATAATAGTCCTCGACAAAAACAGGGAGAACGTTTACAATTAAGGAGGAATATTGTTTACGACATTCATTTTCTGATGTCGAAAGGAGTGTCTTTTTTAATGAACTTATTAATGGTTATTTTTGGTCTAGTAGCGATTTTTGCTGTCGTTGGTACATTCCAAGCAATTAAAGAAAAGAACTTACTAAGTATTGTTTTCAACTTAGCGAGTGCTGGAGTATTCGGCTGGTTCGTCATTATGACAATCATTCATAGCGGATATCCACCAACGTTACACTAAAATTTAGACAGAAAAAGAGCAGTCTCTATGTGAGACTGCTCTTTTTCTATGGCGTAAATTACCTACAAATAAATGTTTAAAATTAGGAGGTAACTTATAAAAAATTACGTTATGATATAAGTAAGGATTTTGAAGAGATGGAACAATAATTTATGAATTATAGATTCCTAACAAATACATAAAGGAGATTATCATGAAACGGAAAAACATTTTTATCGTTATTTCATTATTAGTAGTCTTATCTCTAATAGGCATTACAGTGAAGAACCAATTATTTAAAGAGGAATCACCAAAATTGATTGCAGATAAACAAAGCGGTTCTAAGTCAGTTAACTTTAATACGTCATTAACTCGTTTAGATGAATCAACGACGACACTCCATGATTATAAAGGTAAAATTCTCGTTATCAATTTTTGGGCATCTTGGTGTGGACCTTGTCAGGAAGAAGCGCCAGACCTCAATACTTTTTATGAGCAGAAGCCTGCTAATGTTGAGTTATTAGCGATTAATGCCACTTCTAATGACAGTCGTGAAAATGCTATTAAATTTCAGCAATTATACGATTTGAAGTTCCCCATTTTTTTAGACAACGATCGATCACTTGGTAAATCATTTGAAGTTTTGGCCTACCCTACAACCTTTATTATTGATACGGAAGGTGTTTTAAAGCATACAATTAAAGGGCAACTGACACATGAACACTTACAACAATTAATATCGAATCTTTAAGTTAGTGAATATCCTGTACGCCCTTACACATTGTGAAAATCATCTAGCAAAGCAGTATCAGGTGCATTTTACAATTTTCTTGAGTTGTTTTCCTCCCATTGTGTTACCTTTCTAAATCGTAAAATTCCACTTCGCTTTCCGCGGGTACAAATGTAAGCCACAACCCTTGCTGTCGCGCGGCCTGTTGTGGCTTACATTTTGTATGTTCCCGCAGGAGTCTACGTGGATTTTTACTTAGGAATAAATGATTGCTATTGGCAGTGTCGGCATATTTGATACTTTTAATTTCATTAGGCGTTTTCCTCCCATTGTGTTACCTTCCTAAATCGTAAAATTCCACTTCGCTTTCCGCGGGTACAAATGTAAGCCACAACCCTCGCTGTCGCGCGGCCTGTTGTGGCTTACATTTTGTATGTTCCCGCAGGAGTCTACTCGATTGGTGAATTTTCAGAATTGTTTGGGTGACTGGCACATAAAAATGGTGTACTAGAAATAATCTAGTACACCATTTATTGTTTTACTTCACTGCATTTTGTTTTAAATTACCTGTTTTTTCATCATAGAATCGGAGCAAGTCCCCATTGATGATAGCATCGGAGTTTTCCAATTCGGTTGTTGCACGATCTGCATATGGTTGGCAAGGCGCTACATCAATTTGTTCACCTGTTGCTTTGTCATAGCATGCTTCACCAGCATAAACATATTTATCTGTAATGAATCGTCCGTCACGGAAAATAACGAAATCTTCATGCTCTGGTGAGAATAAATCTGCACCAAGCTGCATATCTTTTGACGTTTCAATACCTAGTAAATGTAAAATTGTTGGTCGTAAATCTATTTGACCAGAAACCTCTTCCATTTCTTTTCCTTCCCCATCTCCAGGGATGTGGATGAATAAAGGTACTTCTTGTAACAATGCATTATCATATGGTGTTATGCCATCTTTACCTAAATATTGTGCCATTGCTTTATTATGATTTTCAGAAATACCGTAATGGTCACCGTACATAACGATAATTGAATTATCGTAAACACCTTGATCTTTTAAATCTTGGAAGAAGTCTTTTAAAGCTTCATCCATATAACGAACTGTTTGGAAGTAACGATTTAATGTGCCTGAATTTGATGTGTATTCAGGAATCATTACGTCTTCTGGGTCCAAAGTGAATGGATAGTGGTTCGTTAATGTAATTAAACGAGAGTAGAATGGTTGTGGCATGTCTTTCATCAACGCCGCAGATTGCTCCATGAATGGAATGTCCTTCATTCCCCAGTTGACAGCTTGCCCTTCTTCTACTGTATATGAATCTACATCATAGAATTTATTAATTTTTAAAGATTGATACATCATGTCACGATTCCAGAACGATTTATTGTTCGGGTGCATAACGTTTGTAAAATATCCATTTTCCCCAAGGCGCTCTGCCATGGAATTGTACGTATTACCACCATGTGTAAAGAATACTGCACCACGACCAAGACCGAATAATGAGTTTTCTAAAATAAACTCTGAGTCAGATGTTTTTCCTAAACCTGTTTGATGGTAGAAATTATTGAAATAATACGTATCCGAATCTTTTGTTAAAGAATTTAAGAACGGCGTGATTTCGTGTCCGTCCATGTCATTATTAATTACAAAGTTTTGTAATGATTCAAGTGAAACAACAATTAAGTTTCGATCTTTGTATTTGCCAAACTTATTTTCGTCGCTTGCCGCTTGATTAGAACGAATGTAGTTGTTCACTTCTACTAATTCACTGCCATCCGCTAATGCGCGTTGTGCAGATGATTTAGACTGAATATAAATATCATATAAATGATAGTTGTACGTACCAATATTTTTCACAAGAAGTTCACGGTCAAAGCTTCGTGTTAACAATTGAGGACGCTCAGTTTCTGCTAAACCCAAGTTTAAAAATGTCATTGCAATTGCTAAAACGAAAAATGCACGTCGGAATTCAACGTTTACTTTTACTGCTTCTTTCATTCTTGGTAAATATTTATTTGCAATAATTAATATAAATACATCCGCAAAATATAAAAGATCCCAAGGGTTGATAATAGCTGCAGCTGAAGTTCCTAAATCACTAAAGTTACTTGTTTGGAATAATACAGGTAATGTAATAAAGTCATTGTAGAATCGATAGAACGCAACATTTCCATATAAAACAATTGATAATAAGACACTAATAGTAATTATATAACGATTCCGTATTTTAGGTGTTTTAAAGAATAATGATAATCCATAAATAAACAGTACAAAACTTAATGGATTGATAAACAATATGAATTGTTGCATCGCATTTTCTAACTTCAACTCAAAGCTTGTGTGGTAAACAATGACCGTTTTTATCCAAGTTGCTACGATTGCTAGTATCATAAATGAATGTTTAGGCCACTTTGTTAATTTCATTCCTAACATCCTCCCTATTCCTTACAAAAAAATAATAAAATTTATCAAACTGTTACAATTTGTAACTGAAACAAAATATATCTTAATCCTTTTTTTACAGATAATCAACAGATATATTTTTTTGGAAGTCATCACGACTACCCAATTATACACTCAACATTAATATATACGTTCTGGATTGTAAAAAGTTTCGCAAAAATCATAAAAACAGTGGAAAACCACTGTTTTGGATAATTTTACATACATATTACAATATTTTTACGATACCCAAATTATACTCAATTAAAACATTATTGTTTATTTTGTTCAACCCGAAGTCTTGTCACTTCTTGTCGAATTAACAATAAAGCCATTTGGTAATCTTTAATGTCCAGGACATTCGCCTTATACAGCTCACGAATTTCATCCTCCATTAACATCAAATCGCCAATTGGATCTCGTGTATAAATATAAGTACCATATGTTTTTAATAACTCATAAATATCTAACATTTTATCCATTTACTTCGCTCCTCGTTGCGCTCCACAATCAATACGTTTTGTCGGTGTGAAAATAAAATCCACTGGGCAATCATGATTCTCTATAGGCACTTGTTCATAAAGTTGCTCATCAAAAAGTAGAGACATCAATTTACCTTTTTTATAGTTTGATACATAGCGATCGTAATAACCACCACCGTAACCAATTCGGTAACCTTTTATATCAAAAACAACACCTGGAACGAGTATGATATCCATTTCATTTGCGTCAACGAACTCACACTCTGTAGGAATTGGTTCACGCAAATGCATATAAACAGTTTCGAGCTGTGCAAACGATTCTATGGCATAAAATGACATTTCTCTCGTTTTTGCGTTACATTTAGGAACAGCCACCTTTTTACCTAATTGCCAAAGTGCTTCAATTAAATGAATTGTGTCTACTTCTGGCTTATTGGAAATAGTGATACCAATCGTATTTGCTTCTATTATATATGGTTCCTGTAGCACTTTTTTTGCTACAGCAAATGACTGATCACGATACTTTGCTGCACTCATATTCGCAAGCGCTTCACGTACTTCGTTTCGTAACGTTGTTTTATCCACGATAAGTTACCTCCTATAAAAATGTAGAAAGCCAAAACCACATGTGGTTTTGGCCTAATGAGCGATTACTTCGTTTCACGGTGAAGAGTGTATTTCTTCTCGCGAGAGCAATATTTTTTAAGTTCAAGACGCTCTGGATTGTTACGCTTGTTCTTTTTAGAAATGTAGTTACGTTCGCCGCAATCTGTGCAAGCTAAAGTAATGTTTACGCGCATCATTAACCCTCCCACTCTATATCAAGAATTAAAATTTTTAAATTTGAGCATGATTTATACGACTAACCTATTATAACATAAACTGAAAAAAAATCTACCTTCATTTCATAATAAGTTTGCATGTGGTAAAATACCTTATAATTACATAATTTAATGGGGTGAAACTATTGGATTTATCCATCATACTTATGATTATCGGTATCGTTTTGATCGTTCTATCGTTCTTTTTCAAAAATAGTGCGAAAAAAGTCGAACAAGATGTCGAAGAATTATCTATCTCAATTTTTCAAGAAACCAATAATTTAAAGCGTCGACTAAAAATTGTAGAAGAAGAGCTATTACTAGAACCAGAATTTCAGATTAAGTCACCAGCGACTAAAAATCCAACGCTACATAATCCAAAGGTTCAACAAGTAATGCAGGCTGTTCAACAAGCAGCTCAAGTAAAAAAATCCGAGTCAATACCTAACAATCCTAAACCAATTCACGATATTATTATCAGTCAAGTGCTTGAATTGAACAAACAAGGCCTTTCAATTGCTGATATTAGTATTCGCTCCAATTTAACAGAAGAGCAAGTACAGCAAGTGATTGCAAACGGAGGTCGGTGATTATGAAATCCTCTATCCGTGCATTTGGGATCGCCCTTTTCTTAGTCGGCGCATTACTATCGGTTGCCGACCGCTTTGATTTTAATATTGGTCTGCCTACAGTTGCCTCTAAAAATGATAAGGAAGTGGAGGAGCTACAACAACAGCTTGAACAGGCAACAAAAGAAATAGCTTCATTAAAAGCACAATCCACTAAAGAAACGGTAACTGAAAATACTAAGGAAGCAAATACAACTGACGGACATGCCGAGAGTGAGCCTGCTGAAAGTAGTACACCCGCTTCTGATGATGCAGTAACAATGACGCTTCAAATATATAGTGGAATAACGCCTTATATAGTAGCTCAAAAGCTAGAGGATGGAGGCATTATTCCCAATAGTGTTGAAATGGAACTCCTTCTTGCCAATGCCAAATATGCTCGAAGCTTACAAATTGGCTCCTATGAGGTTAATTCTTCTATGACATTAGAAGAGATCGCTAAGTTAATTACAGGTAAAAAGCAATAAATAGACTGGCAAAATGCAGAATTGTTTGAGTGACTGGCACTCGTAATCCACTTCGCCTCCCGCGGAAAATTGTAAACCGCAGGAGGCGAAGTGGATTTTTCACTTTAAATTATCAGAATTGTTTTAGTGACAGGCACTATAAAGATTTAGAAAGGCTTGCACGATATTGTTACCTGCTTTAGTGCCTATAGACTCGGGATGGAATTGCAATCCGACTAGTGGATGATGCTTATGTTGAATCGCCATTATTTCCCCGTCATCTTTAGAAGTTGCCGTAATAATGAAATCCTCGTGTAATGTATTTGGTTCTATAATTAGTGAATGGTAGCGCATCACTTCCACTTCACCTTCTAATTGTGTGAATACGCCTGTTTGTTCGTAGCTTAATGCTGATAGTTTACCGTGCATAATATTTTTCGCTTGTTCGACGGAGCCCCCAAATGCTTGCCCTATCGACTGATGCCCTAAGCAAATCCCTAAAATAGGGTACTTTTTATAGAGTTCCTGAACAATTTGAACTGTCATTCCAGCTTCATTCGGCGTCCCTGGGCCTGGGGATAAAATAATCGCTTCTGGATCCATATCTTTTATTTCTTCAATTGTTATGTCATCATTGCGTACTACTCTTACTTCCTTACCTAACATACTAATTTGCTGAAATAAATTATATGTGAACGAATCGTAATTATCGATTAATAAAATCATTTTTTTACCTCCAGTAGCGCACGAGCTTTATTAAGTGTTTCTTCATATTCTGATAATGGGACTGAATCATAAACGACCCCTGCACCTGCCTGCACATGCGCATGCCCATCCTTTATAACCATTGTACGAATCGCTAGCGCTAAGTCCATATCTCCCGTAGCTGAAATATAGCCTACTGCACCAGCGTACACACCTCGCTTTACTGGTTCCATCTCATTAATTAGCTGCATCGCTCGAATTTTTGGTGCTCCAGATACTGTCCCCGCTGGCAAACATGCACTGAGGACGTCTAATACATGTACCTCATCACGAAGCTCCCCTATTACCTCTGAAACGATATGCATAACATGCTTATAACGTTCAATGTTCATATATTTAGAAACCTTTACTGTGCCAACCTTGGAAATTCGCCCAATATCATTCCGCCCTAAATCAACTAACATTCGATGCTCAGCAATTTCTTTCTCATCCGTTAATAAGCTTTTGGCAATTGCCTCATCCTGCTGTTGCGTTGTACCACGGGGCTTTGTTCCTGCAATTGGATTAGTAGTGACTTTCCGATTTTTAACCTTTACAAGACTCTCTGGTGACGTACCTAAAATAGTGTAAGCCTCAAAATCCATATAAAACATATATGGCGATGGATTGGATGTTCTTAACTGACGATACAAAGCAAATGGATTGCCTGCAAATGGGGAAGAAAAACGTTGCGATAATACAATTTGAAAAATATCGCCCCTTACAATATGCTGTTTCGCACGCTCCACAATGGCAATAAACACTTCCTTCGGTATCATCGGCTGGAAATCTAATGGATCTACCTCCATGAAACCGAACGTAGTACCTGCGCATAGTTGATTTTCCATTTCAGCAAGATCAGCTTCCATCGTGACAAGTGAACGTCCTTCATTAAATAAATCAATCGCTGCTAATGTAATCTCTTGTTTTAAATGATCGAAAACAATAAATGTATCATAGAAAAAAACATGGACGTCTGGCATATCTAAATTATCATGTAAATACGTTCCAATTTTCTCCGCATAAAAGGCAGTCTCATAACCAAAATAACCAATTGCGCCCCCGAAAAAGGCAAATGGATAGTCCGCTTGATGGAATGGCATGACTTCTTTTAATTTTTTCAACACATTATCGCTAGACTGATTAATCTCTCCACCCTTTGAATATTGATACCCATTTTGATCCCCAATTAATTCAGCTATTGGGTTAACAGCAATAAAGGAATAACGGCCACTTTCCTCATGCTTCGCTGAAGATTCAAATAACATCTTATGCTTTCCTGTAAGGGCTTGATAAACTGATATGGGCGTCATCATGTCCCCTTGTAATACTTTCATGGCAAATCTGCTAAGCTCAACTGTCATACTCAATCTCTCCTTCGCTCTACTCTACTCTGCTCTGCTACACCAAAAATCCATATAAAAAGGCCTTTCCATCACAAAAGGACGGAAAAGCCGTGGTGCCACCTTCATTGGCCTTACTACTAAGACCCTCTCAATGCCTTGTAACGTAGGCAAACGCTAATCCATACTACTCTTTTCTGAATTAGAGCTCCGAAGTCCATTCACTATTTCTTTGTACTAGCTTCCACCAACCGCTAGCTCTCTAGAACAAATCATAATAGTTACTACTCTTCATCTAAGCTGATTACTAGTTTACATTGTAATGTAAAGTATCAAACAATTCAAATTATATTTTACCATATCATCAACAATCATCATCCGTTTCCTCAGCAAGGACAATGTCATACTCACTTACAACCTGACGGATAGCAAATAAAACATCCTGTCGGACACTTAGCATAACTGCCGTATCATTTGTTGCAACAAAGAAGCGAACAAGAACACGATATGATGTTTGATGAAACTCATCAATATAAACATGAATCATTTCTTTTTCAGTATTTGCATGCAAATAAATTTGCTGATGAATTGTACTTAAAGCACTGCGCAATTGTTCCTCTTCATTTTCTGCCGCAACATATAAAAACAGTTCACATTTTCGTTTTTCTCGTTTCGATAAATTATAAATTGGACGATTCACTAAATAAGAGTTTGGAACATATACAAGCCCTTTATCGCCTGTTTGAATAAGCGTACTGCGAAGGTTTATATCTTCAATTGTGCCTTCTATTTTTTGATCCTCTGTCGCAATCCAGTCGCCAATTTGGAAAGGATTGTCGAGTGCCACTGACATCCCACCAAAGACATGTGCCAACGTATCACGTATACCAAAAGCAATTGCTACTCCTGTTAGGCCAATCCCTGTTAAGAAGCCATTAATATTAAAGTCCCAAAATGAAGCAATAGTAAACATGGCCAATATCATGACGAGCACTTTACCGATACGAAGGAAAAAAGGCAGAAGAACATTTTGCTCTTCATCGTTATTTAACTGCAGTGGTTGCTTCGTATAATAATGAAGAACATCGTATATGCCTTTAAATGCAAAAAACACCATGATAGATAATACGAAATTTTTTGTTGCAAAATGTGTAAATAAAAATATTTTGAGTAAATTTGATAAACTAAGTACAACTACTGCAGACATAAACGCATAGCGGATTGCGTTATTAAATTGTGCCAGCACAGTCGCTTGAAAATTACGTTGTCTCTTTTTTAAAAACGATACACTACTCGTAATTATTTTCTTCAGTACAAAATGCTGGAATAACCAACCAAACACACAAAACGCGACTGCAATTGTAATGTCCATCCATGTTGGCGCAGTCAAGTTCGGTAATAACCATTTCATTGAATCCATGTAATTCTCCTTTTACTTACCTATGTACATTTTTGTAAAATTTTTTACTGTTAATAAACTATGTGATCGTTCAGTAAAAATAAGCCGACCAAAATCTTTCTGGTCAGCTGTACATTTTATTGTATCGCATCGTCTGCAAAAATAGCCTTGTTCGCAAACCAAAAATGATGCTCATTAAAACGTTGTTCATTCATTGCAATAACCGAAAATTCAGCATGATATCGTTGCTTCATTTCCTCGATAATCGTCTTTGCACGCTTCCCTAATAAATATTGCCCATCAACAGGATTACCTTCCGTAAAAATAAGGACATCTGTTTCTGCACATTGTTGATTTTCTTGCAGCAAACCTTTCACAAACTGTAGAACAGGCAAAATTGCCGCTTCCCCTTTTGCCTTATATTCAATAAAATCTTTAAAATCAGATAGATTTAAATGTCCATTTTCAAATCGATAATGGACATGAATTTGACAATCGTAAGGCACGATATATAAATCGCGTTGTTCCTGATGTGCAGTCATAAATAAAGACAAAATCATACTTTTGCATAACTCTGAATATCTTGCCATCCCAGATGTTTGTTCAAGACAAATAATCATTGGGCCTTGTTCTTCTTTGTAATCAACAAATGGAACATATAAAACATTTCCACTTTTTGTTGTTTGCTGCTTTAGTTTTTGTCGTCTAGCTTCTTGCCATTTTTGTTCATAATACAACCGTTGTTCTTTCCCATTCGCTAGCTGCTCTGCCTGTTCAATTGTTGGAACGTTTTCACGAATCTCCTGTGTGACATCTGCTAGCTCAAGTGCAAATGCTGCCATATTTCGTAGTGTCTCACTCTTGTAAAAATAGTCAATAAAAAAATGTTGTTCCTTATCACTTAACTCTTCTAGATGTAAATTTTCATATAGAAAACTTAAGTATTTACGTTGTTCTATTGAAATTTCTAGACCAAATTTCTTAATAAGTGATTCTACACTGTCTTTCATGCAGCAGCACCTCCTACGCACCTATTTTTTTGGATAATGTCTATAGTATAACCAAATTATTTTTTTGACAATACAATAACACTCCAGTATTTGACGCATCCCTATAGTGCAATGTTGCAATTTCATTATTTAATGCAAAAAAACACCAAAAGTGACACCAAAAGTGACAGGCACTCAAACAATTTGATTTATGACGGAAATTTCAGGTGTTAGCAAAGACTCGTCTTACATCTACCGAACAACATAAGAGTGACAGGCACTCAAACAATTTGATTTATGACGGAAATTTCAGGTGTTAGCAAAGACTCGTCTTACATCTACCAAACACCATAAGAGTGACAGGCACTCAAACAAAAAAGACTATAGCAAATTCGAAGTCTTTCGAGTTTGCTATAATCTATAGGACCACAAAATGCAGCCATTTTTTAATTATTCAATTCATAATGTTTACCTTTAATTAAGTAAAATAAATGTTCAGCAATATTGGTTGCATGATCTGCTGAGCGTTCAAGATAGCGACAAACAAACGTTAAATGTGTTATTTGCGAAATATGCGCTGGGTTTTCTGCCCCTGCACGAAGCAATAATGTAACGGTCGCTCCATATAGATCATCTACGTAATCGTCCAACTCAGCAATTTCTTTTGCTCGAACTGTATCTTCGTCCTTAAATGCTGTAATAATACTCTCTAGCATTTCTACTGTTTTATTACACATTGTTTGTAAATTGGTAGTTGGAAAGACTAGTGGCTCCTTGCCTATACGTATTGTCTCTTTAGCGATATTTACAGCATAATCGCCCACTCTTTCCATATCGGATGCCGCTTTTACAAGCACCATAAGACGACGTAAATCTGTCGCAACGGGCTGTTGCTTGGCAATCATTAAAATAACTCGATCATTAATTTCTTCTTCTAGACGATTAATAATTAAATCATCTTCTAAAATTTTTAACGATTTTTCTAAATTTTGCTCTTGTAATGCTTCAAATGAAGTTTTTAACGCATTAATACTACTTGTTGCAATTTCTACAAATTGTTCTTGTATTTCTTTAAGCTCTTGCTCAAAGCGTTCACGTACTGCCATCTACCGTTCCCCCTATGCTTAGCCGAATCGTCCTGAAATATAATCTTCTGTACGTTGATCAGCTGGTGTTTGGAAAATGACATCTGTTTTGTCATATTCAATGACTTCGCCGCTAAGGAAAAATGCTGTACGGTCTGAAATTCGAGCCGCTTGTTGCATGTTATGTGTAACAATAATGATTGAATAATCTTTTTTAAGCTCTTGAACAAGCTCTTCTACCTTTAATGTAGAAATCGGGTCAAGTGCAGATGTCGGCTCATCCATTAAAATAACATCTGGCTCTATCGCTAAACAGCGCGCGATACAAATACGCTGTTGCTGTCCACCTGATAAACCGTAGGCATTTTGATTTAAACGATCTTTTACTTCATCCCAAATTGCCGCACCACGCAAAGACTTCTCAACAATTTCATCAAGTATCTTTTTGTTTTTTATACCATGGATACGAGGGCCATAAGCAATATTATCATAGATCGATTTTGGGAATGGGTTAGGCTTTTGGAAAACCATTCCTACGCGCGTACGCAATTCCTCTACCGTATAGCTTTTATCTAAAATATTTCGCTCACGATACAAAATTTCGCCAGAAGTACGGACAGATGGTACAAGCTCTACCATTCTATTCAACGTTTTTAAATAAGTTGACTTACCACAACCTGATGGGCCAATAATTGCTGTTACCTCATTTTCATAAATACTTAAATTGATATCTTTTAAACCATGATGATCTCCGTACCATAAATTTAAGTTATGCGTATCATAAACTACTTTTTTCGCAACTTCAGCGCTAGGCTTTACATTTATATTAATCGATTTAACAACTGTTTTTTCCTCTTTATAATCTAGTATCATACGGTCACCTCATTAATAACGTTTTTGGAATTTATTTCGAATAAAGATGGCAATGGAATTCATTAATAACAGCATAATCATCAGCACTAAAATTCCCGCTGCCGCTACATATTGAAATGCCTCTTGCGGACGTTTTGCCCAATCGTAAATTTGCATTGGTAATGCAGTAAACTGACTTAATAAATCATTAGGTAAAAACTGTAGAATTACAGGAATCCCAATTACTACTAATGGAGCTGTTTCACCAATCGCACGAGATAACGCTAAAATACTACCTGTTAAAATTCCTGGTATAGCTGCTGGCAATACGACACGTAAAATGGTTTGCCATTTTGTCGCACCCATACCGTAAGATGCTTCTCGTTGTTCATTCGGTACTGCACGAATTGCTTCTTGGGCTGCCACGATAATTACAGGTAAAATTAACAAACTCATTGTTAATCCTGCAGCTAAAATACTTTTTCCAAGACCCATCATACGAACAAAAATTGTTAAGCCAAGTAAACCAAAAACAATGGAAGGTACACCTGCTAAGTTTGAAATATTCATACGAATAAAATCGTTTAGTTTATTTTTCTTTGCATATTCTTCTAAATAAATTGCTGTTCCTACACCTAGAATGATTGATACTGGAGCTACAACCGCCATCAACCAGAGCGAGCCAACTAATGCTGCTTTAATGCCCGCCTTATTCGCGAAACGAGAAGCAAAGTTTGTTAAAAAATCAAAGTTTAAATAGCCTATTCCTTGCGTCACTATACGGTAGAGCAAAATAGCTAGCATCACAAGTGCAAATGTAGTTGCCAAGAAAAATAAGAACTTCCACACTTTATTGAATGTAATACGCTTTGTCATTCGTTTCTTGACGACTGTATCATCGATATAGCGCATGCTAGTAAACCTCCCTGAAGCGTTTCGAAATATAATGAGCAAGTAGATTCATCATTAAAGTAAAGATAAATAAAGTGAATCCAACTGAATAAATGGAGTAATAAATTGTCGTGCCATAGCCTGCATCACCTGTTGATACTTGTACAATATAGGCTGTCATTGTTTGGATGGAATCTGTAACATCAAGATTAAATTTAGGAGTTGATCCACCAGCAAGTGATACAATCATCGTCTCCCCTATTGCCCGGGAAATAGCGAGTACTACTGATGCTATAATCCCCGATAAAGCTGCTGGTAACACTACTTTTATAGCAACTTCAAACTTTGTTGCACCTAGGGCTAAAGCCCCTTCACGCATACTGTTAGGTACAGATGACATCGCATCCTCAGATAGTGATGTAATCATTGGCAAAATCATAATGCCCACTACAATCCCTGGACTAAGTGCATTAAACAGCTTAAGTTGCGGGATGATTTCTTGTAGCAACGGCGTGACAAACGTCAATGCAAAGAAACCGTAGACAATTGTTGGCACACCTGCTAGCACTTCTAATATCGGTTTAACCGTACGTCTTATTTTTTCGCTTGCATATTCACTCAAATATATTGCTGAAGCAATCCCAAATGGTACAGCGACGGCAACTGCAATGAATGTAACTTTCAGTGTCCCTGCGATAAGTGGTAATATCCCAAATAAAGGCTCCTTCCCAGAAAACGGTAGCCACTGTGTACCAAATAGAAAATCCGTAATCGAAACACGTTTAAAGAACTCAAACGTTTCAAAAATAAGGGTGAAAACAATGCCAAATGTCGTCAAAATCGAGATAAGCGCTGCAGAAAATAATAAAGCTGGCATGGCTTTTTCCACTATTTTCTTAGTTTTTTGATTGCGCGAATTTGCAATTAATTGTTGCACAGATGATGTCTTATTTTCTTTATGAGAAACCATTGGGTACTCCTTTCCATTAAGCAAGGGAAAGAGCATACATCTCTTTCCCTCTATGCATGTCTGCTTATTTTAAACCTTCTAAAGTTTTTAAGCCTTCAGCATATTTTTCGTCAGGTAGACTAACATAACCTACAGCCTCTGCCATATCCCCTGCATTTTCAAGTGTGAATTTGATGAAATCATATGCTGCAGCATTATCTTTAATAGCACTATTCTTCACATATGTGAATAATGGACGTGAAAGTGGCGTATATTCGCCTGCTTCAATTGTGTCATGTGTTGGTTCAATACCATTTACTTTCACAATGTTTAATTTATCTTTATTTTCTAAGTAGTAAGCGAAACCGAAGAAGCCAATTGCGTTTTTGTCTCCAGCAACACCTTGGACTAGCATATTATCATCCTCTGATAATGTTGCAGCACTTACTAGATCAGCACCATCTAAAACTACTTCATCAAAGTAGTCATACGTACCAGAGTCAGTACCTGGTGAATAGAATACGATTTTCTCTGCTGGCCAAGATGGATCGATATCTGACCATTTTTTCTCTGTGCCATCTTCAGTCCAAATTTTCTTTAATTGATCTATCGTTAAATCCTTTGCCCAATCGTTTTCAGGGTTCACCACTATAGATAAACCATCATATGCTAAAGCTAACTCAGTGTAAGCAATTCCTGCTTGCTCTAGTTTTTCTTTCTCTTCAGTTTTTATAAAACGAGATGCATTTGAAAAGTCTGTTTCACCTGCGATGAATTTTTCAAAGCCGCCACCAGTACCAGAAACACCTACCGATACTTTGACATCCGGTTGTGCACCTGCATACTCTTCAACAACTGCTTCAATGATTGGTGCCACTGTTGATGAACCATCTCCAGCAACTGAACCTTGCAGTTTTTCGTCAGCAGCTTCTTGTCCTGAGTTCGCTGGTGCATTCGTTTCTGCATTGTTACCATTTTGCGCTGAGTTGTCTCCACTACATGCACCTAGCATTAATGCTGAACCCATTACCGCTGTCATCGTTAAGTACTTCCACTTTTTCATCTCATTTGCCTCCGTCACTAACTTTTTTATTTGTTGTTTGCCTTACAATCTTTACTATAATGACTTATTGTTGAATTCGTATAAATCGTTCGTAAAAGACACGTAAAGGAATGTAATGGTTTGTAAACGATTGTAAAGAAGCATTTACAATCGCTTTAATACTTGCTTCCTTTAGCGAACATGCTATAATAAACATTTGTGTCAAGAAATACTATAAGAGGAGTTTGACTTTGTGATTAATCATGCAAAAGTACAAAATGCCGATTACTTTAAAACATATTTAACACTTATCATGGACCATCGAGAGTTGTCTTTACAGGAGGCTATTGATTTTATGATGTCATCTTATTTCTTTAATAATATAGAGCTGTATGGAAAAAAACCGAAGCAACAGTTTGAATTAGCAATACAACAACTTTCTGTATAGTAAATCGCCGATAGATATGTAGAAATCGCCGATAATCACTCAAAAATCGCCGATAAATGCCCAAGCATCGCCGCTTACCTAGACATAATCGCCGATAGAAATCCAAACGCTTTGACTATAAACAAAATAAAACCGCTAGGCATGTAACATGCGCTAGCGGTTTTTTTATTCTTGTTCATCCTCACCAATTTTTTCATCTGTAATTGCAGGTAAAATTGGTTGCTCTACTTTATTATCTGTCACTTTTGTAGTGTCATACTTTTCTTTTAGCTCATAATACTTATCTAATGCACGTCTTGCAATAATGTTATTACTTGATATATGTTGATCAAGGTTCGTTGACACCCATGGAATTACAACAGCATACGCAATTTCAGGATTTTCATATGGCGCAAAACCAACATGCGTCAAATTGGTTGTATTTGTGCCATAACGCTCACGTAACGGTCCATAGTAAACTACTTCGGCTGTACCCGTTTTTCCGGCAGCTGTATACGGCGCATTTGCAAATGCTGAACGCGCTGTACCACGAGTACCTGTATAAACACGACGCAAACCTTGTTTAACATAATTAATTTCATCATCTGTATTATCAATATGATTTAATATTCTTGGTCCTACTTCTGTCACTAATTGCCCTAGCTGCTGACCATCTTTTGATGGATCACGCACTTCTTTCACAACATGGGGCTGAATACGATAACCACCATTCGCTATCGTTGAAATGTATTGTGCTAGTTGAAGCGGTGTATACGTATCATACTGCCCAATAGCTAAGTCGAGCGTTTTACCACCCATTGTCGGGCCAGATGGACCTTCTACTCCACTAAATTCATTCGGTAAATCAATACCTGTTTTAACGCCTAAGCCAAACTGTGCATAGGAATTTCGCATATTTGGGAATGTCTTATCATTTAATCGTAGTGGCATGTTATAACTATATGGTGTGCCATTGATAAGCATTGCTGTTTTAAACATGTAAACGTTCGAAGATTGCTCAAGTGCACTTAAGCCGTCCATTGAAATATATCCAGTATGGTTAAAGATCGATTTTTTTACTGGTGTACCAAGTAAATGGATCGGTTCATCTCCCAATACTGTGTTCGGCGTAATGGCCCCTAGTTTATAACCTGTCAGCAAAGTGGCTGCTTTTACTACAGACCCTGCCTCATAAGCTGTTGTGAATGATCCATACGCATAATCCACAACGATATTTTTTCCTGTTTCAGAATCTTTTTCGATTTTTTTACCGACCATTGATAAAATGTCACCCGTGTTCGGATCCATCATGACTAAGAATGCTCGGTCTAATAAACTAGAGCCTGACATTGCTTTTAATTTAAGCAATTCTTCCTCAACAATTTTTTCATTCGCTGCTTGTAACTCACTATCAAAAGTTAATACTAAATCTTTTCCAGGCTCACCCTCATAGGTTGTGACAGTATCGACTACTTGCCCTTTTTTATTCGTAATATTTTTGACAACTGTTTTTTGCCCTTGTAAAAGCTCCTCATATTGCGCTTCAATATAACTTTCTCCTACGCGGTCATTACGTGAGTAATCTCGTGCTAAATAATAATTTAGCTTATCTTTCGGTATACCCTTTGTTGGAACTGTTGTCCGTCCTAACACAGAAAGTGAAGATAGCTTGACACGCTTCCAGTCTGTCGTCGTGTTGACACCTGGTAACTCTGTTAAACGTTCGGAAACACGTGCAAATTCATCAGCAGTTACATTTTCACTTTTAATGATTTGTGGCGATAAATTATAGCCTGATACCATCTCACGATAAATGGCTAGTACTTCTAAATCAGCATCTGTTAATTGTGCTAATTCTTCGTCGGTAATGCGCTCACGCACAACCTTATCAATCTCTGCATTTGCTTGACTTGTCGTAATATTTTCTTGCGTTTTAATTTTCGTTTGCTCTGCATCAGAAATTTTTGCGTATGCCGCATCATGATTTTTTAAAATCCAAAAATCATATTTATCACGTAATGTGACACGATCTGTCGGCTGATCTATTAGCTGCGCAAGCTTTTCTGCTATTGCAAGCATATCCTCAGTTTTTGTCGTCTGCATTTTCGTATATGTAATTGCATTTTCTGGCTGATTATCAACTAAAATTCGCCCGTAACGATCATACATTCTACCCCTAGGCACACTAGTATTAACAGGTACTTCCTCTGTCCGTTCTAAAATACGAACATAATCTTCACCTTTTACTATTTGCATATAACCAAGCCTAAAAATTAACATCGAAAACACGATAAATATAGCAAAGAAAAGGACATTCATACGAAATGTTAAATTAGAGTGATGCTTTGCTTTAACACTCGCTGCGCGATTTTTTCCCGGTGCTTTGCGCATATGTATTACCCTCCTCATCTAATAACTGTTTAAATACACGATACCTAGTATACCATTCGAAGCTGAGTCAGAAAAGCATACACTTGAATCAATTTTATAATTTGCTTTTCATCATTCAAACCATCCTTGAAAAAATATAGAATAGGATTATTCGTATGATTACGCTTTAGAAGTAAACGCTTTCCGTTGCCTTTCACTCCATTAGCATGCTCGTCATTTTATTTGACGGTACTTTGCAAGAAAAGTTTCCTTCAATGCCTATTGATTTTTTAAATCTAATAACTATAGGGGGTGTTTTTCTTAGTGCGATTAATATATTTAAAAAGGGCTATGCCTAGGTGATTTTTCACCCTTCGCATAGCCCTTTACTTGAACTTAATTTTAATCGTTTTGCTTCACTGTTGTCAGCTTCGCCAAAACATAATTATTTTGCAGCTTGGAATTTAGCTTCTACTACATCCCAGTTTACTACGTTCCAGAAAGCACTGATGTAATCTGGACGACGGTTTTGGTAGTTTAAGTAGTAAGCGTGCTCCCAAACATCTAATCCTAAGATTGGTGTTTTACCTTCCATAATTGGAGAGTCTTGGTTTGGTGTAGATGTAACTGCTACAGAATCACCATCAACGATTAACCAAGCCCAACCTGAACCGAAGCGAGTTGTTGCAGCTTTAGCAAACTCTTCTTTGAAAGCATCGAAAGAACCGAATTTAGCATCGATTGCTTTTGCTACTTCACCAACTGGAGTGTTTGAACCGCCTGGAGCGATTAATTCCCAGAATAGTGTGTGGTTAGCATGTCCGCCACCATTGTTACGAACTGCAGTTTGTTTGTCAGCAGGAAGTGCATCGATGTTTGCGATTAAGTCGTTAATGTCTTTTTCAGCAAATTCAGTACCTTCTACTGCTGCGTTTAAATTTGTTACATAAGTATTGTGATGTTTCGAATAGTGAATTTCCATTGTTTTTGCATCGATATTTGGTTCTAATGCGTCATATGCATAAGTTAATTGTGGTAATTCGTAAGCCATTTTTAAGTTCCTCCCTAAAATAAAGAAATAATTAGTACATCCTTAGATTATCAAAATTGGTCAAACCATTCAATGAAAAATACCTCAAATCAAAGATTTCAGCCTTTTGACCGAAAAAACAATCCAATGTCTATCATACCCACTTCTTTATTTTGTTAAACTTTATAATTACACCCACAAAAAATGCACATACAAATTATATGGCAATAAAGAAAACGACAATCATTACAATTTGAATAACCGCTTTCGCTAGCGTTGATGTTAAAAAGCCGATAAGGGAGCCAACACCACTTTTTACTGCTTCTCCAACTGTTCTTCGCTCCACAAGAAGCTCTGCAATCACCGCTCCTAAAAATGGACCTACTAATATCCCTGCAACAGGAATAACAAATGGACCAATTAATAGCCCAATTGTACTTCCCCACATTCCTGCATTTGAACCGCCAAATTTTTTAATACCAAAAGCATTTGCAACTGTATCCGCACCAAATAGTAGGACAACAAATAAAATTTCAATTGCCCAGAACCACCAGCTTAAATCGGCGAATGAGAAAAATAATCCGTACAGTAAAAACCCACCGAGTAAAAATAAAACACCAGGGATTATCGGATACACTAGTCCTACAAATGAAATGATAAAGCAGGCAATCACTACGATCCAGCCAACGACCTCCATAAACATTCTCTCCTTTTGTCGTGCATTGCCTTTAATACGAAACATCATCTCAAAAGTTTCATACTTAATGACGAATACCTAATATAGAATCTGCAATATTAACAGCATGATCTCCGATTCTTTCCAAGTTACTCACAATATCTGTATAAACGATACCTGCAGCGCCACTACATTCATTTGTATTTAAACGTGCGATATGTTTTTGTCTTAGTTTATCCTCCATATCATCAATTAAACTCTCTAGTTCTGTTACCTCTTGTGCCAAACTAAGACTCGCTGTATCAAGTGCTTCAATGCTTTTACGTACTGCTTCAATCGCGAGACTGAACATACCGATTAAATCTTGTCGCGCTGATTTACTTAAACTTACCTCATGGTGATCTTTATATTGTAAAAGCTCTAATATATTTTCAAAGTGATCCCCAATACGCTCAATATCGCGTACATTGGTTAGCAGCGTATGATGCCGAACCGAATCTGCATGAGAAAGTGGCTGCTTTGATACCATGACTAAATAATTTGTTATTTCTTTATCTAAGTGATTGAGAGCAACTTCTAATTGTAATACAGTCGGAATATGTGCTGACTCTCCCGTTTTCATGTATAGGAACGTTTCTTCTAAGCCTCTAAGTGCATGATCTCCCATCCGCAACACTTCCTCTTTTGCTTGCCCTAGCGCAATGGCAGGAGAAGAGTCAATGAATGCTGGATCTAGATGCTTCGTTGTAACATCAATATTGCCATCATGACCAGGTAATATTTTCGTTACTAGTAACGATAGCCCTGCAATAAATGGTAGCTGAATCATCATATTAAAAACATTAAATGAGCCATGTGCTACAGCTATTTGCATGCGAGGCTCCAAGTGAAACAGATCACTTATCCATTGTACATAGTTTATAAATGGCGTAAACAACAACATAAAAATAACTGTCCCAAATACATTAAATAATACATGTGCTGCTGCAGCTCGCTTTGCATAGATTGAAGCACCTAGTGAAGCTAAAACAGCCGTTATTGTCGTTCCTATATTTTCGCCAAATAAAATCGGTAGTGCGCCATTTAAGCCAATTAAGTTCTCAGCATATAAGCCTTGAAGTACCCCGACTGTCGCTGTCGAGCTTTGTACGAGCAACGTAAAAATAGTACCTAGAAATATACCAATTACAGGCTGGTTACTTAGATGAATGGTTAATGATTCGAAATCCGCTAATTGATGCAACGACTGCATACTTGCACTCATTAACTCTAGCCCTAAAAACAAACCACCAAAGCCAAATAATATTTGGCCAATATGATGGTAGATTGCTTTTTTAAAGAAAAACAAACACGCTGCACCAATTGCAAGTAGTGGATAAAAATAAATACCAATATTAATACCAATAATAAATGCCGTTATCGTTGTACCAATATTAGCTCCCATAATAACGCCAATCGCTTGACGTAGTGTTAAGAAGCCTGCACTCACTAGGCCAACAGCAATCACGGTTGTTGCTGAGCTCGACTGGATACAAACCGTTACGATAATACCAACTAACACACCCATTAGCGGATTTGTCGTAAATCGATTTAACCATTCTCGAAGTCTATCATCTGCCGATTTTTGTAAACCTTCCCCCATATATTTTATGGAAAATAAAAAGACCCCTAATCCGCCTAAAAATTGAAATAATATGCTTTGCCAATCTATTGTCAATGGTTTTCGCTCCAATTCCTACGTCTCTACTACTCTATTCCTAATCATTAAATGAAATTGTACAAAAAGTAAAGAAAACCTTTAACTTCTTTACACAATGTTAACATTTTAGCATCGTATTCTCAGATAAAGTTACGCAGATCCATATCTAGTCATTCCTGAACATGTTAGAATAACGTTTGGAGGTGATATAAATGAAACACTCACAATTATTCATCGATAGTTTAATACACCCTAAAAAACTAGCAGCCTATCGTTTACTACCTATCGGAAAAGTGATCCAATATACCTTTCTATTAATTACGATTGTTACTGTATTTTCTTTTGGACGTTTTTCTGCTGATATGTCTATCAATACCATTGATATTAGCGGTATAACCGAATACATAGAACAAATAAAGTGGCTCTTATACCCTGTTACATTCATTATGCTGTTTGTAATGACGACCATGTTGATTTTTGGACAAATTGCGCTCTATGCATTAGCAGGATTATTTATATTAAAAATCATGAAACGCCGTGGTGAATACCGTCATATTTGGCGCACAACAACATTCGCAATTACATGGGCCATTATTTTGAGCATGCTAGCAGAATACCTTCCAAATGTAGGTACGATTATCTCTATTTTGTCATTGCTTTTAACTTTAACTCTATTAATCGTAGCCTTTACAAAATATCCGAAACAACCAATTTCAAAATAATAGGCATGATTCCCCTCTCTTCTCAATATAGTGTAGAAAAAGGAGGGGATTTTTTGCGTGCATTCTTATTAACTGTCGCAATCGTGCTTATCGCATTTATCGTTAAAGTAGATTTAACAGAGGGAACACTATCTCTTGCTGCCTTCTATCCGAAAGAAAGTCAAAATGCACTTTGTGAAGACCAGCGCGAGCCTACTTACATTAGTGTACAAACTATTCAAGGTGATACGATACATAGCTTATTTGCACTACACCCTGCAAAAGTGCCAATGACCTTTCCAGAACGACTGGAGCTTTTTTATCAATTAAATCCACATTTACAATTACAAGCACTTGTACCAGGCGAAAATATTAAGCTTCCCCTCTCTTTTGCATTCGAAAATAAATGTGGAAAATGAAAAGTTAACGTTTCTTCCTTGTCCTTATTTTCTTACACTGATAAAATAAGTGTCAGTGACGGCTGAAAGTAGTGGCCCGAAAAGGAGAGAAAGTTAATGAGTGAAATTTGTCACCGTTCAAAAACACGTCCAGTACGTGTCGGTAATTTAACAATTGGTGGTAGTAATGAATTATTCATTCAAAGTATGTGTACAACAAAAACACATGATGTCGAAGCAACAGTAGCAGAAATTCTTCGACTTGAAGAAGCAGGCTGTCAAATCGTTCGCGTTGCAGTCCCAGATGAACGTGCGGCTGATGCAATCGCAGAAATAAAGAAACGTATC
The DNA here is from genome assembly GCF_044761745.1 of Lysinibacillus sp. NPDC097279. Classification (NCBI taxonomy): domain Bacteria; kingdom Bacillati; phylum Bacillota; class Bacilli; order Caryophanales; family Bacillaceae; genus Lysinibacillus; species Lysinibacillus sp. NPDC097279. The sequence continues at coordinate 582,511 of NZ_JBIWDA010000001.1, read as the reverse complement.
CATATTCCATTAGTAGCTGATATTCACTTTGACTATAAATTAGCTTTAAAAGCAATTGAAAATGGTATTGATAAAGTTCGTATTAACCCAGGTAACATTGGGCGTAAAGAAAAAGTTGAAGCGGTTGTTACCGCAGCAAAAGCAAAAGGAATTCCTATTCGTATTGGTGTAAATGCTGGTTCATTAGAGCGTCATATTCTTGAGAAATACGGCTATCCAACTGCAGATGGCATGGTAGAATCTGCATTACACCATATTAAAATTTTGGAAGACTTAGATTTCCACGATATTATCGTGTCAATGAAAGCATCAGACGTCAATTTAGCGATTGAAGCATACGAAAAAGCTGCAAAAGCATTTGATTATCCTCTACATTTAGGGATTACAGAATCAGGTACACTTTTTGCAGGGACTGTAAAATCAGCTGCTGGGCTTGGCGCGATTTTGTCAAAAGGCATTGGTAATACGCTACGTATTTCTCTTTCAGCCGATCCTGTGGAGGAAATAAAAGTTGCACGTGAGCTATTAAAATCTTTTGGCCTAGCGTCAAATATGGCAACACTGATTTCATGTCCTACATGTGGACGTATTGAAATCGACCTTATTTCGATTGCAAACGAAGTTGAAGAATACATTTCTAAATTGAATGTTCCTTTAAAAGTTGCTGTTCTAGGCTGTGCCGTAAATGGCCCTGGTGAAGCGCGTGAAGCAGATATCGGTATCGCTGGTGCGCGAGGTGAAGGTCTTTTATTCATGAAAGGCAAAACGGTCCGTAAAGTGCCAGAAGAAACAATGGTAGAAGAGTTGAAAAAAGAAATTGATAAGCTAGCTGCCGAAATGGTAGAAAAACGCGCGGCTGAAGAAGCAGCAAAAGCGAACGCCTAAGGAGGTGCTTGCATGACAAAGCCCCGTTTTGGAATCGATATAGATGGAACAGTCACATGTCCTAGTACACTCATTCCTCACATTAATAAGCAGTATAATGTGAATATTACATTGGATGATGTATGTGAATATGATTTTTTATCAGCATTCCCCCATCCAGTTGATCGCTCAGCTTTCAACGCGTGGTTTAAGGAAAATGAGCCCTATATGTATGAAGTTTCTGAGGCCGCAAAAGATGCCAAAGAAATTTTAAGTGCTTGGCAAAATACTTATGAGCTTTATTACATTTCTGCACGCGGGCAAAATGTATCAGATATTACGATGAACTGGTTTAAATCACAGGCTATCCCATTCGATCATATCGAGCTAATTGGTAGTCATGATAAACTCGCTACAGCGAAAAAGCATAGTGTAGCAGCTTTCTTTGAGGATAAACATGATAATGCTGTGATGCTCGCTGAAGAATTAAAAATTCCTGTAGTATTATTTGATACACCATACAATCGTCTTACTGTACCTGACAATGTTGTGCGTGTTTATAATTGGCAAGAAGCAAATCAATTTATTACGAATTACTTTAAATAATTTGTGTGAAATTAATAACAAAAGAGTCGTGTTTCCTTTATGGAACACGACTCTTTTGTTATTAGTTACAATAAAGAACTTGTCTAAAAATCATTTATGGCAACAAGCTTGATATGCGTTTTATACTTCGAGAATCCCCCGTAACCAACGCTCCACAAAATTTTCGAAAGTTATCCCATAATTATCATATACTGCATGATAAACAAAATATGTTCCTAATCGGTCGAGTATTTCATCATTGATTTTCATCCTAAAACGCTCCCCTTTCGAATAACAATTATTTAAACATTCAATCTATTTATCTTTTACAATCCTCTAAACTTTGGAAAAGGTCGTATCGTTGAAAAAACGTCACAATCTGCCTCTAACATACCCTTTCTTCATAATTTTCTTTTCGATAATATAGTAGTAACAACTAGTGGAACTGGGGGTACTCCTTGTGAAATGGATGACAAAACTAGCTTTCGTAACAAGCCTGTCTGTTTTGCTTGCTGGCTGTGGCGATCGACTAACTGAAATTAAAGATGCCTTTTCGGGCATTAACTCAGCAGCTGATGCAGCAGCTAGCGCAGTTAGCCGCGATGTGCATGCAATTAGAGCACTGACAATTAACTACAACGACGAATCCTTTACAATTAATGATCTTTTTAAAACTATTTTACGTGACATACGCTGGGAATATGACGGTAAAAAAAACGAGCTTCATGTACAAGGCACATGGCAGGCACCATTATTCTCTGAGCAGGCTTGGGATGAACGTATGCAAAAACAGCTTGCTGAATCAGGTTTAGTAAGCGTTACATGTGTAATTGAGGATGACCAAATAGATAGCTCGCAGACGGAAATAACGCTTATATTAAATCAAGAGAAGATACTACAATTAAGTGGCGATGAGGCACTTCGTCACCTATATGATACATATTTCAAAAAATAATTTTTATAGCTTTTCTAACAGTTATCGTTAGAAAAGCTATTTTTATGTAGAGTAACTCCATTTGCACGTCATTCTCTCAAATAAGGCATTTGACACAAAGTAATCTTACAATTTAGAAATATTAAAGCTTTTTATTTGAATGCTCGTAAACCATCACGTTATAATCAAAGTATCACGTGACGGTTGGGAGGTCATTGCATTGGGACAGAAAAACTAAAAATTGGTGAACTTGCTCAAAAAACAGGCATTACAAAAAGAACAATTGATTATTATACAAATTTAGGCCTGTTGGAGGCAGAGCGTTCCGAATCAAACTATCGCTATTACGACCATGCGATGATTGATCGACTTTATTTTATTGAACAGCGTAAACAAGAAGGGCTTTCACTTGGAGAAATACAAGAAGCACTTAATATTCCTAGTTATGAAGAAATCGATGTTCAAATGCTACGTTTAAAAATGCAAGATTTAGAACATGATGTATCATCTTTACTTGAACAAATGAACAATCAAGACAATAAAAATATCCAATCAATAAAAAAAAATGTTTCACCTGAAAGCATTGCACTTATGCAATCTTTATTACTACTTATTAATACCTAGGAGGTGACGTTCTGTTTTGCAGAACGACTATTTGGAGACCATACTGAATTTATCAATTTTCACGATTTTATTAGCGTTAACCGCGTTTTTCGTCGCAACGGAATTTTCAATTGTTAAAATGCGTTCCTCTAGACTTGACCAATTAATCGCAGAGGGCAATAAGAAAGCTATTCCCGCGAAGCATGTTGTCAATCACTTAGATGAATACCTATCTGCCTGTCAGCTTGGCATAACGATAACAGCACTTGGCATCGGGATGGTAGGAGAAAAAACCTTTGAATTTATGCTGCACCCATTTTTTGAAATAATCGGAATTTCTGATAAGTATATACCGATTTTCACAATTGGTACCGCTTTCGCTATCGCTACTTTTTTACATGTTGTCGTTGGAGAATTGGCACCAAAAACTGCAGCTATCCAAAAGACGGAAAAGATTGCATTACTTTTTGCTAAACCGATTATCGCTTTCTATAAATTGATGTACCCATTCATTTGGTTTTTGAACGGATCAGCACGTATTCTTCTAGGCTTCTTCGGCATGAAGCCAGCAAATGAGCACGAGATATCGCATACAGAAGAAGAATTGCGCTCATTGCTATCTGAAAGTTTTAAAAGCGGTGAAATCAATAAAACTGAGTTAAAATTCGTTAATAATGTTTTTGAATTTGATGAGCGGATTGCTCGTGAAATTATGGTTCCCCGCACAGAAATGGCAGGCATTGAAAAGAACGAAACCTTTACCAATATTATTCATTTTATTGCCTCTGAAAAATATACTCGCTACCCTATTTATGATGGCGACCGAGATAATATTTTGGGCTTTATTAATGCAAAAGAGTTATTCACCCATGGTTTACTAGAACAATTAACTGATGAATCATTTGTGCTTGAAGATTTTATTAACCCTGTTATTCGAGTTATTGAAACGACACCTATTCAACAATTACTTGGACGAATGCAAAAGGAACGCATTCATATGGCTATTTTAATGGATGAATACGGTGGAACTTCTGGACTTGTAACGGTTGAAGATATTTTAGAAGAAATCGTTGGGGAGATTCGTGATGAGTTTGACGATGATGAAGTTGCTGAAATTCGAAAATTAGGCGATAATCACTATATTTTGAATGCTAAAATGCTTGTAGAAGATGTAGAAAACCTACTACAAATTTCACTAGATACAGATGATGTTGAAACACTCGGTGGTTGGTTCTTAACTGTCAATAATGGCATTAAGGCTAGTAAAAATATTGAGCTAGCACAGTATGTATTTAGCATCTTTGAACAACATGGTCATCAGCTTCACTATATCGAAGTTCGTCCCCTTGTTAAAGCTGCCCCTGTTACAACAGAAGGCTAACTGGACACTTTTCCTTATTCATTTGAAGTATCAAATGGCAATCAAAACTTAAGATAAATATGGCTCTACTAGTATTTCTATATACTTTTCGACTCATTCCATTATTAGCCATATTTATATATAATGAAGATATAAATGATTCTTTTCAGGGGGCAATGCTATGAAACTTTTTAAACTATATCATTCTGACGGTATCCACATTATTACCGATGTCAAAAAACACAAGACAAATATCGAATTAAAAACAATAACTGGGGAAATTTTATATATTATCGTTGTAACGGACGAAAACTATACAGTATACGATGACCGCTTTGCTGGGGCTTCTAAGCAGTTAAATTCTGTTGAAGCATTCGATATTGATGGAAGCTTCAGAAGTCTTGACTTTGATAATATGCGTTCATTATTCAAAGAAGCATTTACGAAACTATTACAAGAAATCGCTGAGTGTGTAAATGATGGAGACGAGCTTGTGGATCTTGATACACTTCGTCATAAAGTAAGTGCCCAAATTAAAGGAATTCATTTCAGGGTTATTTCTGATACAAAAAAATATGAATATTAATAACCCATAATCACAAGCAGCAGACTGTTCAATGAGTAAGAATCTTCTTTGAGCAGTCTTTTTCTGTCGCTCCGTATTCATTCACCGATCGTATGCTAGCTCTCCAAATCTTTGCCCTACTATTTTGACTTTCATGTATAATGAACCATAACAACCTAGATAGAAAGGATGTTTGCATGAATCGTGAACAACTAATTTTACTCATTTCAGAGAAGTTAAAATTAATTCGAACAGAAAGATCATTAACGCAAGATCAAATGAGCAACCTATTAGGACTTTCCAAAAAAACACTCGTGCAAATTGAAAAAGGTCGAATTCAAACTGGTTGGACTACTGCAGTTGCAATATGCGCATTATGTCGTGAAAGTTCAATTTTACAGCATGAGCTAGGCGGTGATCCCCTTGAGGTTGTTGACCTAATTGCCAACAATGGCACTTTACAACCTAAGGAAAAAACGATGGGCGGATACATATGGTGGAAAAACGTAAATGAGTGGAAAGGCTATCGTTTACAACAAAATATGATTAGTCAGCATTATCGAATTTTAGATACCGACAACTATCGCCTGCTTTCAACCTTTGAGGAAAGCATTGCTGAGCAAGAATGGAACAAAATCAAAAACACTTAAATTCTGATTTGAATATAAATCCCTAATGGCAAGGAGGTTTATATTCAAATACTATATTTCCCAACAAAACTACCGTTCCTTTTATGCTCCTCTAGTGCTTTCACTATAATAACTCCCCTCACTTCTTGCAAATTTATAGACAAACGATTAAATGCTCATTAACGCTCTGACATAAGATAAAAGATGTCGATAAGTTACTTATCTAATACAAGGTTCAGGTACCTTTGCCGTCATTAGTAAATGAGAAAAGTCGAATATTGTAAGATTCTTCTCTATAATGAAAAGTAACGCCTGCTATACTAGAAAGGATGCTTTTTTATGACACGTATACTAGCAATTAGTGATATACATGGGGAACTAGAGCTTTTGGAAGAATTATTGATAAAAGTAAAGTTCGATGCAACAGAAGATGAGCTATTTTTACTTGGTGATTATATTGATCGAGGTCCAGCTTCTTGCGGCGTTTTAAATATTGTTGCTGAACTACAAGCGACTGGGGCTAGGGCTCTACTAGGGAATCATGAAGCTATTATGCTAAAAGCCTGTCGTTCAGGAACACCAAAGGCTTGGCATCATTGGACATCGCTCTGTGGTGGAGATGCAACACTTGCCAGCTATGGCTATCATTTGGATGATTTCAAAGACGCTATTGAAAGTAATACATTGCCTAATTACATTCAAACATTACCGAAACTGGAAGAACATTTACAACTTATAGAAACTTTTGAAACGTATATAGAGTTAGAAGATGCCATTTTTGTTCATGGCGGTGTTGTGCCTGGGATAGCATTGTCTGACACAGATCCTTTACAACTTATCTGGATTCGAGAAGAATTTCATACAGGCTATAATGGAGAGAAAACCGTAATTTTTGGGCATACCCCTACCTACAAGTTGCATCAGGATCCAACAAATTACGATGTTTATTTTGGTGATAATAATATTATTGGTATAGATGGTGGTGCTGTTTTTGGAGGGAAGCTTCACGCGCTCGAATGGCCGTATCGTCATATTACTTCTGTAAAAAGTGAAAAGCCAACAAGCTTAAAATAACTTGTTGGCTTTTCACTTTATTTCACCTATAGCTACAGTTAATATAGTTTAAATATAACCCCAGCTAGCGAATAAATAATTACTGTTGAGAAGAGAATCGTCATATGCAATAGTGAGAAAACAAACATTTTAGTCGCCCACTTCTCTTGATTTTTATTGCTATGATAACCGTAAATACTCATTGCAAGCCATGCGACACTTAATATAAGTGCTACAAGCATAATACCCTTACTTAACGAACCAAATAAAAAGCTTGATAATATGAGCAAAATTAAATAAAAGTTCGTTTGGTAATAAGTACGGCGCATCCCTTTAATGACAGGTAACATCGGAACATTGGCCGCTTCATAATCTGCATGCTTACGAATGGCAATGGCATAAAAGTGTGGCATTTGCCAGATGACCATAACAAAAAAGAGACCCATTAAAGCTGGGTGTGTAATATCTGAAGATACAGCCGCCCAACCAATTAAAGGTGGTACAGCGCCTGATATACTCCCTACTTCGGTATTATAAATTGTTCGACGTTTTGTCCACATTGTATATGGTACAACATATAAAAAGACACCAATAAAACCAAATAATGCAGCTAGTGGTGATGCTAGTGCTAGTACACCTATTCCAACAATTAGCATAGCAATTGCTAAAATTAACGTTGCTTTTGCTGACATTTCACCTGTTACTGTAGGACGACTTTTCGTACGTGGCATAATGGCATCAATATCACGGTCATACACATTATTAAACGCACCTGCAGCACCGATTACAAGCGCTGAACCTATTGTTGCAAAAATGATTTCTGGTATATTGTCCAAAAGCGTCATTTTATTTTTATACATCCCTAGCGTTAAGCCAGCCCACATAGGAATTAAATTGGATTTAATAATACCTGTTTTAACTGTTTGTGCTAAAACATTAGAGAGTGAATGTTTCTCTATTGTCTTTTCTACAGTCTGTGGATTTTGATCCGTTTTTAGATTTTGTTCCATTCCTCTTAATTCCTTTTCTATTATAATTTCTATATGTGTCCTTCGATAGAAAGAGACATTTTTTGCATTCTACATATCAAATTATTATTTTACCTCTTTTAGGGTGACTATGTCTCAAAGTTCACATAAAGTACATGATTTCATGAATGAAATAGGTTTAAGCCAGATCACAACTTCTTCTATGATACCACCGACTAGCATGAATTTGAACCTAATTGCCTTCTTTCCTGCATAATACTATTCAAGAAAAACAATCTACTCTATACTATGAAGTATGTTCTAATTAATTGAAGGAGTGTCTAACACGTGAAATATGGATTTATTGGTCTAGGTAATATGACCACAGCCATTATAAAAGGAATGTGCAATAGCGGTGATTTTGATTCCTCTTATATATATGGCTATAATCGTACAAAATCTAAAACAACTAAACTTGCAACCTCTTATGGCATACAACCGACAACTTCCATCGAGGAACTCATGGTGAATTGTGATGTCATTATTTTAGGTGTAAAACCACAAATGCTTCCTGATGTTTTGCCAGAAGTTAAAAATTATTTACAAGAAAAGCACATGATTGTATCAATTGCTGCTGGTAAAAATCTCAACTACTTCCAAGGCTACCTTTCAGAGTCCACACCAATTATTCGCGTTATGCCAAATATTAATGCTCTAATCGGTGCTTCAACAAGTTGCTACACTGCAAATGAGCAAGTGACAGATTCACAACTCCGTCTCATTACAACATTATTTGAAACAATTGGCACGATTATTGAAGTACCTGAACACTTATTCTCCATCTTTACGACAATCGGAGGGGCTTCACCCGCTTTCACCTATATGTATATAGATGCATTAGCGCGAGCAGCTGTGCGTGAAGGGATGCCTAAAAATATGGCACTTGACATTGCAGCGAATGCCGTACTGGGCAGTGCGAAAATGATTTTACAATCAAAAGAACACCCATGGGCACTTGTCGATCAAGTTTGCTCTCCAGGCGGCACAACAATTCAAGGTGTTTCTTCCTTGCAAAGCAATCATTTCGAAACGACAATCCATGATGCAGTTGCCGCTGTAACGGATAAGGATCGCAGTCTTTCTAAATAATAAAAGAAAATAGTAAAAGGCATTGAGAAGTTTCTTCCCAATGCCTTTTATTTTCTAACCTTACTGAATGTTCTCTTGTAATTGTTGTGTTAAAAACATCACTAAATCCTGTCTGTTTTCCGGTGTAACACCATGACCATCTGGATATTGTTTGAATGTAACAGAAGCACCGAATTGCTCAAATAGTTCCTTACTTTCAACACCCCATTGCGAAGGAATGACATAATCATAATCGCCATGAGAAATAAAGGCATGTAAATGATTCACTGTACGGATCGCATATTCCTCAGTGACAAATTTTGGCGTGTATCCACTTAATGCGACAATGCCTGTAATTAAATTGCCCATCACAAAAGCTAATGACTGTGCCAAAACCGCACCTTGACTAAATCCAAGAACATAAACTTTGTGAGGATCAATTTGGAACTCTTCAATTGCTTCTAACATAAAGCGTTGTAGAGCAATTAACACTTTGTCAAAAATAGCTCGATCTGGTTTTCCAACTTCCTGAATAGTGAAAAACGCATAACCAGGCTTTTGCGTAATAGGACCTCTTAAGCTAATTATATGACATTGGCCTTGAAATTCTTGTACTAATTGCGGTAGATCATCCTCATTACTACCCATTCCATGCAATAAGAAAATAGCTGGATATTTTTTAGTTGGGTCCATATTTGTTGGCTGTGTATGTTTAAAAGTGAATGGTGTATTCATGGACATAATTCCTTTCAAGTAAACTCAGTCCTATTTTATCATAATGCGCGATTATCCTGCACAGATGTTGTTTTTTATATAGCATTGAATTGTTTGAGTGACTGGCACTCCCCTTAGATAGGAAAATCCACTTTGCTTGTTGTGGGCACGACGTAAGCCGCAACCATCGCGAACGCGCGGCTTGGGGCAGCTTACATTGCGTGGGTTCCCGCAAGTTCAAAGTGGATAAAATTCAGAATTGTTTGGGTGCCAGGCACTCTATTTTAAGTTTGTTTTCGAAATTAACCCGTCTGTATGGTAGGCTATATAACCGTTGATGATGCGCACCGTTTCCTGTGGGTCAGCTTCAAATAATACGTTTGATTGCTCAGGTGTTGATACAAGCACTGTCAGTAAGTCCATACGCATTGAATGGCCAGCAGAGCTATAAGCATAATCATAAATAATATCTTCTTCTGCTAGGCCATCTGTTTCGTATTGTTGATGGAACAACTCTTTCGCCATCTCCATTCGTTCAGCTACTTGCTGGCGAATGCGCATCTGATGCATAAGTAATTCCTCTTCCAATACTGCTGGTGTTAACCATTGTTTTTTCTCTAGCATATTAATAAGTTCTTTTTCCCAAACTTGCTCATTATCAGTGAAATACAGCATATTCACCATCAACATATCCCAAAATTCTGTTTCAGATAATGCTGATTGGCGTTGCATAGCAATCGTCTGATTAAAGTGCTGCTCAACCTTTTCAATATTCATATTACGTACTAAATGATTACATACTTTTTCTATAAATTTATTCGCTACTTCTTGTGCCATGATAAAAACCCGTCCTTATCTCAACAAATCATTTCTTTCCTATCATACCATGATTGTTGAATAGAAAGAAATGGACAGCGCTTAGCTTTGGCTATAAGGTTAGTGAAATAATTCGGATACACCTGACTTAATTGCTGCATCTCCAACAGCCTTTGCAACAATGTTTGCTACACGCTCATCCATCGATTTTGGGATAATGAATTCTTCAGATAAGTCTTTGGTAGATACTAATGATGCAATGGCATCTATTGCTGCTAGCTTCATTGCCTCATTTATATCCGTGGCGCGAACATCCAACGCACCTCTAAAAATTCCTGGGAACGCCAATAAGTTATTTACTTGATTAGGATAATCTGAACGACCTGTTGCCATGACACGAACGCCCCATGCTCTTGCATTGTCATAGGTGATTTCTGGATTAGGGTTTGCTAGAGCAAAAACAATCGGATTTTTATTCATTGACTCAATATGCTCTTTTGTTAATAAATTGGCAACTGATACACCAATAAACACATCACTTTGTGCAATGGCATCCTCTAATGTCCCTTTTAAATTTAGCGGGTTAGAGATTTTTGCAATTTGGTCTTTAATGCTATTCATCCCTTCCTTTCGACCACTATAAATAATCCCTTTAGTATCACACATCACAACATTTTTATATCCCAATTGTAGTAAAATACGTAAAATCGCTATTCCCGCTGCACCTGCTCCATTAATGACTACCTTCATGTCCTCTGGCTTTTTGTTAACAATTTTCATTGCATTAACTAAGCCAGCTCCTACTACTATCGCCGTTCCATGTTGATCGTCATGGAATACTGGAATATTACATTCCTGACGAAGACGATTCTCGATTTCAAAGCATCTTGGTGCTGATATATCTTCAAGATTAATACCACCAAAAGTAGGAGCGATCGCCTTAACGATTCTAACAATTTCATCGACATCCTGTGTTGCAAGACAAATAGGAAAAGCATCAACATTGGCAAAACGCTTTAGCAAAATTGCCTTTCCTTCCATCACAGGTAATGCCGCTTCTGGGCCGATATCACCTAAACCGAGAACTGCCGTCCCATCCGTAACAACGCCAACTAAATTTCCTTTAATGGTGTAATCGTAAACTGCTTGCGGATTTTTTTGGATTTCAATACAAGGTTGTGCAACGCCAGGTGAATAAGCAAGACTTAAATCATATGTATCCTGTACTGGCACCTTTGCAACAATCTCCATTTTCCCTCGTGCTTCTTTGTGCAGCTCTATTGCTTTTTGCATAATATCCATCGGCAAAACTCCTATCTTTCATTCCTTATCCTACAAAAATACGCCCCTATAAAATGACAAATAGCATACGTTATAGTACTAACCAAAATTACATATTTAATACAAAACGTATTATTAGCTCTTGAATACTTTACAGTGTAGATGTTTCGCGAAGGCTTGCGTCTAGCGGACATCACCAGCACAAAAAAGTGTTAGATTGAATTGCAATCAATCTAACACTTTTTCATTTGTTCCATTACAATTAGACATGTAATTGCTCTAAAATATTTTGTGCATTATGCTGGAGCATTTGATAGTTTTCTTGTAAAGAAGATGGATGTAATGGCTTACTAAATAAAAAGCCTTGAACTGTTTCACAATGACCTGCCAATAAGTAATTAAGCTGCTCTACTTCCTCAATTCCTTCGGCAACTACCTTTAAACGGAGATGCTTAGCCATCGATAATATCATATCAACTAATGCCTTATCCGTATCATCGCTTTGAATTTTTTGCACGAAGGAACGATCAATTTTTAAACAATCAATTGGAAAATCCTTTAAATAGGATAACGATGAGTAACCTGTCCCAAAATCGTCTACAGCAATTGTTACACCAAGTGCCTTTAATTGATGTAAAATCATCGTCATATGATCTATATTGATTGTCATACTTTCTGTAATTTCCAGTTGTAAATATTTAGGATCCAATTCTGTTTGCTCAAGGACATGCTGAATCATCTCAACTATATTTTGCTGAAACAGTTGACCTAATGACAGATTGACTGCTACTTTAATGGGCGGTAATCCAGCTCTCTCCCATTCCTTCACTTGCTGACATGCTGTTTCTAACACCCATTGCCCAATCGGAATAATTATTCCTGACTCCTCCGCAATTGGAATAAAGACGCCTGGTGAAATCATCCCCTTACGAGGGTGTTGCCAACGGACCAATGCCTCGACAGAGAGAATTTGCCCTGTTTGTAAATCAACCTGTGGCTGATATTCTAACAATAATTCATTATTGTCAATTGCATGATGTAAATCATTTTCTAAAATAAGTTTCTCTGTAATTTCGCTCGACATTGACGTTTCATAAAATAATATGCGTGAAGGCACTTTGCTAGCTTCATGCATTGCATAAACAGCATACCTTACAAGTTCCTCTTCCTTATAGGCATCTGTTGGGAATAAAGATATTCCTATATTTAAATTCCCATTTAGTGAAAAATGCTGGATTTGGAATGACTCCAACATAGCCACCTGTAGCTGTTTACAAAGCTGCATAATATGTTGTGTACTTTTCGCCTCATCAAGAAAAACGATAAAACAATCTTCTCGTTGCATACTTAGTAAATATTTTTCAGGTAAGCTATCCTTCAACCTTTGTGCCACCATACTAAGCAATTTATCTGCATATGAGCTGCCCAGTGAAGCTTTAATCGCTGAAAACCGTTCGATTTCTAAAGCTAAAATAGCCTTATTGCCTTTAGTTTTATATAAGTTTTTTTGCAGTGATTCCATTAAAAAGCGTTCATTTGGTAAGTTTGTCACTTCATTATGATAAGCCATGTGATGCATCTTTTCTCTGGATTTTTCCAGATGTTTTTGCATTTCTAATAATTCCCGAAACGGCTTTTCTATGGAGGAGAAATACACTGCTTTAAAAAGGAGATAAAATGAACTTAATTGAAAAATATGCCCTAAAAAATTTTTTATATCGTAGACATCCCGATATATAGTAAAAAGAATATCACTAATGATTAAATAAATAGAACTTCCTAGTAATAAAAAAATGATTTTAGGTGCATTGTTAATTTTTGTTATCAATATGTACATGATGACGAGGTGACAAACAATTGCGACATACTGCAATGAAGTTTTCAAAGTTGTTGGTCCAACACCATCAATAACAAGTGGTGGTAGTACAGGATTCGGCGCGTAGATCAGCATAAGTAAAGCAGCAATGACAAATAATGGTGTACTATAAATAAACCATCGATATGTATTTTTTTGAATAGGTTTTTCCTTTAAACAAAAAATGCCTAGGATTCCACAGGACAATACTAATCTACCAATCATATAAAACCATGTTGCGGCATAACTAGAACTCTCCGTAATAAAAAATGGCATTCCTTTATAGGCAAGTGCATGAGCTACTTCAATAAAACTACAGGTTAAAAACAAAGCACCAATGTATAAAGTCTTATTCGATAAAATATATGGTGTCGTTAACCACGACTGTATGGCAATGGTCATTGTTACTACAATAATAAGAATTTCCATTAGCAAATGAATGGAAACATAATTGTTTTTTCCGAAAATCGCGTAAAATTCTTCACTCCAGTAACCGATAATTAGCAGAATAACAATGGAGTATATAATGTATTGAATCCCTTGCCTCACAAAAGAATATTGTTTATTTAATTCCCACAAGATGACACCTACCTTCTCTTTGCCCATAAGTAATTCATTATGTATATATAATTTAAAGCTAATATTCTACTAATAGATTACCATGATATACCTAAATTTCAATCAAAAGAAAATTTTGTTTATAGTCTTTATTGAGCACGGATGAAAAATTTATAGAATTACTAAATTCCTATTAAAATTCTCTTCAATATTAGTAGTTTTCCAATAAAAACAGAAAAACTGAAGACAACTCGAATTTTATGAGTTGTCTTCAGCCTTAAAATAAATATTTCTAAGTATGCGTTTATGAGAATACATAACTATCCATATTATCTATTGTATTTTGAATAGCCTCTTTTAATGAATGCTGCTGCTCGCCGCAAGCAGCAATCGCTTCTTCTAATACAATCGCCGCATTGGCCATAAACGGAGCCATCTGTAAATCTTTTGCAAGTTGAATGAGTACAAGTGCTTTATTCCACTTCCAGCGTGCATTTGTTGGATCTAAATTAATCGCTTGTTCCAAATAAGCAAGTGCATCAAAAGGCATCCAACCAAAACGATGCATTGTTTGTCCTGTTATCCCCCAGAATACAGCCTTGTTCGGATTTTCTTTAACTGCTTGTTTGAAGCAATGGACACTTTCATTATAATGATGTGCAAATAAAAATAGCTCCCCCTGAGTAAAAAATGATAGTGCTTTTTCATCTGCTGTTCCTGTTCTAGCAACGTGCTCTAGCTCTTTAACACGCTTAGAGAATGCAGCTTCGTCTTTTAGCGCACGTATTTCTGCAACAGCATCGGATTCAGGGTAACTTTCATTCGCGCGTTCAGCATGCTGTGTTTCTACTAAAAGTGTTGGCTTTGGCAATGTAGCAAAATCGTACTCTTCTAGCAAAGTTAGATATTTAATAGCTAACGCCTTTTCGGGTCCTTCTTTTACTTGCAAAGCTGCTTCATAACATTTCATTAGCTCTCCATTATAAAAGTAATCATCCATTGTCATACAAATTTCCTCCAGTTTAAACCTACAGTCTTTATAGTATCCATTATACATATTCCATATCGTAAACAAACTATGTTTTATAAAAAATGAGCTCATCTTATGCAAAAAAAAGAGACTGTCCAATATTCCCATTGGACTTGTCTCCTATAAGCTTATTTTTTTAACACTTCTTTATCTAAGAAAGAGCGTAAATCTTGTTTAGATAAAGCACCTACAAAGCGTGCTACTTCCTTACCACCTTCAAAACGAATAAAAGTTGGTGTTGCTTCAATACCGTACTTATCCCATAAATCTGCATATTCATATACGTTTAATTGAGCGATGTTTACATCAAGTTCATCTGCAATTGGCATTAATACAGGTGTAAATGCTTGGCAGTGCACACAAACTGGACTAAAGAAGTATGCGTTCACATCTTCGCCTGCTTCAATTTTCTTTTCTAGCTCATCAGGTAACATAATATTTTGGTAATTTTCATCATCTAATTGATCGATTGTTTCTTGTGTTAGCTTTTTGTCTCCATACGGATTATTCGCACTAGCAAGTTTGTTTTTGTTCGAGACATTTGTAAGCACAATAATCGCTGCAAACAATACAACAATAACCGACCCAATAATTAGTAATTTTTTCAATTAAACTCCTCCATTTTCACACAAAAATGCCCTACTTTTAGTGTATTTGGGATTGATTATAAAGTGTTTTTGGAACCTAGTAAACTATTTAGTCTTTCATATTAAATTTTCCAACTATTCAAACATAATTTAGTGTTTTTAAGGGAACATACTACTATAAGCTCAAAATGAAATTGGAGTGAACTTTGACTATGAAACACACTTTCCAACATGTCTTTCGAATTTACAAAAGTGATATTAAAAATATTGTATCAAATTGGGTAGTTGCCGTTATCGTTGTTGGCCTTATTTTTTTACCTTCACTTTATGCATGGCTTAATATTTATGCCTCTATGGATCCTTACGCTCACACTTCCAATATGAAAATTGCTGTTGTAAACGAAGATGTCGGGACAACCGTTAAAAGAGAAGATCTCAATATAGGAAAGGAATTAATGACCAATTTAAAAGAAAACGATAGCTTTTCCTGGTATTTTACTCCTAAGCAAGAAGCGCTCGATTCATTAAAAAATGGTGACTATTTTGCAGTTCTTATCGTTCCTAGTGACTTTTCACAGAAGCTCACATCCATTTTGACAGATGAACCGACAAAGGCGCATATAGACTATTATGTAAATGAAAAAATTAATCCGATCGCCCCTAAAATTACTAGTAAAGGGGCTGGCGTTATTACGCAACAAGTTTCGAGTGAGTTTATATCCACTGTCAATGGCACCCTTTTTTCAATGTTCAATACAATTGGTATTGAAATAGAACATGAACTTCCAGACTTTAAAAAATTTGAACAGTACATTTTTACAATTGAGCAACATTTACCTGATATTGAGTCCATTCTAGCGCAAACGGCAACAGGTGGAAAAGACGCTGAAAAATTATTAGACACGACGATTAGTGAAATTCCAGAAATAGAGAAAATTACGAATAACGGCCTCACGACTGTTCAAAGCGGGTTAAAGCTAATTAATGAAGCAGATACACTGTTCAATCAGCTTTCACCAATCGTTCAAAAGGATTTAGAAAGTGCGCAAACAATCGCACAGCAATTCACAAATCTTTTAGAAAAGCTGCAAAGTGCTACTTCCGATACTTCGACATTAGCGCAATCAAAAGACGAACTGCAAAAACAATTAACCTCTTCACTAGACAAAGTAAACAGTAGTATCCAGACATTGGAGGCTTTACAAAAACTAACACAGGCAGACGCAACTTCTCGTAAACAACTTGAAAATTCACTTACTGATGTTATTCAATCACTTCAACAAGACGATTCTACCGCTGTAGCTAATAAAAATCTCATTCAGCAATTGGAGTCTATACAAGATGCGTTACAAGTAAATCCGACAATAACAGATTCTTCGATAGATGCACTTTCTACTTTGCGTCAACTAAATTCACTTTTAACGGATGTATCAAGTAAAGTGCAGCAAATAAATAATATCGATGAAGAAAAGATAAAAAACGATATTGCTGAAGTCCAAAAAATTGCGCAAGATGCTGCTGACAATTTAAAACAGTTTCTGAGCTATTATACAGAAAATCTTGAGCCGCAAATTCATACAACGTTGAATGCCGCAAAAGATACGTTAACAAATGCTTCGACAATGCTTACAAAGGTGCAAAGCTCCATTCCACAGGCGCAGCAACGGTTAAACAATGCTAAAAATACACTTGTAACAGCCAATAAGGCCATAGCTACAATTCAGTCAGACTTCCCTACATTAAGTAAAAAAATTATTGATCTTGCTAATAAGCTTCGAACGCTAGAAAACGAAACCGATATTTCTGAAATTGTTCAGTTATTAAAAAACGATGTTGATGCTGAACGGAACTTCTTTGAAGAGCCTGTCCAACTAGAAGAGCATAGAATGTTCCCAATCGCGAATTATGGAACAGCCATGACACCTTTTTATACAGTGCTATCCATTTGGGTAGGTTGTTTGTTACTGATTTCCTTACTTGCGGTGAATATACATGACAATCAACAATATAGTATTCGGGAAATTTATTTCGGCCGATTAATGACCTTTGCAACGATCTCATTAATACAAACATTAATTATTACTATTGGCGATGCTTTACTATTAGATGTTTCAATTAGTGCACCCTACTTTTTCATTATGTTTGGACTAATTATTAGTTTTGTTTTTATTACCGTAGTCTACACGCTAGTATCTGTATTTGGAAATGTTGGAAAAGCGTTAGCAATTGTTATGTTGGTCTTACAAATTGCTGGTTCTGGTGGTACTTATCCAGTCGAGTTGCTACCTAAGTTTTTCCAAATAATCAATCCGTTTTTACCGTTTACCTATGCAATCGAAATGATGCGGGAAGCAGTTGGTGGAATCATCTGGCAAAAAGTATGGGTAGACCTCGCATTCTTATTAGGCTTTTGGCTAGTCTTTCTTCTGTTTGGCTTTTTCTTAAAAAAATTACTAGGCGAAAAAATGGAACTTTTGATGAACAAAACACGAGGTTTAGATATATTTCATTGAAAATCGTCCTTGCTTGCTATAAATATTGACAGGGACAATGTTATAATGGAAATATTGTAAACAAGTAGGAGGCGTTTGTTTTGAAAAAACTTGTATCCATTTTTACGTTATTACTACTCGTATTAAGTGCTTGCGGGACAGATAAGGCAATTAAAGAAAATCCGAGTGATACACAAGATGAGGCTTCACATGATGGACATGCTCATGTGTCAGGAGACATTCAGGAAGAAACAGCAGGTGCTGATGTTCTACCATCTTTTTTAGATAGCCAAACCGAGAATATTCGCTTAGTTTACCAAATCGCGGGGCAATCGACAGACATTTTAGAGTGGATGCCATGCTACTGTGGCTGTGGAGAATCCGCAGGACATAAAAGCAATTTAAACTGCTTCATTCAAGAAAAGCGTGAAGATGGAACAATCGTCTGGGACGATCATGGTACACGTTGTGGCGTATGCTTGGAAATTGCACTGCAATCAGCAAAAATGCATAAAGATGGCATGAGCTTGAAAGAAATCCGTCAAACAATTGATGAGACTTACAAAAATGGTTATGCCAAACCAACACCAACTGAAATGCCTGCTTAAATCATAAGAACTATAGATGAAAAGGAAAAAGTGTTAGATTGACTGCAATCAACCTAACACTTTTTTTGTGCTGTGAATGGTCCACTTTGGCGATTACTTTTCACCAGCTTAGCGTCAGCCGATTCCCCTTAAACAAAAGTCACTATCTCTAACAAATATGCCACAACCCATGTCCCTGCTTACTATGTTACTTTAGACGATACTTATAAACACACCCTCTTAGTGCGTTTTATATTATTTTACAAGTTGTAACACCGTTTTAAAATGAGCATGATTTGCTCTTTGTAAAAGCTCATACAAAATCATCTCCGTGCTCGTTGGCAAAATGCCTAGTGCCTTCATTTTATCTAACCCTATTTCCTTATTGGCTTTAGTGCGAGAAGATACGGCATCAACAACTACCTCAACTTCAAACCCCTGTTCCTTCAACTGTCTTGCTGTTTGATAGACACAAATATGTGTTTCAATACCCGTTACAATAAATTGCGTACGTCCACTTGCTTTAACTGCATTAATGAAGTCCTCTTCTTGGCATGCACTAAAAGCCATTTTGGCAATTGGATTGCCCTGCAGATGCTGTGCAATTTCTAACGCAGTGCCCCCTAAGCGACTTGGATTTTGTTCCAGCCATAATACTGGCACATCCAGCGCTTGCATTCCTTGTACAAGTTTTGACACATTTTGAATAACCGTTTCGCTTTCATCTACAATTGTTGCCAATTTCCCTTGCACATCAACGACAATTAGACTTGCTTGTTCAACTGTAAACATTAAAAACACCCCTTTTCATTACTTAACGATAGTATACCGAAATTTCTTTGTCTTTGTAGTGTTTTAATAAATTGTGTGCGAATTGTGTGCGTGCCTGACACTAAAATGCTCATTTTCATCCTACATAAATAAAATATTGAGAATTTTGTTTTTTCTCTTGAAAATTAAGTTATAATCCAGTAAAGTGCTTTTATTAAACAAAACAAACAAGGAGTGTACCACTTTGACACAACGTGCATACAATTTTAACGCAGGTCCTTCTGCACTACCGCTAGAAGTTCTAGAAAACGCTCAACAACAATTAGTTAACTTCCGTAATTCAGGTATGTCTATTATGGAAATGAGCCACCGTAGTGCGATCTTCGACGAAGTACATAATGAAGCAATTGCTCTACTAAAAAAACTTTATGCTATTCCAGAAAACTATGAGGTACTATTTTTACAAGGTGGGGCAAGCCTGCAATTTACAATGGTACCAATGAACTTCCTTCAAGCAGATAAAAAAGCAAGCTACGTTTTATCTGGTTCATGGGCTGAAAAAGCATTCAAAGAAGCAAAATTATTTGGTACTCCTGTTGAAGCCGCAAGCACTAAGGAAAATAAATATCGTAACATTCCAGCTTTGTCAGAAATTCAATTTAATGAAGATGATGCATACCTTCACATCACATCAAATAATACGATCTACGGTACTCAATGGAAGGAATTCCCCGAAACAGGCAATGTTCCTTTAGTAGCAGATATGTCGAGTGATATTTTATCGAAACCTATTGACATCAGCAAATTTGGTATCATTTATGCTGGTGCGCAAAAAAACCTTGGCCCTTCTGGTGTAACTGTCGTTATTATTCGCAAAGACTTATTAGAAAAAGCGAACAAAGACATTCCAACAATGTTAAAGTATACAACGCATACAGACGGTAACTCGTTATACAACACACCACCAACATTCGGTATTTATATGTTAGGTGAAGTATTAAAATGGGTTGACGCTAAAGGTGGCGTTGAAGCAATTGCTAAACTTAATGAAGAAAAAGCACAAGTAATTTACGATGCGATTGATAACAGTAATGGCTTTTACACTGGTCACGCAACGCCTGAAAGTCGTTCATTAATGAACATCACATTCCGTGTCGCTAATGAAGAGCTTGAAAAACAATTCCTAGCTGAAGCAAAAGCAGCTGGATTTATTGGTCTAAATGGTCACCGCTCCGTTGGTGGTTGCCGTGCTTCAACTTATAATGCTGTTCCATTAGAAACTTGTAAAGCACTACGTGACTTTATGGTCGCATTCCAACAAAAACACCAATAATAATATAACGGCGAATGATAGCTTAATCATATCATTCGTCGTTTATTTTGATTCAATGGCATTTTTATGCTCCCTCTCTAATTTATAGCCTCCATCTTCCGTTAAAAATTCTTTCACATTTCCCAATGATAGACTTCTATCTCTATGACAATGCCATTGGTACAAACATACATTTACAAAATAAAATAAACTTACGAAGCATTTTTTTAAAGAAAAAAATAGTTTTTTTAGTGTCTATCGGACATATTACCAACCTCCTTCCTTTTAAAAAACATAGATTATAAGTGTAAGGCAATAGCTTTACATTATTTCTAACGAAAGGAGGTAGTATCAAATGGAAGATAGAAGATATGTTACACACATGAATTGGGCTCCTTGTAAATGCCAAAAACCTTGCAACTGTCACCAAAAGAAACAACATGAGTGCAAAGAAGAAAAAGGTCATAAAGCAATGAATCACTGCAGAAGCTGTATCTGTGAGCAATTAAAATGTTTAGAAGTTGGCACTGTAGTAGATGTTTTCTTAACAGGCGGCCTTAGTTTCCTTGGTTTGACTTTCGTGAGCTTTAATGCAAGAAATTGCTGTGCTTATTTCCTAGAAGCAGGTTCTACAACACCACTTATTATTGACTGTAAAAAAATAGATGCTATCCGTATTGTAAGAAGATAGTAGTAGTCTTCTTATGCCCTTTCCTTCTAGCATTACTCCTTCACAATAAATAAAACCCTGTCAAATATTAATTTGACAGGGTTTCATGTTTACAATCTGGACATTTACCGTATATTTCAAATTTATGATTTTCGATTTCATAATCAGGAAGCTTTTCACCAAGCATCTCCATTGGACAAAGATTGAGCTCTTTCACATTGCCACAATCCATACATATGAAATGATGGTGATGATGTTCAGACTCACAATGCATGCGAAAATTTCGTTCGCTGGATAACTCGGTTTCTTCTAATATGCCAAGCTGTACAAACGTTGAGAGATTTCGATAAATCGTATCAAAACTCATACCAGGAAAATCTTTTTTCAGCACATCTAATAAATCTCGAGCGGTTAAATATTTATCCGTCTCTGCAAACATATTTAAAATTAACTCACGTTTATCTGTTTTTTTATAGCCGTTTTCTTTTAAAATTTCCCACGCTCTTGAAATATTCACTGTGCTGCCTCCCCTTGTTTTGCAGATAGTTTTAACATCGTTTTCTTACCTATGATTACAAGTAATAAGATAAGAATTGATGTAACAACAATTGTACCACCTGGTGCTAAATCTAAGTAAAATGCACTTACTAAACCGATTAATACCGCTACCTCGCCAAATACAATTGCATAGATAATCGTTTGCTTAAAGCCTTTTGCAAGACGCATTGCTGCAGCAACTGGCAAAGTCATTAAAGAAGATACTAGTAAAATACCAACGATACGCATACTTGCTGCAATCACAAGCGCTGTCACAATCATAAATAAAAGATGAACCCATCGTGCGGGTAGTCCACTAGCTTTCGCATATTCCTCATCAAACGATAGCACAAAAAGTTCTTTAAAGAATAAAAATAAAAAGACAATGACTACAATGGCAATCCCAATTACAACCCATAAATCTTGTCGAGAGACAGCCGAAACGGAGCCAAATAAATAACTCATTAAATCGGTGCTAAAGCCACTGGCAAGTGATATAAAAATGGCGCTAATTCCAATACCGCCAGACATAATAATCGGTATGGCAAGCTCTTCATAGTGCTTATACAGTCGACGTAAGCGTTCAATTAATATTGAACCACTAACTGAGGCTAGAATGCCAAGGTAAATAGGGTTGAGCATTGCAAATGCAGCAAAAGATTGACTTACATACAAGCTACCTGCAATACCCGCAAGTGTAACATGGGATAAAGCATCGGCAATTAATGATAGTCTGCGAACTACTATAAATACCCCTAGAAGTGGTGCGATGATGCCAATCAATAAGCCAGAGAAAAAGGCATTTTGTAAAAACTCATAGTTAAAAATTGCTTCAATCATTGTGCCTTCTCCTTCTAATGAATCTTTCTCACGGAATGACCGTACCAAGCGTCTAGCGCATCCTGAGAAATAGAATCAAATTCGTCTTTGTAACCGTGGAAATGAATCGTTTGGTTGAGGCAAGCAACATGGCTAATTCGGTTTGAAACTGTATCAACATCATGTGTGACAAGAATCATCGTAATTCCTTGTTCCCTATTTAAATTCGCCAGCATATCATAAAAGGACTGCACATTCTCGTGATCGATGCCGACAGTCGGTTCATCCAGTATCAGTAATCTTGGCTCGCTTACTAAAGCTCGTGCAATAAAGACACGCTGTTGCTGTCCACCAGATAGTTCACCAATATTTTGGTTCATAAAGGCGTCCATTCCTACTGCCTTTAAAGCCTCATATACTTTGTCTTTAACATCTTTTGTAGGTCTTTTAAATAGCCCTAATTTTTTTGTTAATCCGCTGATGACTACCTCTTGTACAGTTGCTGGAAAACCTGAGTTGAAAGCATTGGATTTTTGGGAAACGTAGCCTATCCATTCACGATGTTTAAATGTTGCACTTGGCTCTCCAAACAACTTAATTTCGCCAGACATTGGTTTCAATAATCCTAAAATAATTTTTAATAATGTTGATTTTCCTGAACCATTAGGTCCGAGGAGTGCTAAAAAATCTCCTTCTTCCACACGGAATGAGATATTTTTCAATACCTGTGTATAGTCATATTGAAATGACACATTATCGATGTCAATTAATGTTTTTTTCATGCATGATCGCTTCTTTCTAATTCAAAATCATTACGATTTACAAATTGTAAGTATAAATGAATGTTTCATATTTGTAAAGAAAACAAGACTTAAAAGGAGGGATTGGTTGTGAGTATTCATTTTTTGCAGCAATTATCTCAAAGTACAGATAAAGAAGTAGTTGCCATTGCACGTGCCGAAGGTTTTGAAATTAGCACGTCAGAAGTAAAAAAGCTTCGACCTTATCTTGAGCAATTCTCATTTTCTTGGCTCTTTTTAGGTATACCAAAAGAGGTACTGAGTGAAGTGGAAGCCGTTCTAGGAAGAAAACGTTCCCGCCAGCTTATTGCACTATTTACTAAATAATATAGTAAGGTCCGCAAGTCAGTTGGTGACTTGCGGGCTTTTTTTATGTATTAGAAAAAATCGTTTCGACTTATCCTAACACGGACTAACCCCCTCCAAAATCTACCTATATTTTAAATTTTTTTTGAACTTTTTAGTAAATTACAATAGATTTTTCTTTACAAAAATATTGAAAATAGAAAGTTTGGAATTTTATAATAATTGATAATTAGAGATTGTTATATCGCTTTCTCTATGAATAGGTTTTTGTTGCCCCGTTGTTTTGTTGCTATTGGTTTATTCTCATCAAAATACAAAGAAGGAGTTGCATTGACATGAAGAAAAGACTAGCAACAACAGTTTGTGCATTAGGATTATTGGTTAGTGCCGGTGTAGCAAGTGCAGGGACAAGTGCTATTACCTATGCGAAGGAACTGCCTGGGTTTAAAAGGAACATATATTTAGCGACCGGAACAAAAGACAATAACAGTGACTCAAAAGTTGAAAATTCTATAGTTGGTCAAAATTACGAGGCAACTATGTGGATTGTGGATGCTAACGGGAAAAAGGTTTCTAATACTGCTAAAAATGTAACGGATAATGATACACGTCTCTTCATTGTAAATCAAAGTGCTGTTGGTGGAGATGTTACACTAGTAGCAGAAAATGACCAAAAAAAATTTGTGAGTGTAGAAATCTCAGGAAGATTTTATCCAGACACAAGATGATATAGATCATGCCCAATAACTGATATAACAACATTATTAGAGAATGGAATAATTCATGAGAAGTTTTTCGTTATTTAGTTGATATGTTTATTCAAATACAAAGAAGGAGTTGGTTTGACATGAAGAAAAAAATAGCAACAACAGTTTGTGCTTTAGGATTATTAGTTAGTGTCGGTGCAGCAAGTGCAGGTACTAGTGCTATCACATATGCAAATACTCTCCCTTTTTTGTCTACTAACGTAAATTTAGCAACAGGAACAAAAGATAATAATAGTAATTCAAAGGTAGAAAACTCTACAGTCGGTGGTAATTACACTGCAAATATGTGGATTGTGGATGCTAAAGGGGCAAAAGTATCTGCAACATCTACAAGTGTAACGGATATTGATACACGTTTCTTTACAGTAGATCAAAGCGCTGTTGGTAACAGCGTAACGCTTGTCGCAGAAAATTCTAGATCAACGGTTGTTAGAGTAGATATTTCAGGAAGATTTTTTCCTGATACAAGATGAAATAGCAAGCCAAATTTACTGATATAACAACATTCATTGTCATTCTTTTATCAAACGTCTTGATAGGGTTGTCTATTCAAGATAAAGACGACCCTGTCTTTGAATAGGAGGATATCAATGCTTATTGAATATATAAAACTATTTAAAAATAAAAACTTTTATCTTAGTATTTGTGCATTAATACTGCTTGTTGTGATTGCTGTGGTACTAGGTGTGAAAGAACATAACGAAGAGTATCAATTAACAGAACGAATTTACGGCCAATACTATGAAGAAGAAATTGTAGAAGATGTGCTTATTTTCGTTTCCCCATATAAGCAATGGCTTGGTTTTACGAATAATTTAGCATCTGAATTGTATTATTTAATATTTCCGTTATTAATCTCTTTTGCACTTGTGGACTCAATTTATCAGGAAAGAAAAAGTGGCTATTCACAATATATTTTTATGCGGATGGAAAGACAAAAATATTACAAAGTAAAGTTTGCTACAACTTTTCTAACTGCCTTTTTGCTGTTCGTTTTGCCAATATATCTAGGCGTAGTGCTCGTAAATCTATTCACGAATCATTGGGACTATACAGCTTATGCCAATATTTATAGAGGGTTTGTAGAAGGGACTTTAGCAATACCAGATAATGCTATAAGTGTTTTTAAAGGAGATATCCAATTCCTTTTTTCTGATTTACTAAGCATATCTCCATATGCATATGCTACCGTATTTTATATTATCGGTGGATTGTTTGCTAGTGCGTATATTTGTTTGGGGCTAGCACTTTCTATGTTTATTAAAAATTATTATTTAATGATTTTTATGCCACAAATTATTTATACAAGTCTTTGGTTTTTAGCCACCAATCACCCAAAATGGGCTCCATTTTTCTTTTTAGCCCCAGATGGTATACATGGAGACAACTCCCTTTCCATTATGGTTATCGAATTTCTGTTGCAATTATTACTTACATTTGTCATTTACGTCATTGGCATGAGGAAACATGATGATGTTTTATAAGTACTGCTCCCATTGTCTACAGGATATTCGCTTGAAAAAACTGCTCTTTTGGGGTGTGGCATATTTTATAATATCGCTACATTTGTTTGAAGTATTACCTATCACTTCAGTGGCAACAAGATGGCATACGCTAAAAGACTTTATATTAGCCTCTCGTTATGAATATTTTTATATTCCTATTTTTTTAATATTATTAGCACCCTTTTCATCTAAAGACAATGATTGGCTACTGCTTAGAAGATATCGTCACCGACAGCAATTTGCCACTTATAAAATTTGCTTCGTTTTTATCGTGACTGCGTTTTTTTCAGCGATTGTTTTTGGAAGTAGTTTGTTGAGCACATCGCTAGCGAAGTGGCTTTTTTCGCCGTATATCAAAAATTACAGTGCCCTATTATTATATGTGCCTGAGCCTAAAGAAAACGGTTCATTGCTTTACTTTATCTATATGTTTTATTGTGTTACTGCTATTTTCGGGTTGCTTTATATCGTCTTCCAACAACTTTTCAAAAATAACTTCATTAGTGTGATTGTAGTTATGATTCTTGGCATGTTGGATCGATATATAAAGCACTTTGTGTATATTGCCTTTAATAAAACTGAATTTGCGTCACCTATTAGTACATTCTTTATATTAGTTGCCGTTATGATATTGTTAATCAATACCATTCATTATTTAGTCAATAAACTAGACTTTTACGTGCGAGATGATGATTCATGACAACATTTTCGTTAGAGTGGAAACTACTGCGAGAAGATGCCTTGAAAATTAGTTGTATTTGTATTGTTTATCCATTGTTAACTACTTTATTGCTACTCTATATGACATCACTTTTTGATGGCATGACATTGCGCCAAGCATTTACTGCCCTTTTGGGACAAGTGGAGGAACTTACTTGGATGTACTGGACTTTGCTATGGTTTGGTTATGTGCTTTTAATTCAAATTATTTGGAAGCCTCGCTCCACTTCTTTTTCATACAACATGCTATTACGCTATCCCAAAAAAAGCTGGTTTTGGCTTAATCGGCTGCTAATCTTACTTATATTCACTGCATGCTATGTCGCAATGACTTATATCATGAGCTTTTTCCTTTTTTTAAAAGCTCAAGTAGCGCTACAATTTGATTTCTTAATTGTTCTACAGGCATTGTTTCTGTGCATCAATATGTACTGTCATGCATTGCTATGGAAAATCATCGAATTATTGCTATCCGCAAAAATAGCGACTGTTTCGCTGATTGTTCTATTTTTTGCAGGTATTAAGCAATCCGCCCCCTATATTCCTTTCTATTATGGGCTAATGGGAAATTTCGAGGCAAACATGTTCGCTGTCATTTTAGTCATTGAGGGGCTATATATGTGTGTTATGTGTTTATTTATTGTTCAAATTGCTTTAAAAAATGATTACCATTAGGGAGGTCATGCTATGTCCATTGAAGTATTAAACGTTTCCAAAGTGATTAAAAAACGCACGGTGCTACAAAATATTAATTTCCAACTAGAGCGAGGGAAAATTTATGGCTTTGTCGGTCATAACGGTTCAGGGAAATCGATGTTATTTCGCGTTATTTGTGGCTTAGTAAAACCGAGTGTCGGAACCGTAAAATTATTCGGGGATGTGTTACATCGAGATATTTCATTTCCTAAAAGTGCAAGTGTAATCCTTGAAAAGCCTGGATTTTTAGAGCATTATTCAGGGTTCTCCAACTTAAAATTTTTAGCATCGATACGCAATCAAATTACTGACCAGGATATAAAAGCCGCAATAACAAAAGTTGGTTTAGACCCCGAAGATAACCGCCCTGTTAAAGCCTACTCTCTTGGGATGAAACAAAAACTAGCGATCGCTCAAAGCATTATGGAAACACCTGAATTAATTTTATTAGATGAGCCAATGAATGGCTTGGACGAAGATTCTGTACAAAATGTATATAACATCATTAACGCCGAAAAACAACGAGGTGCTACCATATTATTAACTTCACATAATAAAATCGATATTGAGTCTCTATGTGATCAAGTATATAAACTGCGTGAAGGTGTGTTAACGGAAATCCCCGTCTGACCTCTCTTTGCCAACATATTCAGTTGATTGAGCGGAAAGCGCCCGCCCGTAAAGGAATTTCCCCTTCGTTCCGCGGAATTAGCTTCTCGCATCGCGGAATTATGCCCTCGTTCCGCGGAATTCTCACCCTGTTCCGCGGAATCACCTTCTCGCGCCACGGGTAAATCTCTTTTGCGCGAATGAATCACCATACCATTAGTACGAATAGTTAATTGAAGTGGAGGACGGGCGACTCCTGCGGGAACGCACGCATTGTAAGACGCAACAATCCGCGCGTTAGCGAGGGTTGAGGCTTACAGTGTGCCCGCGGAAAGCGCTCGACCGTAGCGGAAATCAACCGCAGTATTTATCTTTTCTTTGAACACAAATGCAGTAATTTTAACTTTTGCTTTCCCTCAAATATAGTAAAACCTCCACTTTGACAAAGTTCAAAATGGAGGTTTTCTTTAATTTACTCTTCCCAAAACAATTCATCCAACGTTTTATTTAACGTTTTACAGATTGCAATACATAAGTTTAAAGTCGGATTATATTTACCTACTTCAATTAAGCCAATCGTTTGTCGAGTAACCCCTACTTTTTGTGCTAAATCTTCTTGTGACAGATCATGTTCTATTCGAGCCATTTTTAAACGGATATTTTTCATGCTAATCACCACTGTTAATCTTCTAAATTTTTTTGAACGACTTGATCACTTTTCTTTTTTGCAGCCTTATACGATAATCCCAAAAACCCTGCAAAAAATGGCACATATATCAGTAGAGATACTAAAAAGACAACGAAGAAATATTCTATTGCTTGTTGTGTACTGTCTGCGTAGTTAAATGCACTGTTAAGCCCTAAAATAATTGCAAAAGCTAAACCAAATACAACACCAAAAAGTACATTTTTTGTTCCTAATTTGACTTTGCTATTACTATCGTGAACCTCTATTTCATCGGTTAAAATGCCAAGATATGCCGTTCTTACATAATAATATACAGATGATATAAATATAATCAACCACTCTGTTAATACATTATCCAAGGACACGCCCATTTTAAAGAATTTAATTAAGATCGATATTGAACAGACAATCATGATCAATACATAAACTTCTTTGTATATTTTATTTTGTAAATTTTTTACACGCTCATCAACTTGCTTCTTCTGTCTGGCAGCCATAATTTTCCTCCATTCGTTTTATTAATTTTATTATATAAAACAACATTGCTTTATGCAATATATAAATTGCATAAAGTTATTTATAATTTACAAAATGCAAAATGAGTTCTCTTAAAGA
Source organism: Lysinibacillus sp. NPDC097279 (assembly GCF_044761745.1). NCBI lineage: Bacteria > Bacillati > Bacillota > Bacilli > Caryophanales > Bacillaceae > Lysinibacillus > Lysinibacillus sp. NPDC097279. The sequence continues at coordinate 553,087 of NZ_JBIWDA010000001.1, read as the reverse complement.
CATGAAAAAGGCACATTTTCTTGTGGAAAATGTGCCTTAAAAATTCATTTTAAAAAATGTCCATATTGCCTATTAACGTTAGGAATTTCTATTCGTTTACTTTTCCCATAGCTCAATTCGTCTGCCCTCTGGATCTTCAATCCATATGAAATTTCCAAATTCACTAACCTCTTTTTCCTTTACAAAAGGAACACCCAATTTCTCTAGATGCTTAATACTGTCATCTAGATTTTCAACTTGGAAGTTTAACATCACTTGTTGTTCTAATGGAAAATAGCCATCATCCTCGGTAAAGAAAGAAAAAATTGTTTCATTGTCTGCTTGTGGTGTAATAATGGCACCATTCCAGCCTTCGATTTCCATGTTTAAAACTTTACTGTACCATTGTTTAATATCCTCTAAATTTTTTGTTCTCCAAAAGATTCCACCAAAGCCCTTTATATTCATAAAAGTCACCTTCCTATCTTTTCGTTATTCATTTCAATTCTCTTTATAAAAGCGATTTCCTTCTAGTGATTACGTAATAAGCTTCGCAAACCAAGCAACATAATGTGCCCCAGGTATAAATAAAGCTTGCGCTAAAATCGTTCCTAAAAATCTGGATGTCATCATCATAACAGACGCTTTTTTTAAATCTAGATAGCTACCTCGCTTGTTGATTACATCATCCGCAAGTATTGAAATTTTAGGATCAATAAAAATAATTAACAAAATCGTCGCCATACCATTGATTAGTCCAGACGCCATAACAGCAGTGTTACTTAATTCTGGTACTAATAACCCAGCATATAAAGCTGATAAAACACCAATCGTATAAATCGCTGTTATGACAATGTTAATGACAAATAATTTGACTGGGATATCTCGTAAGCCCATTCCCTTTAAATACGAAAAACTTGGCTTACGAATATGTTTCATTCCACGTCTTACATATTCAAGCGTAAATCCTTTTTTCAATAAAGCGGGGATTGAACCTCTTTCCTCAGCCAAATGGATTATCCCTCTTGAAAAGATGGCTACGAACGTTGGCAGTAATAATATCCCTATAAGAGTTCCTACCGATGCCGCTCCAATAATAATGCGATATTGGTTTTCTACATAGGCTAACGCATTGTCAGCAGGAGCTGTATCCACCAAGCTTCCTGTAAATGGTTGCTGCATCATATTCGCTAGCCTCGAAACCATGACCATTACATTAAAAAGCGATAAAGCTGAAGCTAGCAACCTTACACGTGCTCCTGATAAACGGACTGCATACGCAAGGGTCTCGATTGAATGAATGATGAGAATAAATAAAGCAATCATCATTAATTTTTCTGTTACAATTTCCACTCTCTATACCTACTCTTAACTTTCCAATTATTTCACATGTAGACGTTTGAATTTTAAATTAGTTCCAGAAAGCTTAAAATGCCTGTGAATTATAGCCATTTAACTACGATATTAAAAAACCGTAGACAAACACACATTTTTTTGCGTTTGTCTACGGTTTAATTAACCTCGTAGGGCGTCAATAAGCTCAGGTTTATATTCGCCACTACGTAACATTTCAATTTCATATTTATATGGTGCTGTTTTTGATTTAGCATCACTATTTAATGCAACAAATGGTGTTTCTAATATTTTGGGCACGTCCATCAATTGAGGATGGTGAACTACGTATTTTAACGCATCAAATCCGATATGCCCAAAGCCAATATTTTCATGACGGTCTTTGCCTGCGCCACGAACATTTTTAGAATCATTTATATGAAGGACCTTAATACGATCCACACCAATAATCTTATCGAACTCGTTTAACACACCATCAAAATCTTCTACAATATTGTAGCCAGCATCATGCGTATGGCATGTATCAAAGCATACAGAAAGGCGCTCATTATTTGTAACACCATCAATAATTTTTGCCAGCTCATCGAAAGAACGGCCACACTCTGTTCCCTTACCTGCCATTGTTTCTAATGCAATTTGCACAGGATAATCTTGTGAAAGCACTTCATTTAAACCTTCAATAATTTTGGCAATACCTGCATCTGCTCCTGCGCCTACATGTGCACCAGGATGTAAAACAATTTGCGTTGCTTCCAATGCAGCAGTGCGTTCAATTTCTGATTGTAGAAAATCTACACCAAGACGGAAGGTTTCAGGTTTTTCTGTGTTTGCAATATTTATAATGTATGGAGCGTGCACGACAATATTGGACATGCCATACTCTTTCATGTGTAATAGACCATTCATAATATTAAGATCTGCAATTGGTTTTCGACGCGTGTTTTGTGGAGCACCCGTGTATATCATAAAGGTGTTCGCACCATAAGAAAGAGCTTCTTTACTAGAGCCGAGTAGCATTTCTTTACCGCTCATTGAAACATGTGAGCCAAGTAACATATATATGCCTCCTTATTTTTTGCCGCGTGCTTTTATGCGACGTTCGCGTTTTTTAATCTTTTCCATTTCCCATTTCATATTACGTTTGTAGCCTGGTTTTACTTTTTTCGGTTTGCGCACTAGAGATTTTGCTTTTACATCAATTTCATTTTCGTGCTTCACTCGGTTTTTACGTGCATGACGTTCTTTTAGTTCAGACCATTCACCATCTTTGACATCCTTTTGTTCAAATGGAATACCCATTTTCTCAATGCGTGCTAATGCGTCCTCGTCTGAAGGCTCAAATAATGTAATCGCCGTTCCTTTATTACCTGCACGTGCTGTTCGTCCAACACGGTGAATAAAGAATTCTAGATCTTCTGGAATTTCATAGTTAATGACATGTGAAATCCCTTGAATATCGATACCACGCGCAGCAAGATCTGTTGCCACGATATATTGAAACTCTAAATCGCGAACTTGCTTCATCATTTTTTTTCGATCACGAGGGGTTAAATCACCATGAATTTGACCACAGCGAATTCCTTGCTCGTTTAAATAGCCAGCAACATGCTCTGCATTTTTACGTGTATTCGTAAAAATGACCGCTAAAAACGGGTTAATGCCTTCAATGACATCTAGTAAACGTTTGTTGCGTGATTTCGAACGAACAGGCACAAGCACAAAGTCAATACCTTCTGCTACTGGACGTTTATCGTTCATATGAATGTGTACAGGTGCTTCCATGTATTTTTTTAGGAAAGGCTGTAGACGTTCTGGAATTGTTGCAGAGAATACGAACATTTCAAGTTTTTCTGGCATTTGAGAAGCAAAGCCATCAATCTCTTCGATAAAGCCCATATCGAACGCTAGGTCCGCTTCGTCTACCACTAAAATTGGTGCCGTATGCACAAATAACGCTTGAGCTGAAACAAGATCACGAATACGTCCTGGTGTACCAACAACGATTTGTGGTTGCGTTTTTAACTTATCAATGGAGCGTTGTTTGTCCGTACCCCCAATAAATAATTTCGCTTGAATCTCTGTTCCTTCTATTAATTGATTTAACGCATCAAAAATTTGTTGAGCAAGCTCTCGTGTTGGCGAAGTAATAACAGCTTGTACTTCTTGCTTGTCAACTTGAATACGTTGCACAATCGGAATAAGGAAACTATGTGTTTTCCCTGTACCTGTATGTGCTTGACCAATCGCACTTTTACCTTTAAGTATTAGCGGAATAATTTCCTTTTGTATTGGTGTTGGTTCTGTGAAGCCAAGTTTTGCAATTGCGTCCTGCAAAAATGGCTGAAAATTATAATCAGTATATTTTGACATAATTCGTTCCTCCTTACATCTTTCCCATTGTACCATGATTCGGCCTTTTAGGTATGTTTCCTTACTATTAACATAAGCATTTACAAAATTCTATTATTTTTTTCATCGATGCAACGCTAACCTTTAACAAACTTACTTTAATTGCGACTATTATGCAATGAAAAATGTAAAGTGTGAATAATGCAAAAAAGATATAATGGACTTTTGCAGTTGAACAACCTCACTATATAAGAACAGGTATACCCCAAATGTTATAGATTACGGGTTTTCTAGTGAGGTAGTTGAAGGTGGCAAAGATGATGAATGACAAAACGTTACTTGGATTGTACTTGATGAAAGAGGACTTGAATCTATCAAAGAGGAAAATCTTATTAAAATGATTGTTAATTCACAAAAATTGTGCACTCGCTTTTTATTTAAGCAGATAGAGAACGAACTATTTACGTTTCTCTATCTGCCTTTTTCAATTTAATCTAAAAATAATCGCCTATTTTTATTGCTTCATCCTTTTAAAAATATCCAAATTCGCCATTAAAAAGTTTACTTTCTCTTCTCCAAATATTCCGAGCGTGCGTCCTTCTGTATGAACCTCTACAATTTCTTCAATTTCCTTTACTGACAGCCCACTTGCAAGTGCAATTCGGTTTATTTGAATTTGTGCTGCTTGCACACTAATATGTGGATCTAAGCCTGATCCTGAGGCTGTCATTAAATCAGCAGGAATCTCTCGTCGTTTTACTGTTGGATTGGCCTCTAAAAATGTTTGAATGTCTTCATCGATTCGTTTTATTAATTCTGGATTGGAAGGTGCATAGTTAAAGGTCCCTGAGCTAACTCCTCCATAGACAGTTGCTCCATGTTCATCTGGTACAATATCTTCTTTTGCATACACATTATAATTAATAGAAGAAACACGTCCCCCAAAAAATGCTGGTGATGTAAAGGCTTGCCCTAATAATTCTGAACCAACAGCTTTACCATCAACTTCAACAATGCTTCCATTTGCCTGCTCGTTAAATAGTCCTTGTGCAATACCTGTCACAGTAAAAGGATAAATTAAACCACATATTACAAACATTGTTAATGATACAAATAACGCTTGCTTTGCATTATTCCAAAATCGATTCATGTCATGTCCCTCCTATAGCCCAAGCATGGATAACAGTGGCCCTATTAGTAAATCAATCCCCTTTATTCCAATAAAGGGAGCAAAGATGCCACCAAGTCCATAAATGAACAAGTTTTTCTGTAATAATTTTGCAGCGCTCATCGGCTTATACTTTACGCCCTTTATTGCTATAGGAATTAATAACGGAATAATAACCGCGTTAAAAAGTAAAGCAGAAATGATGGCACTTGTCGGTGAATCGAGTTGCATAATGTTAAGTGAGCTCATTTCTGGTACTGCCACCATCAGCATGGCAGGGATAATCGCAAAATATTTCGCAACATCATTCGCAATACTAAATGTAGTAAGTGCGCCACGCGTCATCAATAATTGCTTCCCAATCTCTACAACTTCTATTATTTTAGTTGGATTTGAGTCTAAATCTATCATGTTCGCAGCCTCTTTCGCTGCATTCGTACCTGAATTCATAGCAAGACCAACATTTGCCTGCGCCAATGCAGGTGCATCATTCGTTCCGTCCCCTGTCATCGCTACAACTTTCCCAAGTGCCTGCTCGTCTTTTATGACCTTTATTTTATCCTCAGGCTTACTTTCAGCAATAAAGCTATCCACGCCTGATTCTTTGGCTATAGCTGCTGCTGTTAGTGGATTATCACCTGTACACATAATTGTTTTAATGCCCATTGCCCGCAACTGTTCAAATCGTTCTTTTAAACCCGATTTGACAACATCTTTAAGATGGATTACGCCTAAAATATTATGATTCATCGACACAACAAGTGGCGTCCCTCCGACAGAAGATACTTGATGGACTAACTGCTCCAAACTTTGAGGGATTGAATGCCCTGCAACAATGCTTTCTTGTTTAATCGTATCATAAGCCCCTTTTCGAATTTGAGTGCCATCCTGCAAATTTAATCCGCTCATCCGTGTTTGTGCAGAAAACGGTATATGCTCACTTGATTTAATAATATGTTGTGCATCTGTCGTATTCACACCTAAATCATATGCTAACGATAAGATAGATTTTCCTTCAGGTGTGTCATCAGTTAAGGAACTAAGCCATGCAGTTTGCATCAATGTTAGATGCGCTACTCCCTTTACAGGTAAAAACTCAGATGCCATGCGATTGCCATAAGTGATTGTTCCTGTTTTATCTAATATGAGGGTGTCTACGTCACCGCACGCTTCCACAGCTCTCCCCGACATCGCAATAACATTAAACTGTGTCACACGGTCCATCCCAGCAATACCAATGGCGGAAAGCAAGCCACCAATTGTAGTGGGAATTAAACAAACGGTCAGTGCAATTAATGTTGCCATGGAAATATGCACGTTTAAATAAGTAGTCATTGGATATAATGTCACGACAACCAATAAGAAAATTATCGTTAAACTTACTAACAATGTATTTAACGCGATTTCATTAGGAGTTTTTTTTCGACTTGCCCCTTCTATTAGCGTAATCATTTTATCTAAAAATGACTCTCCTGGCAGTGATGTAATTTCAATAATAAGCCAATCACTAGTGACAGTCGTACCTCCTGTAACAGATGAAAAGTCACCACTTCGTTCTTTCACAACAGGTGCCGACTCCCCTGTTATGGCCGATTCATCGACAGTCGCAATCCCTTCAATTACCTCGCCATCGTTCGGAATGACCTCCCCCGCTTGAACTAAAACTTTATCTCCCTTTTTCAGCTCATGTGCTTGTTTCATTATTTCCGAACCATCCGCTAAAAGAACTCGTGCCTGTGTTACTGTTTTTGTATTTTTTAATGTTTGTACCTGAGCCTTCCCTCTCCCTTCTGCTATAGACTCTGCAAAGTTAGCAAATAAAATCGTCACAAAGAGAATAATAGCGACAATAGCATTATAGAGTCGCTCATGCTCCCCTTCCCCGCTCCAAAGTAAATGGGGGAAAAACGATAACAATAACACTAAAATAAATCCAATCTCTACAACGAACATTACAGGATTTTTGATCATATATAGTGGATTAAATTTTTTCAACGTACCGATCATGGAATGCTTGATTATTTCGCTCGAAATAAAACTTTTCCTTCCAGTTTCCATTTATGTCCCTCCTCATTAGGAATGTATTTGTAAATGCTCTGTAATTGGCCCAAGTGCCAATGCTGGTAAAAATGTCAATGCGCCAATCATCAGTACAATTCCTACAAGCAAAAATGTAAACATCGGTGTATCTGTTTTCAATGTTCCAATTGAATCGCTATGCAACATTTTTTTAGCAAGTAACGAAGCAATTGCCAATTGAATTATGATGGTTAAATAGCGTCCGAAAAACATCGCTAGCCCTGTCGATACATTCCAAAATGTCGAGTTATCGGCTAATCCTTCAAAGCCAGAGCCATTGTTGGCAGATGCAGAAGCAAATTCATATAGCACCTGTGATAAACCATGTGCACCTGGATTTGTTATGCCTGCCACGCCTGCTGTCGTAGCAACAGCAAAACCCGAAAATAACAGAATGATAGCAGGATGAATTAAAATACACAGCGCTATAAGCTTCATTTCCTTTTCCTCAATTTTCTTTCCTAAAAATTGTGGGGTGCGGCCTATCATTAAGCACGCAATAAAAATCGTCAGTAGCACATACATCATCATGTTCATGAGCCCAACGCCTTTACCACCAAATACAACGTTTAGCATCATGTTAAACATCGGCACAAGTCCACCAAGCGGTGTTAAAGTATCATGCATATTATTGACAGAGCCAGTTGTAAAAGCCGTTGTGACAGCAGTGAAAAGAGCTGATTGGGCTATACCAAAGCGCATTTCTTTTCCTTCCATACTGCCAAGTGCCTGTGTAATACCTAGCTCACTAATAAGTGGATTTCCAGCACGTTCAGCTATATACACTGTTACTAGCCCAATTAGAAACAGCATACTCATGGCACCAAAGATTGCTAGCCCTTGCTTACCAACTATCGTTTTCTTTTTTCTATAAGCAACCATTAAGCCAAATGCTATAACACAAGCCCCAGGTAGCAACATCATAGATAGCATTTCTACAATGTTGGATATAACGGAAGGGTTTTCAAAAGGAGTCGTCGAATTGGCTCCATTAAACCCGCCTCCATTTGTACCAACATGTTTAATTGATTCAAGCGATGCAACAGGTCCAAGTGCGATATCTTGCATCTTTCCTTCAATTGTTTGGACGGTTTTATTGGCGCTTAATGTTTGAGGTGAACCTTGCCATACTAAAATAATGGCAACCACAATTGAAATGGGCATTAATACACGTGTAATCACCCGTACAAAATCTACATAGAAATTGCCCAAAGTATCACTTTTGGCCACTAGACGTCGGCAAAACGCCATACATGCTGCATAGCCTGTCGCTGCCGATGTGAACATCATAAAAATAATGACAAGCATTTGTGACAAATAACTTAAACCTGATTCACCACTATAATGCTGCAGATTTGTATTGGTCATAAATGAAATGATCGTATTAAAGGAAAGCGTTGCCTCCATATTTTCAATTTCATTAGGGTTTAACAACAAAAAAGATTGTATGCGCAATAGCATATAGCCAATGAACACCATAAAAGCATTCGACATAATTAACGACAGCACATATTGTCTTCCGGTCATATCCACTTGCTTTACGCCACATAATTTATAAATGACACCATCTACTTTATCCATCACTGGATCGAGCCATGTTTTTTTATGCATTGTGACATGAAAAAGATAATGGCCCATTAGGATAACAAGCGGTAAATAAATAATACAAACAATGGCTATTTGCCACATACGCTATTCCTCCTGCATCCTATTAATAATTTTCTGGATATAAGAGGGCGTACCCTAAATATCCAAAAAGTAAGATAAGTATAATTCCAATAACAATGCCCATAGCGATTCCCCCTACTCTTCGACTAATTTGTAGCACCAAATTATTAACGCATATAGACTGGCAAAACTAATGATTAATAAGCCAATCATATAAAAGTCCATCAATTCACATCACCATTCCCTCCATTTGATGTTTTCATCATACTGACTTTGAAATTAATGTAGTGTTAGGAAATTGAATTTTGTATTAAGAAACGATAAAGGGGTTAAATCTTTACACTTTCTTAATGTCAGATAACGCTATAATACAAATGAGGTGAAGGATGATGGAAAATGAGCGCCCCACTCCAGAAGAATTTTTAGCAAGAATTCATCAGGAGCAAGCAACTGTAGGGAGACTAAAAATTTTTATCGGATATGCTGCTGGCGTAGGTAAAACGTATGCCATGCTAGATGCAGCACATCTAGCAAAAAAGCTTGGCAAAGATGTCGTAATTGGCTATATAGAGCCACATCCACGTCCAGAGACATTAGCCTTACTTGACGGACTTGAGCAAATACCGACTAGAAATTTGCATTATAAAGGGAAAAACTTTCAAGAATTAGATATAGATGCAGTATTGCAACGCAAACCAGAAATCGTACTAATCGATGAGTTGGCTCATACAAATGTTCCACTTATGCGTCATACAAAAAGGTTTGGGGATGTAGAAGAATTACTTGCGAAAGGTATCCATGTATATACAACTGTAAATATTCAACATATTGAAAGTCTGCATGATGTGGTTGAAGAAATTACGGGGGTACAAGTGCGAGAACGCATTCCAGATTATTTAATTGATCAAGCAGCACTTATCAAGATTGTGGATATTGAACCAGATGAGTTAATACAACGCTTAAAAGAAGGCAAAATCTATCATAAACAACAAGCTGAAAAAGCATTAGCTTCCTTTTTTCGCAAACAAAATTTAGTCGCACTTCGGGAAATTGCCTTACGCAGGACTGCAGATACGGTTAATTACAAACAGATAAATGATAGCGAATCGATTAGACAAACGAAACAAATTGAAGAACATATTTTAGTAGGTATTAGCAGCTCCCCGACTAATGCAAAAGTTATTCGCACTGCCGTAAGACTTGCTCAAGCATTACATGGCAAATTTACTGCGCTTTATGTGCAAAAGGTGCAAGAAAGTAGTTTTAGTGAAGCAAATGATGAACGATTGCAACAACATATGAAATTGACCGAGCAACTTGGCGGCCATGTTGTAATCGTTCAAGAGAATGATGTCGCAGCTGCACTAGCCAATTATGCACATTTAAGTGGGGTCACAAAGCTAGTAATTGGCAGAACTGCTTTGAAAAAGAAATGGTGGCTGCCACATGCGAAAATCAGTGACAGACTCAATGAATTTGCACCGAATTTAACTATGCATATAGTTCCAGATCAAGAAAATGAACGATTGTATGTGCCTACTGGCGTTCGAAATCGACTAACGATTGAATGGTTAGATTTATTAAAAATGGCAGTAGTGTTTCTCTTAGGCTCTATTTTAGCTTTATTTTTCTTTACAATAGGAGTTAGTGAATCCAATATTATTACGATTTATATTCTCACTGTGCTAATCCTTGCGATATGGTCGTCAGGCTGGCTAATGAACATTATTAGCTCTGCAGTAGCTGTACTTCTATTTAACTTTTTATTTACTGAGCCACGATTTTCCCTTGAAGCATATCATCGGGATTATCCTATTACTTTTCTCATTATGTTTTTCTCTGGCATAATCACAAGTAGCTTAACAAAAAAGATAAAAGAGCAGGCAATCGTTGCTGTTCGTAAATCATATCGAATGGAAGTTTTACTAGAAACAAATCGCAAACTACAACACGCCAAATCTATTGAAGAAATCATTACAGAAGGCATGACACAGATTGTTAAATTAGTAGAAAGACCTGTACAATTTTTTGAAATAGAGCAGAAAATAATTACTAACTCTATTTTTTTCCCAACAACAAGTCTATCTAATATGGAGAATACTAACGTAGCATCACTCTTTAAAGATACTAATGAATTAGGTGTAATACATTGGGTCATTAATAATAAACATTTTGCTGGTATATCAACAGATATTTTTCCTGAAGTGAACGGCTATTATTTACCTGTTATTTCAAGTGGAAACGTTAAGGGTATTGTAGGAATTGCTCTTTCTAAGCAAGCACCTCTCCCCGCATTTGAGCGCGATATTTTACATGCTATTTTGAATGATTTTTCATTCGCTCTCGATAAATGGTATTTGCAAAGTTTAAATGAGCAAGTTGCAAAGGAAGCGGAGCTTGAACAAATGAGAGCTAACCTTTTACGTGCTATCTCTCATGATTTACGAACACCGCTTACAACTATCTCTGGTAATGCAGATATCCTGTTAACAAATAAAGCGCATATTCCTGAAATCGAAAAAACACGATTATACGAAGATATATACAAGAACTCAAAATGGCTTGTTCAAATGGTTGAAAACCTACTGGCAGTTTCGATGTTAGAAGATGGGCAATTTGCATTAGAGATGCAGTTAGAGCTTGTGGAGGATATTATTCAAGAGGCACTACTGCATGTTACTCCACGTGACAACACACATAACATTTCTTATCATGTAGAGCCTGAATTACTTATGGCATTGATGGATGCACGCCTAATGATTCAAGTAATTATAAATATAATTGATAATGCATTAACCTATACACCTGCAGGTAGTGCCATCTCTTTCATTGCAAAAGATCGTGACGAGTTTGTTGACATCAGTATCGCTGACAACGGACCAGGTATTGACGATTCGTTAAAAGAAAAACTGTTCGAGCCGTTTATAACAGGTAAAGTTCAGCGTAGTGACAGTCGAAGGGGCTTAGGCTTAGGATTAGCATTATGTCAAACAATTTTAAAATTACATGATAGTGAATTAGAAGTTGCAAATAACTATCCGACTGGAACCATCTTTCGTTTTACTTTAAAAAAAGGAGTTGTCCGTATAAATGAATAAGCGGATTTTAGTCGTAGAAGATGATGTAGCAATCGGCAATTTAATTAGAATGACCTTAACTACTCAGCACTACGAATTCGATATAGCACAAGATGGTTCTAGTGCATTACAAAAAGCTATTTCGTTGAAGCCCCATGTCATTATCCTTGATTTAGGCTTACCTGATATGGACGGGATAGACTTTATTAAAAAAGTACGTGGTTGGACCCAAACGCCCATAATTGTTGTAAGTGCCCGCGGTGAAGAACTCGATAAAATAAGCGCATTAGATGCTGGTGCGGATGACTATGTCACAAAACCTTTTAGCGTGGAGGAGCTACTTGCGCGTATACGTGTAGCATTACGAAGAATAAGTAGCGAACATCAGCTAGAAGCTGAGTCAGCAGTGTTTGGTAATGGACAATTAGAAATACATTACGTGGCAAACACCGTGTTTGTTAACGGGATGGAAGTGCACTTGACACCTATTGAGTATAAACTTTTAGTTGTTCTATCCAAGCATGTTGGCAAAGTACTTACACATAATTTTTTATTGAAGGAGATATGGCAAAATGCTCTCCAGTCAGATGTTCCAAGCCTTCGAGTATTTATGGCAACTCTTCGAAAGAAAATAGAAGAGAACCCCTCACAACCAAAGTATATTCAGACTCACGTTCGGGTTGGATATAGAATGCTGCGAGTGAATGATGATGAATAACGTTAGATCAAATTGCACTATCAAATACGCTATTCAACTATAACAACTACTTTTCTATACGGTTCTCTACGGTAAAAATCCGTACGCATGGCTCCAACTCTATGGAGCTATGCCTTGTATTTATTAATTACTGCTTTCACAAATAACTACCTCACTTAGCAATTTTGTTGGGACATGTACTTAATTGCAAAAAGCTATCCGATTTTCCCTTAAATAAGCAAAAATATTATTCGCCTGCTATTGTAAATGTTTTATTGTTTTTTTTAGAATTTTCTTTTCCTCATAATCCATTCTATCGTGCCTTACATAACTTAAAATGAAAGAGCACATAAGAGCCCTTTCAATTGTTCAGTCATTAGCATTTGTCGAACGCTAACATCAGCGTCTGCATATCATATCTATAATCAGGTATGTCATCAATGAAAAGCATACAATGAAAGGAGATCATTATGGTATTTAGACCACCTTATCAATACCCTATGTATCCGGGTGGCATGCAAATGCCTGCGCAGATGCCAGCGCAAATGCCTGCGCAAATGCGGATGCCTACACCTCCTCAGATGCCACCGCAGTCCTTTTATCCGCCTGGAGGTTTTCCTCAACCACGAATTCCAGGTGGCTTTCCAATGTCCGGTGGTGGAATGAGGGGGGCATTCGGAGGGCAAATGCCGACGCCACCCGTACAGGAACCTTCCAAAATCGGCTCATTTTTACAGCAAGCAAATAGTTTATTTAATTCTGCCAAAACGTATACCCCTTATATACAACAAGCAATGCCAATGGTGAAAAACATCCCTTCACTTTTAAAATTGTATAAAGGCTTCCAAGGACTGCCTGCAGCTGGAGCAGCAGCGGGAGCAGCAGGCGTGGCAGCTGCGGCTACTGATGCAGCGGCAGCAAGTAAGGCAGCAGGTTCCACTAAAGGTAGACGTTCAGCACAAAAAAGTGCTGCGCCTACCCCACAAGAACCGATTCCATCTAAGCCCCGTATTTTCCAGCCACCTATGGAGTGAGGCTTTCTTTGTATTCGCCGTGCCTGTCCGTTATAATGTAGGTAGGTAAGCTTGAAAGGAGTCACAACCATGCAAGTATTAAAAATTAATCCACGTGGCTATTGCTACGGTGTTGTTGATGCGATGGTCATTGCACGTAACGCCGCACTCGATAAAACATTACCAAGACCTATCTACATTTTAGGGATGATTGTGCACAATAAACATGTTACAGATGCCTTTGAAGAAGATGGTATCATTACATTAGACGGTGAAAATCGCTTAGAAATTATTGAACAGGTAGAAACAGGCACTGTTATTTTCACTGCGCATGGTGTTTCACCTGAAATTCGTGAAATTGCGAAACGCAAAGGCCTAGTATCCATTGATGCTACATGTCCTGACGTAACAGTAACACACGATTTAATTCGTGAAAAATCAGCTGAAGGCTACGATATTATTTATATTGGTAAGAAGGGCCATCCAGAGCCAGAGGGTGCAATCGGTGTTGCTCCAGACCATGTTCATTTAGTACAATCTTCAACGGATATTGATGCTTTAAACTTAACAAATGATAAATTGCTAGTAACAAACCAAACGACTATGAGTCAATGGGATGTTGCTCATTTAATGGATAGTTTAAAAGAAAAATTCCCACATATTGAAGTTCATAAAGAAATTTGTTTAGCAACACAAGTTCGTCAAGAGGCCGTTGCGAAGCAAGCAGGAGAAGCAGATTTATTAATTGTTGTTGGCGATCCTAAATCGAATAACTCGAACCGTCTAACACAAGTATCTGTAGAAATTGCAGGTACACCTTCTTATCGTATTGCAGACGTTTCTGAACTTAAAGTTGATTGGTTAAAAGGAATTAATACAGTTGCTGTCACTGCAGGTGCTTCCACACCAACACCTATTGTGAAAGAGGTTATTAATTTCCTTGAGCAATTTGATGAAAATGATGAAACGACGCATAGTATCCAACGTACCGTTACACTTGATAAAATTTTACCAAAAATTAAAACGCCTAAGCCTGTCGATAAAATTATGCCTTACTAATTTGTATCCACCTTTTGGAGATATGAATGAAAGTTTGCGACAGTAAAGAAAAAGTGTTAGATTGACTCCCATCAATCTAACACTTTTTTGCTGTGAACGTAGTTGTTCGCTACAGCGATTACTTTTTGTATGCACTTCTAAGCCGACAACCCTGTAAGCTTTTATCGCAGTTATCGCCTACTTCACAAACACCTTACCCTATAAAATTTCAAAATAATGTCTCTGTCTATTCCTATTACTTACTAAAATAATAATTAATCGGACGACCAATGCCACCGTAATGAACATCCATCGTTATTTCCTTTTGCTTTTCTAGATAATCTAAGTATCGTCTTGCTGTTACGCGTGCAATTCCAACACCGCTTGCCACATCTTCTGCTGATGCACCATCTACCGATTGCAAATAATGGACCACTTTCTCCAGTGTCGCTCGATTAAAACCTTTTGGCAAGCTTTTTTCGGTTTTCTCCTCACTTGCTACTTCAGCCTTCCCTTCTCCACTATGATAATGGAATAACTGATCGAGCTCTCCTTGCGTTAGCTCCCTTTGGGTTAGCATTTGTTGCTTAAATCGCATGTAGTTTTCTAGCGTACCTTGCACTCGTTCAAATGAAAATGGCTTCATTATATAATCAAAGACACCAAGATGCAAAACTTGTTTTACCGTTTCCATATCATTGGCTGCTGTTACAGTAATCACATCGACAGGAATTTTGAGTTCACGAATTTTTCGCAAGCTTGTTATACCATCTTGCTCTGGCATAAATATATCCATAAACACTAAATCTGGTCGTAGCGTATTGATTTTGTCTATTCCCTCTACCCCATTCGACGCTTGCCCTATTACCTTAAATCCAGCAACTTTTTCAATGAATTGACGGTTTACCTCCCGCACCATGGGATCATCCTCTATTAATAACACGTTAATCTGCGTCACTATCAAGCCCTCCATACAATCGATTACTACTTTCTTCTATTAAACGAATTCAATACACTTCTCTCACATGAAGTGCATAATGTATGCTTTCATACAATGTCCTTTATAAAGTAAAACTTCCGAACACTAAGAATGATAAAATGTTATTAAAAAGCTTGTCCCTTTACTTGGTTCGCTGATTACTTCGATTTCACCCTGTCCTTTTTGCACGATTTCTTTTATTAAATACAATCCGATACCTCGGCCCTTTTTTTCTTTAGTCGAATAGCCATTTTTAAAAATTTGTGCCTTTACTTCTTCCGTCATGCCCACTCCGTTATCTGTTACTAAAATTGCAAGTACATCATCATCTTCATCTACTGAAATATGCACAATCTTCTCTTCAACGGGACTATCCTTTAATGCATCAAATGCATTTTCAATTAAATTCCCAAATAGAATGACAAAATCATGATGATCTAAATTTTTAGGAAATGTTGTGAGACGACTCGCTCGGTCTATTTCTAATGTAATGCCATGCTCTTTCGCATGAGCAATTTTACTAAGCAATAACCCCGAAATATTTTCATTTTTAATGCGCTCATTTAAAAAATTCGTGATTTCATCATGCTCTTCCTTTACTTGTGTTAAATAGGAAAGTGCTTGTTCATGATGTCCAAGCTGTAAAAGGCCAGCGATCGTATGCAATTTATTTTTATGTTCATGTGTTTGTACACGTAATGCCTGAACAAATGCCTTGACTCCCGTTAATTCCTCGGCTAGTTTCTTCACCTCTGTCCGATCCTTAAACATCGCTACAGCACCAACGGTTTTCCCATTAACCTGTATCGGAATACGATTACTCATAATGCTATGATCATTTATATAGAGTTCACGATTATAGAGAGGACGATCTAGCGCTAATATTTCGGGTAACCGCGTATCTGGCAACACCTCGAAAATTTTCTTCCCAATTAGTGATGATGGTCGCTCAGCCACACCTAATATATCACATGCCTTTTCATTAAAAATGGTAATCGTCAATTCCGTATCAATGGCGATAATCCCTTCATGCATCGCGTTAAATGTTTCAGTGCGTTCTACGTACATTTTAGCGATTTCGTGGGGCTCTAATCCAAACATTTGTTTTTTCATATGCCGACCTAACGTGTGAGCACCCCAAGCACTAAATAATAAGGATAAAGCTACTGTAATTATTAGCTCTTTTTGGATTGATAATAAAAGTTCACTCACAGTTAATACACTATAGCCAACGATTACAACACCAATTTGACGTCCATCATCTGTCATAATTGGCACGAAAGCTCGAACCATATCTCCATACTCACCATGTGCAATCGATGTATAAAAATGTTCAGAAAATGCAGCGTTTAAATCACCAGACTGTGAGATTGTACCAATTTCATCCGCATTTGGATGGGAATATTTTCGTCGTTGCATATCGAGAACAACTATATACTGCGCCCCATTAATATCTCGTATTTCTTCAACAACAGGATTAATATGTTCAGTCGCTTCTGTAAAATCCCTATTAGTAATAGCAGTTTTCATTTCTGGTAGCTGTGAGACCGTTTTTGCAACAAGTAATGCCTGTTCCGCCAGCTTTTCTTTCTGTTCATTCATAACAAACCCAAGCAAAAAAGTTCCACCAATACTAAAAGACAACAAAAGTATAAAAAAAGTAAGAGACATGATTTTGCCCTTCATCGATAACTTTTGAAATTTCAAGACCATTGCCTCCCTCTTACTATATTTTAGCTTATGCCTTATGTTAGAATAACAAAAACATGTGAAAATACGAATCAATTGGGTGTAAAAATATGAAAAAATTTATTATTGGAACTATTGCAACCGTTTTGATCTTAACTATTGTATTTAGTATACAGCAAGGATTATTATTTTCGAAAACGCTCCCCTATGATGATGAACAAAAGGGCCTCGATACCCAAATTAGGATACATTTGAGTCATGTTGTAGCTGAAAATACGCCAAAAGGACAAGCTGCAACGAAATTTGCTGAACTAGTTGAGAAAAAAACAAATGGCAAGGTAAAAGTGCATGTCTATCCAAATGCCTCGTTATTTAACGATGAAAATGAATTCAAGGCTTTACAAGATGGGAAAGTAGAGATGATTATTCCTACTTTTTCTAAAATGACTTCCTATGTACCCGATTGGCAAGTGCTTGATCTCCCTTATCTTTTTCATACAGATGATGAAGTTCGTCAAGTACTAACAGGACCAATTGGTGAGCAATTATTAGATGAGCTAAAGCCTTTTCAAGTAAGGGGTCTCGGCTTTTGGCACAATGGCTTTAAACAATTAACAGCTGAGCATCCCATTCATACGTTTGAAGACTTACAAGGGTTACGTATACGCACAATGCCTAGTAAAACACTTGAAAAGCAATTTAGCTTAGTCGGTGCAACGCCTGTGCCAATTTCCTTTAGTGAAGTTTTTACTGACTTAGAAACACACGCTATCGATGCCCAAGAAAATACTGCCTCGAATATTTATTCTAAGGGCTTTTATAAAGTTCAAAAAAATATGACTTTAACTAATCATGGGATTTTAGGCTATTCAGTTTTAATGAACGAAAAATTTTGGGAACAGTTACCGACAAAAGTCCAAAATCAGCTTATGGATGCGATGAAGGAAACAACCGAATGGCAATTTAAGCAGGCTGTGTTAATAAATGACACTGATTTACGAAAGCTACAGCAAGAAAATGATTTTGAAATATATATGATGAGTGAAGAGGAACGTCAACGTTTTCAAGAAAAATTAGCACCTGCTTATGACTTCTATCGAGCTAATGTTAAACAGCAAAAAGTTTTGACTGAAATTCAAAAGATAGTATCTCCTTAAAGCTTTTGGTCATTAAAAATCTATCCCCACTTTATGTGGGGTTTTTTCTTTTGTATTATAATAGTTTAGCAAAATTGTTATCTACTATAAAACAGCTTCAAACCGTTGATATTACTAGCTTTTTACCTAATTAAATGAAAAATGAACAAAATGAACAATAGAAACTTTACGGCCATAAAACCTATTGTCGGAAAATTTCAGCTATGATAACCACATGAAAGCGTTCACAAAGTTCACATATTTTTAGGGGGAAGTTTTATGCGAATAAATTTTAAAAACTTAACGGTACAGGTGCTAATTGCCATTGTACTCGGTATTATTGTTGGTGCTGCATTCCCAGAGTTCGGTGCTAGCTTAAAAATATTAGCTGATATTTTTATTAAATTAATTAAAATGTTAATTGCACCTATTATTTTCTTAACTGTTGTTATCGGGATTGGTAGCATGGGTGATGTAAAAAAGGTCGGTAAAATTGGTGGTAAGGCCTTAATTTATTTTGAAATTGTCTCGACATTCGCATTGGCAATCGGCTTACTTATTGTTAATATCATTCAACCTGGTAAAGGATTTAATACAGATGCCGCAAATGCTGCGGATGTTTCACAATATACAGAACAAGCTGCAGCTGCTGAACATGGTTTTGGGGCATTTATAATGCAAATTATCCCTGATAATGTTGTCGGTGCCCTTGCAAATGGCGAGTTATTACCAGTTTTATTTTCTGCTGTATTATTTGGTTTAGCAGCAGCAGCTATTGGTGAACCCGCTAAACCAGTTATCAAGTTTTTTGAGCAAGTAGCAGATATATTCTTTAAAATTGTTAATATGGTCATGAAAATTTCTCCAATTGGAGCATTTGGTGCTATGAGCTATACTATCGGGAACTTCGGTATAAAATCTCTTGGGAACTTAGGGTTCTTAATGCTATCTGTCTATATTACAATGTTCATATTCATTGTTGTCATTATTGGCTTAATTTCACATTACTTTGGCTTTAGTATATTTAAATTCATTAAATATATTAAAGATGAAATTTTCATTGTTATTGGTACATCTTCTTCTGAATCTGCGCTCCCTTCGATGATGCGCAAATTAGAAAATTACGGCTGTTCGAAACAAGTTGTCGGCCTTGTTATACCAACTGGTTATTCTTTTAACTTGGACGGTACTTCTATTTATCTATCAATGGCGGCTATTTTCATTGCACAAGCCTATGGGGTTGATTTAGATATTTGGCATCAGCTTACTTTACTTGCTATATTAATGTTAACTTCTAAAGGAGCTGCAGGGGTAACTGGCTCAGGCTTTATTACACTTGCTGCAACACTCGCTGCATTCCCTATGATTCCTGTAGAAGGGATTGCCCTGTTAATCGGTGTCGATCGTTTTATGTCTGAAGCACGCGCTGTAACAAACTTAATTGGTAACGGTGTAGCGACAGTCGTTGTATCTAAAATGGAAAATGAATTCGATCCAGAGCAAGAGAAACGTGCTTTATCAGGTAAAATGATTTCCAATTAATAACAATAAAACCTCCAGTCTAGCTTACCTAATTAGGAAGTAGATTGGAGGTGTTTTTACACAGTTACATCTCTATAATTCGTTCAACGTATGACCTGGTTTCCCCTCTAATACTTCAATAACTTCTTTTAACGTGTTAGTTGTCCCAACATTGCCAGGGAAGATAATGAAAGATGAACTAGGAAACTTGCTTTCTTCTCCTATTTTCCACACTGGAATGCCTGGTTTAACTTGACCAACTACTTCAGCTCGCTTTACTGATAATCCCACTGTTCCCACACTTGAAGAAGTGATTCCACCTTTTGCAACTATGTACTTCGGTCGTACTTTTAAGTCATGGACAATGCTTGTCACTGCTTGTGATATTTTAACAGACAATTGAAGCTCGTTTTCTCCTTGATCCTCACCTAAGTCCAATCTTTCCCGACGCGTATAATAAACTACGGACTTTCCAGAAGTAATCAGCTGTTCGCACGTTATACGGACACGGTTAACTTCCTGTTGAAATTTATCATTATCATGAACAAGATGAACATTAAACTCTACACCTGTTACGAGACCGCTATCAAGAAGAGCATACAATTGATCTGTTGTCTTTTGAACGTGTGAGCCCACTACTATTAGTCCTCCATTTGAGGACTCTTCGGCAATAAGCTCTGCTCTAGTTAAAAATGGTTTATCTGAAATACCTCCTAGTACTTTCGTTAAGGAGGCGGCACTTCGAAAAATAAACGTTTTTCCCGCTTTTATAGCTTGAAGCAAGGCAATTACAAACACTTCAACATCACTGTAAACAACTGCATTTACAACGACCTTCTTAAAGTTTTTAGCTTCCATCAACTGTGCTTTGATGGCTTCAATATTTTGTGAACGTAAATCCTCAATGCTAATATAAATTGTATCGTCTTTTCTATAAACACCATTTGTTTTTTCTTCAATCCATTCGCCTAGATGCGATGAGCTAAAGCTGAACGTACGGTCTTTAGCAAACTCCGTTTCACCAGCAGGAACAAGTTCTTCTCCATACTGAACAAAATGGATATTGTTGATTGTTAAACGACCACCTTCTTTAAAGAAAGGAATTAGGATTTCCCCGTCAAACCTCGTATTAGAAATTTCTTCAATCGTATTTTTCATTGTTTCAGTCTCGATCGGATAATGACCTCGCAATGTAGAATCTGCACGGCTAACTAGTAGATAAGGAATTCCCTCTTGTACAGAAATCTCATGTACACAGCGAGCTATATCCTGATGAACAACTATAGTTTCCTCAGCGGTAAAACTGCGAGAATTTGTTAGCAGGAAAAAAATTTGATTTTGCTCACGGAACCCTTGCTTAATGCTTGCTTTTGTCCAATCCGTATAAACGGAAACACCATGCACGGTTTGTACACCTGTGGGATCATCATCAAGAATAACGATTTTATGGTTAAACCCTTTTCGAGCATCCACTAGTTTTGCTTGGATTTGCTCGCGACTTGGTTCATGAAAGCCTACTAATAGTTCAGATGCTTTACTCGCTGTCATTTATCGCACCTCTCTTGAAACTTCAACATTTGCTAATTTCTCATAGTGCTGGACAATGCTTGCATGATCAAGGGTTTCTTTTCCATTAGCTTTTAAAGAATAGAAAATTTCTAAAAGCTGTGCTGTAAACGGAAGTGGAACAGCTAGCTCGTGAGCAGTATGCATTACATTGTTTAGATCTTTCAGATTAATGTCGACACGTCCACCCGCTTTAAAATTCCGATCCAGCATCATTGGAATTTTTGCATCCATTACAGTACTTCCTGCAAGACCACCGCGAATTGCCTGATACATTTTTTCCACATTAATACCTGCTTTTGTCGCAAACACAAGTGCTTCTGATATCGCAGCAATATTTAGGTTTACAATAATTTGATTTGCAAGCTTTGCAGTAGATCCGCTACCTGCGTCACCGACAAGTACAATGTCACTCCCCATATCATATAAAATGTCTTTAACACTTTCAAAAACATCTTCCTTTCCACCAACCATGATAGTTAGTGACCCATCAATTGCTTTTGGCTCGCCACCACTAACTGGTGCATCAAGAAAATGAACTCCTTGTTTTGCAGAAAGCTCGAACATTTCTTTTGATTCAACTGGTGTGACAGAGCTCATGTCAATAATGACCATTCCTTCACGAGCACCTTGCATAACTCCATGTTCTCCAAAAATAGCTTGCTGAACATGTCTCCCTTCCGGCAACATTGTAATTACAACATCACTTGTTAGTGCAACCTCTTTTCCAGAGGTAGCTGTTTTTGCCCCTTCTTTTGCTAGTGTATCAACCGCTATTGTATTTAGGTCGTACACAGTCACCTCGTTCCCTTTTTTCAAAAGGTTGCGAACCATAGGCGTGCCCATAATGCCAAGTCCAATAAATCCTATTTTTTTCTTCAATTTAACTTCAGCTCCAATCTAGTTGTTCATTCACTGATATAAAGTACCTCATGCCTCTTAATCAACTCAATATCACGGTGGACTAGCCATCCGCCTTTTAAACAAGTAAATTATAAACCTGGTAAAATTCCTTGGAACAAGCTTAGAACGAAAACGAAAATTAATACTGTCACCCCTGATAAGAAACCACCGATTGACCAAACTTTAATTGTTTCCGTCATCGATAAACGCCCAAATTTACTTACTACCCAAAAACCAGAATCATTAGGTAGTGATAAACCGATACCACCAGCACAGATTGCAAGACCTAACACGACTGGTGATACACCTAGGTCTGCCGCTAACGGCCCCATAATGGCAGATGTTGTAACAAGAGCAACTGTTGCAGATCCGAGCGAAGCACGAAGAATTTGTGCAAATAAGAAAGCGAGTAATATAGCAGGGATGTTTAGCCCTTGCATCATGCTAATAATTAAATCACCAATGCCCGTTTCTTGAACAACTTTTCCAAAGGCGCCCCCAGCACCCGTAATAAGGATGACCGCTCCACTTTGGTCTAAAGCTTTGGCAAAAACGGTTTTAGTCTCCTCCTTGATGTATGGCTTTAAGACAAACATTGCGACAAGCACACTAATTAATAGCGCAACATTTTTATCTCCTATAACTGAGAAAAATGTCGGAACGAATTGTTCTGGGTTGTCTCTGAAAAGTAAATTTATTAATGTATTTGATAAAATCAAAATAATTGGTAAAGCGAGCATTCCAAAAGAAAGAGCGGTTGAAATTTCTTTTCTTCCTGAAAGCGAGCTGTCTACTTCCGAAATGTCAGATTCATCAAGACGGCTCTCATTTGTAATTCGCTTGCCAATAAATTTCCCATAGATTACACCGCCAACTAGTACGCCAGGAATAGAAACTAACAATCCATAAATAAAGAACATCCCAATATCTGCCCCTGTTTGGTCTGCGACAACCAATGGTCCTGGTGTCGGAATAATTACACTATGAGCTGTAATTAACCCAATCGAAAGAATCGCAACAAAAGTAGTAAGTGAGATTTTTGTTTTAAAAGAAAGGTTTTGAATTAATTTATGTAAAATAATAAAGGCTGCGTCAAAAAATACAGGAATTGACACAGTAATGGATGTCATGGCAATTGCGTATGGAGATTTTTTGACTCCAAAAACGCGAAGCATTCCAGTAGCAATTTTATTAATCGCACCAGATGATGCTAAAAATTGACCAAATATTATCCCAAGTCCGATTAAAATACCGACACCAGCTAGCGTGTTGCCAAATCCTGTGGCGATGATACTGGGAACTTCTTTAGCAGGAATGCTTGATAATAAGCCGAGGCTAAGGGCGACTACTAAAAGAGAGACGAAAGCATCCCACTTGAATCGAATAATAAGGACAAATAAAACAATGAGAGCAAGAACAAACCCGATAATGAGTGAATTACCTGTTAACATTTAATGTATCCTCCTTAAATTCATTTATCTCTAAGGTGACAACGCATACACTTTTGTTAAACGCTTATTTTTTCATTCTTGTAACAGCTAAGCGTGAAATATTGATAGATTCTTTTACTTGGCTACCTCCAATGGCAACAACCCTAGTAAATAATGTGTCTATTAAAGCTAGTTGTACAAGGCGACTTACCATCGCATCCGACCGTATTTCAGTCTCTTGTGCCTGTGTAAGGAGTAGTATATCAGCCATTTTGGCAAGCGTTGTATTGGCATTTGATGTAATCACAATGACAAATGCTCCGCTTTTTTGACTCATTTTAACAACTTCTATAATATTGACCGTTTCTCCCGAATGAGAAATTACAATGACAACATCTTCACTATTCATATGGTTGGCATATATCGCTTGATAATGTGGATCTTGAACAGCAATAGTCGTACCGCCAATTCTCATAAATTTATGGGCGCCGTCCTCTGCAATCGTACCTGAAAGACCTTGTCCGAAGAAAAAAAGTCTTCTTGCTTTAGATATAATTTGAACAGCTTCTTCCATCTGGGTGATATTTATTTTCTCCTTAGTCATCGACATAGCTATAGAAAGCTGATCTGCTATTTTATCAAAAACAACATTTGCAAGATCCTCATCCTTAATCTCATTTTGATTCGACGTTGAGGTGTAATGGTTACTCACTTGCTCTTGAGCGAGTGCCACTTTTAACTCTTGGTAACTAGCATACCCAAGCTTTCTGTATAAACGAACAACACTCGGCTCACTCACATTACTTAATGTTGAGAGTTCGTTCATGGATAACAAAAATGGTTGTTTATGCATTTTCAGCTGTTCAACAACTTTCATCTCCGAAATTGTTAGCGTATTCACCTTACTTTTAATTCGTTCTTCAAAACTTAACAATAAATCACCTCCTGAAATTAATGTAATTTTACTACAATCACAATTTCATCACAAGTTCGTTTTTTTTAAAAGGCATAATATTGTTACTTATTCTCTTTTTTTCTCGAAATATTATTACATTTATGTAGTGCAATTACAATCAAATGTAGTTTTATTACAGCGATACATAATGAATCATTCCACTCAAGAAAACGTGCATTGAGCGGGATATTTATTTCTATTCAAAATAGTGAAACCTCCAGTCTAACTTACTCGTATAGTAAGTAGATTGGAGGTTTTTTATGGCAACATTTACACTTGCATATCCAAAAGCATTTGATAGACTTTCAAAATTACCAATTGTAAACAGTCAAAATGAAACAGTTTGCTTACTTCAAAAAGTTGAGCGTTCAAACATCGGGAAAGTGCTCAATGCAGCCTCACTAATAGCATCGCAGCAACCGTTACCGCACCGTTACGAAACACGGACAATTCACGGAGAACCCCTTTTTCAAGTGCGTTCTACACTACTCACAAAAGATGTCAGTCATGAAATCATCATGCCTGATAGGAGTATCATACCTATCCAAAGAAAAACTGTTCAATTATTAGAATCTTCCTATTCCTTTACGATGGATGGTCTTATTTTTCGCTTTGAGAAAGATTTCACATCAACAGCTTATTTATATTGTAATGATGAAAAAATTGCCAGTGCTAACTACATAGAAGATGGAATTGTACGAGAAGGCATTGTTTATAAACTGTTCCAGACGGACGATACTTTATTCGTTGCTTTATTAGCCTCACTCTTTCAATCACTTTTTGCAATTGGTAACTAACTGCAACTATGCTATAATTTGAATCATTCTATATACATGTGAGGTTAAATATGAACGGTCAAAATAGAAAAGATATTCACCCAGGGCTTGAGGTCAACATTGTCCTCAAAAAAGATCAACGAACAGGGGTGAAAACAAGAGGGATTGTCAAAGATATTTTAACCAATTCTTCACATCATCCACATGGCATTAAGGTTCGTTTAACGGATGGCCAAATAGGTAGAGTTTGTGATATTTTTCAAAAGTAATGAAAGAGACTGTTCTGGAGATGAACAGTCTCTTTTGTTTAAAATTGTGTGAAAATTGTTTGAGTGACTGGCACTTATATTTGCACTTTTAATTCGTTGACATAGACAGCCGTTCCAGTAATCGAAATGTCTAAATGGTTGTCTGCTTTATTTACATGTACATACACACGACCGTCTCGCTCAAGCTCTTGTCCTTGTTCAACAATAAGGGTTTTCGGAAATGTTATTTCATTCTTAACATACTTTGCATAGTATGCTCCCATTACACCTGAAGCTGTTCCCGTTACGATATCTTGAATTGTGCCAGAGTACGGTGAAGAAAAATGTCTCGCATGCATGTCTGCCGTTTCATCTAATGCCTCTAAACAAAATGGATGCAAGGAAGCTGTTGGCATCTCCTTTAAAATAGACGGAAATGTAGCGGTTTGTGGATTCATCTTTTTGAAAGAGCTTAATTTTTGGACAGGTATTAGTAAGGTCCACAATCCAGTGCTACCATAGACAATTGGTAAGTCTGAATGCAATTCATCCTCGTCAATACCGATTGACTCAGCAAGCGCAGCTCTAGAGCCATTAAATGCTTCAAATTGTGGTGCAGCATGCTGCATTGTTATGTATAGCTTCTCATCTTTTTCCTCTAGACGAATGGGTAATATACCTGCTTTTGTTTCGATTGTAATAGACGTTTTGTTTGCTAATAAACCTTGTGTTTGTAATGCATAAATAGTCGCCATTGTGGCATGTCCACATAAATCGACTTCATGACCTGGTGTAAAATAACGAATGCGTATATCAGCTTTTTCAGACGTCAAAGCAAAGGCTGTTTCATTAAAGCCCACCATTTTCGCAATTTCTTGCATTTCTTGCTCACTATATTGATTTCCTTCGACTACAACGCCAGCTGGATTGCCCATATTCGGGACATGGCTAAATGCATCATAATGTTGAACAGTTATAGTTTTCATATACTTCCCCACCTTGTAATTAGAATGTGAATTTCGATTTCACGGAAGAACTAACTAATGTTATACGGCTATATTAACATAATGCAATGGAGTGACCAATGGGGAATTTTCTTTTTTTTCAAAATTGTTTGGGTGCCTGACACCAGAAAAACACCAAAAAATAGCATACTGGACATACGCCAGCATGCTATTTGCAATCTATTATTATTCCACCGTTTATTAGCGAATTGTTTTTAAAGCTGTTGCCCATGGAATGACTTGATCTAACATTTGGTTTACTGAATCAGCTTGCACATCTTTTGGTTTAAACACATTACCATTCTCGAAATCAGTAAATAAAGACAATGCAGGGTGTACACGTACATCGGCAACCGATAATTCTCCAAGAATACCACGTAAATGTTCCGCCGCACGTGCCCCACCTACAGAACCGTATGACACAATACCCGCTGCTTTATTATTCCATTCCTCACGTAAATAATCTAAAGCATTTTTAAGCGCTCCTGAAATAGAATGATTGTATTCTTGCACAATAAAAACAAACCCATCACAAGCAGCAACTTTTTGTGACCATGCTGCGGCTCCAGAAGCATCGCCTCCTGGTTCTCCTAAAAGCGGTAACTTGAAATCGGCAATATCGATAATTTCATATTCAGCATCACGACGTTTTTCTGCTAATTCCTTTACCCACTGACCAACTTGTGGACTTACGCGCCCTTCACGTGTACTACCTAAAATAATCCCAATTTTCAACATCTCTATTCCTCCTTATTCGTACCCAAAAAGTGTTTTTCTGATTGCTTTTTTCTTTGGTGAATTTCAAAAAATTTGCGCTCTTACTCATGGTGTTCAAATAAACAGTACCTTATTCAATCAAAAATCATAAAGCAACCTTCACTTCTCAATTGCTTCGGAATCATGTATCTTTAATTCGAGATAAAATTACCATATTTATATTGTCCTTGTCAATTATTCAACTGTCATTTTTTTGATTTTAAACTAAAGTATACGAATAAAAATTGTTCCCACTAAAGAAAGAGAAACGATTTTCTAATAATCGTTTCTCTTTTTGTTCTCATTTTATTTTTATTGGGCGCTCCAAAGCTACTAGCTCATCTTCAATAGCTGATAATTGACTATCCACTACATATTTTGCATCTGAAATCGCTGCATTATAAATATATGGAGCAATATTTTCTTTCACAAAATCAAATAATCTTTCCGCTTCAAAATCCGAAATATCCTCATCTCGTTGATTATAGAAAAAGCGTTGTATATCGGCGATGATTTGCTCTTGTTGCTCCTTTGTTAAACGGATAAACATATTTCGCCACTCCCTTCTGCATACCGTTAAATCAAGTATAGACTAAGGCTAAATTTTGTATAGTGGCCATTTAAATTATTTTTACATACAAATGGATCGTAACCAGTGAACAGCGACCAACTATAACTTGCCGTTTTCCCTCAATTGGTCAAATTCAAGCAAATTTATACTTCTATCGCAAACATTGACTAGCCGTTCATCATGTGTAGCAATAATGACACTAGCACCGTTCTGACTACATGCTTTTAATAGATTAATAATAATTTCTCTGTTCGATTTATCAAGAGAGGCTGTTGGTTCATCCGCAAATATAATAGTAGCTTTCTTATAAATTGCACGCGCTACGCCTAATCGCTGTTTTTCTCCCCCAGATAAAACAGCCGCCATATCTTGACCTCTTCCACCGAGTCCAACTGTATGTAGGATTTCGTCAATAACTTTTGTTTTTGCTTGTCGCTTATTTAATGTCACGTTATAACTGACGTTTTCATCTTCAATGATGCCATAGTCTTGATAAATAAATGCCGCTTTTTCTTTCCAAAAACTTGTTTTTTCTTTCTCCTTCCATTTACTAGCATTTTGATTTTCGATTATTATTTCCCCACTATTGACTGATTGAATAAGCCCTAGACAGTTTAAAAGTGTTGTTTTGCCACTACCAGACGGACCAGTAATGGCAATCATTTCACGAGGGTTAATCACAAATGAAATATCAGAAAAAATCGTTTTCCCACTAATTTCGATGCCGATATCCTTTGTTTGAATAATCATATCAATTACTCCTTTAGTCATTTAATTGTACCGATGACTAGTCCGATAAAATACTTGCTTTGCGGATCTCTTCAAGGAAAGATAACTTCCTATCCAATATAAGTATGGAAGCTATAGTAATTAATCGAGTTAATCGATATTAATCTTCTCTAGTATTCATAAAAAAATGATGTATCTATTTTTAATATCTAAACAGTATTAAGAAGATAATGTGTTTACAGCAACCTTATTTCCATCTAGTCTTTTTTCATCAAATTCATAGCTAAACAATTTCTTACACGAATTTATAACAATACCTACACTAAATAGTTCTGTTAATAATTGTCTTGTATCAGCACCTAATTTTCTTCTATCAACAATATCAGTTATTGCTTTATTTAAAGAAGTTTGAACAGAATATTTTTGAGATCGATAATACTTATAGTTTGTATGGATAGCACGAATGGCTCTAGTAGCCCCGCCTAAAGCTTGTAAAGTAGATCTAATTTTCACCACTTTTGTTATTGGTAATGCATTTTGTAGTGCTGCTAATCCAACAGCACCAATACACCCAGCATAGTCAGTCCAAGAGGCAAAAGTTGTCATGCTTTTCCTTGAAGAAAGCCCAATTGGAACTTCTTTATTTTTAAAAGTAGGGAAAACTAACGAATCCCCTTCTGCATACACTTCTACACCGGATTCTAAAGATAACCACTCTGCCATTTCATCGGCACTCAGTTCCTCCATATCAGAAGGTAATAATTCAATTGCTGTTAATATTTTATAAAAATCGGTATCTTCATTAAAAACAAGATCATTTAGATATTCTTCTAAATAAGGGTCCATTGTTCCTGATTCATCCGAATTAGAATCCATTTGTACTGCATGTACATTCGTGAAATCAAATGAAAACATACTCCCTATTAATCCTAAACAACACACTATTAATGCGAATTTTTTAAATTTCATAATTATCTCCTTCCATAAATCATGTATAAAAATTTGATAGACTCTTTACTTTTTGAAAAATTTATCTCTCTCCAAATATGTGAGTACGGAAAATCCTAAAATGCCAAATATACCAAAACCCTTTACCCAAATAGGCTGACTTTCATAATTCCTGATTAATGATTGTAACGAAATAAATATTAGCATTAGATAAACATATGGTGCTGGAATTTTTTTAATTTTCACCGCATTTTCACCTCCTCTTTTCTTACAGAAATCCCCCTTCAAAATCAATAATTCTATTAAAGTTTGCTAATTTAATTGTTCAAATTAAGTAAAAAAATATTTATTAAGTCATTAATCATAATTAAGATATGAATTCAGTATCACCGTGCTTCCATGACAGCGATCCACTGTGTAGTATGAACGAACTTTAGCATTCCAAAATCCATACTCCCAAGTGCCACCTTCATTTGGATATTGTGTCATTGGTCCTGGTGCTAAACATTTACGAGAAACGTCTCCGCGGTTGAATGGATCACTTTGTGTGACAACTGTTGTTGTTGCAACAATTAAAGGATCATACATAACATGATGTGACACTGCCAAAACCCAGATGGCCATAACAATAATGCCACCAACGCTAACACGACTATTTTCACCCTCACAGTTTTTTTGGGTAACATATGGCTCACCTCCTTTCATTTGACGAGGAATAATTATGTTTAATGGCTATTTATTATTATGTAATGGATAAAAATTTGATAGAGCGCTTTACCTTTTGAAAAATTTATCTCTCTCCAAATATGTGAGTACGGAAAATCCTAAAATGCCAAATATCCCAAAAACCTTTATCCAAATAGGCTGACTTTCATAATCCCTGATTAATGATAATAACAAAATAAATAGTAGAATTAGATAAATATGGTGCTGGAATCTTTTTAATTTTCACCGCCTCTTTTCTAGCATTATTGTTGTCGTCAACACTTTTCTACATTAGTTCAATTTACATTCTCAATCGATTCTCATTTAATTAATTTTTATATACCGCAAATTAATAGAAAAATCAATATTTTTTAAATATTGATTAACGTGGTAACAATATGCATCTTCACCCTTGATGTCCTTTGGCAATTATTTTTAATAGTTATTAATTCGAACTCCCCAACCTACAGGATTAGTTTATTGTAGCGGAATTCAACGGCAATAGTTATCTAGGAATGTGATACTAGTTGATTGTAGCGGAGGGAGGCGACTCCTGCGGGAACAGCACACAACGAAAGACGCAACAGACCGCGCGTTAGCGAGGGTTGCGGCTTACGGTGTGCCCGCGGAAAGCGTCCTCCCGTAGCGGAAATCAACAGCAGTTAAATAAAAATTGGCTATAGACAATAGTTCATTTACAACAAAAAAAACGCAACCTTTAAAGGAATTACCTCTAAAAGTTGCGTTTATTCACATACTATTTTTTACATTCAAACGAATAGTTTGTTGATAAAAAATTCTTTTCTTTCGATACAATAGCTTTGCCCCCATCGTCTTCACATTGCTCGGTCATTGCATCTATTTTTTTCTCATTCATCATATTCGTCATAATTGTCATGCCGCCTCCGAACACAGCAATTAGTAAACCAATCATTATCCATAACTTGCCCGCATTATTGCCAGCAGGTCTCCCATTTGCCACTCCCATTCCCCTCTCTTAAACAAATAAAAATGGTTCTGTATGAATAGCAGATTGAACAAATTCTACTGTATATTTTTTTGCTTCACACATCGTCGCCATTTTTTTCGCAACCCCTGCAATCATTACTTTTTCTACATGATGACCTGGGTCTACAATTTGTAAACCAATTGCTTGTGCGTCCTGTGCAGTATGGAAATACATATCACCTGTTAAAAACACATCTGCTCCAGCATGCTTCGCCGTATAAATATACTTATTTCCGTCTCCGCCAACAAGGGCAATCTTTTTTACTTTAGATTGCAAATCGCCGACAACACGAACAGCTGGCACATCTAGTTGTTTCTTTACAAATTCCGCAAAGCCTTTTAACGTCATTTCTTCAGGTAAATAGCCAACACGTCCTAATCCCATAATATTCGTTTGCTGATCTAAGCGAATTACATCATATGCTGGCTCCTCATATGGATGGGCATTTAACATCGCTTTTAATACACGATTTTTAATAGGCGTTGGGAATACAACCTCCACTTTGACTTCTTCCTCTACATGTAACTCACCAACCGATCCAACATACGGATTAGCCCCTTCTAGCGCGCGGAATCGACCTTCCCCACTTGTAGTATAGCTACATGCTTCATATGCCCCTATACGACCAGCTCCTGCCTTCGCTAATGCCTCACGTAATGTATCCGCATTTGCAGTTGGTACGAATACAGCTAGCTTCAGAACATCCTCCGCATACGTTTCTTCTAAAATAGAACGATTTTCCAGCATCAATGCATCAGCCAATAAATCATTGACGCCACCTTCCGCCACATCTAAGTTTGTATGTGCGGCATATACAGCAATATCATGTTTAATAAGCTTTTCGTATAATTGTCCTGTAGGATTATCAGTACGAATATTGGCTAGGCGTCTAAAAATTGGCGGATGATGTGCGATAATCAGTTCACATCCTTGAGCGATAGCTTCGTCCGCTACTGCTTCATTGACATCCAATGTGACTAAAACCTTACTTACTGGTTTATTTAACGTGCCAATTGCAAGTCCAATTGGATCGTTTTCCATACAGGCAAGTTTTTTTGGCGACCATGATTCAAATAACTGTATAATTTCCTGACCGTTAACAGATTTCATGCTATAAAACTCCTTCCACTAAATGAAGTAGCGCTTTTAATTCTGCACGTTTTTCCTTAATTTCTAGTGTTGGCTCGGCCCCTTCAATAGAATGTAAAACGCGTTGCCAATTTTCTTTTTCTCTATTCCATTTTTTCATAAATGCTGGTGATTTTCGAAGTACTAGTTTAGGTCCAAATAAAATATCTGCTTCTGTTAGCTCCATCGGTCCTCGTTGTAAGACAAGAATCTCATAGATCTTTTCGTCTTCCTCTAAAATATCTTCGTCCAGAATTGCCCAATTATTTTTTAAAGCCCATTCCCGTATAACTTTTGCATGAATGTTGGGCTGCAATATTAGACGAGTGACACCTTGTAAACTTTGGGGATGTTTCTCTAAAATGGACACAATAAGTGGACCACCCATACCAGCAATTGTAATAGTATCTACATGGTCTGATTCTTCCACTGCAGCTAAGCCGTCAGCTAATCTAACCGTGATTTTTTCCGTTAATCCTTCCTTTTTCACTTGTCCAACCGCTGAATCATAAGGACCTTTCACAACTTCGCCTGCTACTGCGCAAGTAGCTATTTCCTTATGAATTAAATAGCAAGGTAAATAAGCATGATCACTGCCAATATCCGCCACAACCGCACCTGTTGGAACAAATTTTGCCACTGTTTCTAATCTTTTTGATAATTTTTGTGCGTTCATTTTTAACCGCCTACCTTATATAGAGTCCATTCTAGTATGTATGATGTTGGACAAAAAAACAAATGGAGTTGTCTCATATTTTGAGCAACTCCATTATCATAATAAAAGCTGTACTTAAAGCGTAAATACACTTTTAGTACAGCCACTTTTTTAAACTATTCTAGAGTAGAGATGTACTCAGCGATTGCTTTCGCTTCTGCTTCGTTTTTCATTCCTGGTGTCATTGGAGTTCCTGGAATACCGTTAGTTAACACGTCCACGATATGAGCTTCATCTAAACCATGTAGGTTTGGACCAACACTACCAGTTAAGTCACCACCGTGACAACCGATACAAGTTTGTACTAATGCAGAACCATCATCATTAGCTTCTGTAGTTTCGCCACCACCCTCATGTTCAGCAGCAATTTCTTTCTTGTTATCTGCGCCTTGTAAAGACATGAAGAAAATAAGACCTATACCAAATGCCAGAATCAAGATGTAAGGAACGACTGGATTGTTTTTCATATGTTTCCCCTCCTCATTAATAAATCTACTTCTATTATAATATAGAATCAGTCAACATCTAATATTGTACTGCATTACACATGAAACGAAAAGCCCCATTCGCTAAGTTTTCCTTTGTTTGTAACATTTTCGACATTTCTGTATCAATTGGATAAAATATGTCTTGTTAAAACCAATAATTGGGCTTATGGAGAACTCTTTCCACACTAACATTCGTTTTCTGCTCGCAAATATTTTGCCACTTGCAATGCATTCATATACGTCTAACAATGAAAATAAAATTACGACTTGCGAGTTAAACCTTTATGCTGTATTAAGCTGCCTAATTATAATGATATTTGCATAAATAGG
Source organism: Lysinibacillus sp. NPDC097279 (assembly GCF_044761745.1). Taxonomy (NCBI): domain Bacteria; kingdom Bacillati; phylum Bacillota; class Bacilli; order Caryophanales; family Bacillaceae; genus Lysinibacillus; species Lysinibacillus sp. NPDC097279. The sequence goes on along the minus strand of NZ_JBIWDA010000001.1, from coordinate 519,080 downwards.
TCATACTATTATTTTAATATAATATTAATTGCTATTTTTTTATTAAACTTCTCACAAAATTACTTTTTCAATAAAGTCATACTGCTATATTAAAAAAACAAATACCCTTCTATGCACAAAGAATAGGTCATAGAAGGGTATTTAAATTACATAAAATTATACAAGTAATAGCCAATTAGTGCCACTAGGCCGAGTACCCCAGAGACTGTGAAGTAAAGCAATTTCATTTTTAACCCTGAAAATAACCACACGGCACAATTTGCCGCGATAAAGGCAAATAACGCTAAATTATTTCCACTAAAATATGTAGTATACATGCGAATCGATAAACTAAATAACAATATAGCAGCAATAATATGCAGAGCAGGTGCTAATAAGTTATTTTGGCTCGCAAAACGGAAAGCTAATATGAATAATGTAACTGCAGCGATCACTACAATGCCTGTTAAAAAAAGCAATAAAGTAGTTACTGTAAAATAAAAATACAAGAGCACCATCATACTCAAGCTTAATACCACAATGAAGAACAACATTTTTCTTTTTTCTAAAGGCAATACAGCCTGTTTATGAGTTGCAGACTCTAACTCCTCTATATCATTTCCTTCTGCATAAAGAGTCGCTAAAAAGTCACAGTAGTGCTCTGGCAATAGCTTATTTTGCTTCCAAAACAATATCTCATTTAAAATAATTTTTTTCCGTGGATTTGTCATCGTATATTCTCCAAACATTGCTTAATAATGGTTGTAATACAATTTTATCTCACAATTCATGAAAGAGCATCTGTAAAAAGTCGCAAAAACGAGACTACAGAACCGTTCAAATTATATATTTTTACATACCTTTAGCAATTATTTAAAGTTTCTTCTGGTTTCTTCAGCTCGTCGCAATGCCCAATACAAGGCAAACCCCGCCACTTAAAAGGATGGCGGGGTTTGCATTTATTATAAATGGATTGTATTGGTTAATTATTCTAAGAAATCTTTTAAGCGTTTGCTACGAGAAGGGTGGCGTAACTTACGAAGTGCTTTTGCCTCAATTTGGCGAATACGTTCACGCGTTACACCAAATACTTTACCTACCTCTTCTAATGTACGTGTACGTCCATCATCTAAACCAAAACGTAAACGAAGTACGTTTTCTTCACGGTCTGTTAATGTATCTAAAACATCTTCTAGTTGCTCTTTTAACAATTCATATGCTGCATGGTCAGAAGGAGATTGTGCCTCAGAGTCCTCAATGAAGTCCCCTAAGTGTGAATCGTCTTCTTCTCCGATTGGTGTTTCAAGAGATACAGGTTCTTGCGCAATTTTTAAAATTTCACGTACTTTTTCAGGTGTTAAATCCATTTCCTCACCAATCTCTTCTGGAGACGGTTCACGACCTAAGTCTTGTAACAATTGACGTTGTACACGGATTAGTTTATTAATCGTTTCTACCATGTGTACAGGAATACGAATTGTACGTGCTTGGTCAGCAATTGCACGTGTGATTGCTTGACGAATCCACCAAGTTGCATATGTTGAGAATTTAAAGCCTTTACGGTAGTCGAATTTCTCAACTGCCTTAATAAGCCCCATATTCCCCTCTTGAATTAAATCAAGGAATAGCATCCCACGACCAACATAACGTTTTGCAATCGATACAACAAGACGTAAATTTGCCTCTGCTAAACGTTTACGTGCTTCTTCGTCACCTTGCTCAATACGCTCTGCTAAAGCAATTTCCTGCTCTGCAGAAAGTAAATCTACACGGCCAATCTCTTTTAAATACATACGTACAGGATCGTTAATTTTTACCCCTGGAGGTACGCTCAAATCATTTAAATCGAACGTTTCTTCGTTAGCTTCTTCTTTCATTAAGCTTTCTTCTTCAAATTCCTCTTTACCAATAATTTGAATGTCTTTATTTTTTTCAAGGTCTTCAGCAAAATGGAAAACTTCTTCATTTTCCAATTCATAAGGCAATAATTTCTCTGAAATTTCTTTCATCGAAATTTCACCTTCTGTTTTCGCCTTTTCTTGTAGTAATTTTTTTGCTTCATCTAATGTAATTTCTACTTCTACCTCTTTTGAACGTTCAGACTTGTCCGCCATAAACCTTCCTCCTTCTAAACAACCGAATCGGGTTAAATCGCCGATAACGATTTTCTTAAATGAATAATCTGTTGGGCGATTTCTAGAGCACGCGCATACTCGTGCATCTTCTCCGCTTCCTTTGACTCATGCATCTTTTGATGAATTTCTTGCTCAATTCTATATTTTTGAAGCTGTCGGATAGAATCTACGATTTCTGATTCAGCCTGGTCAGGATCACGTTCTACTAAAGCAGCTTCCATAACAATTTTGCGTAATTCAGCGTCATCTAAGATTTCTACAAAGCGCTGATAATCTGGATGACCATATTCCTCATAAAATCCTACCAATCGAACAAAAACAGCCATATATGCATCTCTTACAAAAGGCTCTGTTTGCTCACTACGTAATACCCTGTCCACTACATCTATATTATGAAGCATATGAGCCAGTAATAAACGTTCGGCACGTTCGGCTGCGTCCATAGGCTTTTGTTGCTGCGTGACTGGCATCGAAGGTGTATGCGTTGGCATTTCCACTTTCGCAGAGCGTACTTGATTTGCCTCTAGTTTTCGGAATTGGGCATAAATAGCTTCTTCCGAAATCGTCGTTTCATTTGATAGCTGTCGGATATACAAATCTCGCTCAATTGGTGAGGAACTACCTACTAATTGTTCGAGTACTTCTTGAATATATTGAAGCGTATCATTTTCAAATTGAAAATTCTTATTTCGTCTAGCATGCATCATCATAAAAGCAATATACGTATGTGGGTTTTCCAAAATCTGTTCCTTAAAAGCCTGTCCACCTAGACTTTGAATATACTCATCAGGATCGAGTTTATCTGGTATCACCGCAATATTAACTTTCATGCGTTCCGTTTGGAGTAACTGCGCCGCTCTTTTCGCCGCATCAAATCCAGCATTATCACCGTCATAACAAATCGTAACTTGCTCTACTAAGCGTTTTAGCTTTGTGATATGCTGATTCGTAAGCGAGGTTCCCATTGTTGCAACGGCATTTGTTACGCCAACTGAAGTTGCAGCCAAAACATCCATAAAACCTTCCATCAACACTACTTGACGATTTTTTCTAATAGAGGTTCGTGCCTTGTCTAGGTTATATAGCACTTCACTCTTTTGAAAAATTGGTGATTCTGGACTATTTAAATATTTTGCCTCTTCACCTGTCGATGACAGAATTCGTCCTGAGAAGGCAATAATTTTACCGTTCTCATCACGAATCGGGAACATAATACGTCCTCGAAAACGATCAAAATAGCGTTCTTCCCCTTCACGTTTGATAACTAGACCACTATCTGCGATTTCTTGTAAGTTATAACCTTTTCTTTCAAGCAATATCGTTAATGCATCAAAGCTTGGGAGAGACCATCCAATGCTATTAGATTCGATAAGTTCCCTTGTAAATCCTCTTTCTAGCAAATAATTTAAAGGTTCTTCACCATCTTCTGTGTTTAGCAGTAAATGATGGAAAAAATCTGCCGCAAAGGCATGTGCTTCTTTCATCCTCTCTTCCACTTTAGATATCTTTGTCGTCGCCTCTGGTAAACTTGGACCTACATCTAAATGCATACCAACACGTTCACCAAGTTTTACAACAGCATCCGGGAAAGAAATCCCTTCGATATCCATGACGAAAGTAATAGCATTACCACCTGCACCGCAACCAAAGCAGTGAAAAATCTGTTTGTCTGTTGACACAGAAAAAGATGGCGTTTGTTCTCCATGAAACGGACAGAGTCCAAACCAATTGCGCCCACGCTTTGTTAGCTGCATGTATTCGCTTATGACATCCACAATATCTGATTGTGTACGAATCTGCTCAATCACTTCTTCTGGTATTTTCCCTGCCAAATTCATCACCATCTTTAATTTACGTTCTAGAACACAATTCGATATCCATTTTAAAAATCCTTTATTTCTCGACAAAAAAATTGGATTTTTCTCATTTTAAATATTTTTACCACAATTTTATTATTATAAAACAAATTTTAGTATTTATCTATACAATTTTAAAAACCGACTCAAAAAAACCGCCTCTAATAACCCGAGGTGGTTTACTAAATTTTAGTTTTTTATTTATAACTTGCAAGATATTCAATAATAACGTTTGCAGTTTCCTCAACAGCTTTGTTCGTTACATCAATCACTTTACAGCCTATTTCATCGACAACTTTTTCAAAATGCTGTATTTCCTCTAAAATTCGTGCATGTTGCGCATAGATGGCATCGTCACTTAAACCTAACGTCATTAATCTTTCTTTTCTTATCGAGTTTAATTTATCAGGAGAAATAATTAAGCCAAAACATTTTCTCGCATCAATTTTTAATAATTCCTCTGGCGGCGCAACCTCCGGGACTAATGGTACGTTTGCCACCTTAAAACGTTTATGTGCTAAATACTGTGAAAGCGGCGTTTTAGAAGTACGTGAAACGCCAACAAGTACAATGTCAGCTTGCAATAAGCCTCTTGGATCTCTGCCATCGTCATATTTCACTGCAAATTCAATTGCCTCAATTTTTTTAAAGTAGTCATCATCGAGTTGATGCACAATGCCCGGAGTTTCTAATGGCATTTCTTCCATAAAGGTTGCCATCGATTTCAACGCTGGTCCTAATATATCTACAGCATGAACTTTTTCTTTTTCGCAAAGATCATGCAATAATGCACGCATGTCTTGTCGAACAAGTGTATAAACTACAAATGCCTTCTGTTTCGCAGCGAGGCAGACTATTTTTCGAACAAGCTCTTCTGTTTGAATATGTGGAAAGCGCCGAATAATCGTATTTTCTAAGCCTGGACGGAACTGGCTAATAACAGCCTTAGCTACTTGATCACCAGTTTCGCCGACGGAATCAGATACAACAAAAACGCGTAATCTCTTCATGCTGTTCCCCTTCAACTGTTAGACATTTTGCGCAAGAGATAGGAAGGCACGTGTAATGGTCGTTTTAGTTAAACGGCCGACTATCGTCAATCCGCCCTCTTGAGGTTCGATTACCGGTAACGAATCTACTTCTCGTTCTATTAACTTATTTGCTGCAACAACTAACGAATCTGATCTTTCACAGTACGAGATATTTGGCATTCGTGTCATAATAATATGTACAGGAATTTTATTTAAATCCTGCGTGCCAATACTTGTACGCAGTAAATCTTTACGAGAAAGAACCCCTGTTAAAAATTCATTCTTATCAACGACAAAAAGGGTTCCGACATCCTCTGAAAACATGAAACAAATGGCATCATATACCGTCATTGTTTCAGGTACAACAACAGGTCCCGAGTGAAAATCTTTTACTTTTAAATTGTTAATGCTATCCATTAATGTTACAGATGTTTTTTTCCCAGAATAGAAATAACCAACTCTTGGTCTAGCATCTAAAAAGCCAGCCATCGTCAAAATTGCTAAGTCTGGTCTTAAAGTCGCTCTTGTCAGATTGAGACGTTCTGCAATATGCTCCCCTGTTATCGGGCCGTTCTCTTTCACAATTTGTAAAATGTCTTCCTGACGTTTGTTGAGTTCGATTGGACTCACCGCCTCAAATCTAATAGTGTTATACTTATGCTCAATTATTATATACTATTTTAATGGTTATTGCGAAGAAAAGAACTACATGCTACAATATTGACACATACGCTTGCTCTAAATGTATTTTCGAGCAATCTTGCGTTATACAGGCGATGATAGGAAAAAAGTATCTGTTCAATTTTTAGCGAGTAGAAGATGGTGAAAGTCTACAATGTAGCAGAGAAAAGGCACTCCTTGAGCTAACTTTTTGAAAAGAGGTTTTAAACAGGTCGTTTAAAACAATCAGGGTGGAACCGCGGGTATTAGCACTCGTCCCTGGGCATTATTTGTGCCCGGAGACGGGTGCTATTTTTAATTTAGTTCGTGCTAAATTAAAGTATGCAATATTCGTATGAAGCGAATTAGTTTTGATAATGACACTGGTCATTCTTTTAATTCGTCATGTAACACTTTTTCACTCTTGTGCAAGGAAAATTAAGAAGGAGGCTATTATAATGGCTAACAAATCAATGGAAACAATTGTATCATTAGCAAAGCATCGAGGCTTTGTCTTCCCAGGTTCTGAAATTTATGGAGGCTTAGCAAACACTTGGGATTACGGTCCACTTGGTGTTGAATTAAAAAATAATGTTAAAAAAGCTTGGTGGCTAAAGTTTGTTCAAGAATCAGAACATAATGTTGGGATCGATGCAGCTATCCTAATGAATCCAAAAGCTTGGGTTGCATCTGGTCACGTTGGCAACTTCAACGACCCAATGGTAGACTGTAAAGCTTGTAAAGCACGTCACCGTGCAGATAAAATCATCGAAGATGCTGCACTGGCAAAAGGTGATGAAATTATTGTAGACGGTATGACATTCGATCAAATGAAAGAAACAATGGTGAAATATGATGTTGTTTGTCCTGATTGTGGGAAAGCAGATTTCACTGATATCCGTCAATTTAATTTAATGTTTAAAACATTCCAAGGTGTTACAGAATCTTCTACTAACGAAATCTACCTACGTCCTGAAACGGCACAAGGCATTTTCGTAAACTTCAAAAACGTTCAACGTTCTATGCGTAAACGTACACCATTCGGTATCGCACAAATCGGTAAGTCTTTCCGAAATGAGATTACTCCAGGGAACTTCACATTCCGTACACGTGAGTTTGAACAAATGGAGCTTGAATTTTTCTGTAAACCAGGTGAAGATCTTGAATGGCATGCATATTGGAAAGAATTCTGTAAAAACTGGTTACTGAACTTGGGCATGAAAGAAGATTCAATGCGTTTACGTGACCACGAGGATGACGAATTATCGCATTACTCTAACGCAACAACTGATATCGAATTTAAATTCCCATTCGGCTGGGGCGAGCTTTGGGGTGTAGCTGATCGTACAGACTACGACTTAAAACAACATATGGAGCATTCAGGTGAAGACTTCACTTATATTGATCCTGTGACAAACGAACGCTATGTGCCATACTGCATCGAGCCATCTTTAGGTGCTGACCGTGTTACTTTAGCATTTTTATGTGATGCTTATGATGAAGAAGAGCTAGAGGGTGATGACAAACGTACAGTATTACGCTTCCACCCTGCTTTAGCACCGTTTAAAGCAGCAGTGCTTCCACTTTCTAAAAAGTTATCGGATGAGGCTGCTGACGTATGGTCAGAGCTACGCAAATCGTTCCCAGTTGATTTTGATGAATCTCAATCAATCGGTAAACGCTACCGACGTCAAGATGAAATCGGTACACCATTCTGTATCACATTCGATTTCGATTCAAAAGAAGATGGTCAAGTAACTGTTCGTCACCGTGATTCAATGGAACAAGTTCGTATGCCAATCGCTGATGTAAAAGCGTATATCGAAAAGCATCTTCAATTTTAATTTGAATTAAACTTGTCAAAAGCCCGAGCAGCTGTGACAAAAGAAAAGAGTGTTAGATTGACTGTAATCAATCTAACACTTTTTTTATGCCGTTGTTGTCTGCTACGGCGGTTGCTTTTCAAAGGTTTACAGGCGTTTCGCGAACTTTTAACGGCGATTTCTTCTGTCTCACCAGCGATTCATGGACTTTTATCGGCTGTTTCTCTTAGTTTATCGGCGATTTATGATCATCTAATCTATTTAACTAACACTCCCTTTTTATAGTTAAAAAATAAAAACCAAATCAAATTTTGATTTGGCCATGTGCTATGCTTTTAACGATATAAATAAACGCTCCTGCATTTTTTCCTCAAATAAAAACTTTTTCATACTCATACCAACTAAGTTTACTAATAGTTCCTCAATATCACTTAAGGAATAGTATAGGAAGGTGCCTTCACGCATAGGACGAACTCTTTTGTCGATCGTCAGTTCCTCGTCAATAAAGTAGGCAACATTTACACCACAGTGCTCCATTAGTTGTGTTATACGTTGATCATCGCCTGGATTAATAAAGAACGGCACGATTTTATCAATATACAAAATACTCTGAACAAGTTTAATAAAAAAGTTCTCACGAATAGAAGTTTCCACAACTAAAATGGTTGTTTGCTCATGCTGGTAATCCATGTACAAAACATTTAATTGTTCTTCCAATAGTTGCTTTAATATATGAATGGAATTTTTGTATTTCTTCATATCAGTTTGAATTTCTCGCGTTAGTAGCCGCAGAATACGATAGGCAGGTAAGAAGATTTTTAAAACAATTTCTTTCGGATGTAAATGATCAATTAATTTATTGAAATACACTTTTAAAGTTTTCTCATCATTTCGTATTAACTGTTCGATAAATAAGTTAAAAATTTCTTCAAAACTATTAGCACGATAATCAATCATTTTAACAATTTTTACACTATAATTCAGGGGTAAATTCATAGACCTTTGCTCATCTAATAATTTTACTTTCGGTAACGTTGGAAATAGATCGTAGACAAGCTCCACTCGTGCACTCCGATTATCAGATAGCAACACAACTGAGTTTACAGGATAAATGCCGAGGCACTCTACAAATTTATGCATAAACTTTTCGTTATATAAATGTCGATCTCGATACAGTACAGCTAAAGCATCTGTTGCGTTATATCCCGAATGATATACACGTTTTGAGGTCATTGCCGAATAGACATCAATAATTTGTAATAGTTGAACACCATCACTCATCTCATCTGCACAAAGTTGGTTCGGATATCCTTTTCCCGCAAAACGCTCGTGGTGATCACGTGCTAAATAAGCGATATCTGCTTCACCATTTTCTAATAGGAGCTCATAACCTTTTGTTGTATGGGTTTTGACAATTTCAAATTCATCCTCGGACAGCTTTCTTTTTAAGCCTAGTATTTCTTGTGGTATAAATACTTTGCCAATATCATGAAATAGATAACCACGCGCTAACATCTCTATTTCTGTTAAGCCTAGTTGTCGCGCAAAAATAGTTCCTAGTACAAAAGCATCGAAGGAATGGACAAACGAGTACTCATCCCATTCTCTTAAACGTATGAGTAAATCGTAGCGATGTTTTTTTTCTAAAATCCGCTCAAACACACCTCTAACATATGCTGTATCCTGAGTACTTTTTAAAATTTGCCCATAACGCAATTCGTGTACAACATTTTCTAACGTTGTCATAAATAGATTGTTGACCGCTACTTTATATTCATCAATTGCTTCTTTTTGCTGTAAAAGAGGTGCAAATACATCCTCATACTCTCTTGTTCGCTGCAAACTTAAATCATGAACAATTCTTACTGAATCTGAAGATAGATAAACTGATAATTCCTCTACTTTTCTTAGTTTAAGTAATGCAATTATTCTCTCAGTTAGCACTAAATCTTTTTTAGCTAATAGGCGATACTCGGAAAAAATATCTTCTGCTAAAATATCATTTGCTTCTACTTCCTCAATACTTAATGTCACTTTTCTTAGCATTTATTCAGCCACACACGCGTATTTATAGCATTATGTGACCTCCCTCCCTTTTCCATAGGACTGCATTAATCTAATAACGTACTATTATACGTTTGCTGATAGAGGCTTGGTTTTCATCTATGTGTTAAATGAAGAATAATTAAAACTAATTTTCCATGTAATTAGTATAATTATGCAAAAATAACTAATATATATTTTATTTACCTTTACAATATCATAGGTTAAAATGCCTTTTCAACTAGTATATGGGATTGAAATGATTAGTTAATACTATGCATATATTACAAACCATTTAAAAAGTAATTCTTTAGATTCATAATTTAAACGAACTTCGCTAATGATTGTAACTAAAAGCTAAGATATTTGACCTATTTCAATAAAAATTAACGTTATTATTTATAAAAACAACTATTATTTTATTAATGCACCGTATCGCTAAAAAAAACAAATTTTTTCTTACTAATTTGTATATCGGACGTTTTCCTAATCTTTTTTTCCTATTTTGATTTCAATATGCACCACATAATTTCCATTTTATAGTGGATAATATTCCCTCTATTCTCACCTTCAACAATTTGATATAAATATATTATTATAGTTATTCTTTTATGTTAAAGTACGTTTTTTTAACAATACATAGTAATACCAACCATTCGCAATCAATCGTCCGGAAGTTTGAAACTGTACATAGGAAGGATTCTTACTAGAAAGAGCAATGCTATAAATGTATATCTATTCATTGGAGGAAACAAATTGAATACACACCGTTTTTATCAAATGGCTTTGGCAGCTACTTTAGCAACAAGCGCTATCGTTATTGCCCCCCAAACAGCTAATGCCTCTTCATTATTTCCCGATATTAACCCATCGACTGAGGAAGGCAAAGCAATTATTAACTTAGCCGAGCGTGGTATAATTTCTGGCTATCCTGACGGTACATTTAAACCAGCTAATTTTATTACTCGTACACAGGCAGCAAAAATTTTAGCAGGCATTTTACATCTAGATACTATGCATGTAAAAAATCCTCACTTCAAGGATATTACCCCTGATAATGAAAACTATGGTGCTATCGCTGCTCTTGCAGAGGCAGGAATCATTAGTGGCTCTAATGGTTATTTTAATCCGACAAAACAAATTACACGTGGTCAACTATCCAAAATGCTTGTAAAAGGCTTTGATTTAACAATTACAGCTGATATAGATATACCTTTTACAGATGTAAAGGCTGGCAGTGAATACGAGCCATATATTCAAACATTATTTGCTAACAACATCACAAAAGGTACGACACCAACTACCTTTGGTCCTCAAAGCTATGTAAAACGTTCTCAACTAGCCTCTTTTGTAGTGCGCGCTGAAAACACACAAAATAATGCGATGATTCATGCAGATTATTTTAATCAAGATTTTATCTTTGCATCTTATGGCGGGATTGAGCCTGCAGAGGATATTTTCACTTGGGATGACGAACAAGAAATAACAAATACGATTACAATTAAGCCATTAAAAGAAGGCACTGGTAAATTGGTTATCACTGGTTTTAACGAAGATACCGAGGAATTTACTGATTTCTTTTTCTTAGTACATGTGAAATCTATCAATGGCAAACTGCAAGCTACACTAGAAGAAGTAAATGAAGGAGATTATTTAGAAAATCAACCTCTTGATCTTAATGAAACTGATTTATCGTTCACACCTACAGAAGTAAGTATTCAAACTGCTGATGGTCAAGCATTATCTTCTGATTTCTATACACTTGATACGAAAGATAACGTAACAACACTATCCATTTTTCAAGATGGACAATACTTATTAACGTTTACAAATGGTACACAACAACAAATCATGGCGGCAGATGTGTATACGTATGATTTTGTACGTAGTATTGATCTTTATGAAATTTCAAATGAACTAACATTTACAAGTGATTATTTTAATTTTGAGCCAGTACAAGTGGCATTAGAGGATTTAGGGGATAGCTCAGATCCAACAAACAAAGTACCTGTTAAAGCAGTAATCAACGGCAACAAATTGATTGTAACGCCATTAGCAGAGGGCAATGCAGTATTACACGTAACTGGAAAAAATGGTGAAACTGCATATTTAAGTGTTGAGTTTATAAAAATTGCAGATAAATGGGCTACTTATTACGATTTATATGATGATTCGGATATCTATTAATACGGACCGAATTTAAAAAAATGCCAGAGGACATGTTAGTTGTCCTCTGGCGTTTCTGTTTTGTCTGTAGATGGTCTTAATTGTAATTCAGGTGTTCTTTCTAATTGCTCTATAAATTTCTTTGTCTTAAAGCGAATACCAGTCTGTTCCTCATAAATGGTTGTAATAATTTTTTTTATGAAATATTTTGTCTCTTTTTTCAATTCTAGTTTGCCAATTTGATCAATTGGTACTGTGTAGAACATGCGAATCAGCTTTAGCTGAGTTGGAGTGAGCCGAATAATATATGGATCTTGCTGGTAACAGCGATGACATAGGAACCCGCCTTGTGCAAAGGAAAAGGCAAATTCTCCATCCACTGCACCGCATGATGCACAAGCATGTAGTATTGGCTGTACACCTGTGTAGGGTAACATCTTCCACTCTACAAAAAGTGTAATGGCTTCTGGATCATAGCCATCTTCAATTGCCTGTAATGACTGTAGAAGGACTTCAAATGCAAAAGGCTCCGCTTTACCTTCCTCCACCACACGCTCGATTAGTTCCATTATATAGCTTGCATAGGCAGTTGCTACAATATCCTCGCGTATATGGCGCATTGAATTTAGATGCTCTCCTTGTTGCAATGTGCCCATTCCAGTATGATGTTGCACCATAAACATTCCATATGTAAATGGCTGTGTCACCGCAGATAATCTGCTTGAGGGCTTTTTCGCACCTCGTGCCATTGTTGCCACCTTGCCAGCCTCTCTCGTTAGTAGCGTCACAATTTTATTTGATTCGCCATATGCACGAACCTTTAGCACAATGCCTTCCCATTTATAAAGCATCCATCCCCCTCCTTTTTTTGCGAGTTTTCAAAGAAAATAGAGCTCTCCAAACAAAATTTGGACAGCTCCGTTTTACTCTCTCCCAAATGGCTTAAAGCATCATTTCAACTGCTTAGTCCACTTTAAGAAATCGAAAAATTTTATAATCACTAAGCATTTACGCTAAGTGAAGGAAATTAATATTCGTCATCTCGGAATCCAAAATCACGAAGATGCGTTGATTTATTACGCCAATCTTTTTGCACTTTTACCCAAAGCTCTAAATACACTTTAGATCCGAGTAGCATTTCTATATCCTTACGAGCACGAATACCTACTTCTTTCAGCAGCGCCCCACGTTTACCTATAACAATCCCTTTTTGAGAATCACGTTCTACAATAATTGTCGCTGCAACACGAATCTTTTCTTCATTTTCTTCATCACGACGAATTTTATCAATGACTACTGCTATAGAATGTGGTATTTCCTCACGTGTTAAATGTAACACTTTTTCACGAATTAGCTCTGAAATGATAAAGCGTTCTGGGTGGTCTGTTACTTGGTCGGCAGGATAATACTGTGGGCCTTCAGGTAAATACTTCGTTAAAGTTGACAGTAAGTTTTCAACATTATTCCCTTGAAGAGCTGAGATTGGCACTATTTCAGCAAAGTCATAGCGCTCTTTATAGCTGTCGATAATACCCATTAATTCATCTGGGTGAATTTGATCAATTTTATTAATTACTAAAAATACAGGTGTTGGATTGCCTTCAAGCATTTCTAAAATAAACTCGTCACCCTTACCAAGCTTTTGCTCCGCGTTGACCATAAACATAATAACATCTACTTCACGCAATGTATTTCTTGACACTTTTAACATGAAATCGCCTAGCTTATGCTTTGGTTTATGGATACCAGGTGTATCAATAAAGATCATTTGGCTATCGTCTGTTGTTAGTACGCCTTGTACCTTATTTCGTGTTGTTTGTGGCTTATCGCTCATAATGGCAATTTTTTGACCAATAACTCTGTTTAAAAATGTAGACTTCCCGACATTTGGTCGTCCAATAATTGAGATAAAGCCTGACTTATAGCCAGCATTATTTTCCAGCATTTTCTAAATCCTCCGTTGTAAATGCAAACGGTAGTAACTCGCCAACTGACGTTACCGTGACATCACCATTTAAATTTGTTAAGTATACAGGCATAGATGGGGCACAAAATTCCATCATTACTTGGCGACACGCACCACATGGAGCACAAGGGCCCTCTGTATCAGCTACAATAGCATTCGCCTCAAAATCATAAACACCTTCTGAGACTGCTTTGAAAAACGCTGTACGCTCTGCACAGTTCGTCATACTATAACCTGCATTTTCAATATTACAGCCATGGATGACATCCCCGTTTTTTGTTAATAGCGCAGCCCCTACTTTAAATTTTGAATAGGGCACATATGCCTTCTCACGTGCTTTTTTAGATTCTTCTAGTAACGCATGCATATCTATCTTCATCTATGCTAATTCTCCTCTACATCAAAATCAATGCCTTTATGCATTAGGCATATCATCAATTACGCCTTGGTGTAATTGCGTCCAGATTTTTTGGAGCTTCATAAGAACTCCTTTTAAAATCTAAGACATACTCTAACCTTAATATAGCCAAAGTTTGAACTCCCACCGCTTTTAGTGCACATTCAAGAGTTATTCCCTCACTTATAGTAAGTAAGGGTTGCTAAAATCAAGTTAAAACCATTTTGGTATAAAGATTAGTAAACCGATTATAGCACTGAATACCGCAAATACAAGCACCGCACCTGCTGCAATATCTTTTGCTTGCTTAGCAAGTGGGTGAATGTCAGTTGAAGCTAAGTCCACAACTCGTTCAATAGCGGTATTCATCATTTCAAGCGCAAACATCAGTGCTATTAATAATAGCACAATAAACCATTCTACTCGTGATAAACCTGTGAAATAACCAGCAATTAAAACAATGGCTGCACTGAGCAAATGTGATTGAAAATTTTGCTCTTTACATGCTGTGATTATACCTTCAAAAGCATATCCAAACGAACGTAAATATTTGCGTAAGTCCATTTAGTCACGTCCTAAGCCGTAAGATTGTAAAATCTCCTCTTGCTTCCCGAACATCACCTTTTCATCCTCTGGTACCATATGATCATAACCAAGTAAGTGCAAGAAGCCATGGACAGCTAAAAAGCCCAATTCACGCTCAAATGAATGTCCATACTCCTCAGCTTGCTCCTTTGTGCGATCTGTTGAAATAATGATATCGCCTAAAATGCGTGGCATCCCTTCAAACGTTACTTCCATTTCACCTTCACCTAATTCCTCTAAGGCGAACGATATCACATCTGTCGGTTGGTCTTTACCGCGATAGTCTCTGTTTATTTCTTGGATAGCTTCGTTAGTCACAAAGGTTACTGATACTTCTGTTTCAGGTTCAATCTTTTCTACTTTTGCTGCATGTTGTAAAAGCTTCTCCACCAGCTCCGTATGTTGTGCAGTTACTTCATTTGTTTCATCTGTAAAATCAATCGTTAAAATCATTGGTGCCTCCTACTTATCTGCCTTTGGATATTCAATACGTGAATGGAAAATTCCATTTAACGTCTCACAAAGTACTTGCTCTATACATTTTAACTCTTTTATCGAAATATCGCATTCATCAAACTGATGGTCCTGTACACGGTCATCAATAATTGCACGCACGAGCTTGTGAATTTTTTCAGCATTTGGTTCTTTCATTGAACGAACTGCCGCTTCCACACTATCAGCTACACTTATTACGGCTGCCTCTTTTGTTTGTGGTTTCGGTCCAGGGTAACGGAACTTTGCCTCATCAATCACTTTTCCCTCTTCTTTTGCTTTGTAAAGGAAAAATTTAAGTAAACTTGTTCCATGATGTTGTAGCGCTATATCAATAATCTCTTGCGGCATTTTATAGCGTCTTAGCATGTCCGCTCCATCAGTAGTATGTGCAATAATAATTTCTGCACTAGTTTCTGGCGGCATTGAATCATGAGGATTCATACCTGACATTTGATTTTCGATAAAGAACGCTGGACGCTTCGTCTTGCCAATATCATGATAATAACAGCCGACTCTGGCTAGTAATCCGTCTGCACCAATAGCTTCGCATGCAGCTTCAGCTAAATTTGCCACCATTACACTATGATGATATGTGCCAGGTGTTTCCATTAGTAATTTTTTTAACAATGGATGATTTGGATTAGACAGTTCAATTAAACGCAATGTCGAAAGTAAACTAAATGCCGACTCAAAAAATGGTAATAGCCCCATTGTCAGTGCACCCGATAAAAGTGCCGATAAAATCGCAGCAATAAAATAAAACAGTAGCTCAGACAAGCCATACGATGATTGTGTCATTAGTAAATAAAATGCGATAAAGCCCATATTTACAAGTGATATAACAGCAACCGCCTGCATAATATGTGAGCGCTTTTCTACACTACGCATAAAGAATAGGCTCGCAAAACCACCAAATATAATATATAACGTAATTTCCATCTGCATCACAGATGAATACCCTTCTTGAAAAATAACCCCTGCTGAAGCAGCAGTCATAACGGTAATTAATACTGCCGCGCGATCATCCGCTAACAGACGAACGAGCATTGTCGCTAATGCCGTTGGGAATAAAAATGCAACCGTCACATCAAAACCATCCGCCACTAAGCTTATAAACTTCATTAGAAGAATTGAAAAACTATACACAATTACTGTGACAAGCAATGCATTACGCTTTTTAGGTTCTTCTATTTCCCAGCGATCAAATAGAATATACATAAAAATCAGTTGAAGGAAGGTTAAAATAATCAACCCTGCAATCGGCTTCATTGATGCTTTATTACTGACCATACCAAGTAGCTCTAATTGCCTAAATGTCTCATTATCAATAATCTGCCCTTCCTGTACAATAATTTGACCTTGTAATATACGCGTTGGTTCAACTGCTTCCTTTGCTTGCTCTATTCTAACTTTTGTTTGTTCCTCATTGATTGTTTCGTTTTCAACAATACTTGCACGTCCAATTAATATGACTGTGCTTAAAATCTTATCAGGATAGCCACGCTGACCACGAATTTTTGTTTCAAAATCATTTTGCGCAGCTAACACATTTTCTTTACGAATTGATTTTTGTAAATATTCTTGAACAAGTTTTGAAAGTTGTACGCTTGTTCTTTTTAAATCTGTTTCACTTTGTTGTAATAAGCCTTCAAGCTGTGCATCTGTAAAAATGACAGGCATTTGGTCAACATCAATAGATTCTAATTTTTTGCGGAGCTTTGCCACTTGGTCGACATCTGCATCGGGATCTTTACTACTATCTACAGCCTTTTTCACTTCAAGCACATAATCAAATAAAGACGTCACGATTGCTACACGTTGTTTTGCAACGTCCTCTGAAAATTGATAGACGGGCGTAACTGCATTGGCTGCCTTTTCTCGTTCCTGCTGAGTCTTAACTGTATCTTCGATTGTTTTCGTCGATCTTACTGTTTCTGATGCAAGTTGCAATGGTTTAAAATCGTATGTAACACCCTTTACATTGCCATACATAAATGTAAACTGTAATGCCCCTGTAAGGATGAGAACGACAATCAAAAAGTAGCGAAACCCGATAAGCTCCGTAATTTTTTGAAGTTGTTTCTCCATTCGGCACCTCCTCTATCTATCTTCTATCATACCAATTCAAAAAACATTTTTCCCGAAAAATGTATAAGAAAGCAAAAAAACAGCTATACGTATTTGTATAGCCGTCACATTTTTCATTTTTCAACCTTAAATATGCATAAATTGCTGGATATGTCGCTTCATTTTTAGTATAGGTTATTGCAGTTAATTTCTGCTGCGGGCGGGCGCTTTCCGCGGGCACATTGTAAGCCGCAACCGTCGCTGTGGCGCCGTTTGTTGCGCCTTACATTTTGTGCTGTTCCCGCTGGAGTCGCCAACCCTCCGCTCTAATTAACAAGTATTAGTTTCTATTACAGATAACTAAGGTTAAATTTAAGCACAGTATCGTTCTTCTCAATAATTTCGAATTTATCAGCTTCAACCTCTATATCAACGTTGAGTTCCGCTGCGGGCAGGCGCTTTCCGTGGGCACACTGTAAGCCGCAACCGTCGCTGTCGCGCCGTTTGTTGCGGCTTACATTTTGTGCTGTTCCCGCTGGAGTCGCCCACCCTCCGCTCTAATTAACAAAGTTGTACCTGTCGCTTCGCTTTCGGTACAGACTTTTTTCTTTCGTTGTACCTGTCGCTTCGCTTTCGGTACAGACTTTTTTTCTTTCGTTGTACCTGTCGCTTCGCTTTCGGTACAGACTTTAAAATAACCGCCTTAGGCGGTTATTTTAAAGTTGCTGATCTTCGTAAGCTTTTATGATTTTTGCTACGACTGGATGGCGGACTACATCGCCTTGCTCTAGAATTTGGAAATGTATTGAATTGACATATTTTAATGTGCGTTCAGCAACAATCAAACCAGACTCCGTATTTTTTGGAAGGTCAATTTGCGTTTTGTCGCCAGTAATAACCATTTTCGAACCAAATCCAAGTCGTGTTAAAAACATTTTCATTTGCATATGTGTTGTGTTTTGAGCTTCATCTAGAATGACAAAGGCATCATCTAATGTACGTCCACGCATATAGGCTAAAGGCGCGATTTCAATTGTTCCTCGCTCAATTAGGCGTTGCGTTTGTTCCGTGCCATATATATCGTTTAACGCATCGTAGAGCGGTCGTAAATATGGATCGACCTTTTCCTTTAAATCACCTGGAAGGAAGCCTAGAGACTCTCCTGCCTCGACTGCAGGACGTGTTAAAATAATACGCTTTACATGCCCATTTTTAAGCGCTTGCGTAGCCATTACTACCGCTAAATACGTTTTTCCGGTACCAGCTGGACCAATACCAAAAACAACGTCTTTGTGACGAATCGCTTGTATGTATTCTCGTTGACCTATTGTTTTTGCACGTATCGGTTTCCCTTTTGTCGTGCGTGCAATTTCTTCATCGTAAAGTTCTGCAAAGTATTCAATTGTCCCTTTTTGTGTCATTTCAATTGCCGTTGCTACATCACGTTGATCAATATTAATTCCTTTGCGAATCACTTTTAATAATGCGTGTAGAAGATATGTTGCTTGTTCTTTTGCTTCTTCTTCACCCGTTAGCTGAATTTGCTCACCGCGTGTAATGATATGGACATGAAGAGCCTCTTCAATTAATTTCATATTAGCATCGGAAATACCTAGCAGCATCACCGCTTCATTTGGATTATCCACTTGTAATACAGTTAAATGTTCTGACATAATCATTCTCCTTGTGGCCCTTGTATTGGACTTGCAATGTTTTCGTTGACTAAAAATAGAACTTTCCCTTCAACTGTACCATTCCCCCACTTCGCCTGTAAAAGGTTTTCTTTCTTAATAACGGTTTTTGCAGGAAGTGATTGAAGCATCTTTTCATGTAGTAGTGGCATTAACAATGTATCTATTTTCGATTCATCTAATTTAATTTCCACTGTTTTTGTTTGCTGTTCCTCCACAATCGAAACATAAGAATCTAGCCAATTTGGTAAGTCTTTCTTTTGTACATAATCAACAGCTTCTTTATGAATACCCTTTACGACTACACGCCACTGCTTTTGTTGCATTGATTCAATTGTTAGTTTTGTTGGAATTTTAAAGGAGCATTCAAGCCAGTAGTCCGCAAAAACCTCACCCTTTGCCCCAACAAAGACATGGTCTTCACCACTGTCAATGACACCACTTACAAGAACGTCACCTTCGTAAGCTGTATCATTAACAGAAATTTTTCGTTCCCCATGTTGGATGTTAAAGTTTGTGATGACACCGCTTTTCGTAGCAACTAAATGTGTTGCAAGTTTTTCGGTTGTCAATTCTGTTGTTTTTGGAGATTCCTGTGGTCTCAGCGTAACACGACCACCTTGCTTTTCAATATGCACCCACGCTAAGTCTCGATGTTTTTCTAACAGACTCTGCCGAATAACAGCGTCTGACGGTAATACTTTTTTAGTCATCGGCGTTTCTAAGTGAAACGTTTCTTGAAATGTTTTCTCTATTTGTTGTTGCAGCTCTGGTGTCGCCGCTTCAATTTCTACACGCCAAATGATTTGTGCGCAAAGTAAAGGGATTAAAATCATAATAAATAACCCGAGTAATGTCCAAAGTTGTGCGCGAAAAACTTGAAGCTCATCAGCATAATGAACGGTCATTTTTAACCGATACCGACTACGAATGCGACGAATTTTTGGCAAGTATCCCATATTCGTTTCAAATGTAACTTCCTGATCCCGAAAGACAACACGCTTTAAAGGTACTTGCTGTGCGTGTAATGCTTGAATAAAAGGATGAACATTTTCATGGCGCTTTATACGTATTATAATTGGTCGATTATTCCACATTCTTGCTCACACCCATATCATTAGTCATTTTTACATGTAATTCCTGCAAATCCTCTACTGAAAGATGGAGCATTTCTTCCTTTATTGCATTTATCTCAACAGATTTTCCACGCACAATAATATGATAATCAGCATAAATAAACGAGCATGACGTAGCGTCAGCATGTAAAAAGCGATAAGGTCCGATAATTTTTAATGTTTCATACTGTGTTAATTCAAGTAGTGGCGTTAATTGAAATAATTTTTTCATAAAAAAATGCCTCCTTCTTCGGCAATATATGCGCCGAAAAAGGAGGACATGCTAGTTATTTTCGTTTTGCTTTTGGCGGGCCTAAAATTTCAGCCATCACCACTGCTTGCACCAATGCTTTTTGAGAATTCGGTATCTGAAATCCATTATTGGCGGTTGCAACGGAGATGTCTTTTTTCTCAGCAGCCAAACGCCCAATGCTAGGACGTTCGGTTTTACGACTCAATTGCTCAGTTGGAATAAGCGGTGGGGCTACATAACTAGGAATATGTTCCTTCACTTTTTCTCTTACTGGCTCTAGTCGTTTTTCCGTGTCATTTTCTGTCGCAAATTCCGTTTTTAGCTCCCCTACAAATTCACGCGCAAAGTCTTCAAAGCTTTGCCTTTTAGTAGTTGGGCGACGATGCGTTGGTTCATCTACTTCCATTTGGGCGGAAGGTTGTGATGGAGCAGTTTTATTGAAAGGGGGCATTGGTTTTTGTTCTTTTTTATTTTTAGATTTTCCGAAAAGAGAGCTGACTATGGCAATAATTGCAATTATAATAAGTTGTTCCATTTGTTAGCACTCGCTCCTTTCCGTTAATTATGCTTTTGGTTCGCTAGGGTCTGATTTGTCTGTACTTACTTTTGAAATGGAGTCACGCATAGCCGTATCTGCTTGAATATTACGGTAGTTCATATAGTCCATAATACCAAGGTTACCAGAACGTAAAGCTTCTGCCATTGCTTGTGGTACTTCTGCTTCTGCCTCTACTACTTTCGCCTTCATTTCTTGTACGCGGGCAATCATTTCTTGCTCATTTGCTACAGCCATTGCACGACGTTCTTCCGCTTTCGCTTGGGCAATGTTTTTATCTGCTTGCGCTTGTTCAATTTGTAATTCGGCACCGATATTTTTACCGATATCCACATCCGCAATATCAATCGATAAGATTTCAAATGCTGTCCCAGAGTCTAAGCCTTTAGATAATACTGTTTGTGAAATCATATCTGGATTTTCAAGGACTGTTGTATGGCTTGATGCACTACCGATTGTCGAAACGATACCTTCACCTACACGGGCAATAACTGTTTCCTCACCTGCACCACCGACTAAACGTTCGATGTTTGCACGAACTGTGATACGTGCCTTTGCTTTAACTTCAATCCCGTTCATTGCCACACCTGCAATAAATGGTGTTTCAATTACTTTTGGGTTAACAGACATTTGTACCGCTTCTAAAACATCACGACCAGCAAGGTCAATTGCAGCACAACGTTCAAATGTTAGCTCAATATTAGCACGGTGAGCAGCAATTAGTGCATTTACGACACGGTCTACATTACCACCTGCTAAATAGTGACTTTCTAATTGATTAATCGTCACTGGTAAGCCAGCTTTATGTGCTTTGATTAACGGATTGACGATACGTGAAGGAATTACACGACGTAAGCGCATTCCGATTAATGTGAAAATACTAACACGGACACCTGCAGCAAGTGCAGAAATCCACAGCGCCACTGGTACAAATGTAAAAAATACAGCGACGACAATAAATAGTAGGACTAGCCCGATTATTGGGCCCACTAAAGCTAAATCAATTCCCATGTTGTTATTCCTCCATCTCTTTTTCTGTTTGTCTCACAACAATACGTGAGCCTTCTACTTTAATCACTTCTACATTCTTCCCTACATCAACATAGCCACCTTCTGACACAACGTCAATTCGTTCATTCACAAATCGAATTGTACCTGCTGGGCGAAGTGGTGTTAACGTTATACCAACCTTCCCTAACAACTCAGTGCGATTAACGTTAGACACATAGCCCTCTTCCGTTGTAGTAGCATCCATGAGCACTAACTTGTTTAAAACATGCATTTTTTTACCGAAAAATTTCATCAGGATCACCATTCCTATTATGGCTACTACAAGCGCAATAAAAATCGCCATGACCATTTGCATCATGTTTGCACCTGCCAGCAGCAAGCTAAGTAATATAAGCACGCCACCTAAAATACCAACAATGCCTCCGGGGACAAAAAATTCCGCAATGACGAGTGCTAAGCCTGCAATGAAAATTAATAATGTTTCATAGCCTGCAAAACCTGCTACCATATGACCGAAGAAAAATAAACCTAGAGCTGATAAACCCATTATACCTGGAACACCGAAACCAGGCGAATAAAGCTCCATTACAAGTCCTAAACTCGCAATAGACAATAAAATCGGTACGATAAGTGGATTTGTAATAAAACGAGCAATTTTTTCAGCAAAGGTTGGCTCAATTGGTACAATATCACTACCCTTTAACCCTGTCTTCGCCAAAAGTTCCTGAAAATTAGCAACAGTTCCTTCAGAATAGCCAACCTTCTCAGCCTCTGAGGCAGATAATGTTAACAAATTTTCGCCTCCAGCTCGATATTCTGGCAAATTGATTTTCGTATCCGCCATTGCTAGAGCATATTTCGGATCTCGTCCAGATGTTTCGGCAGCCGCCTGCATTTGAGCGAGCCACGCGCTATGAGCCTTATTATCTGCTGCATTGCCAGCAGAATCGATTACTGCTGCTGCGCCAATTGTTCCATTAGGAACCATATAAATTTCATCTGCATGTAAGGCTAAAAAAGCACCGGCTGAATGGGCATCCTTGTTAATAAAAGCAATCGTACGTATCGTAGTGGCATCCATAAGCATGGCGATATCGCTTGCTGCATTGAAAAAACCACCCGGCGTATGTATCTCGAGTACAATCGCTTCTGCATAGTTTTCTTCAGCCTCTTTAAAAGCTCGTTCTAAAAATGCGTGAAGTCCACGTTCAACTTCATCATGAATCGGCACGTGGTACACCTTGCTACTTGCAAATGCTGAAGTCAGTGGAAACGCTACCAAAACAGTCATCCAAATCACAATAATATAGCTAAGGATTCTCCTTTTCCGCATCTTTTTCCCTCCCTTCTAACATGCTTCTCTACTCTATATACGACTGACTTTGTAAAAAGTTTCACAAAATCAAGTTTATTTTTATTATACAGTATGAAGTATGTTTTTTCCCTTCAGCTGATTAGCAAAGTTGCTGTTTTCTTATAAATAAAAAAAGCCGAATGAAATCTGTAGTGATTTCATTCGACTTTTTCGAATATGTACCGCAAAAAGAGCATCATGCAAAATACCTGGAATTAATCGCAATTGCAACTAATTCCAGGTATATCATTGTCTGCTCAGTGAATCATACAATTGCGTGTTTTGAACGTAGGGATTTTTAATGGGAAATTAAATTACCACTTACGTTTACGTGCAGCTTCTGATTTCTTTTTACGTTTAACGCTAGGTTTTTCGTAGAACTCGCGCTTTCTAACTTCTTGAATTGTACCACTTTTTGATACAGTACGTTTGAAGCGGCGAAGAGCATCTTCAAGCGATTCGTTTTTGCGAACGACAGTTTTTGACATCTCTCTTTCCCTCCCTCCGAACACACGTCAATACACAAAACAATTAGGCTAATAACCAACTGTTGTGTACTAAAAAATTATACCGTATTGTCTTATAACGGTCAATAGAAAGTATTCGAAATCGCAAAGAGAATTTTTAAAATCCATTTTAACCGTATTTTATATTGTTCTTCAGATAACAATAAGGATAGTCATTGTGTACAAATAGTAAAGAAGAGAGTGCAGTGTCTCTACCCAATAGAACAAAAATACTTTCTTGAGAGAGGGTACATTAATGTCTCTTCGTCATCACAAAAACTTTCATACACTACAAACTAAAAAATCCACGCTCCTTTACTGTTTTGATAAAGGCGTAAATTGGTTAAAAGATTTTCTTTGTGTTGCCATCTTCGATTAAAATTTCTACAGCCTCTCTAAAGCGCTGCGAATGGATAATTTCTCGTTCTCTTAAAAAAATCAAACTATCATTTAAATCAGGGTCATCCGATAAGTCAATTATCCATTGATATGTGGCACGTGCTTTTTCTTCCGCCGCAATATCTTCGTATAAATCAGCAATTGGATCTCCTTTTGCCTGTATATAGGAAGCAGTAAATGGTACCCCCGATGCATTTTGATAAAACAGTGCTTTATCATGGTTAACATAATGATCTGCGAGTCCTGCTTCTTTAATTTGCTGAGGGGTTGCATCTTTTGTTAGCTTATAAATCATTGTGGCAATCATTTCGAGGTGAGAAAACTCTTCTGTTGCTATATCCGTTAACAAGCCTACTACTTTATCAGGTATTGTATAACGTTGATTCATATAGCGAAGTGCCGCTGCTAGCTCACCATCTGCACCACCATACTGCTCTATTAAATACTTTGCTAGCATCGGGTTACAAGTACTAACTTTGACTGGATACTGGAGCTTTTTTTCATAATACCACAAACATCTTTCCCCCTAATCCAAATGTATTTCATTCCGTATTTAAACTTGCCAAGGCCATGGCGTATCAACCCAATTGAACGGATAATTCGAATAGCTTCTTCCGAAATTCATAAGCGGACCAAATTTTTGTTCAAAATCGACTTTTAATCGCATACTTTTTTCGGTATTTTCATTAAATTGGGTAATTGCGGCATAATCATGTGGATGTGTGTCTAAATAAAGATTTAATTCAACGATAACAAAATCAATCGCTTGAATTTCTTCGAGAAGCTGATAAAACTCTGGTGGCATTTGTTTACTCACCTTTCATCCCACCTCTCTCTGGGTTCGGATAGGGACTAAAAAAATCAGGCCATAGTGTACCAAATTTTAACGCTTCCCTTGCAGTCTGAAACTGTGGTAGACCAGGCGGTTGAAAGCCTATATACAGTTGTGGAGGTGTTGCAAAGGTTTTGACCTCTATCGGTTTACAAGGATCAAAAGGACTGATATAAGGTCGCCAATACTTATATTGCGTAAACATAAAATCCTCCCTTCTAAAACAATTACATCATTCGAGTATATGAGGTCGGAAAAATAATTATTCTGATGAAAAAATTAGCTTAACGGCGTTTGCTTTGTAGTTGTTCCTTACAGACCATTTTTAAATGTAAACAAAAAAATAGCGTACTAGAAAATATTCCAGTACACTATTTCTTCTATTTAAGCATTATTGAAATTAATAATTAGAATCAGTAATTAAGCCCTTCATGATTGCTACTCCAGAACTTGCTCCAATACGAGTGGCACCAGCTTCAACCATTTTTTGCATATCTTCCAAGCTACGAACCCCACCAGAAGCTTTCACACCTAGCTCAGGTCCTACTGTTTTACGCATTAACGCTATGTCCACTGCTGTTGCTCCACCAGTAGAGAAGCCTGTTGACGTTTTCACGTAATCTGCGCCAGCTGCTACAGACAGTTCACAAGCTTTTACTTTTTCTTCTTCAGTTAGTAGGCAAGTTTCGATAATTACTTTTACAATCGCACTGCCTTTTGCCGCTTCTACTACTGCCGCAATATCCGCTTGTACTTGTTCGAAGTTTTGATCTTTTAAAGCGCCAATATTGATGACCATATCCACTTCTTGTGCGCCATTCGCAATCGCATCTTTGGCTTCAAATGCTTTTACAGCTGGTGTATTAGCGCCTAATGGGAAACCAATAACCGTACATACTAAAACATCTGAGTTTTGTAATAGCTCGCTACAATATTTCACCCACGTTGGGTTTACGCAAACAGATGCAAAGCCGAATTCTTTTGCCTCTGCACATAGCTTTTCAATCTGTTCTTTCGTCGCCTCAGCCTTTAATAAAGTGTGATCAATCATATTTGCATAATTTGTTGTCATTTAACAAGCACTCCTTCTAACTTAAGTTGTCCGTACCTCTCTGGAATAATACCATGTTTTCACGTTTCCGTCTAATGTCTTAAGTCATTACACAATGGTTTTTAATTTGTCATAGTCTTTATCATGCCCGTTTAAGGGTAATATTATCAATAAAAAAAGGATTGTCTATCATCAATAGATAGACAATCCTTAGGCTATTATTTTACAGTTTCTAATAAGCGTACAAACTGCCCTTTAGAGTGAGGGTAGCCCGCTTGTGTAATTTTGACCTTTACAAGTTGACCAATCAGGTTTTCAGGACCTTCAAAAACTACTTTTAAGTAGTTGTCAGTGTAACCCGTTAATAAGCCCTCTTCCTCACTACCATCATGAACAAATTCTTCAGGTATTACTTCTAATACTTCATTTTCGAAGCGAGAAGCATATTCCTTCGCAAGTTGGTCATTTAAAGCGATTAGGCGGTGAACGCGCTCATTTTTAATGTCCTCATCGATTTGGTCTTCCATACGGGCTGCAGGTGTGCCTGTACGAGGAGAGAATGGGAACACATGTAACTCTGAAAATTTATGGTCACGAATAAAGTTATATGTTTCCATAAATTCTTCTTCTGTCTCACCTGGGAAACCAACGATTACGTCAGAAGTAACAGCTAAGTTCGGTAACGCTTCATGTAATTTTGTTAAGCGTTCGCCGAAAAATGCCATCGTGTACTTACGGCGCATACGTTTTAATACTGTATCCGATCCTGATTGAATCGGAATGTGTAAATGATTAACAACAATATTTGACTCACGTAAAACATCGATAACTTCATCTGTTAGTTGGCTAGCTTCAATAGAAGAAATACGTAAACGTTTTAATCCTTTTACATTCGCCTCTAAATCACGTAGCAACTGAGCAAGGTTATAATCTTTTAAGTCTTGTCCATAGCCACCTGTATGAATCCCTGTTAGTACGATTTCAAGGTAACCAGCATCGACTAATTGTTGTGCTTGATTTAGTACTTCCTGCGGATCACGTGAGCGCATTAAACCACGCGCCCAAGGAATAATACAAAACGTACAGAAGTTATTACAGCCTTCTTGGATTTTTAATGATGCACGTGTTCGGTCTGTAAATGCTGGCACATCTAATTCTTCATATACACGATTTTTCATAATGTTGCGTACAGCGTTAATTGGTTGACGCTCGTTACGATATTGCTCAATATAGCCAAGTAATTTTGTACGATCCTGTGTTCCTACAACAATATCTACACCAGGAATCGCCATAATTTCCGCTGGCGACGTTTGCGCATAACAGCCTGTAACACAAATAACCGCATCTGGATTTTGACGCACAGCTCGACGAATAACTTGACGCGATTTTTTATCGCCCGTATTTGTTACTGTACATGTATTAATGACATAAACGTCAGCCTGATGATCAAACTCCGTACGATCATAACCATCTTCTTTAAACAGTTGCCAAATAGCCTCTGTTTCATAGTGATTTACTTTACAGCCAAGTGTGTGAAAAGCCACTTTTGACAAGGCTAAACACCTCTTTCATTCAAATTCATATGATATTGCAGATAGCGCATAAAGTGGCGCTGTTTCTGCACGTAAAATTCTTGGACCAAGAGACATTGTTTGCGCGCCAGCTTGCTTTAACATATCAGCTTCTTTCCGCGCAATACCACCTTCTGGACCGAAGATAATAAGGATTGATTTCGACTCCTTATCATACACGTTTTTTAGCTTATCCGCAAACCTTGTGCGTTTTTCTGCCTTTGCATCTTCTTCATCTGCAATAAATATAGCGTCAAAATCGTCCATACGCGATACAAGCTGTGTAAACTTTATTGGCTCGTATATTTCGGGTATGTGCGTGCGATGTGATTGCTCCGCTGCCTCTTTTGCAATTTTTTGCAAGCGCTCCTGTTTTTTCGCACCCTTTTTGACATCCCATTTTACAATTGATCGCTCCGCTTCAAATGGCAACAAGGCATACATACCAAGCTCAGTCGCTTTTTGTGTAATGAGTTCTAATTTATCACCTTTAGGCAGCCCACAAGCAACTGTTACACGAACAGGAAGCTCTGGCGATGGAATTGTTCGTCCCGTCGCATGCACAATGACATCATCCTCTTCAAATGCAGTAATTGTGCAAATATAAGCTGTGTCTTGTGCAACGACGATAATCTCCGCACCTTCTTTCATGCGCATAACACGCATGATATGTCGCGCATCTTCACCAGTAATGCGTGCTGAATCAATGGATGTATCGATGAAATAACGTTGCATAGCTAATACTCCTTTCTGATAACGAAAACGCCAAGCCGTAAGCACTCGGCTCACGATTTGGCGCTTCCTTGGTCAATTTATAGTGGTCGACGAGCGATAATTGCTACCCAATCTTCCATTAATAATACTTCTTCAATAACAAAGCCTGAAGCTTCAAGTGCTGCTTTCACATCATCTCGTTTCGCTCCGATGATGCCTGAAGTGACATATAATCCGCCTGGTTTAACAATTGTAAATGCATCGTCAGTAAAGGACATAATAATCTCTGCTAAAATGTTTGCGACTACAACATCAGCTGGCTCTTTCACAGTATCTAATAAGTTACCGTGGAAAACGTCAACTTTATCGCTTACTTTATTTAACGCAACATTTTCTTGGGCAGAACGTACAGCCACTTCATCTAAATCTAGCGCATGCACACTTTTTGCGCCAAGCATTGCTGCACCAATCGAAAGAACTCCAGAGCCTGTGCCAATATCGACAACCGTGTCGCCTTCTTTAACGACTTTCTCAAGTCCTTGTAAGCACATAACCGTTGTTGGGTGTGTTCCTGTACCGAATGCCATACCAGGATCTAACTCAATGATTAATTCATCCGTTGAAACTGGTGTATAGTCTTCCCATGTCGGTACAATTGTAAAACGTTCCGAAATTTTAACAGGGTGATAGTATTGTTTCCACGCTGTCGCCCAATCTTCCTCGTTCACTTCTACAATCGAAACAACATTTTCTCCGATATCAATGTTGAAATTCGTTAAATTCGTAATCGCTGCCTTGATTTCTTCAACTGTTTCATTTAAAAAGCTAGACTCTGATAAGTAAGCTTTAACGATAACGCCCTCTTTTGGAAAATCATCTTCATTTAGCGCGTAAATCTCACCATACTGATCTTCACGTGGCTTCGCGAATTCAGCTGAATCCTCAATTACAACACCGCTAGCTCCTGCTTCATGCAAAATATTTGAAATTGCTTCCACCGCTTCATTTTTTGTATGAATGGATAGTTCTGACCACTTCACGTAGCTCTTCAGCTCCTCTAATTATTCACCTTGGAATTTTTTCTTGATTTTATCAAATAGTGAGCTTCCTTGTTCTTCTGGAATATCGCCACTAATTTCTGCAAATTCACGTAGTAATTGTTTTTGTTTCTCTGTTAATTTTTCTGGCGTAATAACTCTAACTGTTACATATTGGTTACCTGTTCCATAACCATGAACATTTTTTACACCTTTATCTTTCAAGCGGAATTGTGCACCTGATTGTGTACCCGCTGGAATACGTAATTTCACTTTACCATGTACAGTAGGTACCTCAATTTCATCCCCTAATGCTGCCTGAGGGAATGTTAATTTTAATTCGTAGTAAATATCATCGCCATCGCGTTCGAATTCATTGTGCCCTTGAACGCGGAACATAATGTATAAGTCACCTGCTGGACCACCGTTAATACCTGGTTCACCTTGACCTGTTACACGAATTTGTTGACCATCATCAACCCCTGCTGGGATGGATACTTTAATTTTTTTACGTTTTTGAACTTTACCTTCACCGCGACAAGTTGAACATTTTTCTTTAATGATTTTACCTGTTCCGTGACATGTCGTACAAGTACGACGATTCATCATGCGGCCAAATGGTGTATCAACAGCCTGATTAATTTGTCCTGCACCTTTACAAGTAGAACATGTTTCAGGAGTTGTACCTGGTTTTGCACCTGAGCCATGACATGTTTCACATGTTTCGTCTTTAGGAATTTCAATTTCTGTTTCTTTCCCAAAAATCGCTTCCTCAAATTTAATATTCATGCGGTATTGCAGATCGTCACCTTTACGTGGTGCATTCGGGTCTTGTCGGCGTCCACCACCGCCAAAGAATGAACTGAAAATATCCTCGAAGCCGCCAAAGCCGCCGCCTCCGAAACCGCCGCCTCCAAAACCTGCATTTGGATCTTCGTGTCCAAATTGGTCGTAGCGCGCTTTTTTCTGATCGTCACTTAATACTTCATAAGCTTCAGCAATTTCTTTGAATTTTTCATCTGCACCTGGCTCTTTATTTAGATCAGGATGGTATTGTTTTGATAATTTACGGTATGCCTTTTTAATGTCATCTTTAGAAGCCGATTTCGTTAAACCAAGCACCTCGTAATAATCGCGTTTCTCCATGATTCACACTCCGCTCTTTTTGCATAAAATCTATTGTAACATGCAGTCTAAAAAACTGCCTCTATTTTCGCCATAATTTTCACTTTTCTACCCATATTTCTAAGCTTCATAGTCGAATTGACAAGCCCTTGCCACTTCAATTTCGTCTATTCAAACTCAAAAAACAATTGTATAGAAAGAGAAAAGCCAAAGCCGCAAGCGGTCTTTGGCTTCTTCACTTTACTGTTATGTTGATAATTTCTTATTTGTCGTCTTTTACTTCTTCAAAGTCAGCGTCTACGATGTCGTCTTTTTTATCAGCTCCAGCATCTGGACCTGCCTCGCCACCTTGAGCTGCTTGTGCTGCAGCTGCCGCTTGTTCGTATACTTTCATTACTAGAGGCTGTAATACGCCTTCTAATTTTTCTTTCGCTGCTTTAATACCTTCTAATTCGCCAGCTTCAAGCGCTTTTTTAAGTTCATCACGAGCATCTTCTACAGATTTTTTCTCATCTTCTGTAATTTGCTCACCTAAGTCAGCAATTGTTTTATCAACTTGGAACACTAATTGGTCCGCTTCGTTGCGAAGATCTGCTTCTTCTTTACGTTTTGCATCGGCTTCCGCATTCGCTTCAGCGTCTTTTACCATGCGTTCGATTTCATCGTCTGATAAACCAGAATCAGATTGAATTACAATTGTTTGCTCTTTATTTGTACCTAAATCTTTCGCTTTAACCGAAACGATACCATTTTTGTCGATATCAAATGTAACTTCGATTTGTGGAATACCACGTGGTGCTGGTGGAATATCCGCTAATTGGAAGCGACCTAATGTTTTGTTATCCGCTGCCATAGAACGTTCACCTTGCAATACGTGAATATCTACTGCTGGTTGGTTATCAGCCGCAGTTGAGAACACTTGTGATTTAGATGTTGGAATTGTCGTGTTACGATCGATTAATTTTGTAAACACGCCTCCCATTGTTTCAATACCTAAAGAAAGTGGTGTTACGTCAAGAAGTACTACGTCTTTCACATCACCAGTTAATACGCCACCTTGAACTGCAGCACCCATCGCTACTACTTCGTCAGGGTTAACGCCACGGTGAGGCTCTTTACTAGTTTCTTTACGTACTGCTTCTTGTACTGCTGGAATACGAGTCGATCCACCAACTAAAATAACTTGGTCAATTTCTGAAGTTGATAGGCCTGCATCAGATAATGCTTGACGTACTGGACCTACTGTACGGTTTACTAATGGTAATGTAATTTCATCGAATTTCGCACGAGTTAAAGAGATTTCTAAGTGTAATGGACCTGCTTCACCAGCTGTAATGAATGGTAAAGAAATTTGTGTAGAAGTTACACCTGATAAATCTTTTTTCGCTTTTTCAGCTGCATCTTTCAGACGTTGCATAGCCATTTTATCTTTAGAAAGGTCGATGCCGTTTTCTTTTTTGAATTCAGCTACTAGATATTCGATAACTGCATCATCGAAATCGTCCCCACCAAGTTTGTTATCTCCAGCTGTAGCTAATACTTCGAATACACCGTCACCTAATTCAAGAATTGATACGTCGAATGTACCACCACCAAGGTCAAATACTAATACTTTTTGATCTACGTCTTGTTTGTCTAAACCATAAGCAAGTGCAGCAGCTGTTGGTTCGTTGATAATACGTTCTACTTCAAGACCAGCAATTTTACCAGCGTCTTTTGTCGCTTGACGTTGCGCATCGTTAAAGTAAGCAGGTACAGTAATTACTGCTTTTGTTACTTTTTCACCTAAGTAATCTTCTGCATAGCCTTTTAAGTATTGAAGAATCATTGCTGAAACTTCTTGTGGTGTATATTCTTTATCTTCCACTTTCACTTTATCAGCTGTACCCATTTTTGATTTGATTGAAATAATTGTGTTTGGATTTGTCACTGATTGGCGTTTTGCCACTTCACCAACTTGTTTTTCACCATTTTTAAATGCTACTACAGATGGTGTAGTACGATTTCCTTCTGGATTTGGAATAACTTTTGGTTCTCCGCCTTCAAGTACAGATACACAAGAGTTTGTTGTTCCTAAGTCAATACCGATAATTTTGCTCATAGTAAAATTTCCTCCTATTATTAAAACGCAAATTTGCGTTAATTAACTAAAATATTTTTGCTTAATGCTTTGACTATTCGTTTACAGATACCATCGTTGGGCGTAATACGCGATCTTTTAAAATATACCCTTTTTGCAGCTCACGTAACACTACACCTTGTTCTTTTTCACTATCTTGTTCTTGCATAACAGCTTGGTGGACGTTTGGATCAAACTGTTCACCTTCTGCCTTAATAACTTGTAAGCCTTCTTTTTCTGTTGCTTCCAATAGTGAGCGGTAGACCATTTCGATGCCCTTTACGATTGATACTGCTTCCTCAGAAGTCGGTTCAATTTGCAAAGCACGTTCAAAATTATCTAATACCGGCAGTAAATCCGATAATAGATTTTGTGCACGATATTTTTCGGCAGCCTCGCGATCAAGCTGAGAACGACGACGTAAATTATCGAAGTCTGCACGTAAGCGTAGGTGACGATTTTCCTCGTCATCTAGCTTTGCTTGCAACTCTGCTAGCTTTGCTTCATACTGCTCTTCCACTGTTAGTTCTACTTCTTGTGTTTCTGTTTGCTCGACAGTTGATTCGTTTTCAGCTTGTACATTTTCTTGTACAAGATCTTTGTTTTCAGTTGTTTCAGTCACTTAAATCCTCCTCATTATCAATCACTACGATTCTTCGTAAAAGCTTGGGTTAAATCCATGCGCATTACTTCAAGCAAAGCAACCACACGCTTGTAATCCATGCGTGTTGGACCAATAATTGCAATGGCTCCTTGTTGATCTTCACCTATTGAATATGTCGTTGTTATGACACTACAGTTTTCCATTTCTAACTGCTTATTTTCCGAGCCAATACGAATATGAATACCCGATTCGTTCGGATGGAAGAGCGACTGCACTTGGCTAGTCGTTTCCATTAAGTCCAGTATCATTCGGACTTTATTTAAATCGTGAAATTCCGGCTGGTTGAACATATTTGTCTTGCCACCATAGAAAATTTTACTTTCCGAATTTTGCATTGTAGCTGAAACGAGCGAATGGATAAAATCATCCGCAGATCGCACATGTTGTTGTAAAATGGCGGGTATTTCAATTTCCAATTTCTTGTGGATTTCATCTAATGAAACGCCAACTAAGCGTTCATTTAAGATGTTAACCATTTTTTCTAAATCAGCAGCGGTAAAATTAGGTGGTAAACTAAACATGCGATTCTCAACATGACCGTTATTCGTTACGATAATCGCTACTGCAGCATCACTTGAGAGTGGCACAATAGAAAAACGTTTTACTCGATGTCTTTGGACATCTGGTCCTAAAAGAATCGATGTATACGATGTCAGCTCTGATAAAATATTGGCTGATTTTCGGATAATGTGCTCTACTTCTACTAGACGTTCATTGAAAATCGATTGAATCTGCTGAATATCCCTAGAATTAATGCCCTGTGGACTCAACAAATGATCTACATAAAATCTATACCCCTTTTCCGAAGGCACTCGACCAGAGGAAGTATGTGTTTTTTCTAAGAAACCTAATTCCTCTAAATCCGCCATTTCGTTTCTAATAGTGGCTGGACTAAATGTAATCTCATGTTTTTTTGAGATTTGGCGAGAACCTACCGGCTGTGCAGACATAATAAAATCATCTACGATTACTTGCAATATCTGTAATTGCCGATTTGTTAGCATGATTATCACCTCTGTTAGCACTCAACCAAGAGGAGTGCTAATACTATTATTAAGTTATCAAATCCCACATTTTCTGTCAACGATATCGCTCAATCTTCTAGTAAAAATTGTTGAAAAACTTCATTTCCAACAAAACGCCCCTTGCGCGTAAGACGAATACCTACTTTATCATGCTCTAATAGACCTTCTAATACTAATTTATCTATAACTTGTCCATAGCGATTCATCATCGGCTCTTTAAATCTTTCTTCATATATAGCGTGCGCAATCCCTTCCGTTTTACGCAGTCCTAAAAACATTTGCTCTTCTCGCTGTTCAGTCTCAGTCACCACATGGTCCTGCATAATAGGCAAATCCCCTGCACTTACAGCATCCATATATTTTTTTAAAGGACCATGATTTGAATAGCGTACACCATTTATATAGCCATGTGCGCCTGCACCAAAACCAGCATATTCATCATTTTCCCAATAGATTTTATTATGAGTCGAAGCATAATCAGTCTTTGCAAAATTGCTAATTTCATATTGCAGAAGGCCATGCGATTGCATCTCTTGCATAAGGACATCATACATATCTGCTTCTATATCTTCCGTCGGTAAGCTTAACTTCCCTTTTGCATATTGGTTATAAAAAATCGTCTTTGGTTCCACTATAAGGGAGTACGCTGAAAAATGCGGGAGGTCAAGTGCGAACGCTTTTTCTAGTGTATCCTTCCATTGCTCCATTGTTTGGCCTGGCAAGCCATACATTAAATCGATGCTTACATTTTTAAAACCAACTTTTTTTGCAAGTGCAATTGTGTCATAGACATGTGCATTGCTATGTGTGCGGCCAATTTTTTTTAATAATTCTTGATCGAATGATTGCACGCCCATGCTTAAACGATTAACGCCTCCATTAAACAAGGCATGCATTTTTGCCTCTGATAATTCATCTGGATTCGCCTCTGATGTAAATTCTGTCACACTGTCCATCGGAATATACGTGCGAATCAGTTTGAGCAGTCTTGTCAATTGATCTGGAGATAAAGCAGTTGGTGTGCCTCCACCAAGAAAAATCGTCTCTATTTGGGTAAAACTATGTGGATATTTTTCCGTCGCAAGCGCCATCTCCTTGCCTAGTGTTTCGATATATTCATCTACAGGTTGATTTTTAAAGTAAAACTTATTGAAATCGCAATAGTTGCAGATTTGATGACAAAAAGGAATATGAATGTAAACACCTCGTGCCATAGCTATCCCTTCTTTCTAGTTGAGTTTTTCCATTTCCCCATTATAAACAAACGTTATGGAGAACGCCATGAATCCATCCAGATACATGAACGACAGTAAAAACGAGTTAGTACAAATTGACAATAAACTTTCAATAATATGTGAACTCTTTGAATTGTTATTAATAGAAAGAATCCATTAATGGTAGCTTTAAAGACCTTTCGAATAAAAGAAAAGACCTCCTAGCAAAAGCTTTGGAGTAAAATATTATTTAAGAAGATTAATTAACTGATCTGTTATTTCTTCTGGGATAGCATAAGTAACGTGTGTATCATTCACCTTCATTAAGGCACTTTTTTGTCCTTGTTCCCCTAGCCATAGATAATAACCTTGCTTAGTTCCATCTATATAAATGACCTTTAAATCAAATTCAGGCTCAGTCATATCTACTATCCCCTCTCTCTTTACAGCACTGGCGAAGGCATTGTTAAATATATCGAGCGTATTATTATCTTCATATTCTCCAAAAAAATTAGCATTCACTTTACCGAAACCACTTGATTTAGAGATACTGACCTTTGAAATATTTACACTTTCATTTGATTGGCATGCAATAACAATGACAGACAGAATACATAATGATAAAACAAATACTCTCATTTTTTTCATATACACTCTCTTTTTCCCATTATTTTACTATTAAATTCATACGAAACAAACCTTTTTTACAATTATAAGGATTACTTTTTTATTCATAACATAAAAACTGACCAAATTTATCGAACAGCTTAAATTATATATAGATTATTCAACCTATTCTGATATTTTTTAAAGGTTTTTAGCTTAGTACCTTTAAACCTGGAGAACTTGTTAAATTTATGATGATTTAATCGTTATTTTGTCTTTCTAAATTCTCATCATAACTTGAATTGTCCGTGCTCCATGTTCTATAGAACTTTCATTTCGCCCACTTTGCTGGCCACTACAGTTATCAAGGTGTCGTTATCCCATTTACGACTAATTTTACAGTAAGCATCTATAAAAACGGTGCTTTATATTAAATGAAAATTATTTTACAGGACGGCATTACGCCGTTCTTTTTTATGTAAATAAATCTTCTATAAAAATCTTTGTATAAAAGTAATACAGCAAAAACTAGTATATAGTTGATATTTTTCTGAAAATTCACTCAGTTATATGATATGATAAGAAAAAGTGATAGACAGGAGGAATCATAATGGACCCGAGTTTAAAGCTACAACAACAACAGAAAGTGATGATGACACCTCAATTACAGCAGTCTATTGAATTACTACAATACAATGCCTATGAATTAGAGCAATTTCTTTATGAACAACAATTAGAAAATCCATTAATTGATCTACAATCGCCAACTTTTCAGGAGAGAGTTTTTAGTACTACCTATAACTCTGCTTCAACTATGCCCAACGAATTTTATACAAAGAGTGCGGAACCAAACTATCGTGAGGAGTTATTACAATTAGCTGCACTAACTTTTGAGGGGGAAGATATACGACTTACCCAAACCGTAATTATGCACTTAGATCATAAAGGGTATTCGCCACTACAGATTGGCCACCTTTCAGTACAACAGCATGATCGCGCCATTCAATTATTACAGCAAATTGGCCCTGCTGGAATAGGTGCACGTAATTTGCAAGAATGTCTTTTGTTGCAAATTGAAGAGAAAGACTTTGATTTGCAACAGCTTATCCAAAGCGGTTTATCTCTGTTAGCCGAACGAAAATTCCTAGCTCTACAGAAATCGCTGCAGCTATCAAAGGAACAATTATCAAATTGCATTAATCGGCTACAACAATTAACACCAGTACCTTGTACGTTGAGCCAAGAGAATGATACGTTGTATGTCACTCCTGACATTATCGTTTTTCTTGAAGACGGGACATTACACTTTAGTTTAAATGATGGCTCATTACCGATAGTTCAACTCGATGAAAGCTATAAAAACATTACTTCTTTTTTACCTCAATCTGAGCAAAAATATGTAAAACAACATTTCAAGCATTATAACTGGCTTATACATAGCTTACAGCAACGTCGACAAACAATTATTCAAATAATGTCTGTAGTTTTAGAGCATCAGCAAGCATTTTTCATTCATGGTCTCTCTTCTTTGAAACCGCTTACCCTACAAGATGTCGCAACGAAAATCGATATGCATGTTTCAACGGTAAGCCGAGCAATTCGCAACAAACGTATTCAAACACCTGCTGGAACGTATTTATGGAAAGATTTATTTTCTTCAAAAATTGACAATATGCAAGCGCAACATTCTCAAACTTCCATTTTGGAAATGGTCAAAAATATTATTACAGCAGAAAATAAACAAAAGCCATTATCTGATCAAAAGATTGCTGAAATACTAGCAAACTCCCATCAAATTCAAATTGCGAGACGCACGATCAGCAAGTATCGCGAGGAACTAGGAATACAAGCTGCGAGCAAACGTAAGGAATTATAATGGTTCACTCAACACGTAACGTTCTAAGTACTTTCGAAACAAAAACGAATGAGAGAGTACGAGAACGAAAAACGTTCCCGTACTCTCTTTATTTTCGATGCTTTGATTTCTATTTCAGTGGTAATGTTCAAGGGTAACATATAAAATTTCATAAATATTAAACGACTTCTAACTGAGGGTTTTATGCTTCAACTATAAAGCAAAGCTTTAAGTTGAACAGAATGCCCAATATAATATCAACTTAAATTAGTTTAGGAGCTGATTTAATGAATGTTAGAAAAAAAGGTTATATAGAAATACTTATTGCAATGATAATATTAATAACAATAATCTTCATTCTAGATATTGCTACACAGAGTGTATTAATAATTGTTGGCGTTATAGTTCTTTTTAATATAATTTTGTTTGAATTATTTATATTCTTTAAATCCTAAGCGCTAGGCATTCAAACAATTTTTACCCAATCGTTAAAATATCATTACTATTTAATAAATAGTTTGCGAGTGCCTCTGTTTCTTCACCAATCGCTTTGTCCCCTTCTAATGGTGGGCAAAACGAACGTATGATATTTAAATATTTACGTGTTGTAGGTGCTAATTGCTCTTCTGCTTGCTCTAAATAAATAGCTTGAGAAGCGGCGATTAATTCAATGGCTAGCACACGTGCACTATTATGCACAATTTGTCGTGCTTGCCTTGCCGCAGTTGTCCCCATACTGACATGATCCTCTTGATTGCCAGAGGTAGGAATAGAATCGACACTCGATGGATGCGCAAGTACTTTGTTCTCAGAAACAAGAGATGCTGCAACATATTGCACGACCATCAAACCACATTCAAGTCCTGGATCTGTTGCTAAAAATGGTGATAATCCACTTAATTGAGGATTTACTAAACGTTCCGTTCTTCGCTCAGAAATATTCGCCCACTCCGCTACGCCTACTTTTAAAAAATCCATTGCAAGTGCAATCGGCTGCCCATGGAAATGACCACCAGATAATACCTCACCATTTTCTAATACAATCGGGTTATCTGTCGTTGCATTAATTTCCGTCTGCAAACGTTGCTGTACATAATCAAAACATTGCCAAGATGCACCATGAACTTGCGGCACACAACGTATTGAATAGGCATCCTGCATACGGACTGCACCTTGCGTCGTTATCCTTTGACTACCAGTTAACCACTTTCGAATTCGATTACCAACCGATGCAAGTTCAGCATGAGGGCGCACAGCCAATAAATCAGCATCAAATGCAGAAATAATGCCCTGTAACGCTTCCATTGTGAGACAGGCTGCCATATCTGCTATATAGCCAAGACGTTCCGCCTCTTTAATTGTCATTACCCCTATGCCAGTCATCGCCTGTGTCCCATTTATTAATGCAAGTCCTTCTTTCGCTTGCAGTCGGACAGCTGTTAACCCCACTTTTGCTAATGCTTCCTGCCCTGACATAACATGTCCATTTACTTCTGCCTTGCCCTCTCCAATCAACACTAATGCGATATGTGACAGGGGGGCTAAATCACCACTTGCTCCAACAGATCCTTGGGAAGGGACAATAGGATGAACATTATGATTAATTAAATCCACTAGTAATTGAAGTGTTGCTTGCCGAATGCCAGAGTATCCTTTCGCTAAAGCATTGGCACGTAAAACCATCATTGAACGAACAACTGCTGTTTCCAACGGCACCCCTACACCAACCGCGTCAGCGCGTAGCAAATTTAATTGTAATAATTCATTATCCTCGTCGGCAATTTGGACATCGCTTAGTTTCCCAAACCCTGTATTTACACCATAAATAGTATGTCCATCCGCTAATCTTTGTTCAATTCGAGCACGGCTTGCTTGCACTCTTTCTAAAGCGCTTGGTGCAATGGCAACTTGAGCATGCCCCCTCGCTATTTGATCAATTTGCGTTATCGTCAATGTATGACCATCCAACTGAATAACTTCCATCTAGAACTCCACCCCTTTGATTGTTACGACTTTTTTATCTATAAAACCATTGCTGCGATTATGCCAAAAATAAATAAAGGGATATTATAATGTAAGAATGTAGGTACACAAGTATCCCATATATGATTGTGCTGCCCATCTGCATTCAACCCTGATGTCGGACCTAATGTACTATCAGAGGCAGGGGAACCCGCATCCCCTAATGCACCTGCTGTTCCAATTAGCGCAGCTGTTGCAAGCGCACTAAACCCAACTGCCGCACATAACGGCACGAACACTACAGCTAAAATAGGAATGGTCCCAAAAGATGTGCCAATCCCCATTGTTACTAGTAAACCGATAAATAATAAAAGGATAGCTGTTATAAGTTTGCTTTGTCCTGTCATACCAGTCATTGCCTCTACAAGCTCCGTAATAGCATTTGTTTCTTTTAAAATCGTTGCATAGCCTGAGGCAATTAGCATAATAAAAGCAATAACCCCCATTAGTTTGACGCCATTTTGGACCACTTCTTCACTATCCTTAATAAACACTACACGGCCTATAAACATAATGATAATGCCTGATAATGCGCCTAATACTAATGAGCTTAATGATAATTGAATGCCCAGTGCTACAAAAATGGCAACGATTGCTATCCATCCTTTCGTATCCAAGGATGCCTTTTTATTTTCTAATTTTGCTTGCTCATAATCTTTAATATCCTCTTCTAGTTGCTTATACTCTCGCGGTTTTCTGTAGGAAACAAATACAGCAATCGCTAAACCTACAAACATACCAATAGCAGGAATAGCCATCGCTTTCGGTATTTGACTTTGAATAATGGCCATTCCATTGGCTGTCATCTCATTAGCAATAATTCCTTGAAATATTAATCCATAGCCAACGGGAATCCACAAGTAGGGCATTTTTAAGCCAAATGTTAGGGCTGATGCTAATGCACGACGATCCATTTTTAATTGATTAAAGAAAAATAAAAGTGGTGGTATCAATATTGGAATAAAGGCAATATGTACGGGAATCAGTGTTCCTGATAAACACGCAATGATTGCCAACGCAAAGATTAAAATGTATTTATTAGGCTTTTCGAGTGACAATAATTTTTGTATCAGAATGTTTGCTAAGCCAGAATGCGCAATTAATGCCGCAAAAATTCCTAACAATATATAACTTAATGCCGTCTCAGATTGACCTCCCATTCCACCAATAAAAATTGAAAGTGATTCAGAGAGCGATAAACCAGCAACAAGCCCTGCGACAATAGCCGCAATTAATAAAGCAAATAATACGTGAATACCACATAAACTTAAAATGGACAACACAATGACTGAGATTAAAACAGGATTATCTAACATCTACATCCCCACTGTCTGTTTTATATTGTTTTAATCAAAATACTTGCAATAATAACACTTCCCAAGGTTACCGTCGTAAACCCTCCTACAAGCATTGGTGTTAATATTTCATTAAAGATTTTTCTTTGCTCTTCTTCCGTTTTACCAATGCTTCTACTGACTTCCTCACATACAATGTAATCACCTGGAAAGCCGAATGTAGACGTTAATGCAACTGGAATCCCAAGAAAAGGATTCACCTTTAATAACTTAGATCCTAGTAACCCCCCTAATAAAATGCCAGTTACTCCTACGAAAAGAATTGTTAACACAGCAGGTAATTTATCAATAAACATCTCAAATGTAATATCGTTCATCATCCCAATAACGATGAAAATAATTCCTGCCATCCCAACGGTAAAACTATTTGATTTCTCCATAACACGTTCAGGATAAAATTTCACTAACCGACCGATAATACCTATCGCCAACGCCCATAAGCTATACGGAATTCCAGTTAATTTGGCTAAAACTACGGCTAGCGCCCCACCAATAAACAACATAAACAGTAATACTAAAGGCGTTTGAAACTTTTTAGGAACGATTAATTGATCATTATCTTCTTGACCAAATGCAACCGTGTTGGAGGCTATATACGAACCGCTTTTTATTTGCTCACTAATCACCGTTGCATGTTTGCGTAACAATAAATTTGCTAGTGGAATTCCAATTAACGACTGCAAAGCCATAATTAATGCAGGGATGGTCAATAAGCTGACAAACCCCAATTCTTTTATCCCCTCAGATGTAATTAAAACTGCAATAATCCCCCCATTTAATGGTCCCGTACCTGCAACAGCAGTTTGATAATCAAAAAGGACGGTCACAATTGTTAAAATAAAGAGTGAAGCAAAAAACATACCCATTATTGCAATTAACACTACTTTCCATTGGGAGCGAATCATTCGTAATGGAATTAAAGTACCCATATGAACTAAAATAGGTGCCGTTCCTAATAAAGCGCCAACCGTTAAAAATGTCGAGTTTTCAAGCAAATCCTTCGGAAAAATTCCTAGCCATAACAAAATTAAATAGCCCATCATTGCCACAAAAAGCATTGGCACTCTTGCTTTACTAATAACGGAAATGATTTCTCCTAGCGCAACGAGCCCTAAAATAATCATCGCTGCAATTACAGGTTCTTGAACCATTTAATCTCCCCTTTAACTATTTAATGTTAAAGCTGAATGAACAAAAAGTTTTAATCCAATTGCTAATGAATCTTCATTTACTGCAAATCTAGGATGATGATGAGGATAATTGAATGTTTCATCATCAAACGCTGCTCCAATCGCGATAAATACACCAGGTACTTTTGTTAAAAATGCCGAGAAATCTTCTCCGCCCATAAATGGCCCTATGTGCAAAATGGTATCGGAAGGAAAATGCTGTTGGATAACCTCTTCCACTACGGCAGTTAATTGTTCATCGTTTATTACTGATGAATAACCATCATTGTACGTAAAATTATAATCAGCACCATGTGCAGCAACCGTATGCTGAACTTGCATGGCTATTTGTTGGGCAATACGTTCTCTCACTTGCTGCGAGAATGTTCGGACACTTCCACCTATTACTAAGCGATCAGGGATAATATTTTTGGCGCTGCCCGCATGAAACTCTGTCACCGCAAGTACCGCTCGTTCTTCTGCATTCACTTTTTGCGGAATGATATGGTGTAATACATTTGTAATTTGCGACCCTATTAAAATCGGATTAATAGAATCATGAGGCTGAGAGGAGTGGCCTCCCTTTCCGATTATTTCTAAATCAAACGTATCTGAATTGGCTGTAAAAGGGCCTGCACAAATGCCTATTTTGCCTGTTGGAAGCGTAGAAAATAAATGCAATCCTATTATGCGATCAACACCATCCACTACACCGGCTGCTACCATCTCTTTAGCGCCTCCTGGAAATAATTCCTCAGCATGTTGAAAGATGAAGCGAATTTCCCCTTTTAAAGATTGCTGCAACGTAGATAAAATTTTAGCAGCGCCTAGTAACATAGCAGTATGACCATCATGACCACAAGCGTGCATTACACCCGCTACTTTAGAAGCGAACGGTAAATCTGTTTCTTCTTGTATCGGCAAAGCATCCATATCTGCTCTGAATGCCAAACAATCTCCTGGTAACGTCCCCTTTAAAACAGCTAACACACTTGTTTTTGTCGGCCTCGTTACGACTAAATTTCCAAAAGAGATTAACTGATTGTAAACAAAATCTGCAGTAGCATATTCTTCATACGATAGTTCAGGGTTTTCATGTAAATATCTTCTCCACTGTAAAATTTGCGGCACTACTTGCTCTATTTCTTTCGCTACATTTAAAGTGCTTGACATGTAACACTCTCCTCCTTTAATTTTTATGGCGTTCATACCACTGCTCAATTAATGCAGCAGTTAATCTACCCGTATTAACTAAGTTTTCAATACTAATATTTTCTCTAAAAGAGTGAATATTCTGAAATCCATTCCCGAGCGTAATACACGTTAATCCATGTTCATTTAATACATTCGTATCTGCGCCACCTAATGTTTTTGTTAAATAGGATGAAACGCAAATATTATCAGCCGCTTTTTTTACCGTTTTCACAAGATCATCTTCCTCAGAAATATTAAAGCCCAAATACTTTTCTTCAATGTTAACCTCGACCGTCCCCTGAAATTTCTGTGCTGCTCTTTCCATCGCTAGTTGCATATGTTGCAATTGTGCGTCCAGCTTCTCCTTTGAAAAACTTCTTACTTCGCCACCAAGCGTCACTGAACCTGGTATTATTGAAGTTAGTTCTCCACCACTTATAATCCCTACATTTGCTAATGTTTCACTATCAATTTCTCCAAGCTCCATTGATAACAACCCTTCGGAAGCAATGATAAATGCATTATTTCCTGCCTCTGCATTGAGCGCTATATGGGCGGCATTGCCTTTCACAGTGAACCAAATTCTACTACTATATGGACCTTGTAAAATGATTTGACCAACATCCCCGCTACTATCAAAGATATATCCATTTTTACTTTTAATCTTGTTATAATCCATATATTTTGCACCAACTAAACCTGCTTGTTCATTTACTGTTAAAATGAATTCAATTGGGCCATGCGGGACATCACTTTCAATAATAGCGCGCATTGCTTCGATATAAGAAGCAAGTGCCGCCCGATCATCCGCCCCTAAAATCGTCGTACCATCTGAATAAATAATCCCTTCCTTGATAATAGGTTTG
Source organism: Lysinibacillus sp. NPDC097279 (assembly GCF_044761745.1). Taxonomy (NCBI): domain Bacteria; kingdom Bacillati; phylum Bacillota; class Bacilli; order Caryophanales; family Bacillaceae; genus Lysinibacillus; species Lysinibacillus sp. NPDC097279. The sequence continues at coordinate 474,573 of NZ_JBIWDA010000001.1, read as the reverse complement.
AGGTGCTCGGTTGGTAATACCGTATCCATATGTGTAGAAAAAAATAATGGCGGAATCGTATTATCCGTTCCTGGATGCCAAGCAATTAGATTCCCAACTTCACCATTAAAATGTTCATGTGCTTCATCGAATGTTAATTGAAAACCAAGCTTCGGTAATGCCTCTTTTAAAAATGCTGCTACTAGACTCTCTTTACTACTTGGGCCATTAATTTTAGCCATTTCTAAAAATAATTGTACTAACTTTTCTTCATTTACATATGACGCTGCTTTCGATGCAAATTCAATTGTCATTACTAATTCTCCCTTCTAACTAAATGTGCCTTCCTTAGCCCATGTCCCATTACTTATAACAATTTGCCCGCTTTTAATAACCGTCTCTACAATATTCGTTCCAAGTTCATATGCTACATACTTGTAATTTGGTACATCCCATATTTGAAGATCTGCCATTTTACCAACTTCTATTGTTCCTCGATCTGCAAGATTTAGAGCCTTTGCAGCCATTTTTGTCGCCGCCTTAATTGCTTCCTCTACTGAAAATTGATAGAGTCTACATGCTAAATTAATTACAAAGGACATAGAAGTCGTATAACAAGCAGGGCACATATCTGTTGCTAGTGCTATTTGCATACCCTTATCAAGCATTTTCCGCGCTTCAAATGGTTTCTTATGGGCAACAGCGAAATCTAATGCAGGCATTAATACACCGACAACTCCAGCCTTCGCTAGTTGTGTCATAACATCTTCTGGTGTGTAATTGAGATGGTCAATGGAAATCATTTTCATGCGCGCAGCTAAATCTGAACCACCGATATACGAATAGGCATCCGCATGAATTTTAGGTAATAATCCATGTGCTAAGCCCGCTTGTAAAATACGTTCGGATTCAAGCTCAGTAAAATAGCCTTCATCACACCAAACATCACAAAACTCTGCTAAATGATGTTGAGCTACTTGCGGAATCATCACTTCAACAATTTCATCCACATATTGTTCCTTTGTTAAATGATCTGGAATCCCGTGCGCTCCTAAAAATGTATTGACTACATCAAGAGGAGTAAAATCGTTTAAGCGTCGACCTACTCGTAAAATTTTTAGCTCACTTTCTAGTGTTAAACCGTAGCCACTTTTACTCTCTACCGTTGTTGTACCATGTTTAAGCATCGTCAATATTCGTTTTTTCGCTTGTTCAAAAAGCTCTTCCTCAGCAGTATCTCGCGTAAGTTCGATTGTTCGATTTGGTCCTGTCGTAATAGCAAGCTTTTTTAAATTTTCTTCTATATTTCCAGTAAGTTTAGCAGCATACTCTTCAACTCGACTACCATGAAACACCAGATGTGTATGTGCATCAATATAGCCAGGAGCCACTACTTTCCCACTTGCATCAATACTGTTAGTAGCATCCACTACATAGCGTTGTTCAAGCTGTTGATGGCTACAAATATCGATAATTTTTTGTCCCTCTATAACGATTGCCTGATTGGTTAACACCTGAAAGTCTTGCATGCTATCACCTGTACAAGGTAATATTTGTGCTGCATTCTGAATAATCATGTCTGGTCTTTTTAACACACGACCACTCCTTTACAAAAGTATATAGGCGATAGGCGTGACGATAATGAGCGTTAAAACTGTTCGTACAAACCATACTGCAATCATCTTGCCTAAAGAAATGGGAATTTCCGTTGATAGAATACAAGGAATTAATGCAGAGAAAAAGAGAATGGCAGATATCGATAAAGTTCCAACAATAAATCGCGTCTCTATAGCACTATCTATAGCTACAAGTGAAGGTAAAAACATATCAATTAAATTAATGACGGCCGCTTTTGCCACTATTAACGGCTCTGTCATTTGCAGTAAATAGGTAATAGGTACAAATAAGTAAGCAGCATAATCAAAGATAGGTGTATTATTAACAAGCCATAAACCGATTAAGCCAATGGACATAATTGTTGGTAAAATTCCCATAGCCATCACTAAACCATCTTTCACATTGTCCTTCATACTTTGCCACAGATTCGGTGCATTTTCAGCTGTTTGTAACGCCTCTCTCCATGCACATTGCAAACGTTTTTCTTTTACAATTTTCTCTACATCCCCATCCATCTGGTTGTAATAGTCCGTACTCATATTACGAATAGGCCAAATCCGAACACTGATGGCTGTTACTAAAAATGTCACGAGAAACGTCACCCAAAAATAAAGATTCCAAATATCCATTAAACCTAGTGTTTTTGCAACGACAATCATAAAGGTAACTGAAACGGTCGAAAATCCAGTAGCAATAATCACCGCTTCTTTTGTTGTATATTTTCCTTCCTTATAAATGCGATTCGTAATTAATAAACCGATAGAATAGCTACCGACAAAAGAGGCAACCGCATCAATCGCCGATCGACCAGGCGTTTTCCAAATTGGCCGCATAATTGGCTGCACTATAATACCGATAAACTCCAACAATCCATAGCCTACCAACATAGCTAAAAATATGGCACCAATTGGAACTAATACTCCGATTGGTGTAAGCAGTGAGTTATACCAATAGGGTCCCATATCTGCAGCTAATAGCCAGCTCGGACCAACTTTAAAGACAACTAATATAGAGGCAATTGCACCGATTATTTTTAATAGAGAGATTACTATTTCTACTACCGATCGATTCCACGTTCTTTTATAAAAAGGATAAACGGCGCCAGCAATAACAATGATTAAAATATAGTAAACAATGGCTGACGAAAACTGTGTACGAATAAATGTCACTAAATGATCAAGTGGTATTGTTTTTTTACCATTTAGGGTGATAGAGATAAAGAACATGAAAATACCAAATAAGCTAAAAGCAAAAAATTTGTAGATGGCTGACTTTTTATATTGATGCGATACACCTTCTAGAAGGTTGTCAAAATCCACAGGTGACATATCAGCTTTTTTCATGTACATTCCTCCTTTTTAACTAACAAGAGGCCAGCATCTCTTATTGTTTATTGCACTGGCCTCTTTCCTAAAAATGCATTACACTTTTTCTTTTACCAAATCTTTCGGACCAAAAGTTGCAGTTGGTTCCCACCATAATGGGATTTGAATACTTTCATCCGTTAATTTTCCTTTCCCATTCGCTACATCTTTTGCAGTTTCATAACCTGCTTGTGCATGTCGCACAACGCCAATACCTGAATCCACTGTCATTGCTACTTCTAAGCGCATATCCGATTCCTCTGTTCCATCAGCAATCATCGTCACACCTGTATGCACAGCCTCTCCCATTGAATAGTTAGCTTGAAGCGCAATTAAGTCACACATACCAACTGCATTTAATAAACCATTTAATACTGGCCAGTCAGAAATTAAATCTCCGCCATCCTTCATATTTTCAGATTCAAATGTTGGATTGACAATGGAACCAGAGTCTAAATTATCGCGGGAGAAGGCAACTGGGCCACTTAACTCCCCTCGTCTAATCATATCGTTAACTTCCAATGCGAATTTTTTACGCTGTCCAAAGCCCATATAACAAATTCGAGCAGGTAATGCTTCTATCGGAATATGCTCCTTTGCAAGCTTAATCCAGCGAGTCACAAGGAAATCATCACTAAACTTCTCTAAAATCATATCGTCAATTTTCCGTAAATCCTCTGCCTCTCCTGACATGCAAATCCAACGGAAAGGCCCACGCCCCTCACAGAATAATGGACGGATATATTCTGCTACAAATCCTGGCAAACGCTTCGCCTCTTTCTCATCAAATCCAGCATCAATGCACTCTTTTCGAATACTTGTGCCATATTCAAACGAATGTACACCTTTATCTAATAAAGCTATTAATGCCTTCAGCTCGCGAACCATCGTATGGCGTGCTTTTTCTAAGTATGCAAGACGATCTTTATCACGTAGCGCGTCAGCCTCTTCGACACTGTAACCAGCTGGTAAATAGGCAATCGGGTCATGGGCAGGTGTCATGGAAGTTGCTATATCAGGTAAAAAGCCAATTTCTAATGTTTTTTCGAAAATATCTGCCGCATTACCTACTACTGCTATACCAAGCGCTTCGCCAGCAGCCGCTTTCGTTTTTGCTAGTTCAATCGCCTCTTCTAAAGAACCTACAACAATGTCAATAAAGCCCTTTTCAATGCGACGATTAATAATATCAATATTGGAATCACATAAAATAGCGACACCTCCGTGCATTGTCATCGCACGTGTCTGGTTGCCACCCATACCGCCTGCACCAGCAGTCAATAAAATTTTCCCAACAAGTGAGTCGTTATAATGCAATCGTGCAATTGCCGAAAGCGTTTCAAATGTACCTTGAATAACGCCTTGTGTACCGATATATTCCCAAGGTGCCGCTGTATAATTGGCATACATCGTTAAGTTCTTTTCTTGTAAATCATAAAATGTTGGCCAATCTGCTTTCATAATATTTGTCGTTGCCATAACAACAGTTGGTGCATATTTATGAGTTTTAAAAACAGCAACTGGCATCCCCGACTGTACAACAAGCGTTTCATTATCTTCTAAATTTTTTAAGGAATCTACAATGGCATGGTAGGACTCCCAGTTACGAGCTGCCTTCCCAATCCCCCCGTAAATCACGAGCTCTTCAGGTTTTTCGGCATTTTCCATATTATTTTCTAGCATTCTTAAAATAACTTCTTGGCGCCATCCTTTGCATCGTAATGTATTTCCTCGCTGCGCTTTTACTGAATATAAAATTTCTGGTTTTGTCATTGAAAATTCCTCCTTTTTTGTGACTACACACTTTAATAATGCAAATAGTGTGCCAACTTTCCAAAACACTCAAAAAAATTTTAAAAATGTGAAATACATGCTGTTTCCCAAATGATGTACATTAGCATTCGATCGTTGTTATTGTCACGAAATGGAAAGTCTATGCAGATATATTTTGCACCTCTTTAATATTCTGTATATTGTTTTTATTCAGAAAATAATTGTGATACGATAAAGGGCAAAGCAGATAAATTTTGCATGCAAAATAACGAGTGAAAGTAGGTTTTTGTATGAACAACGAATTGCAGCGTTACACAGCTTTTTTAGGCGCGAATATCATTGCACTAGACAACTCATTCAAGGTGAAATGGTGGCATTTCAATGAAAGTATCTCGTTAAATATCCAAGTGGATATGCCTATAGAAATCTTTGCTGCCATTGATGTGACAAGCTTGCATCAACCGCAACAATTACAAATACAAGACCAGCTTCTATCTTTTACAATAGAGCCTTTTTATTTTCCAGAGCAATTGTATATTGTTTCGGTAGAAAACTTAGTAGATTTCCAGCATTCCTTACAAAATAAAGTTTTTGTGCTAGAGGAAATTATAGAGCATTTAGATGAAGGGATTATTGTGAGCAATGAAGACGGGGACATTATTTATTACAATGAGGCACTCGCTAAAATGGAGGAGCATAAAAAAGAGGACATGCTTGGCAAGAAGCTGTGGGATGCGTATAACTATCAAGATCGTAGACTATCAGAGCATAATCATATTTTAAAAACAGCTAAACCCATTTATACGAAATATAGAGCACATGCCTATTCAGAAAATGAACCTAAATTTGTAGGTTACAGTTCGTTCCCTATTCAAAAGGATAATAAAACCATTGGTGTTTTTTCAATTACCCATACGGAAAAAAGCTTACGAAATCAATTACAACAAACATTGGATTCCAAACGTGAGACAATGGAGGTACCCGAAGAAGTCAAACGGAATAACGGAACGATTTACACATTTCAAGATATCAAAGGGAACAGTCACGAGCTCCTTCAAACAATATCTGAAGCGAAAAATATTGCAAATTATAATACGGATACATTAATAGTTGGGGAAACTGGCACAGGTAAAGAATTGTTTGCCCAAAGCATGCATAATTTAAGCCCTCGTGTAACAAAGCCCTTCGTTGCCATAAACTGTGCTGCCATCCCTGCTACATTGTTAGAGAGCACGCTCTTTGGCTCGGTTAAAGGGGCTTTTACTGGTGCTACAAACCAAGAAGGCCTTTTTGAATATGCCAAAGATGGAACTCTTTTTCTAGATGAAATCAATTCATTACCAATGGAGCTTCAACCTAAATTAATGCGTGTCCTGCAAGAACGTGCTGTTCGACGAGTGGGCAGTAATACACTTATTCCTATCGAATGTACGGTGTTTAGTGCATCCAATGAAGATCCAGAGCTACTAACTGCTGGCGAGCGAATGCGGCTTGACTTATTTTATCGTATAGCCCATTCAAGTATATATATCCCCCCGTTACGTGAGAGACCAGAGGATATCCTTTTCTTTATTCAGCATTTTTTACATAAAAATGTGCTGAAATATATGAAGGCAAATATCACGATTAAGCCTGACCTTTATCAAATTCTTGTTGCTTACGATTGGCCTGGCAATGTACGTGAACTGGAGCACTTAATTGAAAACATTGTAATTCAAGCGAGTTCTGACAGCGATATTACAGAAGATATGCTGCCACGTTATTTAAAAAATAAAATTTCAATAAAAGCGGCCCCATCTAAAAAACGCCCTTTCAAAGCACTTATGCATACAAATGAAGAACAGTATATACGGAAAGTGCTACAACAGTGTGATGGAAATATATCAGCTGCTGCGAAGCAATTAAATATTTCCCGACAATCGTTGCAATATCATATGAAAAAACTCGCAATTCAAAAAGAAGAGCTTATATAAAACGTCCAGGACAAAAAAGAAAAAGTGTTAGATTGACTACCATCAATCTAACACTTATTGCGTGCAAACTAAATTGTTTGAGTGCCTGGCACCGAGCTAGTAAACCTTTGGCAAGACATTGCCGTATTTCCGATGCCACAGTTTACTTTAGTAACATATAAGTCCAACGACTATCCCCAATACTACTAATAGGTAAGGTGACCATGCTCGTTTCATGGTCAGCCATAAAAATAAGGCTGCTAAAAGAAAATCTAATCCACTTTGTATTGATTGGGTCACAATGGGATGAATAAAAGCGCTAGCTAAAATACCAACAACCGCAGCACTCGCACCGACCATTGCACCTTGCAATGCTGTATGACTGCGCAGAGAAAGCCAAAAGGGCATTGCTCCAATGATTAAAAGAAATGCTGGTAGAAAGATACCCACTGTCGCTACCACTGCTCCTGGTAATCCAGCAATGACCATACCAATATAGGAGGCAAACGTAAATAATGGACCAGGCACTGCCTGCGCAAGACTATACCCTGCTATAAAGTCAGTAGAACTCATTAAGCCACTTTGTACAAATTGTGTTTCTAGCAATGGCAACACTACATGCCCACCACCAAATACTAAAGCTCCTGCTAGATAACACTTTTCTAATATCATAAGCCATTCGTATTTAAAAAGTGTATTTGCTATCGGTAAAGCCGTCAGTAGTATGACATAGAATGCGAGAAACAATCCACCTGTCGCTTTAGAGATGGGCATAGTTTTATTTGCAGCATCAGTATTTAATTTTGTTTGCTTAAAAAGGCGAGATCCTGTTAAACAAGCTAATGCTATGACAATTACTTGTGCAAACGGATTGTCCCATAATAGAACAGTTAAAAGCGATAATATGGCGATCATCAAGTGTAAAATACTTGGTATTAATTTTTTTGACATATCCCAAATTGCTTGTGCAACAATGGCGACAGCAACTATTTTCAAGCCATGAATCCAGCCCATGTCCATCGTCGTATGCTTGTAAAAATAGGCAAATAGCGTTAACAGCAACACAGAGGGCAATGTAAACCCAAGAAAAGAAACTAAACTTCCTAAAAGCCCTCCACGTAGGACACCAATACCCATTCCGACCTGACTTGATGCAGGACCTGGAAGAAAGTGACTTAGCGCTACTAAATTACTATATTCTTTATCCGTAAGCCATTCTCTCTTTTGCACATATTCATTTTGAAAAAAACCTAAATGGGCGGTTGGTCCTCCAAAGGAAGTACAGCCTAGCTTAAAGGAAGTAAGAAATATTTCTAACAGCTTTGGCAATTAGTTCAACTACTTTCCACGTAATATACAAACATATTACATGGAGAATACATTATTATTATTAAAATAATGTAAAAATTAATTAGTTGCGTGTAAAATTTATTTTACACGAATTTTGATAGCTGACCCCAGCTCAATATCCCCTGTCGTTACAGGGATTAGCTTATACGTTTTATCTGTTAAATAACGAGCATCGAAGCGAATCCCCCACTTTGTATGTGCTTCATTTATTGTATATGATGAGTCGTGACGCCATGTTTTTCCTGACTCTGTTAAAATTTTAAAGTCAATGGATTCATTCAATGTTTCCTTTGATTCAAAATAAACCGTAGTCGAAATGGGTGTAGAAACAACTTTATCTACATTAATTTCTTGGCCGTCATTAAGCTGAACTGTTTTATTAACATCGATTATTTTTCGATCCTCTTGTAGTTGTTTTTGGGAAGCTTCAATTTCAAATGCCCACGGATTATCGATTGGTTGTTCCCAATTCCAATCATTATAAAGAATTTTTAGATGTAGTATTTCATCTTTCGGTAAATCACGCATCTTCACACTGCTATAAATTGTATAGGTTGATGCTGACTGGGCAATGGTCTGTCCCCCATTTCGAACCATATAATCTTGACCATTCACTAGTATTTGCGGAAAGAAAAATATTTGATAGTTAAAATTCATGCCTTTTGCTGGTTCAAATGTTGCATTTAGTAATAATTGATTATCATCAATCATCACTTCATTTAAGGTCAATTGACCAAAATCATTTTTGGTTGTTGTACCTACAAGTGTTTTATAGGCCGAAAAATCCGACTCATCATGTTTATTAAAAATTGAGGAGACGAACAGAGCACTTGCCAAAAGTACACTGGCACCTACTAAAACACTTACTACAATAATCACCCATCTTTTACGTCTTCCACTTTTTCCAAAATAGTCGACTTCATGTACATGTGGCTCAACTGGCAATTAAACACCCCCGAGTTCAAAATCTTTCGACGTTAACTCTTTATGATTCATTGTAATAACGAGTTATGCATTATATAACCAACAACCCGCATAACAAAAAATGTGGTGTGTTATTCCACTAGTCAAAATCTCATCTCTAATTATATAAAATAAGTAAAAAGAACCATAAAGAAAACTGTGATTTATTATGCTATTTTTTTATAGCTAAAAGTATCTATTTTACATTTAATTATATTAATAAAATATTAATAAATCTTTTTACCAGGACCTTCGTTGCATCAAATAGTAATAAAAGTAAAAAATGACGCAAACTTCTCTCTATAAATCATTCTTTAAATATAATGAAAATATTTTCTAATAATTTTAAATAATAGAAATTTAATATCCTGCTCAAATATGAATATATTTTCCATAAGAATATGTTATTATGACTTTAGTAAATTGTACTATTATTATCTAAATAATGGTGAAATATGAACTAATAAAGGATGATGAAAATGAAGAAAATCCAACAACTATTTCAAAGTGAAGATGGGAACAGCTTACAAAGGGAAAACTTTTTATCTCTAATAGAGCAAATTGTAACTTCATTAGATCAATTAAAAGATCCAAAGAAAACAACACTAGGACCTATACAAGAACGTTCTGCTACTTTCTATAAAGATCTTATGCAAGAAAACCAAGTTCCTACATCAGGCGTTGGACTTGATCAGGTCGTTCAAGACTTAACACAATTAATGCAAGGTCATCCTTATCATACACGCAACTTTGTCACAAACGTTTTACCAATGGCTAGTATCCCTGGTGTATTGGGACAATTTACGAATGCCTTACTTAATGGCAACAATTTGTGGGATGTATATGGACCTGCAGCAGCAGAATGCGAAGTAAAAGTTATCGCAATGATGTCAAAATTAGTTGGTTATGATTTCACAGAAAGCTTTGGTTATACAACTTGGGGTGGACAAGGAGCGGTATTTAGTGGTTTACGTCTTGCCATTGCAAAACAATTCCCACACGCTAAAGAGGAAGGTGTACCAAATAACTTATATTGCTTCGCTTCAGAAAACGCCCACTATAGCTTATTAAAGTCAATTGAAGCAGTCGGTATTGGTAGTAACCACTTAGTACGTGTAAAAGCAGGTAAAGACCAATCGATGGACGTGGAAGATTTAAGAAAACGCATGACAGAAGTAATTGAAAATGGTGGTATTCCAGTTTACATCGTAGCGACTACAGGTGCTACAGATCAATTTGCAATTGATGATGTGCAGGCAATTAAGGAAGTTGCAACAACACTTGAACAAAAATATGATTTAAAACAAATACATATCCATGCTGACTCTGCTTTAGGCGGTTTTTACGCATTTTTCAATGACTACGACTTTAATGCAAACACACTACAATTCGAGGAAGATGTATTGAAAGGCTTACAACAAATTCGCCAACGTATGCAACATCTCGCAATTGCGGATAGTCTATGTTTTGATTTCCAAAAGCTTGGTCAAACACCATATTTAACAAGTCTATTTTTAATAAAAGAAGGAAAAAGTTTACAACTATTAGATATTGATGACTTTGATACACCATATGTAGGCAATAGAGGCTACGGTTCATATCATACTGGTTATACATTAGAATGTTCTCGTATGGGTAGCTCAATTGCTATTTATGCTGCATTACAGGCATTTGGTAAAGAAGGTTATCAACAAATATTAGCTAACTATGTTCGTGTAAATTTAGCATTCCGTAGACAATTAGCTGATCAATTACCAATGTTACAAGTAGTAAATGACGCAAATATCGGACCAGTAACAGCCTTTAGACTATATCCAAAAGGCTTTGACTGGGCAAATGAACAAGCTGGAAATTATACACAAGATCAAATCGAGTACATTAATGGTTTAAATGCTTCATTCTTTGAAATTTTAGGTGAAGAACGAGATGAAGTATTTTTCGGTGATACGACACGTGTCTGCACTGTTAACGCAAGTGATACAAAGCAACAAGTTCCAGTAGCTGCAGCTAAATTCTTTTCTATCTCACCTTACACTGAGACAGAACATATTAGTGCTATGATTCAATTCCTACAACAAAAAGTTGTATTATTGGAGGATTTACAAGTTGAGTATATTAAGTAAATTTAAAAGTTCTTTACTCTATAAATATATTGCAAGTTTAACAATTCCAATCGTAATTATTTCAATGATATTTAGTTTCATGTTATTTCTCGTTTCTAATAAAATCATTGAAAATTTTGTTATAAAGGAATTTGAATCATCGTTAGGGGTGATTTCTAGCAATATTTTCGAGGATATCGATAAAAATAAAGTAAAAGCAGCAGATAACGGTATTAAAACGCAATATGAAAAAATATTGAAACAATTAAATGGTACAACAAAAAAGTTTGAAATTGAAAATGCCTATATACTATCCCGTGCTAATGGTAAGGAGCATATCGTTGCATTAAGTAATACGGATAGTTATCAGGAAGACTACGTTTTTGATCCAAAAATGCATGCGGCTTTAGATACTGGACGCACGCAAATAAGTGAGATCTATGAAGACGAATACGGTATTCATAAATCGATTTTTATTCCATTCAACAATACGGATATTCTTTTTGGGTTAGATATGGATGCTTCATTTATATCTGAACTTCAAACACAAATTATTTGGGTTAGCATCATCATGACAATTATTTTTGCACTATTTGGTGTCATTGTTGCTTATTTCATCAGTAAAGGCATCATTAAACCAATCAAAAATATGACAAGTTATGTGGATAAGGTTGCAAAGGGTGATTTAGCTGTTGACCCATTACCAATCAAAGGTACAAATGAAATCGCTCAGCTTTCAGATGGTATCCAAAACATGACGGCTGATTTACGGACGCTCATTCAGCAAATTGCAGAAAATGCTGAACAAGTGGCTGCCATGTCAGAAGAATTAACTGCCAGCTCCGAACAAACAAGCGCATCTATTCAACAAATTACATCTTCTATGCAGGAAGTAGCTGCAGGCTCAGAAAGACAAACATCATCTATTGAAGAGGTAGAAGGTCATATTACAATGATTTCGACGAAGATGACAGATGTTGTAGATAGTGTCAATGATGTCACAACGAAGGCGTTTAGCGCATCCACTATTGCCGAAAAGGGCAATACTACAATCCAAAGTGCTACAGAAAAAATGGCAATCACATCTGAGGCCATTCACAATACTGCAGATGTTGTAAAACGTTTAAGCACTTATACAAATGAGATTGGTGATATCGTTTCACTTATAAATGAAATTACAGACCAAACCAATTTACTTGCTTTAAATGCCTCTATTGAAGCAGCGCGTGCGGGTGAACATGGTAAAGGCTTCGCAGTTGTAGCTGAAGAGGTACGTAAATTAGCTGATCAATCACTTACAGCAACGAATAGTATTCGAACACGCATTGAAACGATTAAAGAAGAATCTGCTCAAGCAGTGAAATCAATGGCGATTAGCAGTAATAACCTTGCTGAAAGTTCTACTACTTTTAACGCATCTGGGGAAGCCTTTGGCGATATCTATGCACATATAACAGAACTTACACAAGAAATGAACCAGGTTAACAGCATCATTACGAACATGAATGAAGGAGTTAGCAATATTGCTAATTCAGTTGAGCAAGTTGGCATTGTAGCTGTTCAAGCATCTGGAAACATTCAAAATGTCGCAGCTGCTTCCGAAGAACAGTCTGCTAGCATCGAAGAGATTACCGCTTCTTCAAATAATTTAGCGGAAATGGCTCAACAACTACGAAATATTATCCAGAAATTTAATCTATGAGTGCCATCTTTGCGTGCCAGGCACCGAAACAATTATGAATTCTTCCATATGAAGTCTGTGGTAGATTGCCAATGGCTTAAAAAACAAAGGATAGCTGACGTTACAAACGCCAGCTATCCTTTTTGTTCCTCTATTAAATTAAACTTTTGACTACTTTTGAAATAATGGCACCTTCCGCTTGACCATTTAACAAAGGTTTTGCAATTTTCATTGCGTCCCCCATATTCATGCCTTTAGTAACACCAGCGGCTACTAATTTTTCAGCAATTTCTTCTTCAGTTAATTGTTTAGGTAGGAATGATTTTAATAGTACTAATTTTGCTTCCTCTTTTTCAATTAAATCCGCGCGACCAGCATTTTGCGCACCTTCTAATGCCTGATTCGTCTGCTTTACTTCACGATTAATAATGGCAATCTCTTCAGATTGTGATAAAGGTTCACCCTTTTCCTTCTCAGCTAAATCTAGTGCCGATTTAACAAGTGTGAGTACGCCTTTTGCCAAGACATCCTTTTCCTTCATAGCCTTTTTTAGTTGATCAAATACTTCTGTTTTTAACATCAAGCTCACTCCTCAAATATGAATCACTAATTGTCAATGATTATTGCACATAGTGATGGCAGAAACAATTTATTTTGCTTTCTTTAATTTTAACACATCTGCCTTTGTTTCTAATATTTCTATAGTTAACACTTCCATCTTAGCATCTACTTTATCTATTATTTCACTAAGATTTTTTTCAACCGTCTCCATTTTATTCTCTAGCTTAGTTTCAAGCGAATCCAATCTTGTTTCAACTTTCCCTAATCTAATTTCAAGTGAGTCTATTCGTGTTTCAACTGACTCTAATCTTGTTTCAAGCGAATCTAGTCTTGTTTCAACTTTCCCTAATCTTATTTCGAGTGAGTCCAATCTTATTTCAACTAAATCGATCTTCTCTTTTAATCCTTTTTCTACGGCTTCAATTTTCTCTTCTAATCTTTTTTCTACCGCTTCAATTTTCTCTTTTAATCCTTTTTCTACGGCTTCAATTTTCTCTTCTAATCTTTTTTCTACCGCTTCAATTTTCTCTTCTAATCCTTTTTCTACCGCTTCAATTTTCTTTTCTAATCCTTTTTCTACCGCTTCGATTTTTTCTTCCAATCTTCTTTCTACCGCTTCAATTTTCTTTTCTAATCCTTTTTCTACCGCTTCAATTTTCTCTTCCAATCTTCTTTCTACAGCTACAATTTGCTGTTGAATCTCTGTTTTCACGCCTTGTACTTGTGTAGAAAGCTCCAAAATTGCTTGAAGAATTGCATTTTGATTGATCTCAGGATTCATTGTCAACTTCCTTTCTTTAAATTAATCTATTAAGTCAATCTTTATGTTCACTTTTAATGTTATTAATCTATGAGAGTCTTACGAGCTCTTCCATACCAATTTTATCTACCATTTTTAATGAAGTCAAAACATCAAAAATTTCAATTTGTCAAGAAATCGTCTAGTAATTTTACTTCATAAAAACGCATGGCTTTTAAATCACCTTTATATGAAAAAACACCTTCCTTAATTAAACAACGTAACCGATATTCTATCCATTCGTCTCCTGTATATTCCTGCATATGTCCAATCACTTCACCAATTAATCGTGCTGCCTTCTTATATTCCACCTTGCCATCTTCTTGATACATACGCTTTGCACATTCAACAATATAATCATCATCTCGTTTTTCGTTACTGCTGGTTAATAACTTATCACAAGCCCATGTTCGAATAATATGAACATCGTCTAATAATAAACGTTTCCCTTCATCAAACAATTGTTGCCTTTGTACGTTATTTAATGGCTCTATCCCCTGCTCATAAAAATTAACAAGCGTTTCTCCATTTAATTCACCCGTTGATCTTGGATAGTTATCTTGCGCTAAGTGCGGGTTTATTTTCTTTTTATGAAAAGCAGTGAATGTGTCAATTACACGCACTGTATTTAACTTACCATCTAGCATAGCTAGCACAAGACGTAACCCTGTTTGCTCATGGGCATTTTGACAAGTCCAAATAACAATGTTCTGATGCGGTAAAATATTGTTTATTTTTTCAACTGCAGCTAACATAAGCTGTCTATAATGCGCAATTCCATCATCTTCAGTTGTGTATCGATTCTTAAACCACGCAAATCTTGCTTCAATACCTGATGTTTTATGTAAGTCATTAATAGGACCAATAGATAGATTATGTGGCAACACAATGATATCTTCTGTCTTTTGATAGTCTGTATTTCTAAATGCAGCTTTTAAACTTCCTCCTGGTGATTCGCCAAATAGGATATGTACCGTTTGTGCATTTGTATTATTTTTTTCCTCTGACATTTGTAATATAACTTGTTGAATATCCTCACTTGATTTGCCATTTAATAAGGAAAAGAAAAGCATTGACTTCGCTTCGGCTTCGCTAAGTTTTTTAATTGCCTCTTTCAAACGAATAGAATCCTCGATCATTTCCATTTCTCCTTTCGATAATTCAAAGTTTATTCCCGTGCGTTAAACCAATAGACAAAACCAATTATGGCACCGCCAATGATATTACCTAGTGTGACGGGAACTAAATTTGCCACTGCACCACCAATGGATACAAGATCACCATGTGGATTAAAGAGCGCTAGGCAAAAAAGTGTCATATTGGCAATGCTATGCTCAAAACCTGATGTAATAAAGGGGAAAATACAACAGAAAATCATCGCTAATTTTGCGATTTCTGATTTTAATTTATAAGTACACCAGACAGCTAAGCAAACAAGAAGATTACATAAAATACCACGACATAGCAATGCGACAAAGCCTGCATTCATTTTGTACGTTGCAATTTTCTCGATATACGTCGCGGTATCACCGACTGCAAGCCCTGCATAGAAGAACAGCACTGCCCCAACTAAAGAGCCAATAAAATTACCTATATAGCTAAATAACCAAATACCGACCATTGCAAAAGGGGTGGATTTTTTCTCTAAAGTACTTACAGATAATACGAAGTTATCCCCAGTAAATAAATTTGCACCAGCCATCATGACCATGCTAAGTGCCACACCAAATGCTAATCCCTGAACAACTTTCATACTTGGTACACCTACAGGATCATATAAGCCTCCAATAGTAACAATCAACAAAATACCAAAGCCAATAAAGAGTCCTCCAGCTATCGCTTGCAATAAATAGTTAATAGGCCTTTTCTTCATCATCGTAACTTTCATGCTAGCTGTCGAACAAACAATGGCAATGGTTTCTTTCATCATACTCACCTCCGAATAAACATTACCTATAAATATCATATCGTATTTCGTAGCTCCCCCATATTATGAATGTGAAGATTTTTGAACTATCCTCGGTACTATATGCTAGTTAATTTCATAAAAAAGAAGGATAGCATGCTATCCTTCTTTTTCTCAGCAACACTCACATATTAATCAAAAAACAACATCATTCCTGGAGCATCCGCATCCCTTTCAGAAAATCCAAGTTTTTGATAAAAAGGTTGTTTACCCTTAGCACATGATAATTGAATCCACTTTATATTTTTAAGTTTACAGTGTGCTAATAGAGCTTCCATAATAATTGTGCCAATGCCATTTCGTTGATACTCGGGATGTACCATTACATCGCAAATAAACGTTTGATAAATACCATCAGAAATAATTCTGCCATAGCCTATTAATGAGTGCTCGTCATAAATTGAAACACGATACCAGCTACTGCAAATGGCTTGATATAATTGTTCATACGTATATAGCCCTTTCGCATTCCAGCCAGTTGTTTGATGTAATGCCTGATATTTTTCAAATGTTGGATTCGTTTCTCTTATTGTATACACCATTATAATCTCCCCTAAATTATTTTGAATAAATATACAATAAAACACTTATTTATTCAACTGTAATTCAGAAAATAATGCACGGATTTTTAAAGTTGCGATATAGTGAAATTGCCCTTAGCACTAATGCTTAGTTGTAGATGATCATCGACTACGATATCAATTGGGCTAACAATTGCTTTTTTAGTGGAGAAATACCAAATGCGCTCACTAGGCCCAATTAATAAATGGGCATCATCCTCGTATTTCCCCATAAACGTAAGCGCATCAGTACGAATTTCTTCTCCCTTAAGGGGCTTAATGCCATATTGCTTTAAACGATCTACCACAGTATGAATTGCATCCGTCGTTAAATTTATTTCAGCAATATTTAGTACATGTTTAACGGAAAAGGCTCCAGTATCAACGCTTGGGTTTATCCCCTGTCTAGCGATAAACTCTATTACATTATCTTCTGAATCATAAAAATAGCATGAATATGCATCTAACGTTTTAAAATATACTTCATCCTGTTCATGTAGATATAATATTTCTACGTGTTCTTGTAGCCATTTTTTTGCATGCTGAAATAAATTACTTGGTATATTGAGCGCAAAATGATATTGCTTTGGAATCCTACAATCCATTCCTTCGAAGTGAATCATGCTTTCCCCAGCTGCTATTTCAAAAAAATGCTCCGCTTCTTTTAATAATTCAAATCCTAAAGTATTACAGTAAAAATCCTTCATTTTATGTAAATCATGCACGTAAAGCTTCATTTTCGTTATCTTCATCTTGCAGACATCCCCTTTGCATTTAATACCATTTACTGTACTAAATAAATACTTGTTGTACCTCATGCAAAAGAATGACATTTTGGAAATAATAACTACGAAATAAAACTTCATACCCCTCAAACGATTCAACTCTAACTACTGCTTCATTTATTCACATAACAAAAAAGTCACGCTCCATTTTCGTGACATGCTATTATTTAACTTTTATTTTTTCAACTGAAGCAACATAAATAGATTCTTTATGCATTTTGATGTATTGATACTTCGATTCCTTATAGTACCCTTCATTTTTCAAAAACGCTTTTAGCTCAGATTTTTTCTGAAATACTTTTTCTTCATTCGTTTCTTCACATGTTGGATCATCTGATTTTTTAGAAATGTTCATCATAAAAAACTTCGTCATCTATTTGCCTCCTCCATAATGTATATTGATTTGTTCATAAGCTATTTCCATACTTTATCTAATTGATTCGCATAGAAATTAATTGCGTTTTTATAACTAAGAATTTCAGCGTCAGTTGTAGTATCTGCCAGACATTTTAATAAGAGCTCCATCGCCTTTGAATGTTCGTTTAAATTATATAAAGTCATTGCATAAAACACTTGTAATGCTTGATTCGTTGGAAATAATGCCATCCCCTTTAAAAAAACATTTTTCGACTTTTCATATTCCCCTAACGTTCTATATGTACTGCCAAGTCCTAGAAGCGCACCCTCTAAATCTGTACCAGCTAACCCTTGTTTAATGGCGTTCTCATAGTATGGTACAGCTTGTCGTTCTTCTCCTAAAACATCAAAGCTCCATGCACATTGATAGTTAACAAATGCATCGTTTGGATATTTCTCTGCCAACTTTATAAGTAACTGATTTGATTCTTGTTTCTTATTTTCTTTTCGTAAGTCAAGCGCTCTTTCAAGTTGTTTTTCGTCCAAGGTTCGTAGCTCCTTTTAAATGTAGTGTACTTAATTACTAAAGTTTACTATATACTTTAAATTGATAATTTTAATAAACTCCTGAACAACTTCGCAGATTGACTGTCGGGTAAAAGACCACTTTGAGCGTTTGATGTGAACAGTAGCCATTGCCAATCTTCCCCTCCTACAAACGCAATTCTTGCCCATTTCTCCAAAAAATCAATAAAGTTGTCCGCTAATTTATAGCCATGCCCTTCCCCATCATCATGGCTTAAATAGATAACACAAGCATCAGTACTGTTATCCACGAGGTCAAATGCAATATAATCTCCGTTACCAACCTCATAAAATGCTAATGTCTGATGCCATACTTTGTCATATTCATCATCTGGATTCGAAAAAACTTCCTTCACCCATCCATTTTTGTCATCATTCAGCTCTTTCAATAATGCTAAATCCCAGTGAAGCATTCCGCTAAAGATACCATCCAACTCACCAGCTAATTGATATTCATCAGGAAAAACCCAACGTAAGTTACATGATGATGAAAATTCTAAAAGCACTTTTTTAAAACTCTCTGGAATCTGGAAGCCTAGTTTTATTTCACATGCTTCTATTTGTTGTAAGGACGCAGGAGCACCGATCATGACTTCTGATACATTTCCACCTATTGCCTTCATGCGTTCCACTATATTGACCATTCTATGCTTGAACATACGATAATCCACTTTCCATCCCCCCCTCACAAACCATTCACTTCCTATTATTTTATAATAATACACTATATGTAATTTCGGGAGTTCTTTTTCCATTATTTTGTATTTCGTAATTTATTTTAACAATAAAAAAATGACCAGGAACACTATTTCGTGCTAGTCCCTCGTCATTTTTTTTAATTTAAACATGTAGTATTCTTACTTTTTTCGGCACCAATAAGGGATTGAAAAGTACCTGCTTTATTTCACCACCTAATGCCAATAGCTCCATAAAGTCTTAGTATCATTGGTATGCTGAAGCAATCACCAAATTCCATCTATCATCATCCCATTAATCAAAATAAAATGTATCTGCACTTGTCATGTCACCTTATTTAGACTCTTGTTTTAACTTTTTGTATTCTCTGTAGTTCAAAGGTATCGAAATAATCACTAACAAAGCCGCGATAAGATTAATAATGGTTTTGGTATTTGAAGATATAGATAAATACGATGCAATACAGCTTATACTGACAGGTACTATCACTAAATAATGGTATGGTAATAATCTCATATTAACTAGCCCCCTTCAGAGAGAATCTATCTTCTTCAATGCTTGTAGATAGGTTATCTCTCGACTATTAATAGATTTTAGTAGCGATATAATACTATCATTGGTCAAATCTTTATTTTTCGAAAATGCATAATCCTTTAATAGTGCAATATAACCTGAAATTAAGGCTGTTGCCTGTGAGGTACCACTTGTTTTAATTATTACTCCATCGGTATTGATTGTTAATATCTCGTGACCGGGAGCGTTAATCGTCGTTCTTTGAGGACCGCTTGTTAAATCAAGTACATTTCCAGAAGCATCAATTGCTCCAACTGAAATAACTTCATCCAAAATTGCAGGATACATCAATTCAGTATTTCCATAATCTCCTGAGGATGCTACTATTGTAATTCCTTTATTAACTGCTAATTTTATCGTTTCAGTAATCTCTTTATCTTCAAAATGGCTAGCAATACTTAAATTAATAATAGTTGCCCCTTTTGGGTAACCAAATCAATAGCTTTCCTTATCGTAGTAGGTGTAACTGATTCATCATCATTCATCACTTTAATGACGATTATTTGTGCATTAGGACTTATACCTTCTAAATTGTCATCAACCCCTTTAATTATTGAGTACATCATAGTTCCATGTCCATTGGTATCTTCAACCGTTTGATCGACTAACGATTTTTCAAACTTTAGATTTTCACTGTATAGTGGATTTATACCACTATCAATTATAGCTATTGTTTGTGTTTGACCTGTCGAATGTTTATGAAGCTCTTTATAATCTAACCAATTCAATTCCCAAGGCGTATCACCTTCACTATTAATTTCATAATTAGATGAAAATACGGTATAGATTGTCAATGATAATCCAACAAATATAAAAAGTATACAAATTAATTTAGATAGAAAACTTTTCAATAAAAACACCTACTTTATAGCTGTTTATTATTTAATAAATACTATTATTGAGGCTCGATATTAAAAACTAAAACCCAGTATAAATCTGCTCTAATTCCTCTATTTGTATTTCCATTATGATATTCTACTCGATTAGCTAATTGGTTAGTCCATAAAACAGTAATACCATTAATAGTTCCAGGAATTATACCAAGTTTGCCAAAAACGACACTCGCAAGTGCGAGGCCAGTTGATACAGCTGCTGCATCTCTTAAATCATAAACCCATTGCCTAGCAGCTGAAGTACTCATATAACGTCGTTTGCCCCACCAAAAAGTTTCATCGTGAGTAGATCCGCCCTGAATATAAAAGTTTTTATCGGTCGAATCAATCATGGCACCGTTGTCTAAAACTTTTAATTCACCTTTTTCAATCTTTTCATTTATATTATTGAAATGAACATCTAAATCTTCCATTAAAGAAGCTTTAGTTATAATATTATAGTTGCCTTGTTCTCTAGCAAGTTCATTTAATAGATTAATATCTTGTTGATTTAAATTACGAACTATATTATCTTCGTCTATAATTGTTATTCCATCAGACGAAATTTCTAGATATTCTTCTAGTTACATGTTGTCTTATTCTGTGTTTATCCAAAACCTTACGATTCCTGTATTTAGTATTAGTTCACCCTAATAATGAAATGTAAAATCTAAATTTTCATTTGTGGTGTCAATTTGAAAAAACTATCTTTTAACTTATTAATACCAACATCAAATAGCTATAGCTAAACAACCTCGAATTTAATAATAATTTATCATTGAGAACATTTCTCAATCAATAGTAATATCACTTTATTTTTTTATAAAATTCAGGCACTTTTTTAATAAAAATTTTAGTATTATGTAAAAAATATCTTATATTAATTCTTCCCTTATATTCTTTCTACAAGAACACATAAAAAAACCACCCAAAATAGAGTGGTCTTTACCCTAATTTATTTAACTAGTAAGCCTCTTTCTTGACGTGACCGCCCAATAATCCATTGAGCTATTATGAGATTCGGTACCCAACATAACCATGAAATAATTGGATAGCTTATCATAAAATTGTCAAATCCAAATAATACTGTAAATACTAATAGCCAAATTCTCAATGTTACAGCAGCGAACGTTAACGAATAATTGCGTATCATCCATTGTTGATGATCATAAATTTTTTGTTCTTTAATTTTAACAAGTGCTTGATAACCAGTGATCATCCATAATATAGATAATGCGCTAAAACCGAGCTGCGATACGACTCCCCCAGTAGCATAAATGGCTAAATAAAGACCTGAGACACTACCGAATAAAATGCCAATCATATAGAGTTTCCCTAAAATCCGATGTCGCTTTATATTGTTTTCTCTAAACTTTGTAAATAAAGTAAAGGGACCAATCACTAATGCCAGTACACTAAATATAATATGGATATAAAGCATTGAATACCAAAGCGAGTCTAATGTATCAATAAACATAAGTTTCAAGCTAACAAACCCTGCTTGATGGGCATCTAATATCAAATATTGAACAATGGAGTAACTAGCTATTCCAATAGCTAAGCAACTAACAAGAAGCCAAGTTTTTTTATTCATTGTGCGGTCCCCTAAAATTTATTTAAGAAATACGTTCCTCAGTCTTTAATGTAGCATTAAATTTTAGAGGATTTGTTTTTCTCATAATAAGTGGTAAAAAAATTTATATAAGAGGTCCATAATTAATTATATCCGCTAGTAAATTTAGTTTTCTACAGCTCGGTTAAGTTGTTTCCTTACAAATCATTAGACAATTTCCATCTAGATCTTTAATTACAAAATAAAAATCGTCCTCAATCTCCGTCATCAGTTCAACATTATTTTCTTTCATAAATTGATAAGAAGCCTCGATATCATTTGTTATGAACTGAATAGAAGGAGCTTGATAGGTTGGAATATCCCCGTCTTCCTTTCTCCACTTAGGCATAGTATCTAACATCAAACCTGCCGTTCCCTTCATTGGCGCTGCATATAAATGCCCAAAACATATTTCTCCCCCTTCTATTCCGAGTATTCTACTGTACCATTCTTTTGCTTTTTCAAGATCACGTACTGGAACAAATACACCGCCTATTTCGTTTTTAATCGGTGATTTTTTTATTGGTGATGTCACAATTACTTACCTCCCTACAAATAGTGAATATAGATAACAATTTCGACATTTTCTAATATTAACCTTTTGTGTTTAGGGATTTTTAATTTAAAATTGAGAACGTTTTGTTAGCTTTTATTGATTAAATAATAAAAACCCAGGCTCAAAATTATATGAGACCGTGGGTTATTTTAACATTACAGAGTTGCTGAATTACTTTTATTCGTCGTACTTCAGCTTACCTTTTATGCTCGTCATTGCTATTAAGCTCTTCATTTGGGGTTAAAGAATTTTCATCTTTTAGTTCATTATCATCCGTATTCTGGATATGTTCTGCAACTTGCTCCTGAACAGTTTGAATTTGATTTTCTATGTCTGAAAGCTTTTCATATTTACTATCAATAAAAATACCTCGTTTTGCATCCATCCCTAATTCACTTGTAAGAAGCTTGTGTTCACGTCCTAGTGAATTTCTCGTTGCCTCTAGTGTTTCCATTTGTTCGAGTGAAACAGATTTTTCTAATATGCTCCCCATTGAATTGGATGGTTTTTCGTTCTCTAAATGCTGTTCATTCTGGTTTGTCGCTTTTTTTTGCTCTTCGGTTTGCTGTTCTGCTATTTGCGCATCAATATCCGCTAATTGCTTTTCAAAATCTTTTAGTTGTTCTTTAATAGCTGATAAATCGCCACCGCTTTCTAACGTACGTTCACTTAAGTCACTTTTCATCTTTTGAATATTCTCACGTTGCTTCATTAAACTTTCGATAAGACTCGTTTTAGCTTGCTGCCCTTTAAACAAATTACGAGCTTGTTGTCCGATTGTTAATGTATCTTTATGTACAGAAAGATTTTGCTGTGCTAATTTTGGCTTATTAACTGAGACACTTGACAGCTTATTGAAATGAAGAGAATTACCATCATTCGTTACTTTCATACTACACCCCCTCTTAATCGTATATCGACATTTTTTCGGTATTTTGAATAAACATAATAAACGTATAATTAACACTACGATGTCGCTTTTACAATGCAACTAAAAACCAGCTCCGCTATTAGTAGCTTTGCTGGTCATCATTACATTGTAAAATTGTAAATACATGCAAATAGTGAGTAGATTGTAAAATCGAATTCCTACAATTTTAAGATTTCCTATCTAGGTTACTTCGAATCATCCATCTTCAGTACAGCCGTGAATGCTTCTTGTAGAATTGCTACATTATTATCCATTTTACTATCCGACAAATTACTATCCAACAAACATTAAGTTATAAATGGTTTGTAACTGAATTAAAATTTGTCTTTGAAGGTCTGCACAAGATGCTATGACAATCGGTGAAGAAGTTACGGTTGTAGTACCAGTAAATAAAAAATAAGTCACTCAATCGAGTGGCTTTTTTATTTTAGTTTTTTTAGATAAGAAGAGAAATAAGTTAAAATATATTGTACGTATAAATAACACGTGTTATGTTGAGAGTATAGAAAGGATATGACAAACATATCATCAAGAGAAATGATAATGATACTTAATAAAGATGGATGGTATTTACATAGGATTGTTGGAAGTCATCACCACTTTAAACATCCCACTAAAAAAGGAACTGTAACTGTTCCTCATCCGAAGAATGACCTTTTAATAAAAACTACAAACTCAATACTAAAGCAGGCAGGACTTAAATAGTCTTCCAGCAAGGAGGTTTTATACAGATGGCTAAATATTATTTTCCAGCAATTTTTGATCAAGACAATGAGAATGGTTTTACAATAACATTCCCTGACCTGCCGGGATGTATTACAGAAGGTTCTAATATGGATGAAGCAGTATACATGGCTAAAGATGTATTAGCAGGTTTTTTATATGGAATGGAGGAAGATGGGGAATTAATTCCTGCCCCCTCATATCCAAGTAATATCGTTCTTCCACAAGGCGCATTTATCTCGATTGTGGAAGTTAGAACAGATTATATTAGAGAGGAGATTGAAAACAAGGCTGTTAAAAAAACTTTAACCATTCCTAAATGGTTAAATGATGCAGCAGAAAAAGAAAATATAAATTTCTCTCAATTACTTCAGTTCGCTATTAAGGAACGCTTAGGCATTATTAACAAACACTAAACAAAAAAGACCAGGTACTCAATATGAGCGCCTGGTTGTTTGTTTTAATCACTTAATAATAATTTTTCCACTTATGTTTTCAAAGCCACATTTGCATATGTCAACACGAGGTCCTCACCTGCTGTAGCAACATTTAAATCGCTAAAATATTCATCTGTCTATTCCCACCGTACTACTCTTATTTTATCTTTCGTCAGCAATCTTTTAGAGTAGTAACATTCTTGGGCTATGTCATCTTAAATAAGAGGGCTTTATATAATTCTCAATCTATTATTGATCTCCAACTGGCTTTAATAAATTCACTGGAAGCCAAAAATATTGTTCGCCATTTCCTTCTAAGCCTTTGTCCACATATAGATAACCATTAACTTCAATACCTAGCGATCTAAAAACGCTTCCTTTTGCATGTATTGTTAAAGGTTTAGCTTCATTTAATGGCGTGCTTTTCCCACCAGCATCTTTTGTTAACTCAAAACGTACATTGCTTTCTCTCGATATTTCATCAGCGATTTTAAGATCTGTACCAGGATATTTATCATACCATAACCCTTCACCGCCATAGCTCTCAGAAAACTTCAGCAGTTGTCCATTATCTGTATCCAGGAAAGAGATACCACCAATACCACCATCCTGGAAGTATTTACCGTAATACCCCATATTATAAACACCATCACGATTGGTAACAATATACACTGGATTGCTATAGAAAGATGAACGAATTTTTATTGGTACTTCTTTGAAAACTACCAAATCCGTTGCTTGTACGCGGTATTGCCCCATTTGATAGAATATTTTTTTATCATATTTTTCAATATCATACGTTCTAAAGAAGTTATTTCGCTTAACCACTAAAGATTCAAACGTACCATCTGAATTTTTCTTGTATACCTTAATGTCTTTTTTAAAGGTCATTTTCCCTGTTTGCCCTTTTACAACCTCTGCTCCATCATACATCACTTTCGCTTCTGATTTTGTTGGATTTACTACTCCTAATACGAATACTGCTAGTAACACAGTAAATATTTTTTTCATTAGTCTCCCCCTACACAGTTTTATATTAGAAAACATAATATCTCTGTATTATATACCAGTAACTTAATATTCTACCAACGGGATGTTAAAAACCATACAAAAGTATAATGTTTTTCCGTAACATTATTTCTCCCAACTACCATTCTACCCAGTTCTCTAAATTATTGGGTCTACTACTTATGATTGTGGAAGGCAATCACGTTCTTTTTACCAATTATAGATAGGTACTGAACGTTCTATAGATGGCGTTTCTTCTATAGATGAAGATTTACAAGGCTTACTTTCAAAACGAACAATAGCCTTGTTATATGCGCCTACAAATACAGCTCTTAATGTACTAGCAATTGTTAAAGTACCTTGTCCTTTCGTCACTACCCACTCCTCCAACAAGAATGATCGTTCTTGTTTTGATAAGTGTAAATTATTGAGAAATAAAAAAGACCAGACTCACATTAAAGTGATAGCCTGGCATTCGTGTAAAATTAATCATAATCATTCTCTTCTTCAATTTTCCGTACTACACCTGTCTTTGCACTTACTTCTACTTCATAAATCTTATTTTGAGCAGTTAAAATGAATATTTCATACACTAAAGTGCCGTTTTCCATATCCATACCATAATGAATGATTTGGCCAGGTACTCTTTGAACAGCAATCTGCATTGCCTGCTGAAGAGTAATTCTCTGATTATATGAAGGCATTACCATATTTTATCCTCCTCTTTCTGCATATATGTTCCTATAGTATGCAAAACAAGGAAAACTGTTATCCCTTATCATTTACTACCTCTCTGCTGAATTGGTGACATATAAACCAATCAATGGTCAGTTGTACCATTTTATAAATCCTGAAATAATACCGTCCTTAACAGCGTGCACAATAAAGCTTTCTATTTCAATTCTCATAACTGGTGCAAATCAATACCTCTCATAAGGCTCATGCTCTTTTTTGAATAAGAAAAGCCTTCCACAGAAATGTGAAAGGCTACGCTGCATTTTTGTACTCTGATATTAATTTGAACCCCATAGAAGCTAGGAAAATGGCCAGAGATATTACGAACATCTTTGATTCATTTGCTCAAGATATATAAAATTACTAACATATTTTTTTATGGTGGGGAATTGGTGGGGAGCCCCACCATTTAACCCTATAATAAATTATCAAAATACGTTACAAACTCTTACTACTACTGAATTACTTCGAATCATCCATCTTCAGTACAGCCATGAACGCTTCTTGTGGTACTTCGACTGAACCGACTTGTTTCATACGTTTTTTACCTTCTTTTTGTTTATCAAGAAGTTTACGTTTACGGGAAATATCTCCCCCGTAACATTTCGCTAATACGTTTTTACGCATCGCTTTAATTGTTGAACGCGCGACAATTTTTTGTCCAACTGCGGCTTGAATCGGTACTTCGAATTGTTGACGTGGAATTAATTCTTTTAGTTTTTCTACTATAATTTTGCCACGTTCATAAGCGAAGTCGCGGTGAACGATAAAGCTTAGTGCATCGACTTGCTCAGCATTTAGTAGGATATCCATCTTCACTAGTTTTGAAGGCTGGTAACCGATTAGCTCATAGTCAAATGATGCATAGCCTTTTGTATTTGATTTTAAATAATCGAAAAAGTCATAGACAATTTCAGCTAATGGCATTTCATAAATAATGCTGACACGTGATGTATCAATATAGTCCATTGTCATGAAATTACCACGTTTCATTTGGCAAAGTTCCATAACCGCCCCAACGTAATCATTCGGTACCATAATCGTTGCTTTCACATATGGCTCTTCAACACGATCAATCTTTTGTGGGTCAGGCATAAATGATGGGTTGTCGACTTTAATGGACGTACCATCTGTCATATGCACTTCGTAAATTACAGATGGAGCTGTTGTAATTAAATCGATGTTAAATTCACGTTCAATACGTTCTTGAATGATTTCCATATGAAGAAGTCCTAAGAAACCACAACGGAAACCGAAACCTAACGCTTGTGACGTTTCAGGCTCATACTGCAATGCTGAGTCATTTAACTCTAATTTTTCTAAGGCATCACGTAAGTCATTATACTTAGCTGTATCGATTGGATATAATCCACAGTACACCATTGGATTTAAACGACGATAACCCGCTAATGGCTCAGCTGCTGGGCGACTCGCAAATGTTACAGTATCCCCTACGCGCGTATCACCTACATTTTTAATTGACGCTGTTAAGTAACCAACATCACCAACCGTTAATTCACTTTGCGGTACACTTTTCGGAGTATGTACGCCGACTTCAATAACATCAAATTCTGCGCCTGTCGCCATCATGCGAATTTTATCACCTGGTTTAACAGTACCATTCATAATACGAATAGAGATAATAACACCTTTATAGGCATCGTATACAGAGTCAAAAATAAGTGCTTGTAATGGTGCCTCTGGATCACCTGTTGGTGCAGGAACCTTTTCAACAATTTGCTCTAAAATATCTTCAATTCCTATACCAGCTTTTGCAGACGCTAATACCGCTTCAGATGCATCTAAACCAATGACATCTTCAACTTCTTGACGAACACGCTCTGGATCTGCCGCAGGTAAGTCAATTTTATTGATAACTGGTAGTATTTCAAGGTCGTTATCAAGTGCTAGGTAAACGTTAGCTAGTGTTTGTGCTTCGATACCTTGTGCTGCATCTACAACTAAAATAGCGCCCTCACAAGCAGCTAAACTACGTGATACTTCATATGTGAAATCGACATGTCCAGGTGTGTCGATTAAATGGAATGTATACACTTCGCCATCTTTAGCTTCATATTTTAATTGGACTGCATTTAACTTAATTGTTATGCCTCGCTCACGCTCTAAATCCATTGAGTCGAGTAGCTGTGCTTTCATTTCACGGGATGTCAGTGATTTCGTTTGCTCTAAAATACGGTCAGCAAGCGTTGATTTCCCGTGGTCAATATGTGCAATAATAGAGAAATTTCGAATATTCTCTTGTCTTTTTAATCGTGCTTCTCGGTTCATCTCTTCCACTCCTAATTAAACTATAATGAATTATACTATGAACCATATACAAACCACAACATTAGAACGGCATAAATGCTGTTAAATCAATGGTTACTCTTATTTATGTTTCTTATCTTCTGCATTTCAATGCAAAAAATAGCACCTAATTAGGGCAATGAAGCTAAATATAGCTTTCTAGAAGGAACAGCATAAATATGGCGAGTGTGTGTACAAGATTGAGCTGGATGTCTAAGCAAAATGTCATTTACGTACACAGGAACTTTTGACGAGACAGGCTGCTAACAAAAAAGCACCTGCATTTTAGCAGGTGCCTTTAAAGCATACTAATTATTCTTTCACATTTAAAACGACATACTCGCTATGCAAAACTAACTACCTTTCGCACGCCCAGCCGTCATTATCTCGGTCATGTTTAGAATGATAGGCAGGGTGGTCGGCGCCTACACCATTTGGGTAATCTTTCCGAAGCTCTGTACAATTTTTATAGGTTGCTTTACTCCCATTGGATTGATTAGTATTCGTAGAACCATTTGGTTTACTATTAGACGTTGATGATGGATTTTTTGAACTTAAATAAGAATCTACTACATAGCCCTCGTAAGCAGAAGTGGTCACATACGACCAACCAGCAATTGTAGAATGCACTGCTACTTCCTCATTTTTTGATAGCTCCCCAACTTGAATGCCAGAAGGGCTTGCAATATTTCTTACAATCAGGCTACTTGATACAACATATTTTGAAATTGGTTGGGAATTACTCATAAAACTAGTTGCTGCATAACCAATGACATTTCCATATTGTACAAATGACCAGCCATCCCCTACAGAGCCAAAATCTCTTACAACCATTTTATTTTGCAATGTTGCAACAGTTTTCCCTTTTAAGGAAGGGGTTTCCTTTACAACTAAACCGCTTTTAGAACTAGCTATTTTAATTGTGTATGGTGCATCATTAAGTTCAGAGTCCGCAATATAACCATCAATCATTTTATGTTCGTTATTTAAATAGGCGATGCGAGAAAAACCATTCTGATTTTGGTTAATTAAAGTAATGAAAATTCCTTTATCTACAGTTCCTACTACTTTTGAATTAACATCTGGTTTTTCATATACCTTCGTTGAAGAATTACTAATCTTCACTTCTTTAAAACTGTTTGCATTAGCAATATTAAAGTTGAATGTGAACGCTAACAGTAATGTCATCATCACTACCAATGTTTTAATTTTCATTTGTTAAACCTCCTTTTTATTTTTTACATGTTTACTAGAAGAACGCCTTTACTAAACATTATACACAATTGGTTGCAAAATGGTATTATTGTATTAAATTAGTATTTTAAAATTCCTTATCCTATATCTAAATTAAAAGAGAGACCAGCTGCTTAACTATAAGCTGCTGGTCTCTTTGGGCTATGGGCTGAATCATTATACTTCTTTCTGATGAGCATCGATCGCTTGCTGAATAAGGTTACATAGCGCTTCTACCCCTTTTGGTTCTAAATGGACGCCATCTGGAGCAAAGTACTCGGGGTGGTTAAGCGCTGTTGAATGCCAATCAATTAACGTAATATTGGTATACTCATTCGCTTTAGTTGCTAAAGCATTATTTACTTTTGTTTCCCAAGGACGGGGTACACGTGTATTCACTAGGTAAATTTGAGCTTGCGAGAACGCTCCCAGTAGTGTGTCAATCTGGTCATTTGTAAAATAGCCATTTGTGCCTAATTGAATAATGACCGCTTTTTCTTGTTGATTGAAGCGAGTATAACTAGGAACCAATTTAACTGCTTGTGAAACTTGTCTCCCTATTTTCCCATCGATTGTAATGTTAGGGTAGAGCGTATGTAAACGCGTAGCAATATCAATCATGACTGAATCCCCGATTGCTAATAGTTCCTTATACGGTTTTTTTATAGGATTTTCAATCGGCTCATCTTGTTCTGTTTGAGATGTATCGTCATTTTTTTCCACTGACGGTCCTACTTCTTCATCAGTCTTATTTTGTTGAGCTGAATCTTTAATAGAATGTTCTTCACCATTTATTTTAATATTTGTAGGGTAATGCTCCTTAGAGTCCTGTTGTGCTTCCCCTACTACCCCTGTCATACCTGTAAAAAATACTAATATGAATAGCGGAATAATAGCAGTTGCTATCTTTCTTGCAATTGAAAAATTGTGCCACTTGCTCGGATTGATAACTAAATATTGTCGGAAGTATGTTCGGAATCCTTGTTTACGAATCGGCATTTCAATAAAACGATACGACAATTCTGCGACGATTAATATAAACACTAGCTGTAAAGCGACACGCCAATAAACTGGATTGCCTATTTCATGAACAGGAGTACTTAGCACTATTATTGGGTAATGCCATAAATAGATTCCATATGATCGAGAACCAATCCAGCAAAGTGGTTTCCATGAGAGTAGTTTTCCTAAGAAACTAGCTGGATGACAAACACAGGCAATTAATAGCGCAGCATTCATACAAAATAGGAACATACCACCTCTGTATAAAAATGCTTGGTATTCATCAACAAATAAAATACTTACAATAAAAATTATAAAAGTAATTACACCAATACTATTGAGCTCATAAACATGCTTTGTAGAAAGCTTTTTAGAAGAAAGTCTTTTCATCGGCCAAACGAAGGCTAACCAACAACCGATTAGTAATTCAAATGAACGAGTATCTGTTCCAAAATAAATACGGCTTGGATCAGCTCCAGGCTGAAATAAGATAGCCATAAGGATTGCTGAACAAATTGCTCCAATAAAAATAATGTTAGAAAATTTGCTTTGCTTTTTCACAATAGACAATCCAATGATTAGTACAATTGGCCAAATAACATAAAATTGTTCCTCAATCGCTAACGACCATAAATTTTTCAAAGGAGAAGGCGACCCAAAACTATCAAAATAAGATAGTTTGTGATAAATAAACCACCAATTACTAGAATAAAAAATGGAGGAAAGGGCATCTCCTCGTAACGTATTAAGTAGCTCTTTATGAAATAACATGACCCACACAAAGGTAGTCATTATCATGACATACGCAGCTGGAACTAGGCGTCTAAAGCGTCCAATCCAAAATTTACGCAAATTAATTGTCATTTGCTCCCCTTGCATCGGTAAAATTGTTGAGGTAATTAAGTAACCTGATAATACAAAAAATATATCAACTCCGAGGAATCCTCCACTGGCCCATCGAAAGTTAAAATGATAAGCAATTACAGCTAATACTGCTAATGCTCTAATCCCATCTAATCCAGGGATGTAACGATGATTCAATGACTTGCCTAACATACTGTTTCCTCCAATAAAATGTAAAACCATTAACATTATTTAGTTATAAAAATAGTTTGTATTACGCCTAGCCTCTGCCCCTTTACTTTCATTTCCATTACTTATTATTAAAGACGTATGAGCTACCTAAAAAGGTTAACCATTTTCTAAAACAAAAAATTTTCGCTGAGATTTTTTAGCTCCATGATTTTATATATACCTATATGTATCAAATAATTAACTTCTTAATTAAAATTTGTAATATTAACCAACGAAAAAAAGCATCTGCCCATAATGGTAGATGCTTTTGAAGCGGTTTTTTCCATTGATGTACACCATCGAAAATCGCCCGATTCAATAAGGCGTATGAGCTGACTTGAAAAGTATAATGCAACGGAAAAACAATTGAAAGACCTCTGAAACAAAAATTTTTAGGTAATTTTTTCAAAAGGTACTTCTGTTCACCATTTATTTCCTTATAGGTCTTACTACAACTCATTTTTATAATCGTGGACACCAATGAAGCTATCGCATAGATATGCGTATTTTATTAAAACTAGCGTTTTCGAAAATTTTTTATAGAGAAAATAAAAGCTAGTTTTTAACTTTTGGATTCAGTTACAAAGCTTTTCGCAATTGCTTTCCCAATAACAGCAATGGTACGATTTAATTCTTCTTCCGTATTATCAATTCCACCTAGTTCAATTAAAATCATTTCCTTGGCTAAATCTTGATTGTAACGACCATCTACATTGTCACCACTTTTAGAAATAACTCCTCTTGATACTTTCGGCACCATCTCATTCATAGCAGCAGAGAGAGTTTCTGCATAAGCAGTATTCCATCTGTAGTTTTTATGTTCCGCCCCCACCACAATGGCAATGCGTGCGTAACTTTCATTGTTGTGTGTAATCGTTGTCGCATCTCGTTTAGCGGAATCTCGGTGTAAATCAATCACTAAATCATAGGATTGTTCCTGTAAACGATTGGCTAAATATGGACGTACTGTGTTGTAAGCTTGTGGAAAGGTTTTACCTTCAGATTTCATTACCTTCATGACATCTACATCTAATACATCTGTCTGTATACCGTTCATGCTAAAATGCTTGGAAATAGCTCCTTGTAAATTAAAAATATTTGTCTTCTCATCATAAAAGTCTGCTTTCCCGCTTACCGCTTTCACCATTGGTTGATAGGCTTCTTGTGAATGCGTAAATAACAATAATACTTTAAAAGGATCCTGTTCTTTCGTCTGCTCTTTCGTCAACTCTAGTGCTGTTTGTTCAGGCAAATTTGTAGCGGCAAACACGACTTGTTTATCCTCTGGTTGCTTAATCGGAGTCGATGCTTGCTTGTTGAACGGAAGTTGCCCAGCAATGACTGGTAATACGAAAAAGAACAATAATAGACCAATTGACCATTGTAGTTTTTTTAGCAAAGTCACACCCTCCTCCCAATATCGTATGGAGGGGATGTGTCTTTTAGAACGATGATTTTATAGATCGTTTGCCCAATTCATAAGCATAGTTGAAATGATTGTTGCATACTTATCTATCCAATAATCTGCTTCTTTTGGTGTAACCATTAACTGTGAATGGGACGCGGCAAATGTCTCTTCAAAAAGCTGTTGACGTTCCTCTTTTGTCCATGTTGCCCATTCACCAAAAATCGGGGTCACAAGCGACATATCAAGTTCCTTATTAATATCTGGGCGCCAAGAAGATAAGGATAATTTAGATGAAGGCTTTCCGCGTTCCGCAACACGAGCCGCAATAGAACGTAGCATCACCTCTACTGCATCCGCAATTAATACGGGCGCGTCAACGACAGTTGGAATACCAATTGCAGTAACTGGGATACCGAGCATCTCATAGGAAATTTCCTTGCGCTGATTGCCGACACCCGAGCCAGGATGAATCCCTGTATCGGTAAGCTGAATTGTTTTACATAATCGATCGCTTGCTCTTGTTGCGAGTGCATCTACTACAATTATTAATTTGGGCTGTAGCCGCTCTGCCAATGCTGCTACAAATTCACCTGTTTCATAACCTGTTTGTCCTGTTACCCCAGGTGCATACATGACAAATTTGTCATCGATATGATCTAAACTATGCAAATGATCGATCACATAAGGTCCAATAGCATCTGGCGTAATCGTTCTATTTCCAAGACCTATAATTAATATTTTGTCATCTTCCTTCCAGGAAATTGACTCATGCAATGTTTTAAAATTTGCTAGCAATTCTTTCTCAAGCTGGTCGAATCCATCTTCATCCTCTAAGGTAAGCGTTGGGACGGAAAGGGTTATATATTTCCCTTCCTTTTTGCCTATTTGTTTTCCACCCTCCGCATTTACTTGGACATCGGTAATTTTCACACGCCCAGCAGTTTTGTCTTCGATTTGAACCCCACTTGATTGTTTAAGTGTATCTTTTTGTTCTTTCGTTTGATGCAATACTACCTCTTCAGATTCATCAATTAAATCAGTACGCTGCCAATTTAAGTTTTGCATTCAGTTCACCTCAAATTGTAGTTTGTTCAAACTGTCAAGTAAATATTCTTTGCATTTATCTATTGCAATTTAGCCTAGCGTTTGTTAAAATGATTTTTGTTGTATTGACACAAGAAATCAATGAGAAGATATCATCTCGTACCTATTTTAGGAGGTGAAAGATATGCCAAACATTAAATCTGCGATTAAACGCGTAAAAGTGAACGAAAAAGCTAACGCTGCTAACACTCAAGCTAAATCTGCAATGCGTACTACAGTGAAAAAAGCTGAAAACGCTGTTGCTGCAAACGCTGAAAACGCACAAGAACTTTTACAAGCAGCTTACAAATCTTTAGATAAAGCAGCTTCAAAAGGACTTATCCACAAAAACGCGGCGGCTCGTAAAAAGTCTCGCCTAGCTAAAAAAGCGTAAGTGTTTATTAAGGATCAGTTTACTCTTAGGAGTAACTGGTCTTTTTTCATTTCTGCATGTTTTTCAGCAGCAATATATAAAAAATCCGCCTTGCAGCTAAAGGGAAAAGTGAAAACACGTTCGTGTCTTACTTACCTACCAAAAAGCAAAGCGGATTTTATTATATAGATTTTTCGTTTTTTAGATTAAATTAGTTTTTTCAACAAAGGTATTTTCTGTATTATCCACACAATTATTGTAGAAAGTACTAAAATAATGACTACTTGCAACGGAATCGCCATAAGTGGCTTTACAAAGAGCTCATTGCCTTCAAAAAAATGCGGACGGACTTTATCTAAAATCATCGCATGCACTAAGTAAACACCAAAGCTTGTTTGTCCAATTAGCTTGACGATCCCACTTGTTTCATAGCTTCCTTGTGCTACTTTTCGATTGACCCAATATTTCACAAAAACAAAAAGTGCAATACTCATCGCAATAACATTAAGGCTTGAATACGAAAATGCATAGCCTGAAAATTGCCCTTGCTGCTCAGACAAGACAATTGTCCGCCAAATCGTTTCAAGTGCTCCAATAATTCCAAACATGTAAATGCCAACACGCCATTTTTTTGATAGCTCAAATTTTGCTAAATAGTAGCCTAGTAAAAAGAAGCCGATATACTCACTTAAAGGGAAAAACAATGTAAATTCATTACTCACAATATAGGAATAATATCGGAATACCCCATAAAATAATATCCATAGAACAACCACATAGCCTATCACTTGTTTGGAGGCATGATTAACAAAAATATTAAATATTGGCGCAAGTAGATAAATACCGATAAGCGCATAAAAATACCACAAATGATAGTATATCTGGTCATTAAAGAACATGATTAGAAATTCTTTTACCGAATACCCTGGATTCCACATATATGTTGCCCATACATAATAAATAATCGACCAAGCTACGAAAGGTAGTAAAATTTTATTGGCACGCTTTTTAAAAAAGGTACTCAAAGATTCTTCCTTTCGTCCAAGTAAAAGTGCCCCACTAATCATTAAAAAAATGGGTACACACCATCGTGACAAAGCATTGAACACAATGCCCGTTTGCCAATCAAAAGCAGCTATTTTGTCATAAAGTACGACATAAGGAGTCGCAGCATGTAAAAGTAGTACACCTATAATAGCTATGGCACGTAGGCTATCCATGTACTGAATTCGTGTTTGCACGTTCAAAAACCCCCCACGACATTATACAACCATTTATGCCCAACAAGTTAATATTTTTTACAGTCGGCGCAGTAAAAATAGTTCTAAATAACGCTCGCGGTTTCCTCCAGCTGTTTTTAACTGTAAATCAACCTCTGCCAATTGATACAAAGCTTTTAATAAACTCTCTTCGGATGGACGATTGCGTTGCTCGACCATTAACTTTACACGATAAGGGTGGATTTTTAAATTTTTTGCAATTTGCTGTGGATGGTAGCCTTTTTTCAGCAAGTAAAAAACATTCGACATCGTTCGCACATTAGAGGCAAGAAGTCCAACAAGCATAATCGGCTCTTGTTTTTGTCGCAATAAATCATGGTAAATTGACAATGCTGCAACAGTGTCATGTGCCAAATAAGCATTTAACATTTTAAAAGCATCTTGTTCAAGTGTTTTCGCTACTAAATCCTCCACTAGCATCGTTGTAATTTCTCCACCGTCGCCAACATATAATGCCAGTTTTTCTATTTCCATCTGCAGTTGGAGCATATTCGATCCAACCATTGAGACAAGCTGCTCAATAGCACTTTGAGTAATTGTATTGCCTTGCGATGTTACAAGCCCTTGAATCCACACAGCTAAATCTTGTTCTTTCGGTGTTTCCGCTTGGACGATAAACGCATGTTCTTTCATCATTTTTGTCACTTTTTTTCGTTCATCCAGCTTTTCATATGGAGCAATAAAAACCGTCACCGAAAAATCTGAAGGATTTGCTAGCCATGACTCTAAACGTTTAACATCATGATCAATTTTTTCCTTTCCTTTTTCAGTTGCCTTTAAAAACGACGCATTTTTAGCAATGACAAGCTTTCGTTCTGAAAAAAATGGGACTGTATCCGCTTCATCTATAACGACATCCACAGGCAACTCTTCCAAATCAAAAGTGCTCATTTCAATTTCTTCTTCCGTACCAAGTGCTTCTTTTAAACGTTTTACAGTTTCATCTATAAAATAGCTTTCTTCACCAATAATCAAATACACTGGTGCAAGCTCACCTTTTTTTATTTTGTTCCAAACCGTTGAAATCATAATATTTTTACCTCCATATAGCAATACTACTAGTATACATGATTTAGTTTCGATTGTGACTTCGAGCTAAATTGTGTCCATTCCTTGCCACAGTTGGTAATTCATCTTTTCGATATAGCTTTTATGAAAACGATGTCTTATAATTAGTAACAGAATTGGAGGGATGACAATGAATCCATTTGAAGGTAATAATATACAATGCAGACGTAACGATGCTATCGATTCAGGCGTTGGTTTCGGCGTATCATTTGGGGTCTTCACTATTATGTTCATCATCGCAGTAATAGTAGACTACGCAAGCATGTAATCTACCTCTTATACCAATGAAAAAGACCTTGTTCACTTTCGGACAAGGTCTTTTTCTGTACGAACAATCCATTTTCCACCATGAATCGACACTTCAATTGTCCCATCAATGCTTGTCGTTTTCGTCGCTAATTGCCGCATCCTAAAGCGCTCGACTACAATATCATGAGGATGATGGTAGCGATTGTTACGTCCTGCACTAAAAACGGTTAATGCTGGTCGTAGAAGCTCTACAAATGGCTCAATACTTGATGTTTTACTACCATGATGGCCTGCCTTTAACAGTGTCATGTTTGCTAATTGGTGGCCATATAGCTTTATCAGCTGGCGTTCTCCAGCTTCTTCTAAATCACCTGTTAACAATGCTCGAAAGGACCCTTGCTGTATAAATAACACAATGGAATCGTTATTGCCTTCATAAAGTGTATCGTGTGGGGATAAATAGTGAAAACGCGTTGAACCTACT
Organism: Lysinibacillus sp. NPDC097279; assembly: GCF_044761745.1. Classification (NCBI taxonomy): domain Bacteria; kingdom Bacillati; phylum Bacillota; class Bacilli; order Caryophanales; family Bacillaceae; genus Lysinibacillus; species Lysinibacillus sp. NPDC097279. The sequence continues at coordinate 436,475 of NZ_JBIWDA010000001.1, read as the reverse complement.
TGCCATGAAGTACCTTCCATTTTTTCCTTCACAGGTACTTTTTGTTTCGTGGCTTCCGCTAATAAATCTTGCATGGCAGGTGTATTTAATGAGCCTGGTGTTACATGAATTTCTCTCATCCGTATCTCTTCAAGCACTTCTTCCGCTCCTTCTACATGGTCAGCATCTGGATGTGTCACAATCAAAATATCAACAACACGAATACCTTTACCTTTTAGAAACGGAACAACAACCTGTCTACCAACCTCATAGGGGCTGTTTGAGAGCTTCCACGGCTCTTGCCTAAGTCTAAGTACACCTCCCGTATCAACTGCGTATACGGCCCTTCTAAACGGTAATTCAATGATTGTACAATCACCCTGACCTACGTTCAAAAACGTGATTTTCGTTTCCTTATAGAGCATCGGTGCAAAATGTATACAAAGAGCTGGAACAAGGAGGACAATGCCAACCTTAAAATAATGTTTTGTTTCGAACAAATATAAACTAATAAGCACGCTAATAAACGCTATGCAAACTAGCCATATTGTTGGTTTCCCAGGCGACCATAGTTGCATTGGTAATGCTTGAAAAAACAAAATTGCCTCTGTTAGCCAAGTACGCAATGGCTCATATATTTGAAATAATAGCTTAGCTAAAGGCATAGAGACAAATGTGACAATAAGCAATAAAATATTCATCGGTAAAATAACAAACGAGAATAATGGTACAAAAACAATGTTTACCAAAAAGGAAGATATCGATAGCTCATAAAAATGATAAAGCAATAGCGGATAAACAAGTAGTTGGCATACTAATGTAATTAAAAAAGTTTTTGTTAACCAGTGTCTATTCTGCAAAATAACGCTTGAATATATAAGACTAGCCGTTGCTAAATAGGATAGCTGAAAACCAATCTGAAAAATAACGCCTGGCTCTAGTAAGACAAAGCCAATAAAGCTAATGGCAAGTGCATCTTCTACTGCCATATGCCACCTTTTTAATCGCATAAACATTATTATTTCTACAAGTGCCACCGCTCGGATTACTGAAGGAGCCCCACCTGCTACTACTCCATAAATGGGTAATATGATAAGTAGAATAATTGTGGCCATCTCTTTACGAATACCGAAACGAAGAAGGCCCTCATAAAACAACCAACATATAAGTGCTACATGTAAGCCGGAGATTGCAAATAAATGTGTAATGCCGAGCTTTTGATATGCTCGTTGAAGCTCATCATCCACATGATCTCGTAAACCAATAAGCAACGACTGTGCCTCTGCTATTAGTGATGGTGGGAAAGTAGTCTCAATATGTTTTTTTAGAAGAAATCGATAATTTGCTAGAACAGAGCCTATCGTTTTATTTTCTGACATCAACGTCCAGCTTTTCACTTCAAATATCCCCCTTGCGCCCTTACTTACTAAGTATTTCTCAAATGAAAAAGCGTAAGTATGTGCTGGTGGATTTGGTGCTACAAGTTCTCCTTGAACGATATAAGTAAAGCCAGTAATTAATGTATTTTCATAAAAATGCTTTTCATGCTCTGAGGATAATGTATATGTGACATATAGTTTTTCGCCTGTATCTGTCCTCGCAAAGCCACTTAGCCGTTGTCCATTAATTTTATAATCGCTCGTCCATGTTAATTGAAAAGTTGACGGTAATGGGGAAGGTTCCGTCAATTGTATCTTTGTAATAAAGAAGAAGGAAAGAAGTCCAGCAGCTACTACGAGTGCTGTGATGATGTATGTTTCACCTTTTATAGTAAGCCAAGTTGCTATAATTAGTAAACTCGCTAAAAGCCAAGCTGACTTGTGTGCCGCAAGTGAGGCAACAAGTACAGCAAGCGCTATATAAATCCATTTATGCTTTATTGTATTTTGCCAAATAATGCACTCACCTTCTGTTCATAAGGGAGTAATTTTTCAGCAGGCACGCCACTTTCACGTAATTCATTAAGCATATCTATGTACAATGCCAATTTTTCATTTCTTAAAAAGTCAATTTTGCGTTCATCAAAAGGTACGTGCAATACCTCTACGCCTGCTTTTTTAAATAATTCTTGCGCATATGAATTGTTTTTATAGTCCGTTGCATAATAGACACGTTCAATTCCTGCTTGAATAATTGATTTTGTACATGGAAGACAAGGGAAATGTGTAACATAAAGGTCTGCTCCTTTTGTCGGAGTACCGTATTTTGCGCATTGCAGTAAGGCATTCATCTCTGCATGCACTGTACGGACACAGTGATTATCCACGACATAGCAACCTTCTTCAATACAATGTTCATCACCTGTAATCGAGCCGTTATATCCTCCTGCTATAATACGCTTATCACGTACGACCGTCGCTCCGACTGCCAGTCTTGTACAAGTACTACGTAACGCGAGTAAATGGCTTTGTGCCATGAAAAATTGATCCCAAGTAATACGCTCCATATGACTACCTCCAAAATTTACTTTCATTAATTACGAACTGTGCATCTTTGTGCCAGTCACTTTTCTACTATAGTGTAGCCCTTTTCGAAAAGAGTCGTCAACTTCACACGATATTGACTCATTAATTAACAGTAATGGAATCTTTCAGCTTTTCAAATGTTTTTTCGCCGATACCTGTCACTTTTTTTAAATCCTCAATTGTTTGAAAGCCACCGTTTTCCTCACGATACGCAATAATGCTTTGCGCCTTTGATGGGCCAATGCCTGCTAATGTTGTCAGTTCCGTATTATCCGCTTTATTGACATTTACCTTATTATTCGTTGACGTGTGACTTTCAGCAGCTAAATTGGCAAAATTGAAACTGGCCATCGTTTCATCAAGCTGCTCACCTTGTACAGGTATATAAATCACCATTTCATCTTGTACCTTTTGGGCATGATTAATAAACGTTGGATCCGCATCCTCGCTATACCCTCCAGCAAGCTGTACAACGTCGATAATACGTTGTTCGGGATTTAGCGTATAAACACCTGGATGCAATACAGCACCCTTTATATCAATCACTACCTGCTGTAAGACCGCTTCTTCTTCGGCAGGTTCTGTTAATGCTAGTTGTTCTGTCGGTTGGATTGTTTCGATGAGCTCTTCTTGGGGAGGTGAAGAGTCAAAACTCGAAAAAAAGAAGTAACAAAGTCCACTGATACCAAGTATGCTAGGGAGCAACATACTCTTTTTATACTTTTGCCATAAAGATTGGATCAATTAAACCATCCTTTCGCTGCAAAAGGCAATCATATGGAGTCCATTTCATGATAAACTATCCATTTCATGTTGAACAGTAAATTGATGCTATAAATCAAAAAGAGAATTGTTGTTGCCATATACGTTCCAAAAGTTATATTTAATAAAAAAAGTTCGAAAAAAATACCGAACTTTCAGACTGTAGACAAACTCAAAGTTTTTCGAATTTGTCTATAGTCCTTTTTTATTTAAAACTAATAGAGGTGATGACGACTGCCGTTGATTTCCGCAACGGGCGGTCGCTTTCCGCGGGCACATCGTAAGCCGCAACCCTCGCTAACGCGCGGAATGCCCGCGTCTTACGTACTGTGCTTTCCCGCAAGAGTCGCCCGTCCTCCACTCCAATCAACTTTATATGTATTGCTAAAAGGCTACTATAATTGCTGCTTGGACATGGCAAAAAGCTTCATAGGGAGGGGATGTTCGAAGAGTATGGCAAGACGAAAGTAAGAACCCATTCTTTACAATAAAAATAACAAAAGGGATTAAGATTTCTATTCTTAATCCCTTTTGTCGACAAGCTGAAAGTTCGGTAAAATACCGAACTTTTTGGCGTCACTTATACTGTTATTATTTCACTGCACGAATAAAAATGCGTTCGCTTTCGTATTCAGGTGCTTCATTTGTAAAATCTGCTGTCACTTCTACATCTGTAAAACCAATTTCACGAAGCCATGTCATATATTGCTCAATTGGAAATGTGCGCTGGATGTGCTCTTCGTCAAAGCGTTCATACAAATTGCTCGCTCCATCTCGTACATAAAACGTCATTTGATGAACAACAGAATGCGCATAATCACCAGGTTCAGTATGCCATACATAGCTAATATCTCCATCATCATACGTAAAGGGTCCGTCTAAAAAGATGTCATTCATTTTAAATAATGAATGGACATCAAAAAATAACTGACCACCTTCACGTAAAGAATGGAAAATACGTTCAAGCGTTGCATAAACATTTGCTTGTTCTACGACATAGTTAAGCGAATCAATGGCAATTGTGACAACATCTAGTGCCTCAAAGCCATCTAATTCATGCATCGACATACAGTATAGCGGTACTTGTAGACTGGCATTAGCAAAGCGCTCTGCCGCTATAGCAAGCATATCTTCTGATAAATCGATACCACTAACATTATAGCCAGTATTTGCTAACATCAGCCCAAGAACACCAGTGCCACAACCAATATCTAAAAGACTTGGGTAATGCGTGCTCGGTGCATGTTGCTCAATCCAATCAACATAGCTATTATATGGAATATCAGTTTGAAGCTCATCGTAAACATGGGCAAAACGTTCGTAGCTACTCACTTACGCCTCTGGTACGTCTAATTGCGGTGCATCGCCCCATAGACGCTCTAAGTTATAGTAAGCACGCTCATCTTTGTGGAATACGTGTGCTACAACATCACCAAGGTCTACTAAAATCCATCGTGCCCCATCGAAGCCTTCCACGCGACGAATTTCATGCCCCTCTTTGATTGCTACATCTTGTAATTCACGTGCAATCGCTTGTACTTGGCGATCTGAGTTCCCGTGTGCAATGATGAAATAATCTGCTAATAGTGAAATACCTTGCATATTTAAAACGACAATATCCTCACCATGTTTGTCGTCGATTGCTTTGTAAGCTGCTTGTAATAAAGTTGAAGTCATCCTTCACTGTCCTCTCTTTTCATCATATCGTTATAACATGCTATAGATAATGGGTAAATGGCCTGCTTTGTATCAATTAAAAATGCTAGTGTATGACGTATACAGGCACTCATTGCCTTATCCAAATTTTTTTGCGCTTTTTTCCGCAGACGTTCAACCCCTTCGAAGTTTCGATTCGGTTCAATCATATCTGCGACAAAAAGTATTTTTTCTAAACGACTCATTGCTACACGCCCTGTCGTATGAAAACGAATAGCATTCAAAATATCTTCATCTGAAATGCCGAATTCACTTTCAGCAATATATGCCCCAACTGGACCATGTAGTAATTCACTGCCCCAGCCAATCAGTTGTTGATCTAAATTTTCGTTTTGAACAATCTGCTCCATCCATTTGACATCTGCATATTTTGCTATGTCATGGAGAATAGCTGCTGTTTCAGCTTTCTTCTCATTCTCACCGTAAATTTTCGCTAACGCGATGGCTGTTTCCGTTACCCCCAGTGTATGAATATAACGCTTTTCAGGCATACGTGGTTTAATCGCTGCTAAATACTGTTCGCGTTCCATAAAGACCTTCCTCTCGTATAAACGTCTCTACCGCTTCTGGCAGTAAAAAGGTTACCGTTCTACCAGTGGCAAGGCGTTCACGAATGAGTGTAGACGATAAATCGATTTGTGGTACTTCCACCATCAATACAGGATACTCCGTACGTGCTTCTGTCCCAGGACGCTTTACACCAACGAATTGAACAAGCTTTACAAGCTCGTCAATACGATACCACGTATGGAGTGAATCAATCATATCCCCACCAATGATAAAGTAAAATTTCACAGTCGGCTCTCTTTCACATAATGCAGCAAGTGTATTATATGAATAGGATACGCCGCCCTTATCAACCTCATACGACTCTACACGAAAATGCGGATATGGTTGTATAGCACGTTCAACCATTTCTAAACGTTTTGCATCACTCGCATCATGAGGAGCTTGCTTATGAGGTGGTAATGCATTTGGCAAAAAACGTACCTCATCTAGTTCCAATGCATGAAATACTTCGTTTGCCATCATTAAGTGTCCGATATGTGGTGGATTAAACGTACCTCCAAGTAAACCGATCTTTTTCATCGTTCCACCTTATTTCGCTACTTTTGGTAACACAATTTTTTTGTTGTTACGTGATTCTTTATATAATACAACTGTCAATCCGATTAATTGTACAAGCTCAGCATGCGCACCTTTTGCAAGAGCTTCTGCCACTTCTTGTTTGTCATCTTCACAGTTATCTAAAATACGCACTTTAATTAGTTCACGTACTTCTAATGCTTCACGAATTTGCTTTGTCATTTCGTCATTAACGCCGCCTTTTCCTACTTGGAAAATTGGTGTTAAATGATGTGCTTCTGCACGTAAAAAACGCTTTTGTTTACCTGTTAACATAAAAATTATTGTCCTCCTAATTGCGCCTTCAATCGCGCAATCATTGAATTTGTTTTTGGATATTCATCGAGCCAGTATTGGAACGCGATTGCACCTTGATGTACAAACATGCCAAGACCCGTTACTACGGTTGCGCCTTTTTCCTCAGCCGCTTGTAAAAAAGGCGTCATTAATGGATTATACACAATATCTGCAACAATTGCGCCTTTTACAAGTCGATTCAGTGAAAACGGCATAGAATAATCGCCCGCAACAAGACCAGCGGACGTCATTTGTACGCAAATGCCATAGTCAGCTAACGTTTCTTCAGCCTGTGCTAATGAAATCGCTCGACCTGTTCCAAGTTCATCAATAATTGCCTGTGCATTGGCAACTGTACGATTAGCAATTGTTAAATTCGTATAGCCTTGTTGTTGCATTGCAAAGGCTATGCCACGAGCTGCCCCTCCTGCTCCGATAAGAAGGACAGGCTTTTCTTTATGTGACTTGCCAACTGCTTCTTCCAACGAGCGAACAAAACCAAGCCCGTCAGTATTGTACCCTTTTAACTTACCATTTTTTGTTCGGACAACTGTATTTACCGCACCCATTTTTTCTGCTAGCTCATCTAACTCATCTAAATAAGGAATGATTGCTGTCTTATGGGGGATAGTAACATTCCAACCACTTGCACCTAATGTTTTAAAACCAGCAACAGCCGCTTCTAACTGATCTGGTGTCACATGTACTGGAATATAAGTTGCATCGATCGTCATTTCCTCAAACCAAGCATTATGCATGGCTGGTGATTTTGAATGTTCGATCGGATCACCAATTACTGCAAACCACTTCTTCATGTCCTAGCTCCTCTTCTCTCTTCACTAAATATTAAATGAGCGATGGACGAATTGAAACTTGTACACCTTTTGGGGCATACGCAGCAATAACGACATTAGCATGCTGTACTGTAATCCAACCAAGACCTGAAAAGACGACATCTGTTTTTGCCTCTTTTATTGAAAACTCATGACGGATTAATTCAGGCAGCTTGTCGATAAAGTTTGCTGTAGGTGGTGCAAGTAATTCGCCCTTATGCTCAGCATATAAAGCATCTGCCTTTTCTAACTTCGTACGGTGGATGGGCAGATCATTTGCTACATGTATTGTAAATGCAGAACGTTCACCTTGAATAAAGTCAAATCGTGCTAGTGCACCAATGAATAAGGATTGACCTGGATTTTGCTGATACACTTTCGGTTTAATTTCTTTTTTTGGCATAATGTATTTTAATTCACTCGAATCAATATAATGCGCCATTTGGTGGTGATTAATAATCCCAGGGGTATCATATAATGCACTACCATCGTCAAGTGGAATTTCAATCATATCTAACGTAGTTCCAGGGAAATGAGAAGTTGTAATGACTTCCCCTTCACCCGTAGCCTGTTTTATAACGCGGTTAATAAACGTGGATTTCCCTACATTTGTACAACCTACTACGTAAACGTTTTGGCCTTTGCGATATTCGTCTATCGCTTCCATTGCCTCGGTCATCCCTTGTCCTTTATGTGCGCTCACTAATAGCACATCAATAGGTTGTAAGCCAAGTGCCTTTGCTTCACGCTTCAGCCAGTTAATAACCTTTTTAGGCTTCACTGATTTAGGAAGCAAATCAGCTTTATTCGCTACTAAGAGCACTGGATTTTTGCCAACGAAGCGATGAAGCCCTGGCAACCAGCTACCATTGAAGTCAAAAATATCAACGATTTTTACGATTAAGCCTTGCTGTGTTCCAAGACCATTTAAAATACGTAGAAAGTCGTCATCTGTTAATGACACAGGTTGAATTTCATTGTAATTTTTCAAACGGAAGCAACGTTGGCAAATAACCACGTCTTTTTCTAATGATGATGGGGGTGCGTACCCTACTGCTGTTTTATCTTCTGTTTGAATTGTCGTACCGCAGCCAATACAATTTGGCATTTCGTTCATTCTTTTTCCTCCCAAGTAATTATTCCTTTTCGTTTTAAATCATTGAACACACGACGCTCAACGAAACGATTAAATTTTGTTACGAGCCCATCTGATTGTGCAACTGGTTTTACTAAAATCGTATGCAGTCCTAAACGATTGGCACCCATTACATCTGTTAGTAGCTGGTCTCCTACCATGACTACTTCATTTGGACGTAATCCTAGCTGAATTACGGCACTATAAAAGGCATTGCGAAGTGGCTTTTTTGCTTTATGAATATACGGAATATTAAGCGGGTCAGCAAAATGCTTTACACGCGCCTCTTTATTATTCGACGCAATAATAACGCGAATACCTGATTCCTTCATAATACGTAGCCAAATAATAAGCTCTTCCGTTGCATCTGCACGGTCCCATTCCACAAGCGTATTATCTAAATCTGTAATAATCCCTTTAATGCCTAGTTCTTGAAGCTTTTCTGGTGTAATTTCAAAAATGCTTGTCACAAATTCATCTGGTAATAAAAAATTATACAAAATAGCGACCCCTAATCTAAACGTATTATTCGACCATTATAGCATATTTGCAAAGGCTTCACCCATGCGAATTGGACTTCCTTGCACAACATTGTCCGTAAATGTAATCGTATCTTTTTCAAATAGCATGACCACTGTCGAACCAAATGAAAAATAACCGACTTCCTCACCTTTTGCCCATTGTGTTGTTGTATTTGTCAGCACAATGGAGTTGACAAAGGTAGCACCAACTTTAATAAATGCTACATGCTGGTCATTTGCTACTTTTAACTCCGTTACAAGACGGTAGTTATGGGAAATTGGTTTTTTGCCATATGTGAGCCCAAGCTGATTAACTGGGAAAGACGTTTGTCCAAGTGTATATTGTCTTAACACTGTGCCATCAATTGGGCTATGGATTCGATGGTAATCCGCAGGACTTAAATAAAATACTATATAATGTCCATCAGCATATTGGGCAGCACGATCTTTATTTCCTAATAAATCCTGTAGAGCATATGGCTTGCCTTTGACAAGAAAAGTCATATCCCATTCGATGCGCCCAAATGATTCTACTTTAGCATCGACTGGACTTGTGTAGACGAAAGGATTTTCATTGATTGGTCGTGCCTCAGTTACAAGTTCCCTTGTAAAAAAATCATGTAAACTTGAAAATTGTTGTTGTTTTTTTGAAACCTCTTCAAGGTTTATATCGTATATTTTCATATAGCTTGGAATTATTCGCTTACTCCACTTCGCTTTAGCAATAGTTTGTAAAAGCTGGGAAGATTGTTTGCCATTCGTTAATTCTATTAAGCGTTGGTAAAGTTTTTCTTTCATAAAGCAAAACCCCTATCGATTAAATTAGACTGTCAATTTTTTCGCATCCGAAGTATAATGGTACAATATCTTAAGTGCAAAGGAGTGATCCGCCTTGTTTTTTTATCACAAGTTGGTGGATACGACGGTTAAGAAAATGAAATCGCACGCAGCAAACTTCATTACTATTAGTAATATGTCCTTTGGTGGCGCGGCCATTATGGCCACTTTACATGAATATTATAGCTATAGTGTCTTGTTTATCTTTATTGCTGCTCTTCTCGATCGTTATGACGGGAAAGTAGCACGTGCACTCGGACAGGTTTCTGAGTTAGGTAAGCAATTAGATTCTATGAGTGATATTATATCATTTGGTGTAGCCCCTGCATTATTAATGTATGAAGTTGTCCTAGTTGATTTTGGTTTCGCGGGCATGATGATGACCGTTCTTTATATCGTCTGCGGTGCGATGCGATTAGCTCGCTTCAATATTAGTGAAGCAAACGGTTATTTCACTGGACTACCGATTACAGCTGCTGGTACGCTATTAACATTAACGTATTTTGCGTCCAATACGTTCCACCCAGCTTTTTATCTTTTCCTACTTCCCATTTTAGCTTTACTAATGATTAGTACATTCACGTTAAAAAAAGTGTAACAGCGCATTTGCTGTTGCACTTTTTTTCATTGAACGCAGTTTCTTAACATATACTGTCGAAAAATGGGGAAAGGATGAAATCATTCAATGAGCGGAATTTTTACTTCTATGTTGCAGTTATGGTTTGAAATTCCTGCGTTATTCGGTTATTTAAAAGGGCAAACATTCCATAAACCCTTTTCTAAAGAAGAGGAAGCTGCTTGTATTGAACGATTTTTAGGTGGTGATGAGCAAGCGCGTCTTGATTTAATCGAGCGCAATATGCGACTTGTTGCACATGTCGTAAAAAAATTCCACCCTAAGCACGAGCAACTCGATGACTATATTTCCATCGGTACAATTGGTCTAATGAAAGCCGTTGAAAGCTATACCCCTGATAAAAAGACGCGCCTTGCTACGTACGCAGCACGCTGTATTGAAAATGAAATTTTAATGCACTTACGAACACAGAAAAAAGTACAAAAAGATGTTTCTTTGTTTGAACCGATCGGTACAGATAAAGATGGAAATGCGCTGCAAATTCGCGATTTACTACAATGTGATGAAGAAAGTGCAACAGAAAAATTAGAACACAAAGAGCATGTTGCGCAGTTGTATCATTATTTGCATATGCTTGATGAACGAGAGCTTGAAATTGTCACACTGCGCTACGGATTAAATCAACATGACGCACTTACCCAAAAAGAAATTGCTGCCCGTTTGAACATTTCTCGTAGTTATGTATCTCGCATAGAAAAGCGAGCACTCATTAAACTCTATCAATTTTACAAAAGAGATCAAAAGTCTATTGAGTAATTTATTGTAATGTGTTATTGATAAAAATTCAATCAAGAATATGAGGCACCTATTTTCAAAAATTACATGGAAGTGATTTAGCAGTTACTTGTATCATATAAAAAGCTCCTTTACGCTTTAGCAGCCGCAAAGGAGCTTTCTATACAGTATTAATGAGTTGTTTCAGTAAGGTCGGCCGAAATAAGCGTGCCGATTAACATCGTAATGATGACGACACCTGCTGTCAAAAATAGCATAATGTATACCTCCCATCTAACTATGAAGAGAATTAATTAATGCCATTGTAGCATTGAAGATTCATTACGACTGTGATTTTTCTCACTCTTTAACTGTTCATTTTGTCTATTTCGTGTAGTTTTATAAAGACGAAATTGCCTTTAATACAATTTGTGTAGAGTGCTTAGCAGCTATTGGTAGGAATTCATCAAAGCTAATGTTCGATTCTTTTCCTGCAATATCAGATAAGGCACGGATAACAACGAATGGTGTCCCGAATTGATAACATACTTGCGCAACAGCTGCCGCTTCCATTTCTACTGCTTTCATTTGTGGAAAATGCTGACGTACTGCTTCTACACGTACAGGATCATTCATAAAAGCATCACCTGAGCAAATTAGGCCAATACCATATTGGTGTTCACCTACCGCTTTTACAGCCTCCTCAGCTACTTTCATTAGCTTTGCATCTGATTGAAAAGCAGCAGGCATTCCTGCCATTTGCCCAATTTCATATCCGAAGATTGTCACATCGACATCATGATGGCGTACTTCATCAGAAATAACAACTGCTCCTACTTCAAGTGCCTCATCGTAGCCCCCAGCAGAACCTGTATTAATTACTACATCTGGCTTGAATTCATGCAATAAAATTGTTGTAGACATTGCTGCATTGACTTTCCCAATACCGCTTTTTAATAATACTACTTCTTTTCCTTCGTATGTCCCTGTTGTATACTCACTGCCAGCAATTGTTTTACTTTTAGCATCCTCTAAAGATGCACGTAGCAGCTCTACTTCCTCTTCCATTGCACCGATAACTGCGATTTTCATGAATTCTTTACTTCCCTTCTTTAATTCAACTCTAAACAGATTACTCACTAGTCGGCATCTACATTTTGATGAGCTTTACTACAATCAAAATCGAAACCATACAGTTCTATGACCGATTGTTCCACTTTCAGTAAAGCTAAGAACGAATCCGTATTTCTTTGCCATCTTTAAAAATAATCAATACAACAGCTTTCGTCAATAGGCACCATCTAATGTTTTCAACTGTTCTAGTTTTACTGGCAGCCAGCCTTCATTATCAACCCATTCCATACTGACACGATACTTTTCACTCTTATCTTTCGTAGAAACGGTTGCAATTGCTTTATTCGCCCCACCATTATTTTGTAAACGCCAAACAATCATATTATCATTTGTTATACCTGTCACTGCGGTAATTGTAGCGATTTTCTCTGCCCAGTCGACAGATTGGTCATCATATGACGATACATGTGCTCCTGTTTGCGTTGTAGGCGTTGGCTTCCAGTTTTTATCTGTCACAACACGATCAACAATCGGATCGTCAGACGTCGTTTCTTCAGCCGTATTTTGCTCTGGCTGCTGTTCTTCCTCTTTCGACTGGTCTTCGTCTGTCGATTGTTCTTTGTCTATCGATTGTTCTTCATTTTCGGCGCTGTCTTCCTCTTTCTGAGGTTCCTGCTCACCTTCATCATTCTTTTGTTCCTGAACTGGTTCCTCTTTATTTGCTTCTTGTTCGTCATCCTGCCACTTAAACACATACGTTGCCGTTATAACAATTAGTATAATAACTATACCAATTAAAACATTCAACATCTTATCTAGCTTTTTATTGCGAGATGGCTGCAAATGACGACTGCTTCGTGTTTTTCGTTCACTCATGAAGTCTCCCCCTCTCTAACCAATATTTTATCAAGTTCCACACCGCATGCAAAATAAAAACAGTTAGCTTCACTTAGAAAGAGAAGCTAACTGCTTGTACATTTGTAATTATTTAATTGAAAGAATTTTCACTTTCATTTCGCCACCAGGTGTTTGTACGACTACTTCTTCACCTTCACCTTTGCCAAGTAAGCCTTTTGCAATTGGTGATTCGTTTGAGATGCGGAATTCCATTGGATCTGCCTCTGCTGAACCTACGATTGTATAAGATTCTTCATCAGAAGATGGTTTACCGTTAATAATTTCAACGAATGTAACCGTTTTCCCAAGAGAAACTACACTGTTATCTGTTTCATCTTCAGTAATAATAACTGCGTTACGAATCATTGATTTTAAAGTAGAAATACGTCCCTCTAAAAAGGCTTGTTCTTCTTTAGCTGAATCGTACTCAGCATTTTCAGAAAGGTCACCGAAGTCACGTGCGATTTTAATACGCTCTACGATTTCTTTACGTGTTTCTGTTTCTAATTTTACTAATTCTTCTTCTAATTTTCGTTTACCCTCTGCTGTCATTGGGTACTGTTTTTCATTTGACAAAGTACTTCACTCCTTATTTCATCAATATAAAAACATAAAACTCGACCAAATGCTTTATAAAGTGCATTTAATCGAATTTTATTATTTTTAATCTCAGTTCAAAATATGCTTTGACCTAATAGTATGCATGCGTTACAAAAATATGCTTTGAAATTCATGTAAATATTGTCAATACCACTCTATCTTATTACAATACGTTGTCAGTTTCAAGAATAGTTTTAATTTTCGTTACCATCAAATCAATTGCGACGCCATTTTCCCCGCCTTCGGGAATAATAATATCAGCATAACGTTTAGTTGGTTCAATGAACATATTATGCATTGGACGCACGGCAGATAAATACTGCTCTATAACGGAATCCGTTGTACGACCACGCTCTTTTATGTCACGAAGAATACGACGAATAATACGTAAATCTGAATCCGTATCGACAAACAATTTAATGTCCATTAAATTACGTAAGTCCGCATCCTCTAATACTAAAATTCCTTCTAGTATAATAACATCTACTGGCTCAACATGGATTACTTCATTGGCACGTGTATGCTGTACATAGTCATATACAGGTTTTTCAATGGACTGACGCTTTAATAATTTTTTAATATGGTCAATTAATAAATCATTATCAAACGCTAGAGGATGGTCATAATTCGTACCTAAACGTTCTTCAAATGTTAAATGACTTTGATCTTTGTAGTAATAATCTTGCTCAATTACAACAACAGAATGGTCACGGAAAACATCATAAATAGCACGTGTCACGCTCGTTTTACCTGAACATGAGCCACCAGCGATTCCGATGACAACTGGACGCTTAATTGCCATTAATTATTCTCCTTTCGCATCATGTTATGCGGTTGAAGCAATGTATCACATTTAAATTTAACAATTTGTAATGGATGACGTGCAGCGTCTAAGCTGTTGCCGTCCTCATCCCAAATCTCTCCCATCGTAATGCGGAAGTTTTCGATTTCTGGACCAAAAAATTCAACTTCATCACCAGGTTTAAAATAGTTACGTTGTTGCATTGTAACAATTTTCGTCTCTGGATTATGGTTTAAAATAAGTCCTGCAAATTCGTAAGTTGTTTTACGACCATGAACGCCAAACATTTGCTCCTCGTGTCCTGGTGCATCATGGAAAAATGCTTCAGCCGTATCACGGTTTGCACATTTATCTAACTCTTCTAGCCATTCACGCTTAATTTTAAAATTGTCTGGATCTGCACAATAAGCATCAATCACTTTACGATAAACAGAAACCACTGTAGCCACATAGTGAATTGATTTCATACGACCTTCTACTTTTAATGAATCAATACCAAGCTCGATCATATGTGGAATCGCTTCAATTAACTTTAAATCTTTTGGACTCATTGCAAATGGTGCATGGTTATCATCGAACAGCGCTTTTTCCTCACCGTCTTCTAGCTCGTATAAATCATAGTCCCAACGACAAGATTGGCAGCAGCCACCACGATTAGAATCACGCGCTGTCATATGGTTTGATAGTACACAACGACCCGAATATGCGATACACATAGCGCCATGAACAAATGCTTCGATTTCAATATCGACTTTTTCTTTCATAAGCTTCATTTCTTCGCCGCCAACTTCACGCGCTAACACTACTCGATGTAACCCTTCTTCTTTCCAGTACTGAACAGCTTTCCAGTTAGATAATGATTGCTGTGTCGAAAGATGAATTTCAAGCTTTGGTGCAGCAGCACGACATGTTTCGATAATTAGCGGGTCCGCTACAATAATGCCAGTAACTCCTGCTGATTCAATATCTTTCAAGTACTGCTCTAAGCCATCCATATTTTCGTTATGAGCGAAAATATTCGTTGTCACGTAGATTTTTGCTCCGTATTGATTTGCAAAATCTACACCTTCTTGCATATCATCGATTGAGAAATTATCCGCGTTTGAACGAAGACCAAATTCACGCCCGCCAATAAATACTGCATCTGCACCATAATGGACAGCAACTTTTAGTTTTTCTAAGCTACCTGCAGGGGCAAGTAGTTCAGGTTTTTTTGTAATGACGCGCTTGCCGTCGACGACTTCGCGAATTTTGTCATTTTGTTCTAATGCCAATGCCATTTTCTTGCCACCTCCTAGTACACTGTTTCTTTGAAGATAAAGCCAGTATCGAGTGGTCGAATAGCAGGCTGGACATCTTCAATTTTAGCCAGTAAATCATCTTTTATATCGTCATATGCTTCTTCAGATTCGTCAAAATATGTGTCAATTGCTTGACGATATGCTTCCGTTACTGTGACAACATATTCTGGTGATTGTAAAACACCCTCGATTTTTAATGAATCGATCCCCGCTTCAAATAACTCGCCAAGCTCATCAATAATACACATATCATTTGGACTGAAAATATGCGTACCATTGGTATCTTCATAAATTGGATATTTATTGTTACGTTCATCATCGTGTAGGAACATATTACGGTTTTCCTGACGATTTTCAATTGTCATTATTTTTTCTTGGTATAGGAAATAATGACCTAGTAATGGACGTTTTGATTGGAACATACAAGTCATACCATGCACTTGTACTTCAACTTCTACTTCCGCGTTTTCTTTAATTTCTATTACTTCATCTAGTGAAAGCTCACGTGCAAGAACAGCTCTTGTGGCACCTCGTTTACCCCAATAATTTGCAGTAAACCAGTTTGTTGCTGTTGTTTCAGGATTCCAATGTAATGGAATTGTAACACCTTGCTCACGACGTACTATAATAACAGCAGGGTCGCCGTAAATTAAACGATCTACACCGATACGTTGCATTTCTTTTAAGTATTCACCTAGTGCATCTAGTTTTTCGTTATGAAATAGCGCATTCACTGCAACATAAACCTTTTTACCTGCTGCATGAATTAGCTTCGTTGCTTCTTCTACTTCGCTTACAGAAAATTCCCCAGCAAGACGAAGACCAAATTGTTGTTCTCCAATGACAAAAGCATCTGCTCCAGCTGTTAAAAGTGCTTTTACATGGTCCACTGATTGTGGTGTGACAAGCAATTCAGGTTTTTTCATAGTCGTCACCTCTTCAAACATAATAATAAGCCATCACCGACTGGTAAAAATGCACTCGTATATTCAGGATGTTGCATAATCCAATCGGTAAAATTTTTTAAATTTCGAATCATTGTCCGCTTGCGACGTGGCACGTCCTTTAAGTCCAAATCCGACAAGCCATGCATATACATATTGTCGATATATAAGACGCCTCCTGATTTTACAAGAGGGGCATATTTTTCGAAAAATCGTTGATATTGACCTTTCGCTGCATCAATAAAAATCGCATCAAAAGTTGTATGGATTGCCTCATCGTCTACCTCTAAGGCATCTCCCTCAATGACCGTAATACGATTTGAAACAGTTGAACGTGCAATATAAGCTCTTGCTTTAGCTACACGCTCTTCATCGCGTTCAATCGTCACAATATGCGCATTCGGCAAAGCGTCAGCCATACGCATTGCTGAATAGCCAATTGCCGTGCCAATTTCTAATATTTTTGACGGATTTTGAATACGAAGTAACTGATTTAACGCATCTATACCTGCTAGTTGCATAATCGGTACATGATTTTCTTCCGCATATGCTTCCATTTCTAAAAGCAACTCATTACGTGGTTGAATAAATGATTGTATATATGCATCCGATAATTCCATTGTAAAATTCACCCTCAATTTAAAAGGAAACGAGCACACTCCCGTTGTCCAAACTTCATCATCACTTTGCTACAAAAAGAAAAAGACCAAACGTGATGTCTTGGTACTTTGCCATACAAAAATGAGCAATTGTTGTCTATATGCCACGAAACAATTGCCACCACGTATTAATTGATTAAAAATCACAATTTATAATAGCACGAAAATAGAAGGAAAGCTATTTTTCTTTCCTTCTATTCTTTTTAGCGCACTATGTTCATTTCTATTTTTTAGAAACTACTCTGCTTGACGTAAATATTTTTCTACTTTTTGCAAATGCTCATCATATGTTTTTGAGAAGTGGTTGACCCCTTCTTTATCTGCAAGGAAGTAGAAATAATCAGTTTTGCTCGGATTTAATGCTGCTTCAATCGAAGTTTTTCCAGCACCAGCAATTGGACCTGGCGGTAATCCTTTATTTTTGTAAGTATTATAAGCATTTTCTACTTCTAAATCTTCATATAAAACGCGGTCTTTATGTGAGCCTAGTGCATATAAAACAGTTGGATCTGTTTGTAGTGGCATGCCTTCATCAATACGATTATAGAATACACTTGCAATCGTCTCTCGATCTGTTTGTGCCGTTGCTTCTTCCTCTAATAATGAGGCAAACGTTAATAGTTGATGGACTGACATTTGTTTCTCTACTAGTACTTCATTGTAATTTTTCACAACATTATTCATAGCACCTATCATTTCTTCAACAATTGCTTCTAACGAAGGTTTCTCTTCAAAGTATGAATATGTTGCAGGGAATAAATAGCCTTCTAAATCATAGCGAATATTGTCTGCCAATACCGCATCTGTAACCAGCTCTGGATAGTTGGCCATCATTTTTTGGACAAATGCTTCGCTTGTCACTAAATCCATAAATTCTTTTTGTGTATAAGGAGTTTTCTTTTCAACAATTTTTCCAATCTGATCTAATGTTAAGCCTTCTGGAATTGTCATTGTAAAGATAGGCTCGCGATACACCTTCCCTGTTTTTAAGCTCTCAATTAGCTCGTCCAATGTCATTGATTGTGTTAAATCATAATTCCCTGCTTGGAATTGGGATTCATTTTTAAATTTTGCATAGTATTTAAAAACTTTTGCATCTTTAATTATGCCCTTTTTCTCCAATAAAGCCGAAATCGAGCTTAAACTTGAGCCAATTGGAACTTCGACAGCTATTGTTTTTGTTGCATCGGGATCAACTGGTTTTAAAGCACTTTTTACGTAGTTGTACCCCATTAAACCGACAACTGCAAATACTAATACAAATGCAATGGCTATAATAGCGACTATTTTTCTCACAATTTTTACCTCAGTCTTTTTTTCCTTCATTTTTGAAAACATTTCTTGTTTTTTAGAACCGTTATCCACGGGTTTCCCCCCTATCACTATTCAATATCATACTAGAAATCAACTTTTACGACAAACAGAAATGGACAATTCAGGTGAAATTGCGCATATAAAAAAAATCTGCTAATACATTCTTTAGCAGATTTGATACTTTATAAATAAATCGTCACTGATAAATTAACTATTCTTTTCCAACATTAAAAGTTCAGAATTGTTTGGGTGACTGGCACTTTTATAAGTCATTTAACACATCTTCTACAAATGCCCATTCTTCATCTGTTTCAATTGGTAGTAAATCCTCGATTGTTCCATCTGCTCCAGGTATATACTGGGCGGCGAAAATATCTTGCTCCTCCATTGGCTCATCTGAGACAGCTACATAAAGTACGTACGATTTACCGAATTGTTCTGAGGCAAATGTATGAATTACCTCGCACACTTGATCCGTTCCATCCTCATTTGTTACTGTAATAAGCTGTGGCTCTTCTTGGAATTCATCCAGAAGCGTTAACACAACTTCATTAATCATTTCCCATTCTGCATCTGTTTCCACAGGTTGTAAATTAGTCATTTCTCCGTTGTTATCATCATAATCGAATGTCATTGCTGAAATATCACCAGGTATTTCCTGCCCATTTTCATCGATTAGGGAAAACAGTACATATGATTTTTCCTCTGCATCAAATGTAAAAACAACACGGCATGTTTGCTCTTTGCCATTGTCACCTATTATTATGAATTCTTGTGTTTCTTCGTTCATTGTTATTCCTCCTTACTATAATCACGTATAGTCTAAGTTTCTATATGCTAAATCATTACTGCCGCTTCCTCGTGCCACGAACTTGATGACGTAAAAAAAGAACAAGGACCGCTTGTGCCATCCTTGTTCCATACACTCTAAAAAGAAAACAATTATTCTTCGTCTTCGTCCTCTAAAGCGTTTAAAACGTCTTCTACCATGTCCCATTCTGCTTCTGTTTCAATCGGTGTTAATTCGCCATCTTCACCGTTTTCAGATGGTACAAATGAAGATACGAAGATTTCTACAGAGCCATCTTCATCTTCTTCAGCGCCTACCATTGAGTAAAATACATATGATTTGCCGAATTCAGGAGACTCGTGTACGTGAATCACTTCGCAAAGCTGCTCGTTTCCATTTTCATCAATCACTGTAATGTGTTGTACGTGTAATTCTTCTTCATGGTTATGCTCGTGTGCCATGTTTGCCACCTCATTAATTAGTTTTTGCTATCTAAATAGCCTTGTAAAATCATCACAGCAGCCATTTTATCAATGACTTGCTTGCGTTTTTTGCGACTTACGTCCGCTTCGATTAACATGCGCTCGGCAGCCATCGTCGTTAAACGTTCATCCCAAAGTTTAACCGGCAGTGAAAATGTTTCTTCTAATAACTTTTTATAGTTTTCAGAAGCTTCACCACGTGGTCCTACCGTATTATTCATGTTTTTCGGGAATCCTACAACAAATTCAGTGATAGTATATTCCTTCACTAGCTCAGCAATACGGCTGATGCCGAATTCGCCATTTGCTTCATCAATTTTTACGGTTTCAATACCTTGAGCCGTCCAGCCAAGTGCATCGCTAATCGCAACACCTACTGTTTTCGACCCAACGTCTAATCCCATAATTCTCATTTCTAGCCCTCGTTATTCTTTTTAATATAAAATTTAACAAGCTCTTCTAGAATTTCATCACGCTCTAGCTTGCGAATTAAATTACGAGCATCCTGATGGCGAGGAATATACGCCGGATCACCAGAAAGTAAGTAACCGACAATCTGATTGATAGGATTATATCCCTTTTCCTCTAATGAAGAATGTACTTTCAACATTACCTGCTTGACTTCCTGTTCCATTGATTCTTCTGGAAAATTAAATTTCATCGTTTGATCAAATGAACTCATGACCAGCACCTCGCTTTCAGAAATAAGGAGATGTGCAAAGAAGCTCATCTCCGATTTCTCTTTATTATAACCGATTTGATGTATTAATTAAATGGATTTAACGTAATCATACACAGAAAGTAGCGCTTCATCAAGTTTTGAAACCTCTTTTGCACCTGCCATCGCCATATCTGGACGACCGCCACCTTTACCGCCACAAGCTTCGGCAACCATTTTCACAATATTTCCTGCATGGTAATTGCCACCAACTAAATCTTTCGTTACACCTGCACATAACATAACTTTATCGCCATCAACAGCACCTAATACGACAACAGCTTTTGTCATCTTACCTTTTAAGTCATCCATCATTTGACGAAGTTGGTTATTGTCTTTTGCTTCAACTTTAGTTGAAAGAACTGTTACATCCCCAAAAGTTTGTGCTGCATCTACAATAGCACCTGCTTGAGCGTTCGCAATTTTTTGTGACAATCCTTCATTTTCACGCTGTAATTCTTTATAGTCTACTTGCAATGCATGGACTTTTGTCACAAGATCTTTCGGATTCGCTTTTAATAGTGCTGCTGCATCATTTAACAGCGCCTCTTCTTCTTTGACTGCTTCATATGCCACTTTACCAGTGACAGCCTCGATACGACGAGTGCCAGCGCCAATACCACCTTCTGAAACAATTTTAAAGAAGCCTATTTCAGAAGAACGTTTTACGTGAATACCACCACAAAGTTCAATTGAATAATCACCAATCGATACGACGCGAACGATATCACCGTATTTTTCACCGAATAATGCCATTGCGCCCATTGCTCTCGCTTCATCGATTGCTTTTTCCTCAATCACGACTTCAATATCTTCCCACACTTTTTCATTAACGATACGTTCAATTTGTTGTAATTCTTCTTTTGTTACTTGACCGAAGTGAGAGAAGTCAAAACGTAATCGATCTGGACCAACGTATGAGCCTGCTTGGTTTACATGGTCACCTAATATATCTTTTAACGCACGTTGCATAATATGTGTCGCTGTATGGTTTTTAATGATTAGATTACGTTCATCACGGTTCACTACTGCTGTTACCGCATCTTCAACATGCATTTCGCCTGATTCTACTAGAACAGTGTGTAACGGTTGTCCATTTGGTGCTTTTTGAACATCCTTAACAATTGCTGTAAAGCCATCATTGGCAATTACACCGCTGTCTGCAATTTGTCCACCCATTTCTGCATAGAATGGTGTTTTCGCTAATACAACTAACGCTTCTTGACCTTCTGAAGCCACTTTCGCTACTTGACCATTGACAATCATCGCAGCAATTTCAGTTTCCACTGATAATGTATCATAGCCAACGAATTCACTTGCTACTGTTAAGTTTGCTAGCACTTCATTTTGTACTTGCATTGAATCGACATCTTGACGAGCAGCACGCGCACGCTCACGTTGCTCATTCATAGCAACTTCAAAACCTTCGTGATCTACCTTCATGCCAACTTCTTCCGCATATTCTTCTGTTAACTCGATTGGGAAGCCATATGTGTCATAAAGACGGAATGCATCAGCGCCAGGAATATAATCATGCCCTGCTGTTTTTTGTGCCTCTACCACCTCGTTAAAGATGGCAAGACCACCATCTAATGTTTCATGGAAGCGAATTTCCTCGTTTTTAATAACACGTTGAATAAATTCGCATTTCTCCGTAACTTCTGGGTAGAAATCAACCATAATTTCGCCAACTGTCGGTACTAATTCAAACATAAATGGTTTTTCAATACCAATTTGCTTAGCGTAACGCACTGCACGACGTAGTAAACGACGCAATACGTAACCACGACCCTCATTCGAAGGAAGTGCGCCGTCACCGATAGCAAATGCTACCGTACGAATATGGTCTGCAATTACTTTAAATGGCGTATTAATGTCTTCTTCTGAACCGAAGATTTCACTTAACGCAACTTCACCTGGACGTTTGTATTTACGATTTGCAAATTGTTCAATTTTTTCAATGATTGGCATGAATAAATCTGTATCAAAGTTTGTTGGCACATTTTGTACAACCGAAACGATACGTTCTAGGCCCATCCCTGTATCAATATTTTGCTTTGGTAATGGTGTATAAGTGCCGTCTGGATTGTGGTTAAATTGAGAGAACACTAAATTCCAAATTTCTAAATAACGCTCGTTTTCACCGCCAGGATACATTTCTGGATCATTTTGATCTGAACCATATTCTTCTCCACGGTCATAGAAAATTTCTGAGTTTGGACCAGATGGACCTTCACCAATATCCCAGAAGTTCCCTTCTAAACGAATTAAACGATCCTCAGGAATACCAATTTCGTTATGCCAAACATCATAAGCTTCTTGGTCTTCTGGATGAATTGTAATTGATAAAAGTTCAGGGTCAAAGCCCATCCATTTTTTATCTGTCAAAAATTCCCATGCGTAGTGAATAGCTTCTTTTTTGAAGTAATCCCCAATAGAGAAGTTCCCTAGCATTTCAAAGAATGTATGGTGACGTGCTGTTTTCCCTACATTTTCAATATCGTTTGTACGAATCGATTTTTGTGCATTTGTAATACGTGGGTTATCAGGAATGATACGACCATCAAAATAAGGTTTTAATGTTGCAACACCTGAGTTGATCCAAAGTAATGAAGGGTCATTAATTGGCACAAGTGGTGCTGACGGTTCATGATGATGTCCTTTTTCTTTAAAGAATTCTAAATACAAACGGCGAATTTCTGCTGCTTTCATACGAAAAGTTCCTCCTCTAATTGTGTAAAATTTACGATATGAATCCGCTTATACACATAAAAAAGCCCTCATCCCAAAAAGGGACGAGGACTTTGTGAATTGTCTCGCGGTACCACCCTAGTTGTAAGCATCAACATGCTTACCTCTTTAGCACTTGTAACGTAAGTGAACGGCAGGGATTAGCTGCACTCTGGAGTAGCTTTCGGCACTTGTTGACGTGAGGATTTTTTCAGCCTAGAAATCCCTTTCTTCACACGCACAAATACGTACTTGTTCCATCATCGTTTTTTCTATTTTCTAACGCACATTATAAAAAAATTATGTTCTTCTGTCAATCATTGCATTTCTATTCTATACAAAAATATCGAATTCTTCAAACATACATCGTTTTTGTATGTTAACTTTTCAGGAAATTTTCAACTCTTTTCATAAATGACTCACGATTATAAGTTTGATAAAGCAAGCCAGATAAGCGAACTGGATCTCCAAAGAAGTACCGCTCATAAAGTGTTTGCCTTGTGCCAAATGTACTCATCGTTAAATCCCACGCTAGACGGAATTTTTTCACCCGATCTTCTCCACCATCTCTAAATGACTGTAAATAATGTTCTAAATCGCCATCATCTGCGGCAAATGCTTTTTCACTTGGAATAGACATTAAGCCGCTTGCTCCAAGTAATTGAATAATTTCTGTAAAGGTTGGATAAACCTTCGGGAATATTTGAATGGCAACTTGCAATGTTGGTAAATCTGGTCTTATAAAACCAAAGTCATCCATTTTTGCTTCTATTTCTGACTTAAGTAATAAAGCCTTCATCGTTTCTAGCGTTACAATAATGTCGACTACTTTTTGCTGCACATGCTGATAGCCACCGATATTAATCGTATCAACAATAGATTGTACAACGCCTAAAATAAATTCGGTTTTAGCAATTTGTCGAGACAATACTTGATGCAAAGAATATGCTTGGAAACCACTTACATTCATAAAGCGATTTGCAACTTCTGTATTTTCATAATAAAAGACACGATCCCATGGGACTACTACATCGTCAAAAACAACAATTGCATCCATTTCCTCAAATCGAGCGCTTAACGGATAATCGAACGTCGATTCACCGCCAACAAAGGACTGTCTACATAAAAATTTCAAGCCTTTAGTATCACTTGGTATAGAGAAACCAAAGCCTTTTTCCTCATCAATGCCATTTGTTGAAAGAACAAGAAGTTCATCCGTAATGCCACCCTGCGTTGCTAGCAATCTCGCCCCTTTAATTACTAATCCTTCATTCGTTTTCCCGACAATTTTAGCAGCAATGATCACCTCATCATCTTCATACTGATAACTATGACGATTTACTTGAGGCTCAATAAACGTATGTGTCATCGTTAAATCATTTTCACGTGCGTATTCATAAAAATTTAGCAAATGATCTGGAAAACAATTCGGCTTATCTTTTAAGTATTCGGCTGCTGATGCCAGTGCCATTAAAGTAGTGTTCATATAATCTGGACTTCTTCCCATAAATCCATGATTACATAAAGCCCACTCCCGAGCAGCTTGACGTCTTTTTACCAGATCTTCTGCCTTTGTCACTTGAAGATAAGACATCCCTACCCGTTGGTTCGTTGTTGGTGACATATAAGTCATACTGTCGCGTAAATTTTCATCATGCTGCAAATCAAAAAGTTTAGCCTGGCTTTGCATAACACCTTTAAATGCTGGATGTTCAGAAACATTTCCCTTCACGACTTCCCCATCTATTGATATATACGTTTGCAATTCGTCAATGCGTTTAATATATTGCTGGCCTGTAATTGCTGGCATACATTCACCCCTAAAATGGACCTATGTTTTTACTACTCATGTATTATATGACCTATTAGGCTGAATCGTTCCATCGCTCCTTTGCTCACTTCAAATAGGAAGACAAGAAAAAAGTGTTAGATTGACTATAATCAATCTAACACTTTTTGGTTATACCGTTGCTTATTGCTACGAGAAATGCATTCCGCAAGCACCCCGTAAACCTCCACCATCTCTAACGCACGGTTTCTGTTGTTTTACGTTGCATGCGTGGCCATTGGAGTCACTGCCTTCGCTACCATTAACTAGTATACTATTCTAAATGTCACCAGCATCTCCTTTAACATTTTCCCCTCTTACAAAAATTAAAAATTTAATCCCAGCATCTTTTTAGAAAATATTATTGTGCATACGGTGAAACCATTTTTTTGAACTGCGTGAAGGACGTTTGTTGATCACTATATAAACGTTTAATTTGGTAAACATCATCATATGGATTGTTGTAGCCAGGCTTCGTTGAAAAAGCCATCGCAAATCCAGCTTCCTTTACCGCGTAAATTGTATTGGTAGTATATTGACCAAATGGATAAGCAAATGCTTTTGCTTCTGGAATAATCGTTAAACTGCGCTTTAAATCTTGTACAACTTCATGATAAGGAATTAGCAACATTTTCCCTTTATTCCCGATCATATCATGTAAATTGTACGTATGAGACTCATATGTAAAGACATCTTGCATGAGCTCCATATCTTTTCTTGAAAGTGCTTGTAAATCATTGTAATTAAATAGTTGCTCTGCTGGAGAATATTCATTACGATACGTAATTAAAAATTGTGTTGCTTGAAAACCGTATTTTTTTAATATCGGATAAGCATATTCTCTTGTAGATAATAAACCATCATCAAATGTTAGAACAATCGAATATGCGGGTAATGTAATTTCATTACGCATAAAACGTAGTAAATCGTCTGCACTAACCGTTTCAAATTTTTTATCTTTCAAATATTTCATTTCATTAGCGAATTGTGTATCTGTCATTGTAGTACTTACATTTTTAAAGCGTCCAAGCTCATGCTCCTTTAATAAATGGTGGTACATCATAACTGGAACACCGCGATCTAAAGCAACCTTAGAACTGTGAATATAGCCTTCGCGTCCACCAATTGTCGTCACATACCAATTGGCTTCTTTTCGTAAAATAGGATAACGACGATTCATATCGAGCTTTGCAAATGGCACTAGTTTGTTTGCTGATCGATCATAAATTTCGCTATTCCCTGATATTGGAATGAAATATTGATTTTTTACGGCATTGTCTTTACCAATATTTTTATAAGTAGGCGTGTTCACAAACTTTACTTTCGTTTTTTCAGCATAAACAAATGTTTTGCCCCAACGAACTTGAACATAAGTTTCATCACCAACACCTGCCACTTCCAATTGCTGACCTTTGTTAAGTGTTGCAATAGACATCGGTTGTTCTCTACGAAGATCATAAAGTACTGTATTTTCTAATGCTTCAATATAGCCATTTTGCTTACTTGGCGGAGTGGGTGTTGGCGTTGGCTTTTCAATCGGCTTTGTTGAAGGATTCGTTGTTTCTTGCCCTTTTTCTTCATTCACGAAATTACTATGTACATAACCAAGTCGTCCGTTCACAGCAATTCCATACCAACTGCCCATTCTACTATAAATGGGAAAACGAACACCTTCTGATAATGTTGCGAATTGAACCAATTTATTGCCTGTATTATCATAAATAGGGGTTACCTTCGTTGCTACAATATAATCTTTTATCTTCGCAACTGAAGGAACGGTATTTTTATATGTTGTGGATGGTACAACGGTTGTATACCGTTTATCGACATAGCCGTAACTACCACCCCAACGAATTTGCCACCAATTTGCCCCATAATCTTTTGTCACTTCAAAAGTTTGTCCTCCTGATAACGTTCCTACTTGTTCAAGTGCTCCTGAACGATTATCAAAGACAGTTGCTTCCTCATTCACTTGAATAACAATATTACTGGCATGTACCTTTTGTGCAAATGGTAATAACAGCATGAATAGAAGCAATAACACGATGCGTTTCACTTTCTTCACCTCATAAAACTTATTTCGATTTTTAGTTATCCATAAAATCATATGGAGAAATGCCATCCATTCCAATCATTGGATGTATATATGGTAATGTCTCTACTGTTAGCTGTAGAACAGTCACAGGCTCCTCTTGTCGTTCTTCTCCAATTGTCTCCTCTGACATCTCCTTCACTTCATTGACCTCATCTGGAGATGCATCCATTGGATTAAGTCGTGCTCGCAAAGACGTGAACCGTTGTAAATCATCTGTACGCTGTAAGCCATTAGCTAGCACATCAGGCTCACCGCATAAAATTAAGAAATTTTTTGCCCGCGTAATTCCAGTATATAACAAATTACGACGTAGCATTTTAGAATAGCCACGAACAACAGGCATAATCACCGTTTGAAATTCAGAGCCCTGCGATTTATGAATCGAACAACAATACGCTAGGGTTAATTGATTAAGATCGCTCCGTTGGTACGTTACCTCAATACCATCAAATGACACGACAAGCAAATCCTGCTTTTCAATCGTTTCTTTAGCTTTAATAATACTAATGACTTCCCCCATATCGCCGTTAAAGACATTGCTTTCTGGCTGGTTGACAAGCTGTAGCACCTTGTCCTTAATTCGATACGTTACATCACCAAAGATAAGCTCTTTTCTTGTGCCTGTATCATTCGGATTGACAAGGTCTTGAATCATTTTATTTAAATTATCGATGCCTGCTGGCCCTTTATACATCGGTGCTAAAACTTGTATATTACGTATTTCTTGCCCTTTTGCTACAGCACTTTTTACAACTTGCGTTACGACATTTGCTACTTGATCTGGTGAAGCTTTAATAAATGAACGATCAGACGTTTTCATCGTCAAATCATTTGGTATTGTCCCCCGCTTAATTTGATGGGCAAGCTCTATAATTGTCGAACCTTCCGCCTGTCGATAAACATCCGTCAGTTCAACTGTTGGAATTTGTTGTGAGGCAAGTAAATCTTTGAGTACTTGTCCAGGGCCTACTGGTGGTAACTGATCCTGGTCACCTACAAAAACAACTTGAACATCTTCATGTAGTGATTTTAATAACTGATGGGCAAGCCATGTATCAACCATTGACATTTCATCGACGATAATAAGTTTCCCTGTAACCTCTCGCTCGGTTTCTTCTTCCTTCTCCTGACCTGTAAAACCTAGCAAGCGGTGGATTGTCATAGCAGGTAGCTCTGTGGACTCTGCTAAACGTTTAGCAGCTCTTCCTGTTGGTGCACATAAAATAATAGGAAACGGCTCTTCTTTTTGCGCATACTCCTTAGGGTTTAATGAAAGACCGTGAAGCTTTGCATAGACTTCCACAATGCCTCTAACAACAGTCGTTTTTCCTGTACCAGGGCCACCCGTCAAAATCATCACAGCTGAATTAAGAGACTGTTCTATCGCAAAAGCTTGAGTTTCTGCATACGTAACATTTAAAAACGCTTCCGTATCCCCAATCGCCTTGCGAATTTCATCTTTACTAAAATGCTTAGCCTGACTATTTCGTTCAGTTAACGCAATAATTTTTGACGCAATGCCAATTTCCGAAAAATATAAGGAAGGCAAATAAAGTCTTGTTTCTTCTCCATATATTTTATTTTCCTCACGCATATCAATACAAGCTTTAGAAATTGCTTCATACGGAATTTCTTGACGTTGGCTTTGCTCAAGCATATCTTTCACTTGCGGTAAGACATGCTCAGCATCTAAATATACATGGCCATCCGATAAAGCAGCTGTATTTAGAGTATGTAAAATCGCAGCCTTAATACGGTCAGGGTGATTACCAGTAATTCCTAATTTCGCACCAAGCTCATCTGCACGGAAAAAACCAACTCCGTCCACATCTTCAATGAGACGATAAGGATTTTCAGTCAAAAAATCAATCGTTTCTGTACGGTATGTTTGATAAATTTTCATTCCGAGCTGTGGACCAAATCCCCATTCATTCAATTGAATCATAACACGCTCTAATCCTAGATTTTGCTCAATCGTGCGATGAATGACTTCTTTTTTTTCAGCCGATAATCGAGGTACAACATCGAGCACATTTGGATCTTCTAATATACGACGGATTGTATTGGCACCAAGCTTTTCAACAATTGTTTCAGCAGTTTTCTTCCCTATCCCAACGAATAAGTCACTTGATAAGTAATGAACAATTCCTTGCTCAGTTGCGGGCACTTCTTTTGTAAACGTCTCAACTTGAAATTGTACACCATATTTTGGATGTTGTCTCATAATTCCTGTAAAACGATATTGTTCGTCCATTTGCAATTGCGGGAAATAACCAACAACAATAATTTCCTTATCATCATATTGCAAATTTGTTTCTTGAATTTTCACACGTACAATAGAATACATATTTTGAGGATTATGAAAAATAGACACAATAGGACGGCCGAGAATAAATAGCTTATTCAACTCAAATAAATCTAGATTTTCTGTCATTTTCGATTCGTCCCCTTCTCGTTTATTTCAATCTTATTATTTTACCACAGCACGTTAAGAAATATCGTTTTCACAAGAAAAACGTAAAAATTTTTAACATTATTTTGACAAATGAAGAATTACAGCTAATTTATTTCTAACCATGCTATGATAGATACTATGAACTTGTTGTTGGAAGGATTGTGAAGCTATTGGAATTTAGACCTTGCATCGATTTACACGATGGCAAAGTAAAACAAATTGTCGGAAGTACATTAGGACATACAGATCAAGAAGTTATCGAAAATTTCATTTCAGATTTTGACTCTAGCTATTATGCTAACATGTTTGCAAAAGATCAATTAGTTGGTGGTCATGTCATCATGCTTGGCAATGGCAATGAACAAGCCGCAATCGCAGCATTAGCAGCATTTCCAGGAGGCCTACAAGTCGGGGGCGGTATTACTTCAGAAAACGCAAAAAAATACATAGATGCAGGTGCCTCTCATGTTATCGTGACATCCTATATCTTTCATGATGGAAAACTTGACATTAATCGTTTAGAGCAACTAGTTAATACCATTGGGAAAAAGCATCTCGTAATTGACCTTAGCTGTAGAATGCGCGATAACAAATGGTTTGTTGTAACTGATAAATGGACGAAGTTTAGTGACTTCGAAGTGAATGCAAAGACCATTGCCTATATCGAAGGATTTTGTGATGAATTACTGATTCACGCCGTCGATGTTGAAGGAAAAAAAGGTGGTATGCAAGAAAACCTTGTACGAGATTTGGCTGCATGGACATCTATTCCAACAACCTATGCTGGCGGAGTTCGTTCTTTAGAGGACTTAGAAAAATTTAAAGCAATTTCTAATGATAAGCTTCATGTCACAATTGGTAGCTCCCTTTCTATTTTCGGTGGAGATTTACCGTATACTAAGGTTGTAAATTATTGTAAAAAAGGCGGGGTACTGTGAAATTAATTTATAAAGACTTTGTTTTTCCATTTGAAAAGACAAATTTAGAACGCATTATTGATAGAAAATATTTCAAGGTGAATACGTTGGATGAATCTTTATCATTACAAATTCAACTTGATAACGAACAAATGTTACTTGAGTTTTCTAAATCATTAAAAGCAACTTGTGGCTTCCTTCGCGATCAAGAAACCGAGCCATATATCGGCACTTATATTGACTTACAGCTTTTCGTTGATGAGTTCAATAAACGTTACAATTTAGATGCAAAAATACTTGTTTAAAATAATATAAACGTAGATAAAAAATACTTCGAGAGAAACAACTTTCGAGGTATTTTTTCTTTTTCAAAGCAGAAAACATTTCTTGTTAAAGGAATTCCGACATGCTTTTTGCTAGAGCACAAATTTTTATTTATCCTTTCTTTTTGTTAAGCTTGAAAGTAGGCATACTAATATTGTTGCTCTATCATTACTAGATCGATTTTTTCGGAAGAAAGGATTTATTATAATATGAAAAACGAACTCGAAGCTATCACTTATAAAACACTTCAAACAGAGCTTACACGCTTTTTCCTTGCATACAAATTTGCATTAAATGAAGTTGAAACGAAAATCAATATTTTACAAGAAGAATTTAAGCTCATTCATGATTATAATCCAATTGAACATGTCTCGACTCGCGTGAAATCACCAAAAAGCATTTTATTAAAGATGCAGAAAAAAGAGCTACCGCCTGCTATCGAAAGTATTCGCGATAATATTCGTGATATCGCAGGCCTCCGCATTACGTGCTCTTTTGTTGAAGATATATACAAAGTAAGTGCGATGCTTCAAGCACAAAATGATATTGAAGTCGTCGATGTAAAAGACTATATTGCGTATCCAAAAGAAAACGGCTACCAAAGCCTACATCTTATTATTAAAATTCCAATCTTTATGTCCGATCGTATGGAAAAAGTTTATACTGAAATTCAAATTCGTACGATTGCAATGGATTTTTGGGCAAGTCTCGAACATAAAATTTATTATAAGTATAATAAAGAAGTGCCTGCCCATATTCGCATGGAATTAAAAGAGGCGGCATTACAAGCTGCAGAATTAGATCGTAAAATGGAGCGGCTCAATAAAGAAATCAATATTTTAAAGGAAAATGAGGCAGAATCCTCACTTTTAGATACCACACCTGTTGCGCATTTAGCACAATACTTATCACAGCTCACATTTGACAGGAAAGACAGTAAATAATTGATCGAATAGCAAAATTAATTGTAATAAAATTTCAAGATGCCACCAGTGATGAAAACGAAGGCGATGACTCATGCGGAAGCGCACTTGCGTTAGCGAGGATTGTTGCTGACAGTGTGCCCGCGGAAGTCAACGCTATAGCAAAAAAGTGTTAGATTGATGGTAATCAATCTAACACTTTTTCTCTTTGGTTCAAGCTACTTTAGTTAAACCGTTGAGCAATCATATCGTAAATATAGCGCGCTTGGTCATATTCTGGTTGGAGTGTAAATGCCTGCTTCAAATGATACATAGCATCTTCTGTTTGTTCTGTAGATACTGCATATAGAACACCTAAATTATAATGCGCATCTGCATTATTCCAATCCAGCTCGATTAAATAATCTAATTCCTTCTTACCTTCTTCGAACATTTCTAATGCACATAGCACGATCGCATATGCAAGGCGAATTTGCGTATCTTCAGGTGCAATCTCTGCCGCACGTTGTAAATACGGCAATGCAAGCTTTGGATTTTCCATTCTTTCAAAACATTTGCCCATCATATAATAAACATCTGCACCTGCTATTTTATGCTGTACCGCTAGCTCATAAAGTTTTACCGCTTCAGGATAGCGTTCCGCATTATAATATAAATTAGCTAAGCCATAATATGCTGTAGCTGCCGTTTCATCAACAGTGATTGCCTTTTGAAAAAAGCGTTCAGCTCGCTCTGTATCTTCTAGTACGGCTAATAAATTCCCAAAGTTTACATAGCCAATTGCATTGTCAGGTTCTGCTTCTATAGCTTTCGTAAATAGTTGTGCAGCATCCTCATAACGCTTTTCTTGGAACGCTTGTATGCCCTGCTCGTTCAAATCCAAATTATTTCACCTCTATGTAGCGAAAAGACTGCAAATCCTATCGCTTATTCATTTACACTAAGTGACTCCATTAACTTAATGCATCTCCTTATTTCCTAAGAACATTAACAGAGCTCAGTATATTTGCAGTCTTTCCACAAGTTATCCAACATATGTTAGTTTTTCATTACTTTTAAACACTTCATCAATTGTACCGCCACCTAAGCACACTTCGCCGTCATATAAAACAACAGCCTGTCCTGGTGTAATGGCGCGTACTGGTTCAGCAAACACAATATGTGCACGACCATCTTCTAAAATTTCTACCTCAACAGGCGTGTCTGTTTGTCGGTAGCGGAATTTCGCAGTGCAAGAAAATTTCCCGGGCAATTTTTTTGTCGAAGTATAGCCCATTTTTACAGCTGTAAGGGAAGTTGAGTATAAAGCTTCGTGGTCGAACCCTTGGCCAACAAGTAGCACATTACGTGCTAAATCTTTACCAAGTACAAACCAAGGCTCACCGTCTCCGCCTATACCAAGACCATGACGTTGACCTAATGTATAGTACATTAAACCATCATGTTGTCCCATCACTACGCCGTCCATTGTTTCCATATTGCCTGGTTGAGCAGGTAAATATTGACTTAAAAACTCTTTAAAATTTCGTTCCCCAATAAAGCAAATGCCAGTAGAATCTTTTTTCTTTGCTGTAGCAAGACCTGCTTCTTCTGCAATTTTGCGCACTTCTTTTTTCTCAATATCTCCTATTGGGAACATTACATGTGCTAGTTGCTCTTGCGATAATTGGTTAAGGAAATATGTTTGATCCTTATTATCATCAACACCACGAAGCATCCGTACTTCGCCATCACCATTACGATCAATTCGTGCATAATGTCCTGTTGCCAAGTAGTCTGCCCCAAGATTCATAGCATGTTCTAGGAATGCTTTAAATTTTATTTCTTTATTGCACATTACATCGGGGTTAGGTGTACGTCCCGCTTTATATTCTTCTAAAAAGTATGTGAAAACTTTATCCCAATATTGCTTTTCAAAATTTACTGCATAATAGGGAATGCCAATTTGATTACATACTTTAATTACATCTTCATAATCTTCTGTTGCTGTACAAACGCCATTTTCGTCTGTATCATCCCAGTTTTTCATAAAAATACCAATCACTTCATACCCTTGTTGCTTTAACATATATGCAGCAACTGAAGAGTCAACCCCACCTGACATGCCGACGACGACACGAATTTCCGATGGGTCACGTGTTTCGATCATTGTGGTCACCTTTTCTTTTTAATCAATTCATATAAACCGAACTCTAATGCTATGCAAACTTACATCGCATTTTATCATTCGGTTTAAATTGATAGTAATTAACAAATTATTTTGCTAGCTTCTTTACAATTGCTGCTGTTTTTTCTGCCGCTTGGCGGACAACCTCTTCTGTTAGATCTTGGCCAAAGCTAAAGCGAATAGAGTTGCGTAACTCCTCTGCCCCTTTGCCGTACATAGCAACTAACACATGTGAAGGATCAATCGTACCAGCTGTGCATGCAGAACCGCTCGATGCACAAATACCAGCCATATCTAGATTCACTAAAAATGACTCTACCTCCATATTGGCAAAGCTGACATTTAAGACGTGCGGCAGGACATTTTGAGTATCGCCATTGACATGAAATACTAGCTTTTCATGTGTAAAAACTTCAAGCATAATTTGTTTAAAGCGATTGTACAGTGTTCGCTTACTTTCGCGCAACTGACTTGCATTTTCTGCGGCCGTAGCAAAGCCAATAACAGCAGGAATATTTTCGGTACCAGCACGACGTTTTTTCTCCTGCGAACCACCTAACGCATAGCTTGTAAGTGGTGTACCAGTTTTCTGATAAAGGAAGCCAATCCCTTTTGGTCCATTAATCTTATGCGCAGATACGCTTAATAAATCAACTTGCAAAGCTGCTACATCAATTTTCTCTAAGCCATACGCCTGAACAGCATCTGTATGAAACGTCGCTTTATGCTCACGCAACAACTCACCTATTTCAGCAATTGGCTGAATTGAACCAACTTCGTTATTACCATACATAATTGTTACTAGGATAGTATCATCACGTAATGCCTCTCGTACCGCTTCGACAGTTATGCGTCCATGCGCATCAACTGGTAAATACGTCACTTCAAAGCCATCTCGTTCCAGCTTCTCACAAGTATGTAACACCGCATGATGTTCGATTTGAGTTGTAATAACGTGCTTACCTTCAGCAGCACGGGCAGTAACCGTTCCAATGATTGCCAGATTATCAGCTTCCGTACCACCACTAGTTAAAATAATTTCCCCTGGCTTTGCACCTATAGATTGTGCAAGTACATCACGTGCATTATCTAAATGTTTGCGCGCCTCTCGTCCTACTCCGTGAATACTTGATGCATTTCCAAATACATCTCGCATCGCTAAAGTCATGGCGTCTATTACCTTGTCGTTCATCGGGGATGTCGCCGCATGATCAAGATAGATATATGAATTCATGTTGAAAACTCCTTTATACAAAAACACTAAAGCACAGTTCACCTAAATGGCTTTAGCACTGCATGTTACACGGTAAATTTATGTAGTGTGCATGCCGCGTCTCTAAACCTTTGGAGGTGCTTTAGCCTAAAAATATTAAATATAGAACATATAGCCGTCTGTTGCATTTTCCTCTGTATACTGTGCTAAATCTTCAATTGTCGTTGTATCTAATACATTTTTTACAGCATCACGGATTCGTAGCCATAGCTCACGTTGCGGTGCTTCCTCATTTTCGATACCTTCAACAGGCTGAATCGGTCCTTCTAATACACTAATTACATTTGCTGCTGAGATCTCACTTGGTGGATTTGCAAGCATGTAACCACCATAAGCTCCGCGCACACTTTTTACCAAGCCTGAATTGCGCAATGGCGATACAAGTTGCTCTAAATAAGCTTCAGAAAGCTCCTTTTCAGCAGCAATTTTGCGTAATGGAATTGGCCCTTCACCATAATGCTTTGCCAATTCAATCATAATCGTGAGACCGTAACGGCCCTTTGTAGAAATTTTCATTTTATCACCCTCAATTAGTCTAGTCAAAATACTACCAACAGTATATCATAATCTCCTCTTGAAGAACTCGGAAATACTCTTGGAAGGTTATGATATACTATCTTTTAGAACAAACGTACGAAAGGGGATATTCTTTTGCATAACGAACCACTTGCATATCGGATGCGCCCATTAACGCTCGACGAAATCATAGGTCAACAAGATTTTGTCGGTCCTGATACTGCTCTATACAAAATGATTCAAAACGGACATGTTCCTTCCATGTTATTGTACGGTGAGCCTGGCATCGGTAAAACGTCTATTGCAAATGCCATTGCTGGAAGCTCTAAACTACCCTTTTTCGCACTTAATGCGACACGGGCGGGCAAAAAAGACGTAGAAGATATTGTCCAAGAAGCGCGAATTTCTGGAAAAGTTATACTATTTCTAGATGAGATACATCGTTTCAATAAATTACAACAGGATACATTATTACCACATGTAGAAAATGGCTCTATTGTTTTAATAGGTGCCACAACAGAAAATCCATATCATGATGTCAATCCCGCTATTCGTTCACGTTGCGGAGAAATTCATCAGTTAAAAAAATTAACTACTGCAAATTTAGTAGCACTTATTCAAAAGGCACTTACTGACGACAAACGTGGATTAGGAAAATATCATTTTGCATTGACAGATTCTCAAATTGAACAAATTGCTACAGCAGCTAATGGTGATGCACGTAAGGCACTAACATTGCTCGAATCGATTTACTATGCAAGTGATGAAGTGAATGGACAAACAATAGCTTCTGACCATATTTTAGAGCATCTTATTGGCAGAATTGGTGTATACGGGGATAAAAATGGCTCACACTTTTATAACTTGCTGTCCGCTTTACAAAAATCGGTACGTGGAAGTGATACGAATGCGGCATTGTATTATTTAGCACATTTACTTGAAACGGGAGATTTAGTTGCAGTTAGTCGTCGTTTACTCGTCATGGCCTATGAGGATATTGGTCTTGCTAACCCCCAAGTAGGAGCTCATATGCTTGCAGCTGTTCAAGCAGCAGAACGTCTAGGATTACCTGAAGCAAGGATTCCACTAGCAAGTGCTGTAATCGAAATGTGCCTTGCTTCAAAATCAAATTCGGCCATTTCTGCGATTGATGCTGCGATTGCAAGCATCCATGAAGGTAAAACGGGAGATATTCCACACCATTTACGCGATGCTCATTATGAAGGTGCCAAAGATTTAGGGCATGTTGGTTATCAATATCCGCATAACAGCCCAATTGGTACTTTTGGTGGCTGGGTAGATCAACAATATTTACCAGACGAGCTTGTTGGTACAGAATTTTATAAACCTGTTATTGCAGGTGAAGAGAAACGAATGGCAAGTATTTACGACAAGCTTAAATCCTTCCATAAGAAATAAAGTGCCAGGCACACACACAATTTACCTATTAATAAAAATCTAAGTAGACTGCGGAGAGAACGCGCAGTCCGTAAGGCGCAACCTATCGTGCGACAGCAGGGTTGCGTCTTACTTTATGCCTGTGAAAACGACGTGGAGTGACAGGCACGCAAACAATTGCTGCTATCCCCCCATTACAAAAAGAAAACCATTGTCGATATACTGCTCGACAATGGTAATAATTCATTTAATTATTTGATTCCTTCTCAACAAACCATTTAAATTGCTGTAAACATTGCTTGACGTCACCTTTTTGGGCAAGTACTTCTTCTCTCAAAGCAGCTACTTTATCATCATCTTTTATTACCTCACCATATAGGGCAATAATTGCAGCTAATAACTCCTCATTCTCTTCCTGCTCAATACTTGGTAAAGAACGGGCGGCGATTGTTAATAATCGTCCTACTTTTTCGGGCGTTTTTTGTAGCTCATTTGAAGAATAATAAGTAGATGCCGCTAAAAAATAACATAGCTTTGCACTACAATCTATAAACAGATGCCAATATGTATTGGCTTTCGGTAGTTCACCTGCTTTAGCAACTAAATATTCCTTATAAAATGTTGTAGCTTGTGTATATAAATGCGTTAAAGCTCTCATGGCTTTTGTGTAATTATTAGACGTATCTAAATAATCAAATACAGTACTATTCATTTTTTCTTGAAGTTTTACAATATCTAAATGTTCACGAATTACTTGTATTTCCATTTTCCCACTCTCCCATGTTCTCATTTGTTTTATCAAACGCCATTTCCACTTCCCCTAAGTAGATTTGAACATTCCAAACAAGCTGACCTATTAACTATATATATTGGAATTATTCAAATTATAGCAATAAACCAAAAGAAGAAGTGAGCACATGAAAAAAATAAGGCAATTCCGTGAATTATTAGCATTTTGTGTACGTAAGATTAATTATTTTGGTAAAATTAAACTCTTTGTATATAGTAATCGAACAAAAATTGTTCCTTTTCTCGATCGATTATTTCGATGATGCGACCGTCTGCATATTTTTTAATTCTTTGTTTCGGACTATAAAAATATGCATTATTTGTAATGAGCCATTGACTTAACGTTAGCTCTGTCGCTGGTTGCTGTTCAGTTAAAATTCGTTTATGCCGAAGTATATCCGCCATTTTGTAAAAACCATCAGATAATTCATAAGCAGATACATCAAAATTAAAAACAGGTGTCACAACCTGTCCTACATCAAAAATATGTATCGTCTTTCTCTCCTCATCAATCGCTAATTCCACTGTGCTAATTTCATCGAATAGATTCAATCCTCTATATTCCATTTGATAAATTTGCTCCATTATTAATGAATGCCCCCTCTTTTATAACAGCCCTATTGTATCATAGAAAAAGTGAAGGTCTGTCTCGTAAGTAACATAAGGGAGCATTTTTAGTCATTTCTCCTACTGATTTTCTTGTCATAAAAGAAAAGAATCTACATGTCGTCTCTCAAAAAAGTAAGCTAGCTCTTACCTACAGCTATTATGCGCAGGTATAAACTCACAACTTTCCCAAGGAAAACTTTGTAGATTCCTCTTTCAATTAACATTTAAGTGCTTTGAATTTCAATATGCTAAATACAAAATAATTCCTCAGCCTTGTACGCGAGTAATTTTCACATCTTCTACAATTTTATTGACTACCCAGCTTGCTGCTATTAAACCTGCAACAGAAGGGACAAATGCGTTAGAAGATGGCGGCATTTTCGCCTTGCGGATAGCGGCATCAGGTTTTCCAACATGCTCGACGACATCCGGACGTACGACAATCGGGCTTTCATCAGAGAAAACTACTGTTACCCCTTTATGAATACCATCTTTTCGTAATTTTGTACGAATAACTTTCGCTAATGGATCTGTGTGCGTTTTTGAAATATCCGCGATTTTGAAGCGTGTTGGGTCCATTTTATTGGCAGCACCCATACTTGAAATAATGGGGATGTTACGTTTTAAACATTCTTTCATAATATGAATTTTATAAATTACAGTATCGCTCGCGTCTATAACATAGTCGATGCCTTGTGCAAAAAATTCCTCATATGTTTCTTCCGTGTAAAACATATGCATATCAATTACTTCACATTCAGGATTAATATCAGCAATACGCTCTTTCATAACGCCAGATTTGGATTTTCCTACAGTTGAAAGATACGCTACTAATTGACGGTTAACATTCGTAATATCTACATTATCTTTATCAACTAAAATAATGCGACCGATACCACTACGAGCACATGCTTCTGCAGCAAATGAACCGACGCCACCGACACCTAGAATGGCTACTGTTGTATTTTTTAATTTTTCGAGTCCCTCTGTACCTATCGCGAGCTCGTTACGAGAAAATTGATGTAACATCCTTACACTCTCCATCTATCTAATTTTTATTAGTAAACCTAGTTATATACTAAGATAAAA
This sequence comes from Lysinibacillus sp. NPDC097279, assembly GCF_044761745.1. Lineage (NCBI taxonomy): Bacteria > Bacillati > Bacillota > Bacilli > Caryophanales > Bacillaceae > Lysinibacillus > Lysinibacillus sp. NPDC097279. The sequence goes on along the minus strand of NZ_JBIWDA010000001.1, from coordinate 396,760 downwards.
TCAAACCTATATTACATTCTATCATGATATTGTTCAAGTGGAAATTCTCAAAAAGAACAAGTGCTATTGATGTACTAAAAAATTTCGCATAGATGGCTTTTATTTACTTATTCATCATTATCCCATCGCTTAAAGTTTGCTTGAAACGATTCAACAAATGACATATCTAGTTGGATGTTCGCTTGTTTAAAGGCTCCAACAACCGCCCCACCAATAGGCTCTAAAACAGGTAATATAAACTGCATTGGCAACTGATCTGCTAACGCTAATTGTTCAAGGTGTGGAACAATAGTTGGATTATTTGAAAACACACTACCCGCTAATACTACAGAAACATTTTCTCGCCCCCATAGCATGCTCCCATAACATGTTTTTATCGCTTTATAGTATTTGACACATGCTTCTTTTAAAATGGCTTGAGCTATACTATCCCCTTTATCCGCAACTTGAAATACATATTTGCCTAGTGGTGCGATCACTGTTCTAGGATGCTGTTCCCCATAAATATGAGCGATTAATTGCGGCACACAATCAACCGCGAAATGTTGTAGCACGACATCTGTTAACGCTGTTGGCTGTGCCCGCTGATCATAGCTCTGAAAAATAGCCTTTAGCGTCTGAATTCCTAAATCATAGCCACTTCCCTCATCATCAAATAAGTACCCCCAGCCACCGACACGATTGACCGAATGTTGATAATTAAATCCCATCGTTATCGCACCCGTACCTGCAATTTGGACAATCCCTTCTTGTCCCATCGTGCCAGCATATAGCGCGATTAATGCGTCATTTTCGATAACAATGTGCGTCTTTTTATCAACATATTGACGAAGAATACGTTCTACTATATCTTCAGCTTGCCGTTCCTTCACCCCAGCCATTCCTGCAAAGCAACTATGTATTGCCGTAAAGCTTTGTGGCGTTTGCTCCTGCAATTTCTGTAATAATCCATGAATCGTTGCTTCAAAATCACATGCTTCCATTGCAGTAGGGTTACTACGTGATGTCATCACCTTACCATAAATAGTGCCATGTTCGTCACAAATAACTGCACATGTTTTTGTACCTCCACCATCTATCGCTAGCACATACATCCTATTTGCCCCTTTCTATAAAAAAAGGATTAAGCACATACAATCGTCGGCTTAATCCTCCTCTTAGTTCAATTATTTTGTAAAACCGAATGATGCCCATGGTTGAATTTGTGCTAGTAAAAAACGCTCTTCTTCCACTACCTTGGCCACTACATTTGTAGAACCAGCATTCGGCATTTCCTTTAATACTACTTGTAGCTCCCCTTTATAGCGCACATCTAAATTATTATCGATGGTAACATCACCTAACTGCAAAACATGCGTATCGTGGGCTGGGAAATCCCCATTTTTATATTTTACGCGCGATTGTGTACTACGAATAACGTAATCTGATACATCGCCACGATTAAAATGAGGTTCTTTAAATAAAATGGCTTCTTCTAAAACCGTCGTTTCAGAGGATGGTACAACTTTCAGCTCCAACTTATGGCGATTTAATTGCCCTAATGCTTTTAGTTCTTCCTCTGAGGCATACATATTGCCAATAATACAATCATCGATTAAGCCTGTATGCCATAAATCTTTCGCTTGCACTGTAATCGGTAAATCGCGATGCTCTTCTAGTGTTGGTAGGCCATGCTCGGTTTTTTCCCAAGGACCGTACAGCGCATGCTGCGAGGAAATCATCGCAGCTGTCCGTATATGGTTGGCTTTAAAGTTTTTAGATGTTGCAAGAAAATGCTGTCGTGATAGACCCGTAAATCTTCTTGGATAAAAATTATGACAGCCTATAATATGGTTACGGTTCGCTTGGTAGGATAATATATTATCCACATATTTCGTTCCATTACTAATATTTAGCTCAATTTTCAACTGACTATCATCGAAAGACATTAACGCTTCCTCTTGACCTGAAAATCCCATATCTAAGCGCAATGCAGCCAGATGGTAGTGCTCTTTAAAATAAGCAATATCTTTATACGTTAAGCCTAAATTTTCAAAAACAGCTGGTGCAATATCAGCAGAAATCTCAAAGCCTAGCTGTTTTGCAAAGTAATTGATTTGCTGCAATTTAAGCTTTTCTTCTTCATTATTTAAAGATAGCAAACATGTGAAAATACGGTCAAAACCATTATCGTGTGCTAGCTGAACATATTGTTGCATTTCTTCTAGCGTGCTGTGCTGTGGATAGAGTGAAATTCCTAATCTCCTCAAATGACAATACCTCCAATGCTATGCTATTACACTTCTACTTTTGGAATCTCTGGAGTTATTTCAGGCTGTTGTTCTTGTGCTTGCTCAGCCTTTCTTTCCTGTTGTTTAGCTATACGATTAGCCATTGCAATGAATGGAAGGTAGATACAAACAGAAATAACGATTAACGCTAAACTTAAAACAGCTCCAGTCCAAGATTGTGTCACTAAAAACCCGTTTATTACTGGTGGTGTCGTCCATGGCGCTACAACAGTTGCTGCAGGAACCCAACCCCATTTTGTTACAAAGAATGCAATCGTTACGTTAACCATTGGCGTTAAAATAAACGGAATAAATAAAATTGGATTTAAGACGATTGGTAGACCAAATAATAACGGCTCATTAATATTAAATAGCCCTGGTGCCGCGGACAATTTTCCAACGGTATTGTATTGCTTATTTTTCCTTGCAATAATGAATATCGCAATAATAAGTGCAATTGTCGTACCTGACCCACCCATATTAACGAATGCATCAAAGAATGGCTTATTCACGATATATGGTGCCACTTTGCCAGCAGAAATTGCTGCTACGTTTGCATCAATCGCGGCTGAATTAATCGTTTGCATAAATGGATCGATAATATTTGCACCATGAACGCCTAGCGTCCATAAGAATGCTGGAATAAAAGCTAAAATTATGGCAGCAACCCACGTATTTGTTAAGCCCATAAACGGCTCTTGAATGGCTGAATAGAATGAGCCGACAATATCTGGCATATCAAAGCCTGCAGAAATAATTGTACGAACTAATGCAAACACACCAATAGTAATAATAGCTGGCAGCAATGCTGCAAATGATTTCGAAACTGCTGGTGGTACCCCTTCAGGCATTTTTATCAGTAGCTTACTATTACCTGATAATCTACAAAATACTTCAGTAGATAACAAGGACACGATAATGGCGATAAATATCCCACCCGTTCCAGTTGTTAAACCTGTTAAACCACCTTCACCAAATGTACCAAATGTCAAATAACTGGAAAGACTAATGACGGCAGCGGAAAGACCATCCTTGTTATAACTTTTGGCTAAGTTATAGGCAATGGAAACCGCGAGTAACAGTGACAGAATATTGAATGTTGCACTCCAAATATTGCCGCCCCATTGCGTCCATGTTTCATGCTTCCAAATGGAGTCCAGTGCATTTTGATAAAAGTCAATTGGTAAGTTATTAATTAATACAGCTAACGAGCCGACAATTGTCAATGGCATGATTGTAATAAAACCGTCACGAATGGCAACTAAATGACGCTGACTCCCAATCCTAGCAGCTACCGGCACAAATTTTTCTTCTAAAAATCGGAACATTTTACACACTCCCTTTGCTTTTTATTGTGACATCAAATAATTGATGTTACTCCCCTTTGATTTGTTCATACAGTTCAATCATTTCTTGCGCTAAATCACGAAACGTGATGGCATTCATTAGATGATCCTGTGCATGAATTAATAGCATTGATACCTCTACTTTTTCTCCCCTTGCTTCCTGCGTTAACAATGCTGTTTGTGAATGATGAGCCTCAACTAGCGCTTCATTTGCCTGCTTTATTTTTTCCTTTGCTTCACCAATCTGCCCCTTTTTCGCTAACTGAAGTGCTTCCATGCATTCACTTTTCGTATTACCACTATGAACAATCAACCCCATTATGGACTGCATCATTGCTGTTTCTTCCATTGGCTTGCCTCCTCACCCAATTAGCTTCAATGCCTGTTGTAAGACATTTCCACCGTTCATCATGCCGTAATCAGCCATATTGATTACATCAATTGGCAAATTTAAATCTTTGAATTTTACTTCGAATGTTGATTTTAAGTAACGAACTTGCGGTCCAAGTAACAGTACATCTGCCTTCTTATTTGCTAAAACTTTATCTACCTCACTTTCAGCTATAGCAAAAATATCCGCCTCAATATTTTGTTCCTGTGCAGCCTTCTGCATCTTTGAAACTAGTAAACTCGTGCTCATTCCTGCAACACAAACTAACATAATATTTTTCATCGTCAGCACTCCCTCATTGTCTTTTTTTAATTTAGTCCCTTTTAACGAATTGACGACTCTAATGAAATCGCTTTCTTATATTGAGAATAGCACCAATTGGTATATACCACAATATACTTTTTTAGTAATTTTATACCTTTTAAAAGCTAATACATAATTGGGCTATTGCTTCGATACTTGCGAATAAATGGCTTCCCTTAACTGGTATAGTCCAGAAAAAACTTCAAAAAAATTTTCATTTTCTACTTATTTTTGCAGTAAGTTAAAAATATTCGTAAAATTTAGGTCGCTCCGTTGGAATTGCCTGTTGCCAATGACGTATTTCTTCATCATCTAGTACTTTATTCGCAATAGTCACTGCATCCTTCACACTAAGATAGCCGACCATCATCGCAGAAAATAAGTTGATTGGTAATGTTAGCATATGCTTATTAAACATGGAATTTTCCTCAATTATCGAGACATCTCCATCTTTATTTATCATGAAAATTTGTTCATTCCACGGACAAAAGTGATCCTCTAGACGAACGTACAAAGTTTGCTTTATATCCCTCCAACGGTAGCGTTGCATAAAAGCAAAAGCATCCACGATTCTTACCATGACATCTTGTATAATCTTTTTGGGGAATTGTGGATTATCGAAATTAAAACCGAAATGACTATCATTTGCCGTAATTCCTTCAATTGTGTGGATACTTGCCGCATGTGATGTAATAAAGCGCCATAGTGCTTGTTCTGCTAAATAATCCTTCACAATATAGTCATGGGTTGTAAAGATGCCATCTTGAATGGTATAGCGGATATAGCCCGTTATTTTTTGTTCCTGAAAACACGCAGCAAAATGACTTTCAGGTGACCTTCTTTCAATGCGCTTCCACCAAGCTGCATCACGTAGCATCGCTCCATTTGTAATGCTTGCTTGGACATTATGAAATTGCTGAATTGCCTCGAACAGATTACTATTCGGCCATTCAAAGCTCATACGCTTTACATCATCTAACTGTTTCCCGAAATGAGGAAAGTGTGAATGAGGTATTGCATAATGTAGTTTGTCAAAAAATAATTCCCAGCCAAAATAACGGTAAAAAGAAACGGAAAAAGGTGCAAGGACGGAAATAGTTTGCCCACGTTGTTGCATTTCCTTTAGTGAAGCCGTCATTAGCTTTTTTATAATACCTTGCTGACGGTACTCAGGATATGTAGCTACAAATCCAATACCACCCATTTCATAGTTTTCACCATGTATCGTCATATTGAGCGGAAGGATTAACAATTGCCCAACAACATTACCGCCATCATAAGCTCCTAATGTTGTACTATGCTCAATCCAATAATGAAAATCATCGCGCCTAGCACCGCTATATTTATTTGGAAAGCAATAATCCCTTAAACGATGAATTTGTTGGTAATCTTTCGCTGGAACGTTTTTAATATCCATGACGCCCTCCTTATTTTCACAATATTCAAAAATAAGAACTTAAATACCTAGATGTTCTTTTACATATACTTCAACCTCAGAAGCTGTCGATAGCATTAACAGTTGCTCAATATGTTGCACTAACTGCTTCTTTGAAAGCTTTGCAATATGTGCTCTCGTTTTAAGAATAGAAGAAGGGTTCATGGAAAATTCATCTAAGCCTAAAGCAAGTAAAATCGGTATTGCTATTTCATCTGCTGCCATTTCACCGCACATACCAACCCATTTCCCCTGTTTATGTGCTGCATCAATCACATTTTTTATAAGTCTTAATACTGCTGGGTGATATGGCTGATATAAATAAGAGACATTTTCATTCATCCGATCCGTTGCCAAAGTATATTGAATTAAATCGTTTGTACCAATCGAGAAAAAATCTACTTCTTTTGCAAATAAGTCTGCAATCATCGCCGCTGCTGGAATCTCTACCATTATACCGACTTCTATTGTTTCCGCAATTGCCACTCCGTCTGCTTGCAATTGGGCTTTTTCCTCAAACAACATTCGCTTAGCCATTCTCCATTCATCTAACGTTGCGATCATTGGAAACATTATTTTCAAGTTGCCAAAAGCACTTGCTCTTAGCAATGCACGCAATTGTGTACGGAACATTGCTTGTTGGTCTAGGCAAATACGAATCGCTCTATAGCCTAAAAAAGGATTCATCTCTGTCGGTAGCTTTAAATATGGAAGATGCTTATCCCCGCCAATATCCAATGTGCGTACAATCGTTGGCTTTTCCTGCATTTTTTCAAGAACGGTACGATACGCTTGAAACTGTTCCTCTTCACTTGGGAGCTCTTGCCGTTCCATATATAAAAACTCTGTTCGAAATAAACCGATTCCATCCCCCGCCGCCTGCATGACCTTTTCTACATCTTCGGGCTTGCCAATATTGCCCGCAAGCTCTACATTATGGCCGTCCGCACTTACGCTCGACATTGCGCGATATTGAAGGAGCTCGTGTCGTTGCTGAGTAAGCGTTTGTTGCTGTTGCTCGTAAAATGCAGACATTTCTTGTGTAGCATTAATAATGATAGTGCCATTCGTGCCATCCATAATAATTGGTGTGCCGTGTTGAATTACTTGTGTAGCCGTTTTAGTGCCAACGATTGCTGGAATATCTAGTGAGCGTGCAAGAATGGCAGAATGCGAGGTTTTCCCACCAATATCTGTTATAAATCCTTTGACATAGTTTGTATCTAGCTGTGCCGTCATCGATGGGGTTAAATCTTCTGCTACGATAATGACATCTGCTGATAAACGACTCATGTCAACTAATTCAACATCTAATAAATGGGCTAATAAGCGCTTTGTTACATCGCGAATATCCGCTGCTCGCTCTTGCATATAAACATTGTCCATTCCTTCAAACAGTCCGATGAACATATTGGAAACTTCGTGTAAGGCATACTCCGCATTACTGCCTGTTTTAATTTTCTCTTCAATGGCTGCTAACATTTCAGGGTCCTCTAGCAATAATAAATGCGCAGCAAATATTGCCGCCTTGTCTTCGCCAAATTTATTGTGAGCAAGTGTTAAAATTTCTTGTAATTCCATTTTCGTATGGGCAAGTGCTGATTTAAAGCGCTCTAGTTCTGGCTGTATATCTGTAATCGTGTACTTCTCAAATGATAAATCTGGTTCCACTAAACAAAAGGCAGTTGCAAAGGCAATGCCTTCCGATACGGCAATACCCTGAATCTCTAGCATTCTTCACCAATTCCTTTTGTAACAATCACATCTGTAACTGTTTGCATTAGCTGTTGTGCATCTGATCCTTGTGCAGAAATTGCAATAGTACTCCCCGTTACAATTCCTTGCGCCATGACCCCCATAATGGACTTTAAATTGACAGACTTATCATTGTAGGTTAACTGAACTTCACTCTCAAATGGTGTTACCGCACTGACTAATAGCGCTGTTGGTCGAGCATGTAAACCTTCTGGTGTTGTAATCTTAAATGTTTTTTTCATCGATACCCCTCCAAATTTCACTCAAAATTAATGCGCGATTGATAGTTCGCAATCATTATTTCATTATGATGCTTATTCGATTCAACATTATTGCTTTCAAAAACAGGCAGTACTTCCTGACATTCAGCCAATAACTCAATGACTTGACTGAATAACGCTTGAAGAACTGCAGAACCAATTACTGTTGATGCAGGTGCATACTGCATCTGTTGATGGTGCAAGAGCCCATCCCCTATAGGAATATGTGTGTTGATGACAACATCGACAACATCCTCTAAACGTTTTCCACTAATATGACGTGTTGGTTGTTCACAATATTCAAGTGATTGCATAGACATAACGAGGACGCCTGACTGCTTTGCAAGCATTGCCGCTTCTATCGGGGCGTTATTTCGACCAGACGTCGAAATGATGATGCAAACATCATTTTCCTGAAATTGAAATTCATCTTTATGTCGCACGATAATCGATGGGTCCTTTTCATTTTTGGATGATGTTAAAGCCCCTGCATGTAAAGTCAATGGCTCGATTGTAATTGGACGTACAGGTACAAGCCCTCCCGCACGATAAAAAGCATCTTGTGCTAATAGATGTGAGTGTCCACACCCAAACAGTTGGACAATTCCACCACTTTGAAGACGAGAAACAATCATTTGTGCAGCTTCTGCTAACAGCGTATTTTCTTGCGCTAGCACAACTTCTAAAAGCCTTTGTAGTTCATGAAAATAAGCACGCATCATATCACCTTTTAATTTCACTTATGAATTTGTATCGATCAGCACGATAAGTACTTCGCACAAGTTCGAATGGCACACCATCTGCTAAATAACTTGTTCGTTTAATAATTAACACTGGTGCAGTACTATTGATTTGCAGATATTTACTATCTTCTTTTGCTACAATGGCCGCTTCCATTTGCTGTATAGCATTGCCAATTTTCTGATGGAATTTTGCTTCTATAAGCGCATACAAGGAACCCATAATTTTCTTTTCATCTAATTCAGGATATACTTTCACTGGAATATAGGTTCTTTCAATCGCCATCGGTTTAGAATTGGCACTCCGTATCCTCGTTACGAAAAATACTTCCTCCCCACGTTCTAACATTAAATCTCCTGCAATATCTAATGGTGGTACAATTTTTTCGAAACGTAATACTTTACTACTTGGTTCCATCCCTCTTGCACGCATATCCTCTGTAAAACTTGTTAAGCCCATTAATGGCTGTTCCAACTTTGGATTGGCAACATAAGTCCCTCTACCTTTTTCACGATAAAGCAATCCACTATTCACTAAATTGGTAATCGATTGACGAACAGTCATTCTACTCACATCAAATTGAACGGACAGTTCGCGTTCAGATGGAATATTTTCACCAATTTTGTATTCCTCTAAATAAATCCGTTGCTTTAATACTTCTTCTATTTGTATATAGATTGGTATATGAGAATTTTTATCTAACAAGACTTGCACCATCCTATCGCATTTTTACTATCGTTTTCTCAAATACAATATTTCCCTGACAAATAGTTTTTTCAACATTTAAATGTGGATCCAATAAAATTACATCTGCATCAAAGCCTTCTGCAATACGTCCTTTTGTGCGCAATTGTAATTGTTTCGCAGCATTTGCTGAAGACATTGCTACAAGCTCTGACAACGAACAATTTGTGACCGCTTTCATATTTTTCACTGCTTGTTCCATCGTCAATACACTTCCAGCTAATGCTCCATTAGGTAAATGTGCTCCGCTTTCTGTGACATGGACTGTTTGACCACCTAAATCATAATCCCCATATTGTAATCCTTTAGCGCGCATTGCATCTGTAATTAAAATAATTCCTTCTGTCCCTTTTACTCGATACGCAAGTTTTACAGACATAGGATGGCAATGCACAAAGTCTGCAATAATTTCTACTTTCACTGCATCTTCAACAAGCACTCCGCCTACAACACCTGGGTCTCGATGATGGAATGGTCGCATTTGATTGTATAAATGCGTTGCCTGTCTGACGCCGAATGCTACTGCTTGCTCTACCTCTTCAAGTGTTGCATCTGAATGGCCAATTGAAACAATGACCCCTTGCTTGTAAAGCTCTTCAATAAACGGAAAGCCACCTTCAAGCTCAGGTGCAATTGTTATTTGTTTAATGCGGTTGTTACTTAATGCTTGCCAGTGTGCAAATTGTTCGATAGATGGCAATATCATATAGTCGATTGGCTGTGCTCCAGCACGCTTTTTCGATACATAAGGTCCTTCTACGTGTACACCTAATAAATTGGCCTCATTATTACCATTTTCAAATTGTGCGATTGTCTTTAATGCATTTTCAATAGCTTCTGGTGCTTGTGTCATTGTCGTTGCAAGGAAGCCTGTGACACCTTCTTTAACTAATGACGCAGCCATATCATGAAGCGCTTGTTGTGATGCATCCATTGCATCATTGCCTGCAGAACCATGAATATGCATATCAATGTAACCAGGAAACAACAACCAGTCTTTCCCCTTGCCTTCAATATATTGCTCTGCCTTATCAAATAATTCTTTACCTACTTTAATTATCTTGCCATTGTCAATCAATACGTCACCTGTAAACGGTATTTCGTTATGGTTGATGATCGTTACATTGGAAATTAATAATGTATTGCTCAATTTCACACCTCCGCTGTCTAAGTTTTTTTCGAAGCTTACTTGAAACGTAAAGACAAGCTACATGTTTTGGTATAGTTGTCTATACCAATTATAGTATGCTAATCCAAAAATAAAAAGTAAATTTTACAATTTTTCTTATTTTTCGTTTAATTTAGTAAATAACGCCCATCTGTCTTTTTATCGTGAAAAAGTAGGATAAATAACAAAAAGTGATAGATTGACTTTAATCAATCTATCACTTATTTGCTAAAAACGTTAAACAACGTCACATTAGTATCTAGTATTCTATGTATGGACGAATCCCGATTGTGCCGTAATGCCAATGAAACATTCGTTTTGAACCCGCAATTTGCAGGTGGGTGCCCGCTTTATAGCTTTAAACGTCCCTCTCGAAAATGGGGCTTGTTTGCCACTACAAAAATAGATGGCTCCCGACGATATAGTGTTCGGTCAAAACTGTTAAATAGAGCTAGCAGTTAGACAAACACATCAGGATTCGTATTACTGTTATAATAACACCATATTTCTGATAATTCAAACGATTTATAATAAAAAAACAGATTCTTTCAAAAAACGCAAAAAATACCTAGATTCCCAACATTTTTTGCTAGGGAATCCAGGTATTTGGTAACGCTTTTATCTTTTAAACGTTTTAATCGCTAGACTTAATTCGCTTAATTGATCTGGAGACACTTCACTTGGAGCATCTGTCAATAAGCAGCTTGCACTTGCTGTTTTCGGGAATGCAATTGTATCACGTAAATTAGTACGACCAGCAAGTAACATGACGAAACGGTCAAGACCAAAGGCAAGACCTGCGTGTGGAGGTACGCCGTATTCAAACGCTTCTAATAAGAAACCGAATTGTGCTTTTGCTTCCTCATCTGAGAAACCAAGAAGTTTAAACATCTTCTCTTGTAAATCACGCTCATAAATACGTAATGAACCACCGCCAAGCTCATAACCGTTTAATACGATATCGTAAGCTTGTGCACGAACTGCAGCAGGGTTTGTATCCATTAATTCGATATCTTCGTCAAATGGACGTGTGAAAGGATGGTGCGCTGCATAATAGCGGCCATCTTCTTCAGAGTACTCAAATAATGGCCAGTCCGTAATCCATAAGAATGCGAATTGGGATTCATCAATTAATCCTAAATCTTGACCTAATTTTGTACGAAGAGCACCTAGAGATGCTGCAACTACATCCGCTTTGTCAGCTACGAATACTAAAATATCGCCAATTTCAGCGCCCATACGCTCTATTAATGCAGCAGCTAACGCTTCATCGAAGAATTTTGCGATTGGTCCATTTAGTCCTTCTTCTGTTACTTTTAACCAAGCAAGACCTTTTGCTCCGTAGATACCAACGAATTTTGTAAGCTCATCCATATCTTTTCGAGAATATTTATCAGCCGCACCTTTAATGTTGATACTTTTCACTTGCTTGCCTTGCGCTACTGTATCAGCAAACACTTTGAAATCACAACCATCAAACACATCATTTAACGCTACTAACTCTAAGCCAAAGCGAACATCTGGTTTATCTGAGCCATAACGATCCATCGCTTCTTGGTATTTCATGCGTTGGAACGGTGCAGGAATGTCGATGCCTTTGACATCTTTCATTACAGCTTGAATTAAACGTTCGTTCATTTCTAAAATTTCTTCTTGTGTTAAGAAGCTTGTTTCGATGTCAACTTGTGTGAATTCAGGTTGACGGTCAGCACGTAAGTCTTCGTCACGGAAACAACGCGCGATTTGGAAGTACTTTTCAAACCCAGCTACCATTAATAATTGTTTAAATAGCTGAGGAGATTGTGGTAAAGCATAAAATTCGCCTTCATGTACACGAGATGGTACTAAATAGTCACGAGCACCTTCTGGCGTTGATTTTGTTAAAATAGGCGTTTCTACTTCTAGGAAGCCTTCATTTTGTAAGAAGTTACGAATTGTACGTGTTACATCTGAACGCATTTTGAATGTATCGAACATTGCAGGACGACGTAAATCTAGGTAACGATATTTTAATCGTAAATCTTCTGAAACGTCTGTACGATCTTCAATTTGGAATGGAGGTGTCTTTGCTGTATTAATAACAATTAAGCTTGTCGCTTCCACTTCAATTTTGCCGTTCGGCACATTCGGATTGATTTGATCTTCAGAACGAAGAATTACTTTTCCTTCTATTTCAATTACGTATTCGCTACGTACTTTATCAGCTAAAGCATGTGCTTCTGCTACATCTGGACTAAATACAACTTGTGTAATACCTGTGCGGTCACGTAGGTCGATAAAGATTAATCCACCTAAATCGCGACGACGTTGCACCCAACCTTTTAATACAACGTGTTCGCCTTGTAACGTTTCAGAAAGCTCGTTACTAGCATGTGTTCTTTTAGCCATTTTGCATTTCCTCCAAAATCATTTATTTAATAAGTAGTTCACTAATTCTGAGAAGGCAATTTTTTGCTGTTCCCCAGATGCCATATGTTTTACTGCTGCTGCTTGCTCTTCTATTTCGGTTTCACCTAAGACGATCGTATATTTAGCACCTAAACGGTCTGCTGATTTCATTTGTGCTTTCATTTTTCGATCTAAATAATCCATATCAGTTGAAATACCTTTAGCACGGAATGAACTTGTTAGTTCTACTGCTTTTAGCTTCGCTTCATCGCCCATAGCAATCATGTAAACATCTAATGCGGATTCTGTATCTAACTCTACCGCTTCCGCTTCAAGCGCTAATAATAAACGCTCGATACTTAACGCAAAGCCAATACCTGGTACATTTGGACCTCCGATTTCTTCTACAAGCCCATTATAACGACCACCACCACAAAGCGTTGTAATAGCGCCAAAGCAGTCCGCCGTTGACATAATTTCAAACGTTGTATGGTTGTAATAGTCAAGGCCACGTACTAAATTCGGATCTACTTCATATGAAATACCTAGCGTATCTAAATACGTTTTAACTTGCGCAAAGTATGCCGCTGAATCTTCTGTTAAAAAATCAGTTAATGCAGGAGCAGTAGCCATTAATGGATGCTCACGGTCTACCTTACAATCTAAAATACGTAATGGGTTTTTTTGCAAACGATTTTGGCAATCAGAGCAAAACTCATGAATATGTGGCTCAAAATGATTAATTAATGCTGTACGGTGTGCATCACGCGTTACTTTATCACCAAGTGAGTTGATAACTAATTTTAAATCTTTTAAACCCGTTGATTCATAAATATCCATAGCTAATGCTATCACTTCTGCATCGATTGCAGGGTCAGCTGAGCCAATAGCTTCGACACCAAATTGTACAAATTGACGGTAACGACCAGCCTGTTGACGTTCATATCGGAACATTGGTCCTAAATAAGATAGCTTCACAGGTTGATCAGGTGCACCAAACATTTTATGTTCGACATATGCACGAACAACGCCAGCCGTATTTTCAGGGCGCAATGTTAATGAACGACCACCTCGGTCTTCAAATGTATACATTTCCTTTTGTACTACATCAGTTGTTTCACCAACGCCGCGCGCAAATAAATCTGTTTGTTCAAAAATAGGTGTACGAATTTCGTTATATCGATACACACGACAAATATCACGAATAATTGCTTCGACCTTTTGCCATTTTTCTGATTGACCTGGCAATATATCTTGGGTCCCTCGTGGCACTTTAAAACTCATGTAATTACCTCCTTGTCAATTGCTTATGAGCTAGCTTTCGTATGTAAAGCGCGCACTTACCTTCATACAAGACGACTTTTATCAAAAGGAATCCCACAAAAAAAGCCCTCGCCTCCTTGCAAAATTGCAAGGGACGAGAGCTGTATATGCTTCCGCGGTTCCACCCTAGTTGACGCACAAACTACATTGCGTCCTCCTCATAATCGGGTAACGGCCGATTCCGTTTTTTCCTACTAAGAATTCCTTTTCAGAAAAAAGCCTCTCAAGTGTTATTCGCCTTATACTTTTTTGTAGGAAAGATTGCAGCCTAAGTCTTTCCCTCTCTTTTCCAATAGAGGTATATGCTACTTGCTTGGTCATAAGCGGTTAATCATTTTTTGATTACCCTTTATGTTAGTCACAACGATAGGTAATGTCAACTGTTTTCTTATTTTTCACAAAGTAGTTATTAAAATAATGATTTCCGTTACCTTTTTCCCTCGAATTTTATTATGAAAACATGGTAAAATAGCACAAGAAAAGGAGGGGTCCGATGACGACAAAACTTATACATAAAACCATTATCTTTGTCCTATTATTAGCATTTTTGATTCCCAGTATCAGCAATAAAGAACTAGTATTTGCCGATACGAGTGATTTAAAAGTTACTGGAACGATACTTCATTTACGCGAAGGACCTGGGCTCTCTTACCCGATTATTACAACATTAAAAGAAGGTGATATGTTAACATCCATCGGTCGCGAAGGTGACTGGATTCAAGTAAAAGCAGGCAATGACGAAGGATGGGTAGCATCTTGGCTAACAGCTTCTATAAATGAGCAACAAACAATTGATAAAACAGTTATTTCGCAAGTTGATCGTCTCAATATCCGTACTGAACCCGATATTGCATCACCAGTCCTTGGGCAACTGTCAACAGGCAATCAAGCAACACTCATAACAGAAAGTGGTGAATGGGCAAAAATTAATTGGAATGGACTAGTCGGCTGGGTATCTTCAGACTATGTGACAATTAATGAAACAACCGAAAAAACAACAACTGACCCAGTAGTAGAAGTATCTACAACTACCGAGCCTAAAGGTACGACCTTTACTATTTTAGTTGATACACTAAATGTTCGCAAAAAGGCAGATTTAACCTCAAAAAAAATAGGAACTGTTTCTAATGGACAATCCTTTAAAGTTCTCGCACAAGAACATAATTGGGTGCAAATTCAGTACAATAACAAAAAAACTGGTTGGGTATACAGCTTCTACGGGACATTTTCAGATTCGGTAAAAACGACGGCGAAAACTACAACGTCATCGTCATCGTCATCGTCAACATCACCATCATCTTCCTCGCTTGAATCTGTCACAATTATTTATAATGGGACAAACTTACGTACGGACGCAACGACAACGGCTGAGGTTGTTAAACGTGTAGATGCAGGTGAAACCTACCCAATTGTAGGTGCTAAAGATGATTTTTACGAAATCCAATTAGAAGATAAAACGGCATTTGTCGCTAACTGGGTAGTCTCCACTTCCCAAAACACAGTAGTTACAACTAGCAATACAAAGTCTGAACCTCGAAAAAAAGGAACTCTTAACGGACTTACAATTGTTGTGGATGCTGGACATGGTGGAAATGACCACGGTACAACGGGTCAGCGAGGAACGGACGAGAAAGATCTAACATTGAAAACTGCGTCTCTTCTCGCTTCCAAGTTAAGTGCAGCTGGAGCAAATGTTGTCATGACACGTGAATCAGATGAATACGTTGCCCTTCGTAAACGTGTATCCGTTGCACACCAACATGATGCAGATGCGTTTATAAGTATTCACTATGATGCAACTGACAATAGTTCGGTTTCGGGTTTTACATCCTACTATTTGAACAACAATCAAAAAGGGCTAGCTGAAGCTATACACAACGGGCTCGCTAGTAAAATTAACATTAAAGATCGCGGTACACAGGAAGGAAATTACTTAGTACTTCGTGAAAACAGACAAAAAGCAGTGCTTCTCGAGCTAGGTTTCTTAAGTAATTCCAATGAAGAACGGATCATTACAACGGCTAAATTCAGAGAACAGGCCACACTCGGCATTTATCAAGGTATTTTAGATTACTTTGATGCTAACGAATAAAAAAACCTTCATTTTCTATTACCTATAGAAAATGAAGGTTTTTATTTATTTGTGCTTATTTTGTCGCCATTGTAACCCATATAATTTCCTCCATACGAATAAAGAAGGGTGTATGATCAATCTCGATAACGATATGGTCAGGTAATACAGTAGTTAAAATCCCTTGCTGGATACTTTTCTCTGTTTGCACGACAATTTTTTGGCTAATCATCAGTTTAAGTGTTTCATATAAATAAGGATTCGATAGCCTTCCTGTTTGCGTCATCGACGATACACTTCCTTCCTACAAATTTGCCATTCTTCTTACTATATGTAGGAATGATAGGAAATGTACCTCTATTTTGACTCAAGTAAGATTGTGACAGGACCATCATTCGTCAATGCAACGTCCATCATAGCACCGAAAATACCAGTCTCTACTTGTAAGCCATATCCACGTAAAGCATCATTAAAAGCTTCCCACAACGGTGCAGCGATTTCTGGTCTTGCTGCACTTGTAAAGCTCGGACGATTGCCCTTTTTTGCATCTCCATACAAAGTAAATTGAGATACAGATAAGATTGCCCCACCATGCTCTAAAATGGAATGATTCATTTTTCCTTCACTATCTTCCCATAAGCGTAGATTAGCGACTTTTTTGGCAAGGTATGCAACGTCCTCTGCCGTATCCTCATGGGTAATACCTACGAGAAGCACATAGCCTTTTTCGATCGCACCTGTAACTTCTCCTTGGACCGTTACAGATGCAGCCTTACTACGCTGTAGAACTACTTTCATAATGTTTAACCCCTCAATCTATCAAAATCTGTGCCCACTGTCGTTCTAACTGCAGTGCCTTTCCAGTATGCATACTTTGTTATCTTTTGCTCTTCTAATTAATTACACGTTGCACAGAGTAAATATCGGGTGTTTGTTTAATGCGTTCAACAACCTTATGCAAATGTGAAATATTTGAAATAGAAATTGTAAGATGAATAGTCGCAATTTTATCGCGATCTGCACGGCCACTTACAGCTAAAATATTCGTTTTTGTTTCGCTAACGATTTGCATGACTTCATTTAATATTCCAGGTCTATCAAAGGCAGAAACTTCGATATCAACAGGATACTCTTTTTTCTCTGGTGTAAGGCCATGCTCCCATTCCACTTCAATTATACGCTCCTGCTCATCCTCAATTTGGATATTTGGACAATCCGCACGGTGTACTGAAACGCCCCGACCTTTTGTAATAAAGCCGACGATGTCATCACCAGGAACAGGTGTACAGCAACGTGATAGTCGAATAAGCATATTATCAATGCCTTTCACAATAACGCCTGACTCTGTACGTTTTTGTGGAATTGGATTTTTCATTTTTTGTTCGATTTTTTCAAGCGCTTCTTCTTGTTCACGCTCTTTACGGCGTTTTTCAGCTAAACGATTTACAACTTGTTGTGCCGTAATACCATTCATACCAACTGCCGCATATAAATCCTCTTCATTCGTGTAATTAAATTTATCGCAAACACGTTTTAAGTTTTCCGAGGACATCGTTTCTTTCATATCGAAATCTTGTGAACGAATTTCTTTTTCAATCATCTCTTTACCTTTGATGATATTCTCCTCACGAAGATGACGCTTGAAAAATTGCTTAATCTTATTTTTCGCTTGCGATGATTGTGCGATTTTAAGCCAATCACGACTCGGACCAAATGATTGTTTCGATGTTAAAATTTCAATGATGTCACCAGTTTTTAATGGCGTATCAAGCGGTACCATTTTACCATTGATTTTGGCTCCAATTGTACGATTGCCGACTTCTGAATGCACACGGTATGCGAAATCGATAGGTACAGAACCAGCAGGTAATTCAATAACATCCCCTTCAGGTGTAAATACGTACACCATATCAGAAAATAAATCGAATTTTAATGATTCCATGAACTCTTCTGCATTAGATGATTCATTTTGGAATTCTAATATTTCTCTAAACCACGTTAATTTTTGATCGACATTTTGTTTTTCAATATCAATTTTTTTACCTTCTTTATATGCCCAGTGTGCTGCAATCCCGTACTCCGCAATTTTGTGCATTTCTTTTGTGCGGATTTGCACTTCTAATGGGTCGCCATATGGCCCTATAACTGTCGTATGCAATGATTGATACAAGTTTTGCTTTGGCATTGCAATATAATCTTTAAAACGCCCAGGCATCGGCTTCCATAAAGTATGGACTATTCCTAACACTGCATAGCAATCTTTTATGCTATCAACAAGTACACGAATCGCTAATAAATCATAAATTTCATTAAATTGCTTTTTCTGTAGCACCATTTTACGATAAATACTATAAATATGCTTTGGTCGACCATAAACATCCGCATCAATTTCAACTTCAGAAAGTTGAGATTTCATTTCCCCCATGACATTGTCTAAATAAGCCTCACGTTCATCCCGCTTCTTCTTCATTAGACTGACAATACGGTAATATTGCTGTGGATTTAAATATCGAAGTGCAGTATCCTCCAGCTCCCATTTTACTGTCGAAATCCCTAGACGATGTGCAAGCGGTGCAAATATTTCTAGAGTTTCTTTCGAAATACGGCGTTGCTTTTCAGCAGGTAAATGCTTTAACGTGCGCATATTATGCAGACGGTCAGCAAGCTTAATCAAGATGACGCGAATATCTTGAGCCATTGCTACAAACATTTTGCGGTGATTTTCCGCCTGCTGTGCTTCCTTCGATAAATATTTTATTTTCCCAAGCTTCGTTACTCCGTCAACAAGCACTGCTACTTCCTCGCCAAATTCACGGACTAAATCATCTCGTGTAAATTCCGTATCTTCCACAACATCGTGTAAAAAGCCTGCTGCTACAGTTTCTGGATCCATTTGTAATTCAGCTAAAATACCCGCAACTTGCACTGGGTGAATAATATACGGTTCACCAGAGCTACGGAATTGCTCAATATGCGCATCTCTTGCCAATTCATATGCTTTTTTCACGAATGCGACATTTTCCTCATTCATGTAGGATTTGACTAAATCAAAAACGTCCTCAGGAGTCAAAATTTGCTCTTTCGCCATAACATGTCCACCTTGCTCGTCAAATTTTTCAGATTAGATATAAACTTAATTGTATAAAAAATAGAGGTCGATTGTAAAGGGACTGTGTCATATAGTTTAGATAATATCGTGAACACTTCGTATTAATGGGTTAAAAATACATTATTATAGATAAAAAGACCCTTCGTGAAGTCAATCATCTTCGCAAAGGGTCTTTCATTTACTAGTTAGTTTGCTTTGTTGTAAGCAACCGCAATTTTCGCACCAACTACTGCATTGTTTTTCACTAATGCAATGTTTGCATCAAGGCTCTTACCTTCTGTTAATTCTTTTACTTTGCCAAGTAAGAATGGCGTTACGTTTTTACCTTGAATTCCATTTTCTTCAGCTTCTTGTAACGCTTTTTCAATAATGCTAGTGATAAATTCGTGCTCAAGCGCTTCTGCTTCTGGAATAGGATTTGCAATCACTGCTCCACCTTGTAAACCTAAATCCCATTTAGCACGTAACATTGCTGCTACTTCTTCTGGAGTATCAAGCTTAAAGTTTACATCAAATCCACTTTGGCGTGTGTAGAATGCAGGAAGCTCTGGCGTGCCATAACCTACAACAGGTACACCTTTTGTTTCAAGATATTCAAGTGTTAAACCGATATCTAAAATAGATTTAGCGCCCGCACAAATAACAGCAACATTTGTTTGTGCTAATTCTTCTAAGTCAGCTGAAATATCCATTGTTGTTTCAGCACCGCGGTGCACACCACCGATACCACCTGTAACGAAAATTTCAATGCCAGCAAGCTCAGCACAAATCATTGTTGCAGCAACTGTTGTTGCACCTAATTTTTTCGTCGCTAATAAATAGCCTAGGTCACGGCGAGATGTTTTAGCAACACCTTGTGCATTCCCAAACATTTCAAGTTCTTCGTCAGATAAACCGATTTTAATTTTACCGTCAATTAACGCAATCGTTGCAGGCACTGCACCGTTGTCACGAATAATTTGCTCTACTTCACGTGCTGTTTGTACGTTTTGAGGATATGGCATACCATGTGAGATAATTGTTGACTCTAATGCAACAATTGGTAGTCCTTTTGCTTGTCCAGCTTTTACTTCTTCTGATAATACGATAAATTCTTTCATGTGTTATTCCTCCATTTCACTCTTTAACAATTCTTCTGATAATTCAGGTCTTACTGTGTACGGGGATGCCAGTGTATTTTTAGCATTTGTTAAGCCTGCATCAATACAAACATCAAGAGATTGTCCCCTTAACCAACTATGGATGACAGCACTTACAAAAGCATCACCAGCGCCCGTTACATCTTCAATTTTAGTTATTTCCTTAGCAGTAAAATGACTTGGTGTACTAGTTGCAGATGCAGCATAGACACCTTTGCTACCTGCCGTAATAATGACATGCTCGGCACCTAATTGAAGAATCTTTTGAATAGCTTTTTCATAGCTTGCATCGTTTTCAATTTTATGACCAACGATTGTTTCTGCTTCATCTGTGTTACAAATAAACCATGTAACCCCTTGCAATGTATCTGGTAATCGATTCATTTTTGGTGAAGATACAGGTACAATGACAAACGGAATAGCTCGCGCAATCGCTACTTGCTGGATGTAAGCGACCGTTTCTTTCGGGCAATTTAAATCCATAATAAAGCAGCCTGCATTCATCAGCATTGGCTCATATTTCTTCAATAAACTTGGCAATAACAAATCATAAACTTCCATGTTTGCAACAGCTAATGCAAGTTCACCTTGCTCGTCCATAATCGCAGTATAGGAACCAGTTGAAGCATCTGGTAACTGCTCGACATAGCGTAAATTCATAAATGATTCTGATGCTTCTTGGATTACTTGCCAATCCGCATCCTTTCCAGCTGTCGTGAGTAACGTCACCTCATGATTAAGTCGACCTAAATTTTCCGCAATATTACGACCAACCCCACCTACACTAAATGAGGAGCTAGCAGGATTAGAAGTTCCTAATTGCACGGTCCCTCTTACATGAAATTTCCGATCGAGATTAGCCCCGCCGATACAAATAATTTCATTTTCCTCAGGTAAAATATAAGCACGGCCAACAATCTTCCCTTGCTTCGTTAAGCTCGACACTAAGTTTGCAAGTACTGGACGTGACAGATTCATCTTATCTGCCATCTCTTGCTGAGACATAAACGGATTTTTACGAATTAAAGCCAGTACCGCTTGTTCTCTTTCATTCATAGCATCACCTTTTATTATATTTGTTTACATTATAAACTTTTGTTTGTATTTTGTCAAACATATCTCTTATTCACAATTACCTAACTGGTTTTACGGCAAAAAAATAGCACGCTAGAATACTTCCTAGCATACTATTTGTACTTTTTATGTCGTTTATACTATTATGTTCAATTCACTCTGTTCATTACAATCAGAGCAGTTATTTTAATGTGCTAGTTTATTCAGCGTTTGTTTTTTCACTATGATGACAAACAGGCTAGCTAAAACACAAAATACACCAGCTAAGAAAAATGCCCATGTGTACGAATTGAAAAATTTATAAATTAGACCTCCACCATACGCTGCTACTGCCGCACCTGCCTGATGGGATGCAAAAATCCAACCGTAAATAATACCGCTTTTTTGCGTGCCAAAAATTTGTCTTGATATATTAACTGTAGGCGGTACAGTAGCAATCCAATCTAATCCATAGAACGCAGTGAAAATAATAAGCAATGTGAGCGAACCTTGCATTAATGCATACGGCAATAAAACGAGAGAAGCTCCTCTTAAAAGATAATACCAAAACAGTAACCAGCGATTATCGAAGCGATCAGATAACCAGCCTGATAATGTTGTTCCAACTAAATTAAATATGCCCATAAACGATAAAAACGAAGCTGCCGTTACTAATGGAACACCGAAGCTAATACAATACGATACAAAATGCGTACCAATTAAACCACTCGTTGATAATCCACAAATAAAAAAACTACCTGCTAAAAGCCAAAATTCTTTCACTTTCACCGCAGTGAACAAACCATTAAAAGCAATAATGATTGGGTTTTTCTTTTCTACTATTACACTTTCCGATTTTTCCTCTTCAAGTCCATATGCAAGAACCCCAACATCCTTCGGTTTATTTTTCATAAACACTAAAATAATGAAAAACATAATGGCGCTTAACACCATGATTAAAACAATTGCCCATCGCCATGAGGAATTTTCGATAATCATTGCTAATATTGGCAGAAGAACTAATTGTCCTGTTGCAGTACTGGCCGTTAGTATCCCTAAAGCAAGCCCTCTTCTTTTTTCAAACCAATGATTCGCTACAAAGGGACTTAAAACGGTTAAAAAGAGACTCGCGCCTAGCCCAATAATAAAGCCCCAAATAATAATTAGTTGCCATGCTTGTTGCATTAACAATGTAAGCGATATACCTATCATTAATATTGTCATAGCAGCTAGCATCATTTTCTTTAATCCAAGAACTTCGAGTAATGCTGCCATAAATGGACCAGAAATGCCATATAAAAAAAGACTTATAGCAAAAGCCATTGCTATTACCGATCGGTCCCAGCCAAATTCATGTTCAAACGGGCCAATAAAAACACCTGATGAAGATAAAGTAATGCCTGCTACAATAATTGAAAAAAATGTTATCGATAAAATAAACCAACTGTAATGAATACGTTTCATAACGCCACCTACATTTCTTGAAAAATGTAAAACGAATGTTTTTAAATGAAAAAAGTTTAGAAAACCGTTATGCTAAAAATATATGTATATACATATATAATAATGACTTGCTAATTTAGATGTCAAGAAAATAATTCCATTTTAGTGTTACAATGTAATATAACGAAAAAAGAAAAGGAGATCTAGTTATGGAGACAAATTACACAGACATTGACTATACTCAAATTTGCGTATGTGCAAATCTTAGAAAAAAGACTAGGGCCGTAACACAGCTATATGATAAAGTACTTGAACCTACTCAATTAAAAGTTACTCAATACTCGATGCTAGCAAATATTGCCCGTCATAAAGCAGTTTCAGTAAGTCAACTAGGTGATATTCTATTACTTGATCAGACAACGATAACCCGTAATGTCAATCTATTGAAGAAAAACGGCTATGTGGATGTTATTCGTGATACACAAGATGGTCGAACAAAAATCATTTCCTTAACGGCTATTGGTATTGAAAAGCTAAAGGAAGCAACGCCTCTTTGGATGGAAATACAAGAAAAAATTATTCAAGATATTGGCCTCGACAAATATAAAGACTTTTATGAAACACTTAAAAAAATGCAAAAAGTATTGAAAACCTACGAATAACGGAATTTTTCAAATTGTTTGGGTGCCTGGCACTCAATAAATGAAAAGGCTGTCCCAATATATGGGACAGCCTTTTGCATTGATTAGTATTGAATTAACGTTTTCACGCTTAGATCGCCAAGTTTTGCACGACCGTTTAGTTCGTTTAGCTCGATTAGGAATGCGCAGCCAACAACTTCTCCACCTAATTGTTGAATTAAGCGAACAGTTGCCTCTACTGTACCACCAGTAGCTAATAAGTCGTCACAAATAAGCACTTTTTGACCTGGTTTGATGGCATCTTTATGCATTGTTAAAGTATCTTTACCGTATTCTAAACCGTAATCGGCACTAATTACTTCACGTGGCAATTTTCCTGGTTTACGAACTGGTGCAAAGCCAATTTCTAGTGCATAGGCAACTGGGCAACCAATAATGAAGCCACGAGCTTCAGGACCTACAATAATTTCTGCGCCAACTTCTTTAGCGTATTCAACGATTTGGTCTGTTGCATATTTGTAAGCTGGTCCATTATCCATAATTGTTGTAATATCTTTGAAGCTAATGCCTTCTTTTGGCCAGTTCTCAACTGTTGTCACGTATTGCTTTAAATCCATAGTTCTTGCTCCTCCTACGAAATTGTATTCGCATATAAATTTAATCGTTCATCAAACCATTGCTTTAACTCTATATATGGTGCATAGACAAGTTTTTGCTCTATTTCAATCTGTTCTGAACGTTGTTTGTAAGACGGCGCCTCCGTTAATGCCGTTTTCGGCACATTCACGTTGACAGTCGTCAGTCCACTCTCCATTCTAACAAAATTGAGCTCAAAAAACACCTGTGTCATAAATTTTAATGCTTCTAACGGCCAACCCGTATGCTTTGCTAAATCTGTTAGATGCATATCTAATGGAAATGCAGGACGTTGCTTTAAAAATTTATAGTACCAGGCAAATTGTTCACGTGTAGGCATTCCGTTGAAGTACTGGGAATCTGGCATATAAAAATGCGCATAAATACGGGAAGGTGCTGTTTTTTGTAATACATTTTCTAATAATTGAACGTTATGCGGTAAATCAAGCAACACAATGTAATTTGTTTGCTCTACATTGGACAGCTCTGCATCAACTAATTGTATTGGCACACCAAGCAATGAATGATAATAGCTAATTGTCTCAGGACGGAACGCATAAAAAACAGCTTCCTCCTTCGGCACTGTATGCAACCATCGAGATGTTTGACGAATTCCACGAATATCAAATAATTGCCACTCCGTCGTTTGCACATCTTCAATCATAAACTGTGGCTTTTTACGTCCTTGCCACTCATTTATTTGAAGGTCCCCAATAAACGAAACTTTAATGCCGTATGTCAGCTCATTGAACAAATGCCCTTTATTAAATCCTACACTATCCAATTTCTCTAAGCCGTCTGTTAATTCCATTTTAATGTGATTTTCAGCAGCGCCAATTTTACGCATTGATGCAATTTCCACATCCTCAAGCACATACACTGGCTTCGGGAAATCTGTGCCAAACGGGCCGAGCGTCGCAATTTCTTCAATCGCCTCCGCGGATATTTCATCTATTTTAAGCGGAATATCTATTGAAACAACTGGCGTTAATTGCTCTTCTGTTAAGCATTCCCTTGCCTGCGCATCCAATCGCGCTCGTAGTTCATCCACATGCTCTAATGGTAACGTCATACCTGCTGCCATCGGATGTCCACCGAAATGCGGTAAAATATCTCTATTTTTCGCCAATTCATTATATAAATGGAATCCTTCGATACTACGGGCAGATCCTTTAGCTGTCCCTTTCTCCAAGTCTAATGAAAGAACAATTGTTGGACGATAATAAAGTTCAACAAGTCTGGATGCCACAATACCTACAACACCAGCATTCCAGCCTTCACCTGCTACAACTAAAACAAGAGAGTCCCCTATTTTTTCATCTGCTTCAATGAAGGCAATCGCCTCATCTGTAATACTTTTCACAATATCTTTTCGCTCTGTATTACAGCCATTTAACTGCTTCGCTAAAGCTGTCGCCTTCGGTGCATCCTCTGCCATGAGTAATTCAACAGCTGGAGATGCTTCGCCTAGTCGTCCAACTGCATTTAGACGTGGTCCAAAATAAAAGCCAATCGTTTCTTCATTTATAGTGGCTTGCTCTGCACTTGCTACTTCACACATTGCTTGTATCCACGGGCTAAGTGAGCGTTTCATCTCTTCAATGCCACGTTTTACTAGGTAACGGTTTTCGTCAACTAAAGGTACTAAATCTGCAACGGTACCTATTGCCACAAACTCAAATAAATGGGTTGGCAGCTCCCCATAAAGGGCGTGCGCTAATTTAAATGCCACACCAACACCCGCTAGCTCACCAAACGGATAATGCCCTTCTGGTACGCGCGGGTGTAAAATGATATCCGCCTGTGGTAACTCTTCCCCAGGCTCATGGTGATCTGTCACAATGACATCCATCCCAAGTTCCTTAGCCACTCGAATCGGTTCAATACCTGAGATACCATTATCTACCGTTATAATTAATTGAATGCCCTCTTCATGAGCTTTACGAAATAATGCTTCGCTCGGACCATAGCCATGTAAGAAACGATTTGGAATTTTAAATGATACGTCCGCTCCAAGGTCTAGTAATACGTTGAGCATGACCGTCGTACTCGTCACACCATCTGCATCATAATCCCCATAAACTAAAATTTTCTCATTCTTTTCTAGCGCTTGCTGTATGCGCTCTACCGCTTCTGCCATACCATGCATTAAAAACGGATCATGTATATTTGCTTCTGTCATATTTAATAAGCTTTCTGCATCAGCTGATGTTGAACATCCTCGGGCAACCAAAATTTTCGCCGCAATTGCAGAAAGTTGTAAGTCATTTTGTAAAGTTTGTACAAGTTCGGCGTCTGGACGCTCGACCTGCCATCTTTTTTTCGATAAAATCATATTTCTCACTTCCTCACGAAGGCTATTATACCGAAAATCAAGGATGTTCGCACTATCCACTAGCTTACTAGTTTTATCCTTGCATAGATTTTCTATTATTACTAACATGGAGCCATTGAAGATCAGCATGTAAAAAAGCCTACTCTAAGAAAGAGTAGACTTCGGATTGAAATGTGCCAGGCACTCAAACAATTTCAGTTAATTAGAGCGGACGACGGCGACGAATGTACTGGAACAGACCGCCACGCAAGCGATTGTTGCGGCTTACAAGTGTGCAAGCGAAGTGCCAGGCACTCAAACAATTTCAATTCCTTTTGATGCAGCGACTAATGCTTCGACCTTCGCAACATTTCCTTTATGCAAAGCCTCCACTATCGTACTGCCTACTATGACACCATCGCCAAGGGCACCCATGCTCACTACTTGTTGTGGCGTAGAAATACCGAAGCCAGCTAACACAGGGATCGGACTCATATTGCGCAAACGTGCGAAATGGCCTTCTAAATCATCTGCAAAGCTCGCGCGTGCTCCAGTAATACCGTTTACCGTAACAGCATAAACGAAGCCTTGACTAGCTGCTGCTATACGAGCAATTCGATCTGGTGGGCTTGTTAACGATACAAGTTGCACTACATCAACACCGTGGGGATTTAAAGTTTGACGTAGTATTTCACTTTCTTCTAATGGTACATCAGGTACGATTATTCCTTTAACTCCTCCTGCCACACAAGCAATGGCAAATTGCTCTAAACTATAGGCTAAAACTGGATTAAAATATGTCATAACGACTAATGGAACGGTTATCTGTTGACGGAATGAAGCGAGCGCTTCTAGCACTTTGCGCAATGTTACACCTTCCGCTAAAGCCCGTTCTCCTGCTTGCTCTATCGTTGGTCCATCAGCAACTGGATCCGTAAAAGGAATACCAACTTCAATAGCTGTTACCCCCATGTTTTGTAAGGACAAAATCGTCGGCTTTAACGTTTCAAGCCCACCATCTCCCGCCATAATATAGGGCACAAATGCTTTATGACCAGCGTTGTTCACTTGTTCAATTGCCTGCTGTAAAGTTGTCATTTTTCATCACCTCCAAGTACTGCACGAACAGTATGTACATCCTTATCACCACGACCTGATAAACAAACAACAATAATGTCTTCAGCATTCATCTCTTTTGCAAGTTTTGCTGTATACGCTATAGCATGTGCACTTTCCAGGGCTGGTAAAATTCCCTCTGTGCGACTTAATAATTGAAGACCTTCAAGTGCCTCATCGTCTGTAATAGAATCAAACTTTGCGCGTCCGATATCATACAAATAGCAATGCTCTGGCCCCTTGCCAGGATAATCAAGACCTGCTGAAATCGAATGGGCCTCCTGTACAAAGCCATTGTCATCTTGCAGCAAATACATGTATGCTCCGTGAAGAACACCTAACTGTCCGCCTGCAATGGCAGCAGCGTGCTTTCCTGTCTCAATGCCACTTCCAGCAGCTTCTACACCGTATAACGCTACTGATGCATCATCGACAAATGGATGGAACATGCCAATTGCGTTACTACCTCCGCCGATACAAGCGACAACAGCATCTGGTAAACGCCCTTCTTTTGCAAGGACTTGTGCTCTTGTTTCCACACCAATAATCCGCTGGAAATCACGCACAATTTTTGGGAAAGGATGTGGCCCTAGTGCTGAGCCTAAAATATAATGTGTATCTTCGACATTCGTCACCCAGTAGCGAAGGGCAGCATTAACAGCATCTTTCAGCGTTTTCGAACCCGTTTCAACAGACTCTACCTTTGTGCCAAGTAGCTCCATACGAAAAACATTTAATTGTTGTCGTTTTATATCTTCTGCACCCATAAAAACAACACATTCCAGATTTAATAATGCACAGGCTGTCGCTGTCGCTACACCATGTTGTCCCGCGCCCGTTTCCGCCACTATTTTCTTTTTACCCATTCGCTTAGCAAGAAGCGCTTGCCCAATTGCATTATTAATCTTATGAGCACCTGTATGATTTAAATCCTCACGCTTTAAATAGATTTTGGCTCCCGCCAGCTCATTTGTTAAATTTTCAGCATAGTATAGTGGTGTCTCACGTCCGACGTATTCCTGTAAATAATAAGCTAGCTCATTTGTGAATGTGGGATCTGCCATTGCCTCATCAAAAGATGCTTCCAATTCTATTAATGCTGTCATTAATGTTTCAGGAACATACTGTCCGCCAAATTTCCCGTAGCGCCCTTCCTTCGTTGGTACGCTATTTGCCATTGAATTTGTCATAATGCTCTCCCCCTCTTTACTGCTTGTAAAAATGCTTCTATTTTTTTCGTATCTTTGCTACCCTCTGTCTCCACACCGCTTGAAACATCTACCATAGAAGGTGATACTAATGACAATGCCTCTTGAATATTTTCTACCTTTAAGCCGCCTGCTAGTATTAGCTTGTCACGTTGGATGCCAGCTGCCTCGAGAAATGTCCAATCAAACGTATGACCACTTCCGCCTTTATAATCCGTGCCAGGCGCATCAAATAAATAATAGTCAACATCATAGTTGGTCGCTGCCTGCACATCCTCAGCACCATGGACAGACAATGCCTTAATCGAAGGATAGCCTTGCTGAGCAATAAAATCAGGCGTTTCATCCCCATGATACTGCACATAATCCAATGGCACGCCTAAAACTGCTTTTTCTAATTCCTCAGGCGTTGGATTTACAAAAACACCTATTTTCATAACGCCTTTTGGTACATGCTTAGCCAATTGTTGCGCCTGTGCAATGGATACTTGACGTTTACTTGGAGCAAAGACAAAACCGATGGCATCTGCTCCTGCTTGCACAGCCGCTTTAACATGCTGTATTTCTTTCAATCCACAAATTTTCACCTTCGTCATACTGATGCCCCCGCTTTATTTACTTGTAAATGTCGAAGTGCACTACCTGCATCACCACTACGCATTAAGGATTCTCCTACAAGAACAGCACTTGCACCCATAGCCGCTACCTTTTTAGCATCTGCATTGCTCCAAATGCCACTTTCACTAATTAGCACTCGTTGCTCTTCAAAAGGAAAAGCTTCTGCAATTTCTTGCGTACGTGCTAAATCTACTTCAAATGTTCGCAAATCTCGATTATTGACACCAATTAACTTTGCCCCTAAAGCTAGTGCACGTTCAAGCTCTTCGACATCGTGAACTTCTACTAATACTTCTAGTCCTAAGCTTGTTGCAAAGCTAAATAAATCTTGTAACGTTGCATCATCAAGGGCAGCAACGATTAGTAAAATCACAGATGCACCAGCAGCCTTGGCAAATCGAATTTGCACACGATCAATCATAAAATCTTTACAAAGTAATGGTGTTTGCACAGCCTTCGCAACCGCCGCCAAATCTTCAAATGAACCTTGAAAAAATGCTTTGTCCGTTAAGACAGAAATCGCCGCTGCCCCTGCTGTTGCATAAATTTTTGCCTGTTTAACAGGATCAGCACCTTGTGCAATAAGCCCCTTTGACGGAGATGCTCGTTTCATTTCTGCAATGACTTGCAAAGTATCAGCAGAACTTAACGTTGCAAAAAGTGAGTTGCGCTTTATGTCAGTAAAATTGGCTAGTGGATCTGGCTGTGTAAGTAAGTTGGCTACTTCTATTTTTTTCTGTTCTATAATTTTAGTTAATATATTCATTGCCCTATCTCCACCTCTTTAATTTTCTCACTATAAGCGACAACAGCTTCTAATTTTTGTAATGCGCATCCAGTGAAGATACTATCTTTAGCGATTTCTACACCTTCTTTAACGGTTTGCGCTATCCCATGACCAAATAAACCAATTCCCACATTTAACAATACCGTATCAAAATAAGCACTTTGTTCTCCTGCTAGCAATTTGCGCATTATAGCTGCATTGTCGTTAGCATTGCCTCCACGTATCGCTTCTAAAGGAGCATAGTGTAGTCCTACATCTTCTGCTGTTAAAGTAAACGGGATTAAATCTCCCTTATCGACTAAAACAAATGTATTTTGACCAGCAAGTGAAGCTTCATCTAAACCCATTGGACCAGAAACAACTATCGCTCGCTCTCGTCCAAGCATTTGTAAAACAGAGGCATATTCCATTACAAAGTTTGGTCGATTAATACCAGTAAATTGTGTAGATAATGGGACTGGATTTGTCAGTGGACCGACAAGATTAAAAATAGTTGGCTTTCCTAAGGCACGACGTACCTCTCCGATACGCTTCAATTTTGGATGTACATTGGGAGCATATAAAAAGGCTATCCCCTCTTTTTCTAATAGCTCTACCGTTTGCGCAATAGAAATATTTGTATGAATACCTAGCGCTTCTAACACATCAGCACTACCCGATGAAGATGAAACTTTGCGATTACCGTGCTTCGCCATTTTGACACCTGCTCCTGCCAATACAAAGGCTGAAGCCGTACTAATATTGAATGTATTTAAACCATCTCCACCTGTACCACAGTTATCCATATAGACACCTGCTTTAGCTGGTACTTCAAGTGCAAATGAACGCATTACCATGGCCAATGCCGCCACTTCATGTGCGGTTTCGCCCTTTGCGGATAAGCTTACTAAAAAGTCAGCTATTTCTTCTTTCGGCGTATCTTGTTGAAACATCCATTTTGCAGCTTCTATCATTTCTTCATACATTAAATGCTGTCGCTGCTGAACCTTTCTTGTTATCATTTCGATCATTTTATCTCACCTCCATTTTCCAAATGTTGTAAAAACAACTGTTCTTCTGCTGTTACTTGTTTCAGTACATTTTTCACATTTGAATATTTTGTTACCGTTACAGTAGATTGCATATGCATTGTTTCTTTTTCAACAACAATGGACTTCCCAGTTAATGCAAAATCTAAATGCCCATTAAAACCGATAAATCCAATAGCCCCACCAAAAACACCTGTTGAAGAAGTAACGGTAAATGGCGGTATTGTCGCAGCTAGGACATCTATTGCATGGAGCATCGGTAATAGTTGCCCTTCTACATAGGAGGTCATATGTAGCGCCTGCTTCGACCGCTCAATTCTCATCGCATCAATCACTCGTATAGAATCTCGGAAACATACTGTTGCCAACTCTTGTTGCATCGCCGTAACAAGAACGGCATGTGATTTCCTCACTTCAGCATTTTCGTACAGCTTGCGTTCATTTTCTAAATCTTCTAGGTTGGTTGTACCTCGCGCATAAGTGCCTTCTGTCGGTGTTGTAATAACACGTTCACCTTTTACTCGAACTAAACTTTCAGGCGATGTTCCCATCACAATATGATCCTCAAATGTTACAAAATACATATAAGGTGCAGGGTTTTTCTTTCGTAATTGACGATATAATGCAAAGGCATCTCCCTGTATAGTTGCTAAAAAGTGTTTAGATAGCATAACACGTGTATGCTCCTCGCTTAACGACTCCGTTAACTTGCTAACAAATGTATGAAATTGTGTATCCGATAACGTCTTTAGTGCTTGATAGCTCCATGTAGTATCTTCAGCTTCTTTACCAGTTAATAACTGCTGAGCCAATTCCTCTAAATTCGGCTCTTTATTTTCTGCATCGATGTTTGTATGGATCAATGTAACCTCATCCGTTAGGTGGTCAAAAACAACGATTGTTTCATAAACATGAAAATGTATATCTGGCCCCTCTAAAATTTCTTGATTTCTTGCTACGTTGTTTGTAGCACCACTGCCAATATAACCTATTGCACCACCTGAAAATGGAAATTCAGTCGTATTCGAAATACGAGGCATCAAGCGTTTCAACAATACGAAAATGTCGCCTTTATGTGTATACGTTTTGCCCGTTTTATAGGAGTATTCCGTAATCTCATCGCCTATACCTTTATATGTTTTTCGAGGATTGGCACCTATGAATGAATAGCGTCCTGCCCCTTCATGCTGAGCGGAACTTTCTAGCAAAAATTTATGTGTACCTTGCAAGCGTCTAAAAATTAATATTGGTGTTAACGAATCCCCATTTATTTTCTTTACCTTCGTTCTTGAACTGGTTGTTTGCATATCGACTAAACTCCTTTTAAACATTAATTTAACGTTTCTCGATTTAGCAAAAGCATAAAACAAAACAAAAAAAGCCCTCTGCAAAAAGGAATTTTCCTAATTACAGAGGACGATCATGACCGCGTTGCCACCTCATATTAGAGCTAGATAGCTCTCACTTATGTGCCTTATCATTTTTACGTATAGCAAATAAAATCTATCGCACTGTTTTTGTACGAAAGAATTATTAGGCATATGTTTACGTTAAAGCACCCCCGATAACGTGGGGAATCCGTTTGCTATTTGCATAGCAACTCTCATAAGTCCATTCACATAAGCTACAAATCAGTTTTCACCAGCCACTGACTCTCTAGATTGCACGCTTATGCTACTACTCTTATTCAACAATTTCTCAGCTATTCTCGTCTATGCTCTGCTCATCTGTTCTAGGCTAATCTCGCTCCCGAGACCTTCTACCGTATCCGAACGAAAAGTTAGCCTTATTCTATGCCACCCTACAATAATTGTCAACCAATTCTGATTAAAAGATTACAAAGTTGCTTATTTCTTTTCACATTTGTTAGGGACTTTCATTATTTTAAGTAGATAAAATAAACCAACGAACAAAAATATAACTCCTAAAAAATTCAATACAATATTTTTAAGTAATTCATCTTTTACTGTAATATTTAAAAAGAAAGAACCAACCAGTACAATAAACAAACTCAATACAATTTTCAGCAATTTCATTAAATTTCCTTCCTATAAAATCACTTGTTAGTTTAATTTATTTCCTTTTCTATATATAATTTATAGTCTTTTAAAGAAAGGAGTATAATCATGAAAAAGTTTCTAAACCTTACAGCGTTAATACTACTAGTAATATTTACTCTCAATCTCCCCGAGTAGGTGTTCTAGCTTCTATAGCAACTGCCATATTTTCTTCAGTCTCTTCTGAAAGAAGCAGTGTATATTATAAGCACATCAGATATACAAAACTACACGAACAGTTTCCCTTACTATATAAAAGATATAAAGAAGAGGTATATTTTTACAAATACTCACAATATACAGGGCTAATAAGACATGAAACAATCTATCATTAACACAATAAAAGATTATTATTAGAAACACTAAAATTTTCAACAAAAATTCTCAATAATTAAGTTATTTGTAAAACACTAATCCTAAC
Source organism: Lysinibacillus sp. NPDC097279 (assembly GCF_044761745.1). Classification (NCBI taxonomy): domain Bacteria; kingdom Bacillati; phylum Bacillota; class Bacilli; order Caryophanales; family Bacillaceae; genus Lysinibacillus; species Lysinibacillus sp. NPDC097279. The sequence goes on along the minus strand of NZ_JBIWDA010000001.1, from coordinate 362,995 downwards.
CATACAAAAAGAGCCATCTCAACCTCAGTTGAGAATGGCTCTTTTAACTATTTATTAAACAGTAGGTTCGTCTGTACCCCATTGTTTTTTCTCTTTTTTACGTAATTGACCATCTGATTTTTTCATCTCACGCACTTTTAGTGAGTACCAGATTTGGGCGGCAATACAGATAGAAGAATACATACCTGTAATTAAACCAATTAATAACGCAATTGAGAACGTTTCAATTGACGGTGCACCGAAAATAAGGAGCGATACTACTACGATAATTACAGTTAAGACCGTATTTACCGAACGTCCCATCGTTTGACGTAACGATTTATTAACAATGTTCGCCAAAACTTCTCTGTCTTTAATCGTATCATACTGCTCTAAGTTTTCACGCATGCGGTCAAATGTAACAATGGTATCGTTAATGGAGTAACCAACAATTGTCAGTACGGCTGCAATAAACGTAATGTCCACTTCTAAGCGCATAAAACTAAAGACAGCAATAATTAGGAATACGTCATGCAGAAGCGATACAATCGCGCCAACACCCATACGCCATTCAAATCGAATCGCTACATAAATGATGATCCCAAGTGCTGCAAGTGCTAAAGCTTTAATCGCATTTTTCACTAGCTCTTTACCGATAGTTGGAGATACAGTACTGACGCCAGGTTCATGACCATACTTCTCGCCCACTACCTTTTTGAATTTTAAAATATCACTTTGTGATAAATCATCTTTATAACGGATAACCGCCATTTTATTTTTCTCACCTGAAAGCACAATATCATCAGATGGGAAACCGATGCTAGACACATAGTTTGAAACTTCTTCTTTCGTTAAGGTTTGATCCGCTTCTATTTGCGCTCGCGTACCACTTGAGAAGTCAATCCCAAGATTTAAGCGGAAAATACCAAGCACAACGATCCCTGCAACTAAAATAGCTAAAGAGATTGTATAGAATTTTTTACGGTTGTGTACAAAGTCAAAACGATCAAATTTCGTTGATAAATCTAATGTACCAATTTTTTCATCCAAGCTATGTTGTTTAGATTTTGGTATACCAAACCATGCTGGATTATTGAAGTAACCGCTGTTTACGAGTAACCCTAATAGCACACGAGAACCCCAAACAGCTGTAAGGAAGCTTAGTAAAATACTAATGATTAATGTTGTTGCAAATCCTTTTACAGAGCTTGTCCCGAAGTAGAATAGCACGGCTGCTGCTAATAATGTTGTTAGTTGCGCATCGACAATCGCTGATAACGATTGTTTAGAACCAATTTGGAATGCTTGTTTTACTGAATAACCAACACGTAGCTCTTCCCGAATTCGTTCTGCTGCTAGGATATTCGCATCTACTGCCATCCCTATTCCGAGCACGATCGCTGCAATACCTGGCAATGTTAACACGGCATTAATCCAATCGAACACAACAAGAACTAGGAATGTGAATATCGCAAGTGTAATAATCGAAATAAAGCCTGGTAAACGGTAGTAGAATAGCATAAATAGGAAAATAACTACTACGCCTACAATACCTGCAAATATTGTGCTTTTTAATGCTTGGTCACCAAATTGTGCGCCAACTGATGTAGAGTAAATCTCATCAAGTTTCACAGGAAGTGCCCCAGCATTTAAAATACCCGCTAAATTTTTTGTTTCGTCAACTGTAAAGCTACCACTAATCATTACATCTGTTGTATTTAACGTTTGACTTACTGTTGCTGCAGATGCATAACGAGGTTTCGATTTTTGCGATTCTGTTTTATAAGAATCAACACCTTCTTCAAAGTCTAACCATACAACAAGTAAATTTTGGCCTTGTGGTTTGGCAGCAATTTTACTCGTAATATCCGCAAATTTTTTCGCATCTTTTAATGTTAGCGAAACAATTGGACGGTTTTGTTGGTCGAAGGAAGCTGACGCACCATCAGCCTTTAAATCATCACCATCTAAAAGTAAATTATCATCGACATCGCGGAATGTTAAATTCGCAGAAGTAGATAACATTTTACGAGCAGATTCTTGGTCTTCAACCCCCGCTAATTGCACACGAATACGGTTTTTGTCTTCAACCTGAATGCTTGGTTCACTTACCCCAATTGCATTGACACGGTTACTAAGAGCTGTTGCCGTTGCGGTTACAACCTCAGGTGTGATTTTTTGTCCTTCTTTTAATTCATTGACCTCATAAAGTACCTCAAACCCGCCTTGTAAATCAAGACCAAGCTTAATGTCCTTTAAGACGCCTTCTACAGTCGTACTCATGGAAGCTGCAAATAGCACCAAAAGTAGCACGAATGCAATAATTCGACTTCTTAATTTCATCTATAAATCCTCCTCGAATTAGTGCAAGGGCATCCCTTACACTGCAAACAAGTATACTAGCAATACCTTTTGAAACGTATATTCCTCCTTTTCCTTAGAATAATTGTAGCTCGTGCTTCAAAAGGGTTGCTTTGCTTTACTTATTTCAATCGTTCAATAACGCGCAAATCCCGTACTAATAGAAGATGCGTCTTCCATTTCATTATGAATAGTAAGCGGAACATGTATGTAGGGAAATCAAATTCCTTACAACTTTTTACAGCCTTTTTTTCGATATGGCTTGTACAAAGTAAAAAAGCGCAACACACTCATTATGAAACACGTTGCGCTTGGTGTCAATTCAACACTGTAGTATTCTTATTAATCTTTTACAGAACCGACATATTCTTCTTGTGTTTTTAATGGACCAAGCAATGATTTTAGTTCATCTGTGTTTATTTCTGCAAACCAATCAGAACTTTGTAAAAATTCTACTTGGTTGAATGATACAATATCGGACGGTGATACTGCAAAAATAGTAGCAATAATTTCATATAAACGTAATTGCTCTACATTTTTTTTTCGCCATTTTTTTTCTACGCAAAAACGCCATAATTCCTCTGCTGTAATTGCATCATAATTATAATACTTAAATTCTGCAATCTTACTATCAATTGCCGGACGAATTTTTTCAAATAGTTGTGCATGTTGCATACTCATTTTGAATCATCTCCAATCAAAGTTGTATCGTAAGAAGTGTTTGCATACAAATAGTGTAAATGAATTTTTGTGGCTTGAGAAGGGACGGATGGCATGAGTTCTTTTGTAAGAGGTACACTATTTTTAATGTTTGTGATTTTCTTATCTAAACTCTTTGGCTTCTTTTATAGAATGCAGTTTATGCGTATCGCTGGTGAAGAGGCAGTCGGCATTTATATGACCGCCTATCCTGCATTTATTTTCTTCATCTCACTCATTCAACTTGGACTACCTATCGCTGTAGCAAAAATTGTAGCTGAATTACTAGCAAAAAATAAACGCGAAAGCATTTTTGGCGTAATGCGTACGGCAATCATTTGGTCATTTATTGGTATGATTGTTTTTATGCCACTTCTTGCACTGACAATACCTTATATCTCTACAACGCTGTTACATAATGAACAAACAACGATTACACTTTGGATTGCACTCTTCGCTGTACCTGTTTCGGTTGGTTCAGGTTTACTCCGCGCCTACTTACAGGGTGTTGCTAAAATTACACCAACTGCTTGGGCTCAAATGCTTGAACAAATTGTTCGAATCGGGTTTATTACCTTCATGTTACCACTTGTTGCTGCTTATAATAATGCAGCAATAACTGCAGCTTCTGCAATGGGTATTACGCTTTTAGCAGAAGTAGTTGCTTTCTTGTATTTATGGTTGCACTATACCGTTTCAAAGAAAAAATTATTGCCAAGAAAAAGCAAAGTGGAATCCTATCCTGCTTCACCTATGTTGCGGGTTGCCGTACCTTCAGCAGGCAGTAAGCTATTTGGCTCTTTCACTTGGTTTTTAGAGCCTATTATCTTTTTAAAGGCATTAACAATGGCAGGCTTGACTGCTTCTGCTGCGACTATATTATATGGGGTTATTTCAGGTGTTTTAGTGCCCCTGCTATTATTCCCAGCCTTTGTATCCACTGCACTCTCCATTGTCCTTATTCCAGCAGTGAGTGATGCAGTCGCTCGGCAACATAACGCTCTTTTACAGGAACGTATATCTGTTTCCTTGCGCTTATCTTCATTGGTCGGTTGCTTCGCTGCTACGTATTTTTTCGTTCACGGTGATGACTTAGCAATGAAATTATTTCACTTAGAAGAAAATAGAGGCTATGTGAAAATTTTAGCACCAATTTTTTATTTTTATTATATTCAAAGTCCATTACATTCGATTTTACAAGCGGTTGGTGAAGCCCGTGCCGCGATGATGAATTCGATATACGGAGGCCTCGGCAAACTATTCGTTATGTTTGTACTGGCCTCTCAACCTGGGATACAAGAAAAAGGTGCTGTTGTAGCAATTGGCTTCGGTGTTTTACTAACATCATTCTTGCATATTGCTACGGTAAGACAACGTAAAAATTTACGCGCAGGCTTCCGTATGTTTGTTGTACCGTATAGTTGTTTTATTGTGGTTTGTATTGCCCAATATTTCTTCATGCAAATTATGCCACTGCCATTGCTTTTAAGTAGCTGTGTTACATTATTTTTATTATTTACGCTATTATTAATGACCAATCAATTACGCTTTACAGATTTCCACTATATACGTAAATTAGCCAAGAAGGTTTAAAATTCCTTTAATTGAATATGAAGTCGCTCATCCTCCCATATACAGAAGAACACTGTACTACTATCCAGAATATTATTTTTAGCTAACTCAGTCATTAACCATTCTTCATCTTTATGAATAATCTTTAAATGTCTATCTTGAATATCTCCATCAATGATAAGTGGATAGATAAATGCCTTCTCATCCTTTTTATAAACGGAAAGGTTGCCAGAAGGCTCTAAGTAAGCAAAAGCAATTTCCGTAACAGAAGCGATGCCATTTTCTCGTATTTGTTGACATAGATCATCCAAATTATAGCGCTGTTTCCTCATTTCGCTTTCTTGGATAATCCCATCCTTTACGAGCAATGCTGGTTCACCGTCAACTAAATCACGTATTTTTTTATTTTTTAACGATAAATAAGCACTCAATATTTGAATAAAGAGCAAAATAATAATCGGTAATATAGCATTAAATAACGGGTTGTCGTAATCATCAAGTGCAAAGGCAGCAACTTCCGCAATTAATACGAACACGACTAAGTCGATGACAGATAATTCACCGACTTCACGTTTACCCATTAAACGAAAAACGATAAGTATAAACACATATAAAAAGCATGTTCTAAAAATTATTGTTAAATATTCTTCCATACAGACACCCCCATCTATATCAAGGTGACCGTATCAGTTACTTTTTATACAAAAAAAGCTGTGTCAAAAATACACATTTCGACATAGCTTAAAAAATTGCAAAGGCGTTGTCCAAAAATTATTTGGGACAACGCCTTATAACATTATACTTGGTCATTTACGACACGTCCAATTGCTTGACGGTCAAATTTAACGCGAACATTATCAGCGATAACTAATGTGACAGCTGTGTCCTCAATTGAGTCGATAACACCATGCAAGCCACCGATTGTAATAATTTTATCGCCGCGCTGTAAGCTACTTTGCATATTTTGTGTTTCTTGCTGTCTCTTTTTAGCAGGACGGATTAAAATGAACCACATTGCCACGAACATTAGAATGATCGGTGCAAAACCTAATATTGATTCCATATTCAAATTGCTAGCCCCCTTTCCAAATCTCACTTTTTTAGTATAGACTATTTCACCCTAAAAAAGCGATGAACAAGCCCAAAATTTTTCTATATTAATAATAGTTTTTCTATATTAGGTAAATTTTCGCTAAGTTATATTCCAGTATTAGAAGTTTTTAGCATTCGGGCCATTAAAACCATACTTCTCGAAAAATTCTTCACGGAAATCTCCTAGGCGATCCTCACGAATAGCCTCACGCACTTGCTCCATAAGCTTCAGTAAGAAATGTAAGTTATGGTAAGAAGTTAAACGAATACCGAATGTCTCTTCTGTACGAATTAAATGACGTACATACGCGCGAGAATAGTTTTTACATGTGTAGCAATCACAGTTTGGATCGATTGGACCGAAATCACGTGCATATTTTGCATTTTTCACGACTAAACGGCCTTCAGACGTCATTAATGTTCCATTTCGTGCAATTCGAGTTGGTAGTACACAGTCAAACATATCAATTCCTCGAATAGCGCCGTCAATAAGAGAATCTGGAGATCCAACTCCCATTAAATAACGTGGCTTATTAGATGGCATTAACGGTGTCGTAAACTCTAACACTCGGTTCATCACATCTTTAGGTTCGCCAACAGATAAGCCTCCTATTGCATAACCAGGAAAATCTAGCTCTACTAGCGCTTCCGCAGAGCGACGACGTAATTCCTCGAATTCCCCACCTTGAATAATACCGAATAAGCCTTGATCTTCTGGACGAGCATGCGCTTCCTTGCATCGCTTTGCCCAACGTGTCGTTCTATCTACTGATTTCAGCATATAGTCATATGTCGCTGGGTAAGGTGGACATTCATCAAATGCCATCATGATATCTGAACCTAAATCATTTTGAATTTCCATTGCCTTTTCTGGACTTAAAAACAGCTTATCTCCATTTAAATGGTTACGGAAATGGACACCTTCTTCTTCAATTTTACGGAATTGACTCAATGAAAACACTTGGAAGCCACCTGAATCCGTTAAAATTGGGCGATCCCAGTTCATAAATTTATGCAAGCCACCTGCTTCTTTGACAATATCATTACCTGGACGAAGCCATAAATGGTACGTATTTGAAAGAATAATGCCCGCATTCATTTCTTTTAATTCCTCAGGAGACATCGTTTTAACCGTCGCTTGAGTCCCCACAGGCATAAATGCTGGTGTTTCAAAAGAGCCATGTGGTGTGTGCACAATACCTAGTCGTGCTCCTGTTTGCTTACATGTATGAAGTAATTCATACCGAATTGCTGGTTGTGTCATAAAATAATATATCCTCTCTTATCTAAAGTAAAAACAGTACTCCGATTTTTCGATTCTTCTAAAGAAGAATCCATGTTCACATTCAACTGCCTAAATGTTTATAAAACATTATTTACGAATTGTACTCGGACGTATAAACATTGCGTCTCCAAAGCTAAAGAAGCGATATTTTTCTTCTACCGCTTGATTATATGCGCTTAAAATCGTATCCTTTGTCGCAAGTGTACTAACGAGCATTACTAATGTCGATTTCGGTAAATGGAAGTTGGTAATTAACCCATCTACTACCGTAAATTTATAGCCTGGATAAATAAAAATAGATGTCCAACCTTGCTCTGCACGTACTTCTCCATACTTAGAGCCGATTGTTTCGAGCGTACGAGTAGATGTCGTACCAACAGCTATCACACTACCACCATTTGCTTTCACTCGGTTGATTGTAGCAGCGGCTTCTTCTGTTACACTATAAAATTCAGCATGCATTTCATGATTTTCTATAGAGTCCACACTCACTGGACGGAATGTGCCAAGACCCACATGTAGCGTTATAAAAACAATTTCCACACCTTTTGCACGAACTTGTTCTAATAGTTCCTGCGTAAAATGAAGACCTGCTGTTGGGGCTGCTGCCGAGCCACGCTCTTTCGCATATACAGTTTGATAACGTTCACTGTCATCTAGTTTTTCGCGAATATAAGGAGGCAATGGCATTTCTCCAAGTTGCTCTAAAATTTCATAAAAAATACCGTCGTATTTAAATTCAAACATGCGGCCACCATGGTCTAGCTCAGCTGTACAAGTAGCTGTTAGTAAACCGTCTCCAAATGTCACAACTGTCCCCACTTTAACACGCTTTGCTGGCTTTACAAGTGTTTCCCATTCATCAGTACCTGCTGTTTGCTTTAATAGCAATACTTCGATATGTGCGCCAGTTTCCTCTTTCACACCCATTAAACGTGCTGGTAATACTCTTGTATCATTTAAAACAAGACAGTCTCCAGCATGAAGCTCCTCTAATATATGAGCAAAATGCTGATGCTCAACTTTTTCTGAGCCGGGTGTCACGACCATTAAACGACTCGCCGTACGATCGACAAGTGGCGTTTGTGCGATGAGCTCCTCTGGTAATTCAAAATCAAAATCTTCTACACGCATTAAAAAAACTTCCTTCTTTTATGATTGTTGTGGATAATCATATCCAAAATGTTCGTAAGCAAGATGCGTTGCAACACGTCCACGCGGTGTACGTTGAATAAAGCCTATTTGCATTAAATAAGGCTCGTACACATCTTCTATCGTCACTCGTTCTTCACCTATGGAGGCAGCAAGTGTATCTAAGCCTACTGGGCCACCACGGAAGCGCTCAATCATATTGGTCACAAGTTTATGGTCAATATGGTCAAGCCCTCTAGGATCAACCTGTAAAAGTTCTAGCGCTTGCTTGGCAAGGTCCTCCGTTATCATACCATCTCCAAGCACTTGTGCATAATCTCGCACTCGTTTTAGTAAACGGTTTGCGATACGAGGTGTCCCACGAGAGCGCCTTGCCATTTCACCTGCGGCTATTTGTTCTATATTGACGTCAAATAAATGTGCGCTCCTAACTACAATTTCAGCTAGTGAGATATCGTCGTAAAATTCAAGACGAAGCAAAACACCGAATCGATCTCGGAGTGGCGCTGACAACGCCCCCGCCCTTGTAGTTGCTCCCACAAGTGTAAAGGGTGGCAAATCTAGACGGACAGAACGCGCTTCAGGGCCCTTTCCAACAACGATGTCTAGACAAAAGTCCTCCATTGCAGGATAAAGTACCTCTTCAATGGCACGAGGAAGACGATGAATTTCATCAATAAATAAAACATCTCCTGGTTCCAGTGAGCTTAAAATCGCGGCTAAATCTCCTGGACGTTCAATGGCAGGACCACTCGTCATACGAACATTAACATTCATTTCATTTGCAATAATCGCGGCTAATGTCGTCTTTCCCAATCCAGGAGGACCATATAATAGTACATGATCCAAACTTTCCTGCCGAAGCTTCGCCGCTTCAATGAAAATTTGTAAGTTCTCTTTAACCTTATGCTGCCCAATATATTGAGCTAATCGTTGCGGTCTTAAAGATAATTCAAATTGTTCATCATAACTGCCTGCTTCACTTGCTATCATGCGCTCTGACATGTACGTGCCCCCCTTTCATTATTTTAACTTTAGTAGAAGCTGTAATGCCTGTTTCATATAGGCATCTGTTGTTTCCAGCTTGTCATTATCTTCAAGAAGCGGTCGGATTTTATCAAGTTCTTTTTCCGAATAGCCAAGCGCCATTAATGCTAGAATGGCTTCTTCTAGTTCATGCTTATACGGATTAACGCCAAATAACGGTAATTCATCCTCAGTGCTAGGCAACTCAATTGAGTCCAGTAATGAACCAAGTTTGCCTTTTAAATCTAGAATCATTTGGCGTGCTGTCTTTTTCCCCACACCAGGAAATTTCACTAAAAATGCTTCATCTTCTCGTTCGATGGCACTGATGACTTGTTGTGGGTTGCCAGTCGCTAAAATCGCAAGCGCACCTTTTGGTCCAATGCCTGATACTAAAATTAATTTACGGAACAGCTCTCGTTGATCTAAATTCGGAAAGCCATATAGCAATTGTGCATCTTCGCGAACATGTAGATGTACATAAATTTGTTGTTCGACAGCGGACGCACGAAATGCAAATGGATTAGGTGTATTCAACTGCCAGCCAATCCCTTGTTGCTCAAGCACAATATACTCAGGCGTAATACGCACTACTTGTCCTTTTAAATAATCATACATGTAAAATCCCTCACATTCATCGTCTTCGATTATAGCATATAGCGAACGAATGCTCGACTATATAAATGGCGATAGTACCGTTCACATGCAAAAATGACCGCCTCGGGGACGGTCATTTCTTCATCACTCTATCAATATCGTACCACAGTTTTGGCCAGTATGTTAGGGCGCGCTTCGTAAACGGTATTAAATAATCTAAAAATACTAGCTGTTGTTCTAATGGCAAATCTACAGCAAATAGCCACTCTCTCAATAACTCATTTGGAAACTTTAAACGATGTAACTTTCTTTTATCTAATCGTTGAAGGTCTGGTAATTCGTTTAAAATACTATCAATATTATAATCTACTGCTGGCAACACACGATGCAGCCATAATATATATTCATCATCGGCTTCACCAAGATGAGCAAGATCAAAATCGATTAAACGTAATTCTCCATCTGAACACCATAAAAAATTATGATGTACGACATCCCCATGTAGCAACGTAAGGTCTTTTTCTGGCACATTTTCTTGTTCCATTAACTGCAATGCCTTTTCACTAAAATGAATGATTTGATCCACTTCTTCTCTCGTTAAAAATGTTCTGAATTCATTTCGTCTACTTTTAAAACGGATATGACGCATTTGCCATTTTAATAGCTGTGAAAAGGTATACAGACCTGGCACTCGTTGCCACGCAATTTTTTGATTTGTATCATGTAACGTATTTAATAACTTTAAAGATTGTTCTCTATCTTTTTTATGCGCGAAATTCGCACTGTGGCTTCCCTCTTGCCACATTTGAACGATAAGTTGCTCATCATCACTTTTTACTAAAGGCAGGACGAGGGAGGGCTCTATTCGCCCAAGTTGGCGATGAATTACCCTCACCTTATCTGCTATTTCTAACTGCTTTGCTCGTTTCACAAAATAATGATTGGATCGATATTTATACTTCCAAATATTCGGCTTTACTTCCTCAACAATGTACGCTTTTTTACCATCGATAAGGCGTCATCCCGCCTGGGAAAAAGTTCGGTGAAACCCATGGTCCAGTTGAAGGACATGGTGGCGGGCATGGCGGTGGGCAGTGACCATGATCATATTGCCAATTCGGCATCATTACCGGTTGTGAACCACATCCACAGGATTGGCCCATTCCATGTTGTGCACCGCATCCGCAAGTTTGACCCATTCCGTGCTGTGCGCCACATCCGCAAGTTTGACCCATTCCGTGCTGTGCACCACAACCACAAGTTTGACCCATCGGCATCATTGGCATCTGCTCAAATTGAGGCTGCATTTGTGGCTCATTAAAGAATGGTGATGAGCTCGATTCTAAGAAATTCGCACCTTCTACATATGTTGGCATTGGCTGTTGCGGCATAGCATATGGCATTTGTTGCTGTGGCATTGCATATGCATCTATTTGTGGATGCATTGGCATATGCCACCACATTTGATGATGCATTGGCTGATGGCAGCTAGAGCAATGAGGTACCATTGGCATATGTGGTACCATATGAACCGGCGGTGGTGCTGGTGCTGGCGGTGGTGGTGGCGGCGGTGCTGGTTGTGCTACTGGTGGTGGTGGGGGTGCTGGTTGTTGCACTTGCGGCATTACTAATTGTTGATTCCAGCTAAGTTCTACTGGCTGAGGCACCCACATCGGTTGCTGTTGTTGTGGCATCGGCATTGGCATCGGAAACGGTATTGGAATCATCTGTGGTTCTGGCATAGGCATCGGTGCTGGCGGTTGAATAACAATAGGTGGTGGCACTGGCATCGGTCTTTGCACCTCTTTTTTAACACTTTCCTTAGGCTTTGTTTGAGTTGGCATCTCTTTATGCATTTGTGTTTCCTTATGTGTTTCTTTATGTGTTTCCTTATGTGTTCCTTTATGTGGTTCCATGTTTATCTTTTCAGGCAAAATAATTTCCATACCTGGAACAATATAATCAGGGTTGGCAAGATGAGCATTGAGTCGTTTTAAATCCTCAAACGAAATACCGTACTCTTTCGCAATCTTCCACAATGTATCTCCCTTTTGAACAATATGAATACGCAATTTTTTCCTCCCTTCCTCTCTACGTATCATATGTTCAATGTTTCATTTGGATACAAAAAATTACGCATGGTGGAAATGCTTCATGGTACACTAATGCTTAAGGAATAACTATTCCTTTATTACATGGCAGAGGTGATCTTTTATGAAAAAAATGTTAGGCGAGGAACGCCGACTGCAACTTTTAGAACTGTTAAAAAAAAGCAACACACCGATAACTGGGACAGACTTCGCTAAATTTGCAAATGTTTCTAGACAAGTCATAGTAAATGATATGACATTATTAAAGGCTAGAAATGAACCTATTATTGCAACAAGCCAAGGTTATATTTATATGCACCAAGAGCAGCTCAGTCAAACTGTTGAACGGACAATCCCATGTTTCCACACACCCGAAGATGCCAAAGACGAATTGTTAACAATTGTAGATTGTGGTGGAACGGTTAAAAATGTCATTGTTGAGCATCCGATATACGGAGAGCTTACTGCTTCGATTATGGTCTCGAATCGTCATGAAGTTGAAAAATTCGTACAACGTGTAAATGACACTCAGGCAAACTATTTATCTGCGCTTACAGGTGGCACTCATCTTCATGTTATTACAGCACCCTCTGTTGATATTTTAGATTTAATTGAGCAATCCTTGCAAAAGAAGGGATACCTTGTCTCAGATCAATAAACAATGATGATGGATAGGGTATATTTCACTTTCTATAACATAAAAATCCACTTAGCACTCGGCAGGCACGATGTAAGCCGCAACCCTCGCTTATGATATGCGCGGCTTGTTGCGTCTTACAGTGTGTGGTCTCGACTGGCTTCCGTGGATTTTTATTTGGACAGTAATAAAATTTTCAAAATTGTTTGAGTGCCTGACACCATATTTAAAGAAAACGTTGTCGTTGTGAAGGTGTTGGTAATAGGCATGCTTCCTTTTGACCGAAAAGATGATAACGGTTTTTGGCAAATAATTTATATGCCGTATTTCTTATACATTGAGGTATCGCAATAAACGCGTAGCACACTGGCCATAAGCCATCTAAACGGCGACAAATTTTAAGTGCTGCTGTTGATTCAAAATAAATAGTACCTTGTTCAATGTAAATTACACTATCTATATTTGCAGGGACGTTGTATTGTGCAAGTAGTGCTTGCCCAACTTCACTTTGAATGGAGGCAAACTTGAAAAACGCAGCTTGATCGCGTTTAATAATAAATTGCACACTGCTATTACAGAAATTACAAATACCATCGAACAATATAATACCACCCATTTTCGCTCCCCCTAAATCTTTTAACCTTCGTCTGATGTTAAATACGTAAAGTATGTACCAAGCGATTTCACTTTGCAGCCAAGTGCCGCTAGCTCCTCCATAGCACCTCGCATCATTGGTTCTTTTTCATCAGCTAAAACATCAATCATAAAGAAATAATCACCGAGACCTGTTTTTAATGGGCGTGATTCAATTTTACTTAAATTCAATTGTCGCCACGCAAAAACAGAAAGAACTTGGTGTAAAGCCCCTGATCGATCTGTCGGTAACGTAATCATAAAGGTTGTTTTAGCTTGCCCATCTGATAATTCCTGTGGTAATCGTTTATTTTGCTTAGATAACACAAAGAAACGAGTATGATTAAAATGAAAATCATGAATATTATCTTGAACGATTTCTATTCCGTATTTTGCAGCAGCGGCTGCATTACCTACTGCTGCAATGCAATCATCAGGATTTTCTGATACAAATTTAGCTGCAGCAGCTGTTGATGTTGTTTGATGTAACGGTACATCACTAAAGCGATAAAATAAATATTTATGACATTGCGCTAAAGCATGCGGATGTGAATATACCCCTTTGATGGATTCCCAATTATTCTTTTGCGCCTTATTGACCATTAAATGTTGTTGAATTTTCAATTGTAGCTCACCTGTTACATAAAGCGTTGCCTCATGGAATAAATAATCGAGCGTCAATGGTACTGAGCCTTCTAAAGCATTTTCTAATGGTACAACTGCTAAATCGACCTTGCCCTCTGCTACTGCCTCAATACATTCAGGTATCGTTGTACACGGGACAAGCAAATCAGTTGGGAAGATAGATTTTGTCGCTAAGTATGTAAATGATGCTTCAGGTCCTAAATATGCAATTCGTTTCTCCCACTGTCGCTCTGTCATCGAAATGACCTCCTTCTTTAATTCGTAGTATATGAAACATTTATAATGTTTGGAAAACTCTTTATAAAAAGAAAAGGCTATGTAATACAGCCTCCCTCTAAAATGTGTAAATGTGATAGTAGATACTGCTTTTGCTAGCAGGTTCAACACTATCGCTTATAGCAAATGCAGTTTTGTACACTATGCTCGGGTATTTTAAAAAATTTCGCAGTATTTCTGCAGGATCGCGACTTTAGCGAAACCTCACAGAAGCTATTTTTCAGCTTCAGAGAGGCTTGCTCATCGCATGCGGAAAGGGAGCGAAATTTTGTATCAACATCTACCAGCATTAACTAATAAAAAGCAAAGGGGCTTTTTTTAATAGCCCCTTACAATGCACCAGAACTTATTACCTCTGCAGATTCAACAAAATCTAAACGTTTTAACTGCTGTATTAAGTCATCAAGTTCAGAAGTCATACTCGTCACATCTAATGACAATGTCACATTCGCACGTCCTTGAATTGGTATAGTTTGATGGATTGTCAGTACATTACAATGTGAATTGGTCACAGTTTCTAACAATTTGGCCAACGTTCCTTTTCGATCTTGAAGCTGTAAAAAGACGGTTAAAATGCGCTCCTGTACAATTGAGTGAAAAGGAAATACAGCATCACGATATTTGTAAAACGCACTGCGCGATAAATCCACTTGCTTTACCGCATCCCAGATGGAGGATACCGAACCACTTGAAAGTAATTGCTTTGCCTCCAATGTTTTTTGCATAGCATCCGTTAATACATCTTCACGAACTAAATAATATCGCTGATTCGCAACATTCTTCATACGCTTCCCCCTAAAACTCCTGTCTTAATCTATAAATTCGAACTCGAACTCTTGTAGACGAACTGTATCACCGTTTTGAGCACCACGCTCACGCAATGCCTCATCCACACCCATACCGCGCAATTGGCGTGCGAAACGACGAATACCATCTTCACGACTAAAGTCTGTCATTTTAAATAGACGTTCAATCGAGTAGCCACTAATGATAAATGCACCGTCATCATCACGAGTAATCTCGAAATCTTCGCCTTGCGATTGATGCTTGTACATTACTGTTGCATCTGATTGCTCCTCTACTTCTTCAAATAGTGGGAACTCAGGCGTTACTTCAAGTAAATCTGCTATAGCAAATAATAATTCTTTTAAGCCTTGGCGTGAAACTGCTGAGATTGGGAAGATTTGCACATCTTCTCCAACTTTTTTGCGGAATTCCACTAAGTTCTCTTCTGCTTCTGGCATATCCATTTTATTTGCTACAATAATTTGAGGACGCTCTGTTAAACGCAAATTATATTGCTTTAACTCCTCGTTAATTGTTAAATAATCTTCGTACGGGTCACGGCCTTCCATACCTGACATATCGATAACATGCACAATGACACGTGTACGTTCGATATGACGTAAAAATTGGTGTCCTAACCCTACGCCTTCATGCGCGCCTTCAATTAGCCCTGGTAAATCTGCCATTGCAAAGCTTCGGTGATCATCTGTTTCAATCATTCCTAAATTCGGCACGATTGTCGTAAAATGATAAGCGCCAATCTTTGGTTTTGCTGCAGAAACAACTGATAATAGTGTGGATTTACCTACACTTGGGAAACCAACTAAACCAACATCTGCTAATACTTTTAACTCTAATATAACATTTAATTCTTGTCCTGGCTCGCCTTTTTCAGAAAGCTCAGGCGCAGGATTGGCAGGTGTTGCAAAGCGAGAATTTCCGCGTCCACCACGACCTGATTTCGCGATAATCGCTTGTTGGCCATGCTCAACTAAATCTGCAATGACTTCTCCTGTTTCCTCATTCATCACAACTGTACCTGGTGGCACCTTAACAATTAAATCTTCAGCGCGTTTTCCGTGCATCCCTTTACTCATCCCGTGTTCACCACGTTCTGCTTTGAAGTGACGTTTATAACGGAAATCCATTAACGTACGTAAGCCTTCTTCTACTTCAAATACTACGTTACCTCCGTGACCGCCATCTCCACCAGCTGGCCCACCATTTGGTACATATTTTTCACGGCGAAAGGCTACCATTCCATCGCCGCCATCGCCACCTTTAACATATATCTTTACGTGATCGACAAACATT
The DNA here is from genome assembly GCF_044761745.1 of Lysinibacillus sp. NPDC097279. Classification (NCBI taxonomy): domain Bacteria; kingdom Bacillati; phylum Bacillota; class Bacilli; order Caryophanales; family Bacillaceae; genus Lysinibacillus; species Lysinibacillus sp. NPDC097279. The sequence goes on along the minus strand of NZ_JBIWDA010000001.1, from coordinate 346,851 downwards.
TATTTCACTCCCTATTTGCACTCAACACATATTGCCAGCACGTATTTGTCTGCACAATTGTTTGAATGTCGAATTGTTTCAAACCTTTTTCGGTGAATGCGTCTGCACTCCACAGTCCATTTAGCGTAAACGCCAAAACAAATGTATGATCGTCAACACGTACATCAAGCGCTAAGCTCTGCTCCGTAAATGGATCTAATGTATCATAAACATGCATAACTGTTTTGTTTAAATACTCTACAACATCCTTGTCAATATTATTAGTGACTGGTTTTTTGATCTCACCATTAAGCTCCAGCGGTAAAGATGGATAACGCCATCCTGCTGTTTGTAGCCACTCCATTGTTTGTGGTAATTGTAGACGATTCATGATAGACAATACTCGTAGCTGTTCCGAATAATGTTGAATAAGTTCTTTTGATTCATCAATTCTACCTAAATCTAAATTCATGCGAATAAGTTGAAGTTGATTCACATAATCATGATTTGCAAAACGTAATACCTCACTAATGGTTAGTGATTGATTGTTCATCCCATTCACTCCAATAAAGTTATCTTAACTAGTATAACAAGTTTTGATGTATTTTTCCCTTAATTCTTCATTGAAATTTAGCCAAAAAAAGGACTGCAATAAATGCAGTCCTCCGCTTTATGTCTACTTTATTAAAATTAAGCTTCTTGTGTAGCTGGGTATACAGATACTTGTTTGCGATCGCGACCTAAGCGTTCGAATTTAACAACGCCATCAACTTTAGCAAATAGTGTATCATCGCCACCACGACCTACGTTTGTACCTGGGTAAATTTTTGTACCGCGTTGACGGTAAAGAATAGAACCACCAGTTACAAATTGGCCATCAGCACGTTTAGCGCCAAGACGTTTAGACTCAGAGTCACGTCCGTTTTTTGTAGAACCTACCCCTTTTTTCGATGCGAAAAGTTGAAGGTCTAATGCTAATAACAATTTCATTCTGTTCCACCTCCTACTTGGTTGTAGTTGATTTGGATATATTGTCCGTAATTTTGCACCATAGAATACACTTGAGCAGTCATTACTTGGACAATTAATTGTAGTTTCGTATCAATTTCAGGCTCTAAATCTGTTGGTAAAGATACCTTAAGATAACCTCCACCTTCAGCTGCTTGTTCAACTTCTGGTTGCAATTGTAATAATGCATAAATCGCATTCACCGTACCAATGGCAATGGTAGATGCGCCTGCACATACTAGATCTTTACCAGATTCGTCGTACTCAGCATGTCCTGAAAATTCAAATGCAGACACATGTCTGTTTTCATCATGATGTATCGTAACTTTTATCAAATGTTACACCTCACAATTAAGCATTGATTGATTCAACAACTAATTTTGTATAAGGTTGACGGTGACCTTGTTTACGACGGTAGTTCTTTTTAGCTTTCAATTTGAAAACAACGATTTTCTTTTGACGGCCTTCTTTCACAGCTTTAGCTGTTACTGTAGCGCCTTCTACGAATGGAGCTCCAACTTTAACGTTTTCGCCACCTACGAATAGAACTTTATCGAAAGTTACAACCTCGTCAGCTTCTACGCCTAATTTCTCAACATAGATTTCTTGACCAGCTTCTACTTTGATTTGTTTACCACCAGTTTCAATAATTGCGTACATTTTACTGCACCTCCTCTTAGACTCAGACTCGCCTGTTTATGAAGGTGATCCAAAGATGCTTAAACCTTCCCAGAGCGGTTGTAGTAGCACGGGTGCTACAAACAATAACATTAAAATACTACCACATGGATTCTATCAAGTCAACCTGTTCATTACATATTTCTCAAATGCTAAACGGTACTTTCGATAGTTCCATTCTTTTAGTACTTGCAACCATATAAACAGGCACAAAACAGCTAAAAAAATGGATTGTGGTAAATTTCCTAAAGTTACTATGAATAGTATAGTGGCAAAAATAAGAGAAAGCGAATAATAATATTCAAAAACTCGCACACTTGGATAAAATAAAAATAAACAAGCTAATAGTATCCTTCCACCATCTAGTGGAATGATGGGTATTAAATTAATTACTAGTAATACTAGCTGCACATTGACAAGTCGAATGGCAATTAAATCCGGCATAAAAAAAGCAAGACCAATCCCCAGTATTGTGGCGATTGGACCTCCTAGTGCAATCCAAAGTAGTGAAGATGCCTGCACAGCTGCTGGATTTTCAAATTCTATTTCCCCTCCATAGGGTGCGATCACACATGATTTTATTTTCACGCCACAAAGCACCGCAGCCAATATATGGCCCGCTTCATGCCATAGCAAAGAAGTTAAAATAATTGCATAATAAGCGATCTGACCACTGAAAATCATTAACAGAATCAGAGGGATACAAAGTAAATGCAATTTAACCTTCATCGTTCTCCGTCGTTTCAAGCCACTGCACAATTTCTTCTAAATTTAAATGCTTTTTGTCTTTCTCAATCGAAATATAGAGTTGTCCAGTCTGCTTCATACCGATCAAGTCGTTGGCCTGTATTGTTGTGTATGGTAACTGTGCTAAACTATCAAGCATCCCATAAGAGACAGTTGTACCATCCTCATAGCTAACTGTCATCGTTTTACCAGTATATTTAGTATGACCTGTAAAAACAACGAGCCCACTTTGGCCCGCATATACAGGGAGGCCCACATCATATTGTAATAAAAACCCCTCTTTAAAAACTTGCGCATTTGAAAACGTTAATAGTTCAGTTTGCCCTATATCACTGGAAACCATTATCGTTTCTTCCTCTTTTTTCAGCAGACTTTTTCCGAGCTCACTTAAATATGTTAAATCTGCTGATGTCGTTACAAGCTTTCGCACAGGTGTTTCCATTACGCCTTGATCTTCTAAGCGAATCATAAGCATAATTGCAGCCACAAGTAATATCATGACAATCCATTTCCATTTTTTAAACAAGCTCTCATCCTCTTTTTTCACACTATATGAGGCAGCATGTCCATTCATGCATGTGCCAGTCACTCATACAATTCTCACACAATTTACTAACAATAAAAAAACCTTTCCGCGCATGTGCACGAAAAGGTTTTGATTATCTTGAAAATAATGCTTTAAGTTTTGAGAACATTCCACGATGCTCGTCCTCAATGGCCATTAATGGCACAGATTCACCTAATATGCGACGGGCAATATTACGGTAACCTAAAGATGCCTTATTCGTTGGATCCATAACGACTGGCTCACCTTTATTTGAGGATGAGATAACACCTTCACTATCAACAATAATGCCTAATAGATCAATAGACAAATGTGTTGTAATTTCATTGACGTCCAGTGTATCGCCGTTTTTCATCATATGCTGACGAATACGATTAATAATAAGTTTAGGAGCTGTAATTTCTTCTTGTTCAAGCAGTCCAATAATTCGGTCTGCATCCCGTACAGCAGAAATTTCTGGTGTTGTTACAACGATTGCATGGTCTGCACCTGCTACCGCATTGCGATAACCTTGCTCAATACCAGCAGGGCAATCTATTAAAACATAATCATAGTCTCTCTTTAATTCCTCTACTAAGCTCTCCATTTGCTCAGGTGTGACAGCATTTTTATCTGTCGTTTGAGCAGCAGGTAATAAAAATAGTTTATCATCTACACGTTTATCTTTAATCAATGCTTGATGGATTTTGCAACGTCCTTCAACAACATCAACTAAATCATAAATAATACGGTTTTCGAGACCTAGAATCACATCTAAATTTCTCAAGCCAATATCTGTATCTACTAAACATACTTTTTTCCCTTGTAGAGCCAATGCAGTCCCGAGGTTAGCCGTTGTTGTCGTTTTACCGACACCGCCCTTACCTGAAGTTATGACGATCGCTTCTCCCACACTAGCTTCCTCCCTTAGACACATTTAATAATGGTCGAATATTTTTTAACGCATGAATTTGATCGTACGCAATACGCCCATCATAGCCGATAAATGCACAAGCCATGTCTGCTTGATTGATAGCTTTTACATGTTCATCAGACATTGCCTCAACCTGATCAGCAATCATAATATGTGTGGCTTCTAAACGAGAGGCAGCAATGATTGCTTCCTTATTTCCATGTACACCTGCATGTACAATTCCCTTTAGTCTGCCAAGGACGTATACATTACCACCAGCTTCTACCCGTCCATTCGGATTCACATTCCCCACAATTACTATATCCCCTGAGGCACGTAGAATTTGTCCCGATCTGACCACTCCTACATATGTATCTTGTTGGCTTTCTATCATTTTCTTGTTGCTCTCATGGACAGTCAGTACTTCACTTTGCACTTTTGCTACAACTAATTGTTCTGATTCTTGAACAATTTTCACTAGCTCTTTTACTTGTTCATCTGAACAGTATCGATAGCCTAAATGTAATTGTACATCTACTTTACCATCGATACCGCCTTCTGAAACTTTTCGCTTTAGCTCTTCTACTAAATCGGCATACGAACATTGATCGTCTAAACGAAGAACAAAACCATCCTTTGTTCCCTTCATATTAACTAATTGTTTTTTCATGAATGCCTCACCTCACGTTGCTCTTGATATTAAGAAACTTCACGTGCTCTCTGTAAGACACGCGCATTAATTAGATACTTGAAGGCCCAACCAAGAATCATTAAAAATAACGTATTTGCAATGATTGTTGGCAGTAGTCGTGATTGTAAGAAATCCGTTAACGGTATCGTTGTAAAAGCGATTAGATAGAAGAATTGATAAAGTACGAATTCTAAAATTGCTACTAAAACAACTGAAATAGTTGTAGTCACAACTAAGTGCTGATGAATTATTTTCACGATAGACCCTGCTAAAAAACAAATTAGCGGATATAGTACCGAATATAATCCAATAATATCAATGTAAAACACATCATACAAGACACCAAAAAAAAGTCCATACATTACCGCTCGTTGACGGCTGTAATAGATGGATATAAATATTAAGTATAGAATTAGAAATCGAGGTACTAGATAATAGACATGCCCGCCCACTTCAATCGGTGAAAGCATAGCAAACTCTGGTTCTAGTAAAAATAGCAATACTGCAACAGAGGGAATAAGAAACCGAACCATTACTTTTCCCCCTCTTCAGTAACCTTTTGTGGATTTGTTAAATCTTCATTCGTTGCATCTCCGTCAGAACCATCAATAACTGTTAATGATCGTTTTGCGATAACAACATTTTCTAATAGAGAAAAATCAGCAGATGGTTTTACATAAGCCATTTTCGTTAAGCCAAAATCATCTGTGCTAACTTCCGTAATTTCTCCGATTGGTACACCTTTAGGGAAAATACCACCTAAACCTGAAGAAACTACTTTTTCGCCTTCCTTCACATTTAAGCTAGAATCGATTCGCTTCATAATGAGTTCATTTCGTTCTTTATCAAAGCCCTCGATTAAACCGTATGCTTCTTTTTCTCCTAAAACCATCGCTGACACACGATAATTAGGATTATTTGTATATAAAAGCTCAACCTCAGAGGTGAAAGGAGTCACTAACGTAATTTTACCGATTAGCCCTTTCGCTGTCATAACTGCCATATTTTTTTCTACACCATGGGATGAACCTTTATCTAAAATAATTTTTTCTTCCCATTGGTCTGGATTTCTAGCAATAACCGTTGCTTGAATAGGATTAAACGCCTTTAAACTTTCTGACTTTGTAAGTTCTAATAGCTTTTCATTTTCAGATTTTAATACCAATGCTTCGGCTTGTACAGCTGCAAAATCTTCTAAGCGTGCTTTTAAACGTTTGTTTTCTTCGTACGTGTTTAAGAGGGAGTCAATATTATTAAAAATACCAGCTATGTAATTCGCCGGCTTCGCAACAATAGATTGCGCGACGCCGACAGTATCTTTAATAATTTGCTCTGGTAAAGTTGCGTTCGTCCGATCTCGTAATGAGAAGCTAATCAATGCCACAAGAAAAACCATGCCCACTAATAGCAGTATTAATTTCTTATTGAAAAAAAAATGTGGCATTGCCTAAACCTCCTTACCCTTTTACTTGTTGTTGACGAATTAGATCAATATGATCTAGAGCTTTACCTGTTCCAATAGCTACACAGTCTAATGGATCTTCTGCAATAAATACAGGCATATTTGTTTCACGGCTAATAACTTTGTCTAAATTCGTTAATAATGCGCCACCACCAGTTAACACAATACCTCGCTCCATCACGTCTGCAGATAATTCTGGAGGTGTTTGTTCTAATGTTTTACGTACACCGTCAATAATTGACGATACCGCTTCACGCAATGAATCTGAAATTTCCTGAGACGAAATCTCAATTGTTTTTGGTAAACCTGTTAAAAGGTCACGACCTCTAATTTCCATTTTCTCTTCTGGGCCTTCAGCGAATGCTGTCCCAATTTCCATTTTAACTGCTTCTGCAGTACGTTCACCAATTGTTAAGTTATACGATTTACGGATATATGAAATGATTGATTGATCCATAGCATCCCCGCCAATACGTACAGATTCACTTGTCACAATACCACCTAAAGAGATTACCGCTACTTCAGTTGTACCGCCACCGATATCAACAACCATAGAACCAGTTGGATCCCAAACAGGTAAGTTTGCTCCAATAGCAGCTGCAAATGGTTCTTCAATTGTAAAGGCTTCTTTTGCACCAGCTTGACGAGAAGCATCGATAACTGCACGTTGCTCTACCGATGTAATACCGTATGGCACACAAATCATTACATTCGGTTTTTTCCAATTTCCGCCGGAATTTTTACAAGCTTCTTTTAAATAATATTCAATCATCGCTGTTGTAATATCATAATCAGCAATAACGCCATCTTTCATCGGACGAATCGCCACGATTGATCCAGGTGTACGGCCAATCATATTTTTCGCATCATTACCAACTGCAACGATGTCTCCTGTTTTTGTGTTTTTTGCTACTACTGAAGGCTCGCGTAAAACGATCCCCTTCCCTTTAATAAAAACTAATGTATTCGCTGTGCCAAGGTCAATCCCGACATCTTTACTACCTAATCCAAACAAATTGTGTACTCCCTTTCTATTTAAGCCATACTATCGTTGACATAAAATCATACCGTTCATTATAACGGATAAATGCAAGAATTTGTAGTGCCACATACCACATCTTGCAGAAAACTTACTATTTTAATTCCCTCTTAAACTAAAAATAGTACGTATAGATTAGCATATTATTTTTTTTCATGTAAGACAACGCATTATAGGCTACCAATTTTTGTGAATGCTATAGATATTTTTCTACGAATACAATAACGTCATTCAATCAAAAAGGTTCATTTTTTATTAAAGTGCTTAAAAACCGTTCAAACTATACTGACCCTAAAATAAACTAGAAAAAATTTTTGCAAGATAAAACGCATTTCGGAGCATTAACGCCTTTTGTATTCTAAAAAGCTCTGCAAAAATTTTGCAGAGCTCAGCTTGTTGCCAAAGCTATTTAATTTGCAAAATGCTCTGTAGCAAAACGTACTAGCCCCACTATTGCAAGCACAAGCATTATTCTATTCGCTGGCGAGTAGTTAGGTTAATGGGATGCCTTCTAAAGGCTGACGCTTATTTACTAGAAGCTCCAGCAAGGAAGCCTTTACGCGTACAGTGCTAAAAATAACCTTTTTCTTTTAAGCTAGTAAACTGGTGGTCACCGATGATGATATGATCCAGTAACTCAATACCAATAATAAAACCAGCTTCCTGAATTCTTTTCGTTACCTCAATATCTTCCGGGCTCGGTGTCGGCACACCACTTGGGTGATTATGAGCACAAATAATTGAGGCAGCAGAGCGCTTTACAGCCTCACGAAAGATTTCTCTCGGATGCACAATGGACGCATTCAAACCCCCGATAAAAATCGTTTTTTTATGAATGATTTGATTTTTCACATCAAGAAAAAGGACAACAAAATGTTCCTGACTTAAAGAGATCATATCAGGCATAAGGTAAGCTGCGGCGTCTTGCGGAGAACGAACCGTATATTTATCATCATTTTGCTTTTGAGACAAGCGCCTTCCGAGTTCGATTGCGGCTAATAGTTGAATTGCCTTTACCTCTCCAATACCCTTTATGGCGACCATTTCTTCAATTGTTGCATGTTTTAATTGGTGTAAACGTTCAAATGTATTTAAAACACGATTGGCAAGGACAAGAACAGATTCTTCCTTCGTGCCTGTCCTCAGTAATATAGCCAATAGCTCCTGATTGGATAAGCTCTTAGCACCTTGCCGTAATAGTCTTTCCCGAGGTCGATCTGCTAAATGAACGTCGCGAATCATCATATCTGGTATAACATCTATTGGCAATAGCTTCACTCCTTCGCAAATTGGATAATTCGTCGTGCTACCAATTGCGCGAACAACGCTGCAAGTGGTAAGCCCACAACATTGTTATAATCTCCTTCAATTCGCTCAACTAAAAGGGTACCAACTGTTTGAATACCATAACCGCCTGCCTTATCATAAGAATCTCCAGAGGCTACATACGCTTCTATAAGCTCCTGTGATAAAGTATGGAATACAACAGCTGTTTCTTCGACAAATGTCGTTTCCAATCCATTTGGTTCAATGATGGCAACAGCAGTCATGACCGCATGACGCTTGCCTGATAACCGTGATAAGTGAGAAATGGCTTCCTCACGTGTTTTTGGCTTATGCAGTAGCTCATTGTCAAAGACGACAATCGTATCTGCACCAATAATCGTTGCATTTGATACTTTTTGAGCGACATCCCGCGTTTTTAAAAGTGCCACACCTTTCACATAATCTTGCATTGTTGTTGCGGTTACGCTTGTCTCTTCTACTTCACTTGTCACAATTTCAAACGGAAGGTCAAGCATCGCAAGCAATTCTTTACGTCGTGGTGATGCGGAAGCAAGCACTAATTTATGATTCGTTTCAAACATTTTTTCACCATTCCTCCTTCTCTCTATCATAACGGAGAAAGTGGTTTTTGAAAATTTTCTAAAAATCAAGATAATGTACTTTTTGCTATATTCTTTACTTAAAATTTCGTTTGAAGACAAGGATTTTTGGATTTGTAATGCGCAAAAATTTGAAGACGGATAATGCTTATATCACTAGAAATAGATGTTGCTGCCTTGCCAATACTTTGCCAATCGGAAGGCAATGTGGAATCATTTGCTGCCTCACTAAAATTTAATTTTTTCGTATTTTTATCTGCTAATACATTCGTTATTTCTGCAATGGTCGGCTCTTTACAACTATCGCCAGTAACATTGAAAACTTTTTTAAATGTTGGAGGATCCTTTAAAAAAACTAAGTCACTTTCCTCTGTCACCATACTTGTCCATACATAATATTTACTCTCTACTTCCACAATTGCACTTTCTTGCAGTGTAGGATGTTCTGCTATAAACGCACTTGCACTTTCATAATTAGAAAATACACCTGCTTGACTCGCATAAAACATTGTCGAGGTTCCAGTACCTCCTGCTGTCGGTATTGTTTCTGAATTTCCCTCTACTGGTGCTTCCGTTTCGTTTTTTGCGACCTCGCTATCCTTTTTTAAAGAAAATTGGGTACTTGCCTGGAGAACACCTAAAAAAATGGCTACCCCAAAAAGACCCACGATGCCACCAATTAGCATTGCGCGCACTATTTGTTTTCTGATTACCTGACTAACAATTTTCATACGTTCATCACCTCTTATTTCAACCTATCAAAATAAACATAAAAAAAGACGAGACTACTGTCGTCTCGTCTAAAAAATTTATCGCTATAAACTTTCAAAAACCGTCTTTAATTTTCAAAGCTCGTCACATCATGATCGCTCGCCTAATTTCGTGCATTCTCCACGTTAAACACGGCTATAGAGCTTGTTTCCACGCTGTGACACTTTCATAATACATGTGGTTCAACTAACGGAAGGTTACGTTGTTTTCAGTAGAACGATGACGAATTACTTGTCCTTCTTGTAATTATAAAACTATAAATTGACGTTCCTAATTGTTGGATTGTAGTAACCTACTACGAACCTCTGTTAATAAATATAAAGAGCCTGATACAATTGTTCTGCACTGGTTTTCTGATTGCTGTTGTATAAATTGAATGTAATCACGTAAAACCACTTTATGGGGTGCATTACTTAGTTCTACCATATCTTTTGCGGACATAGCACGCGGATTATCAAAATCAACAAAATAAAAATGATCGCTAATTTGCTCAAAGTATTGCAAAACTTCTTTTACATCTTTATCACCTAATATGCCTATAACGAACGTAATGGACTCATCAGGAAATTCTCGACGGACCGTCTCTACCAATTTTTCTGCACTTGCTGGATTATGCGCACCGTCAAAAATAATATAAGGCATTACTTCTTCAAAACGTCCTAAAATACTTGCCATTTTAATACCATAGCGTATGCTTTCTTCGTTGATGGCAACGTCTAATGCTGTAGCTACTTCAAAAAAAGCGGTAATAGCTAATGCCATATTATTACCCTGATGCGGCCCTTTCATCTTACGAGTGAGATTGGCAATACATATGTTTTTTTCTTTATTTGTATAACACTCATCATCATCCATTTGCTCAATTGTAAATTGTTTTGATAGCTCTAAAATTGGAGCATGCTTTGCTTTTGCAACTTTATTAATTATGGCCATCGCCTCTAACGGTACCTCACCAATAACAACAGGACGATTTTGCTTAATAATCCCTGCTTTATGCTCGGCAATACTTTCAATTGTCGTTCCTAAAAATTTCGTATGTTCAAGCGCAATACTTGGAATAATGGAGACAATGGGCATTACGACATTAGTACTATCTAGTAAGCCCCCCATACCCGCTTCAATGAATGCCACATCTACGTCGCTATGGACAAAGTGCAAAAATGCTGCAACTGTTAGTAGCTCAAAATCTGTCAGCTTCCCACTAAGTCCGGCACTTTTCATTTGTTGAAAAACGCAATCCATCTCTTCTTTAGAAATTGGCTTGCTCATTACTTGAATTTGATCATGCACATTTAAAATGCAAGGAGACATAAACTTCCCTACTTTTAAACCATGTTGTTGCGCAATCGACTCTAAAAATGTCAGTGTTGAGCCTTTGCCGTTCGTACCTGCAAGATGCACAATTTGTAGTTTTCTCTCTGGATTTCCCACTAGTGCTAAAGCTTCTTCAATAGCCGTTAGTCCAGGCTTAATGATATCATCACTTGCTAATGCCCATTTTTTTTTATATTGATCAAACTGAGGAATCATCGTGTTTCCTCCTTCAACCATTGCCGAACTTCCGCTATAAAATAAAGTGAGCCAGTAATTACAACAATATCTTGAGGCTCCCTGCTTTGTATAACGGTTTGGACTATTGCCTGCCAATTCGCATCATATTGTTTGTTATTATGTGTTGATAACATCGCTAATTTTTCAGCTGGCATGGCATTTGGCAAGCCAATTTGTGTAAACGACATAGAAGTTGCCACTGCATCCATTAATGCAATACTATTTGCATGATCTTTATCAGAAAGCGCTGCATAAATAAAGTGATAATGATGATGCGAATAAACTGTCTGAAGCGTTTGAATCAATGCGGCGGTTCCTTCTGAATTATGGGCACCGTCTAGCACAATATTATTTGGAAATTGTTCAAAGCGGCCTGCCCACTGTGCAGTTTGAAGCGCCTGAAGCATAGCCTGTTCTGTTAGTTGAATATGTCCCTGCTCACGTAAAATATCCATTGCTGTTATGGCAAGACTGGCATTAGCAATTTGATGCTCTCCAGCCATTTTTAATTGAATATCAGTTAGTTCAACATTTGCATTACGATAATTAAAGGATTGCATACCAACCCGTTGATTTTGTGCTACGACGTGAAAATCGTATCCTAAAACAAGACATTTGGCTTGACGTTGTTGTGCAACTTTTTGAATAACAGCAAGCGCCTCATCGTTTTTAACGCCCACCACAACAGGCACTCCTTCTTTAATAATCCCTGCCTTTTCAAATGCAACTTTCGCATACGTATCGCCTAAAAATGCTGTATGCTCCAATGAAATTGTCGTAATAATTGAAACAAGTGGTGTGATCACATTGGTCGCATCTAAGCGCCCACCAAGCCCTGTTTCAATAAGTGCAAAATCTACTTCTTCTTCAGCAAAATACTGGAACATAATAAGTGTTACGACCTCAAAAAAGCTTGGATAGTCCCCATTATAATGCGCTTCAATAATTGAAGCGATATTGTTCATATATTGTAAAAATTGCTCATCCGAAATTTGCATGCCGTTAATCGTCATCCGTTCATTGACACGCGTTAAATGCGGAGAAGTAAAAGCCCCTACTCGATAACCTGCATTCTCCAACATCTCCCTCAATACATTTACAGTAGACCCTTTGCCATTGGAACCTGCTAGATGTATAGTTCGTAGCTTGTTCTGCGGGTCTCCCAAACGAGCCAATACTTCGCGCATCATTACTAATGGCTCACGTTTATGATCAACCGCTTTTAATGTAAAAATAAAATCTGTACATGCTTTTATCGTTGTAAACAAAAGAAACACTCCCTCTCACTCTAGTATAAAGCGTGCCAGGCACACAAACAATTCTGACACAATTTTAAAAACACACAGAAAAGCACTGTAGGAGTGATTATCTGTGTGTTTTTAACTAGTTTTTTGCAAATAAACAGCAAATTAATGTAATTGATGGACGCCTAAAAGAGCACCCATATCGTCTAAAATAATTTTTGCATCATTATTTAAAAGTGGCAATACATCTGATCTTTGCACTAATTCAAATGAGTTTTTTAATGTTCTTTTCAACATTGAAATATCAAAGTTCGAACAATACTCATTAATTTTATTAATCACTAGGAAATCAGTTCGTGTTAATGTTTGTTTGACTTCATTGTGCCCGTCGCCATTTGCTAATATATGTTTAATAAGTACACGCCCACTTGCGTTTAATAGGCGATAGTATTTTGCTTCCGATAGCTTTAGAAGATTTGCCTCTATTAGTCCTCTTGCATTCACAAAATCTAAATCATCACAGGCTTTGTTGACCTTCACTACTATTGTTCCAATATTTCCAGACATGAAAAACCTCCAAAATTATTATCGTAACAAAGAAAAAAGCTATTCTAATCACAATAGAATAGCCATAAAATTAAATGAAATTACATTAAATGGTAACCAGGCAATCATAGTAAAAAAAACAATTCTCTCTTCACCTTAGACCCTAGGCTTTGCGTCCTAACCTTTCGGGTAGTTTGCCTTTATCTATTATACTAACTACATTGTATAATACTATATAATATTTCCTAACTCAATACATATCTTTTGACGCATAAAAAGAAAAACAGCAGATGACTTTTTCACCATCTGCTGTTTCAATAAATCATTTTAATGATTACATATTTTTTAGTTCTTCTAAACGTTTTAATACAACGGCATGTTTACCTTCATAGTCCGCTAATTTTTCGCGTTCTGCGTTAACCAATGCTTCTGGTGCTTTTGATACAAATTTCTCATTTGACAGCTTACCAGTAACAAGCTTCACTTCTTTTGCCCATTTTTCTAATTCTTTTTCCAGACGAGCAATCTCTTCCTCTAAGTTGATAAGTCCTACAAGTGGTAAGAATAGCTCTGCTCCTGTTACTACGGCCGTCATAGACTGTCCTGGAGCCTCTAAGCCTTCACCAATTGTTAATGGCTCTGGATTACAGAATTTTTCTAAATAGCCTTTATTCGCTTCAAGAATGGCAACGGTAGCTGCATCTTTAGCAGAAATGTATAATGGTACTTTTTTGCTCATTGGTGTGTTCACTTCCGCACGAATATTGCGCACTGAACGTATAATATCCATAAGAAGCTTCATATTGTCTGCTTCTTCAGCAAAGTGAAGGTCTGCACGTACCGTTGGCCATGCTGCAACTGTAATTGACTCACCTTCATGCGGTAAGTGTTGCCAAATTTCTTCTGTAATGAATGGCATAAGCGGATGTAATAGACGCATTGTTTGGTCTAGTACATAAGCTAATATAGAGCGAGTCGTTTTCTTAGCAGCTTCATCTTCACCATTCAATGGTAATTTCGCCATTTCAATATACCAAGAACAGAAATCATCCCAAATGAAGTTATAGAGCTCACGTCCTACTTCACCGAATTCATAGCGGTCTGCTAACGATGTTACACGTTCAATCGTCTCATTTAAGCGAGTCAAAATCCACTTATCGGCAACTGATTTTTCACCAGTTAAGTCGATTTCGTCAAATGACATACCATCCATATTCATTAATGCAAAACGAGAAGCATTCCAAATTTTATTAGCAAAGTTCCAAACCGACTCTACTTTTTCAGTTGTATAACGTAAATCTTGACCTGGAGATGAGCCTGTAGCTAAGAAATAACGAAGTGAATCAGCACCGTATTTCTCAATAACATCCATAGGATCTACACCATTACCAAGTGATTTACTCATCTTACGTCCTTCACCATCACGTACTAATCCATGGATTAATACATCTTTGAATGGGCGTTGTTCCGTAAATTCAATACCTTGGAAAATCATACGAGAAACCCAGAAGAAAATAATATCATAGCCCGTTACAAGCGTACTTGTTGGGTAGTAACGTTGATATTCTTCATTTGCCTCGTCTGGCCAACCCATTGTAGAAAACGGCCATAGTGCAGATGAGAACCATGTATCTAATACGTCTTCATCTTGTGTCCAATTTTCTGCATCAGCAGGGGCTTCTTTCCCTACGTAAATCTCACCTGTTTCATTGTGATACCAGGCAGGAATTTGATGTCCCCACCATAGTTGACGAGAGATACACCAGTCACGGATATTTTCCATCCAACGAGAATATGTGTTTTCAAAACGAGAAGGTACAAAATTCACTTTACCTTCCTCATCTTTTTGAAGCTCTAAAGAAGCATCTGCAAGTGGTTGCATTTTAACGAACCATTGTGCAGATAGGTAAGGTTCAACAACCGCACCAGAACGTTCAGAGTGTCCTACAGAGTGCATATGCTCTTCAATGTTAATTAAGACACCCGCTTCTTGTAAATCTGCTACGATTTGTTTACGACATTCAAAACGATCCATGCCATTATATTTACCAGCAAGTTCATTCATTGTGCCATCTTCATTCATAACAAGAATGCGTTCTAAATTATGGCGGTTACCAACTTCAAAGTCGTTCGGGTCATGGGCTGGAGTCATTTTTACAACGCCCGTACCGAATTCCATATCAACATAATCATCTGCTACGATTGGAATTTCACGACCGACAATCGGTAAAATAACTGTTTTACCAATTAAATGTTGATAACGCTCATCTTTCGGGTGAACTGCTACGCCAGAGTCACCTAGCATTGTTTCAGGGCGAGTTGTGGCCACTTCCACAAAGCCTGAGCCATCTGCTAACGGGTATTTCATATGGTAGAATGCACCTTGAACATCCTGATAGATTACTTCAATATCAGATAAGGCTGTTTTCGCTGCTGGGTCCCAGTTAATAATACGCTCCCCGCGATAAATTAAGCCTTTTTCATATAATTGAACGAATACTGTTTTAACTGCATCTGATAGACCTGCATCGAGTGTGAAACGTTCACGAGAGTAGTCTAATGCAAGGCCAAGCTTCGCCCATTGTGCGCGAATGTGTCCAGCATACTCTTCTTTCCACTCCCACGTTTTTTCTAGGAATTTTTCACGTCCTAAATCATAACGTGTAATATTATCCTCACGCAATTTTGCTTCTACTTTTGCTTGAGTTGCAATACCTGCATGGTCCATTCCTGGTAACCAAAGTGCATCATAACCTTGCATACGCTTCATACGGATTAAAATATCTTGTAGCGTTGTATCCCATGCGTGCCCAAGGTGTAATTTACCTGTTACGTTCGGCGGTGGAATAACGATGGAATAAGGTTCTTTTCCGCTTTCAGGTTGTGCTTCGAAAAATTTACCTTGTAACCACCATTCATAGCGACCTGTTTCAATTGATTGTGGATCATATTTCGTTGGCATTGCAATGTTTTCTGTCATATTGTCTCCTCCTGTTGTAAATAATTTTTGACATACGTCAGCTTTGGCAAACTAGATAACCACTCGTCTTGATTTTTTCAGTGTATTCTCACCAAATAAATCCGTGACAATTGCACGTGGCTTATTTACTAAAAAAATCTATACATCTTTTTAGCAAATAAAAAAACTCCTATCGTCTACAAAAGGACGAAGGAGTTTAAGTTCGCGGTACCACCTTTAATTCCAGTATTTTAAGATTAGTACTTTTGCATCCCACAATTCATCATTTAATAAGTGCTCTCTAAATGCCCTTATCATTTCAAAATAATGATATGCTTGATTTACTTAAGCTTATAACAGCTGGCTCTCAATTCGTTAACGGTGTTTAACCGGCTTTAACTACTACTAGTTCACTAAAGCTGCTCAAGGGCTACGTTCAATTACGCACAAATAGAAACTTTTCAGCTACCGTTTCCTCTCTATAATTGCACAAATAATTTACTCTTCCCTGTCATAGCATCCATATTCGATTTTACACATTGTACCGCAATTTCATATATTTTTTCAAGTGATTTCGTTAATTTCAGCTAGTCTTAAAAAGTAAATAGAAAAGGAAGTGACTATTCAAATGCGACGACGTAAGTATAACCCTTGGCTTTTACCACCTTGGCTACGACAATTCCGCTTTTATTGTAGAACAATTATTGTACCGATTTGTGGTTTTCAGTTTATACGTGTCATCATCATTCCAACTTCTGGCGATCTTCTCATCTTAATACTTTTACTACTTCTATGCTATTTACTTTTGAAAGATATCATTTGATACACGAACTTTAAGTGGTGTATAACCTTCTGTTAAATCCCATATCATCGACGGTACTTCATGCCAAGAACTTGATTCTCTCACAGCTGTATGGCTTGAAGATTCTCTAAGAACGATTTTTTGCTCGGCAGGTGCAGTTTGTTTCGGTTTTGCAGTTGCTGCACTAGCTTCTATCGTTGTCGGTTGCTTTACTTGAACAGATTGCGCAACAAATGTAGACTCATCCACTAATTCTTGGGGCGTAGCTTCTACAAGTTTTTCTATAACAGCATCGACTTGTTCGACTACTGGCGTCGATTCGCTAAACGTACTTGTCACTGTCCATTCTAGTTGACACTTTTGATTGGTAAGAATCGGACGAATGTCTTTTATCATTAAGTCCTCAATTGCAGCCTCTTTTGGTAAATCGACATTTAATGGGACTGCATACTCAAAATAACCTGTGTCTCCTTGCACATCAAGCGCATCAATACGGATTAAATCTTCAGCATCCATAAATGTTTGCATGTCTTGAAAATCAAAGCGTACATGCGCTGTAATATGATAAATACCATTTAATCTTAACGAATCTTCTAATTGCATTGACTGCCATTGTGGCTTTATCTGCACAGCCGCAATTTCTGTTGGGCAACCGTACCCTGGAAAACAAAATGTCTCACGCATATTCCATGTTTTCTGTTCGATAATAATCCCTCCCTTTGCATCATATGAATGGCGAGTGGAATATATACTACTCAACTAGCAAGTTAGCGTTCATATAAAAAGCATGCCCGAATTAAATCAGGCATGCTTTTTATAATTATACGTTAACCATTTTAATTTTATTAGCTACGCGATCCGTTAATACTTGAGTAGCTTTTGGAACGATTGGCTTAAAGATAGGGTTTAATACAGGTCCAGCTAAGCCACCTGCTGTAACTTCTAAAAAGCCTGTCATTTTTGTATTGTCTGCATCAATGCTTTCAGCAAGGAAATATCCGTTTCCTGTGAAATTATCCGATAAACCTTTTAAATTGAACGTTACTTTTGATGGTGCTGTCCACTCTAAAATTGTAATTTCTACTTCAACTGTTTTTTTCAGTACGCCAACATTACCTTTAAATGTCCATGTAGACTGCTTATCATCTATCATCGTATGTGCATTATAGCCTGGGACAAGTTTTGCCCATTTTTCCATATCGCTAACGAATTCCCAAACATGTTCGATTCCTACGGGTACTTCTACTGTATGTGTGCCTGTTGCCATTTTAATTCACTACTTTCTATTATGAATAGTAATATTATAAACTAAAACGCCCACAATTTGGCTATGCTGAAAGTTTTAATTTTAACAAAAAAAAGCCACCCTAAATGGATGGCTTTACATTATTTTGCTAATTGTTCAAACACTTTATGGAAGGCAGCGACAGTTTTTGCAATATGCTCCTCAGTATGTGCAGTAGAAATAAATAATCCTTCAAATTGTGAAGGTGGTAAGAAAATACCTTCCTCTGCCATTAAGCGGAAATATTCAGCAAATAATTGTAAATCCGAACTTTTCGCAGTAGCAAAATCTATTACCTCTTCATTCGTAAAGAAGAAACCAATCATAGAGCCTGCACGATTGACAGTATGTGGAATATTGTATTTTGTAGCAGCTGCTCGGAAACCTTCTTCTAATTGATCTCCTAATTTTTTAAAATACTCATAGGAGTTGGCATCAAGACGTGATAAAGTTTCATAACCTGCTGTCATTGCTAACGGGTTACCAGATAGTGTGCCAGCTTGATAAATCGGACCAGCTGGTGCTACTTGCTCCATAATTTCTTTTTTACCAGCAAACGCGCCTACAGGAAGACCGCCGCCAATTACTTTTCCTAGCGTTGTCATATCTGGTGTCACACCAAAATAGCCTTGTGCACAGCCGTAGTCAACACGGAAGCCTGTCATGACTTCATCAAAGATTAACAAAGCACCATGTTCAGTTGTTAGTTCGCGTAAACCTTCGAGGAATCCTGGTTGTGGTGGTACAACCCCCATATTCCCCGCCACTGGTTCAACGATAACTGCTGCGAGCTCCGTACCAAATTTTTCGAATACTTGTTGTGCACCCTGTAAATCATTATAGGCAACTGTTAATGTATTACGCGCAATATCTGCAGGTACGCCTGGGCTATCAGGTAAGCCTAATGTTGCGACACCTGAACCAGCTTTAATAAGTAATGAATCCCCATGACCGTGATATGATCCTTCAAATTTCAAAATTTTATCGCGTCCTGTTACACCACGTGCTACACGTAATGCGGACATCGTTGCCTCTGTTCCAGATGATACAAAGCGAATCATCTCCATACCTGGCAGACGTTCCAACACTAGTTTAGCCAATCGGTTTTCTGTATAACTAGGTGCGCCAAAAGAAGAGCCCTTGGCTGCAGTTTCAGCGATAGCTTTTACAACTTCTGGATGAGTATGCCCTAAAATTAAAGGTCCCCATGATAATACGTAGTCGATATATTCATTTCCATCAATGTCTTTAATAATTGCACCGTGACCAGATTCCATAAAAATCGGGTCCATATTCACTGATTTAAATGCACGGACGGGGCTACTAACCCCACCTGGCATTAAGTTAACAGCTTCTGCATATGCTTGTTTTGATTTTTCGTAAGAACGCGCCATTTATTTCTCCTCCAACCAACGTGCTACATCTTTAGCATGATATGTGATAATTAGATCAGAACCTGCTCGCTTCATACCTAGCAATGTCTCCAACACGACTTTTTTCTCTTCAATCCAGCCATTTATTGCCGCAGCTTTAATCATTGCATATTCACCAGATACGTTATAGGCAACAATCGGTAATGTATAGTTATTTTTCATATCTCGAATAATATCTAAATAGCTAAGAGCTGGTTTCACGATTAAGAAATCTGCACCTTCTTCAATATCAGATTCCGCCTCACGGAATGCTTCCATACGATTTGAAGGATCCATTTGATATGATTTACGATCACCAAATTGTGGTGCTCCATCAGCCGCATCACGGAATGGACCATAGTAGCTAGATGCATATTTTACGGCATAGGACATAATTGGTATATTTTCAAATCCAGCTTCGTCAAGACCAGTACGTATTGCAGCAACAAAGCCATCCATCATATTTGATGGTGCAATAATATCTGCCCCTGCTTGTGCTTGTGATACAGCAGTGCGTGCTAAAACATCCAGAGAAGCGTCATTTAAAATTTGATCGCCCTCAATTAAACCACAATGACCATGGTCTGTGAATTCACAAAGGCATGTATCGGCAATAACTAAAAGATCAGGATAACGTTCTTTGATTAGGCGAGTAGCTTCTTGTACAATACCATGATCATGGAATGCACCTGTACCAACCGCATCCTTTTCCGCTGGTAAACCAAATAAAATAACAGCAGGTATACCTAAAGCAACCACTTCATCAACTTCAGCACCTAGGTTATCTAATGAAAATTGAAAAACACCTGGCATAGACTGAACTTCATTTTTAATATTTTCGCCTTCAATAACGAAAATCGGATAAATTAAGTCCTCTTTGTGTAAGTAAGTTTCTTTTACCATAGATCGAATCGTTGCATTTGCTCGTAAACGACGATGTCTTTGAAATTGTAAATTTGTCATTTTCTTTCCTCTACTTTCGTTAATTCCTCGATGACTGCTGTCATTGTATAAACACTCGGCTTAATGTCTACAGTAGCACCGTGGTTTAAAATAGCTGCTTCTGTAATATGACCAATTGCTGCCACACGTACCGTATCCCAACCAACGATTGATGCTACATCCATTGCATACACGTCCACAGCTGAAGGACTTGCAAATATTACTGTGACATCAGCATGCTCCTGAATGCAATCAATAATTACTTGTTTCTGGTCGTGGCGCTCAATCGTTTCATAAACAGTCCATTCATTGAGTTTAAAAGGCAAACCTTCCTTTAACGTTTTCTTCGCTTTTTCCCCACGAATAAATAAACACGTTGGATTGCTTCCTGCAATAATAGGAAACTCTTTTACAAATACATCAGCACTAAATACTGAAGGCATAAAGCTAACTTGAAAACCTAACTTTTCTAATGCCTCAGTAGTTTTAGTTCCAATAGATGCAATTTTCCCTTGAAAATGACTTGCTCGTAATTGGCTGCGATCCATTTTCTTAGCAAAAGCATCTACTGCATTTTGACTCGTAAAGATGAGCCAGTTAAATTGACGCGCACATTCTAAATGCACGCCATCATTTGAATCGATCATTTCGCAAGTTTCTATCAATGGGGCAAAAACTGCCTGACCACCTAAAGAGGAAATATCTTCTACAACAGTTGCTGTTTTAGATGTTCCTGTTAAAACGATTGTTTTACCCTGTAAAGGTAAACTATTTTGCATCTTGCTCTGCCTTCACACGTTGAATTAGATCATAGGCACCTTGCTTCGTTAACATCTCAGCAAGCTCTTTGCCGATTGTTTCAGCATCGCTACCCATTACAGTCTCTTTATAAACGACAGAAGCATCTGGTGCAGCAACTAAACCTGTAAGTGTAATTTCTTCCCCATTAAGCTTTGCATACCCTGCGATAGGTACTTGGCAACCGCCGTCCATAGCTGCTAAGAAGGCACGTTCTGCATGTGCCTCATGCCATGTTGCATTGTCAGTTATTTTTGCTAGTTCAGCTAATAATTCCGCATCATCTTTACGGCATTCAATACCTAAAGAACCTTGTGCTACAGCTGGCAGGCAATCTTCTACTGATAAAAATTCTGTTACGACATCCTCGCTCCAGCCTAGGCGTTTTAACCCTGCAGCAGCTAAAATAATCGCATCATACTCTTCTGTTTCAAGCTTTGCTAAACGTGTATCTACATTGCCACGAATCCATTTTATTTCAATATCTGGACGCATCGTTAAGAGTTGAGCACTACGTCGAAGAGAACTTGTCCCAACTACCGCTCCTGCAGGAAGATCTGCAAACTTCACATGACCTTTAGAAATAAATGCATCACGCGCATCTTCACGTGGTGGAATACAACCAATGACTAAACCTTCAGGTAGTACCGCAGGCATGTCTTTCATTGAATGAACAGCAAAATCAATTTCCTTATCGAAAAGTGCCTGTTCAATTTCTTTTACAAACAGCCCTTTACCGCCAACTTTTGAAAGTTGAACGTCTAAAATTTTATCGCCCTTTGTGACAATTTCTTTTACTTCAAATTCAAACGGCGCACCTGCTGCCTTTAGCTCATTGATGAACCAATTTGTTTGCGTTAATGCTAATTTACTTCTTCTAGAACCTACAATAATTTTTCTCAACTGTCTCCAACCTTTCTTCTAATACCATAAATGGAATCGAGATAAGCTACTTCCTAAAAAGAAGTTAACGACAACCAATAAATAAGCATAAATTTGCACCCATGCATAATTAGTACCTGTCAGCTTACTTTTCCGATTCACATATAAAATACAGCAATATAATACTAAAATGATAAAGGACCCTATTATCTTCGCATCAAAGATAGATAAACTCTCTAATCTTAATAATGCCCATTCAAACCCTAAAACTAAACTTATAAAAAGCATTGGAATACCAATAAAAAATGAAATGTTCATCCAATTACTCGTTTGCTGTAAAGACGGCAAACGTGTCCACAACTGTGACCACTTTTTCTTTTTTAATAAACGATATAGAATTAAATATAATATCGCAAAAACAAAAGTTAATGTAAAAGCAGCGTACGATAAAATCGCAAATGATATATGGATGAAGAGCATTTCCGAAATTAAAGTATCTCCTACTGCACCAGTCGGTCTCTTCGGCATAAATGTAAATATACTAGCAAAAACAAATCCTAATATATTGATAATAAATACTGGTAAATCGACTCTCGCTATACAATGGAGAATAATCGACAGTGTTACAAGTAACCATGAATAGAAAAGAATCCCCTCATACAAGGATAATATCGGGAATCTCTTTGTTTCTACAAACGTCAAAATAATAATGGCACTTTGAATTACCCATACAAATGATACAAGCCAAAAAGCAATTCGCCTTGCTCGCACTTGCTTATAAAAATAATCAGTAAAGTAAAACACTAGACTGATCGCGTACAAGACGATCATTACTTCATAGAGCCTTGTCATTGTCAAATCAGCCAATGGACATCCCTTCTTTATATCAAAAAGTGCTAAAGTTACTATAAACAGTATCCCAGCCTAAAAAAGACGTTTTCGTATCTTTAGTTTACCATACAGATACGAAAACGCCTCATGTAATTTCAAGTTCGCACACGTCAGCAAAAGCACGCAATTCGCACTAGTGCCTACATGACTCACATCGTGAACCTCAAGCGATTGTGGAGCTCGAATGTCTAGACATTACTAGAAAGAATACTTTGGTTCGGTAGGTGTTTGCGATGACTGTAAACGTTCTTTACGCTCAAGCTCTTGCTTGCTCATCATATCTACTTCTACTTCCACAGCATCTTCTATGCCGAAAATTTGTTGGAATAAACGTAACTGTTCATTTGCTTTTGATGAATTTGCCATTTCTTTAGCTTGTAAGATTGGCTCTTTTAACAATTGATTAATAATTGATTTTGTATGCTTGCTTAAAATCTTACGTTCACGTTCCGTTAACTCTGGCATTTTATTTTCAATACTGATCATTGTTTCTTCTTGAATTTGGTTTGCTTTTTTACGTAAAGCCGAGATAACTGGTACAACTCCTAGAGTTGCAAACCAATCTTTAAATTGGACAACTTCTTTACTAATCATTTGTGTAATTTCAGCTGCTGCACGTTCACGCTCTGCTAAGTTTGCCTCTACAATACCTTGTAAATCATCGATATCATATAAGAAAACGTTCGGTAAGTCTCCAACACGTGGATCAATATCACGTGGTACCGCAATATCTACCATAAATAATGGTTTACCTTTACGTAAACGTTCAACAAGTTGCATTAATTCATAATCAATTACAAAATCGGTTGCACCTGTAGACGTAATTAAAATGTCCGCCTCTAGTAACGAGCATTGTAATTCCCTCATTGATTTTGCTTCACCCTGGAATTTAGCTGCTAAAGTCTCCGCTTTTTCAAACGTACGATTAATAACCGTTACTTTTCCTACACCATTGCCATATAAATTCTCAATGGCAAGTTCACCCATTTTACCTGCGCCTAAAATAGCAACATGCTTGCGCTGTAAAGATCCAAAAATTTTCTTTGCTAATTCTACTGCTGCATACGATACAGATACCGCATTCTCTCCGATAGCTGTTTCACTATGTGCTCGCTTCGCAAATGTGACTGCTTGTTTAAATAACTGATTGTAGACCGTACCTGTCGTCCCAATCTCTTGTCCATTTAAGAAGCTTTTCTTCACTTGTCCTAAAATTTGAGTTTCACCTAGCACCATTGAATCAATTCCAGCTGTTACTTTAAACAAATGCTCTAATGCCTCATCTTCTTCTCGAATTGTTAAATAAGAAGAAAAAGTCTCCACAGGCAAGTTAAACCAATCTGCTAAAAATTGCTTAACAAAGTGTCGGCCAGTATGCAATTGATCTACTACTGCATATATTTCTGTCCGATTACAAGTTGAAACTATTACGTTTTCCAATATACTTTTTTGTTTTTGCAGCGCTTCCATTGCTTGTGGTAGCTCACTCTCTATGAAAGATAGCTTTTCACGAATTTCAACTGGCGCTGATTTATAATTCAAGCCTACTACGATGGTATGCATGAATAACACCTCACACGTTCTAATTCACAAATTTCATTATAGCATAGTTCGACAATAGTTCATCTATAATTTGTGAACATGTCATGAAGAACTACAATTCATTTCTTACATTAGAATTATTATAAACTAAGTTTAACAAATTATACTGCATGTATCAAATTTAAAAACTGGACTCAATAGGATGCAGTAGCATCTTGTGTCGAAAATAAGAAAGACACATACTATTTTGGAGGTTTTTATAGAAACAACTATTTGAGCTCTCCTATAAAACCCAATTTAAAGAGACTGCAGATGACTCAATTATATTGAGTGCATCTACAGTCTAAGATAGCTCTATAGAAGAGCAATATTAGTTAATTTGAAATTTTCACAGTTTGCTGCGAAATCGCATTACCATCTTTATCATATGCTAAAAATTCGATGTCACCATTCACTTTAAAGTCATACATAGTTTGCACATTTTTAGTCAACATAAACACACTATCACTGCGTTTTGTAAGTTCAAATTGAACATCTCCGCTGACAGAAGAATAACGCACAACGACTTTGGCAACATTTGAACAATTCCCATCAATTCTTGCATTCATCGTAATATAACCTTTTCGTAATGTTACCTGCGCTTCTTCAAATAAGTCTTCAGGATTAATACAGCTTGAAGGCGAAGTTTTACATAAAATCGAATCAATTATTTTTTGAGCAACTTGATGGAATTGATAATTATCAATAGCATGATAGTAAATACCACCTGTTTCCTCAGCTATTTGAGTAAGCGTTGCTTCATTAATTTGATTTTTCTTGCCCATACTTACAGTGTAAATTTTAATGCCTTTCTTTTTCGCTTCATTGATTACTTTTGTCATTTTCGTTTTACTTGTTTTACCATCTGACACAACAACAATCGATTTAGAAGTTTTTGTATCGTTCGAGAATTTAGAAAGCGCCAACTCTATACCTGTAAAGATATCTGTTGCACCTTTATCAGTAGACGTACGATATAAATCTTTCTTTAAGACATTTTCGGTGCTACCCTCACCTAATAAATTTGCACTTGTATTTGTTTCAATGACAATATTATTTTTAGCTTGTATTTGATTTATCAGTTCCATCATTTTTTTACCACGATAATTCGTCTGATCAATACGTTTCATAGAAGATGAGTAATCGACTACATAAGCAACCTCAGTTGCTAATGAACAAGCATTTTTACTAAAGTAAGGATTTGTAAAAATTTCTTTCGTAATCGTTTTATCCGTAATAGACTTCAATATTGTGGCATAACGTGGATCGATTTTGTTTACAAGTGTCGCTTCTATTTTAGATTTCCCATAAATAATTGAGTCAAAATAAGCGACCGCAGTTCCAGGACCACCTGTATTATTTAAATAATCCGAAGTATTCGTGACAAAAGAAGCTGTTTTCTCAACACCATCAAATTTGATTTTTACAGTTCCTTGGTAGTCTGTAATAACTTCACCACCTGGACTTACTAGTGTCACCATTACTTGTGTATATCTGTCCTTACCATTTGGTCTTGCAGCAGCGTCCGCACTTTCTTTTAGCGCCTCTACACGTTTTTTATACGCTTCTACTTGGCCTAGTAATTTACCACCTTGGTATTTTAATAATACTGTACGCTCATAATTACTTAGACTTGTTAAAATCGCATAAATCTTCATAACACTATCATAATGCTCTAATGTTAAATTCTTTTCTTCTGGCATATATTTTGGACTCATTAATTGAATAATGGCACCGACAGGATTAATGTTTTCAACTTGAGACGCAATATTATCATCGATTCCTTGGATGCGATAAATCGGACGACCATCCTCAGAGATCATGTACATAATCTCAGTCTTAGCTGGCGTCGTTACTGAGTCATTTATACGGTCATTCAATATTTTCTCAAATAAATACACTGAAATATTGTAGTTTTCAAATTGTAATATCGCATTTTCATATCCGAGAGCTGGATACTTCGGATCTGAGCCACCATATTGTAAGTATATATTTTCTACTTGACCAAGAGCATTTGTAACATTTGTTTGTTGCCCAATGCTAAATTTCTTTTCATCTGCATCTGGTTTTAACGGTACAGGACCATATACATCAATTAAATTTTCTGTGAAAAACTCTGGTGGCTTTTCGTATTGTACATATGGTGGTGTGACACTTCCATTATCATCTGTATTCGTTGGGTCATACACTTTAAAATCAATGCGCAATTCTGGCTGTGGTAAGTAGCGAACGTGTGCATTTATTTTTTCTCCAACAAGACATTTCATGCTAGGATCTGTATTGTTAATAAGCTCAAAAGTAATCGTATCACGTACAGATTTCGTTAGCTTTTTCGCTTTCACAAATGCTGTTACTGTTGAACCGTCCGACTGTACATTCCGAACAGCTTCCCCAGCTGCATTTACAATATCCGCTCCGTTAGAAGAAGTCACACGGAATGTGTAGGACTTATCATCAGCAATTGGATCTCCATTACATGCCTTTAAGGATACAGTAATTGGCGTCATATCCTCACCATTCGCAATTAAATCTGGTTTTTCAACTTCAATACTCTGTAATGCATTGTTAACATAGTCAGGACCAGTAAAATCATTTTCATTATCGTTTGGCTCTTCAAACTCGCCACTATTAGAACCCATAAAACCTGCTGGCAAAGTAATTTTATCATTATCACGGCCTGCTGCAGATCGTTTTAATCCTTGTACCGCAAAGGAATTATTTTCCACAATGCGATATAAAAACACAGCTGCATCCCCACGTGATAGTTTCGTAGAAGGGTTAAAATCAGCAAATGTTTTTTTACCTGTACTACCTGTTGAAATATCATTTGTATATAAATATTGCACGGCTTGCGGCTCATCCAAATCTAAGCCTTGAAATGCAGCATAGATGCGAGCAAAATGACCACGAGTGATAGCTTTTGAGCGGTTCCCCATTACATGCGTTCCGTCAAACGGTAAATAAAAATCACTATAAAAATTATAGGCAACATTTTCGTTATAAGATAGCGCATAGTTTTTATCAAGCTTTGCAAACATCGTTACTAGCTCTCGCTCAGTTACTTGTTCGTTTGGTAAAAAGTTATTTGCACTGTTTAACGATAGTAAATCATTAGCAACAGCCCATGAAATAGCTTTGTATTTACTATTAGATGTTGGTACATCTTGAATCGTTGTAGCTGCCAATGTGACTGATGGTGTTAAAGTCATAAAGGCTAGTACAAAACAGGCCAGTAATAGCAATGCCTTTTTCGCATACTTCATTCATTTCAGTCCTTCCTTTAGTTAAAGAATAAAATATCGTCTCGATAGTTTTGTTTTAAGTCATTTTCTAAATAGTTTAAGAAGCGTTCAAGTACAACAGATGCTTGTGCACGCGTCAATGGTTGGTTTGGATTAAAACGACCAGTTACAGGGTCACCTGTCATTAGACCAAGTTCATTGACGATATAGATACCGTCTCTTGAATAGTCTGGAATTTGTGCATCATCTTTAAATTCCGTAACATACCCAGGCTCTGGCGCTTTATTTTCAAGCCCTAATGCACGTACAAATATTGCAGCTGCTTGCGCACGTGTAATCGCATTATCTGGTTTGAAATACTCTGGTGTCACACCTTTAATAATGCCTTTATTTACTGCTGATTCAATATATGGATAATCTTTTACAGTACGTTTAACATCTTTAAAGACACTTGTAGATGGTTTTTTCGTATTCTTTTCTTCCATTACACGAAGGTCTACTGCTTTACCAATTGCTATCGTAAAGTCAATTCGCTTCATTGGTGTGTTAGGCGAAAAGAAATTACTTGTATCTGAATAGATTCCTAAAGAATATAGTTTTTCGATAGCACTCTTCGCATAATGATTAGATAAATCTCGGAACTTCGGAATGATAAGGCGCTCGATTGTTGGCGTATATTCTGTATCCAAATCAACTTTGCCTTTTTTGCCAGAAGCTAAGTCATACGTATATTCTGAAATGACATCTTTTTCACTTACGACTGCATATCCACCATCAAAGCTAGCTAAACTACCTGGGTTTTCTTCATAGTTAAGGACACGCGATTTACTTGTTGATAAACGATTTTTCACATGACTAGTTGTCCCATCACTGTACGTATAAATCGATTCTGTAATTTGCGTTTCAGTCGCACCCCAGAAATTTTCGTAGCCTGCATGACGACTATCAATATCTATTGTTACTGTATTAGTTTTTGCATTCTTTCCAGAGCCAGTTTGGTACGTATATGTTTTTCTTGAAATAACATTCCCTGAGAAATAATCAGAAGCTGCACGGTTATCCGTTATAGTGCCTTGTGAAAATTGGTAGTCTGCTAATGTATACGTAATTTTTCCATCAACAATCTTTTCAGAGTATTTTTTAACAACCCCATTAGATGTTTTTTGGCCGATCGTCGCATAATTAACAACATCTGATTCATAGGCAATATTTCTTGTTAATGTTGCCCCATTGCTAGCAGTTAATTTTAAATTATATGTTTCTGTTAATTTACCTTTTGTTTCTTTTTGTGTAATTTTAATATCTTTACTTGTACCTTTAAAAATAATCGGTGTACCTGTAATGAACACTGCTTCTTCATATGTATATTCATTTTTTACAGCACCCGTTGTTTCCACTGATGCAGCGGAGGCATTCCCTAAAATACTCGTTCCCAAAACGAACACCATTACAATAGCTAACAGTACTTTATATAAATGGTTGCGCATCTGTTCTTTTCCCCTCTCTTTCTTCCCATGCATATGCACAGATGAAGCTATCTCATATTGTAGAGATAGCTTCTATCTTATTAATCAACTAAAATGAAATGTGCTTTTACAAATCGGTCAGATAATACGACTAAACGATCAGAAGGATTCAAATCAGATGGTTGAATGACTTTTCCTGCTTTAATCAGCGTAGCTTGGTCAATATTCATATCCACCATTTGGCCAGCTTCATACCAACGGCCATTTTGCCATTGGCTCACACTTTTCACATTAATAGTTGCTGGATATGTCGATTTTATTGACTGTAGTTTACCGACTAGCATTAATGGTGCAACAGGTTTTGCATTATCTAACATGTGAAGAGCCTGCACATGCCCATTGTTAACATAGAAGTAACCATAATCGCCTTCCGATAAATACAGTTCAATATCTGGCACTACACTGTACGTTTTATTACCATCGTCTACTATTGCTTTTGTTGTATTACTAACAGATAGCACGGTGCTTGCAGTTTTTTTGAACACATTCGATTCAATTTTCATTGCATCATCAATTTCAATTAAATAACCATCTGCTTGTGCTAATCGACCATAATATAATTCATGCGACGCTAAATTTGGCGACATAAAGCTATCACTAGTAACATCCACTACTTGTGCATAATGGTCGCGAGCAGCACCGTCTGTAATGACGAACGCTGTTCCATATGCCAATAATCCTGTAGGTTGAATAAAGCGGCCATTTCGAATTAAAATTGACCCATCATGGAAGTACAAAGTGCCAGCTGATTTTAATTTTAATAATTGATAATCCGTATCGACTGCAATCATCGGCTCGTAGTACGTGCGTTCATTGTTTTTCAATACGACGATTTTTTCAATAACTTCTTTACCAAATTGCTTCACCGTCGCATAATATGCTTCACTGCCAATATAATTTTTCAATTGCCCTTTTTCAATTTTCGTATTGCCAACATAAATTGGTACCTTTGTTGAAAAATTCATCGTTGAAAGTGCAGTCGTTGATGCTGAGCCAAATTGCCAGTTCACAAAGGCATTTTGATTTTTTACTGTTAATTTGTTCGTATTAATATTAACCGCTTGAATTTCACCTTTGTATAAATTTTCAACTAATGTTCCAGTCTCACTAATATCTACTTTTGTGACAATCGATGTACTTTTATTTTTTAGGTGAAGCTTAACTCGATCACCTACATACATCCCACTAATATCTACCGATGAAGAACCCTTTTGAAAAGCAGTATCCTTATTCAAATAATATGTAGTTTCTTTTCCAGTATCTGGTTTAACCATTACGAATAACCCTTTTGGGTCAATACTTGTGATTACCCCAGCAATTATTCTTGGACTTTGAACAACTGTTGTTGATTCCTCTGTGCTATTGGAAGTGCCTCGGAGCTCAATAACACTACGAAGGTTAATTTTAGCTTCTACTTTCATACCCATCTTAAAGCCTTCAATTGTCGTTTCAGTGTTATTAATGTACAGGCGGGCATTATTGTTAATATTGTAAGTTACTTGTCGGCCATCAGCATTTTCTAGTGTTATTTTGCTAAGCTGCCTTTCTATTTCCCCGTTTGTATTCGTATATTCTGAATAAGTTACATCGACAAAGGTTCCTGTTACTAACTGTGCGGCATGAACAGTCGGTAGGGATGGCAAACTAAGGGCCATTACAAACAGGACAATCAATATGTATGGAATCTTCTTCAACATTTCCCGCCTCCTTAAAAAATTGTTATTTATAAATAGTATATCGTATTATTGGTAGTTTTTCTTATTCAAAAAGTTACATTTTCACGCGTTTTAATATTTTTTCGAATCTACCATTAGACATAAAGATAGAGGTAGCTTCCAACTTCAAGCTACCTTGCCATCATCATACTTGGATGTCAATTGTATGTCCAGCTGTTGGATGTGGAGCATCTAGCATCTCAACTAGCTGTTCAGTATTTTGCTGTTGCATTTCCATTGCTTGTTTTGTAACAGCTAAAGATACATTTTGCATAAGATTTGATTGATGCATTGCGATTGATAAAGCTGCGATATCCATTTTCGTCCACCTCCTATTACATTTATCGGCTAAACTTGCCATACATCAAGTAATTTCCTCATATTTATCCATAACTTTCAGACTAGCAGCAGAAAAGCTTTTTACTTCTTTTTGTATATAGAACGCACAAAAAATATATGTAGCTCGATGTTACGCAATAAAAAAACATCTACTGTGCTCCATACACGCAATAGATGTTTTTTGATTACATTTTATTTTCAATCGTTTGCCAAGCTTCTTCAAAACCGATACCTTTTTCAGAAGAGAACACAATGAGTGGATCATTTTTATCCATTTCTAATGTTTCCTTGACAACTTTTTTGTGCTTATCCCATTTACCTTTTGGAATTTTATCTGCCTTTGTTGCAATGACAATACATGGGATACTGTAATGTTTTAAAAAGTCATACATCATACAATCATCAGCTGTTGGAGGATGACGTAAATCAACAATTTGAACGACGGCTTTTAATTCTTCACGGCCAGTAATATAACGTTCAATCATTTTCCCCCATGCTTCACGTTCTGTTTTTGAGACTTTGGCATAACCATATCCCGGAACATCGACGAAAAACAGCTGTTCTTCAATTTTGTAAAAATTTAGCGTTTGAGTCTTCCCAGGTTTAGAAGAAATACGTGCTAACGCTTTACGCCCAATCATACGATTAATAAATGATGACTTCCCAACATTTGAGCGACCTGCTAATGCAAACTCTGGCAGTCCATCTTCTGGGTATTGGTCCGGTCTTACTGCACTTATGACCATTTCGACATTATGGACTTTCATTTCCTTAAAAACCTCCGTCCAGTGCGATTGCTAATACTTCATCAGCAGATGACACTAGTTTAAATGTAAGTTGTTCGCGTACACTTTCAGGAATATCTTCAATATCACGTTCATTATCTTTTGGACAAATGATTGTTGTTAAACCTGCTCTGTGTGCGCTTAAAGTTTTTTCTTTCAAACCACCGATTGGTAGTACACGACCGCGTAACGTAATTTCACCAGTCATTCCTACTTCACGACGAATCGGACGATGTAAAATAGCCGAAACAATTGCTGTCGCCATCGTAATACCTGCTGATGGACCATCTTTTGGTACAGCTCCCTCAGGTACATGGATGTGGATATCATGTGTTTCGAAATATTCGGAGTCTACATTGAGATCCTCTATTTTAGTACGGACATACGATAACGCTGTTTGTGCGGATTCCTTCATAACATCCCCAAGTTTCCCTGTTAACTGTATTTTGCCCTTCCCAGGAGTTAAAGAAACTTCAATTTGTAATGTGTCACCACCAACAGTTGTATACGCTAGTCCTGTTGCTACACCTATCTGGTTTTCCTCTTCCGCTTGTCCATAGCGGAAACGGTGCTTCCCTAAATATTCGATAACTGATTTTGAATTTACTGTTACACGTTTCTTTTCGCCAGAAACAATAATTTTAGCAATTTTACGACAAAGTGTTGCTATTTGACGCTCTAGACCTCGGACACCTGCTTCACGTGTATAATAGCGAATAATGTCCATTACAGCCTCGTCTTTAATAACTACTTGTGTTTTCTTCAAGCCATGTTCTTTTAATTGTTTTGGGATCAAATGATTTTTTGTAATTTGCGCCTTTTCAATTTCTGTATAACCTGCAATCGAAATCACTTCCATTCGATCTAATAAAGGTCCAGGAATTGTACTTAAATCATTTGCTGTAGCAATAAATAATACGTTTGATAAGTCATACGGTTCTTCGATATAGTGATCGCTAAACGTATTGTTTTGTGCAGGGTCCAACACTTCTAACATTGCAGCCGCAGGATCCCCTCGGAAATCATTTGACATTTTATCGATTTCATCAAGTAAAAATACAGGATTAATCGTACCTGCTTTTTTCATTCCTTGAATAATACGTCCTGGCATTGCACCTACGTATGTGCGACGATGTCCTCGAATTTCAGATTCGTCACGCACCCCACCTAAAGAAATACGAATAAATTTACGATCTAAGCTTTCTGCTACTGAACGTGCTAACGATGTTTTACCTACTCCAGGAGGGCCAGCTAAACATAATATTGGTCCACGTAATGAATTTTTCAACTGACGTACAGCTAAATATTCAAGCACACGTTCCTTTACTTTCTCTAATCCAGCATGATCTCTGTTTAAAATTTCCTCAGCATGAGCAATATTCATTCGATCTTCCGTTGCCTTCGTCCAAGGTAAAGACACTAACCAATCGATATAGTTTCGAATAACTCCACTTTCCGCACTTGCGCTAGGGAGTTTTTCATATCGATCAAGTTCTTTTAGCGCAGCTTCTTTTGCAGATTCAGGCATACCTGATTCATCTATAAGCTTACGCAATTCAGCTACTTCACCTGTTTTACCTTCTCGATCTCCAAGCTCTGTTTGAATAGCCTTCATTTGTTCGCGCAAGTAATATTCCTTTTGCGTACGCTCCATTGATTGCTTTACTTTTGAATTAATTTTCTTTTCAAGATCCAGGACCTCTTGCTCATCGTGCAGGCGAATAATTAAATGATCTAAGCGTTTCTTCACATTTAGCATTTCTAAAACTTCTTGTTTATCCGCAATTTTAATTGGTAAATGCGAGGCAATAATATCAGCAAGACGGCTTGGCTCTTCAATGTCTGCAACTGTATTAATTGTTTCTGTTGTTATTTTGTTGGAGGATTTCGCGTATTTTTCAAAATACGTTAACAATGTACGCATTAAGGCCTGTGTTTCCACATCTTTATCGATTTTTTCCTCTTTAACATCAATATCAACAACTGTATATTTGTCTAATGCTTGATAGTTGGACCATGTTGCACGTGCCACACCTTCCACTAAAACACGTAGCGTTCCATTTGGCAATTTTAGCATTTGCTTTACATAAGCCATTGTACCAACTTGATATAAATCTTGCTCTTCTGGCTGTTCATCGTGCATTTCTTTTTGTGTTACCAATAAAATCAATTGGTCCTCTAACATCGCTTGTTCTAGCGCCGCTACAGAACGATTTCTACCCACATCAATATGTAACACCATCGACGGGTATACTAAAAGTCCACGTAAAGGCAATAATGGTACATTTGTTGTTTTTTGAATTGTTACCATGCGGGTATTCACCTCCGTCAAAATTTTCTTGTTCACAATCCCGCGCTTCTAGTATGTGTTTAAAAAACTGATTCACACTATCTATTCAAACGAGCCAAAAATTTCATCTATTTACAGTCGTCAGCTTTATGTATGAATAAAAAGCTGACTCCCGATATGTGCGAACATTGCACAATCGAAGTCAGCTAAGTTACTCTTTTTCTCATAACAATAGACGCTACGTCTGTTTATTATGCCGAAGTTTTTGTGTCGCTACCTTCATCGAGTTCAGTGCCATCTTCAAGAAGCAATTTCGGTTTTTCTTTTTCCGTAATTGTTTTTGCAGTAATGATACATTTTTTCACATCATCACGTGAAGGTAATTCGTACATTACATCAAGCATTGTTGACTCAATAATTGAACGAAGACCACGTGCACCTGTTTTACGTTCAATTGCTTCCTTTGCAATTTCAGAAAGGGCACCTTCATCAAACTCAAGCTCAACACCATCTAGTTCAAGCATTTTTTGATATTGCTTCGCAAGCGCATTTTTTGGTTCCGTCAAAATTTGTACAAGTGCTGCCTCATTTAATTGCTCTAGGCTTGCAAGTACTGGTAATCGACCGATGAATTCTGGAATTAAACCAAATTTCAACAGATCTTCAGGAATCAATTTCGCCATTAATGAACCTTCGTCCACTTCTACTTTATTAGGATCTGAACCGAAACCAATTACTTTTTCACCTTGACGACGTTTAATGATGGATTCAATACCATCAAATGCTCCGCCTACGATAAATAAAATATTTGTTGTATCTATTTGTAAAAATTCTTGATGCGGATGCTTACGTCCACCTTGCGGAGGTACACTTGCAACAGTGCCTTCTAAAATTTTTAGTAATGCCTGTTGGACCCCTTCACCAGAAACATCACGTGTTATCGACGGATTTTCTGATTTACGTGCAACTTTATCGATCTCATCAATATAGATAATCCCTTTTTCTGCACGTTCAATATCATAATCTGCTGATTGAATTAATTTTAATAAAATATTTTCAACGTCTTCACCTACATAACCTGCTTCTGTTAAAGAAGTAGCATCTGCAATTGCGAAAGGTACGTTTAGTATACGTGCTAATGTTTGAGCTAATAATGTTTTACCGCTACCAGTTGGGCCGATTAACACAATGTTCGATTTTGCTAATTCCACATCATCGATTTTACTATTTGTATTGATGCGTTTGTAGTGATTGTAAACCGCAACCGCTAAGGCTTTTTTAGCACGCTCTTGTCCAATTACATACTCATTTAAAATCGATTGAATTTCTTTCGGTTTCGGAATATCTTGGAAGTCAATTTCTTCCTCAACACCTAGTTCTTCTACAACGATTTCTGAACAAAGTTCGATACATTCATCACAAATATAAACACCAGGACCTGCAACTAATTTACGTACTTGTTCTTGTGGCTTACCACAGAATGAGCATTTTAAATTGCCTTTTTCATCATTAAATTTGAACAATATGTTTCACCCCTATTCAAGCTACAATCTTACAAGATTATTGAACCATTATCAAATAAATTGATTGCAACATTTACGTCATGGCGCAAATGCGTCTAGATTTTGAAGTATTTTCAAAGTCTTCAAGCACGAGGACAGCTAACTAATAATTACCAGTCATTCATACTTAAAACATTAACGCGGTCTGCTTGCCTTTATGCAGATAATTCGTGTTGATGCGACCATTCAGACTAACCCATGACCACTGATTGATTGTTTAGCTTCATTCTTTCGAGGTTTAGTTCCCTCACTCGTAAAACCTATGTGCGTTCTATCTCCATTATAATGGGGACGCTATAGTCACTGCTACTTATCGGCTCTACTATAATGAAGTTAAAATTTAGCATCGTGTAAAAAGTTAAACAACAATACTATGTATAAGTAAATTAACTAAAGTGGCCACCAAAAGTATAACAGTTAGTAAAAATCAGACTTACTTTTTGTCGTCCTTGACCTTGAGAGGTTGGGGCCCCTTTAGCCTAAACTAAAAAGCTATGTGTGATAAAACAAGGCACGGTTTAGCGCCGTACCTTGTCATCTTAATTTTTCTATCTAGTTACGTAAAAAATCTTATTCAGTAATTTTAGCGTTTTCTACTAAAAGTTCAACTGTTTTTTGGATTTTAATGTCATTTTCAAGAACAGCAGTACCGCCTAGAGCGCCAGTAATTTGTTCTTTTGTCATATTGAATTGAGCAGCCATTTTTTCTAATTCAGCGTCAATATCAGCTTCAGAAGCTTCAATTTTTTCTGCATCAGCGATTGCTTCAAGAGTTAATGAAACACGCACACGGCTTTCAGCTTCTTCTTTCATTTGACCACGTAAATCTTCTTCTGATTGACCAGAGAATTGGTAGTAAAGGTCTAAGTTCATACCTTGTGTTTGTAAGCGTTGGCCAAACTCTTGTAGCATACGATCTGTTTCAGAATTAATCATGCCAGCTGGTACTTCGAATTCCGCATTTTCAGCAGCTTTTTCTACTAATTCATCACGAAGTGTAGCATCTGATTCTGCTTGTTTTTGAGAAGCAGTTTGTTCTTTAATTTTTGCACGTAATGCTTCTACGCCTTCTACTTCTGGATCTAATTCTTTTGCAAACTCATCGTTTAGCTCAGGAAGAACTTTTGTTTTTACTTCTTTCACAGTTACTTTGAAAGTAGCTTCTTTACCAGCTAATTCAGCAGCGTGATATTCTTCTGGGAAAGTTACAACAACGTCTTTCTCTTCACCAGCTTTTACACCTACTAATTGCTCTTCAAATCCAGGAATGAATGAACCTGAACCGATTTCTAATGGGTAGTCTTCGCCTTTTCCGCCTTCGAAAGCTTCTTCCCCAACGAAACCTTCAAAGTCAATTACCGCTGTGTCGCCTTCTACGATAGCTTCATCTTCTTTAATTTCAAGTTCAGCTTTACGTGCTAATTGTTCTTGGATTTGCGCTTCAACTTCTTCATCTGTTACTTCAACTGGAAGTTTCGTAACTTCTAAGCCTTTGTAGTCGCCAAGTTTTGGTTCTGGTTTCACTGTTACTTGAGCTGTGAATGAGAAGTCTTGACCATGCACAAAGTTTTCTGTACCAGAAATTTCTGGGTAATCAACTGGCATAATACCAGCTTCATCGATTGCTTTAGAATAAGAATCTGGAACAATGATTTCTAATGCATCTTGGTATAAAGATTCGATTCCAAAACGTTGTTCAAACATTTTACGAGGCATTTTACCTTTACGGAAACCTGGTACGTTAATTTGTTTTACAACTTTTTTGAATGCTTGGTCCATTGCTGCATCTACTTCTGTAGCTGGTACTTCAATTGTAAGAGTACCGATATTTCCTTCTTGTTTTTCCCATTTTGCTGACATGTATAAATACCTCCAAAATAATCTAGTTTCAATTACGCATAACGTAATCGTGTCCGGATTTCGATTTCTCGATAATTTTTGTAAATCCGCAACTTGTGTCAAAGACTTAGCATTTCTGCTGATTAGGATATACCTTTGACATTCATCCGCCCACTTTGTCAAATAAGGGACTTCAGTTGAATCAAGTTTAAATGTTAGACAATTTATTCGTAACTACGATTTTGACAACCATTTTAGTATATCATAGATGCGCATAGTTTCAACTTATTTCATACTTCATGGAGTTCTGTTAGTTTTTCTAACATTTGTAAAAAGTCGATGATTTCATAGTCCATTTCCTGCACCTTACCGAGCATTACTTTAACAAAATCAATATAACTATAAGCAATATCATCGGCTGCAAACGGGTGCCATTCAAATGGATACGTAACGATTGCATGCTTTGCCATTAAATATTGTACCATTTCCAATGTCGATGGGTCTTGTTCTAATTCCGATTCTATAATTTTTTTTATTTCACCATATTGCTGTAATTGATTCGGTAACGCTAAATCAATTGGATTAATAGTTTTTGTTTGCTCAAATTTAGTAACATCCACTTCGATTGAAACTTCTTGCTCTACTAGCAAAATGAGCGCAAGACTTTGCACAAATGGATGAATATCCGAGCATTCGATAATAGCCTTTAACGACTTTTTCAACTGTCTTACATTCGTATCCATCAGTCGATGTAATCGCAACGACTGTTCACTTGGTGTCAGATCAATAAATTTTTCTAAATCATATTCTTGTGTTTCTATCAGCTCTTGTACATCTTCTCGTTGTTGAAGCTTTTTAGCGACTTCACTATTTATACTTTTTAAGCGTTCAAATTTTTCTAGCTGCGCTTCAGGCAGTACTTTTTCTTCTATCAACGTATTTATTATAGACTCAACTTGATGATATTCCTTTAACTGCATGCAAATTGTAATGTATAGTTCCATCACTTCAACATACATAGAGGTGCCCATAGCAAGCAATTGCTCACATATTTCCTTAGCTTTCACATAAAGCTTCAGCTCATATAATGCATAGGCATAGGCACTTAAAGCTTTTTCATCTCCGTTATCATATAAAAACGCCTTTTCAAAACATGCGACCGCTTCTTCATATTGATATTTCTCCACATACATATGTCCTTCACGAATTAACGTTTGGGTTGCGCCTGGAAAAACAACAATATTGTCATGTTTAATAACATGGCGCTTTTGCTTTGACATTTTTCTCACCTCTTTAGTTCACTATTTCCAAATTGTTTATTTTTAACAAAAATAATTGAATTTATATTCATATTTTGTAATGAATTGAATTATAATTAATAATACCTAACATAATTTACATTATTATCAAAATATTCCGCAATCAGATAGTCATTGTTAGCTAGACGAAAACAAGTTGTTCACAAGGAGTGTAATACATGCCATTAATGGATACAATCATTGAATTCGATAGTCGCATCTCCCCTGCTTTCGAGGCACTATCAATTAAAGTTATATCAATTACAACAGCACATGGTCCGTTACAAGATTATTCAATTGACTTCGAATTTTTCACGCGAACAAAAATTAATATGTTTTCGAAAGAAGCAACAACCCATATTTCGAGTATTCATGGAACTATACCTGGATCCATCTCAATTGGGCATCATCAAGAGTCACTTTATATTATTCCCCAAAGTGTTCACATTGAATGCAACTATAAGCTTCTTCATATTGATACAAAAGATATGGAACGCATTTTACAACATCCTAACCCTACACTTTATTATAGTGAGTGGCTTTTAGATGCCATCAAAAATGCGAGTATTCTCGTTGAATTAAAAACGAATCAAAACTCCTATATCGAATGGCCACTTGGCATAAAGTCCGCTGTTATATTATAGGAAGCTAAACAAAATTTTTTATGTAATACATGCTTATAAAATTGACTAACAAATAAACTATTTTGTCTCAGGCATACTTAATTAAGTATGTCTTTTTATTGTGAATCAAAAACCATTCCCTCATTCGTTGCGCTTTTATCATATCAGCTTTCTATTGATTTCGGTATTGCAATTAACAAAGTAACCATTAAAAAATTCACTTCTGACAAATTTCTTTAGTAAAGAAGGTATAATGAAAAAATAGATTTATTATTGGAGGCAACTAACATGGATATAAAAGAAGCATTAAAAACATTTTCTTCAATGACACCTACTGAAAAACAAGCTTTTTTTGAAAAAGAAGGTGATTGGCTATTGAAGGAAATGTTAACACATATCGGTTCTATTGATGAGCAGCTACGTGACCATTTGATATATCGAACATTTATCGACCTGCTTAGTGATAACTTACTAAGTTCACAGCAACTCCAATATTTGTTCGATACGGCAACAGGTGACGATTTCTTATATGCAAACATTGGGGAACAAACGGGAGATAGTGTATTTACTCGCTCCTTTTCAGCGTTACTTGTTGCTAGCATTCTTGCAAAAGATAGCGAGCTCCTTATTTTAAATGATGCAAGCTTGGACACTTTCTTTAAAAAAATTGGTCGTTATTTATTACTTGAGAAGGATACAAGAGGACATGTTGAAGGCAAAGGTTGGGCACATAGCATTGCACATGGGGCTGATTTAGCCGCCATGACAATTAAACATCCTAAATTTGACTTGCAACATGCACCTTCCATCTTACATGCACTGAAATTAGCAACTTGGAAAGATGTTGTCTATGTTAACGATGAGGAAGAACGCTTTGTCAATATTATTGAAGCATTATTAGCAAGGGACTATTCTGAAGAAGCCTTAACGGAATGGGTGGAGCAAACTTTTGATAAATTCGAAATACATTTAGTAACACAAGGCTATAACGAAAGCTTTTTTAGCGGCCGTACTTGCACTTTAAATACGATGAAAACATTGTACTTCGCTTTAAAAATGAATAATCTAGCACCTAAACTTCAAAATACACTTTATATTCAGGTAGCAAAGTGGCTGAAGCTCGGTTCTTAACTAATGAAAGAACATCCAATTCACATTGGATGTTCTTTTGTTTAGACGAACATCAATATTGGTATACTAATTTCTGTTAAATTTTGAAAGCGCTTAATTATGTTAACATAATTTTATCATTGTTCCAATATCCCCTCTCTAATCATTCCTTACATAGAAAATTTATCCTTTATTCTTTGAAAAACTGTCTTTTTATATACTCCTTTTTTTAAAAAAACGCAACTAAAAAGAATTGAAAACAGAGGTAGGTCAAGGATTTTATTACAAATCATCGTCTAAAATGTGAAATAGAATTTTTCACAAAAAAAACATTTACTTAGTTAAATACGATAAACTCAGTATTTTCAACGTTTATACAGTGTTAAATTAACAAAACCTAAAAATACCAATAGTGAAATAGCTTTTTTTGTTCAAAAAATGTTCATATTCAACCCCATTTCATTATCATATTTATAATTAATTATTTTTTTTTTTAGTGAAGCGGGCGTATAATCCTATATGCAAACAAAGACATGATGCGACCATCGACATTGAAATTTTGTCCAATTTATGGTGCATTAATCATCATGTATGTGAACGCTTGCACCAGACCAATCAAATACTAGACATTATGCTTCATATCGAACCATGCCATTGTCATTGTAAATGCAACTGTACTTGATTGGTACAACAGATAAAAGAGGTGACCTCAATACCCACTATTTATAAATGTGAATCAATACTACTACACATTAAATTTATGAATAGCCGTTTTATAGAAAGGAGTCAAACATGAATAAAAAATTAAGCTTAATGTTTTTAGCATTTGGTGCTATCGCAATCCTTTCTGGTTGTGAACCATTAACAGTTTTCAATCCAAAAGGACCGAATGCTCAAACATTATCAAACACAATTATTTTATCCATTATTACAATGGCAGTTATTTTACTAGTCGTGTATGTGCTTTTTGCGTTTATGCTAACAAAATACCGCGCATCTAAAGCATCTGCCGATTATGAGCCACCTCATGAAGAAGGTAGTCACGTACTTGAAATTACGTGGACAGTTATTCCTATTATTATCGTAGCATTCCTAGCAATTGTTACTGTTAAAACAACTAGTACGGTAGAAACAACACCAGAAGGTTATGACAATAAAGAACCACTTGTTATTTATGCAGCATCTTCAAACTGGAAATGGCATTTTAGCTATCCAGAAGAGGGTATTGAAACTGTGAACTATGTAAACATTCCAACTGATCGTCCTATTGAATTCAAATTGTATTCATTCGGACCAATCACAAGTTTCTGGATTCCACAGTTAGCTGGTCAAAAATATGCAATGAGTGACATGTTAACAACTATTCACCTTGCAGCAGATGAAGTTGGCTCTTTCATGGGTCGTAACTCTAACTTTAACGGTCGTGGATTTGCGGAAATGGAATTTGAAGCTCAATCTATGACTCAAGCAGACTTCGATCAATGGGTTAAGGACGTAAAAGCGAACGAAAAACCATTAACTGAAGAGAAATTCAAAGAATTATTAGCAGCTGAACATGTAGGTCGTTCAAGCTACTCATCTACTCACTTAGATTTCAGCCCAGCACCAATGGCACATGGTGATATGGATATGGGGGGTATGGATCATAGCGACATGGATATGTCTGATGAAGACATGAACCATGAAGATATGGACCATTCAACTGATGCCGATTCAACACATTCACACTAATTTTCAAATTTGAAAGGAGCGCATCCTATGAGTATGGAAGAATTATTCCATCCACTGCAAGAACCGATGATTTTAGCGGCAGCTATCAGTATCGTAGTTGGTGCAGTTGTTGTCGTAGCAGGCCTTACTTATTTTAAAAAATGGGGCTACTTCTATAAAAACTGGCTATCAACAGTCGATCATAAAAAGATCGGTATTATGTATATCGCCGTAGCACTATTAATGCTATTCCGCGGTGGTATCGACGCACTTTTAATGCGTGCACAAACAGCCGTTCCTGATAACGGACTTCTTGATGCACAACATTATAACGAAATTTTCACTACACATGGTTTAATCATGATTTTATTTATGGCGATGCCATTTGTTATCGGTTTAATGAACATTGTTATTCCATTACAAATCGGTGCACGTGACGTTGCATTCCCACGTCTAAATGCAGTCAGCTTCTGGGCATTCGCAGCAGGTTGTGGCTTGCTGAACCTATCATTCATTATTGGTGGTTCACCAGATGCAGGTTGGACAGCTTACTTCCCATTATCAGGTACTGAATTCAGTCCAACTGTTGGGAACAACTACTATTCATTAGCACTACAATTATCAGGGATTGGTACGTTATTGACGGGTGTGAACTTTATCACAACGATCTTTAAAATGCGTGCTCCTGGTATGACATTAATGAAAATGCCAATGTTCTCTTGGTCAATTTTAATTACAAACGTTATTATCGTATTTGCGTTCCCAGTATTAACTGTCGCACTTGCTTTAATGATGTTAGACCGTCAATTCGGTA
The DNA here is from genome assembly GCF_044761745.1 of Lysinibacillus sp. NPDC097279. Lineage (NCBI taxonomy): Bacteria > Bacillati > Bacillota > Bacilli > Caryophanales > Bacillaceae > Lysinibacillus > Lysinibacillus sp. NPDC097279. The sequence goes on along the minus strand of NZ_JBIWDA010000001.1, from coordinate 303,387 downwards.
CAAAATTCTTTGCAATGACAGACGGCGGTATGGACATGCTTTGGGCCAACCTATTCTGGGTTTGGGGACATCCTGAGGTTTACATCGTTATCCTACCAGCGTTCGGTATTTTCTCAGAAGTTATTGCAACATTTGCACGTAAAAACTTATACGGTTACAAATCAATGGTAATGAGTATGGTTGTCATTTCATTACTATCATTCTTAGTTTGGGCCCACCACTTCTATACAATGGGTCACGGCGTTATGGTAAACAGTGTATTCTCTATTACTACAATGGCGATTGCTGTTCCAACTGGGGTTAAGATGTTTAACTGGTTGCTCACAATGAGGCACGGTAAGATTCAATTCACTACCCCAATGCTTTATGCGCTTGCATTTATTCCGATCTTCACAATTGGTGGGGTTACAGGTGTAATGCTAGCAATGGCAAGTGCCGACTATCAATATCATAATACGATGTTCTTAGTTGCCCACTTCCACTATGTATTAATTCCAGGTACAGTATTTGGTGTACTTGCAGGTTACCATTTCTGGTGGCCAAAAATGTTCGGTTTCCGTTTAAATGAGAAATTAGGGAAAGCTGGTTTCTGGTTCATCGCTATCAGCTTTAACGTAACATTCTTCCCTCTATTCATTTTAGGTTTAGATGGTTATGCACGTCGTATGTACACTTACTCAGCTTCAACTGGTTACGGTCCATTAAACATGCTATCGTTCATCGGTGCACTTGGACTTGCAGTAGGCTTTGCGTTAATTTGCTATAACATTTACTACAGCTGGAAACATATGCCTCGTAACGAGAAAGCAGATGTTTGGGATGGTCGTTCATTAGAATGGGCTACACATTCTCCAGTTCCTGAATACAACTTTGCAGTAGTACCAAACGTGTCACGTTTAGACGAGTTCTGGTTCGCGAAAAAAGAAGGTCGCGATATTACTGCTGGTAAAATTGAAAAAATCCACATGCCTAACAACACAGGTACTCCTTTCTGGACAAGTGGATTCTTATTCCTTGCAGCATTCTTCGCTGTATTTAGTCTATGGCCTCTAGCCATCATCAGCATGCTTGTTGTATTTGGCTTCATGGCTCATCGTTCATTTGAAGATGATCATGGTCGTTACATTTCAGTGGAAGAAATTATGGAAACTGAAAAAAGTTTGAGAGGTGATAAATAATATGAAAATCGATTCTTCACTTCCATTAGAATATAGTACAGAGGAAAACCGCTTAAAGATTTTTGGTTTCTGGATCTTCCTTGGCGCCGAAATCATGTTATTCGCTACACTCTTTGCTGTCTATTTCACGCTACACAATCGTACAGGTAGCGGCCCAGATGGTGCTGAGATTTTCGAGTTAACACCAGTATTACTAGAAACATTTTTACTTCTAGCTAGTAGTTTTACAATCGGTCTTGGTGTACACGCTATGCGTCTTGGCAACAAAAAAGCAATGATGACATTCTTCATCATTACACTTATTTTAGGTCTTGGCTTCTTAGGTATTGAGATTGATGAGTTCGTCACTTATGTTCATGAAGGTGCAACAATTACAACAAGTGCATTTTTATCTTCATTAATGACTTTACTTGGTACGCACGGTGCCCACGTAACATTTGGTTTCTTCTGGGGTGTTGCAATTTTAATCCAAGTAGCACGACGTGGCTTAAACCCACAAACGGCTAACAAAGCGTTTATTTTCTCACTGTACTGGCACTTCCTAGACGTTGTTTGGATTTTCATCTTCAGCTTCGTCTACTTGAAAGGACTGATTAGCTAATGAAGGAACTATTCCCAAAACAACATGTGATGGGCTTCGGCTTCTCACTATTACTAACAGTTATCGCTTTAGCAGTTGTGAAATTTGATATGTCTTACAATATGGCATTTGCTATCCTATTAGTAACTGCACTTGCACAAGCAACTGTTCAATTAGTATTATTCATGCACATCGGTGAATCTGAAGATAAAAAAACATTATATACAACAATTTTATATTCAGTATTCGTAGCTGCTGTGACAGTCCTTGGTACATTATTTGCAATGATCTGGGGTTACTAATCAAAAGATCCGAGAAAATGATTTCATTTTCTCGGTCTTTTTTATTTGAATCTAGCAAAAAAACCAACCTTCAAAATTTCGAAGATTGGCTTCCGAGTTCCAAAATTAATTGTCACTAGCTTTATTAAGATGATTATTTTTTAAATTAGCGAACAATCAATACATCACATGATGCTAATCGGACGATACGCTCTGCTACTGAACCAAGCACCATCTTTTCTATTTGATTTAACCCCGTTGCACCACATACAAGTAAATCTACAGTTGGAAGTTGTGTAAGAATACTTTTCGGCGAACCAGTTTCCACATTAGCTAATGCTTCCGTTACACCTGCTGCTTGTGCTTCAATTCTTAACTTCTCTATTTTGGTAAAATTCTCTTCTTTTAATTTCTCAGCATACTTCAAGTCATATGCCGTAACAGCTCCGAACGACTTCGTGTCAATGACATTCACTAATTGTAATGTTGCCCCATACTCAATTGCCAATTTTATAGCTCGATCATAGGCTTTTAATGACTGTTTTGAAAAATCTATAGCTACTGCGATTGTCTTATAATTCATAGCTATCTTTCCCCCCTCATCTTTTCCAACCAATTCAACGTTTTCAAAATCATTATATCATAATGGTATTCGATATAGTTTATCGTCATTATTTAGTGGATTCCCACGTCCATCTGTATTATTGCTTACAAAATAAAGATATTGCTCGTCCACGAGAACATCTCGAATTCTCCCCAGCCCTGCTATCATTTCCCTTTGACTGTTCGTTTCAAGATCAAATTCCAAAACAGCCGCTCCTCTTAGCGCAGCAACGTACAATTTATTATCAAAATAATCGATGCCCGAAGGAGCCCAAGTGTTGCTACTTCCTGATGTAAACAACGGTGACCTCATTTTTTGTCGAGTCTCAATCCCTTCAATGATTGGCCAACCATAGTTTTGTCCTGCATCTATTTTGTTTATTTCATCATTGGCGCTATTGCCATGCTCACTTGCGAATAATGTGCCGTCTAACGACCACGTCAGTCCCTGCGGATTGCGATGTCCATAACTATAAACAAATGAATTTGGGAATGGATTATCAGAAGGAATCGTTCCATCTAAATTAATTCGTAAAATTTTCCCTTCTAATACGGACAGCTCTTGCGCTACAGAAGGTTGCAATGCATCCCCCACTGTTGCATAAAGCTTACCATCTGGCCCAATTTTAAGTCTCCCTCCATGATGAAAGGTACCACTTACTATTTCATCAATGAGCAAATGCTCTTCATGCCAAACATTCTCCTCTTGTCGAAGTGTCACTATCCGATTAAACTGCTTATTTCCATCGACATACGTATAATAAGCATACGCAAGTTTTGAATCAGAAAAATCAGGAGCAAGTACAAACCCTAATAATCCTGCTTCAGCGGCTGTCGCTAGTTCCTTTTTCAAATTGACATGTTGTCTCTCTATTTCTCCATCTTTAATTTTTACAATATACCCAGCTCTCTCCGTAATGTAAAACATATTTTTATATTTTTCGATAGCCCATGGTATGTTTAAATTATCGGCGATTACTTCTATGTTCTTATTGCTTTCTAGATTATCTGTAACATTCTCCAGCTTATGCATTGTAGGCTTTTGTTGTGTACTTGAGGAACAGCCTGACGCCAAAATCATTATTAACAACAAAAAAGTAATTCTTTTCTTCAATTGCTAACCCTCTTTCTGAAAGTTTTTTCGTCCACTTGCAATTTCTTATGTTAATCGTACATGATATATTTACTTCCTAATTAAATACCAATAAACTATTATGTACATATTTAACCAAAAAATGATATGAAAAGGAGAGCATCATGGAAGAAGTAAAAGTTGTCTATGCATTCATTAAAAACCTCGATCATCAAATTCTAATGGTTCATAATCACGAAGGTCATTGGTCGCTTCCTGGAGGAAAAGTTGAAGCAGGTGAAACACTATTTGAAGCGGCAATCCGCGAGGTTAAAGAAGAAACAGGCTATATTGTTGAAATAGGAAAGTTACTTTCAGTGAATGAGGCAAAAATTACGGGTCGGAATCATCATGCTTTGTTTTTCACTTTTGAAGCGCAAATAGTTGAAGGTGAGGAGGAACTAACATTACCTGATGAAATTTCACTCATTGAGTGGGCACCTAGCGATATTGCCAACATTAGAATGCCCTATTATATAGGTGGCGTGGATAATCTCAATCAAAATCACGCTCTTTATTACTATGAAGGAACAAAATAGCAAAGATTTTTCAACTGCAGGCTTCTTGTGTTTTAAGCATAATAAAAGCCACTACTTATTAAAAGTGTGACTACGTAATAATATAGGTGCAAAGGCTAGTGAAAATAAGGAAGAACTTTATCAGCCACTACCTTTTCACCAGCTTGTATCCATTTGCTTTTGTCATGTATATGGCCATCGTTATCCAGCGGTGTTTGGAATTGACTAGCCCCTGTCGCATCAAGCAATGAGCCTTCATCATAATCCAATCCCACGTTGATAACATGTTTAATAACAAAAGGGTTTTGAAAGCGGATTTGTGCATCATAAAAATCTAGTTCACCCTGTGTCACGATAAAAGGTACACGTAAATAAATTGTTTCGCCCCCCTCGCTCGATAAAATTGTATCAAAGCTCCCTTTGTGATACTCCCAATTGCCTCCAATTGTAAAACCATGTCTTTCAATTTGATCACGTAAATAACCAAAGGTAATTTCTTTACCGACAATATTAGATTCAATTTGTAACAATTGTATGCCCTCCCTTACTTTTGATTTCAGTCTATCCTAAAGAGAGGAAATACAAACAAATATATTCGACATGATGTGAAATACTTTGTCATAAGTCATTTTAATTTTAGAAATATCCTGAGGCTCATTTTAAGCCACCTCCCGTGCTTTCTATTACCTTTTTACCCGATGTTCGACAAAAGTGTCCTATAGCTATTAAAAATTTATATACGGGCTTGTAAACGACTTAAATAGAAAAGTTCTTTATTATATAAATTAAACCGACAAAAAAACTGTAGGTAAACTCAAATTTGAGTTTGCCTACAGTCTGTTATCGTTCGTTTAATTAAAAATTAAAGTTTTACGATGTTTGTAGCTTGAGGACCACGTTGGCCGTCTTCTACTGAAAATTCAACTTTTTGACCTTCGTCAAGTGATTTAAAACCTTCACCTTGGATAGCTGAGAAGTGAGCGAATACGTCGTTTCCGCCTTCTACTTCGATGAAACCGAAACCTTTTTCTGCGTTAAACCATTTTACTGTACCTTGTTGTGTCATTTAAATGACCTCCATTAATTGTATTTAATAATATCCGATTTCCTCAAAAGAAAAAAATTCACATATTACAAAAAGTACCGAACAAAACACGATAACTCTTTGTAACATGTGAATTATTGTTTCTGTGCAAACGATGTTATTAAATTTATTATATAATATAAAATCTCATTTGTCTAGCACTTATATAAAAAACTTTTTCGACTACACGCATAGTATAAAAAAACCCCATACAAATTTTTTATATGGGGCATGTAAATCATTATTTTTCCTCGTTAAACCATAGCTGATCTTGATTATCTACATCGCCATTATAATTGATTAAAATTTCTTCCCCAGCTTTAATATCCTTGTAAGCAAAGAAATCGAATGTCTGGTTTCTAAAATTAATCTCATACGTTGCATTCGGTTCATAAGAATGATTAAACAACATGCCATAGCCAAGAAGGATAGCAGATTGTCCTATTCCATATTCAAAAGCATAATCAGCAAGCAATGTTTGCTCAATGTATTGATGCTCTTCATTTGGATAGGAAATGACCGGTGCTTCGTGTAAAAGCGCTCCTTTTTGGATATCACATGTAGCAAATACCCCTCTATTGAATTCTCCATTGCTTAATGGAGATGATTTGATTTCAATCATGTTTTGTCTCCTAATCACTTTTAAAATATACTTACTAACTGTACCACTAATTTGGTCAATGAGCTCATTTTTTTAATCTTTTCGGTCAATTTTTTCAAATTAAATACATAAATTAGACATTTCATGCAATAAGAATAGCTGATACATAAAAAATTGTGCAGCATTCCTATTGAAAGGCGCTGCACAGTATCTTAGTTTTTATCTTTATTTTTTAATAGATGATTGATAATAACTATGATTATCATTAAACCAATAAAAGTACCCGTACGATCTGGTTCAATGGAAAAAAATGTTGGAAGAATAAATAAATTGACTATAAAGATTAAGGTAGCTAGCAACAATAAAAACTGATACATCATTTATTGTCCTCATTCCTTACTGTCTCCAAGGTACCCCTACAAGCTCATATATGTTCCCTGTTAAAGGGTTTCTCGCCATATGATATCCTATTCCGTATTGACCATTACCTGAAATCACTTTAAAACCAGCTCCAGCAAACCATAGAATTCCAGCAATAGCTGAAGCATAAGGAACAAATTTTGCAAGTTGATGTGTTCTTCTAATTATTGCACCAATGCCAGCAATTGCAGCTGTAGCTCCTGAAGCTACATCAATAATATCTGTTATTTTCTTTGTAATACATGAATCTAGATATAAAGAAGCTCTAGTTCCTGCCCAAGTTATTTCTCCACTTGTTTTTCCATGACAAGTTGCTCTTTTTAACCTAAACATATTGTTTGGTTTATTATCGTGCACCTCTTCTTCTGAATACTCTACTGTTTTTGTTCTAACTCCATTCTCGATTAAATATTTACTTACAGCTATTTTTTCATCTCTTGTATTCTCATTCAATACTAAACTTTCATATTCATAAAGAATTCCGTCATCTTCAATAATTGAAAATATAGTTTTTAATTCACTTGTTTCAATAAAGTTTAGATTTTTTAAAACTTCTTCTATTTCTTGATTGGTTATCTCAATATTTTGCTCAAAACTACTATTAGTCTCAGCCTTTCCAACGTAATTAAATATTGGTAATAATGTGGAAAGCAATAGATTTAATGATAACAAAATACATATTTTTTGTTTCATATAAAAAATCCCTCCCATAAAATACTTGTAAATATTATAAATTCTCATTCCGAATATTTCAATTTTTTTGCTAATTCAACTTTTTACTATAAGAGCGTTTTCGTTCAATCAGAAACACTTCTTTTAAAACAATGACTTTCCTAATAGACCACGCTACGATTGAATCCAATAATCGTAACGACCCTTTACTAAACCTTTCGCAATAATGTAGTCACCTGCGATTACAACATTTTTAAATGTTTCATAGCTACCTCTAATATTTAAATCCCTTTGGTCATAAATTTTTGTGACCATTTGCGGTTGGCCTTTGACATAAATTGTATCATTTACTTTTAGCGGGAACTGAATCGCAATAGTATGATTGTGTAGTTCGCTTTCTAAATGATACATTAGCTTCATATTTACAAGCGTGTAGCTTAGTTCACCTTCTATTTGTTTGCCACCGCTAATTTCGTCGTCATTTACAAGTTGCATATGTCCTTGCCAACGATTACTAGAAATCGGTGAAAACTCGGCTAAATAGTAATCTGGTGCTGTTTCTGATAAGGAAATCTTTTTCGTTGGGTCAAATAATAAGCTCGACGGTTCGGTTAAAGTTTGCAGTTCCTTATCAACGATTGGAGTCTTTGATAAAGCACTAGCAGGGAGGTATCCATATATTTTATTTGAAGACACATATGCACGACCATCTGCTGTTGTGAAATAGACTGCAACCGATATACCAGGTTTTAATGACTGACTTTGCCACCCAGGACGAACTGATAAATCAACGATCTGTTTTACATATTGGGTTGTGCCTTCAGGTAAATTCGAAACATAGTCTTGAGGTACAAATCCCCATATATAATCGATTGTCGTATCAGTTCTTGGATTGTATTCTACTTTGACATAATCACCACTTAGCTCGACCACTTTAAAAACAGCCCCATAGGGTGTATGCATAATAGTTTTTGCTGAACTATTCGGGGCTTCTTTAATAGAAACGCCTTTTGCTGAATTAGCAAAAATGGGTGTTCCTACAGTAAACTTCCCCCCAGATACTTGTTGTTGAATAGCTAACGGCACTTCCTTGTAAATAACTAAATCCGTTGCTTGTACACGATAGCCACCACTCATGTTATATACTTTGCCAACAGTCGAATACTCATGGCCATAAACGCGATAAAACTCTCCTTTTTTTACAATAAGCGAGACAAACGTACCGTCAGCATTTTTTTTATATATTTTCACGTCTTTAGAAAATGTTAATTTACCCGTTTGTCCTTTTGTAATCTCCGCTCCATCCCATATTACTTTTGCTTCAGTAATTGATTGGAAGCTTATACACATAATGAAAGTAATTAAAACAATCCACTTTTTCTTCACTTCTACCGCTCCTTCTAAACTATCTTTAGTTATTAAAAAGCAAAGGCTTCCTCAGTAAGAGAAAGCCTCGTTAACAATTATTACTTTAATAAATCTACATTGGCGTAATACATCAGTTCACTGAAAGCCATTTCCCTTTAAATTCTGCAACAGGGAGTGGACGGCTAAACAAGTACCCTTGAGCATAATCACAGCCAATCTCAGCCAAGAAGTGATATTCTTCCTTACCTTCTACGCCTTCAGCGATCACTTTCAAATCGAGTTGTTTGGCTATCGCTATAATGGTTTTTACGAGTGCCTTGTTCTCATCATCTTGATTCATGCCAATGACAAATGATTTATCAATTTTCAATGAATCGAGTGGATATTTATTTAAATAACTAAGGGATGAATACCCTGTTCCGAAATCATCCATCGATAAACTGATACCGAGTTTTTTTAATGCACATAATTTTTCAATCATCGACTCCGCATACATTGCGATACTTTCCGTTATCTCTAATACAATATAGGACGCATCCAATTCTGCTTTCTCAATGGCCATTTGGACATTTTCTACAAACGATGATTCAAGTAACTGCTTTACTGAAACATTTATACTTATTTTCAATTCCTTATTTGTTTCATGGTGCCAACGTGCAGTTTGTGTAATTGCCGTATTCAATACCCATTTACCGATAGGAATAATCATTCCTGTCTCTTCCATAATGGAAATAAATTCGTCTGGTGTTACTTGACCAAGTACCGCATTGTTCCATCTGATGAGAGATTCCATACCAATGATTTCATTCGTTCTTACATCTATAATGGGCTGATAATAAAGTTCAAATTCATCATTATCTAGTGCAGTACGTAATTGTTTTTCAATCATCATTTTACGATAGAAATGTTGTTGCATTTCGGAAGTAAATAATTGATAGTTATTTTTCCCTCTTTCTTTTACATAGTACATGGCTGTATCTGCATGCTTAATTAATGTATTGGCATCATAGCCATCATTCGGGAACGTGCTAATTCCTATACTTGGTGTAATGAAATACTCACTACCATCTATCCAAAAGCCTGAAATAAATTGTGCCAATAAGTCCTTAGCAAACGCTTCACTTTCATTCGCATCATAATAAGGAAGTAAAATTGTAAATTCATCTCCACCGAGACGATAAATGTTTGCCTTACGATGTTTTTCTTCTAGTAACCTTTCAATCCGTCTTGAAACTTCTACTAATAATAAATCGCCTACATCATGTCCAAGACTATCATTAATATATTTAAAGCGATCTAAATCAAAAAATAATATTGCATTGTCACTGCCCTCGATTTTAGCTTTTTCTAAAAGGGCAATTAAATCATCATTGAACATTCTTCTATTCGGTAATCCTGTTAAAGCATCATGATTCGCTTGAAATTTAATTTCATCTTCATATTGCTTACGTTCAGTAATATCTGTTGAAACAGCAAGTAACGTAGAACTATCATGTAATTGAATCGGTACTTTAACCGTTTGTACCCATATAACATCCCCAGATGCAGCTGTAATGGCTTCCTCTTTTATGAAATGTTTTTCTGGTAGCTTGAACATGTCTTTCTCAAGATCAAAGCACTCTTCCTCATTAGTCAAATCAATGAGTAAATCAGTATCTGTTTTTCCAATCATATCTTGAAAGCTCATACCCATTAACTGTGCGTAGGATTTATTCATTAAAGTATAACGACCATTTTCATCCTGTGCATAAATGTAATTCGGATTTAAATCAATAACTTTAAATAAAAACTGCTTTTGTTCATAAAGCTTTTTATTCATAGTTTTTACGATTTCAAGATGCATTCTGCTTGAAAGAATTAAGATCGAAATAGCAAAGACTAAAACAGCAATCGAACTTGGGTACAATCTTGTATTCGGAAACATATTTAAGTAGCCAATAGCAAACCCAATGGACGTGAAAATATTAAAATAAAACAAAAATGAACGTTCATTCTTGTTTTGTACATCTAAACTAATCAATAAACTAATAATGATACATACTATAAAAAGAAGGACATTAAAATTAAAAATCCATGAGAGCTCGCCATCTACTGGAAAATAAAATATGCTCGTATCCATTTGAATAAGTTCTAATTGACTAATGCCCTTAGAGCTCCATCCGATTATGTAACCAAGTAAAGCAAATGCATAAGATATAATGACGGTTGTTCGATTAACAAGATAACCCCACTTTTTTTGATATTCAATGGGTAGTATTTCTTGTACAATCGTATAACCTATATAAAAGATTGTTGGTGTTAACATAATAGACCCAAATCGAAACAGCTTGAAAAAGAACATTATCGTCTCTTCACTAAACAGTCGATATGCGTACAAAAACGAAACATCGATGTGCCAAAATGAGGCTAAAATAAGGAATAGAAAAATAATTTTAGAAAGTTTATTTTTTTTAAATAACACTAAAATTGTAATTCCAACACAAACGGGAATAAATGATAATAAAATTAAAAAAATAAAAAACATATAAAGAGCCTCCTATGTATGTGTCAGTAATAGACAAGCATTATTCCCGCTACTCCCATGAGTAGTAATACATACAGACTCTACCGCTTGATGTCTAGTTTCATAAACAATAGGTATGTCTTCAAACCCTTGCCCAGAGGTTTTAATCGTTGGAGGTATAAACCCGTATTCCATTGATAATAAAGATGCAATAATTTGCATCGCACCCATTGCACCAAATGTGTGCCCTATCATTCCTTTAATAGACGTAATAGGCACTTTAGAGCCAAATGTTTCTTTCAGAGTAAAGCGTTCTATCTGATCATTTACCTCTATCCCTAACGCCTGACTGTTTATATAGCTTGGTATAGTATCTCCGACTGTTTCTTGAAAAACGTCCAGCATATGTCTACCAGTGATATCAGAGCTTAATAGTTTTTGTCCTTCATTTCTTGAAATCACACGTTCAACTTTACCGTAGATTTTTTGTCCACGGCTGATGGCTGATTGTCTACGCTCTAAAACCATTACCCCAGCTCCCTCGGATAATACAAAGCCGCGATGCTGAGTTGAAAACGGCACACCAGCTTTTTCAATAGAACTTTCTAGCGAAAGTGATCTTATTTTTTTAAAGCCATTAACTGTCCATTGGCCTAAAGGAGCCTCAGTTCCTCCTACAATACAGGCATCAACACTTCCAGATTCTAATAGCTGTTTCCCTATTAATATAGCATCCAAACTAGCACTACAGCCTGTTGTTACTGTAAATGCAGAACCACACGAACCGATTGCTTCGGCAACAGAGCTTGAAAGTGTGTGCGTATCCACAAGGGAAACTCCATGAATGGGAAATTGCCTTAAATCAAAAGCTGCAGTAGCGTATTTTTCGATTTCAAGTATTGCTCCAGCGGATGTACCCATAATTACTGCAATACGATGTGGTTTAAAATCATCTAAATTTGACATTTCAGCTGCATCCAATGCAGCGGCAATCGCCATTCTTACAGAACGCGGATGACGATGATAACTTACCCCATTTATCTCCTTGAAACTTTCTTCAATCAAACCCGCTACGATATTAGTGTGAGGCTGATGAGCATTGTTTAAAATGCTTTGCGTACAAATACCTTTTTCTAATATATTTAAAAAGCTAAATTTATCTAAAATTCCAGGAGCTTTAATGCCATATCCTGTTATGACTATGTCGTCCAAATATATCACCTTCACACTTTAACTTTATTCCATTATATACAACTAAATCGGACATAGTCTATATTCGAAAGCCTTAAGTTCTAAGTAAGTGAGCTTTTTGGATAATTTGTATCACTTTTAAGCAAAATATCGCAATAATTTAAGGTAAAATCTTTCTATAAATATAATAAATTACAATACACAATAACAAAAATTGTGTAGCGCTTGTATTAATTGACGATTCTTTGGTTATATTCAACCCATTTTTCCATTTCTCTTTCGACCGCTCGATTTTGCCATTCAAACCAAATGCCACTACATTCACTGCAATGGCTTTCTACTCCACTTTTATGATGCCCATCTTTACATGTAAAGACCGTTTTTTTACGACAGCTATAGCAGTAAAGCTCTTTATCTTTAATAAATTCCAAGCAAAACAACTCCCACGTTTTTACATATAGTACTTTCCAAGTATTATGCAATTTAATCGTTTCGTTGATTTAAAATCGCTGTGGGATTATTAATGTATTCCCTTTAATTCTGTTGTAACAAAAAAAGCCCCTTCAATCATTAAAAGATTAAAAGGGCGTCCGAGAGCTTTCCTCAGTCGGAAGCTTTCTGCTAGCTAACAAGATTTAAATTTCTCTAGGTGGGATGATACCTGCAATAAGGAGGAGAAAGAAAACTAGCCCAATTAAGCAAAATAGTACGGAGGCAAAAAATATTGGGCCTTTCTTCGCGATATACTGCTCACTTTTTTGCATAATACCTGTTTGAGCAGTAACTTGCACTTCATTGAATCTAGCCATTGGACCACCACTACTCGAAAAGTAAAAAATACCACCTGCAATAGCAAAGCCAATAAAGAACATAATTTCGATAAAGCGAACGGAGAAAAATGATGCAATAAAGTACGTAATAACCGCTTCTACAACTAATGTCACAATCATAATAATGTAATCTTTCTTTCGCATATACAACTCCCCTTTTATCTTGTTAGTTTATATACGACTAAACTTGGTTTAAGTTCCAAATTTAAACAAAAAGTGCCTGGCACTCAAAAAAAAGCACTTCAAACCTTTAGATTAGGATTTGAAGTGCTTCCATTTATGTGCCTGACACTTTATTTGCTAGCTTTATACTCACTTAAAAATTCTTTCACTTTTGAGCTATCTGCTGTTAGCTTTAAGCCCGTGTCAACAAGTGGAGAAACTGTTGATACTGCTGGTTTTTTATTACCTTGATAGTAGCTAATAAATTCATCTTGGTTGATAGAGTAAAGAATTGCTTTACGTAAGTCTACTGATTTCGATACTTCGCGACCTTTTGGATTCACTAGTAAGTAAGAGACAGCATTGCTATCAGCTGTTTTTAAAGTTAAGTTAGCATCGCCTTTTACTACATCAATTTTAGTTTCTGGTACGGATTGTAATACGTCAATTTCACCATTACGAAGTGCAGATAGCGCACTGTCATTATCTTCAATAAAGCGAACACTTATGTTATTAATTTTCGGCTCGTTTTCTGTACCAACTTGGTAAGCAGGGTTTTTGACAAATGTTGCTTCGTAATCATTTTTTTGCACTAAAATGTAAGGACCAGATGCTGCTAAATGGTTTGCATATGTTGCCCCTTCTGTAACAGTTGCTTGGTCACCATATGCAACATTTACATTTGGATCATAGCTTGCTACGTCAAACGTATTAACCGCTTTAACCGCCGCTTCAGAGACGATTCCGCCTGATTGGTGCGCTAAATAATTTAGCACTTGCGGGAACGGATTTGGCGTTGTAATTTTTACAACTTGATATTTACCTGCTGCATTGTCGACACTCGCTTCATCCGTTACGACTTGCGCAATTGCTGCTGGTAGTTTATCTGATAATTCATCTAAAACTGACTTTCCGTCAGCTGTTTTCACAGATTCAAGTGAAGTAATATCTGAAACTACCTCTACGGAATCAATATTTTCATGAATTGAATATGTGCGGTGATCTGGTACCGAATTTTGGTCTTTCGCACGTTCTAATGAGAATACAACATCTTCAGCCGATACTAAATCACCAGTATCCACTGCTTTGCCATTTTCCACTTTAGCAAAATTAATATCATCACGTAGCACGAAATAGTACTCTTGGTTATTTTCAGAAATAGCATGATTATATGATAATGAACCATCCGATACTACTTCATCTGTATCCGATAAATTCACTAAACGAACATACATATTTGTATTTAACGTATTAATCGAACCGTCATTCCCTTTAATCGGATCAAGAGACGTTAATGAGCCTATTGATTGATGTAATACTAATGTGTCCGTTGCATTTTTGCCAGCATCCTTAAATGCAATTGATTCCCATGCTTGAGCACGTGATTTTGGTAATCGTACAGTATCTGGGTTTACTTTTTTCGAATAAATACCTTGGAATTTTTGAGAAATATATAACGGTGCAATATATGCATTATCAAATACTAATGCTTGCTCAAGCTCTTTATATTTCTCTTTTGCAGCATCGCCTGTTAAAGTACTTGCCTCATCAATTAATTTATCGACTGTCTCATCTGCAGTCACACTATAATCTCCACCAGTTTTAAATAAACCACGTACTGCATAGTCCGGATTTCCAGTTACAGTCGTCCAGCTAGAAATGGCAACATCATAGTTACCAGCATCCTTTTGTGCCGAGTAGGAACCGAAGTCTGGTTGAATATTTAACTTTACATCAAAGCCATTTTTCACTAGCTGATCGCGCACAATATTCATATCCTGCTCTTGTGCTGCCATACCTAGCACTTCAATAACGGGTTTTGTGCTCGCTGTATCTGACTTCTCACCTTTATTTTCAACATTCGATTTCGTTTCTACACACCCTGCCAAAGCGACCGCCGCAACGGTTGCTGATGCAGCAAGTGTAAATAATTTTTTGTTCATCTCTCTATTCCTCCAATTTATAAATTAGTTTGTTTTAGGATCCAGTGCATCACGTAACCCATCGCCGAAAAAGTTAAACGATAAGACGAGTAGCATTATGCATAATCCTGGGAAAATGGCTACATAAGAATTTGTTTCTAAATACGTACTGCCTACTTTTAAAATATTGCCCCACTCTGGTATATGTGGCTCGATTCCAAGTCCAAGAAAGCTTAAACTACTAGTTGAAATAACCGCGCCGCCAATTGTCAAAGTTGCTTTTACTATCATCGGAGCGAGAGAGTTCGGTACGATATGCTTAAAAATAATGGCAGCATCTGATACACCGAGTGCTCTTGCTGATTCTACAAATTCAAAATTGGCAATTTGCATAACATTCGCACGCATCGTTCTTGCGTATGTCGGGATTGCCCCTACGCTCAATGCAATAATTAAATTCACTGTGTTTGCGCCAAATGCTGCAATGATCGCAATCGCCAGTAAGATACCTGGGATCGCATATAAAATATCAAGCAACCGCATAATGATGTTATCTGTATTTTTTCCGTAATAGCCTGAAAATGCACCAAGTGCGCCTCCTATTACAGCAGGGATGATAGTTGAAAAGAACCCAACTATTAAAGAGATTTGAGCACCAAACACGATTCTTGAAAATAAATCTCTACCAAAGTTATCTGTCCCTAACGGATAATCCAAAGAAGGTGTTTGTAATAACGCACTATAATTATTTTGCACGGCAAAATCGTAATCAAATGTCCATGAGCTAACGACTGAAAGCGAGAACATAAATATAATGAAGAACATCCCGAAAACAGCCATCGTATTACGTAATATTTTATTCCATATTTTTTGCCATTTTTCAACAGCGGATGGATCCGTATTTCGTGCTTTTTTAATTAATGTCCAGCCGAGCAGGAATGAGAAAAGATTTCCTGTTAGCACTGGTAAAAGCAATATTACACCAAGTGGTATCATCCATTTAGGAGCATCGCTTACTGTAACATATCGCGCTACAAGTACCGCCATCACCGCATAAAGGACTGCGAGTAATAGAAATGCACCCATCGCTAATAAAAATGTATCCACCACATATGGTTTAAATAAATTTAATGCCGAAATAAGAAGTATAAAAATCTGCGTAATCAATGCATAGACAGCAAAAGTATATTCTGCTGTTTTATTTTTCGTTGCTAGCATAAAGCCAAAGCCTGCTGCAAATACATTACCTACTAAAACTGTTAGCATTAATGGATAACCAAGCAGACGCGTACGTGTTTGAATTTCTCGTTCTTTAGCTAAATCCTTTTTAATTTGTAACGTTGTAAGCCATATATATAATGTCGTACAGGCATAAATGACAAATATCGCAAGGACATAAGGTCGCCACACGCCATTAGCAAAATCAAAACTATTTAGTAAAAACAGCACTGAAAAAATAGCAGAAAAGGCAATAGTAAACTGTGCATTGACATATTCTTGCGTTATTTTCATAAGCAGCTTTACATTCGATATGAATTTCACAATATACCCTCTCCTAAGATTTCTTCATTTTTGAACGAATGCGTGGATCAAAGAACGCATATAGCACATCAATCACCATATTGACTATCGAAATAGTAATGGCAATATAGACAACCCCACCTAGAATGGCAGGTATATCAGGAATAAATTGTTTATCTACTATATAACTACCGATACCACTAATATTAAATACTTTTTCAGTAACAGAAGCGCCACCGAGCATACCGCCAAATAAAAGGCCTATTACGGTAACAATCGGAATCATCGCATTGCGAATCGCATGCTTTGTGATGACTTTACGCTCACTCAACCCTTTCGCTTTTGCTGTAATAATATAATCCTCATGAATTACTTCGAGCATGCTTGATCTTGTCATTCGTGCAATCGACGCTGTAATAGAAGTACCTAATACAACAACTGGCATGACAATGGATAACCAATTGTTAGGATTATAAGTAGCAGGGAACCATTGTAATTTTAATGAGAACGTTAAAATAAAAATGAGCCCTTGCCAGAAGCTTGGTATCGATAAACCAATAAGTGCAATAAACATAAACGCATAATCTGCAAATGAATTCGGTCGTACCGCTGAAATAATTCCAACAGGTATTGCGATCGCCACCGCCATTAATAATGAAAACAGCGCAATTTCTAATGTTACTGGAAACTTATTCATAATACTTTGCGTAATATTTTCTTTACCTTCAAATGAATTTCCTAAGTCAAACGTAAACAGTCCAGATAAGGAATGCCACAGCTGTACTAAATAGGGCTGATCTAATCCATATATTTTATTAAAATTCGCGACTTGTTCAGGTGTTGCCTCAATACCTAGCAAATTACGTGCTGGATCAAACGGCGATAAATATAAAATCGTAAATACTAATGTCGCCACTCCAACAATGACAAATGCACTTTGGAATAAACGTTCAACGATAAATCGACTAAACGCATTACTGCATAAAATTAAGAAACAATACATTAAAATACCAGGAATAAATGACACAGCTAAAAATATTGGCTTTTCGAGTAGTTCACTAAAATACTTTTTGTAAGATTGTTTTGCAATACTTTCACTTTCTAGTTTCTTTTCTACTTCTCTAGTAAGCTTTTGTTCAGTTAGTTGATTAACTACCGATGCAAGTTGCTGCTCATTCAGCGATTTATTAAAAAATGCTGCCTTCGTTTGTTCCTGCTGTCTATATTCCGCTTCCCATGCTTGAAGTTTCCCTTGCGAAATAAAATGTTCTTTCGTTTGTGCAAACAATTGAGCATATGAATGTTTATCTTTTTTTAACAAATATAAAAAATATGTAACAATATGCACTGGAAATCCTAGTAAAAATAACACAAAAGAATAACTATTTCTTCTTGTTATTTCATTAAAAATTCGCTTAAAATAATAATTTTCTTTAAACTTGCTAATATTCAGAAAATTATTCATGTATTTCCTCCTTTCTTCGCTTACTATAGTAGTAAGGTATGAAAATAAAATGAGATAATTTACTTTCCTTGCGTATATTGTACAATACCTACCTGTATAGTATAGTATGTATGAACGACTACAGTTCGTCAATAAGAATATTTGAAATTTATTAAAGGATGAGCATTCGATGAGCGAAAAAATTCTTGAAATACAAGATTTACGCGTTTCTTTTATTACAGGAGAAACTGAATTTGAAGCTGTAAAGGGCGTAAACTTTTACGTCAATAAAGGTGAAACGGTTGGCATTGTTGGAGAATCGGGAAGCGGTAAAAGTGTTACGGCTCGTTCCATTATGCGTCTTCTCCCATCCCCTCCCTCATTTTTAAAGTCAGGTACAATCCTATTCCAAGGGGAAAATTTGGTGACGCAATCTGAAAAGCAAATGGAGGCAATCCGAGGAAAAGATATTAGTATGATTTTCCAAGACCCTATGACATCTACGAACCCAACAATTCGCGTTGGTGAGCAGATTGCGGAAGGCTTAATGAAGCATCAAAAAATGTCTAAAAAGGAAGCATACGAAAAAACGATTGAATTATTAAAATTAGTTGGCATTAAAAATAGTGAGGAGCGTTATCAGCAATATCCACATGAGTTTAGTGGTGGTATGCGTCAACGTGTCATGATTACGATGGCCCTTGCCTGCAACCCCTCCCTCTTAATTGCAGACGAACCAACTACTGCGCTAGATGTTACAATTCAAGCTCAAATTTTAAGTATTATGAAGCAAATGCAAGAGCGTCTAGGAACATCTATTATTTTAATTACACATGATTTAGGTGTTGTTGCAGGTATGTGCGATCGTGTCATTGTCATGAAAGAGGGAGAAATTGTTGAGGAGGGAACTACGGAAGAGATATTTGCGAATCCGCAGCATCCCTATACGAAGAAGCTATTAAACGCGCTACCAAAGCTGCATGAAAAGAAAGAACCAAAACAGCCACCTAATATCGAAGATGGTACAGATTTAAATGTACCGCTAATTGAAGTACGCAATTTATCCAAGCATTTCGATTTAAAGAAAGGGGAAATTTTAAAAGCAGTAGATGATTTATCATTCCGTATTTATCCTGGTGAGACACTGGGGCTCGTAGGAGAATCTGGTTCAGGTAAGTCAACAACAGGACGCACGATTTTACAGCTCCACGCACCAACAGAAGGAGAAGTATTGTATAAAGGGGTGCCTGTCACTCGCTTAACTAAAAATGAATTAAAGAGTATGCGTCGTCATATGCAAATCATTTTTCAAGATCCGTACTCGTCACTAAACCCCCGAAAAAAGGTGCTTGATATTATCGGGGAGGCACTTGATGTACATAAATTAACGAAATCCGCTGAGCAACGACGCACACGCATAGAAGAATTACTCGAACTAGTAGGCTTAAAAAAGGAGCATGCTTTACGCTACCCACATGAATTTAGTGGTGGGCAACGACAACGTATTGGTATTGCCCGCGCTTTAGCAGTCGAACCGAATTTTATTGTATGTGATGAACCACTCTCTGCCTTAGATGTTTCGATTCAAAAGCAAGTTGTAGACCTATTGAAAGAATTACAACAACGCTTAGGATTGACGTATTTATTTATCGCACATGATTTGTCGATGGTGAAACATATTAGTGATCGCGTTGCTGTAATGTACGGAGGAAAAATCGTGGAATTAGCGGAGAGTGAAGAACTCTATGCAAACCCACAGCATCCTTATACTAAAATGCTACTACAATCTATTCCAATTCCAGACCCAGCAATTGAAAAACAGAAGAAACGCCAGGTCATGTCAGAGGAA
The DNA here is from genome assembly GCF_044761745.1 of Lysinibacillus sp. NPDC097279. Taxonomy (NCBI): domain Bacteria; kingdom Bacillati; phylum Bacillota; class Bacilli; order Caryophanales; family Bacillaceae; genus Lysinibacillus; species Lysinibacillus sp. NPDC097279. The sequence continues at coordinate 283,528 of NZ_JBIWDA010000001.1, read as the reverse complement.
GAGTTGATGACCAATCGTTTTAACTTAGACAATACACAGCTTGTGGAAGTGTCTAAAGATCACTGGGTAGCGAAGTAACGAATAAGAGTGCCAGTCACTCAAACAATTCTGAATTTTTTGTCCGAGTAAAAATCCACTTTAACTTCTGCGGAACAACGGAACGTAAGACGCAACAAAGCGCGTTTAAGCAAGTTGCGTCTTACATCGTGCCCGCGGAAAGTTGAGTGGTTTTTTTTACTTTAGAAGCGCTTGAATGGATTTAATTTACCCCTTCTTAATATGACTAGGCATGATTTATCGTTTCTAAATTATCTTTAGTAAAACTCAAATATTTTGACGTAATAGTAATTTGTTGATTGTGCATTATAATGTCTGATTTTTTAAGTCCTCTATTGATTTTATGAATTTTGCTAATTCAATTGAATGATTTTCTTTCTCCCACAAAATATAACTAGTTTAAATTTTTAATGGATAAACACCCCCCCACTTCTTTGCAAAATACATATTATACATTGAAGAAAGGAGGGAATTTTCCATGGGATACTACGGAAATGCAGGCAATTGGAACAATAATTGTTGTGGAGTAAATAACTATGATTATGGTAATAACAATAACGGTTCAACATTCGTACTAATTGTTGTACTATTTATTCTTTTAATTATTGTCGGCGCTACTTTCATCAGTAATGGAGATGATTGCTAATACTATTATCCAAATGTAATGCACCTCTCTAACACAAAGGGTTGCTCCCAGCCTGGTAACCCTTTTAATCTAATTCTTGCTCCGACACCTTTCATTTAGATATGAAGTAACTCAAATAGACGAGCTAAAATTTTTTATACTTATAATGAAACCAGTCACCATTGTAAATTTTGCATTGGTCACTGGTTTGATTTTTTATTTTGCTATTTACTTAATTTTATTTCTTCCATCCTACTGCAATATCATTCGAAGAAAATTCCATAACCAATTGAATTTGAGGTGCATAAATATATTTATCCCAATGCCTCACTTCCTCGACTCTATGAAGAATATTAACCAATTTTGTTTTAATCACATGTTGAGCATTCAAGTTAATAATATAACAATATGTATGATGTTCTTTATGATTTTTCATCACTAATTCTGCTAATGCACTTTCATAGTCAACAAAGTTAGAAAATATCGTTTTGTAAAACATACGTGTCCAGTCAATTCCCGAGTGACAAAATGGGAACTCTTCAAATAAATCATCGGTGATTTTTTTAGAAGCTTCTTTTGATAAAATGGCTACTTCCTCTTCAAAACGAATATTTGGAAATAACTCATTTACTTCCTCTACAACTATTTCATAGACTCTTTGTTCCTCCGCCTCCTTTCTTTTTTCGTTTTGCTGTGCTAACAATTCCTTTAAACGTTCCTTTTTATCTTTCATCCTATTCGTCCTTACTATCTGTTCAATTTGCTATTTTAAAAAATAAAAAAGAGCTGTCTCAACAGCTCAAAATGATTAAACCCTAAGCGAGCCACGGAAGCCTCTTGCAGCATAGTAGGAATCTGCTCCATTATGATACATAAAGACAGTGTCGTAGCGACGATCGCAAAAGATGGCCCCGCCAAGTTTTCTAATATTGTCAGGTGTTTGCACCCAACTTGACGTTTTCAAATCGAAATTCCCTAGTTCCTGTAACTTGCGATATTGGTCCTCTGTTAAAAGTTCAATGCCCATAGCATTTGCCAAATCGATTACAGTATTTTCTGGTTGATGCTTTTTTCTTGATTCCAATGCTTCACGATCGTAACAAAAGCTTCTACGACCTTTAGGGCTTTCCGTTGCACAATCGTAAAAAATGTACTCGTCCGAATTTTTGTCATACTCGACAACATCGGGCTCACCGCCTGTCACTTCCATTTCATTTAGTGACCATAGTTTTTCCGTATTAGCTTCTAGCTTAGCTTGTACTTTAGCCCAGTCAAGACCTTGATGGCGGTCCATATTTTTCTCGAATCGGTCTTGCAACGTTTTCAGTAGTTCCTCATGCTGCTCAATTGATAACTCTTTCGTTGGCATATTCATTTCCCCCATATCAAAATTGTCCTAGTTGATTATTTAAAAAGATTATAAATGCATTTTGAACTTTATCCTTCTTTATCAATCTTTTCACACGATGTGTACTTTGCAAATATTTTCTTACTTTTCTATTTACGAAAAATAGCTTTCGATATTTTTCTTCATTATAAATAACTTCGAACCAAAATTCATTTTTTAACAATTCAATATTTCTATCGATTTTTCGTGTATTTAAAGCAATACTACCATTAGGGATGAAAGCTGCAAGTAAATCTTCTATCAATTCATTTATCCCACCTTGAAAATTACTTTCATTTATCTATATAAAATAACCTGTTTCTTCTTCGTTTTCAACAACTTGCTGTCATCGACAGTGGTTTATTCGTGACTGTTATTCGTATAAAAGAGAACTAAACAATCTCAATTGATAGTGATTTTTCTAATTTAAGAGGCGACGAAATAAAAGGCACTTACAACTTAGTAAGTGCCTTTTCATGAATTCCATATTATGTGTAGGTATTTATCCCTTTAAATTAATCCGTTAGGAGACGTAGACCATTTTTGTAGATGTTCAGAACTTATACTATAAGAAACAACTTTCTCTTTGTATTTCTTCACAACATCAACGTGATTATCGTAATTAAAAACAAAAAAATGAATATCTTCTTTTTTGCCTTTATTTACGTTAATAACAAAAGGCGTTACATTCGATTCTGGCTCTAAAAATAATTTTTCATTGCCTGGAAAGATATAATGCTTTTTTAAAAAGGAAGCCTCATTAAAATAGCCAGTAAATCTATTTTTATCTTCTTCTTCTAAATTCTTTCCATTGTAGGTTACCGTCACATCTTTTGAATCCAGTTTTTTATGAAGTTCAAATTTACTTACTGTCCATCCCACAACGATACTTGGTGGACTCATTATCAATTTAACAATAGATCCAATAACGATTGTAATAACTAAACCCCATGTCATAGCATATCAACTCTTTCAATCATTTTATTATTTTTATATATAGCAAATAATTTTATCACCTTCATTGCCATCGTTTCACTAAATGCCTAGATGCATCATCCACTTCTCAATTCTAAAGGAATTATAGTGAATCGTACCATCCAATTGGAGGGTTTTTTGACCATCCATTTATTTTGAAACTAAACTAAAATCATTTTTTTGCTCTATTCAAAACCATACCATACAAGCTTTGAATATCAAATGAAAGTATTGTGACATAATAAAAACAGAGCCATCCTCCAACCTGAGGATTGGAGGATGGCTCTATTTCTTTCATTTTAAGCTTAAGTGGCGATGTCTTTAAAACATAAAATGAACGCGGTATAAAATATAATAAAAGGTAGCCGCCTTAAGTTTTCTCATCAGCAGCTCGAACTTTTAAGGGATGATGCTATCTTCCCTTATTACAATCATATAGGTTTTCTATATCGTTTAAACCATCCACTCTTAGTTATTTTTAATCATCCAATTACCTACACTTTATGCAGTGCTTGTGCAAACCTTTTTATACCTTCATTAATCGATTCTTCATCTTCCCTTGCGAAAGTAAAACGAACAAAGCCATCGTTGGAACCTAATGTAGAGCCTGGGGCATAAATGACCCCCTGCTGAATAGATGCCTCAAGTAATTGGGTTTCATTAAAGCTTTTTAGTATTTTACACCATATATGAATACCACCTTGCGGAATCGAATATTCCACAAGCCCTTTTAAATAAGTATCAAGGCTTTTAATAATTGTATCTCTTCTTTTTTCTAATTCCTTAATTAAACTTTTTATATGCGTATGAAAATTTTCTGATTCTAAAAAATCATTCGCTATCCATTGTGTATAGCTAGAATGACCAAAGTCGATTTGTTGCTTCGCATCGGATAATCGTTCAATTACTGATGTTGGACCAATAATCCACCCAATTCTTAGTCCTGAAGCTACAATTTTGGACAATGAACTAATATATAAAACATTGCCGTTCCTATCCAATGATTTAAGGGTTGAAATTTTCTCTCCTGAAAAAGCAGTTAAACTATACGGATCGTCTTCTACAACAGGAATCCCTAGCTTTGAGGATATGTCTAAAATCGCTTCTCTTTTCCTTTGATTCATGAGATAACCAGTCGGATTTTGAAAATAAGGATTTAGAAAAATCATTTTAATTCGGTGTTTTTTATATAGTTTTTGCAAATCTTCTGGGTTAATCCCATCCTTATCGACAGGCAAATAATGTATTTGAATGCCTGCTGATTTAAAAGTAGGAAGATTGTAATTATAAGAAGGATCTTCTATAGCAATGGCGTCTCCTGGCTTTAGCAAACATTGGACAATTAAATGTAATGCTTGCTGCGCCCCTGAAGTGATAAGTATTGAAGACGGGCTCGTTTCAATTCCGCGACTTCTTTTTACATGTTTTGAAAGTGTACTTCTTAAAATTTCATTTCCTTGAGGATGATCGTATCCTAAGCTTCCAATAAAGGAGCGTGTCGAAGTAATCTCGCTTAAAAATTTTTTAGGGAAAAGATCCTCTGACAACTCACCAGAAGCTAAATTAATTAATTTATGTTCAACTGCTTCTTTTCTTATTTTTTGCATTACAGGTAGACTCGGTAAAAAAGAACCTGCCTCAATATAGCGGTTCCAGCTTGGAATCCGTTTTTTTGTAATACCCCAAATATCTTTACTAATGGTAGTACCGCTTCCTCTAGTTCTGTCAATTAAGCCCAACGATTCTAATTCGTCATATGCATGCACGACAGTACTTCTATTTACGTTTAATGTACTAGCCAAATATCTTTCTGATGGCAATGGTTTATCAGGTGGAAATGTACCATCTGCAATTCCCTTTTCAATATATTCTGCGAGTTGTTTATAGATAGCTTTTTTTGCTTTTCTATCAGGTTTCCAATCCATATATACTCACCTCATAATATTCTATCAAACATGCTTTCATCTTTTAGCATTTATATACAAGCTAAAAGATTATATATTAATGTAAGTAAGCTTGTCTTGAACCAGCCACTACAATGTTATTTTAGCCATCCACTAAAATATCCAATCGCTAGCTATAATGCGTTGCGACGGTTACTAAAAGACTAAAAAAAGACCAGTTGCTCATTATATTAATGAGAACTGGACTACTATCAGCTTTTTACATTCAACTGTTTAATATCCTGTTTACGATCCCACTCAAATGTAATTAAATCATGGCTATCCAAATCCTCTGCAAATAAAGAAATAGCTGAAATTCGACTATTGTCATAAAGCTTAAAGTAATAGTTTTTGCTTTGGGCACACATTGCAGAAGTATAGATTGTATAATCCGTCTTTCCCTCTTTATTTAACACAACACCTTTCGGAATATTTACGGAAGATAGAATATGAAACATGGCAGTTACCCCTTCTGTTTCATTTTTCGCTTGTTCCGTATACTTTTTCCAATAAGCGACACGAAGAAATCGTGCAGATGGTGTAAAATCACCTGGTAACCCTAATCCGCCTGCCCCTTGCCCAAACGGTGTTAATTTCAAATTTCCCATTGTAATGTCTTGTGGGGGATGAGGTGTGACACCAATATAAGCTCTTAAATTTGTCTGATGCCATTCATATCCAGGGCTATTGGTCATAACCCCTATTGTTTGGCGATGAATGGTTATGCCTGTTCTATCAGGTTCAATAACTATCGTTTCTCCAGTAGCATCTGTAAAAGTATAGTGAAGTGGTGGTGCGAAGCCAAGTATGTTATTTGCTTCAGTCAATAATGTAAAAGCACCTAATTTTTCAACAACATCGTCGACTGTTACACAGCTTCCTAAAACTTGTGAAACAACATAAATTGGATTAATACCTCTCGTACCTTCTTTCGGCTTATCCGAATATGTCGCAAATGTGGCATAGTAAAGCATTGCTCCCATTAACCCCTTTTCGTTTACACCATCGTAGAGAACTGGAGATGCGAGATCCGTGCTGCCCATGCCAATAAAAGCATATGGATTGCTAATCGTTACCTCATTTTTCTCTTCAAGCAACCGAATGCCATATTTCCGTGGAACAATAACTACTTTACTATCAGGTTCCATTGTAAAATCCATTGTTCTAGCAAATAATGTTTTCTTATCTGTTGTATTGATTGATAAGCTACTACATCCAAACATTAAAACACTCCTTCTTTAAGATTAGCTTAACCAACTTTGAATGGGTGACATGCTTTCACTAAAAACAAAATGTGAATTCCCCAAGGATTATATTCATTTTACGAAATTGGTTAATTATCACTAATATTGTATTATGTTTGTAGGGGTGATTATTAATGGATGAAATAGACATTATAAACAAAGAAGCAATCAAAACTGATTTGGCTCTAATTAAATCCTGTTTGCGATTAATTAATCAAACAGTCACTTTATGCAAACGAAGAGGGGAAACGTTTGATGCTCCAGAAAATGAAGAATTACATATGTTAATTTCCAAAATTGATAGAGATTTGAACAAAATTAAGTTAAATTTACAGTATGAAACAACAAATACGATGCATCGTTAACTGAAATTTAGCTATGCTGAAATAAAACTATTGCAGGCAAAGAAACCCAATAAATGATTAATCATTTATTGGGTTTCTATTTTCATATATTTTTAAATGCCCAAACCTAATGAGAATAAAATTACGGCTAATATAACCCCTAATGCAGGTAATACAACTGTTAATGCACCAAATGCTGGATAAGCATCTTTATGTGTTTCTCCACAGATCGAACGAATAGTCGTGACAACATATCCTCCTTGTGGAAGCGAATCAAGTGACCCCGAAGAAATGGCAACTGTTCTGTGTAACGCCTCAGGGTTGACTCCTAAATCTAAATAATGTGGCGCTAATAAAGGTAATGCGATGGCTTGTCCACCAGATGACGAACCCGTTAGTCCGGCAATAACTGCTACCGCTAAAGCACCACCTACTAATGGGCTTCCTGGAATATCCGTCATAACCTTCACAGCAGATTCAAAGGCAGGTGTTGCTTTTACGACACCCCCAAAACCAACAACTGCAGCTGTATTTGCAATCGCAACAATAGCACCCATTGCCCCTTCTCCTACTGCTGCACCAAAATTTTGAAAGAACTTTCTGTTGATTAGGTAACTTGCTAATATACCGCCCGTTAACGCAATAATTAATGCTGACGTTCCTAAAGAATTATGGAAGGTGAAAGAAATAATTAATACAACGAGCAGCGGAACAATGCTTAAAATCGGATTTGGTAAATCTGTTCGTGTTGTTTTCAATACATCCGTCTCTCTACTAACAAATCGTTCTCCATTCGCCATAGCCTTGTTGATCATCCTTTTTAGCCACCAATAACCAAATGCCAACATAAATACAGCGACAATAAAGCTCACTTCCCATCCTGCATATGGTGAAGTGCCTAAAAACTGAATTGGAATCCAATTTTGTATTTCAGGCGAACCTGCAGATGTCATCGTAAACGTTGTTGAGCCAAACCCAAGAGCCGCTGGAATAAAGCGTCTTGGTAAATCTGCCTGTTTAAATAGGCTAAGCGCCATTGGATACACAGAAAATGCTACAACAAACAAGCTCACACCACCATAAGTTAAAACCGCACAGGCAACTACAATCGCTAATGCAGCTTGTTTCATGCCAATTTTATTGACAATCCATTGCGAAACACTGTCCGCCGCTCCACTATCTTCCATTACTTTACCAAATATAGCCCCTGTTAAAAACATTAAATACCAAGATGCAATAAAGCCTGTGAAACCAGACATATAATTAGTTAAAAAGTTTGCAGCATCATTTTCTGCGAGCTGCGGGAAAAGCGGAAGCCCATTTAATAGACCTACAAGCAATGCTGTAATAGGTGCAGCAATGAGTAAATTCATACCCCTCATTGTTAAATATATTAATAGTGCCAATCCGCCAAATAACCCAATCATCCCTAACATATTGTTCCCCCCGAATCCCCTTTTTGCACTTTATTAATTTTCACTTACTTGCCGTCATACCTAGCATTCATCATTCTATTTTCCGTATCTTCTTACACGTAGAAGAGCCTGCTCTGCATGACCAGCGAAATTTTCTAACTGACAAAGACGTGCTGCATATTCCCCGATGTAGGCACTTGCCTCTGGTGTTACTTTTTGATAGGTAACCGTCTTAATGAATTTCCCTACCCATAATCCACCTGTATAACGAGCAGCACCTTTAGTTGGTAATGTATGATTTGTGCCAATTACTTTGTCTCCATAGGCAACATTTGTCTCAGGGCCTAAGAATAAGCATCCGTAGTTCGTCATATTTTCAAGGAAGTAATTTGAATCTTCGGTTAATATCTCTACATGCTCAAAAGCAAGGCGATCTGCTTCAACTCTAGCTTCCTCAATTGAATCTACTAAAAGGATTTGACCATAATCTTCCCAAGATACACGGGCAACATCAGCAGTTGGTAACGTTTGCAATTGACGTTCAATTTCTTTTACAGTTTCTTCTGCTAGTTTTTCAGATGTTGTAATTAGTGCACCAGGTGATGTAGGTCCATGTTCCCCTTGACCTAAAAGGTCCGTTGCAATCATTTCGGCATCTGCCGTATGGTCAGCAACTACTAATGTTTCTGTTGGTCCAGCAAACAAGTCAATGCCTACGCGGCCATACAATTGTCTTTTTGCTTCAGCAACGAAAGCATTCCCTGGTCCAACAATCATGTCTACAGATTCGATTGTTTCTGTCCCAATTGCCATCGCAGCCATTGCTTGAATTCCACCTAAAAGGTAAATTTCATCCGCACCTGCTAAGGACATAGCAGCAATTGTGGCATGTGGAATTTCTCCGTTAATAGGTGGCGTACATGCGATTACTCGTTTTACGCCTGCCACTTTAGCCGTTAAAACACTCATATGTGCTGATGCAACCATTGGATAGCGACCACCAGGGATATAACATCCAACACTGTTAACAGGAATATTTTTGTGACCTAAAATAACGCCTGGAATATTTTCTACTTCTACATCATGTAGTGAAGCTAATTGCGCCTCTGCAAATTCACGAATATTTTTTTGAGCAAATTGAATATCCGCAATTACGTCACTTGGTACTTTGGATACGATTTCATTTATTTGTTTGTCAGTTAAACGAAACGCTTCAGGAGACCATTTATCAAATTTTTCAGATAGTTCACGAACTGCCTGATCTCCTCGTTTTTCTATATCCTTAATTGCTTCCGATACAATTTGAGATACCTGCGAGTCATTTATGCTTACTTCTTCTTTTGATTTTCCAGATTTCAATACTTTAACCATTGTTTTTACCCCTTTTTGTTTAGAATTTCATTTTTGCATACGTATGCAGAAATTATATAAGTAAGATTATTCGAAAAATAATAGCTTGTCAACAAGTATTTATTTTCGTTATTTTTATTAAATATTTACCATAACACATATAAAAATAATAAAAGCATCACACTATCTCTTATAAGATACACATACATATTGCTGTATGCATCCTCATTTTGAAATAGCATGATGCCTAGAAATAAGTCTTTACGACCTTTATACACTATGTTGTTTTTCGTAAAATAAGAGCTCCATCAATTTCGAGATTTTTAGCTTCACCTGAATATTCCTCTAGTTCATTAAGTAAATATTTCACAGTCTCTTCTACCATTTCTGTAATTGGTTGCTCCCATGTTGTTAGATTGTATGTAGGCCAAGCTGCCATTTCAATATTATCAAAACCAATTACTTTCGTTTCATTCGGAATAACAATATTATTGTCCTTTAATGCATCCACTACCCCTAACGCCATAATATCATTGGCCACAAAGAACGCATCAGGCAATTGTTTTTCTGCTATAATTTTCTGTGTGATATTATATCCACCTTCATATGTGTAATCAGAGCTGTATTTCTGATAGTCCACTTCTTCCCCCTGCAACACAGCACTAAATCCCTTTTCCCGTTCTCTACTAGTCGATGTATTTTCATTCCCTGAAATATAAATCATCTTTGTGCAGCCCATACTTAATAGATATTCTGCAATCTTTTTACTTGCCTCAAAGTTGTTACAACATACAGAATAAAATTTATTATTATCTATTTTTCGATTAAACAGAACTAACGGTATTTGATACTTGATGAAATCTTCTGTAACCGATAAAGAAAGTGATGCATCGGTAATAACTACACCCGCAACATTATAATTGAATAATATTTCGATATCATCTTTTTGTATTTCATCATTATTCGTATAGATGAATAGTACGCTGTAGCCATGTTTTTTTAGCGAAGTTGTAAATAGCTTTAATACTTGAGGGTAAAATGGATTTTGAACGCCTTTCATTACTAAACCAATTATTTTTGATTGATTTGTAATTAAACTTCGTGCAAATTCATTCGGTCTATAACCAAGCTCCTGTGCTGCTGCTAAAACCTTTTCTCTAGTTTTCGCAGATACTGACGCACCTTCAAAATAAACTCTTGATACTGAAGATTGTGAAACACCAGCCAATTTTGCTACATCCTTGGCAGTAACTCCTTGTTTCATGTTGTACATAACCTCTTTCAATCTATATTTCATCTCAACAAATTAATTGCATGAGCTTTCACTGTGTCCTCGATAAAACTATTCTCATAAACAAACTACCTTAGAACTTGGGTGGAAAGCAAGTACTAGATAGACTATTTGTATTGAATGTCATTCCTAACTTGTATGGTCGATAAGAGCCCACAAAAAAAGACCATCTATCAACTAGAGGTCCTACCTATACGTAACCGAAAAACGTGTTTATTGCTTAATGTATATACTTATATTAAAACTAGAAACTACGTTAGATGTCAAGAATATTCCAAGGGATGCGTTGTTGCTATAAATAAAAAAGGAAGCGATAGTGAGCTTCCTTTTTGTTAGTTATCCGAAATGCAATTCATGGCTAAAAATTTAATCTACTTTCTTTTTATCGAAAAGTAACCATAACAATGTAACAACTGCTGCAAGCATCACCATTAAAAATCCATAAAGTGGGGTATGTGCTAACGATTGATGGCGAATAATAAAGCCACCAATATATGACCCTAGAAATATACCAATATTAAAAGCAGAAATATTTAATGCAGAAGCCATGGAAATAGCAGATGGCACATATTTTTCAGATAGAATAACCGCGTATAATTGCAAGCCTGGGACATTCATGAACATAAATAACCCCATTAGCAATACCATCATTAATCCGATAATTGGTGCTTCGAGCGTAAAGCGAATACCTAATAATGCGAAGGCAAGCCCAATAAAAATAATGAAGATTGCACGAAGCGGATTTTGATTGGCGAAATGACCGCCTAGTGTATTACCAATCGCAACACAAATACCATAGACAACTAAAATGACAACAACAGCATGCGGTGAGTACCCCATATATTGTTCTAAAATCGGTGAAATAAATGTATAGACAACAAAAACACCACCGTAGCCAATTGCCGTAATGAAAAGTATTAATACCATGCGAATATTACCTAATACTTTGCCAATATCACGTAAAGAGATTGGGTTGCCTTTCGATAATTGGCTAGGGACTAACATCGCATTACTCATTAAACCGATAATCCCTATTACGACAATAAAGATGAATGACATACGCCAGTCCATGACTTGTCCAATAAATGTACCTAGTGGGACTCCTGTTACAGTTGCTAATGTTAAACCTGTAAACATAAAGGCAATAGCACTCGCTCGTTTATTTGGTTCAACTACATCAGCTGCAATGACAGAGGCAATGGACATAAACACACCATGTGCTAATGCTGAAATAATACGTCCTATAATCAAAATAGAGAAAATAGGTGCTAATGCTGCTGTTAAATTACCAATTATAAAAATGGTCATAACAAGCAATAAAACGGTTTTTCGACTGAGGCGTGATGTGAAAGCTGTTAATAACGGAGCGCCAATCGTTACACCTAGCGCATATATAGAAACCGTTAAGCCTGCTGTACTTAACGATATATTAAAGTCTTTTTGAATTAATGGTAAAAGCCCAACACTAATAAATTCAGTAGAGCCTATACCAAAGGCACTGATTGCAAGTGCTAGCAATGTTAATTTAGCACTTGGCTTTTTTGATTGTGACATAATACTACTATCTCCTTTGATTTTTCTTTGCATGTGTAGTACTATTCAGTACATACTTAAATGACCTATAGAGTACTTTTAGTTACTTTTGTATATTACGGAGGTTACAATGCAAAAATTATATAATATTGGTGTTGAAGCAACGCTTGAAGTGATCGGTGGAAAATGGAAACCGATCATTCTTTGTCATCTTAATCACCATGGTAAAATTCGAACAAATGAGTTTCGACGTTTGATTCCAAAAATTTCACAAAAAATGCTGACAAGTCAATTACGTGAGTTAGAGCAGGCTGGACTCATCAATCGCAAGGTCTTTAATCAAGTACCACCTAAAGTTGAATATTCCTTAACACCTTATGGAGAAGGCATGGAGCCTATTTTAAACATGCTTTGCACTTGGGGCGAAAATCATATTGAAGTATTACAGGAAAAAGGCGAAGATGTCGTGTTAAAACAACGCGATGAAGATATCGCTATCGCTATGCAGCAAACATCATAATGCGGGAAGAAAGAGACTGTCACACACGAGACAGTCTCTTTTCCTTTTGAATGCTTATAGCGCAAAGTCAAAGTCATCTGGGTTTGGTCCAACACGTTGTTCAACGTTCATTGAATTGATAATAGACATTTCTGCGTCTGTTAAAGTAAAGTCAAAAATATCGGCATTTTGCATCATGCGTTCTCTACGTACAGATTTTGGAATTGTGATGACTCCATTTTGGACATCCCAGCGTAAAATAACTTGAGCAATTGATTTCCCATATTTTGTAGCGATTTTAGCAATCGTTTCATCTTCAAGCAGTCCACCTTGCATTAAAGGAGCCCACGCTTCTAGCTGAATTTGGTGCTTATCACAAAATGAACGAAGCGCCACTTGCTGTAAGCGTGGGTGGAATTCTACTTGATTGTTAGCTGGTATAACACGAGCAACTAATAATAATTTTTCCAAGTGCGCTACAGTGAAGTTACATACGCCAATTGCTTTCATCTTGCCTTGTTCATATAAATCCTCAAGCGCTCTCCACGATTCAGCATACTTATCTTTACCTGGCCAATGAATAAGATAAAGATCTAAATAATCTAATCCTAATTTTTGTAGACTCTCTTCATATGCAGCTATCGTTTCGTCATAGCTTAATCCGTTATTCCATACTTTTGATGTAATAAACAGGTCTTCACGACGTAAACCAGTTGATGCTAGCGCTTGTTTTATCCCTTCCCCTACGCCTTCTTCATTGCCATAAATAGCGGCAGTATCGATGCTTCGATAGCCAACCTCGATAGCGTTTTTAACCATCTCCGCAGTTGCATCATTTTCCACTTGGAAAACACCTAAACCCATACCAGGCATTTGTAGTCCGTTATTCAATGTGATTGTATCTTGCAAATGATTTATCATTTTTATTCCTCCAGTGTATGTTGCTTGATTGCTTTCTCATTATGTAGTCTTGAAGGAGTAAAAAAAAGTACGCACAATTTTGTTTCATAGTAACGTTGAGGTAACATTTGTGAATTGGCAATGATAAGCGGAATAAAATTTTTTATTCATTACAGAAAAACAAGGAAGATAGGTAGAAGATTGAAACTGGATATACAATGAACTTTTCCACTCAATATTTTAAAAAATTTATGCTCGATGAAAAATATTGGCATCCTCAGTTGTATTAATAGTGAAAGGAGGTGGTGGCGTGCATCATTCTCTAGAAGTACATGAAGCATTGCGAAAAGCACTGGACTTATATTCGCACAGTCTGATTAAAGTAGCGTTCGCCTATTTAAAAAATGTAGCGGACGCTGAAGAGGTTACACAGGAGGTATTTTTAACTTATTTGCAGAATGCCCCTGTATTCAACAGCGATGAACACGAAAAAGCTTGGCTCATACGCACAACTATTAACAAAAGCAAAAACATGCTAAAAACGGGATGGTTCCGCAGTAGAAACCCAATTCCTGAGGATTTAAGCTACCTCCCTAAGGAAGAGAACGAGTTATTACAGGCAGTATTAGCTTTGGATAAGAAATATCGGATTCCTATTCATCTGCACTATTATGAGGGTTTTTCTATTCAGGAAATTGCAGAAATCTTACAGGCCAAACCAGCAACAGTGGGTACTTGGCTTGCGCGTGGACGCCTTCTTTTAAAAGAAAAGATTGGGGGCCTTGACAATGAGGAAGTCTGTCTATAAATCTGCGATGGAGCAGGTCAAGATTAACGATAAATTCAAAGAAGAAACTTATAAAAAAATCATGCAAACAACACCCCTGAAGGAGGAAGTGAAAATGAAAAAAAGCATGAAATTATCCTTAAAAAATTTCGGTTTAATAGTCACAGCTTGTACAGTACTAACGGTGACATACACGATGACACAGCATTTGAAGAGCGACACGCAAAGTACAATAGTAGAAATAGATAAACCGCAAACTACAGCTAAAGCAGTGGTGAATATTGAAGGGACGATTACGGAGGTCACTGCAAACGGCAAAAGCTTTAAGATTGGTGATTTATGGGTAACGATAACGGACAAAACCCAACTGGGAATTAAAGGTCCAACTGCAGCAAAACCATCCGAAGAACTGTTACAGAAAGAATTTAAAGTAGGAAACTTCATTTCGGGTTACACCTCTCAAGATGTTACGACTGGAAAAGTGACTGCCGACGTAATCTACAACAATATGGCTCCTGCAACAGATAACTAAATAAGTTATCTGTTTTTTATCTTTACTTCCCACTCCATTCATTGAAATGACCTTATAGAGGTAATAAAAAGTCACTCCAAATTAGAAGTGACTTTTTCCATTAGATTAATCAAACGTTACAACATTTTGCACTACCGTTACTTTATAAACCTCATTCGTACTAACTAATATCGTTTTAAAATTTTCAGTTTCAGTAAATGAATACCAGCGCTTCTCATTGAACCCATTCAAAATTTCTTCTACAAATGTATCTTGTCCAATATTATTTTTAATTTTATATTCTTCTTCACGACTTTCATTGAAGTATAACTTCACTGTATATTCGTAATCCATTAACCAACACCCCCCATCTAGTTATAGCATGGGACAATTGGGATTGAAGTAATCAACCAAAATACTTTTAGCTCTACTACAATTTCATCGTGAACAGTTACAGATCTTTTATATAGTAAGAATCCCTTTACTCTGTAGTTCATACTTGCTGATTAGTACTCACCATGAAAATCTATTTATTTACTATCCAACACTTCGATGTGTTAAAATTTGTAATATGTAGAATTTTAAACAAGAAATTCAATGCTAGAATTATTTATTATATAAATATCGGAGGGTGTAAATAAATGGGGTTCTTTAATAGGTTTTTTAAAAAAATTGAAGATGTTAATAAAGGAGAAGTCGCTGTTTCTGAACTTGAATCGGAGTTTTATTTAGAGGACACACCACTAGATGAAGCCAATAACTTTTGGGTGGACATTGCGCAAAATCTAATCGTCAATGCCGTTAAGGCGACAGACAACACAGTAGAACGTGCCTTTATTTTAATCGATATGGGCGAACAGCCATCTTTCAATATTTTTTACCAAATTGATGGGCGTCTCATGATGTGGAATGAGCTTGAAGATCCTAATATGACAGAAAAAATACAAAATGAATTACTCCCTCAAGCTTCTAATGTCGCTGTCGCAGTAAATGATAAATTCACTCAAGTGAACCATCCTGGCATATCATTTGCTGAACTGCAATTCGAATGGGCAACAGGAGCATGGTTTTCCCATATTATTTGGGCTGATGATGACAATGTTACTTTAGGAAAAGAAGAAATTTTACGTAAATGGTTCACTATTATAAGTGAAGAAATAAAAACAATACCATTAGATAGTGATTCTAAACTTTCTTGGTATCCTTAATGTCTCCGTAAAGTGAACCTATGTGCTTGTTGCAATCTAAATACAGCTTGAGGTTTTAATATGAAAAAGAAGGTAATCTTTACAATTGGTTTAACAGGCGCTCTTGCATTCCCAATTGGTTTTGTTGCAAACTTGCAAAACATAATTACATATGTACATTGATAATATTAGGACTTGTATGGATGACTTTTTATCATATATACAAGTCCTTTTAATACGCTTCCTCAATAGCTCCTACACCTTCGTGATGTACGAACTTCTAAATTATTTGAATGAACAAATTATCATTTCAGTTTCATCGTAATAAAGGAAAATTCTAGAATCCTTCATTTATAGATGTTACTATTTTAAGGTAGAGACCACCAGAAACATATGTAGTTATTAAGTAAATATTCATTTGGAGGTAGACATGGAGCAAAGACTTACTGATCAATTGAACGAGTGGCATGAAATGGACGAACATCAGCGAATTATCGATTCGCTTTTAGCAATACCTGAAGAAAAGCGAGACTATGAAGCAATTAGTATTATGGCAAGAGCCTATAACAATTCAGGGCTTTATGAAGAAGCGCTCTATCAATTCGATAAAATTGCTGAGGCTGGCAAACAGGATTCTCTATGGCATTATCGGGTTGGCTTTGCTCTTTATCATTTACAGCGATATGAGGAAGCAATTCAAGCTTTTAGCATTTCTAATCAACTAGAACCTGGTAATCAAAGTACAGAATACTTTTTGAGACAAAGTACGCATAAAGCGACGAAGCAGCAAAAAGAAGAACTTCGGCTTGCTAAAAAGAAAGCTTCGTTAGCGCATGGTGGGTTCGTAGAAAAAAAGATTCCTTTCTCAGACATGTCTTTAACCGATTTCTGGGAAGACAGTGAATATGCAAGAACATCCTATCAATGTGAGCCTCCGACGGATGAACTAATTGATTCTATAGAAAAGGAACTTGGCTATAAGCTCCCTTCCTCTTATATTTATCTCATGAAGCAGCAAAATGGCGGGGTACCGATGCACACTTGCTTTCCAACAGAGGAGCCTACTTCTTGGGCTGAAAATCATATTGCCATTACTGGTATCATGGGTATTGGGCGTGAGAAAAGCTATTCCCTATGCGGAGATTTGGGCAGTCCGTTTATGATTGAGGAATGGGGATATCCAGACATTGGAGTCGTAATCTGTGATTGTCCATCAGCAGGTCATGATGTCGTTATGTTAGACTATCGAGCATGTGGTAGGGATGGTGAACCTGAAGTGATTCATGTCGATCAAGAAGATGATTATGAGATTACCTTCCTTGCCGACAATTTCGAAGAGTTTATTAAAGGCTTAGTGAGCGAGGAACAATACGATACTTTTGAAGAGGACAAAGAGGAAGCCCTCGATAAAGTAGCGCACGGCAAATTTTCACCACTGCTGGAGGAGCTGTGCTCTCGGGTAACCGAAGTAGAACAAGTTGAACAGAAAATCCGCAACATTTGCACACGGATTGTCGAAGAAAAAGGCTATTTTAGTTTTCATGCAGATGAATTATCCTATGACATGTACGATGTGCAGTTTTGGTTATATACCAAGTCGTATACAGATACTAATTACGATCATTATGTATCCGTTTATCAGAACATCATTGCATTTGGCGGAGAATTCGGGCAAGGCGGATATGCTCCTGCCTTTATTACCGATTGGCTTGATCACCGCTTGAAGGAAGGTCGTATTGTAAAGAATCACGGGATTATTCGCTTTACCGATTCCTATACAAATGAAGTAATTAATAAGTTAAAAGACGCCTAAGCAAAGAGCTCGCTGTTAAAGCGGGCTCTTCTTTTTCTCATTGGGCTCTTCTTGTGGCGGTTCCTGAAATGCAACAAAGCGTGAACATTAATCAGCTTTGCTGATATACTGTTGCTGTCATTCTGTCTTTTGGACATATAAACATATAAAAAATACCTTCTGCATATTCATCGATATCAGCATAATCAATCTGCCCTATAAACATCATTCTTCGCGTACAGCAAGGACAAATCGGATACTCCGAATCTTGTACCCAGCTTGGATGTCCACCGATCTGCGAATCTAATTGTGACATTGTCCAAACTGCAGCATAATACGGCGATTGTGGCTTTTGTGCAAGCATTAAATTATGAGGGGTTTCCGTACTGCTATTAACGTCATCAATATCAGGGAGATAATCGGGTTCCTGATTATAGCGGCTCCAAACAGGCACGCCACGATTATCCAACTCCATGTATATTGTGCTAAAGCCCCCACATAAGTCACAAGTTATGACCTGTAAGGTTTCCATCTGGAGTTTGAGATATTGCAAAGCTGGATGAGTGGTAGCTACGTCCATCAACTTCGTTAACTTCCTGTTGCACCATGGACATGTTAAATGGCTTGTCTCCAGGAAACGCGCATGATGTTCTACATTTAATTCATTATATGGTTCATCTGCTTGCCTAATTGCATAACATAGTTGGTTCATTAGGTTACGTCGCTCTCCGTCAGGGGTAAGCTCCCACCCGCCATCAAGAGCATAAGTTTCAGGAGTTACAAATAACTGCTCCACCCATTTTGGTGGCTGCATTCGCCATTTTCGAAACTGCTCGATAACTACCTTATCACCAATCCAGCCGAGTATAAGGAGGAGATGATTTCGGCTATCCTCATCCCATTCCACCCGCTCTAGAAGCTGATTTCGAATGTCTTGTGTTGCATCTTTAAAAAGAATTGGATTATCAAACAAGCCTTGCTGTATAAGATCTAACAAAGCATCTGAAATATTCACATCCCGATAGCACACTAGTGATAATAAAATATCCTCTGCTTCACTTTCATTGTGAACAGCGAGTAATTCCATTGCATATGTCAGCATACAGTCCGCTTCTTGGTCTGATAAAGATATGTACATCTGCTCCTTGCTTAATGGGAAAGGAACGTACTGGATAAGCGGATCATGCCTTTTCGGTGCATGCATCACCTTGAGGATATCGACATAATCTGTTAATCCTTCGTAAAGATTGACCGTTTTACGATGCTGCTCAATATACGCTTGTTGCTTTTTTCGTTCCTGCTCCTGATGGCAGGGCATGCAGATACCGCCTGTTTTGACTGCGGTAACGGGCAAAATTGTTGCGCTACATCCTTCTGTCTTACATGGTATTCGTTCTGCCATTTTGATTCCCCCTTAAGCCCAATACAAACGCAACCGATCAATTCATCCAAAAATCTTCTTAGTCTTGTTTCGTCCAATATCATTTATTTTCTTCAGAATCAGTCTTTCGTCTCTTCAAAGTTATCTTCATAATCGATTTTGCAAAGGTATTATAAGATGTCAGCTTGTTCTACCAAATCTTTTAATACTATCGTTAGAATTTCCTTGCTCTCATCCTTAAGATTGCAGTTCAAATATTCTTTAATATATGGGATAACTGGATTTCCAAGCTCCACTAGTTGTTTATAGGCTTCATAATCTGTTCGCCAGAAACTTTTCATGCTGCCTTCCCCAAATTCCCCTCCCTCTATAACATTGACCCAATGTTGTACCTGCTGAGTAAGTGGGAGCTGGTATATTGCATCGACAGCAGACCTAAATTCCAAATCTTTAGTTTTTAAGTCAGGCATCGCTTTATATAATTGGTCTTCAGGCACACATTTCCTTACGAGTTGGCTGAGTGTTAAATAATCACCACCAACGCCATCCGCTGCTGAAACATAGGCAATAAAGTCCTCCGTTCGGTTCAATTGTGTAAGGTCGTTCTGCAATCGATGAATAACATCAATGGCAATTAAGAAAAGCTCCGAATCTATTATCGTCTTCTCAAATATATAGTTTTCCTCATTGCTTAAATACTCGGGTGTTTCTTGACTAATGCAACTAAAAACTTCAAGATAGCTTTCAAGGCATTCAGGCATCTCTTCAAACATAAAGGTATAATCGCCTTCACTGAATTTATATGAACTATATATTTCCTCTCTAGTTTGATTATAAAGCTCGTCACCATTTATCAAATATTTTTCTTGATAACTTGCGTAGCAATCAGCAACATTTTCGTCTAAAGAGGCTCGATTATTAATGTATACTAAATAACTACCGTTATAGCTATCGGTATAGAGAGAGAATGTATACACATCCTTGTTACTTCCTTCTTCTATATAGTTAGATATAGCACATTTGCAAAAATCGTAAAGCGCATTTTCCATAGCGCCTCTACTAACGAATTTCCCTTCATGTGGAGCAAATGTCGAAATTTCCTGAATGGTTTGATTTGTTGAGCATAATAGAAACTTACCTTTGTCTTTTAATTCTCTTCTCCCACTGAGTAACTTGCCAATCTCGACATCATAGCTCATTCTGAATGCATCCCCTTCAAAATTTGTTTATATTCAGTGTGCAGCCTACTTTCAACACTGCAAAAGTTATCGCTTATAGTCAGGCTGTTCCAACGTAATAGGATTCAGATTGCTGAGTACCCAGCTCACTGCCAGTTCACACAGTCTCGCTGGTTCATCACTACCATTGCCGTTGTGAAGTTCCTTTACTAATGTTTCTACCTCCAGAAGTGTAGCATCATCTAATGGTGTGCCCAATTTAAAGTATTGGTTTAGACTTTTGAGCATTTTACGATATTGATTATCCCAGTTGATACCACCATTATCTAATATTTCGTATGATACTTTACCAGTAATACGAATAACCTCGCCCTGTACGGTTTTCGCATGTCCTTGTGAAGGAATTAATAAACTCCAAAGTTCACTATGTTGTGCTTGCCATATCTTTGTAGAAACTTCTATCGGAGAGGCGCCATCGTGAGTCTTTCGTTTCCCTACTGGAGGAACTTCGAATAGTTCGTATAGATGTAATAGTGCCTCATCTGTTTGATTCAAATAGTCTTTGTTAAAACCTTCTCTATGAAATTCAAAGTCTGTTCCAATTCGCTTAATAGACTCTTTCATTTCCTGCGTGACATTTACTCCAGCGTCAAGCAAAATATCGGCAACTTTTGCCATGTTGACGATATCGCTATTTTTACACATTGCCAAAGCTTTTTCTAAAGGCGTTTGTTTCATCTTATTTTTTGCACTACTATTTGCTCCGTTGGCAACTAAGGTGAGCACCGCATTTGGATTACAAAAACCTGCGGCGGCAAATAAAGGTGTCTCGTTTTGATAATCACTAGCTTCTATATTTGCACCCAAATCAAGTAGCAATTCAGTAATACCGCTCGAACTTATTGCATGTTTATGTAAAGCTGTTCTTCCATAACTATCGCTAGCATTTATATCAGCCCCCTGTTCCACGAGCCAGCGAACCAATTCATGCGGTATATTGTAAAAGCCTAAAGCTGTTGATTTACTGTAACCGCCACGAGCATCTAGTTCGCATTTGGTAAATACCTCTTTTAACCCTAATATATCTTCTGCTTCAATTAGTTCATCAAAATTTTTCGGTAAAGTTTTTTTCTTCCTGCTCATATGTGTTTTATTTCCTTCCTCAGATTTTCAAATGTACTTCTCCACTAAATTTTACCACTTATTCATTTCCTGTACTATTTCCAGCTCCATGAATATGGTGTCTACGTTTTAGAAAAGATTGGTATAGAAAGATTTCTTAAGAGAGGGAAACATGGGGACGTCTAATGCGTGAATATCGGATTCAATTGCCAGCTTAAGTCTACTTAACTTCAATTATCATCTCTTTATTTACATTTAGCTTATGAAAGTGACTTGTTAAGTTGTTAAATTCTATTTCATCAATATTATATTTAATGTCAACGATATCAGATACGCCAAGTAAACTTGCAGTCTCTTTTGATAAAAAGATTGAAACTAACTTTCGACTAAGTATTATCCTTAATATTCCGCCATACGCTGATCTATTTTCACTATTTATTGTAATGTGAACCTTATTTAAAATAGGTATATCTTCAACCGATAATGACTTTTGAAATAGCACATATTCCTTTGTCTCAAATTCATCATCTGCAAATCCAATTAATAATGTCTCATCCTCGATACCAACATAAACAAATGATGCTTGTTGTAAGATTGACATTTATTTAACCCCCCTCCTTTCGAAAATGTTCTTAATTTCAAATCTGCATATCAATGAACATTTTGACATGTATATCGTTCAATCTTTTTATTTTAAATAAAACCGTCTTCTGGTTCACCAACTTCAAATCCTAACTCTTTTGTCGCTTCCAATTTAAATCTCTCCATCCAAGAACTCCAATCATCATTATCCATCTGTGCATAAAATGATAATCCACTTGGTTCAACTGAGGCCATAATAAAAAGGTCATCATCCTCCTGTCCGAACCAATAAGGAATTCCATTTTTATATCCTATCCAACCTGGCATACTCTCATATATAGTCGTTACCTTATCCCATACTTCTGAGGGGAGGTCATACCATATATTTAGATTGCATTGTTGAGAGTTGTTATTCCTCATTTGTGTCCCTCCTATCACCTTTTGAAAACTAACACCTCGTTAATTCTCTAAGTCTTGTTATTATTTTTGTGACATGTCCGTTTATAATTACACCTTCGAATAGTCCTTCAGTAAATCGATCTCCACGGATATAACTTGTCATTAATTTTTGAAGCGTTTCTAAATCTGCATTCATTACATGTTCTTCTATATCATTAGCAATATTCTTATACATTTCATTTTGGTTTAACCAACTCTTCCAATCAAATACAATAAGAAATGCTGTATTATATAATTCTTTGCGAAATTCTTGAATTTCCTTACATTCAAGTATATATCGTGTTTTCTCTTCATTACTCATTGCGTCTAGCCTTTGAAAAAAATCAAGATATTTAACAAGCTTATTCAACTCTTCAAATTTCACCTCTGGAATTTGTGCCATTCTCTTCACCTCATTTAATACAACGAGCTAGCAGCATACCATTGTTTCACTTGCTCCTCGTTCAAGTTCTTTAAGAAAAATCATGGATGTTTCAGGAATACATGGTTCTAAAAATGCCCTTTTTTATTAGTACATTCTAATGCCGCTCATTAATATATTTTCTTCATAAATCTTGGAGGAGTGAAGTATCCAACTTCTCTTTCCCCAAATAACCACTACAGATAACAGGACGATTAATAATTTCATACAATTTATTTAGGTCCGTTATATTCTCTTGAGCCCAAGTTTCAAATGCATCAAATTCTTCCTTAGAAATTTGATGATACTCTGGA
The DNA here is from genome assembly GCF_044761745.1 of Lysinibacillus sp. NPDC097279. NCBI lineage: Bacteria > Bacillati > Bacillota > Bacilli > Caryophanales > Bacillaceae > Lysinibacillus > Lysinibacillus sp. NPDC097279. The sequence continues at coordinate 260,252 of NZ_JBIWDA010000001.1, read as the reverse complement.
GAGTCCGTTATCCCCGTTAAAACCTCAAAAGCGTAAATAGTATTACCAAACATTCCAACGGATTGGTATCTGCCTGTTTTTTTGCACACATATTCTGTGTATCTCAAGAACATCACTTTCCTTTCTTTTTTAATGAAAGGTTTACTTCTCGCCCCTCAGTAATTCGTCTCGTGCTTCCGTCAGTGCGAACCCCAGCAGATTTTTCCCCTGCCATTTCAGTGGATTTTCCACAGCTGGATTCGACTGTGCCATGCCAATCCCCCAAATACGGTCCCGCGGGCTAGCCTCGACGAGTATGCGGTTCTTTGTTGATTTAAGATACTCCGCAAGCATTGGATTTTGCGAAAATTTAGCCAAGCTTGCTCTTTTGACAATGCCATAGCATTCCTTATCCCAAATATCATTGTCAAAGTTTCGAACCGCCCGTCCAAAAGCCTTCATCTCCTTTGGATGCTTAGCATTTAGGATGGACTCTAGCATTTCATCATCACCAAACAACCGTGCCTTCTCTGCCATCATAAACTGCTCGGCGCAAGTGTACTGCGTTCCGTCTACTGTAAATGGACACATCCACCATTGACTAAAGCAGCTTTTGTCGACACTCCCGTCCTTAGACGGCGTATGCCCCCAAAAAAACACGAATTTGGACTTCTTCCCCTCGTTATATGCTTTTTTTAAGTCGTCTATATTGTAAATCATTATAAATCCTCCCAATTTCTCCGATATAAACGGGACGGCCTATGCCCTGCATTTTCGGTATATTGATCAGTCTCCTTCACAAGATCAGCCACCTTACGACGGAAGGCAGCCTTCAACAATTCTTTATCCATCACTACCTCATAAACTTGCTGCAGTTCCGTTAAGGTAAAAGACTTCGGCATTAGGTGCAATGCAATATCGGTATAATTCACTTTTCCACGCAGCCGCTCGATAGCGCATGCTATGATTTTTGCATGATCAAAAGCCAATCCATCATTCGATACAACCTGATAATCCATGCCAGTAGAGGTCGTTTTCGCTGTCATCGTCCTTGCCACGACCGCCGAAAGTTCTTCTTCCTCACTGCTTAGATTAATTTCATACTCCAGTGTTTTGATATACCCGTCTTCAATCCGCTCTTTTTTCTCCCGTAGCGGTCGATAAGATACCTTGAACCAGGCGGCATCAGCAGCATCATCTCCTGCCTTCAGTTCCAACTTGTCACTGTTTATCAATGCCATATAGCTACAGCTTATCACCCATGTTCGTGGATCTCGCCCAATATCACTAAACGTATATAGCTGTTCCAAATAAACGTCTTTCACGCCCGTTTCCTCGCATAGTTCCCTTACCGCTGCCTGCTCAGTCGTCTCATTCGAACGTACAAAGCCACCAGGCAATGCCCATTTACCTAAGAACGGGTGCCCTGCTCGACGAATAAGCAGTACGCGTAGCTCTTTTTCTGGCAGTTTACGATAACTGTCAGCCTCCTCTGCCGTCACAGTAAAAATAACCATATCCGTTGTCACAGAAGGTCGCTCGTAATCCCCAACACTATACTGCTTCAAAAATTCGTGTTCTGTAAGTCCATCTTTATCTAACAAATCCATTTGGCTCGCCTCCTCAATTCATGATTTAACTATTCAACTCTCCGAAGTAGTTTCTATAGGGTTCGAATTTTGCCAGCACTTCGTCAACCTTGTTTATGCGTTCCTCTAGGCTACCCCGCAGTGTAATATAAGGAATACGTCTCTCCTTCAAATCCCCAATAATCTGTTTATGGAAAACATGCCGCTTCTGATCTCCACTACGGTCCCACGTATCGTCGTAAGGAATATCGTCATCACATAAGAAGAACAGATCATAGCGTTGCGCATTCTCCAAAGCGAGACGTGTTAACAGCTTGGGCGCCCTGCCATGATAATCCTGAGCAAACATATAAGTTGTAATGGCATTCGTATCGACAAAAAGAAATCGGTTCGCATTAAGTAATGCCTGTTCCTCGCGCTCGATATGTCCGACTGCAATTTCATCGAACGCTTCGAGTCCGATTCGGCGATCCACCTGATGCTCAGTCCAATAATCCCGCCCATATTCACTTGCAAACGTCGTGCTGTATCGTTTGGCAAGTGCTTCAGTAATTGTCGATTTCCCCGTTGACATCGCTCCAACAAAAACAACTTTCGTGATTAAATCTCGGTACACAATATCACTTACAAACTCTCTATACTTATATGGGTTGGAGCGCACCATTGTCGCTGAAATTGGAACTAGCTCGCGGGCTTCATCCACCCGTCGGTCTATAGCACCCAAAGCAATACTCATATGTTCGCCGTAAAACTCGCTCGAATAAAAATGTGTTACTTGCTCTCCGTTCAGTAAACCGAGTATATACTGTTCTTCGCGTATCTCATGCTCTCGATCATCCGAATAGCCGTCTGGTCCATCCCATGCTTCGACTACACGGACTTGCGGATAGAGCCTGCGAATCCAATTTGCTCGAATATGAAGCGGAATTGGGCTGACCGCCGTCTCGTAAATAACTACAATTAATTCATCGACCTCTTGTAACGCCGTTTCAATCATAAATTGATGTCCTTTATGCAACGGGGCAAACTTCCCCAGTGTTAGTCCAAGCGTTTTCATACCGCCACCTCCTTAACCACTTTATTCCAAGTATAGTACCCGTAAACCGCATTGACCAGATACGCGCTCCACATCACAATCATTAGCAAGCCTTCGCCGCTCCCTTCCAGCATTCGAATCGCCCAAAGCAACACAGTGAACAGATTAAGCACGATATAGACCAGCCACTGTTCCTTGAATCTACGAACCATTAAAATGGTTGCCACAACAGATAGCACTGTCGTAATAGCATCGATGTAAGGTGAATTCTGTCCTGGAATAAAGGAAAGGCCAAACCCAATAAGTAAACAGCCGATTACACAGATCCCCACAACGAGAAGCAATGCTCTTAAGTTCATCTGTCGCATAACGAGCTTACCATCTTCTTGACGGTTATTTTTCCACATGTAAAACCCTATAACATTCATAGGAACGAAAAATAGTAGATTCAACATTACCTCTCCAAACAAGCCATTAATAAAAGCCAAATAAGTGTAACCAACGGTATTATACATACCAAAAACATAGCTCATCAGGTTACCCTTCGCCGCAAGCACCACACATAATACGCCCGTAATAAAAACGGTGAATCCGAATAAGGAGTCCTTTGAAACTACCGTAAACCCCACAGCGATTGAGGTAAACAGCATTAACCACGTTATTTCGAAAAGATTCCAACTCCCTGCTACCTTCTTCATCTTACATCCCCCTCCGTTTTTTCCACTCATTCAAGAAATGAAAATCAAATGATTTCTTAGTATCATTCTGTTAATAACATTATGTTACTATCAAAATTAACAGAAATTCCTGGAAAGGTCAAGAAAAATTTCCCTATTTTTTTATAGGATGATTTTTATTTGTTGATTATGGTTTTTAAAGGGATTAAACATCCCCCTATTTATAGTCCCCACAAGAAAAGGGCACCGCGCCTATAAATTTAACTGGGAGGCATATCTTAACAATGAAAGCAGAACATTAGAAGAGTCGTTTTATAATATTTTTGCTACTGTTAACCTTGTAAATGAAGAATTTCAAACATTGGAAGCTATTAAAAGGTAAAATATAAAACAGCAGGTTAATACTATCGGAGCAGTTTATAAGATGTTTTGATAACCTTAGTAGCGCTATGAAAAAGAAAATGAGAAGCAAGCTTGATAAACAAGTTGGAATGCCTAGCTCATGAATGGAGGTAGATTACTTGGACGAAAAAAACGCATATTTGGAAGCATATTTTAATACAAAAGATATTGCAAAACGTAATAGCTTATTAAAGCAATTAGTATTTGACTTGCCTGAAGACGGAAAGGATTTTTTTCTAAAAGTATATAAAAAAGAACGATATTTGGATATGCGGCTTACTGCCATTAGAGGATATGCTACTTTTGCAAGCGAAGAAGAAGTTGCGCTTTTAATGAATAAGATGTTGGAAATCTTAAAAAAGCGTCCAAAAAGCACACCATATAATTACCAGGAATATGAAATCTTACGATCAGCATTTTTGTTACCCTACCTGCAAGAAAAATATCCTTATGATTGTTTTAAAAAATTTAATGAACAGTTAGAGAAACAGTATGATGCCATGCCCGAAGTGTTCAAAGGCATTTTCACATGTGACGATAAAGGTGAACATATCCAACTAATTTCCCCAACCGTTGTACGGAAAAATATTGAAAACTTCCTTCCTGGATGAAACATTGCACTAATAAATCCACCGAGCCGACTTTTTAGGCAACCTATTCGCATATTTCTAAAGAAAATACTTTTGCCCAGCTATCACTTGGTATCCATGATTCCTTCTAAACATTCACTCTTAGTAAGTTATCAGGTGCATTTATTTAATAAGAATGGGACTTGCATGTTTGAATTATCCTCAACTATGCAAGTCCTTTTTATTCGTAACACAACTGACCCTGTACGTAACGTAAGGTGACGTAACAACTGTGTCCATGTTTCCCGTTGCTCGACTACTATCCGACGGCAAAGAAGGCAGTGGTGATAGCTATTCATATTTTTTACATTTATATATACGGTACTTCGCTAATTAAGAAGAATCTATATTTATTAAGCCACCTTGCGGGCACCTTTTCCTATACTTTTCCTACAAATTTATGGAGTTTGAACCTACTATACTCGAAAGATTTACTATGCTAAATCTTCATTATTCAAAATCTATAATGATTTTTAATGCATTTTCTTTCGCGGCATTCGCAAATGTTTCATATGCTTCAATCATATTATCAAATTTGAAGCGATGTGTTGCTAATCCCTCTGGCTTAATCTTTCCTGTTTCCAAAGTTTTTAGTAGCATTGGTGTTGTGCTTGTAGATACTAAGCCAGTGGAAATTGTCACATTACGAATCCATAAATCTTGTAATTGTAAATCGACAGCTTTGCCATGCACACCAATATTAGCTAAACGACCTCCAGGTGATAAAATACGTTGGCAAATATCGAATGTTGCTGGATAGCCTACAGCTTCGATTGCAACATCGACGCCACGGCCATCCGTCATATCAAAAATTTTATCAATGGCAGCTTGCGCATCGCGTGAATTAATTGTATCTGTGGCACCGAATTTCTTGGATTCTTCTAAACGGTTGTCGTCTAAATCAATCATAATGATTTTGGAAGGAGAATAAAATTGCGAAGTTAATAATGCAGACATCCCGATTGGACCTGCACCGACGATAGCTACTACATCACCAGGAGATACTTGTCCATTTAATACGCCTATTTCCAAACCAGTTGGTAAAATATCAGAAATCATGACAGCTGCATCATCTGAAATCCCTTTAGGAATGTGATAAAGAGAATTATCTGCATGTGGTATATGAACATATTCCGCTTGAGTACCATTGATTAAGTGACCTAAAATCCAGCCACCATCTTCACAGTGTGCATACAATGATTTTTTACAATAATGGCATTTACCACACGAAGTTACACACGAAATAATGACCCTATCGCCTACTTTAAAGTTAGATACGCCTGCGCCTACCTCTTCTACGATTCCGATACCTTCATGTCCTAAAACTGTTCCCTCTTTAACGGCAGGTACATCGCCGCCCAAAATGTGTAAGTCCGTACCACAAATTGTTGTTTTTACAAGGCGAACAACTGCATCGCCGTCTTTCACTACACGTGGTTTTTCAACTTCACGCAGTTCCTTTTTACCTGGTCCCGCAAATACAAGTGCTTTCATTTAGAATGTCTCCTCTCTCAATAGAATTTGATTAGGCTTACAAAATCCTAATACACCATAAATATAATTAATTTTTCAGAAAACGTCAATATTTTGGACACCATTTAGTTAATTTTTATAACAAAAAAAGAAAAAAATAAGCCTCCTTAAATGGGCATGCTTTATACCATCTATGGAGGCTCTCATATTCTAATTTTCCAAGGAAGCATGACCTCGGCGCAATCGATTTTCCGTACCTGTTAAAAATGGCACAATTGCTTGTAAACATTCCTCATCATACAAATAATCTTTATAAACAATTGGTGGAATTAACAATTCTTTTTCTTTACTAGCTTCTTTGCAGTGCTCAATAAACGCTGGTTGCATGCTTGTATACAATACGACTGGCATTGCAAATTGGGCATACGCTTTCTGAAGTGCCTCCACAACTAAGCTTTCGCACATTGATGAATCAAAGCTAAAGCCAATTAACTTCTTTGTATGTACATCGATAATAGATGCCATATAAACCCACCCTTGATGCCACGTTGGTACATAACTTACATTGACTACCCACTTTTCGTTCACTTCTGTCGTTTCAAAGCCAACATTTACTACCTGCTCCTGCACTTCCTCAACTTGTGCTTCCTTAGCTTTTTTTAACACCCGCTGTACTTTCCGTAAGCTTCCCTGAAAGCCTTGCTTTTTTAATTTGTCATATAACTCTGTACCATTGTAAAGTCTGCCATCCTCCATCAAAATCTGATGAATTTCTTCTAATAATTCCTTTGATGCTGATTTTGTAGGTATGACTGTTGCATTTTTTTGCAATGCGCTGTAATAAGTACTTTTCGGCAAGTCTAGTAGCTCACAAAGTACTTTCACAGCATAGTTTTTACTTTCCCGTTCGATAAAGTCAATGACATCTGTTTCAGCTATTTGGATGCGAATATGGTTATAGCCTTTTTTAAAATATCAACCTCTTGCTTTAAGCGCTCATTTTCTTTTTGCACGCTTAATACCTCTGCCTTTGTTATGTCGACCATACCATCAACAGGAGTATATAATTTAATCCATTTATAAATCGTCACTTCTGATATCCCATATTCGCTTGATAATTGACTTACAGCTGTGCCGAGGCGATATTGTTTAACAACTTCTAATTTAAAATCTGATGAATATCGTTTGTTTCCCATTATTAGCCCCCTCATTTTCTATTTATCATAGTATCTCGTCCTATTTATGTCTAGACAAGATAATGTTAAATGAAACTGGTCAACAAACAAATCTGCTTTTTGATAAGTTTTGGTTGAAAATGATTGATATAGGCTAATTTTCATACTACCCATAAATAAAAAAACGTACAATCATGGAGGCTATTCGGCTTAATGCGTGTTCCATGAGGAAACTACAACATAACAAGGTATATTTGATCGGTTATGTTAAATAATATCTTTAGGAGGTGTCGAAATGAAAAGAGATAAAAAAAGTACAGAATTTGCAACAGACGAGCCAATAAAACAATCAAATATTAAAAAATCGAATGAGCGTGAGGGACATACTGAATCCCCACGCCCACAAAATGAAGAAGACCTTATTATTAAAGAGAAGAAAAGTAAGTCAACTTCATTATAAAAGTAGATTATTTTTCGTTTTTTATTTCGACCACTTATTTTTTAGAGTGGTCTTTTTTCTTGGATAGAGATGCGTACGAATTATCATTGCCAAAGTCATTGTGATTATTTAGGCTCTTCGATACAGGTAACACATTTCGTACAATTACATTAGTCGTCCGTTGTGATTGAGAATAATAAACACTTTATACATGACCTCAGTAGAAAAATAGCGCTATCTTTGCTGCTTATTATTTTGTTTAAGAAAAAACCCCGCCAAAATTTAGGCTGTAAGGCTTTGGTTAGCATCCAGAAGTTTTCATTTTAAAACAGACACCAATTTGATATGGTCTAAAGCCAGCTATGCCCTTTTTCACTTCCCCTTTTGTCATATTTAGTTTACCTTGGTACACTTCTACAACTTTCTCAATCACTCCAGTAGCTTCAGAAAAGGACTTTGTAAATCCAATTAGGTAATCTGTGTCAATGAATTTAGTGATGAAAGGCTCGAGGAGTGTCAAGAAAGGATTTATTAACATAGAAAAAGAAAGATGACTTTTATAGTCACCTTTTCAGTTGAAAGTAGCAATTTAGTTATTGAATATTTGTTCGTAACGGTGGAAGAATGCCACTGTGTGCGCTCTTGCTAGAGAATCATTTGGTTTAAACTCTTCATTTGTTTTAGTAGTTGTTAAACCATTATCACGAAGAAATTTAATAGCTTCTGACTGAGATATAGTCTTACCATAATGCATTGAAGCTAAGATACGAGCAAAGTTACCCCGTGTGATATCCTTACCTGCAATGGCTTGTTTAGAAGCAGTGTTTGCTCCTAGAACTGGTAGAGCGTATTTTGTAGCCAGTTGGTAGTTTACGTCTCCGTACCATGAAGTTTTAGCTACCGTTGAAGCTAGTTCTGTTGGTTTAAAGTAACGGAATAGGATCGACAACATTTGGTTTTCCGTTAAGTTCGTGTACGGCTTAAGTAAGTTTTCATACTTACCTGTTGATGGGTTTTTCACGTTCGGGTATCCACTGATGATACCAACGTTGACTGCCCACTTAAAATCCTCAGCCCAGTATTGGTTTGCATTGTAATCAGCAAACTTTGTTACATCCACGTTACCCGTTGTTGGCGGAGTTACTGGAGGTGTTGTCGTTGAGTCGTTTAAATAACTTGATGCTACATACCCCTCTGTCCCGTCACTTCTTTTCACAGGATACCAAACAAAATGGTTTTTCTTCGTTGATACTTTGTCATATTCAAAAGGACCCGTAATGGTAACAATTTCACCTTCACGTAAAGTACCCAAAGAAGGACTATCCGTAGTAGGTCTTGTCCTAAATGTTACATTCGTTATTGCACTAACTTTTTGATTTGTTTTAAAATAATACTTAGATTTTGTTAATGGTAAATCAAAATCATAGTTCATCGTTGAAAATTTCATATTCTCTTTGCTGTTAGAGTCATATTGAAAATGTTCACGTGAAAAAGGCAGCTCTGTTAAGTCTATTAATTCCATTTTATTAATAATTCCAAGAATTCTTTCTTGATAGGCATTGGCATTTCTTTCACCAGTTGCTTGAACAATTGGACTATTTACTGGCTTAGTACCGTTATACGCCATGATAGCGAAGTACCAATGTTCCAGTACATCTCTTTCCCCACCGTTGATGCGAGGTAAATCCTTTCGCTTAAACATAGCATCTAGCGTCTCTACACCAGCTTGAATATTATAGACAATATCATTTTTTAGTCTATCTTGATTGTAGCCTGCTTGATTTGTAATTTGCATAATGCCAATTCCATTATCAGCTGTCACAATCACTTCACCATTCTTATCAAAATGACGCCAATTTCCACTTTCACCTTCCGCTATTGCCTTCACAATTTCAGGAGGAACATCATAACTCAGTGCAGTTTTGGTTAACAAACAGTTCATTGTGGAGTAATCAGGGTTTACTTTCGATGCCGCATCATACTCACATGTATTTGCAATATTATTAGCTAATACATTTTTATCTATGTTTATTGATAGAGAGAAGGCACCAATGGCAATAACACTAATCAATGGTTTCAATATCTTCTTCATATGATGATTATTACACTTCCTTTCATATTTTTTAAAGTTAAAAGATTCAAATATATGGTATCATAATCCCAATATTTGAGAAAGGTTAATAGTCAATGTTTCTTTTACTTAACATGATTGATGGGATGCCTTCTTCAATAAGAAAATTATTTTTAGAGAAAAAAAAGTCTAATCCCCGCACTTTCATCGAGGAATTAGACTAATAAACTTAATAATCGCCCTATGGAATAACTTAAATGATTTCAATAGCACTTTCACAACTCTGAGAAGTACTTTAATACTTTTGGTTACTTTTTAGGCTTTTCTTTCAAAATAGAACGTAATTCACTAATATCATCTTCCGATAAGGAATCTTCCTGTATGAACTGAACTAGCATCGACTTTAGTGTTCCACCATAAATTCGCTTAATAAAAGACTGTGCTTCGGCGCGTTGACATTCATCTTGCGAATAAAGTGGAAAAAAAGTATAGACTCTATGATCTTTATTGACACCTATTACATTTTTATGAACGAGACGATCCAAAAGAGTGCGTACGGTTTTCGGCTTCCAATCCGTTTGCTCCTGCAAGGATAATATTACGTCGTTGGCCGTTTGTGGAGCCTTTTGCCATAGTACATTCATTACTTCCCATTCTGATTCTGAAATATTGGGGATTTCCCTTGTCAACCTTATCTCCTCCTAAATGCTTCAACTCATTCACATATTTCCTTTATAGATTCCTTTATCTCTCAAAATGGATAACGTGATTTCCGCAGCCTTACTTCCATAACTTTTATCTTCATTTTGTATATTTGTTGCAAAGAAATAAGTATTGTCCTTGTTCTCTACATATCCAATGAACCAACCGTTTATATTCTTGCCATTCACATTTCCAGTACCCGTTTTCCCCGAAAGACGCGAACCATCGTATCTCTCTAATGATAAGGAATCTTTAACGATTTCGATATTTTTGTCCTCGAATCCAAACTGATTTTTATAAAGCGCTGAAATTAATTGAACCTGTTCAACTGGAGAAATTTTCAATGAGGATTCCAGCCAATAGTTTGCGCCTCCTGATAGATCATTATTCCCATAGTTCATCTGTTCTAGATAGCTTTTGATGGTCTCTTGAGGGATTCCTTGGTCTAATTTCTGAAAATACCAAGTTACTGAATTTCTTATAGCGCTTGATAAGTTTTGATCTGTATTCCATGATTCATAAGGATATTTTGTTCCATTCCATTTCATAGTGGAATGTTCATTTGTTATTACATGTGACTCTAATCCAATTAAGGCACTATAAATTTTATAAGTAGAATTTGGGGAAATTCTCAGTGTACTTTTATCTTTATTATAAATACGATATTGACTAGCTTTCATATCATATAATACAAAGCTTCCATCGAATCCATCAAAATAATCGCTTAAATCCTCATAAAGCGTGCGTTCATTATTCCAAACATAACGGTCATTAGTAGTGGCCATTGCGGAAACAAATGGAACCTGACTTACTACAAATACAGCAATAAGAGTAAAGATTGAAATACTCTTTAGTTTCATCCACTTCGACTCGACTTTATAGGAAGCAATTTTTTCAATTCTTTTTTTTATTTGTTCCTTGGGACCGTTAAACTGATTGACCCAAGTAACCTCTTTTGAATGTGACGCTAAATCTGCAAAATTAATAATGGCATTACCATAATCTGCATAACAATGCTCATCTAAAGATGTTAAAACAGCCAAATCACAAGCTATCTCACGATCTGTCCTCATTTTTTTAAAAGCAATCCATACAAGCGGATTAAACCAGTACAGAATTTGATAAATGATCATGAGGTAATTCGTTGCTATATCTTTGTATTTATAATGATGAAGTTCATGCATCATTATATATTTAATATCTTCTATAGACATCCTTTCGTCAAGATACTGCGGCAACACTACATATGTTTTAAACAGACCAAATATCATTGGAGATTTGGCAAGTGGTGATTCTCCTATGATTAAAGGTTTAGATATATTTAGCTGATCCTTGCATCGTTCAAATACATGTATAATGTCTCTGTTGTTCAAGATTGTAGTCGTTTTTTTTATATTTCTTATTTTGACCCCTGCCTGTAGGAACAGCAAAGCCATAACGAGCATGCCTGCAATCCAAATACTGGCTAATCCGACATTCAAGAAATTTAGTTCAAGATGATGAACAGATATCGTAAAGTCCTGCATCCAATTTACATTATCGAGCCTAGAAACTTCAGTGGCGCTGATAGAAGAGTCGCCAACACTATTGCTTAGATTTACATTGAATATATTAAAATGATTTTTAAAATGTATCAACTGCTTCGATATAAATGGAAGCGTCAATGCGATTATCAATAAAAACCATAGATTATATTGCCATTTTGCTGAAAGTTGCTCAGAGAATAATCTCCTAATAAGCAAAATAAACGCTATAGTAACAGAGGATACAATAAAACTTGTGACAAAATGCGTTAAGAACATACCTCTTTACCTCCATTTCCCAAAGTATCATTATCGTAATTTACTTTCCTAGAGTTCCTCCTGTAAGTTACAACAACCTTAATAAAAAATAATTACTTATTTTCCAAAACCATTTTATATTTTCATAAAATTTCATGTTAACACTTCATTATTAGTTTATCAATTCCTTAGTTTTTAGCACAAAAGGTTGAATCTAATAGCCTTGGTTCAAGATGGTCTTTATGAACTTTCCCTAAAAGGAAGTGCGAATATTTATTAGCTTAAAAGGATTGACATTCCGTAGACTACAATTGTAATATTGGACTACAGTTGTAGTCAATCGATTTAGAGGGAGGTATAGATTAGCCATTTAAGACTACATCATCATCGCTAGGTAAAAGTAGCTTTATATATTGGATAAACCAAAACTAGAAAGAGGTTTTCAATTTGAACAAACCATATAAAAATAAATTCAGCATGCACTACTTTTCACGACCTATGCTGCTGTTAGTCGCAGTTTTGATACTCACAGCTTGCGTAAATAAAGACAATTCGACTAATAATCTTTCAAAAGAGGCGAATGAAGTGAAACAAATTGCAAAAACAGATGAAAAATTTGCGGAACTCGAGAATGAGTTTGACGCTCGGATTGGTGTTTATGCGATTGATACGGGCACGAATCAGACGATTGAATATCGACCAGAAGAGCGCTTTGCTTTTACTTCAACTTACAAAGCATTAGCCGCAGCCATCTTACTGCAGCAAAATTCTTTGGAAGATTTAAAGGAAGTAATTACCTATACCAAGGATGATTTAGTCCCCTATTCTCCGATTACAGAGAAACATGTGGATACTGGAATGACCCTTTTGGAATTAAGTGAGGCGGCAGTTCGATTTAGTGACAACACAGCGGGAAACCTCTTATTTGAGGCAATCGGAGGTCCAGAAGGTTTTGAACAAGCATTAAGTCAAATAGGTGATAACGTTACCCAGGCTGATCGCTTTGAACCAGATTTAAATGTCTTTACTCCAGGAGATTCTCGAGACACTAGCACACCAAAAGCCCTTGCTACCAGTCTACAAGCTTTTGCACTCAGTGACTTACTTTCCGATGTTAAGCGTGAATTGTTTATCGATTTGCTAAAGGGCAATGCTACAGGAGATACGCTCATTCGTAAGGGCGCACCTGAAGGTTGGGAGGTCGGTGATAAGAGTGGAGCTGGATATTACGGAACGAGAAATGATATCGCAATTGTTTGGCCACCAAACAAAGAACCCATCGTCATAGCGATTATGTCCCGCCATGATTCGGAGGATGCTAAGTTTGATGATGCACTAATTGCGCAGGCTGCCAAAATTACTCTAAACGTTTTAAAGTAAATATTGATATATTTGAACTTAGTTCTTTATTTTGGACAATCAAGATTCTAGGAGTCTTTGACAATCGAGTACGAAGACTCCCGTCCTTTCGCACCACCGTAAGTACGGTTCTGTATACGGCGTACGGCAATTCAATTAAGATGAATAACGCAAAGTATCATATCGAACTTGCTGACTTTTCAGCCCTTGGCTTTTCCAAGAGGAATTGCCGAGGGTTTTATTAGATTATCTATTTAATAATGTTTCATACCACTTGCGTCCTTCTTTAATATCAGTAACACAAACTTGAATAGTTATTTCAAAAAACAGTCATTTGCCCCCATAATTATCTACATTTCTCCTTCTTGTTAAACTAAACTGCATCGTTAGCACAATAAGAAAAAAGAGCTGCCTGCGCAACTCCATGATTTTCAAGTAAAGCGTCCGATTGTTGAACATCAATTTTAAATTAAAGGCACTGTTAGAAAATATTATTTAAAAGCCTAAAAACACTAAATCTCAGTGTTTTTAGGCTTCTCTGTTCAATAAGTCAATAGCAGCAGCAATTTACTTATTTTTCTTTTCTACTTTCATCAACAACGCAATGACTAATGCGGTAATGGCTAAAATCATCCTAATAGTAAATGTTGTTTTTAAAGCCATGTGAAGTACCTGCAAGTAATTGCATTGGTTCTTGCGGATTTACTAACATACCCTGTAATTGAACCAACAAAATATATACCACTTGAAGATATGAAGCATAAAATCATTTTCTTTTTGACTCTGCTTTACTCTTAAGGAGTTACTACTTTTTTAGTTAAATTTCTTACCCATAGTAATACAAAACCACAGATTGCAATCCAAATTAATACGACTGTATAGTCATTCATAACACCTTCACCAAAGTATAAAATCTCTTTGATGCCATCTACTAAGAAACGAATTGGTAGCCAAGGTAAAATGTAATTGCCGTAGAAGCTTGGAATCATCTCGGGTACTAATTGAATTAATGGTAATCCAAAGAATATGAATAACGCGAAAAACGCTAGTACTGGTAAACGTAACCAGGAAATGACTGATAAAATCATGTAGATAAATGCGATCACTGCTATAGACGCAAATAATGCAACCGTATTGAATGATTTAAACTCATATCCTAACATCCATGTTGAGTACCAAGTTACTAGATAACCCGCAAAGAATCCATAAATAATCGGAATTAATGATTGGGCTAGTTGGAACTTTGTCATGCTAATACGATTTTCAAATGGACGCTTTGTTCCCGCTAAGTACAGCATAACAGCCCCAATCATACTAGCCATCCACAGTGGTACAAACAAAGCTGCTGGCACAGATCCTAATTTTCCAACTGCATTTACTTTAGTTACAGTTGCTGTGATAGGATTTGCAAGTAATGCCACCTTTGTCGGTTGTATAGGAGAAATCATAGAAGATAAATTTTGTCCTTCTCCACTACCTTGTACATTCATTTGAGCTAATTTTGTACCAACTGCTTCACCCATTTGATCTGCTACTTGTTGCATTTGCACAGTAATTTGTGCACTGGCGTTCGTACTAATTGTTGCTACAACTTGTTTTAACGTCGCTTCCATCGATGTTGCAACATTTGTATTTACACCTTCATTTATATAAATGTCTAGATTAGCAGGCGTATTACCTGTTTGAATCGCAGTAATTTGCTCTGTAAACGTGGATGGAATGACAAGCCCGCCATAAGTATTGCGCTCAGTCATCCCCTCTTGCATTTCTTTTAGAGAATCATATTCAATAAATTCAACTGCATCAGGTGCATTTTCTTTTAAATTTTTGATAATCGTATTGGCCATTTCGCCGCCATCTTCATTCACCAATGCGACTGGCAAATGTTTTGGGTTAACTTTAGCTGATGGAATTTGTGCTGCTAGAAAAATCAGCGTCACAATCGTCGCTACGATAAATGGTAAAAATAAAAACTTATTTTTGCTCTTCATTTGACGTTTTCCTTCCTTCTCTCTATTATAAATAATTAACACGTTGTCAAGTATTTTACTTACTGATTATAAACATGAAAGTACTAAACTGACCATGTACAATAACTTCAATGTTGTAAATTACTGAACATATCCTAATAAATTGTTCAGAAATAGAGGAGAGCTATTGGTGGATCGCCGAAAAAGAAAAACATTACAGGCTATTCAAGACGCCTGTTTTAAGTTATTACAGCAAAAAAGCTTTGATGAGCTAACTATTTCCGACATATCCGAGAAAGCAGATATTAGTCGTGGCACATTTTATTTACATTATGTAGACAAGTTCGATATGCTTGACCAATTTGAACAACAATTAGTGGATAAAATCAAACTAATTTTCGAAACGCATTTAAAAGATGTGAATTCGCCGAATGACCTTTTGAAGTCCAGATATCCAACATTTATTCAATTATTTACATGCTTAAAAGAAGAACAAATTTTATTTCAAATTATTCAACAAACGAAAGGCGCAATGTCATTTCAAACCGAACTAACGAAAGTACTTCAAAACGTCTTTCATCAGTCTCCTTCTATTCAAATTATTGGACAAGTAAAGTATTTACCATCTCATTTTTTCATCCCCATTTTGGCTTCTGTCATTACTCGGGCTACCCAATTATGGTTAGATCAAACAGAAGATTACACACCTGAGCAATTAGCAAAAGGTATCTTAAACATTCTGATTAATGGACCCGCAAGAGTAGCTGGATGGCTACCTGGAGAAGTGATTGATATTGATAAATTTTTAGATGAAAAGTAATCAATTAAAAAGAGGAAGAAGCAAAAAAGTAGCACTGGCTTTCACAACAAAGAAAGGCACTAAACAAATCGGTTCATTTAGTGCCTTTCCTTTTAAGTTAACGTAGCGTCAATTGATTACCTTTTCCAAGAATGTTACTCCACAAAATGGCCCTTTAATGAAAACGAGCGCTAATCCTTATTACACTGGGTACTGCACCCAATTGTTCAATACCTTATTGAAGATAAGTACCCGTTAGCTTAATAAACATCTGTTAGTCTTCATCAAAAAAAGTTGCAGTGGATAAATTTAATAGTGGTGCTACTATTATTGCTAAATCTAAACTTAATTCACAACTTACAATATAAAGCGTTTTTTTCATTATATTTATATTTTATTGATAATTATTTCCAAAAGTGATATTTTTAGATAAAGGAGGTAATTATGTGGGATATTTATTTGGATTCATTTTTTTATTAATAGGTATTTGGCAGATAATAATAACCTGGCGAACATTCACGGGTCTCAAGAAAGACGGAGATAAAAGTACGTCTCCTTTTATTATGCTAGGCCTTTGGAATAGTTTAGTATTTGCCATAATTTTCATTGCTGTTTCACTCGGATGTTTCTTCATCAATTTTTAAATATTACTATTTGAAATTGTTTTCGTTTGTTCATTACTTTACAAAGAATGTGATAAGACAATCTCGTTTTTGAATCGTCTTAAGCAGTATATTAAGTATCGAACCAATACAAATCCAAACAAAGCATAAATGAGTGATTCTATAAAATACCTCCAAACTCCCATTATGTAATAGTTCACCATAAATTCTTATTCACACTTCAATCCTCCGTTAAGAAAAATTATAATGAAGCACATCTTTCGAATTTTTGACTTCTCAAATTTTAACAATAGAATCCCTTGATTTATAAAAGTATTTTTTTCCTTATTGTACTAACCTGCACCGTTAGTTAAAGTGTAATTCTTCACAATCTGACCTATATGTTAACTTAAATATCCAGATCTTATAAAAGTGGTGTTCCATTATATGGACCTTGAATAAAAACGAACGCTGATTCTTATTACAGAATCGCGCCCGAGTTTTGAACGAGGATACTACTTTATGGCGTTTTACCATATGGAATTACACTGTCGATTTTCCCTGTTTTAGAAAACAGTTTGTTGTACGAGTAAGAGATTTTATATTCTTTATATTTATCTAACTCTAAACTTTGCAGTAATTCTTCGTTGATTTTTAATTTTCGGCTTTCAAATTCTAAGACTATGTAGTGTTGTCCGTCTTCTTCTACTATTTGCTCTTCTGTGATTTCTTGAGTTGTGAAAATGTCCACTTGGCTGAACATGTAAGTAAAACTGAGCACAAATATAACTAATAATGTGATAAATGCTGTTTTATATACTTGTAGTTGAGTCATTTTACCACCTCCCTTTAATATGTTGATTAAAAGTGATCAAGCAAACATAGAAACAGCCTAACTATTCATTAGCGAAAATATCTTTTCTTACCAGGCCGTCCTGCTTACCTTACCGATCTAAAGTTAATAAAATATTGGCTAATTTGCTTCGTGCCATAATTCCCTCTTTTAATCATACGGAATTAAGCGAAAATTTAAAACCTTTCAACTAAACTAAAAAACCCTTTTCCTAAAACATCAATACATTTCTTTGCTTATCGTTGTGAATCTGCAGAAATCTTACTAGACTCCGTATTCTACAATATGGCCCGTTTGTTGAATAAATCATTTACATTTACTTTCTAAGGGCACTATTTAAATGCTTAAAAAAGAATTAATTGATTAATAAAAAATAATGGAATACCGGTTGTCTTGAAGTCTGCTCAGCAATTTGTATCAATTAACCTTTTTGCGGCTTATTTCTGTAACAGTCACCAAACGTTTTAGTAATACTTTTTTTGTGTTGAAAAGGTGTAGAAACTTTTCATTTTCTATCCTTTCCTTTTCTAACGTATTCTCAAAAAAAGAAAAGCGCCACAAACCCTTGACAATAAAGGATTTGAAGCGCTTTTCAGTTGGTTCAAATTTGTTCTATCTGAACCTTTAGAGGTCCCAGGAGGGATTCGAACCCCCGACCTGACAGTAAAACATTTACATTATGGATGCTGTCCCTAATCAGTTCAGACATTGTCACATCAAAGGGATAATATAGTTTGTCACTTATAACATCTATACATTAGAGATTAGAACATACCTCTAACAAGGATCTGTTCTACTTATGTAAGAAAATCATCAAAAAGCTATTAGGGGCAGTCACTCTGGTAAACAACTACACAAGCTTTTGCAAGTTTTTTTGCTAATGGTTTTTTTAAATCAGGAGGATGTATTTCAGCATGATACGGGTTATTTTCAATTGGATCTTTATAAACAACCACTCCAATTTCTGAGCAATCCTCCACACTAAGTTGTACAACAGCTTTAATATCATCTTTACCAAATGTGGTTTCCATAAAGCTAATAATTTCCGGTATTTCCCTATCCATTTTTCTATCTACAGACACACCATTCGAATCTTTAAAAAGTGCGGAAGATGGTCTATTTATTTCAGGCTTCCAAAACAGTGGTTTATGACTCACTTTCCTATATAAATGCTCATTCTCGCTTATCTGTTCTCTCATAAAAATCCACAACCTCTTGTATCATTTCAACAACATCATATACATTGAATTCTTTTTCCATGCCATCAGCATCTATCATAAAACACTCTATGCTTTTTGAAAAGATTTCAAATTCTAAATACTCCCCATTTTCCTTTTCATATTCAAATTGGATACTATTTCTAGCAGTAGGAAAAACATCTGGTTGCATAGGCAATTTCCTAATTATCCTCATTGCTTTTTTAACTAGACCTTCTTCAAAACATTCTGCATCATTATCATTCCAATTTTCTGGAAGATCCAAGAAACTATTTAATGTATTAAAATTTTCATACATCTTAGTATCTGCTAATTTATATTCACTCTTGGTATTTAATGTAGACTTTAATTTTTCATCATAAAATCTGTTGCTACTTGTAGATCTCTGAGGGCTTATTTTACTTCTTTTAACGGGTGTATCCATCACTAACATAATAATATCCCCCCTTACTTTTTATTTTTCATTATTTCAATATTTTCTCCAAGCCATTTGTGGATTATTTCTGCTGAATCTAAATTCATTATTACACCTGTATTTATAATCCTAAGAAACGTATTATGAATATCTTCCGGCTGAAACTCTCCATCACTCTCAAGTTTTCCATCTATACCAATTTGTCGTATTTCCTCATAAGGGATTGGATGTCTTTCAAAATAAAAGTTAATTACAAGCTCACCTGTTGGATTAATACCTCCATGCGCCCCATTGACATACATAGGATTATAATTTTCAGGAAATTTATACTTAAATCGGACTGTATTCATTTTCATCACCCTTGTCAATAAGTAGTATTATTAATTATAATATTCATTTACACTTTAAGAAACCATAATATTTCAATAATTTTTCCCGTTTTTTTATAAAAAAAAACTTAAATTTAAAATTTAACATATTTATTTCATTCATCATAACATATTTATTTGGTAACTCAATAATCTAAAGGATAATATATAGGAATTAATTCCGGACCTCTTGATACAGTAATGCTTTATTTTTCATCCCATTAAGTATTCAAATGGATAAAATATCCATAATATCGTTGTATCCATCATTATCGGTAAAACTAGCAATTACTAATAAAATCTGTAAAGCTGTGGGAGAGAGTTCTCTAAGCCCCCCACTAGCTATGAAATCCTTGTCTAATGACAGGTAAACTTTAAATTTATCAAGATCATACTTCTCTTGCATACAATGTAATTTAATGAATGGTTGTTGCTCAATTTCATCATCTGTATATGTACCTGAAATATGCCGCTTAGCTTTATTAATTAAATCTGGTTTGATTTTATTTGACATAATACTTCACCCCTAATTTTGAAAGCTTTTTTCCCTGAATTAGTTGTTCTGTCCAATAAAATTCACTATAATCTAACAATGTCCCTAAATTGTTAATAAGTGTAAGGTTTCTTGCTAGTTCTGAATAAATAAATGTAATATCCCCAAATGTATCATTTCTTGAATAAGCTCTTAATAAAATGACCCCGTCTACTGACTTATTCAAAAGATATTTATTGATAATTTTTATAACCTGACTTTTTGTTAAATTTGATTTACTGCAAATGTAGTTTACATCTAAATATCCAAATCCATCATCTGAACATTGATCAATAACAACCTTCAATACTTTTACTGCATTACTATTTAAATATTTATTTAATTTCAATTCATTCTAGTATTCCTCTAATTTCAGTTCCTGTTCCCAAAAAGATAATCCGTACTGTAAGTTCATTTGTTTGTTCTCCTTTGTATTTAAAATGTTATTTATATCATTTTGAAAGTGTGTGCTTTATAACCTTTGTTTTCTTTTACTCCTGTGTTAACTTTTGTTACCCTCCTTTATGGTTATAATTAGATACAGTTATAGAAGTGTGACAATGAAGTATAATGTAATAGATTTTTACAATGATTAGATGTATTGTTTTGATGCTTGAGCTTTACATCCTTTTTACTCTTTTTAATCTTTCAACCCTTTATACTCTTTAGTGTCAACTTTTGTTGCCCCCCTGTTTAACCGTCTTCCCACTATAATTAGACAACCAGTTGAAAGTGTGACAGCTACATAAAAAATGACTTAGAAATAAAAAAGAACCTAACTGATTAGCTAGGCTCTAGGGTGTCCCCAGGGGGATGGGTGTACCTCATAATGATACAAAACAAGGCATTATTTATTTTTGTGGTCTTGGATAATCTCCTGTTCACAGAAAATCGCGTAAATTAGTTGCTACTTCATCAACATCTAAATCAAGGTACTGTGTAGTTACTTCTAAATTAGCATGACCTAATGCTTTTGAAATGAGTGCCAAGTTTGCCCCCTTCTCTAATAGGTTCTTTGCAAAGCCCCTCCTTAGTGCATGGGGATTAATATTTTTCAATCCATACTGTTTGGCATATTTGTTTAGCTGCTTTGAGATAGCATTATTAGTTGATTTAGTATTTAATGAAGTCCCTTTATAACTGATGAATAAATTATTATTACTTTCTCCATAATGCTGTCTCACTTTATGATTTTGCATAATTAGGATTTTATACAAATGAATTAATTCATCATCAATAGGCAACTTCAATACTTTATGATTCTATAATATTGCCCCATCCATTGCTAACAACTTATTTTCAAAATCAATATGCTGCTCGGTTAATTGTCCTAATGTATTAATCCTTATACCTGTCTTATACATTGTTAATACTGCAACTGCATCTCTTAAACCAATGAAAGTATTCAAGTCTAACAATGATAGCAAAATCATCACTTCATCTTTTTTAGCACCTTGTTTTACTCTTTTATCAACCTTCACATTGATATGTTGCCAAAACTTAGCTTGAATCCAGCCATTATTGAAGCACTTTCCTAAAATAGCTTTAAAGCATTTTAACCTAGTGAGCTTTGTTTGATTGGATACATCCATAGAATTGAGCCACAAATAAATTGCATCTTGGTTAATTTCTTCTAAAAAGCTAATGCCTGTAGCTGCTCTAAAATGATACATATACATTTTGTAGTCACTAATTGTTCTTTCTCTATAACCACCAATGTTCATTTGCTGTGCTATTACTTCCATGACCTGATCTAAATATCTACACTTTGTTAAAGCACCGCGCGGCTGTTCAACTGCTTTAGGCTTGAATAAATTTAAATCTGCATTGATTTCAAAAATGCGGTTTTTCTTTGTCATACTGTAACCTCCTGTTATTGTTTAACAGAACATAGTTAGAGTAATTTTGTGTGAGGCTTCTTGAGGGAATAAAAAAGGGATACCTCCACAGTGTTCTAATCTGTGTTAGCATCCCTAATTTACTTCAAACTCTTGTAGTACAAGGCTTGAACTCTGTTTAACTGTACGTCCCAGGAGGGATTCGAACCCCCGACCGACGGCTTAGAAGGCCGTTGCTCTATCCTGCTGAGCTACTGAGACATGATGTGTTTTCCTAATTTACTTTTCTCTTAGGAAAGACAATATTTATTATATGTCGTTTATAACATAATGTCAACATGAATTTTACTATGAAGGCAAGGTTTGCCTTAAAAATATTATATACCTATTTATTGTATGAATCTATAGGTTTCTTTATGTCATTCTAATACGTTATAGTGCCCTATTTTTGCTAAAATAATGAAAACAAAATGATAGGAGGAATAGGCATGTTTAAGAACGCTGTTGTTGTAGTGACTGGTGGTGCACATGGCATTGGTAAAGGCATTGTGCTAGCATATGCAAAAAGTGGAGCAAAGGTTGTCATTGCCGATGTCAATGTAGCGCTCGGTAAACAGCTGGAGCAAGAAATGCATGAGCAAGGTTATTCGGCATTGTTTATAGAAACAGATGTTTCACAGGAACAAGCTATTGTTTCTTTAATGCATCAAACGGTAAAGCATTTTGGGACAATCAGCATTTTAATTAATAATGCGGGTAAATTTCAACATCTTTCACCTTATGACATTACGTTTGAACAATGGCATGATATGTTACAGACGAATTTAACGAGTGTTTTATTTTGTTCTAGAGAGGCGGCAAAAGTAATGCGGACGAATGAGCATGGTGGTTCGATCGTTTCTTTAGCCTCTACGCGAGCGTTTATGTCTGAACCTAATACTGAGGCTTATGCCGCTTCAAAGGGTGGTATTGTCGCTTTAACACACGCTCTAGCACGCTCTTTAGGGCCAGATCAGATTACGGTCAACTGTATATCACCTGGTTGGATTGAGACGGGGGATTATGGTCAGTTACGTTCAATCGATCATGCACAACATTTATCAGGGCGGGTTGGCATGCCAGAGGATATTGCACAAGCATGTCTGTATTTAACAAATCCAGCGAACCGATTTGTCACAGGTATCAATCTTACTGTCGATGGTGGAATGACGAAGAAAATGATGTATGAAGATTAATGAACACTCTTCATTTATGCACATCCAAGGATATTGTCGAGTATTCTACAATAGAATGAATTTTTTGAGGGAGTGAACGTGCATTGTTTCCGTATATGAATGACTATTACGGCAATTCATTAAGCGCTATTTATACTGCCCCTTATACCCAATATACGGCACCTATTCGGCACTTTTTAAAACCCCAGCGAGATACTCGACTGTGTATCAGTAAAGCAGAATCTGATTATATGGCGATGAATCGATTGTTGTGGTTGGAGCATGTCAATTGGACGAGAATGACCATTATTAGTATTGTCTTTGGTTTGCCTGATTTACCATTTGTACAAACGCGTCTTTTACGTAATGCGACAGATTTAGGAAATTGTCTCCGTCCATTTTACGGAGATCAACTAGCTGATCGATACGCCGAGCTGATTAAAGAGCATCTACTTATTGCAGCGCAGCTCGTGACTGCAGCGAATAAAGGAGATGCGGCAACCGCAGCAGCAAAGGAAAAAGAATGGTATCGTAATGCCGATGATATTGCAATATTTTTAAGTACGATTAATCCATATTTGAGTAAGGATGCCGTACAGCAAATGTTTTATAGCCATTTAGCTTTAACGAAAAAAGAAGCTGTTACGATGATCCAAAAAGACTACCAAGCAGATGTGCAAGTTTTTGATGAGATTGAAGCAGAGGTACTCGAAATGTCGGATATGATTGCAATGGCAATTGTTATCCAATTTTGCTACCGCTTTTATTCATAACGAATAAATAAAAAACCAGATTCATCGACAATATCTTTTGTCCATCAATCTGGTTTTTCGTATTCCATTATAAAGTATTTTCCTTTGCGCTAGTATATCCCACTTAATCTATGTTTGCTCTGGATTGACGGGTTGCTTGTCAACATAGCGGTAATATAAATTCCGTAGTTCAGATTCCTTAAAAAGCCCAAGGTGTGTCTTTAATTGAGGATGCACTAAAATTCCCTTTGCACGTAACTCTTTGACAAACCAACCTTTAGAATATCGATGCACGTTGCACAGTCTCCTTTTCTGTTACTCATACATAACGTATGCTCAAAGGTTTTGTGCTGTTACTGCTTTTCTTTCACTTCAATAAAAAAAACGAAGGATATGCAATCCTTCGTTTTCTATATTTATGTGCCACAAAACGTTTGATAAGGACAGCTTGATGGTGCTGGTAACGTTGCATACTCTTCTTGGTTCCTTGTATGGGCAAAAGGCTGTGAAAGTGCCTGTAGTAACTTTTCCATTACACGATAATCTCCGTGTGTAACGGCAGCCTCTAATGCTTCTTCTACTCGGTGATTTCGTGGAATAATTGCTGGATTATTATCACGCATTAATTGTTGTGATGCCGCTTCACTTTCCTCTTGTTTTTCACGTCTTGCTTGCCACTGCTCATACCAATTTGTAAATTCTGCACTATTAAATAGGTCCGTTCCTTCACATTTAGTAAAAGTTAAAGCACGGAATGTATTCGTATAATCGGCTTCGTACTTTTCCATTAACGTGAGCAGTTCCTCTACCAGCTTTGCATCTTGCTCTTCTTCATTAAAAATCCCTAGTTTCGCTCGCATGCCTGCTAGCCAATTTGTGTAATACAATTGAGGATATTGTTGTATTACTTCTTGTGCTAAAGTCACAGCTTCTTCTTCGTTGTTATGAATGAGCGGAAGTAATGTTTCAGCAAATCGGCTGATATTCCACCCTCCAATAGGTGGCTGGTTTCCATATGCATAGCGACCTTGTCTATCGATTGAGCTAAAGACTGTTGCTGGATTATACGTATCCATGAAAGCACAAGGACCATAATCAATTGTTTCACCGCTAATGGTCATATTATCCGTATTCATCACACCATGAATAAAGCCAACTAGCTGCCATTGGGCAATAAGCTTAGCCTGTCTCTCCATAACTTCCTGAAGCAGACTTAAATAGCGAGTAGGTTGCGTCTGATCTATCATTGGGAAATGACGTTCGATTGCATAATCAGCTAAAATTTGAAGCTCTTCATCTGTCCCCCATTGCGCCACATATTGAAATGTTCCCACACGTAAATGGCTGCTAGCAACACGCGTCAAAATAGCACCTGGCAGTTCCGTTTCACGTATTATCGTTTCTCCTGTAGTTACTACCGCTAAACTACGGGATGTCGGAATACCCAATGCGTACATCGCTTCACTAATGATATATTCACGGAGCATCGGACCGAGTGCCGCACGACCGTCTCCTCCTCGCGAATAAGGTGTTCGCCCTGATCCCTTAAGCCCGATATCATAACGCTCCCCTCTAGGTGTTATTTGCTCACCTAGAAGCAGCGCTCTGCCATCACCTAACATGTTAAAATGCCCAAATTGATGTCCTGCATAAGCTTGTGCGAGCGGTATTGCACCACTCGGTACCTCATTACCAGCAAGTATTTCGATACTTTCTGGACGTTGAAGGGCACTCGTATCTAATCCGAGGGACTCGGCCACCGCCTCATTAAGAATCACCAATTTTGGGGCTTGTACACGATTCAATGGAAGGCGGCTATAAAGTGAACTCGGTAGACGAGTGTAGCTATTATCAAAATTCCAACCTATGTTGTTTGCCATAGTCATATAATCACCCTTGTTCTTTTCATTTAGTTTTTCTACTCTAATGCAAATAATTCGTGGACATGATTTCCAGCAATATAGTTATACATAAATATAAAAACGCTTAAACTCTCTTTTAGCAGAATCTTAAGCGTTTTTATATTAGCCATTTCTTATGACTTATTTCCGCATAAACTTATGCGTTGAAATACAATCATTATCATCTGTTAAGAAATTGACCTGAAAATAATCATCTTGAATATCTATAATTGCAAAGCTTTTTTCGTTGCGACCTCTTGGCTTTAATAAGCTTCCTGGATTAATAAAAAGGACATCATCAATCATTTCAGCACCTAGTACATGAGAATGGCCGAAGCAGGCAATTTGTGCATCGACCTCCTTTGCACGATACGATAATGACAAAATGGATGTTTTCACATTAAATAAATGACCATGTGTCACAAAAAGAGTCACGTCGCCCACTTCCATAATGACTTCATCAGGAAAGTCTTGATCGCTATCACAATTTCCTCGTACTTTCTTCATATCATTGAGTGCATCATGGGAGAAAGGTAGCTCACTATCGCCACAATGAATCAAAGTTTCGACAGTTGGATAAAAGCTACGTACTTTATCAATGACACTACTATCTCCATGTGTATCACTCATGACTAATATTTGCATAGAATCACCTCTTACTTAATAAGATTTGGCAATTGTTCCTTTAGCTTACGAATGGCATTTCCTCGGTGAGAAATAGCCCCTTTTTCTTCTGGCGATAACTCTGCCATCATTCGATTTAAGCTTGGTACGAAAAAGACTGGATCATAACCAAAGCCATTTGTACCTCGTTTTTCACGCGCAATTACACCTTCACAAGTGCCAAAAACAGTTGTTGTTTCAAAATCAGGACCTGCAATGGCAATACAGCAACAAAAACGAGCCGTACGCTTGTTTTCTTCAACGTCTTGTAAATTTTGCAGTAGCATCACCATATTTGCTTCATCATCATGATCTCCAGCATACCGTGCCGAATAAACGCCTGGCTCACCATTTAGCGCATCTACAGCTAAGCCGCTATCATCTGCAATAACTATTGTATCTAGCTCTTTCGCCAATGCTTCCGCCTTTAACACCGCATTTTCTTCAAATGTAGTGCCTGTTTCTTCTATTTCCATATTTGGTGCGACATCAAACATCGTCACCACTTCAAAGCCAAGGGGTGCAAATAACGCTTCAAAATCTTTGGCTTTGCCTTTGTTTTTTGTAGCTATTACAACTTGTTTCATATTAGTTGTTTCCTCCTACTTTATGAGCTAGTTCTCCAAGTGCTTGTTTTTGTAGTTCAATTAATTCTTGGATTCCTTTTTCACCTAATGCAAGTAATTCATTTAATTCTTCGCGAGAAAATGTTGCTTCTTCACCTGTACCTTGTAGTTCAACAAAACGGCCAGCACCAGTCATAACGATGTTCATATCAACTGCTGCAGCAACGTCTTCAACATAGTTTAAGTCTAAAACGGCACCTTGTTCTTCAACAATGCCGACACTTGTAGCAGCTAAGAAATCTGTAATAGGGAATTTTTCTAGTTGTTTTTCTTCAGCAAGCTTAGCAATCGCCTGTGTCATCGCTACAAATGCACCAGTAATGGACGCAGTACGTGTTCCACCATCTGCTTGAATGACGTCACAGTCAATCCATACAGTACGTTCACCTAAAGCTTCTAAATCGACGATAGCACGCAATGCACGACCAATAAGACGTTGGATTTCCATTGTACGTCCGTTTACTTTCCCGCGTGACGATTCACGTGGTGTACGTTGTGCTGTGGCACGAGGTAGCATAGAATACTCAGCTGTAATCCATCCTTTTCCTTGCCCACGTAAAAAACCTGGTACTTTATCTTCAACTGTTGCTGTACAAATTACTTTCGTATTTCCAACTTGGATCAATACTGAGCCTTCTGGATGCAATAAATACTCGCTATCCATCTTTACAGGGCGTAATGCATCTGCATCTCTACCATCAAATCTTGTCATAATTATTCGTTCCTCCTCAAATCTTTCGCGCCCTTATTTTATCATATTTTACATTGATGCGACGATTTACTACGCGCAATATATGATATTTATCATATAAAATGCATTACATTTTCATCTACTATGACAATCGTTAACATGTTATAGTAATATAACAAAGAAAGAGGTGATGGTCATGTCTCAACCAACAATTGAGCATAGTAGTTATACCATAAAGGAAGAATTTTGGAATGCGCTAACACATGGAATAGGTGCATTTTTGACAGTTCCTGCTACCCTTCTATTAGTGCATAAAGCGTTAACCACTGGTACAAGCACAGAGCTAATTAGTTACATTATTTTTGGTTTATCGATGTTTTGTTTATACATAGCATCCACCTTGTATCATTCACTTCCGACAAATAAGGTACTGTTAAAAAAATTAGATCATAGCTCCATTTTCTTATTAATCGCTGGAACTTATACACCGATTGCTTTAATTGCAGTAGGTGGAAAGCTTGGATGGAGCATTTTCATTATTGAATGGGTGCTTGCCTTCATCGGCATTATTTTAAAACAATTTTTCGTATATCGCTTCAAAAAAATATCATTAATCGTCTATATTGGCATGGGATGGCTCATTGTCTTCGCCTATAAGCCATTAGTTGCCTACATCTCATTCAAAGGCTTTATGACGCTTTTAATCGGCGGTATATTTTATACTGCTGGTACTTATTTTTACAAAAATAAAAAGATTAAGTACAACCATGCAATTTGGCATGTCTTTGTCATGGCTGGAAGTGCTTGGATGTTCGTGACGATCTATTTATTTATGTAAACCACATAAAATAAAAAAATCAGCCTAGCTCTTAAGCTAAGCTGATTTTTATTTTAATGTAATACGGTTTATGTCAAGCGTACCTTGCTCCAGCCAACTTTCTGCAATCGAGCGGAAAATGGGTACAGAACCCGATGCAAAAAATTTATGTGCGGGCTTAGCATTTGATTCTGCTAAAGTGCCATTATACGCAAGCATTTCCTCGACATCCTTTGCTGTTTCTTCCGCAGAAGATAGCACGAAAACATCTTCTCCGACGACAGCTTCAATTTGTTTTTGCAAAATAGGATAATGTGTACATCCTAAAATGACCGTATCAAATTGTTCGTTTTTTAACGGTTTTAAGCCATCAGCAATTAAATTATTTGCAAATTCACCTTTATATTCGCCACTTTCTACTAGTGGTACGAACGTTGGACAAGCCAATGGAATAATGTGGGTAGACGTATTAAGAGACAATAATGCTTCTTCATAGGCCCCACTTTTA
Source organism: Lysinibacillus sp. NPDC097279 (assembly GCF_044761745.1). Classification (NCBI taxonomy): domain Bacteria; kingdom Bacillati; phylum Bacillota; class Bacilli; order Caryophanales; family Bacillaceae; genus Lysinibacillus; species Lysinibacillus sp. NPDC097279. The sequence continues at coordinate 231,174 of NZ_JBIWDA010000001.1, read as the reverse complement.
ATTGTTCCTTCTGTTGCAAGCACAACGACTTCATGTCGCTTCGTTTTCTTTACAGCTGCACGTGCGCCAGCATTAATAACGCCTAATACCGGAAAAGGCATATTACGTTGTAAACTTTCGAGTGCCACTGCAGTCGCTGTATTACAAGCAATGACTAGCATCTTGATATTCATTTTCTCTAGCGCTTTTGCCATTTGCCAAGTAAAATTTCGTACTTCTTGTCGAGTTCGTGGACCATAGGGACATCTTGCTGTATCACCAATATAATATATCGTTTCATTTGGTAATCGTTTTATTATTTCCTTTGCTACGGTTAAACCGCCTACTCCTGAATCAATAACGCCTATCGGGGCATTCATACTTTCCGCCTCAATCCTGTTTCATGTGTACATGTAGTTTTTGTAAATAGCTTGATAATTGCGCGACTTCTTGTTCATTAAAACCAACAAGCATTTCCTGCAAATATTGCTGTCTTTTTTCTATAACCTCTTGAATTATACGTTCGCCTTTTTCGAGAAGATGAACGACAACGACACGACGATCATTTTCATCACGCATTCGCTTGACTAATTCATTTTTCTCCATTCGGTCCACTAAATCTGTTGTCGTACTAAAAGCTAAGTATAAACGGTTTGATAAATCGCCAATTGTAATATCACCAAGCTCTTCTAACCACTGTAATGCAACAAATTGTGGCGGCGTAATCGCATATTGTGAAACAATTTCCCTTCCTTTTTGCTTCACAATGGCCGCTATATAGCGTAGTTCCTTTTCAACCGTTGCAACGGTTTCAGGTGAGTGCTTTGTTACTTCATCCGACATATAACTATTCCACTCCTAAAAATACGTTGAATAGTTCTATTTTGTCGTTTTTTTCACGAAATAGCAAGTGTCCATTAGTCTAATTTAAATTCTTCTAAGCGTAACAGCTCAATTAACGCTTGAGATCGATTTGTTACACCCAGCTTTTGAATTGTATTGGAAATGTGGTTTCGCACTGTTTTTTCACTAATACCAAGTTGCCCTGCAATATCCCTCGTTGTTTTTTCAGCTAATAAAAGCGCAAATATTTCACGTTCTCGGTTTGTTAAAAGAGAACGATGATGAGAGCCATTCATTTTCAGTCACACCCTCCTCCCCCGCACGTATTGTAACTTATGTTAAGGAGTGATGAGCGGTGACGGCTATTTTCATTAATATACGTAGTTTCCACAAAAAAATCGGAAGTTCTTCTATATAAGCGCAATAAGCAAATAAAAAATGAATGAATTGCCCCTGCAATTTACGTCCAGCTTTTTGAGCCTACTCGAAAAACTCTACTATACATTTTTGACTTCTAGGCATTTATAATAATTCAACATTATCCACACTAATTAAGTACATCGTTGCATCCATCCCCCACATAGAGAAGTGGTGATTTTTACGAAAAGCCAGTTAAATAATAGCTAATGCTGCTAAATGTGCCTTTTCCTCTTCTGTGATTGGCACACTTTTCCCTGTTCGTGGGTCCATTTGTACAACTGTACCACGTCCTGTAAAGCATACTTCATCTTTTTGATTTTTTGCCAAGTAATGAATATCCATTGAAGAATTTCCTACTTTAGCTACTTTCGTATACACGCGAATGACATCGTCAAAGAAAACTTGCTTTCGGTAATCACATTGTAAATCTGCTACGATTGGAATACCATTTACATGGTCATCTATTGCAGAGGGCATTAATATGCCAAGATGATTAAAATAATCGATTCTCGCCTGTTCAAAATATGTAAAGCTAACAGTGTTATTCATATGGCCATACATATCCGTCTCTGAAAAACGAACACGTACTTCTATATAAAACGAAAAATCTTTTGCCCATTTCTCAAAATCCCCAATATAGCTTGCTTTCATGTGAACCATCCCCTTCGTCTGTATGCGGCTACTGTTTTTATGAAGCTGTTGATATTCTAGCCGTATTAATAGTTAAAAAATGAATACAAATTCATTATAAAGGAAAATGCTATTTTATCATAGAAAAATCAGAAATTTTAGTGTTTTATTGCCGAATCAACTATTATACTATATCTAACAGTCTATAAAAAAATCCCTTACACAATTGTGTAAGGGATTTGCATTGTACAATTAGTCAACGTAATGGTCAGATCCGAAGAAGTTACGGAACATTTGCACTGTTGTTGCACGGTTTAATGATGCGATAGATGTTGTTAAAGGAATACCTTTAGGACAAGCAGCTACACAGTTTTGAGAGTTACCGCAGTTAGCAAGACCGCCGTCACCCATGATTGCATTTAAACGTTCGTCTTTAATCATTGCACCTGTTGGGTGAGTGTTAAATAGACGTACTTGTGATAGTGGTGCTGGTCCAATGAATGAAGCTTTTTCAGACACGTTTGGACACGCTTCCATACATACACCACAAGTCATACATTTAGATAATTCATAAGCCCATTGACGTTTACCTTCTGGCATACGAGGACCTTCACCTAAATCATAAGTACCATCGATTGGTACCCATGCTTTTACTTTTTTCAGTGCATTGAACATACGATCACGGTCTACTTGTAAGTCACGTACAACCGGGAAAGTTTTCATTGGCTCAAGGCGAACTGGTTCAGTCAGCTGATCAATCAGTGTTGAACATGATTGACGTGGACGACCATTGATTACCATTGAACATGCTCCACAAACTTCTTCAAGACAGTTCATGTCCCATGAAACTGGTGTTGTTTTTTCTCCAGATGCTGTTACTGGATTTTTTTGAATCTCCATTAACACAGAAATAACGTTCATACCATGACGGTAAGGAACTTCGAATTTCTGCCAGTAGCCTTGGCCACCTTGTGTATCTTGACGTAAAATTTCAACTTTTACCATTCTTCCAGTATTAGCTGCGATTTCCATAATTCTTAGTCTCCTTTCGCAGAGTAGTCACGTTTACGTGGTGGGATTAATGATACATCTACTTCTTGATAAGTGATAATTGGCTCGCCCGTAGCTGGGTCGAATTTCGCCATCGTTGTTTTTAAGAAGTTTTCATCATCACGTTGCGGGAAGTCTGGTTTATAGTGTGCACCACGAGATTCATTACGTAGTAAAGCACCTTTCGTCATTACTTTCGCTAAGTAAAGCATGTTTTTCAACTGACGAGTAAAGTGAGCACCTTGGTTACTCCATTTTTGTGTATCGTTGATATTGATGTTTTCCCAACGTTTTTGGAATTCGCCAAGTTTTTTGTAAGTTTCTTCAAGTTGGTCGTTAAAGCGTACAACAGTCATTGTAGCTGTCATTAACTCACCAAGTTCTTTATGAAGTAGGTAAGCGTTTTCTGTGCCGTCCATTTTCATGATAGAATCCCATTTAGCTTGCTCTTCATTAACACGTGCATCGAAAATATCTTGAGATAAATCTTCAGCATGCTTTTTAAGATGTTTCACATAATCAACTGCATTTGGTCCAGCAACCATACCACCATAAATAGCAGATAGCAATGAGTTTGCACCTAGACGGTTTGCGCCATGTTGTGAGTAATCACATTCACCTGCTGCAAATAGACCAGGAATTTCAGTCATTTGGTTGTAATCAACCCATAATCCACCCATTGAATAGTGAACTGCTGGGAAAATTTTCATTGGTAATTTACGTGGGTCATCACCTACGAATTTTTCGTAGATTTCAATGATACCACCAAGTTTAACATCTAACTCATGTGGATCTTTATGAGAAAGATCTAGGTATACCATGTTTTCGCCGTTAATACCAAGCTTTTGGTTTACACAAACGTCGAAAATTTCACGTGTAGCAATATCACGTGGTACTAAGTTACCATATGCAGGATACTTTTCTTCTAGGAAATACCAAGGTTTACCGTCTTTATATGTCCAAATACGTCCACCTTCACCACGTGCAGATTCTGACATTAGACGGTTTTTGTCGTCCCCAGGAATCGCTGTTGGGTGAATTTGAATGAACTCACCATTCGCGTATGAAGCACCTTGTTGGTATACGATAGAAGCAGCAGAACCTGTGTTAATAACAGAGTTTGTTGTTTTACCGAAGATAATACCAGGGCCACCAGTCGCCATAATTACAGCGTCTGCACGGAATGATTTAATTTCTTCTGTACGCATATTTTGTGCTACGATACCGCGGCAAACGCCGTCATCATCAATAACCACACCAAGGAATTCCCAGTGCTCATATTTGTTAACTAATCCAGCTACTTCGTGAGAACGAACTTGCTCGTCCAACGCGTATAGTAATTGCTGACCAGTTGTTGCACCTGAGAATGCTGTACGGTGCATTAACGTACCACCGAAACGACGGAAATCAAGTAAACCTTCTGGCGTACGGTTGAACATTACACCCATACGGTCCATTAAGTGAATAATACCAGGGGCTGCATCACACATACCTTTAACAGGTGGTTGGTTTGCTAAGAAATCCCCACCATATACTGTATCATCAAAGTGAATCCAAGGAGAATCCCCTTCACCTTTTGTATTTACGGCACCATTAATTCCGCCTTGCGCACATACAGAGTGTGAGCGTTTTACAGGAACTAATGAGAATAAATCAACTTCAGTACCAACTTCAGCTGCTTTAATCGTTGCCATCAGACCAGCTAAACCGCCGCCGACAACAATTATTTTGCTTTTCGCCATGATTATTTCTCACTCCTCTTAAAAAATTGCAATGATTGCATGCACTATTATAGTAGCTTTTATTAAATTAAACGAAAGCTAAAATAGCAGCCACACCAACTACACTTAGAATTACGAAAAGAACGTTTGTTACATAAGTAGCAATCTTTTGAGACTGAGGAGATTGTGTGATACCCCAGCTTACTAGGAATGCCCATAAGCCATTTGATAAGTGGAAAGTTGCTGATATAATACCAACAATATAGAATCCAAGCATAAATGGATTATTTACGATATTTGCCATCATGTCGTAATCAACGTGTGTACCAAGCGCTTTTTGAATACGAGTTTGGAAAATATGCCATGCAATGAAGATTACTAAAAATACACCTGTGAAGCGTTGTAATGAGAACATCCAGTTACGGTATGTGCTGAAACGCCCTGTATTTGGTGTAGCAGTGAATGCGATGTACACACCATAAAATGCGTGGAACATTAATGGAATATAGATGACAATCCACTCTACTAGGATAAGAAATGGAATCTTTTCCATTACTGCGGTAGCATCATTATAGCTCTCTGCTCCGCCTACTGCTGTAAAGTTAATGAATAGGTGCATCGTTAAAAACAGACCTACTGGAATGATACCAAGTAGAGAATGTAAGCGACGCCATAAAAACTCTCGATCTTTCGACAAGACTGTTACCCCCCTTAGTACTTAAAATAGCACAACAAAAGAAGTCACCATTTTGTAAATGATACTCCATTGACTGTGTATTTCATCATGGTACAATATTATGACATGTTTATTGTACTCTCAAGAGCTACGAGCGTCAAGGTAACATAGAGTTTTTAATAGCCCTCATTATAGAAGCAATCTAGTACATAACGTGTCGTTTCTTCTCGAAAATTCTACCTTTACTTTATTGACGCTGAATTATAAGAAAATTCTAAGAAAGAAGGATTTCTATGTTAAATAATCCATCTAATACAATCTCACCATTTGGATATGAGTTAATCCGTGATCATATTCTATCATCTATTCTCGGTAAACATGAAGATGACGTACTATATTGGGCTGGAAAAGAGCTTGCACGGAAGTTCCCTTGTAAAAGTCAAGATGAACTTATCGCATTTTTCGCGGATGCGTGCTGGGGTACTCTTGAATTGACAAAGGAGTCTAAGGATGGACGTATTTTCCATTTAACAAATGAGCCAACCCTATTGCAAATTCAAAATCGGAGCTTTAGATTGGAAGCAGGGTTTATTGCTGAACAAATCCAACAATCAAAAGGATACTTAACGGAATGTTATGATGAGAAGCGCGAAAAGCAACAGCAAGTCATGTTTACAGTTAAATGGGATGTTAAAGAGCGTATTATGAATACAATACCAAATAGATAAGCTTGTAAGTATTGCGATTTTGTTAGAAAGCAATCCTTTTTCAACGTCGACAAAAGGCAACATGCCTTTTGTCTTTTTTTATTATAGGTATCCATCAGCATATTCCTTGTTGCGTTGATAAGCGCAGGGCGGGCGACTCCTGATGAGAACGTACAAAACGTAAGACGCGGGCATTTCGCGTTAGCGACGGTTACGGCGTACGTTTATGCCCGCGGAAAGCGCCCGCCCGTAGCGGAAATCAACCGCAGAAGTCTTCTATATTATTTTATAAAAGAAGGATTAGCTATTGGATTCTTAGTCATCAATATTTATTTATTAAAGTGCTTAGTTGATTGGAGCGCAGGGCGGGCGACTCCTGCGGGAATGCACAAAACGTAAGACGCAGGCATTTCGCGTTAGCGAGGGTTACGGCTTACGTTTGTGCCCGCGGAAAGCGCCCGCCCGTAGCGGAAATCAACCTATGTAGTTATCTATAGAAAGCTACTATTCGTGAATCTCTTCTGCTAAATTAAACTCATCATGTAATGCGTTTGCAGCGCGAATCATTTCGTCCTGTGGGACAACAACAGAAACTTTAATTTCAGAAGTACTGACCATTTTCACTGCAATTTCTTCTCGACGTAAGCGATCAAACATTCGTGCTGCAACACCTGGATTTGACGCCATGCCTGATCCAATAATCGAAACTTTTGCTAGTCCAATTTCAAAATCTGCAAAGCTAAAACCAAGTGACAATTTACTATCCTCTAGTACACGTAAAGCATCAGCGAACTCTTCTTTTAAAATGGTAAATGATACAGATGGTCTCACACCTTCAATAATAGCCTGCACAATAATATCAACATTAATGCGATTCTCTGCTAGGATAGCAAACATATCTGCTAACGATGCAGTAGAGTATGTATCATAACCGATAGTTAGGCGAATGATATCAGACTCATAAGCAACACCACGTACGATTAAATTTTTCTCCATTTCAACTTCCTCCTTCAATAAAGTACCTGCTGTATCTTCTACACTTGAACGAATAATGACAGGCATTTGAAACTTTTTAGCAAGCTCCACTGCCCGTGGATGTAAAATATGCGAACCTAAATGGGACAGTTCAAGCATTTCATCATATGAAATCTCCTTTAGCTTTCTTGCTTTTTTTATAAACCGAGGATCTGCTGTATAAACACCATCTACATTTGTATAAATGTCCACACGTTCCGCTTCTAATGCAGCTGCAATGGCTACTGCCGTTGTTTCGGCTCCACCTTTACCAAGCGTTGTAATATTATTCGCACTAGAAATGCCCTGCTCTCCCGCAACAACGACAATTTGTCCTTGTATCAAATGTTCTTTCATACGGCACACATCGATATGGTCGATACGTGCATGAAAATGTTTCCCATCTGTTTGCACACCAGCCTGCCAGCCAGTCAAAGATACTGCATCATAGCCCGCCTCCTGTAAAGCAATTGCAAAAAGGGCACTTGCGAGTTGTGAACTCGTCGAAAGTAGTACATCCATTTCACGTTTAGAAGCATCGTCTGATATATCACGTACCATCTTTGCTAAGTCTTTTGCTGTGCGTCCCATCGCAGCTGTCACTACTACAACATCATAGCCAAGCTCTTTTTTGGCTATCGCTATTTTAGCGACCTCTTGAATTTGCTCGGTTGAAGCGATTGCTGGTCCGCCAAACTTTAATACAATACTCGCCATTATTATCATTCTCCTTTAATCGATTCGTCTCTAGAACAGCAAAAAGGCAGCCTTCACATAACGTGAAAGCTGCCTGCAACATGTACAATAAAAAGCTTGCGCATGTGTGATAGCTCTCCGAAACGTCAAGATTCGACAGTCTTACATCTATTAAATGCAAAACCAGCAAAGTATCGGAAACAACGATACTTCACTTCGGCAAGCTCCCCTTTCACACACCATCATTGGATTTGTCCATCCTTCAATGTGCTACTATTGAATCTTGCACCTCTATCATCACTTAAAATAGTGAAATTATTCATTTTTACCTTTATGAAAATATATGCTCTGCCCACATATTCTTCATCTAAAGTGTAATAGAACATATCAGTTTTTCACTGCTTTGTTCTATCACAACCTTAGCACATGTCTAATCCTTTGACAACGTCTGTTGCTGAAAATAATTGTAAATACTGTTCGCTAAGTTCGCAGGTATTCCCGCTTCTTGAAGTGCAAACTCACTCGCTTCACGAATCTTTTTAACAGAGCCGAAGTGCTTCAATAATTGTTGCTTGCGTTTTGGCCCCACACCTTCAATGCCATCGAGAACAGATTGAATAGCATTTTTCTCATGCTGTTGACGTAAAAATGTAATCGCAAAACGGTGTACCTCGTCCTGAATACGCTGAAGTAAATAAAACCCGTCACTTGTCCGCTTTAATGCAATAACCTCAGGTGGATCACCAAATAAAAGCTGGGATGTATTATGTTTTTCATCTTTTGCTAAGCCAGCAATTGGGATAACAAGTCCAAGCTCGTCCTCTAACACTTCTCGCGCGACTTCCATCTGGCCTTTACCACCATCTATTAGAACTAAATCTGGCAATGGCAAGCCTTCTTTTAATACTCTTGTGTAACGGCGACGTATCACTTCTTGCATTGCTCCATAATCATCATGTTTTGCGGCAGTGCGTGTTTTATATTTACGATATTCCTTCTTAGCAGGCTTACCATCAATAAACACAACCATTGCTGATACTGCATCAGCACCATGCATATGACTATTATCAAAAGCTTCAATGCGAAGAGGTGCTGAAATTCCCATCGCTTCCCCGAGTGCCTCGCAAGCACCTATTGTGCGCTCTTCCTGTCGCTCAATTAGCTGGAATTTCGCCGCCACTGCAATTTCAGCATTTTTCATAGCTAAATCTACTAATTCTTTTTTTTGCCCTCGCTTCGGTGTTAGCACTTTTACCGCTAATAATTCCGTTAAAATTGCGGTATCTATCGACGGAGGAATAAAAATTTCCTTAGGCTTTATATGCTCAGGCTTTTCATAAAAGCGTCCGACAAATGTTAAAAATTCTTCTTCAACATCCTGATAAATCGGGAAAATGGAAACATCTCGTTCAATCAACTTACCTTGACGAACGAAAAATACTTGAACACACATCCAACCCTTTTCAACTGCATAACCGAATACATCGCGGTTCGTTGTATCACTGGACACAATTTTTTGCTTTTGCATAACCGTTTCTATATGTGCAATTTGATCGCGGAACTCCTTCGCTCGCTCAAACTCTAGTTGCTCAGCGGCAGCTAACATTTTCTGTTCAAGCTCTTTTTTTACTGATTCCACGCCACCATTTAAAAACTTCGTCATATCTTCAATCATATCGTGATATACTTGTGCATCAATTTCTTTTACACACGGTGCTAAGCATTGTCCCATATGGTAATACAAGCAAACTTTTGATGGTAATTGTACACATTTACGTAGCGGATAGAGTCTATCGAGCAACTTTTTTGTTTCACTTGCTGCATACGCATTGGGATAAGGACCAAAGTATTTTGCTTTATCTTTTTTTACTTTACGTGTTGTAATAAGCCGTGGATATTTTTCGTTTGTAATTTTAATATACGGATACGTTTTATCATCTGTTAGCATGATATTGTATTTAGGATCGTGTAGCTTAATAAGGTTTAACTCTAGAATGAGTGCCTCTAAATTCGAAGAAGTCACAATGTACTCAAAATCCTCAATCTCACCAACAAGGCGCTGTGTTTTCCCTTCATGTGTTCCTGTAAAATACGAGCGCACTCGGTTTTTAAGTACCTTTGCCTTACCTACATAAATAATTGTCCCTTGTCGATCCTTCATCAAATAGCAGCCAGGCTGATCTGGTAAAATATCAAGCTTACGTTTAATTAAATCATTCATCGCCTACCTGCCCCCCTTTTTTGATGCCTATCTAATAATCGCCATTTCGTTTCATTCTCTTTTGTCTTTCATCGTAAATCGCACAAAAAAGATATTACAACAAAATAAGAAAATTTATTAATAAACGAGCGTTTATTGAAATTCCTCTATCTATTATATAACGAAAAAAAGCCAAGCACATCTAAAGATGGCTCAGCTCTTTATTTTACAAATTAAGCATGTTTTGCGATGAAAGCTTCTAATGCTTCTTTAGGTTGGAAACCAACAGTTTTATCTACTAATTCACCGTTTTTGAATAAAAGCAATGAAGGGATAGACATGATTTGGTATTGTGCTGCAGTACCTTGGTTGTTATCCACATCTACTTTTACGATTTTAGCTGCACTACCTGCAGCATCCATTTCTTCAAGAACTGGTCCGATCATTTTACATGGTCCACACCAAGCAGCCCAAAAGTCGACTAATACTAAGCCTTCTTTAATATCATCTTGAAACGTTGCATCTGTTGCATGTACAATTGCCATTTGAAATCCTCCTTAAATCTTACTATGGTTGTAGTATAGCATGGATAAAATAGCTTGAGCGAACAATCTGCCTGCAATGTATATTTTATGAAAAACATGTCGGATACATAAATGACACCATTTAATTTCCTTGATGTCGGCCTTTAAATACATACGTTAATGTAATAAAAATGTAAATTGCTAAAGTGATGCCTGTCACGATAATGGATGTTGTAAAAATAATCCCAATGAGTATCGCACTTAACGCAATTATGGCTATCCAAGTTGTATAAGGAAACCATTTCACTTCATAGGCGCTTGTGTTTTGTGATTGTTTTTTTCGTGATTTCAAATGGGCAATCGCAATAATTAACCAAATAAATAATACTGTATAGCCAAGCGATCCCATTAAGAAATCAAACGTCTTGCTTCCAGCATATAAAGAAAAGATAACACCTAAGTATAAAGCTGCGGTACACATTAAAATGGCATATACAGGAACTTTTCGTTTAGATAAATGCGCAAAGATTTTTGGAACACGACCGTCTACCGCTTGTGTATACAGTACGCGAGATGAACCATAAAGCCCTGAATTCATGGAAGAAATAATAGCTAGTAAAACAACAGCATTCATAATATGGTCTGCCCCTGGAATTCCAATCATTTTAAATACCATAACAAATGGACTTTCAGGTACCCCATTTACTTCATTCCAAGGAATTAAACTAACGATAATAAAGAAAGGAAGAAGGTAGAATGTAACAATACGCACTAATGTACTGCGAACAGCTTTTGGTACTACTTTTTCAGGATTTTTCGTTTCAGCTAATGTTATCCCAATGATTTCTGTACCACCATACGAATAAATGACGACAAGCATTGCAGCGATTAACCCCGTTGATCCGTTAGGGAAAAAGCCTCCGTGTTCAGTTAAGTTTGCAAAGCCAACTGCTGTATGATTACCAAACGTACCAAACAATAAAATAAGCCCTGCAATAATAAATACAATAATTACAGTAATTTTAATCATCGCTAGCCAGTATTCAGTTTCCGCAAATAGTTTTACGGATAACAGGTTAATAGCTGTCACTAATATAGAAACAGATAGAGCAAGTATCCAAATCGGATATTGAGGTAGCCAATATTGAATAAAAATAGCAGCAACTACTGATTCTGCTGTAATATTTAAAACCCACATTTTCCAATAGATCCAATCAAGGAAATATGCAGGGTATTTGCCTAATACGGATTCAACTAAATCCCTAAATGTTCTTGCCTCTTTATTTCGAACAGCCATCTCGGCTAAGCCTTGCATGACAAATAATAAAATAATGCCTCCCACTAAATACGCAATAAGCACAGACGGCCCTGCCATATCAATGGCTGCACTACTTCCTTTAAATAACCCAGCACCGATGGCACCACCTAACGCCATCATTGTAATATGGCGTGAGGTCATAGTTCGTTTTAATTGTTGATTGTTGTTTTCCACTTTCTTACCTCCTAAAATCAAAAAAGGCATATCGTCTGTTCCTTCATCATCAAATGAAAGAAGAGACGATATGCCATAAGCTACCGCGGTACCACTCTAATTGGTTCATTATGAACCCAACTTAAAAACCTTATAACGAAGGTTAATCGTCAAACAAATAGAATAATCTGATAACTCTATTTATTTTACCACTCCTAGGCAAGTTCAAAGTCTTATTGGACTGCGTTGCACCACCCCGCAGCTCTCTTTACCGAATAATGAGCTTTTACTACTCCTAATCTTTGCGTTTCAAAACAATATGATTGAAAAATTAATGATTATTCACCACTATAATGTCTCTTGTTAGTTATGTCAATATTTTATTTTACAATAATTTTCACATAATACAACTCGCGAGATACAACCATAAAAAAACAGGAAGGATTTATCCTTCCTGCATCAACTAATTATGCGTTTACTTTTAATGCTTTAAATTCTTCGATTAGAAGCGGAATCACTTCAAATAAATCGCCGACAATACCATAGTCAGCTACTTTGAAAATATTTGCTTCAGGATCTTTGTTGATCGCTACAATTACTTTAGAGTTTGACATACCTGCTAAATGTTGAATTGCACCTGAAATACCTGCTGCGATATAAAGGTCTGGTGTAACAACCTTCCCTGTTTGACCAATTTGTAAAGAATAATCACAGTACTCAGCATCACATGCACCACGAGATGCACCAACTGCACCGCCAAGTAAATCTGCTAATTCCTTTAATGGCTCAAAGCCTTCTTCTGATTTAACACCACGACCACCAGCTACAACGACTTTCGCTTCTGAAAGATCTACACCTTCTGAAGATTTACGTACAACCTCTTTAATAATTGAGCGTAAGTTTGTAATATCAACAGTGACAGAAGAAACATCACCTGATTTACCCGCAGCTTTTTCTAAAGGTGCAATATTATTTGGACGAATTGAAGCTAACACGATGCCCTCTTTTACTTTTACCTTCTCAAAAGCTTTACCTGAGTAGATTGGACGAATGAATACTACATCGTCACCAACACCTTCAATCGACGTGACGTCAGAAACAAGGCCTGCTTGTAATTTACTCGCAATTTTAGGAGATAAATCTTTACCATTTGCTGTATGACCGAATACAATGCCCGTTGGCTGTTCTTGCTCGATAACAGCTAATAAAGCTTGTCCATAGCCATCTGATGTATATTGTTTTAAATGTGGATGTTCCACAGTGATAACACGATCTGCACCATACTCAAATAATGGACCTGTTAATCCTGCAACTGCATCCCCTAAAAGTACGCCAACAACCTCGCCACCATCAGCGATTTGTTTTGCTGCTGCAATTGCCTCGAAAGATACATTACGTAAGCTTCCTTCACGAACTTCACCTAATACTAATACTTTTTTTGACATAGTATATTCCCTCCGTTACCCTTTAAGATTCGATTTGCGCTAACACTTAAACAACTTTCGCTTCTGAATGAAGTAGGTTGACTAGCTCTTTTGCTTGATCAGACAGCTCGCCTTCTAAAATACGGCCTGCTGCTTTTTGAGCTGGTAAGTAAATGTCGACTGTCTCTACTTTTACTTCAACATCATCTTCATCGATATCTAAATCATCTAATTCAAGCTCTGCAAGCGGTTTCTTCTTCGCTTTCATAATGCCTGGTAATGATGGGTAACGTGGCTCATTTAGACCTTGTTGAGCAGTTACTAAAAGTGGTAAAGATGTTTCAATCACTTCAGAATCACCCTCGATATCGCGCACGATTTTTGCAGTTGTGCCATCGATTTCAAGGTTTGTAATTGTTGTAACGTAGTTGATGCCTAATAAATCTGCAACACGTGGGCCTACTTGACCAGAACCACCGTCAATTGCCACATTTCCTGTTAAAATTAAATCAGCATCTTTATCTTTTAAGTATTCAGCTAAAATGTAAGCAGCTGCATTTTGATCTAATTCATCTAGATCATCTTCTGTATTAATAAGAACCGCTTCATCTGCACCCATTGCTAACGCAGTACGCAATTGTTTTTCTGCATCCTCGCCACCGATAGTCACAACTGTTACTTTACCACCAGCTGCATCACGAACTTGGATTGCCTCTTCAATTGCATACTCATCATAAGGATTAATAATGAATTCAGCGCCGTCCTCTTGGATTTTACCACCCGACACTACGATTTTTTCTTCTGTATCAAACGTACGTTTAATTAATGCAAAAATGTTCATATTTCATACCCCCTGCAACGTTTTTTAAATTCCCAAGTAAACTTGTAAATATTATATATTTTCAGTCTAGATAAACTCCCCTTAAGTGGTTAACTATACTGATGGAAAACTATTTGCCAGTAAACACAGGCTCGCGTTTTTCAATAAATGCTTGAATTCCTTCTTTCGCATCTTCTGATACAAATACTGTACCAAATGATTTAGCCTCTGCTTGAACACCCTCATAAAATGAAGCATGTTTCGCATATTGCAATGCTTGGATTGCTTCTTTTAATGCAATTGGGCTCTTCTTCGCAATTTTTTTCGCTACCTTTAGTGTTTCCTCAAATAATACTTCATCTGTAAAAGCACGGTTTGCTAGTCCCCATTGCACTGCTTCTGTACCTGTAACAGGATCGCTTGTAAACATCATTTCTGCTGCTTTTGCTACCCCTACATAGCGTGGTAAACGTTGTGTGCCACCGAATCCTGGAATAAGTCCTAGTTGTAGTTCAGGCAATCCTAATTTCGCAGATTCCGTTACAAAACGCATATGACAGCTCATAGCTAGTTCTAGACCACCGCCAAGTGCGGCACCATGAATTGCGGCGATGACAGGCTTAGGGAACGACTCAACACGTTCAAAGACTTGTTGACCATTGCCTGCAAGTTTTGTAAACTCTTCCCCTGAATTAACTTCTGTAAATTCCTTAATGTCTGCACCTGCTGAGAAGAAACGGCCTTCACCATGAAGTACAAGGACACGTACTGCGTCATCGTTTTCTACAGCATCTAGTACAGCATTGACTTCAGCAATGATTCCGCGAGATAATGCGTTTGCTGGTGGACGTGCAATCGTAATAATTGCAACCCCATCTTCTACTTTCCAACTTAGAAATTCCATTTCTCCACATCCTTTTAAGCTTTAATGCCGTTCAGGATCAATGCCTGAACTTTCGGAACCTGTTCTATCAAATCATATCGATAGTCATTCATAACCCAAGACGTAATGGTTTCGTCAATTGTTCCAAATACCATTTGTCGCGCTAAGCGAACATCCATCGTTTGATTGAACTCACCTGAAACCATACCTTCAATTAGAATCTGATCAAGTAGTTGTAAATAATCTCTTAATACACCATTGATCTTCTGTCGTAAATCTTTATTTGATTGGCGAAGCTCTAATTGTGTAACGGTCGCAAGTGATCGATCTGTAGCTAGAACACTAAAATGATTTTCAATCATTCGTGAAAGTTTGTCTTTCGACGTACTTCCATTTTCTATTATATCTTGTAATGACTCTACAAAAACAGCCATTTTTTCATTAAAGACAGAAATTAATATATCTTCTTTATTTTTAAAATATAAATAGATTGTTCCGTCGGCTACTCCAGCTTGTTTAGCAATCTTCGATACTTGCGCTTGGTGATAACCATTTTCTGCAATAACGAAGACAGCTGCATCAATAATTTGCTTATATTTCGGCTTATCTCGCTTCATTTTTAAATCACCACCTACAAAAACATACGCACACCTTATTATTTTTGTCACACATTAGACTTATCGTTAAGCAAATGATTTGCCTATTTATATGACACTTTGTAATTCTTTTAACACTGAAATTTCGAAACAAAATTTTGAGCCGATTCTTCATGATTTACATGGCGTGGTTTTCAAGAAACAAAAAATATGAAAATATGAATGGTTATTCATTCATATTTTCATATTATATTTTACATTCGCGCTTGTCAATACTTTACCACGTAGTTATTTTGCTTCTTTATTCGCCATTTTTGTTTTTTCTTCCTCTACTAAAGTACGGCGTAAAATTTTTCCGACTGCTGTTTTTGGTAACTCGTCACGGAATTCATAATAGCGCGGTACTTTAAAAGCAGCTAAGTGTTGACGGCAATATTTATTTAATTCGTCTTCCGTAATCGAATATCCTTCTTTTACAACAATATAAGCTTTTACTGTTTCCCCTCGATACGGATCAGGGATACCTGCAACTACACATTCTTGAATTTCTTCACGCTCATATAATACTTCTTCGACTTCACGAGGGTAAATATTAAAGCCACCCGCTATAATTAAATCTTTCTTTCGGTCAACTACATAGAAGTAACCTTTTTCATCCATATAGCCTAAATCACCTGTTAAGAACCAACCATCTGCAAACGTTGCTGCCGTATCTTCAGGACGATTCCAATAGCCCTTCATAACTTGCGGGCCTTTTACAGCAATTTCGCCCACTTCACCAACGGCAAGCTGTTCTGTATCACCTGTACGTAATATGACAGAATCAGTATTTGGCCACGGTAAACCTACTGAACCTATAACACGGTTACCCCAAATTGGTGTTGCGTGCGTTACTGGAGAAGTTTCGGTTAACCCGTAACCTTCTACTAGTTTCCCACCTGTTACTGCCTCAAATTGCTCCTGTACTTCTACAGGCAGCGAAGCCGAACCACTTAGACATGCTTTAATAGACGATAAATCATATTTCGCAATATCTGGATGATTTAATAAACCAATATACAATGTCGGTGCACCAGGAAACAATGTTGGCTTTTGCTTATCAATCGTTTTCAAAGCTGTTTCAGCATCAAACTTCGGTAATAATACCATTCTATTTTGAGTGAAAACAGAAAGCAACATGACAGTTGTCATTCCATAAACATGGAAAAATGGAAGCACACCCATTATCGTTTCCTCACCATGGACACATTTATACATCCAAGCGTCACACATTGTCGTATTGGCAATTAAGTTTTTATGCGTTAGCATAACACCTTTCGGATACCCTGTCGTCCCGCCTGTATACTGAAGTAATGCAAGATCTTCTTCAAAATCAAATGGCATTTCAATCATTTTTACAGGTGAGGACTTCATAATTTCTGTAAATAAATGATTTTGTCCACTATGCTCAACTTTCACACTAAAGCCATACTGCTTTTTTTGGATAAATGGATATACTAAGTTTTTTGGGAATGGTAAGTAGTCTTTGATTGCGGTTACAATGACATTTTCAAGAGCCGTTTCTTTCATGATTTTCATCACACGCGGATATAAAATATCCATGACTAAAATGACCTTCGCACCTGAATCCATCAATTGATATTGCAATTCACGTTCAGTGTAAAGTGGATTTGTCTGTACTACGACCGCTCCAGCATACATCGCCCCATAGTAAGCGATTACACTTTGTGGCGTATTTGGTAACATAATTGCCACACGGTCTCCCTTTTCTACACCAAGTGCTTGTAAATAGTTCGCGAACTTAAGTGCAGACTCATATAACTCGGTGTACGTTAAATCCTTACCCATAAAATGAATGGCCACTTTAGATGGTTTCTTTTGATAGGCACGTGTCAAAAACTCTTGCACAGGAATTTCCTCAAACGTTAAAGACGGTGGTACTTCTTCAGGATAATTTGCTAGCCATGGTTTTGCTGTCATACGTCCTCTCCCCTTTGTCCCAAACTTTGTAAATTCTTAATTTAATTATAATGAAAAAGAAATGTACTTTCAAACACAAAATAGAAAATAAATGTATTTTCGATTAATTATTATGCATTTAACAACATTTATATAACTACCACATAAAGGGTTTTTAGTCGCCTCTCCTTATGAATGCTCATTCATTGTTTCATTTTTTATTCCATTCATGCGCTTGCTATTCCTATATTTAAAAAATAATTTTATAAAAATTTTTCTATCATCTTGTAAAGAAAATAGACTTCCTCTATTAGCGATTGACGATTTTCTATACAAAAAAGCTTTAGAAAAACTTGAAAGTTCAAGTTTCTCTAAAGCTAGACACTTCCTCACATTATGGAGGCTACATTATAAAATTATACGGTCAACATATAGTAAATACCGACTGCCAAAAATGCGATGCAGACTATGATTAGAACTTTCGCTAATTTTTCCATCTCAGTACACTCCTATGCAATACTTGCCCCAATAACGAACGATAGTCCGACTGAAATCGTAAAGGAAATAAAGCCTACTGAGCGATTGTCATTGGCAATTTCCTGATCCACGTTAAAACGGGGTGTCATAAATTCAAATAAGAAATACGCCACGATGAGTAACGTAAAGCCAAATAGTCCCCAACCAATCATTTCACTCAGCGTACTATGACGTGCAATCGAATAACGGAAAATATTGCAAATCCCTAATATTTTACCGCCAGTTGCAAGCGCCACAGCTACATTACCATTTTTTATTTCTTCCCAGTTTTTATATTTCGTAACGACTTCGAACAATGCCATCGAGACGACTAAACATAACACAACAACACTAAAATATCCTGCCGTTTCGATAATTGGATATCGCCAAAAGCTAGAATTTAGCATTTTCTCCGTCCCCTTTACAGCTTATTTCAATTCCACAACCGTAACGCCAAATCCACCTTCGCCTGCTTCTCCAAAACGGAAGGACTTCACCCGTTTGTGTTTTTTCAGGTAACTTTGTATGCCCTGACGCAATGCTCCTGTCCCAACACCGTGAATAATCGACACGCGACCATAGTTTGAAAGCAGCGCATCATCTATATATTTTTCAGTGCGAATAATCGCATCCTCGTAGCGCTCCCCACGTAAATCTAATTCTAATTTCACATGGCTATCTCGATTTTTCACACCAGAAACACGTTGAACAGGCTCTTTCTCTGGTTTAATGTATTCTATATCTGTATCGGCAATTTTCATTTTTAAAATGCCCATTTGGACAACCCATTCAGCATCAGAGACTTTTTCAAGTAAAGTTCCTCGTTGTCCATAGCTTAACACCTTTACCTCATCACCGACAACCAAGTTTTGCGCACGCGCCTTCACTTGCGCTGCTTTTTTCAATACTTTGTTATGCTCAAGGGGTGTCGCCTCTTCTAAACGTTTACGCGCCTCAATTAACTCATGTTCTTTTACTACTTGATCGGCATTTTTGCGCATTTCACGAAGCTCGGTAATAATGGTTTCTGCTTCTCTTTTTGCATCTTCCACAATTTTACGTGCTTTTTCTTTCGCTTTTTTATCGAGTGCTTCTTTGCGCTCATCATATGCTTGCAGCTTATCTTGTAGCTCTTTACGCAGTGCCTCAGACTCTAAAAGTAAATCATGCGAGCGCTCCGCATCGTCCTCTGATTGGCGTCTCGTTTCTTCTAAGGAAGCAATCATAGACTCCACCTCATGACGGTCCGTACCTGTGAAGCTTTTAGCACGATCGATAATGGAATCTGGTAAGCCAAGACGACTAGAAATTTCAAATGCATTAGAACGACCTGGTACACCAATAAGTAGGCGATATGTCGGACTTAATGTTTCGATATCAAATTCTACACTCGCATTAGCAACGCCAGGTCGATTGTAGCCATATGCTTTTAATTCAGGATAGTGTGTTGTTGCCATTACACGCGCACCACGTCCATGCACTTCATCCAAAATGGAAATAGCTAAGGCAGCACCTTCTTGAGGGTCTGTTCCTGCACCTAATTCATCAAATAACACCAATGATTCGTGATCGAATTGCTGTAAAATGTCGACGATGTTTACCATATGAGATGAAAATGTAGAAAGCGATTGTTCAATTGATTGTTCATCACCGATATCAGCAAAAAGCTGCTCAAATACCGCTAGCTCTGAACCATCTAATGCGGGCACTGGTAAGCCTGCCTGCGCCATTAACGTACAAAGACCAACTGTTTTTAACGTCACAGTCTTACCACCCGTATTTGGCCCTGTAATAACAATTGCTGTAATGTCTCTACCGAATTCGATGTCATTAGCAACTGCCGTTTCAATAGGTAAAAGTGGATGACGTGCTCTTACAAGTCGGATATACCCGTCCTTGTTCATCTTTGGCATCGTGCATTTATTGGCTTGGCCGTATTTACCTTTTGCTAAAATGACATCAATCTCACCTAATAGTTTCACTAAGTTAAATAAATCTGGTGCAACTTCCTCAACCATCGCACTTAAAGCAAGTAAAATACGATCAATTTCCGTTTGTTCTTTCATCTTAAGTCGATGTATTTCATTATTTGCTTGTACAACGGAATCTGGTTCGATAAATAACGTTTGGCCTGATGACGATTGATCGTGCACAATGCCACCGTAATGATGTCGATATTCTTGCTTAACTGGAATTACATAACGGTCGTTTCGAATCGTAACAATGGCATCTGAAAGCATTTTTGATGCATTGCTACCACGAGTTAGACTTTCTAGTCTCGAACGCACTTTAGCTTCTTCAGCACGTAAAGATTGACGAATAGAACGCAATGTTGGACTTGCTGAATCTAAAACAGCACCATTATCGTCAATACAGTTATTAATTTCATGTTGTAATCCTGTTAATACGGGCATCATTTCCTTTTTAGCAATGAAATGAGGAATTTCAATGATTTCTTCTGACTCTAAGTCCTCTAGGAAATTGCGCAAAATACGGCTAGCTCGAATCGTACTTGATACTTCCATTAATTCCATCGCTGAAAGCATCCCGCCGATTTGGGCACGTCTTGCAGCAGGTCGAACATCGAAAATACCACCCATTGGGACATTACCTTTTACACGCAAAATGGATAGCCCTTCATCCATCTCCTCTAGCAACTGAACTACTTTTTCATAGTCTGTTTGTGGTACAAGCTCATCAATAGCTGATTTGCCAATTGATGAAGTACAGTATGTAGCCACTTGTTGACGTACTTTATCATATTCTAGTGTTTTCAATGCGCGGTTTGCGATCACTGAGAACACCTCCTCAACCTATTTATTTCGTCGAATAAACGCCTCAAACTGTTCGCGCGTCCATGTGTTGACAATCATATCTTTTTTCAGCCATGCCTTATTTGCGTAGCGCACACCTATATCCATAAAACGTAAATGAGCGATATCATGCGCATCGGTATTAATCGCGACAGGTACCCCTGCTGCAACCGCCATTTCTAAGTGCTCCACACATAAATCTAAACGATATGGATTTGCGTTTAACTCTAGAATTTTACCATATTCCTTCGCCCATTCAATTAACTGTGCCATATCTGGATTATAACCAGCCCGATCCTCAATAATGCGACCCGTTGGATGGGCAATCATATGAACATACGGATTTTGCATTGCCGTGTGTAAACGCGCCATAATTTTATCTTGTGACTGTGTAAAACTGGAGTGAATAGAGGCTATTACAAAATCTAATTTTTTTAGTACGTCATCATCAAAATCTAACGAACCATCTGGTAAAATATCCATCTCTGTTCCTGCATATAAATAAAAGTCTGGATGTGTTTCGTTAAATGCTTCAATTTCCGCTCGTTGTTTCACTAAACGTGCAGGTGTTAAACCATTCGCCACTTTTAAATACTGGGAGTGATCGGTAATAACGCCATAGTGATAACCATGAGAAATTAATGCCTCTCCCATTTCAGCAACGGCATATCCACCATCTGACCATGTCGTATGCATATGCAAATCAGCTACAATATCCTCCAGCTTCACTAAATCCTTCACTTCACTTTGGCGATCAAATTCTGTTGATCCTGTTCGTAAGCTAGGTGGAATAAATGGCATATCAAAATGGTCAAAAAATGCCGCTTCATCTGTAAATGTTAGTACTGTGCCATCTGCTTGCTCTACACCATATTCACTAATTTTCTCCCCACGCGTCTTTGCAAGCTGACGCATCCGCACATTATGATCCTTTGAACCAGTAAAATGGTGCAAGGCTGTTGCATATTCAACATCTTTCACTAATCGAAAATCAACACTTATCGGTTCATCTAAATCTAAAACAACTGAAATTTTTGTATCGCCTGCAGCGACGACTTCCTGAATTGCAAGTTCACTCAATAACTTTTCACGTACTACTTCAACCGCTTCCGTTACAACGATAAAATCGATATCTTTACTCGTTTCTGAGGCACGACGGAAGCTTCCAGCTACTGAGAAACGTGTCACTTCCTCCATACTACCGAGAAGTGCTTCAATTTGTAAAACAACAGGCTCTAGCAGCCAAATTGGCAAACGTTCCGAACGATTGGCAAAGTTCGCAAGTTCCTTTAAAATTTTTTCTTCCGTTTTCGCTGCAAAGCCCGCTAGCTCGCGCACTTTGCCAGCCTCACATGCAGCTTGTAAGCTTTCAGCAGAGTCAATGCCTAGCTCTTGATGAAGCTTGGCAATTTTTTTGCCACCTAACCCTGGCAACTTTAATAGCGGTAGTAATCCTTTTGGCACAATATCTTGTAATTCTTTTAAAAGACTAGATTCTCCAGTCTCAATCAAATCTTCAATAACAGCAGCTGTGCCTTTCCCAATTCCTTTAAGCTTTGTCACATCTTCCATTTCACTTAGGGAGCGTTCGTCTGTTTCAAGTGCGGCAGCTGCCTTTCGGAAGGCGGATACCTTGAAGGGATTTTCACCTTGTAGCTCCATATATAAAGCAATTTTCTCTAGTGTACGAATAATTGTCTTTTTGTTCATTTAGAATTCCTCCTATCGTAAAAACACTTCCCTCTAGTCCGAGAGAAGTGCATCGATTACTATTGCCTATTCATTGCGGCTCTGCGCACAAAACAGCTGTGCCCTTAACAGCAACTTCGCCATTTCAGCAGATTTCTACGGACAAACAAGTGAACACTACATTCAGTTTTCCATGCGTAGACGCCAAATTGTTATGAAGCATGGAGATAAATATACCACCAATTTTGGAACATCTTTGTAATAATCGGCGTATGCTCCAAAATGAGGCCTGATAAGAACGACTTCGACATTAAATTTTGTACTAAATCAATTGGTACTAATGCCAAAACATACAACACAATAAACAAAATTAAATAATTTTCAATTACGCCAAGCAGTGCACCAAGCCAACGGTTCACCGTATTAAGCACAGGTAGATAGGCAATAAAGTCAAAAATAGACGCCACAATTTGCAATGAAATTTTCACTGCAAAGAAAATAACCGCAAATGCAATAACACGGTAAAACGTGCGGTCTAAATCTAAGCTATCAATGACAACCCCGAGGCTTCCTGAATCCGTTACACCTGGATATGGCACCCAAAACACAAATTTCTGTGCTAATGGCTTATAATAAATATACGCAACAATTAGGGCAACGACAAAGCTGACAATATGCATCATTTGTACAATGAAGCCACGTTTTGCCCCCACTAGCAGTCCAACTAATAGAACTACTAATATGATTAAATCTAGCATTCACTTCAACCCTTTAATTTTTTCAATTCTTCTTCTAGTAATTCTATTTGCTCTTTTAAGAGTAAATAATCGTGCACCGTATTTACGGCTGTAAGGACGGCAAGCTTTGTGCTATCAAGTGAGGGATTATGTAAATTCATTTCGCGCATACGGTCATCAACAATAGAAGCGACAAGTCGCATGTGTCCAATGGATTCGGAGCCGACCATTTTATATGTATGACCATATATTTCCACAGAAATTTTATTCTTTTCTTGATTTTCCATAGTCGCACCCTCCAATAAAATCATTTTGCTCACGATTTTGACAGTAATGAGCAACGTCCACACAAAAAAGCTATATATTATCATAACATGAAAGGTATAAAATTGTGAACAATGAGGATAGAAAGGAACGGTTAAATGTCAAATATTGTACTATTAATTTCAACAAATGCACAAAAAGAGGTGATGTCTTATTACGCAAGTTATTTTGTGGAGCGAAAAGCACCAGGTGTGGTGTTTGCCGCAAAACTTCCTGATACAGCTATTACGATGTATAAATCAGGGAAATGTATGTTCCAAGGCGGGGGAGCTGAGCGAGAAGCCGCACGTTGGGGTGCCACTGGGGTAACGACTACTCAAAAGTCCTCAACAATTGGAGCAAAAGGCGATACGCTTCCAGAAGGCTTTGCCTCAATGTCTGTGTTAGGCTCCGATGAAACGGGGACAGGCGATTATTTTGGTCCTATTACAGTCGCTGCAGTTTACGTTCCTTCTACAAAAATAGAACTAATAAATGAGCTCGGCGTTAAAGATTCTAAAATGCTTACTGATGACTATATGCGCAAAATAGCACCTGATTTACGTGCAGCATGTATCCATAGCGTACTCGTATTGCGCAATGAAAAATATAATGTATTACAAGCACGAGGCTACTCTCAGGGTAAAATGAAAGCGATGATGCATAATAAGGCGCTCGGCAATACACTGTCAAAAATGGCTCCTGAAAAACCTACGCATATTTTAATTGATCAGTTTGCTGAACGCGGAGTATATTACAATTATTTGAAAAATGAGCGGGACATTGTGAAAGAGGATGTACTATTTTCAACGAAAGCTGAACAATTACATGTTTCGGTTGCTACTGCTTCAATTTTAGCTCGCGCTGCATTCTTAAAGGAAATGGATCGACTAAGTGAGCTTGCTGGCATAGAGTTACAAAAAGGGGCATCAAGTAAAGTTGATGCCCTAGCTGCACGAATTTGGCGTGGACAAGGAGAGGAATTTTTGCGCTCCATCACAAAATGGCATTTTGCAAATACTGAAAAGGCTCGGAAGTTAAAATAAATATATAGAGGTCTTATTACGTTAATTTCCGCTACGGGCTGGACGCTTTCCGCGGGCACACTGTAAGCCGCAACCCTCGCTATCGCGTGGATTGTTGCGTCTTGCGTGGCGTGCATTCCCGCAGGAGTCGCCAGCCCTTCGCTCCAATTAACTTAATAGGTATTAAAAAAGACAAAAGGCACCAAGAGTAATTTCTTGGTGCCTTTTGTCGACACTCTAAGCTGTCTCTAATTTCGAAACAGCTTGTTAAATTAGTATAAATTAACGTACTTCTGTTCCTTCAATTGTAGCAATTGCTTTTAACACTTTGTTATGTGCTGCAACTACCTCATCATCTGTTAATGTTCGTTCTGGATCGAAGTATGTTAATGAGAAGGCAACAGATTTTTTACCTGCTTCCATTTTTTCACCTTCGTAGACATCAAACACGCGAATGTCCTTCAACAGCTTCACACCCGCTGAACGTATCGCAGTAATTACTTCACCTGCTGCTGTTGCACGGTCCATAACAAGCGCGATATCACGAGACATCGCAGGGAAACGAGGAACCGCTTTATAACCAAGTGGTGCTTCACTTGCATTCGCATGAAGTAATGCTACTAAATTCATTTCCATTACATACGTATCTTTGACACCCCATGACTTTTGTTCTGCAGGATGTAAGCCACCGATAATACCAACTTGTTCTCCGTCTAATAAAATACTTGCTGTTCGTCCAGGATGTAAGCCAGCTACCTCTGTTTTAACAAATGCAATGCGATCTGTTAATCCAAGCTTACCAATGACACCTTCAATAATTCCTTTTAGTACAAAGAAGTCTACTTCCTTTTTCTCACCTTGCCAAGCATGATCTAACCATTTACCTGTTAAAACAGCAGCAACATGCTCTTCTTCAAAAGGTAGCCCCTCTTCTGTTTGACCAAGGAACACAGAACCAACTTCATATAATGCTACGCTATCTGCTTTACGCGCAACGTTATAGGCAGCTGCTTCAATTAAATGTGGAATCAAGCTTTGGCGCAGTGTTGAACGGTCTTCACTCATTGGCATTAATAAACGTGTTACAGGCTCAGCTTTTAGTGCAAAGCGTTGTGATAGTGCTTCAGATGTTAAAGAATAAGTAACAGCCTGATAAAGTCCTGCACCTTCTAAATAGTCACGCACGACACGACGATTTGCTTGGTAAGCTGTTAATTTCCCAACTTGGTTTGCACCTTCTGGTAAAGTCATTGGAATTTCATCGTATCCATATAAACGTGCAATTTCTTCAACGATATCTTCTTCAATTTTAATATCTTGACGACGTGTTGGTGCGTCAATAATTAATAAGCCATTCGCTGCTTCTACACCAAATTTTAAACGCTCTAAAATAGATAGCATATCTTCTAATGAGATTTTCATACCAAGACGTTCGTTAATAAAGTCTGGAGAGACAACAACTCGTGCTGGTGTTTTATCTAAATCATCAACGATACAAGTACCTTCTAACACTTCACCGCCAGCTAATTCAGCTAGTAATGCTGCTGCACGTTCAGCTGCAGGAATTACTCGGTTTGGATCAACGCCTTTTTCAAAGCGAGCTGATGCATCCGAGCGAAGACCTAGATTACGTGAAGTTTGGCGCACTGTTAAACCATCGAAATAGGCAGATTCAATAACTACAGTTGTTGTCGTTTCTGTTACCTCAGAATTTGCTCCACCCATTACACCTGCAATCGCTACTGGTTCCTTGCCATTTGTAATAACTAAATCAGTTGCCTTTAAAGTACGTTCTTGGTCATCTAAAGTCGTAATTTTTTCACCTTCTGTTGCTTTACGAACAACAATTTCACCTGTAGCTAAGCTATCGTAGTCAAATGCATGAAGTGGTTGACCATATTCCATTAAAATATAGTTTGTCACATCGACTACATTATTGTGAGGACGTACTCCAGCTGCCATTAAGCGGTGCTGTAACCACATTGGTGACTCTGCAATTTTAACGTTTTTCACAACTTTCGCTACGTACATTGGGTTTGCTTGCAAATCCTCCACGCGAAGCTTTAATAAGTCCTCTGCCTTTTCAGAAGATGTATGATAAGCGATTTCTGGGTACTTTACTTCTTCTGACAGAATTGCACCAACCTCATAAGCTACCCCTAACATCGAAAGCGCATCTGAGCGGTTTGGTGTTAAGCCAAGCTCAAGCACAGTATCACGAAGACCTAAAACCGCTAGTGCATCAGAGCCCACCTCTGCATCTGCTGGCAACACATAAATGCCCTCTGCATAAGCTTTCGGTACTAACTTACCTTCAATACCAAGCTCTTGTAATGAACAAATCATCCCGTTTGACTCGTGCCCACGAAGTTTTGCTTTTTTAATTTTAATGCCTCCTGGTAAATGTGCACCAGGACGAGCAACGATTACTTTTTGCCCTGCATCTACGTTTGGCGCTCCACAAATAATTTGTTGTGGCTCTGCTTCTCCAACATCAACTTGGCAAATGTTTAATTTATCAGCTTCAGGGTGCTTCTCTTTTGACACAACATAGCCGACAATGACTTTATCCATGCCGCTAGCACGGTCAATGACAGCGTCTACTTCAATACCTGAGCGTGTAATTTTTTCTGCTAAATCTTCAGGCGCTAAGCCCTGTGTACTTACATAATCTTTTAACCATTCTAATGATACTAACATTTATAGTCCCCCTTACGCCTCTGTTCGCTCGAATTGTGATAAGAAACGTGTATCACTTGTATAGAAATGACGAATATCGTCGACACCATATTTCAACATCGCAATACGTTCTGCACCAATACCAAATGCGAAACCAGAAACTTTCTTTGGATCGTAGCCAGCCATTTCAAGCACATTTGGGTGTACCATACCTGCACCTAAAATTTCAATCCAACCTGTGCCTTTACATACGTTACAGCCTGAGCCACCGCATTTAAAGCAAGAAATGTCCATCTCAACAGATGGCTCTGTGAATGGGAAGAAGCTTGGGCGTAAACGTATTTCACGATCTGCACCGAACATTTTTTTCGCTAACGTATCTAACGTACCTTTAAGGTCGCTCATTCGAATATTTTCGCCAATGACTAAACCTTCAATTTGCATAAATTGGTGAGAGTGTGTTGCGTCATCATTATCACGACGGAATACTTTCCCTGGACAAATGATACGGATAGATTCGCCTTTTTTCTCTTCCATTGTGCGTGCCTGTACTGGCGATGTATGTGTACGTAATAATATTTCCTCGGAAATATAGAACGAATCCTGCATATCACGAGCAGGGTGCCCTTTTGGTAAATTTAAAGCTTCAAAGTTATAGTAATCCTTTTCTACTTCTGGTCCTTCAGCAATTTCATAACCCATCCCGATAAATAAATCTTCAATTTCTTCGATAACGCGTGTTAATGGGTGACGGTTCCCTACTTTAATGTCACGACCAGGTAATGTAACATCAATCGACTCACTTGCTAATTTTTCGGCAATAGCTGCTTCTTCTAAAACAGTTACTTTTGCTTCTAGCACCGCAGTGACATTTTCACGAACCGTATTAACTAAAGCACCCATTTTCGGACGCTCTTCAGCCGATAATTTCCCCATGCCTTTTAATAAATCTGTGATTGGTCCCTTTTTACCTAAATAAGCGACACGTACATCATTTAATTCTTTTAAATTTGCTGCTGCTTCAATTTTCGCTAGCGCTTCTTGCTCTAATTGCTTTAATTGCTCTTCCATGTGTAAAACCTCCTTGTTCATATAAGTGCCCGCTTGCACAAATGGCACAAAAAAACCTCGCCCCCAAAAAAGGGACGAGGACATATTCGCGGTACCACCCTAGTTATTGCACGATCAACTTCGTACAATCACTTCATTGACATAACGACTCGATTGAAGCCGGCATACCTTTACAGCCGTTTCACTTGCTGGTCCCGGTAGCTGCTCGCGGGCTGAATTCAAAATTGCATTGGCTCGGCGCTGGCTCTCAATCTTCGGCCTACGCTCCCTGTCGTCCATTCACAATCTTTACTACTTCCCAGTCAAAGCATTTCAATATACTTAATTACATTTTAAATGTGATTATACATTATTACGTGACTTCAAAGCAAGGGGCATCTGTTCCTTATAGCAATATGACCTGATTTATCGGCGATTCCTGACGTTCTATCGGCGATTGCCATTGATTTATCGGCGATTCCTGACGTTCTATCGGCGATTGCCATTGTTTTATCGGCTATTCCTGACGTTTTATCGGCGATTGCCCTGGTTTTATCGGCATTTTTACTAGTGTTACGCACGTAAAACAAAACCTATTTTACAAATCCATATAAAACAATACCCGTTGCAACAGCGACATTTAATGATTCTGCTTGTCCGAAAATGGGAATAATCATATTTTGATCGGTCATTGCTAATAACTGTGGATTAATGCCACTGCCTTCATTCCCCATCATAATAGCGAAAGCACCTGTATGCTGAATATCATGATAAATGACAGCATCTTCATCTAGCGCCGTTCCAAATACTGGAACACCATTATCCTGAAGCATATCGATCCAATCCTCTAATTCCCCACGAATCACTGGAATATGGAAATGTGACCCTTGAGCAGAGCGCAACGTTTTCGGGTTATAAAGATCTGCACAGCCTTTGCCAAGTATAACCGCATCTAAACCAGCTGCATCTGCTGTTCGAATCATTGTGCCAATGTTACCTGGATCTTGTACAGCATCGATTAAAAGGACTTTGCGCCATGAACCCATGACATCTTGCTCTACCGTCATTTGCTTACAAACAGCAAACACACCTTGTGAAGTCTCGGTCTCAGCAAATTCCTTTGCAACAGCTGCCGTTACTTCTACCATTGCCACATCATCGATTGGCCATAGCATCGGTAAGTCAACGCCCTCTCGCACAATTAGCTGTAACACTTGACCACTATTTTTCAGCGCTTCCTCTACTAAATGGAATCCCTCAACTAAAAACTCACCTGAACGCTCACGTTCTTTTCGTGTAGTCGCTAATTTTTTCCAATATTTTACCAACGCATTTTGCGTAGATTCTATTCTCTTCATCGTCTTTCGTACCGCCTTTTTCCTATTTACTGTTCATTATTATACAGTAGAAAACAACAAATTACATAGTCCAGCAAAATGTAGCTAATTGTCAGAATTGTTTGGGTGTCAGGCACTCAAACGTGCTTACCCTATTTCTTCCGTTCTCCTTCGATACATATAATGCTTGATCTGCCTTTTTCAAAATCGTTGCATCTGTATCCCCTTCAGTTACGGTCGCAATACCGATACTTATCGTGACTTTACCAGTTTGCCATTGGGCCTGTTCAACAACTCGACGTATTTGCTCAGCAATCGTCCTCGACGTATCTACATCTGTTTCAGGTAAAATAATAACAAATTCCTCTCCACCATAACGAGCGACGACATCATCTTGTCGGGCATGCGCATTTAAAATTTGTGCCAATTGGGCAAGAACTTCATCACCTACTTGATGTCCGTATGTATCATTTACCTTTTTAAAATGATCGATATCCAAAATTAAAAGAGAGAATAGTTGTGCTGTTTCATCGAATATAGCAAGCTGCTCCTCAAGCTTCTCTTGAAAAAACCTTCTGTTCTTCAATCCTGTTAGCTTATCAGTAACGGATAGTTCTACTAATGTGGCGTTTATGCTTAAAAGCTCATTTTGTTTTCGCTCAATTTCCAAATGCAGTTGCTCTAATTTAGCTAAAGCCTGATCCTTTTCTAAATAAGCAGCCTCTAGTTGCTTTTTAGCTGAGCGTAATTCTAATTCATAATCAATGCGCTTTTTCATAGGCACTAAAATACAATCAATACATTCAGCCTCTCCCACTATATACTTCCTACCATTCAATAGAAAAGGAATCGCTGTACCATCGCGGTGCTTTAAACTGATAAACAGTTCTTCCACATGATCGTTCAGATTTATTGTTGGGTAAAAATAAGAATGAAAAATCATCTTATTAGGCTTGGACATTAGCAATTCAATATGCTGGTGTAATAAATCCACCCGTTCATAACCTATCCACTCAAGAAAGGTCTGATTCACCTCTATCATCATTCCATCATGCGTAATGGCAATAAATCCACAAGGTGCATAGTTCAATCGTTTATCCATGAATTATTCATAATCCTTTCTTATTCCATTACAGAAATTGTGTAATTAACTGAATCGTTTCCTCAGGATGGCTAATATGAGGATAATGACCTTTTGCAGTCATTAATCGAAACGTACTTGCTTTTAAATGGTTGTGCAAATATTCGCCAACCTCAATTGGAACGATACTATCGTCCGAACATTGCATAATTAAAATAGGCACACTCACACTAGCCTTTGTTAAGTCGCCTCGATGATCTGATAAAAATGTTACTTCCGCAAACTCCCTTGCAATCAGTGGGTTAGCAGAATTAAAAGTTTGTTCAAGCTCTTTTGTTAGTTTTGGAGAGTCAGGATTATTCATGGCAATCGGTGCTAGAAAGCTAGCCCAACCTAAAAAATTCATTTCCATCATATCTAATATTTCCGTAATATCACTCAGCTCAAATCCACCAACATAGCCATTGTCATCATTTAAATACCGCGGCGAAGGTCCAATCATAATTAGTTTTTCAAAGTAATCAGGGCGTTCGATTGATGCAAGTAAACCAATCATTGAACTAATAGAGTGACCAATAAAAATGACCTGTTGCAGCCCAAGCGCTTCAATAATGTCTAAAACATCTTGCTTGTACCCTTGTAGAGACTGATATTTATCAGATTGATAAGCGTTTAAATCTGAATTACCAGAACCAACATAATCAAACAAAATAATTTGGTATTGCTCCTCGAAAGCAGGCGTAATATAGCGCCACATATTTTGATCGCAGCCAAATCCATGTGCAAAAAGAATCGGTTTCTGCCCTTTTCCAATAATTTTCACATTATTGCGTACAACAACATCCATCATTGCATTTACCCCTTTTAGAAATATATGTAATATCTCCATTTTGACTGTGCTTTCAATAATTATCAAGGAAATAATAATAGTAAACTTCACAAAAAAAGTAGAATGCTAAGTTTCAATCGCACTCTACTCTTTATGTCATGACATTTTAAAAAACTTGTATGATGCATTACATCCACTTTTTAATCGTTGGAATACTTTGAGGGAATGTAAAAACATTGTAAGGGTCGTATTTGGTTTTGACTTCTCGTAAACGTCTAAAATTACGTCCATAATAAGCAGTCGGCCAATTTTGAATCGATTGATCTGGAAAATTCACATAATCCCCCATAGTAAAAGGAGATAATGTTCTTCTTATATCCTCAACCCACTGAACATTTTCATTTTCTGCTTCATGATCTTCCCATGAAGTAATATATTCCTGAGCAATCAATGCAGTTCTATAATAAAAAGCCGTTTTGCTTGATCCAATCTGACTTACAGCCCCTCTTAGAGACTGCTGCCAGATGCTCGCATTTCGATTAGGGGCATTTGCTAAAAATTGTTTCATTCTTGCAATTGCCACATGTGGAAACGGTTTTTCAATAAAAGAGCCTGATCGTTTGCGGAATGCTGGTTGATTGCCGCTTGCAACATCAAAAAATCGTACCGCTTTTATGTACGGTACTTCTTTTATCCATACTTCCGTAGGTGAACCACTTTTCCTTAAAGGCCGCAAAAGCTTTTTTAATTCCGATGCCTCACCTACAAACAAACCTTGCACAACAATTTCGCCCACTTCCTGTGATTTTAGCTCTATTTGTGAAGTTATGCGTTCATCGGTAAATGGCGCCCATTTTTGCCAAGCATCAAATGCAATCTCAAAATCATCCCACTCCCACACGATAGCGAAAAGGGTAACGTCTGAAATGGGTTGAAGCTTAAATGTAAGTGCCGTGACAACGCCGAAATTGCCTCCTCCGCCGCCACAACTAGCCCAAAACAAATCACTATTTACATGTCGGTTTGCTTGAATTAACTCTGCTCCTTGATGTTCACTTGCTCTAACCATTTCAATTTCAATTAATTGATCGCAAGTAAGCCCAAAAGGACGTGATAACATCCCAATTCCACCACCTAATGTCAAGCCCACAATGCCAACACTACTTTCGGTACCAGCAGGGATTGTCATACGATGTTGCCATAATGTACGGTATACTTTTCCAAGATTTGCACCAGCCTCAATTCGAGCAGTTCCATTTTCTAAATTAACGGTGATGTCATCCATTTCACTGACATCTATAATTAGACCGTGATTCACTAAGGAGTAGTTTTCATAATGATGTCGTCCGCTCCTTACTCGAAAATCTTCATTATTTTCCCTAACCCACTTTAACGCATTGATTACATCTTTAGTTCTTTGACAAAAAACAATTTTACTCGGAAATTTTGGCACACTTAAATTATTATTTGTTCTCGCTTCATCATAATCTGGATCACCTGGGCTAACAATTCTTCCTGTGAGCTTTACTTTCTTCAACGTCCAGCTCCTTTCTCTAATGATACAATTCGCATCTACTATACTATGTATAACTAATAAGAAAAAAATATGAGTATTGAAATGATTAAACATTTAAAAATAACACTGTATTTCATCATTAGGTAGATATTTAGTTACATATGATGCATTAATAAAACCTATTTAGGAGGAGACCGAATGTTAATACATGTAGTAAGCGCTGGTGAAACACTTTGGCAAATTGCGAACCGCTATGCTGCACCAATGAGCGCTATTATTCAATTAAACGCTTTACCTGACCCAAATCAATTAGTGATTGGACAATCACTCGTTATACCTTCTTCTTTTACAACACATACCGTTAAAAAAGGAGAAACATTGTCGTCTATTGCCCAACAATATCACGTGTCACTGCAATCCATTATTCAAGTAAATCATCTTACAAACCCCGATCTTTTAACACCAGGAACAAAGCTAATTATTCCTCCCATAATTCATGTTGTAGAAAGTGGCGAGACATTATCGCAAATCGCTAAGGACTATAGTACAACCGTACAGGCCATAATAGAGGAAAACGATATTACAAACCCCAATATGATCTATGTAGGTTCGCATTTAATTATTCCACGAATGAAACCTACTATTGAAGTAAATGCCTATACGTACGAAACACCTGACGAAGCTGTACAGTCACTAAATGCATTAGGCTCTCTCCTAACGTATTTTAGCCCGTTTGCTTATTTGATGAACGAAGATGGAACATTGGAACCGTTAAACGACAAAGCAATGATAACTGCTGCCAACTCTCAAAATATTATTCCGATGTTAACCTTAACGAACTTCACTTCTACAGAAAGCGGGTCCAACTTAACCCATGTGATATTGTCAAATCAACAATTATCAGAAAAAGTCATCGATAATATATTAAAAGTAATGGAAGATAAAGGCTATAAAGTGCTAAATATAGACTTCGAAAATGTCCTACCTGCAGATCGAGAAAACTATAACCAATTTCTTCAATTAGCCGTTGATCGCCTTCATCCGAAAGGCTTTTTAGTTTCAACTGCACTCGCTCCTAAAACAGGGCCATCTCCAGCAGGATCAACTTATGAAGCATATGATTATGAGGCACATGGAAGAATTGCGGATTTTGTTATACTGATGACTTATGAATGGGGCTATCGACTTGGACCTCCACAGGCAATCTCTCCAATTAATGAAATGAGGAAAGTTGTAGAATATGCGCTAACAGTAATGCCTGCTAATAAAATATTTTTAGGCTTCCAAATTTATGCACGCGATTGGCTCATTCCACATGTGAAAGGTCAGGAAGCAGAAACATTTAGCCCGCAAGAAGCGGTTGCAAGAGCGCAACAGTATGGGGCAACTATTCAATATGATCCAACAGCACAATCCCCTTATTTTCGCTATGTTGACAAGCAAGGACGCAATCATGAAGTTTGGTTTGAAGATGCAAGAAGCGCACAAGCTAAGTTTGACCTAACTAAGGAATATCATCTACGTGGTATTAGTTACTGGGCATTAGGTTTTCCTTTCCCACAAAACTGGGCACTGTTAGATAATAATTTTTCGATTAAAAAATAAACATACTTTATCCTTATCCTCAGCACGATATTTTATAAGCAAATGAACCACTAAATATTTTTGCATTGCTACATGTTATTCTTATGTTTCCCTAGTTTTTCCCTTGATAAAAATATGAATTCAAAGCCATATTAAGAAATATTAAAGCGAAAGGAGCACTCAACTATGGGAAGAGATAATAAGCAAGGGCAAAGCAATAACAAAGGTTCATTACCGCAAACGCCAAAAAACCAAAAAATTGCGCCAAATAAAGTAAAAGAAGAATTTTCTCAAGAATTTACAGAGCTTATTAATTCCGTAACGAAAAATAAGCAAAAAAAATAAGGAGGGACATCAATTGGATTATCTACGCGCACAAGAAATTGTTGCCTCTCCAAAGGAATACGAAGTGAGCTATAATGGCGTTTCAGTATGGATTGACAAGTTACATGATGATGGTCAAACAGCTACCGTTCATTTACGTCGATCACTAGAAGAACGCTCTGAAGTCACGATTTCCGAGCTAAAAGAAGAATACCTCGTTCATTAAACAACCCAACTTAAAAAATCCGCATTGTACTTAGGTCGATCAGCTTATCACTTCTAAATTTGCTGTCCAACTTAAGTTAATGCGGATTTACCTTTTATTCCCTTTCGCTCGGTGCATTAAATGCCATTTTCTTTACCACATTTATACTGCTCTAAAATCTGATCAGCATGAACATGTAAATCGTTAAATGTCGCGCTCAGCTGCTCGGCAGTAATAGGTTTACTAAATAAATAGCCTTGAATATAATCGCAGTCACCTGCAACAAGGAAAGCCAGTTGAGCAACCTCTTCTATCCCCTCAGCCACAACCTTTAAACGTAAATGCTTTGCCATGGAAAGAATCATAGAAACGAGTGCTTCATCATTAGCATCATGCTGAATATTATGTACAAAAGCGCGATCAATTTTTAAACAATCAATTGGAAATTCTTTTAAATATGACAAGGACGAGTACCCTGTGCCAAAATCATCGACTGCTATTTGAATTCCTAATGCCTTTAACTCATGTAGTAATTGAGTCATTTGATCAATATTCATTGTCATACTTTCGGTTATTTCCAACTGTAGATAGGCTGGCTCCAGCTTACTTCGCTGTAAAATCTCCTTCACCATTTGCACCAAATCTTGCTGGAATAATTGTCCGAGCGATAAATTAACAGCAACCTTCATTTTAGGTAGACCTTGTGCTTCCCACGCCTTTGCTTGCAAGCATGCTGTTTCAAGTATCCATTTACCGAGAGGAATAATTAGCCCTGACTCTTCGGCAATGTCAATAAATTTATCAGGCGGCACAAAGCCATGAACTGGATGTCGCCAACGGACAAGCGCCTCCACTGATTCTATTTTTCCTGTTTTCAAATTAATTTGAGGCTGGTAATCCAAATAAAATTCCTGTTGATCGAGTGCTCTATGTAATTCCTGCTCCAGCAATATACGATCTGCCACGCCCGTTGACATATGCTCTTTATAGAAAAGGAAACGTTGTGGTATTTGGCTTGCCTCACGCATTGCCAGCTGTGCATGCATCAATAATTCTTCAGCAGAACAATTTTTTTCATTGAATGCAATACCCATATTAACATTCCCTTTTAATGAGAAAAGCTGAACTTGTAGAGGTTTTTCCATCGTACTTTTAATGTTCAAACAAAACTGTATTAGTTCTTCTTGTGTTTGTACATGGTTAATATAAATAACAAATTGGCTTTCCCGTAATTTCGTTGCAAAATAATGCGGCGGTAGCATTGCTTGAATCCTTTCCGCTACAAGTTTCATCATTTTATTGGAATTGCTAATACCTAAGGAATCACTAATGGTGGCAAGTCGGTCAATTTCAATAGAAATAACCGCCTTCCGTTTACTATCCTTATGCAGCTCCTCTTTCAATGTTTTTAATAAAAGACGCTCGTTTGGCAGTTGGGTAATATCATCATGATATGCTTGAAAAGTTAGCTCCTGTTGTGATTGTTCCAGGTCTTGCTTAATTTTTAATAGCTGTAAATATGGTTTCTCAACTGATGTATAGTAAATCGCCTTTAAAAAAACGTAATAAGCAAAAAACTGGTAAAACAGTGCAATAAACATCCAAATAGCATTGTCGTCTTTGCTAAAAATAAACACAATATCGCTCAAAATTAAATATACGGACCCACTAATTAACCACAAAACCTGTTTTCGTGCACTTTTATAATGCTTGCTTAAAAAATAGATGGAAACCCCTTGTATCGCGCCAGTCAATAATTGTACTGTATGAGGTGTTATTGGCTGATGCTCTTCAAGGAATGGCTGTACCTTATATAAACTAAAAAGCATAAGCATAACAGTCAAAATCGCTATTCCATAAGCTACCCTACGGTGAGCCAATGTTAACTTTTTTCTAGGCTTCGCAATAATAAGTAGAATCCCTATTACTAAAGCCATTCGCATAAAAATTTGTATCCAGACACCTATTAATATTGTGTCTACACTTTGTGGGACTGATATGACAATATTAGCAATCTCTAGCAAAGCGATAAGAAAGAAAACACTACCTATGTATAATGTATGATTGATTAATAACTGCGAAAATACAAGCCAAGAGTGAATGGCAATTGTCATCGTGAATACAACAATTAATATTTTCATAATTAATCTTAAATAATCGAGGATACTTCCTTCTGTAAAAATAGACATCAGCTGATTATTGAATATTAAAAGAGGAATCAATAGAAGCAGTGGTATCGCACTATACCATATCTCCCTTTTATCTAAATGATTACACGCGTTTTCCAATACTAACCCTCCATATCAATATATACACAATCAAAATAGATAGGTAACTCTACCTACATATTATATTTAAACGTATTAAAATTGTATATTTCTTTGACTTCTTACAAATCATAGCATTTTTATTGGACTTTGTATGCAACAAGTGAAGTATGCTAATATTCAATTTATTTTGATATTAGCATACTTTTATTATCTTTTAGTAGTAATTTAGTTTACTCATTAAGGTGACGACGTAGTTTCTTTATTAGTCTAGTACGTCTTTTTTTAATTGCAGCGACTGATACCTGTAGTACTTTAGCTATTTCTTCGTACCTATAACCATCTAGGTAATATAGTTGCAGTATCTTTTTTTCATCCTCTGTTAATTGGTCCATTATTTTTTCTACTAAAAGACACTCTCCAAGTGGATTGATTTGTTTCTCCCGACAACGTATAAAATTCAACGTGTCATCAGCCATTAATAATTCGTTGTCCTGAAATCTTCTTTCTTTCGTAAGTTCTTTCAAAATTTCACCTTTCACGGTTGTATAAATATAGGCAGAAAATTGCCCTTTCGAAGGATCTGCATTGCTATATGCTTTCCATACAGCAATTGCTGCAATTTGACGATAATACTCAAAGTCTTTGTAAATATGGCACTTCGATAATATCGAAGAAATCATCGGTTGCACCAATTCTAATACTTCTTCAAAAGGCTGTTGTGGTGAAAGAATTTGTGTTTGCTTTTCAAATGGCACTGATACTTTCCTAACGACTTGTGCACAGTCCATTATTCCTAGGTGTAATTAGCTTAACTTGCGGTAAAAAGCACGTCGAATAACCCTTTTACAATAATTCTCTATAGATTTGCATAAATATCTGCCTAAATTTAAACGAAATATCGAGAGAATTTTAAAAAATCCTATGTTTTGCATTAATTTTTATACATATTTCTAATGTCAGTGGACAAATTATGACTAAGGAGGCGAAATAGATGAATTTTCAAATAAGAGATGCCATTACAGCAAATGTCCATGGTCAGTCAGCAGCAGAATTTAAAGATATAGTCCAAGATGCCATTTCACGTGGCGAGGAGCATTTACTACCTGGCCTAGGTGTATTTTTCGAAAAATGGTGGCAACAATCGTCTAATGAAGAACAAGAAGCATTCGTACAAAAGCTAGAAAAAGTATTTGCACACTGATTTTTTGTAAACAGGACATTCCATTTCCACTAATCGCATGATAAATTAGATTTATCAGAAAGTTTGGAGGGATTGGAATGACTGTTGCAGTAGAGCTAATAGTAAATCAACTTAGAGAGGTATTATCGGATGAGCAAGTGTCAACAAACGATACGGTACGAGAGCTACATGGCAAAGATGAATCCCATCATGCAATGAACTTGCCAGATATAGTCGTGTTCCCACGTTCCACAGGAGACGTAAGTGCCATTATGAAAATAGCACATGCAAATCTTATACCTGTCGTACCATTTGGCGTTGGCTCCAGTTTAGAAGGAAATGCTATTCCGATTGCTAACGGTATTTCTATCGATTTTTCTGAAATGAATACAATTTTAGATATTCGCCCAGAAGATTTACTAGTGAAAGTGCAACCAGGTGTAACACGTGCACAATTAAATAAAGAATTAAAAAAACACGGCCTTCAATTTACGGTAGATCCAGGAGCAGATGCGACACTTGGAGGAATGGCAGCAACAAATGCCAGCGGTACTACTGCTGTTCGATATGGTGTTATGCGCGATCAAGTGCGTGATTTAGAAGTCGTACTGGCAGACGGTACTGTTATACATACTGGGAATTTAGCAGCCAAATCATCGTCAGGCTATCACTTAAATGGCTTATTTGTTGGTTCTGAAGGTACACTAGGCTGTTTTACAGAGCTGACATTGCAAGTTTATGGTATTCCGGAATTTGTCACTGCAGGTCGTGCTGTATTTGAAACAGTTGGCGATGCTGTTAGTGCAGTAGCCGCATTATTGCAGGCTGGCATTTCCATTGGTCGTGTCGAGCTAGTCGATGAAGCGTCTATTACACAAGTTAATATTTATAATGAAACTTCTTATGATGAAAAACCGACGCTGTTTTTAGAGTTCCACGGTAATGATGCAGGTATGCAAGCTGATATTGCATTTGCTACAGAAATTTTTGACGATTTCGGCTGTACGTCTGTCGAGTTTGAGCAAGACAACGCAGCTCGTAATAAGCTATGGGAGGCACGACATACATTAGCCTATGCATATATTCATGCGTATCCTGGTAAAAAGCTTATGTCAACAGATGTTTGTGTTCCGATTTCAAAATTGGCAGAGACCATTTTGTATGCCCGCGAACAGTTAAACAACGTCGGTTTAGCAGGAGGTATTGTCGGACATGTTGGAGATGGGAATTTCCATGCATTGTTAATGTTGGACCCGACAGATTCAAACGAACGGGCGCAAGCGGACCGTTTCAATGAGCATATTGTGCAATATGCGCTGCTTCGCGGAGGAACTTGTACAGGCGAACACGGTGTAGGTATTGGTAAAATGAAATACCAATCGATGGAGCACGGTGCCTCCCTACTTGTTATGAAAAGCATTAAGACAGCGCTCGATCCACATAACATTATGAATCCAGGGAAAATTTTCACCGTATAGTTGCTCAAAATTTTTCCCAATCGAAACCCTTCCCATAAACAAAGAAAACACGGTCTCCTCCACTGCAGGGGACCGTGTTTTTACATTTAAGGTGACAGGCACTCATATCACATTTTGTCCTAGTGCGCGAGGAACCATCGTTTCAACGAAATAATCCTCTTCCTCGTAAATTATTTTTTTTAGCTCTATACCGAAAAATTCCTTCATCCGAGACTCAGTCATTACCTCCTGTACATCGCCGTATACAACATCCTTTTCTTTCGCTGTCATTAACACACGATCTGCAAGATAAAAGGCATGGTTTGGATAGTGGGTATTAATGATGCAAGAAATACCTCGCTCTTTCGATAAGCGTTTTATCGTTTGTAATATAACAATTTGCTTTTGAATATCCAAATGTGATTCGGGTTCATCTAATATTAAAACCTCAGGATTAGACACGAGCGTACGGGCAATTAAAGCCAATTGTAGCTCTCCTCCGCTAATTTCATTACATGATTTTTTAGCAAGATGGGGTATTCCAATTGTGTTCAGTGCTGCATGAGCCGCTTCCATATCCTTGGCTGAAGGCTGCGCCAAAGTACTAATATATGGCGCACGCCCCATGACAACTAGCTCTTCCACAGTAAAGCCAAATACCATTTTATGCGCCTGAGGTACATAGCCAACTCGCTTCCACAACTCTTTACGATCCATTGCGCTAAGAGGTTTCCCGTCTATCAACGTCTTGCCTTTTTTCCAATCAAGAAGACCTGTAATACACTTTAACATTGTTGTTTTCCCAGCACCATTCGGTCCAAGAATAGCCATTATTTCACCAGATGCCAATGTAAAATTAATATCTTTTGCATATAAATGAGGCATTTTTGTGCGGCGTTTCTCATAATAGTAATTGCCATCGACCACTTCTATTTTCATCCCCAGCCACCTCCTGAACGACGTAATAAATAAGCAAAAAATGGTGCACCAATAATCGCTGTTAAAATGGACAATGGAATTTCTGTTGCCGTTAATGAGCGTGCTAAATCATCGATAATTAATAAGTACACACTACCGATTGCAACTGACACAGGTAGAACAAATTGATTGTTATTACCGACAAGCATACGTGCAACATGTGGAATAATTAAACCAACCCAGCCCACGATGCCCGCTACAGCTACAGATGCCGCTGTAATAAGTGTTGCACCAAAAATAACGAGCCATTTTAAACGTGCGACTGGAATCCCCATTGATTTTGCTTCATCCTCTGGCAATGTTAAAATATTTATTCGCCAACGCAGTAAATAGAGTAGTAGAATACCTATTAAAATTAATGGGCCACCAATATATAAATCTTTATAGGTTGCAGTACCGAGACTACCCATTAGCCAATAGGTAATGGCCGGTAACTTCTCCTCTGGGTCTGCCACAAATTTGATTAGGGAAATCAAAGCATTAAAAAGGGCAGATGTGACAACACCAGCCAATACGAACATAAAAATAGGCGCATTCTTCTTTGCACCTGCTACTAAAAATGTAAAGCCAATCGCACCTAAACCGAAAAGCAATGCCATTATTTGTGCAGAAAAATTTTGGCCAAATAATAAAATACCTAATGATGCACCAAAACCCGCACCTGCTGAAACACCTAAAATAT
Source organism: Lysinibacillus sp. NPDC097279 (assembly GCF_044761745.1). Taxonomy (NCBI): domain Bacteria; kingdom Bacillati; phylum Bacillota; class Bacilli; order Caryophanales; family Bacillaceae; genus Lysinibacillus; species Lysinibacillus sp. NPDC097279. Next base: position 189,306 of record NZ_JBIWDA010000001.1, on the reverse strand, counting down.
CTGGCGAAACTAGCGGGTTGCCAAACATGCCCTGAAAGCCTGCACCAGCTATCGCTAACCCTCCACCTATTAGAAGAGCAAGCAAAATGCGTGGTAAACGGACATTCATCACAACTGTTTCTTCCATCTTTGTCCAAGTTTGTTCGATTGGGAACAATTGTGATGTTAAAATTTTTATAATATGGTCAAGCCCCACTTCGAAACGACCAACACCGAGTGAAACGATTGCTACCATAATTGGTAGTAACCATAACAATGCAATAATCCACTTCTTCATTTAACAATCAATCCTTAATATTTCGCCGCGTCAGAAGAAGGGTTTAATATATCATGGATTTCCTCATCTGTTACGTCAAATTCATAGAAGTCTTTGTAATACGTTTTAATTTCATCTTCAATCTTATACGTAAATAACGCTGGATGATTTTTTTGAGCCATCCATTTTAGCATTAGCGGTGCATCGCCACTTGGTGGGAACCAGCGATATATACCTAATGGAATTTTATAAACCTTTCCATCTTGCACTGCCTTTACCTGACTCCAGTCCTGTCCATCCACTTTATTTTCAAGTAAATCTTCGGGCTGTGTTTCCGTAAAGTTTGTAATGTAAATAATATCAGGATTCCAAGAGTAAATTTGTTCCATATTTACTTCTTTTCTTCCTTGTACATCCTTTTCAGCAACATCTATCGCTCCCGTTGCGTTTAGCCATTGATTACCGAAGAAGTTGCTACCACCTACCGTAATGGACTTATCATTATGCATAAATAATATTAATGCACGTGGTTTGTCCTCTTTTGCTACATCTTTTAATTTGGCATCAAGTTCAGACTGCACCTTTTTACCCTCTTGTAAAAAACGCTCCGCACGATCAGTCGTTCCAGTTATTTTACTCGTTAGTGTTAACCAACTATTGAATGTTGCTAACGGTTCAGCGGCTGCGGCATCAATTGCTTTTACCGCAACAACAGGAATACCCGCTTCTGTTACTTTGTTAATTGAATCTTCATCTGTTGAAATTTCTACATACAGTTGGGGATCAATCTTTAGTAATTCCTCAACATTCACCTCACCATTTTGAATATAAGACGTTTCTGCATTTAACACATCTGGTGAAATTTTTGATAGAATGGAGTTTTTTGCTGCATTATATGAATTGGGGTGCATACCCACTATCTCTTTTGTAGAGTTTGTCGCTACATACCATGTAGAGAAATAGGGCAATATGCCACCTGTCACTACACGTTCGATTTTTCCAGGTATTGTAACTTCTCTGCCTAGTTGGTCTGTCACAACTTTTTCTTCAGCTGTTGTTTGAACATCAGAAGAATCAGACGGTTGTTCTGTTACTGCCCCCTCATCTTTATTGCCACACGCTGCTAGCATTGCCGCTAATGCTAATGTTGCTAGAAATCCGTATTTTTTCATTGTCCTTCTTCCTCTCTGAGCCATTTTGCTATACCGTGTAAAAACGGTTTTGATTGATCAATAAAACCTAGTCCTATATGAAACATAGGGTCAAGTGTTGTTACGACTAATTCTCCGTTAAAGCTTACATTGTCGACATAAAATAGTGAACGACCATCGGGAATATCAAGTAAAGATTGAGCACCTTCTGGCGGTAAAAATGAGCCATGATAATGCCATTTTAAATCACGGAGTGTCACGTATTTAAACAATGGGTGTGTCATATTTTGCTCTGTCATTGGCAAGTCTCCACCATCTCGCACCCACCAGCTAAAATTCACCTCAGAATCTTGCCAATCAATCGTAGGAAACCAATTATCCAAAATCTCACCAAAAATAATGAGCCGCTTACCTGATTCAATGAACGCTAAAAGCTGTGATTGATAACGTTTTAAATGAGGAATATCTAAACGACAAGATAAAATTAACGTATCGTAATTTGCTAAATCATACCGATGCAGCTCTCGAATATGTAAAATATCATCAAATAAATAATGAAATTCCTCCTCTGCAAAAAAGCGATTTTGAAATGGTAGTCCATTTGTGACAATCCCAATCATTGTATTTGAGCTCCTTTCGCTTGATTGCGTGCATATTCCGCACGGATGCATGCAAGCATTTGCACACTTAATTGACGAGAGGTATTATCTTCGTCAATGAACACACGATATATATCTGTTCCTGCACCCGCAAAGATTGTTCCATTTGTTGAATCATGATCTACATAAATAATGACTGCTCCACTTTGGTCAGTCACAAGAATCTCCGCATGCAATGGAACTTTTTCAAAATATCCGCGTGAGAAAAAGCCCCTAACACCTTTGCGATAGTTAATGTCGTATGCATCAATTCCCGCAAATAATGGATGGGCAGTATCTTTTATAACGATTTCACGATCCTTCAATGGAATTGGCGAACGTTTCCAGTTAGGCACACCTACTAACCAAGGTAATGATGTCTCAGTTAGCGAAAAAATTACACCACCCTGTTTTAAATACTGCTCCAGCATAGCTTTATGCTCTAGCAAAAACTGCTCCTCTACTAGATTCGTAATAATGAGACCCGCATAGGCACGTAAATCTGCATACGGCAAATCGTATAAATATAAAAATGTAAGTCCGCGCCTGCGATCCTCATCTGACAACCTAGCAAATTGAATATCGATACCGATATACGCAATTGGTTTCACGGCATTCCCTACTTTCTTTTGAAAATATATTGAAAATGATTATCATTTGCAATAGAATATATATAACAGTATATTGATAATGATTCTCAATGTCAATTTGCTTTTTATAGAATTCTAATATTCGCAACATATTTTTGGTCAAACAATATTTACATAGCATTCTAAATGTTTTTTTAATATTATTTATTACCAAAAAATGATTGGGTATTTAATTATCTTACTAGGAGGATATGTTTATGAGCATTCCATTTACAATGCTAAAACTAGACCCAGGACATGCTTTTGGTGTTAACGGTCGCATGCAGAGAGATACAGGTAACGAAGCAAAAATCATAGATCAATATGATTTTCCACAAGTTAATTTGGACGAGGTAGATGTTCTTTTTATTCCCAATTTTATAGACCAAGAATGGCTATATTTACAACGTGAAAAAATTGCAGCATTTTTAGCAAACAAAAAAATCGTTGTATACTGCGGGCATTTATTCCGAGAATGGTTGACAGGTTGTGGCCCATTTATGCCCCAACACATTCAAAATTTCAAAGATTATGAAGTTTTTCCAACAGAGCAATCTGTTATTTTCGATGGAGTTTTAACTGAAGATATGACATTTAAAAAAGGGGTTGCAGGCTTTTTTGCTCGCGGCTATCATCATGCACCAGCAAATGCTGAAATTTTATTAACGTTTGCCAATGGTAAGCCCGTTACATACATTGACCGCTGTTCTACAAATGGGACGATTTTAGTTCACGCAGGACGTGAACTGCTTGGCTATGCAGGTGAAAACAAATCAACAGATCGCATTCGCCCACAATTTCTTGCCTGGCTTGAATCTGAGGTACAAGCTTTAAAGGAGGACAATCATCAATGAGAAAAATTGGGGTTATCTATAGTGGGCATGAATCCCATTATCGCACGTTCCACGAGCCAAAATTTAATCAATTTATTACGAAGTTAATTTACCATCCAGATTTTTTAGAAACCGATATAAATGAGCTCGATGTGCTCATCGTCCCGTCCCAATTAAACTATAAGCTATTGCTAGCAAGCGTTGAAAAAATTCACGCATTTGCAGAAAATGGTGGCATTGTCGTTGCATTCGGTCCACAGCCTTGGAATTGGATTCCTGCGCAACATTGGGAAGAACGTCTAACAAACTTCTGGTGGTGGCTTGATAAAGATGCTTCTAGTGGTTTAGTACTGCAAAATCCAGCGCATCCTTTATTCAATGGCTATCTCACACTCGTTGATTGTACTTGGCATCAACACGGCGTTTTTTGGCCACCTGCACATGCTGATATTTTAATTTCTACGGAAGATGGTGGTGCTGTACTCTATATAGATGCGCATTCCACTGCTGGAAAATGGATTGTTACAACGCTTGACCCTGATTTCCATTTTGGTTCCTATTTCATGCCTGCAACTGAACGATTTTTTGAAGGTTTTTTCCCTTACCTTGCATATGGAACGATTTGAAATCATTCTTGAACAACAAACCCGCTGATAGCTTGCAAATCAGCGGGTTTTCTTTACAAATCAATAGCTATTAACAAAAAAAGTAACCTAGCGTCTCCCAGGTTACTTTCACTATGTAGCGATGAAGTCATCCATCTTGACAACGTACATCGCGCGTAGCATACATCCCTCTGTCTGTATGCTACTAGTATGTTGTTGACACTAACACCCTCTGTTGCTAGTGCAAACTTTGTATATAGGAACTCTCAATTAGAGAGTCAACTATCCTATCCCGTTACTTAAGCCATAATGGAAGCTAAAACCGCTTTTTGAGCATGAAGTCTATTTTCTGCTTGCTCAAAAATATACGAATTTGAACCATCGATAACAGATGTTGCTACTTCTTCTTCGCGATGAGCTGGTAAACAATGAAGGAACATGTAATTTGGCTTTGCATGTGCCACAAGCTCATCATTGATTTGATAATCGGCAAAATCTTGTAAGCGTTTTGCTGCTTCCTCTTCTTGACCCATTGATGTCCAAACATCTGCATACACTACATCTGCATTTTGAACTGCTGCTACAGGATCATGTGTAATTGTGATTGTACTCCCATTTGCCATTGCGATAGCTTGTGCTTTTGCGATAACCTCTGCATCACATTCATAGCCAACAGGCGTTGCGACTGCGACGTTCATACCGACGTGTGCAGAAGCGACTACTAAGGAGTGAGCCACGTTGTTGCCATCACCAACATATGCAATGTTAAGCCCTTGCAATTCACCTTTATTTTCAGCGATTGTTTCTAAATCAGCTAACGCCTGACAAGGATGATATATATCCGTTAAGCCGTTAATTACAGGAATCGTTGCATGCTCAGCAAGCTCTTTAACCATCGCATGCGAGTTTGCACGAATCATAATGCCATCTAAATAGCCCGATAACACATGTGCAGTATCATAAATGGATTCACCGCGACCAATTTGTAAATCGCGTGCATGCATAAACATACCTTTACCACCCAATTGTTCCATTCCCACTTCAAATGAAATACGAGTACGCGTTGAATGTTTTTCAAAAATCATGCCAAGTGTTTTTCCTTCAAGTAGCTTCGGACATTTACCTTCTTTTGTAATCATTTTCAGTTGCGTCGAAAGTGCAACTAACTGCTGTACTTCTTCACTTGTATAGTCTAGCAAAGTTAGTAAGTCTTTTCCTTTTAAGCTTGATACTAACTTTAACTGTACTTCTTCTAGTAATTTCATAGCCTTCTCTCCTTGCTTTTGTAACTGTTGAGTTTAGTATACACATGCATAATTATAAAATCAACTGAATTTTTATGTTTATTTTCAAAAGTTAGAATTCATATGTTGTTTGTGACAAAAATTCGTCTATTTGAATATTTATGCATCAATGACTAAGTAATAGCATATTGACTACTAAAGATAACTTGCATACTTATGTAAAAATCTATAAAAAAAGAGCTTACCCACAGGCAAGCTCTTTTTTATAAATATGCTATTTTACATAGCATATTTCATTTACATTTATGAATCTTTCGGAGTGTCTTCATTTCGGTATTCTAAAATATCGCCTGGCTGACATTCTAATGCCTTACAAATCGACTCTAATGTAGATAAGCGAATTGCTTTCGCTTTGCCATTTTTTAAAATAGAAAGATTAGCCATTGTTATGCCAACTCTTTCCGAAAGTTCCGTTACGCTCATTTTCCGTTTTGCTAACATCACATCGATGTTAATAATTATTGTCATATCCTCAACCTCACACTATTAACTCATTTTCAGTTATTATATCTACGACTTCTTTAACAAGATGTTGGAGAACACCAGCAAAGGTTGCAATGACACTTGAAGCAAAAGTATTATATAACCCTAATGCTATAATACCAGCTCTATCCCCATCAAGAAATACCGCAACAAAAAGGATTCCGCCTATAATAAATGCACTGATGATGGTAGCACAGAACTTCATAACCTTTAATGCCCCTACTGATACTTCCGAAAAAGTCTTGTTTTTATCCATGTAATTTAACAGCTTAAATGCTTGAAACAACGCAATAAAAAAAGGGAGAGATAAACCATAGGCCGCTAGTCAAAAAGGGAATTGTAAATAAGCAGATGCTGGATTCATGTTCGCATCACTTTTGGCTATCTCAAGATGCCTACAAGAAGAATAACTCCTTTTAAAAATATCGTTGTACCTCGTTTCATAAACATCTCTCCACTGCCAATCTCCTTAAACTACAAGGTCGTTCTCTGATTTGATTTCAACTGCTTCTTGTAAAAGTCTTTGAAGAACTGCCGCAAATACGGCAATGACCATCGATGCAAAAGGTACAAGCATTCCAACGAATATCACTCCTGGTGCATCATCCATCTCTGCAAAAAGGTAGAAGAGTGGCAAAGCTAACACATGTAAAATACTAATTATAATGGCACAGTATTTTATTTTCTTTAATGATTTAACGGATAACTCCGAAAATGCTTTGTTTCGATCGATGTAACGTAAAAGTTGAAATGCCTGATATAAAGCAAAGTAAAATGGAATTGACGAAGCATAAAAAATAATCGAAACGATATATTTTAAAGACGGATACGATGGAACCAGCTCTACTGCAACCTTTCCTAATTCAGGCACAAGAAAAATACATAATGCTAAAACGGGAATGGCCATAAGAACCACCGCAATTTTTAAAAACAAAGTTGTAGCTATTTTCATAAAAACACCTCATTGGTTTATTTTCAATTTGATTGTAATCGATATTTTATCGTTTTACAATAAAAAAACATTGAATTTCACCAAAATATTATTGTTAATTTAAATTCCTTTGCATTTTTCACCGCTAGTAATACTAATCATTATAAAAAAATACCTTCTAACAAATTGTTAGAAGGTATTTTATATTTATTGTTACATTTAATCAAATGTAATTTTGTTTACTGCATCACGGTCTAATTTTTTAATGACCTCGACCATTAGCTTCACAGCGTTATCGTAGTCATCACGGTGTAAAATACCAGCGTGTGAGTGGATATAGCGTGTTGCAATACCGATTGATAAAGCAGGCACACCATTTGCCGTTACATGGATTGAGCCAGCGTCTGTACCGCCACCAGCCATTGCTTCAAATTGATATGGGATATTGTTTTCATCCGCCACATCTAAAACAAATTCACGTAAACCACGGTGTGATACCATTGAAGCATCATATACAACGATTTGTGGACCTGCACCCATTTTACTAGTTGACTCTTTCGGTGTTACCCCTGGAGTATCTCCAGCCACACCTACATCAACTGCAAAACCGATATCTGGTTGAATTTTATGTGTTGCTGTTTTCGCACCACGAAGACCTACTTCTTCTTGTACGTTCCCAACAGAATATAGGATATTCGGATGTTTTTCATCTTTTAATGCCTTCATGACATCAATTGCAATTGCACAACCAATTCGGTTATCCCATGCTTTTGCTAATAAGTATTTGTCATTTTTCATTACATTGAACTCGAAATAAGGTGTTACCATGTCACCAGGACATACTCCCCACTCAAGTACTTCTTCTTTTGAAGCAGCACCAACATCGATAAACATGTCTTTAATGTCTACCACTTTGTTACGCACATCTGCTGGTAAAATGTGAGGTGGTTTAGAACCAATTACCCCAATAATTTCTTCACCTTTACGAGTTGTAATTGTTACACGCTGTGCAAGCATTACTTGGCTCCACCAGCCACCAACTGTTTGGAATTTGATGAATCCTTTTTCATCGATTTGTGTTACCATAAAGCCTACTTCGTCTAAATGGCCAGCAACCATAATTTTAGGGCCGTTTTCATCGCCCACTTTTTTAGCAATAACGCTACCTAAATGATCTGTTTCTACAGTATCTGCGTATGGTGCGATGTATTTTTTCATGACCTCACGTGGAGCACGCTCATTACCTGCAATCCCATTCGCGTCTGTTAAATCTTTAAACATTTGCAAAGTTGAATCTAGTTGTGTCATCCTTTTGCCTCCTACATTTTGTATCTCATCTATTATACTTCGTTTACCGAAATATTCCTAGTGAATTTGTCTGAAAATTGGTGTTTTTTTTACTCTTTAGTCTAGTAAATTAATAGCCATTACGTTGGCGATTATAATTTTCTTCATTTTTTTCAATGTATGCTGACACAACGTCCTCAAATGTAAAACCAAGGTTGTACGCAAGTAACCCATAGCATTGCCAAATCGCTAAATATCTATCCTCTGTTGGATGACTAATAAACGTCAATATATAGTCCTGTGTCATTAAAAAGGTTTCTGTTAAATCGCGTTTTTCCTCAACGACAGGCCATTTTTCAATAGACGTGTACCCTTTTAATAATCCTAGAGATAAAATAAAATGAATCGAATCGACATACTCCTCTAAAATCACAGTACGCTCTGACGGCCCTTTCGTACTCCAAAATTTAAAACAACGCGTCTCATTAGCAAGTTCCGCTAGTTCTACCATTAAGGCGAGGCCTTTTTCTTTAAAAACATCTCGTTCAATTTTTTGTGTAGTTTCAATAAATGCATCTAGTTCTTTTTGCATCGTAAATAATTGTTGTAAATTCATTTTTTTCTCCTAAATTTCTAAAAAATATTTTTTAAAAAGTGAAACTAAATGTCTCTCCTAATCGTATAGGTAGGAATAACCTTTCTTCAAGGGGGAATTTTAAAAATGTTACCGTTACTTATTCGACTTGCTGTGATAGCGCTTATAATCTATGTATTCTATAAAGCGATTCGATATATAACCGATCCTAAACGAAAACTCGATGAAGCCTATGAAAAAGGCCAATATTACTTTTATGATGACGTAAAAAATGTTCGAAAGAATTTCTTTATTTCTTTTAAAGGTGCGCTTTTTGAAGGTGAAAAATACTTAGGTACAACAGAAGATGCATTTGAGGTTGTTACTATTTTTGTTGGCGCTCGCGATGCCGCAACTTTACAAGGGTTTACAAGGAGTGACTTCGAATATCTCCAGCAAGAAATTTTATTTAACTACCCTAACGCGAAAATCAACTGGAAGCAACCCATTGAACAGCTTATGCGTAACACATCCTCCACATGAAGGATGTGTTTTTTGCGCAAAAAAATACCCCTTAGCTGTGCCAGTCACTCACACAATTTATGATTTTTACGAGAACGCACGCTTTCTGAGATCTATCGGCGACTTTTCTGATACTACCAGCGATTTCAAAGGGTTTATCGGCGATTTCCAGTGTGCTATCGTTTTTAATGTGGAAAGCTTCTCTATAGAGAGCTGCCCCATAATTGCACAATAATAAAAATTTGAATAGCCGCAATCAGTGGGAAGCCAAACGCAAAACTGTTATGGCGTGTTTTATGACGGAATAAATACATACCTAACACACCACCGACTGCACCACCTGCAATAGCAAGTGTAAATAATGTACGCTCCGCAATGCGCCATTCATGCTTTTTAGCGCGTGATTTATCCATACCCATCATGACGAGCAATACGATTGAAACAATTGCCATATAGGCAAGTAATGCTTGAGCCATTAAAACAACCTCCTATGTAAAAAGACTGATGAAAGAACCTCACCAGTCTTAACTATACACTAATTTATTTGCCCCTGTCGCTTACGCTTTTGGAGCAGAAACCTTTTTTTGCCCCTGTCGCTTACGCTTTCGAGGCAGAAACCTTTTTTTCCCCTGTCGCTTCGCTTTCAAGGCAGAAACCTTTTTTGCCCCTGTCGCTTCGCTTTCAAGGCAGAAACCTTTTTTGCCCCTGTCGCTTCGCTTTCGGGGTAGAAACCTTTTTTTGCCCCTGTCGCTTTGCTTTCGGGGCAGAAATCTTATTTTGCCCCTGTCGCTTTGCTTTCGGGGCAGAAACCTTTTTTGCCCCTGTCGCTTTGCTTTCGGGGCAGAAATAAAAAAGAGCGACATAGTCGCTCTTTTTTATTTAGCTACTGCTTTTTTAGCAGCTTCTGCTAATTGTGTGAATGCTGAAGCATCTGTTACAGCTAAGTCAGCTAACATTTTACGGTTAACTTCGATACCAGCAACTTTTAAACCGTGCATTAAACGGCTGTATGAAAGACCGTTCATGCGAGCAGCTGCGTTGATACGAGTGATCCATAGTTTACGGAAATCACGTTTTTTCTGACGACGGTCACGGTATGCATATTGACCTGATTTCATTACTGCTTGGTTAGCAACTTTATATAATGTATGTTTAGAACCATAGTAACCTTTAGCTAATTTCAATACTTTTTTACGACGTTTGCGCGTCACTGTTCCGCCTTTTACGCGTGGCATATGAATTACCTCCTGCTTTTCATTAAAAAATGAATATTAGTTTATTTTGTGTTGTCTATCATTTCATGTAAACAAGTAATGATTTGATGCGTTTGAAGTCACCAGATGATACAACTTTACCTTTACGTAGGTGACGTTTTTGTTTCGTAGACTTGTTTGCGAATAAGTGGCTTCCATAAGCACGGTCATATTTTAATTTACCTGAACCCGTTTTTTTGAAACGTTTCGCAGCTCCACGGTGAGTTTTCATTTTTGGCATGTCGAATTCCTCCTAAACTGTTCGTCTAATATTATTTCTCGTTCTTTGGTTGAAGAACTAAGAACATGCTTCGGCCTTCCATCTTCGGTTTTTGTTCAACCGTAGATACTTCAGCACAAGCTTCAGCAAATCGATCTAATACACGTTGACCAATGTCTTTGTGTGTAATCGCACGACCTTTGAAACGTAGGCTACATTTAACTTTATCACCTTTTTCAAGGAATTTAATCGCATTACGTAGCTTCGTTTGGAAATCATGTTCATCGATTGTTGGGCTCAAACGAACCTCTTTCATCACGATAACTTTTTGATTTTTACGAATTTCGCGGTCTTTCTTTTGCTGTTCAAACTTAAATTTACCATAGTCCATGATACGAGCGACTGGCGGCTTGGCTTGAGGGGCCACAAGGACAAGATCCAAGTTTACACGAGTGGCGATTTCTAGCGCTTCGTTACGTGTCTTTACACCAAGCTGGTCACCATTGTGATCGATTAATCGAAGTTCACGTGCGCGAATGCCTTCGTTTACATACATGTCTTTGCTAATAGTAATCCACCTCCAAGTAGTTGTCGCGAATACATGGTTTGGGCAAAGCCTTGCCCGGTTGAACGGTACATCCTCTTGTCATGTCCATAAAAAAAGGACGGACATTTTTGAAGATGTCCGCCCGCTATATGTGCATGCGTAAGTGTACGCAAAACAATTCAACGTGTCATACCTGTTCACAGCCTAAGCGTTGTATCAGGTGAGAAGCGGGCAGCCTCTACTTCAACCACAAACTTTGTATTCATTAACCTTAATCATATTAGCATGTACAAATTAGATTGTCAAATAGGTTTTTTACAATCTCATCATTAATATGTGCAATCCATCGAAACTTTATTCCAAATATAGCACAACGAACGAAGTTTATCTAATCATTTGTACTATTAAAAACGTGCAACCTCAGCTTTAATATTCGCTAGGAAGTCCTCGAAAGAAATTGTTTCAGAATCTTTTGAGCCATAACGACGCACGTTCACACCGTTTGCCTCAACTTCTTTATCCCCAATAACAAGCATGTATGGGATCTTTTTCATTTGTGCTTCTCGGATTTTGTAACCAAGTTTTTCTTCACGGTCATCCATTTCAACTCGTAAACCTGCTGCTGTCAGCTGTTCTTCGATTTGTTTTGCATAGTCGAAGTGTGCTTCGTTCGATACAGGAATAACCTCTACTTGTACTGGCGCTAACCATGTAGGGAATGCACCTTTATATTCCTCAATTAAGAATGCTACGAAACGTTCCATTGTTGACACAACACCACGGTGAATTACGACTGGACGGTGTGGTTTACCATCTTCGCCTACGTATGTTAAGTCAAAGCGTTCTGGTAATAAGAAGTCTAACTGTACAGTTGATAATGTTTCTTCTTTACCAATCGCTGTTTTTACTTGTACGTCAAGTTTCGGACCATAGAACGCAGCCTCACCTTCCGCTTCGAAGTAGTCTAAGCCAAGCTCATCCATCGCTTCTTTTAACATGCTTTGTGCTTTTTCCCACATTGCATCGTCATCGAAGTATTTTTCTGTATCTGCTGGATCACGGTAAGACAGACGGAATGAGTAATCTTTTAAATCAAAGTCTTTGTATACTTCTAAAATTAATTGTACAACTTTTTGGAACTCTGCTTTAATTTGATCTGGACGTACAAAAATATGTGCATCATTTAAAGTCATCCCACGTACACGTTGTAATCCTGAAACCGCACCTGACATTTCATAACGGTGCATTGTACCAAGCTCGGCAATACGTAAAGGTAAGTTACGGTATGAATGCATGCTATTTTTGTAAACCATCATATGGTGTGGACAGTTCATCGGACGCATAATTAATGTTTCATTGTCCATTTCCATCGGTGGGAAAATTGAATCTTGGTAATGATCCCAGTGACCAGAAGTTTGATAAAGCTCTTTTGAACCAAGTACTGGTGTGTATACATGTTTATAACCAAGAGATAATTCTTTATCAACAATATAGCGTTCAATCACACGACGGATTGTTGCCCCATTTGGTAACCAAAGCGGTAAACCTTGCCCTACTTTTTGAGAAGTTGTGAATAACTCTAGTTCTTTACCGATTTTGCGGTGATCGCGTTCTTTTGCTTCTTCTAACATTTGTAGGTGATGCTTTAATTCTTCTTTTTTGAAGAAAGCAGTACCATAAATACGTTGTAGCATTTTATTATCAGAGTTTCCTCTCCAATAAGCACCTGCTAATGAAAGTAATTTGAACTCACGTAGTTTACCTGTTGACGGTACGTGAATACCGCGGCAAAGGTCGAAAAATTCACCTTGGTAGTAAATAGACACTTGCTCATCGGCTGGAATCGCTTCAAGTAATTCTAATTTATATTCATCGCCAATTTCTTCGTAAATTGCTTGTGCTTCTGCACGGCTTACATTTTTACGCTCTACCTCTAGGTTTTCAGCGATAATTTTTTTCATTTCTTTCTCGATTGCAGGTAAATCCTCAGCAGTAATTGGTGTTGGCGCATCAATATCATAGTAGAAGCCACCTTCAATAACTGGACCAATGCCAAGCTTCACTTCTGGGAATAAACGTTTAATCGCTTGTGCTGTCAAATGGGCAGTTGAGTGACGAAGGATTTCTAATGCTTCCTCATCATCTTGCGTAATAATCGAAATTGTTGCATCTTCTTCAATTGGAGTTTTTAAATCTACTAATTCCCCATTCACTTTACCTGCATATGCTTTTTTACGAAGTCCTGGGCTAATAGATAATGCGACATCATCCGTAGATGTACCTTTTGCAAATTCCTTTACAGCGCCATCAGGGAACGTTAACTTAATCATTTCTGACATTTTTTTACACTCCTTAAATTTGGTTGTTTGTATGATGCACGATGAATCAGTGGACGTAATATTTGTTTCAACTTGAGCAATAAAACCTGAAAAAACAAAAAAGCCCCGTCCCTCACAAAAGGGACGAAGCGTATGCTCGTGGTTCCACCCTTCTTCCTTCCGACAAAATAGTCAGACGAAGCTCAAGGCTAGCTAACGGGCTAGGGACCGGCGAAAGATATTCCCTTTCGCTGCTCAGTAGGTAGTAAAATATGTGCCCAAACTAGGAAGCTTACAGCCGATGACTTCCCTCTCTAAAAGCTGTTACACAAATTTCATGTCCTCATCATTGCATTGACATATATAGTATATGTGACAGTATACGCTCGATTGTCGTAAAATGCAACTGCCAATGTTACAAACGTCGATTTTTGCCACGCATTTCAATTGGCTCTGTTAAAGCTTTAATTCGTTCCATAATACGTCCAGCTTTTACAACCTCAATATCGCCTTTTTGGGATTGCGCTAAATGATGTTCTAATTCATCATAATTAAAATTAGATGTAATAAACGTCGGCAATTGCTCTGCCATTCGATAATGGAAAATAGTTCCTAAAATTTCATCGCGCGTCCAAGCCGACATCGTTTCCGCCCCTAAATCATCGAGCATCAACACTGGCGCCTTTTTCACATAATCTATTTTGTCATTTAACGTATTATCACCGATAGCATTCTTCATTTCACGTAAAAATTCAGGTACGAAAACGACTACTGAACGAATCTTCTTGGAAGCTAATTCGTTAGCAAGTGCTCCAAGCACAAACGATTTTCCTACACCGAACTTTCCATATAAATAAAAACCTTTCGTTGGAAGCTGCCCAGTTTCCTCCGTTTTCTTAACAAAATGTGCTGCTCTCTGTGCAATGAGCACACGAGATTCATCATCAATCATTAAATCTTGGATTGTAGCTTGTAGCACATCTTTTGGCATGTGCATACTAGCAATCATATTAGCAACATCACGACGTTCTTCCTCACGTACCTTTTGTTCACAGCGTACGTAATCAATTTCTACTGTATTGCGTACGACACGTAATGTTGGAATAAACCCTTTTAAATAGTTCGTACAGTGAGCTGTATTATCGCAGCCACAGCAAACAGTAGATTGGCTAATAAATTCATGAAGCTTAGGTAAATTGCGTTCGACTGCATCGTAGCTAAGCTCTTCTGCATGCTCTGCTAAAAAAGCTTGTACTCTAGGGTGTTCTAAAATTTCTCTACGCATCGCATCATATCGCTCTTGAAATGATGGTACATTAATTGCTCTTTTTAATGGCTTGTTAATTGGTTCGATTGCCATTCACCTACCTTACTTATCGCTTTTCCCTAGCATTGCTAATATTTTTTGACGCTCTTTTTCAAAATCCATAGTGCTTGAAGAAGATGCACTTTCCTCTGGTTGCTCATTACGTTTATAAAACCACTCAGGCACCTTTTCCTTACGCTTGTCTACTCGACCTTTCGCATATTGGTTGTTCTTAGTCGGTGTCTGCGGCTTATTTTTCCACGTTGTATATTTATCATGTTCTTGGCGTGCAAGTTCCATTGCTTCCTTCGCCGTCTTAATATTTTTCCGTACCCAATGATCGGCAATCGTTTCTACATACTTCTTTGGTAGCTTCATATCTGTTGAGAGCATGACATACTCAAGTAGCGCATTGACTACACCTACTGGCATTCCATGCTGAACAATTAAGCTCTCAGCTAGCTGAACAGATGTTTGTAATGGCTCTTTCCCATTATTAATATCCCGTAATACTTGGACTGGCGGTGTTGACTCCAAATAATGTTGTAACTCCTGATCCTTTGTTTTTTGAACAGCCTCATCCTCTACTGCTGGGGAAGCATATACTTTTGCAAGCTTTGGTGGTTCTTTAGAGACTGTAAGTTTATAAAAATCAGCTGCTGCTTTTCGCAAACGCTCTAATGAAATACCTAAATCATCATCAAGTGCTAAAATCACAACTTTTTGCATATCCAACGCAGTTAAATGGTATAAGAATGCTAGTTTTGCAATTGTTTCGCGCACTTCAAGCGTTAGTAAATTGGCTGGCACTAATTGGTCCGATAAACCTGCCTGTAACAGCTCAAAATCAAATTGCTCAAAATAAAACGGATAAACCTTTTGCGAAATTTCTTGGCTGTCTATCCCACCTTGCAGCTCAGTAGGTATATTAGTGTTGACTGGTTTAAAAACATCCATAAAGGCACGTGATACATCTTTAAATTCTGTACCTCTGATAGGTTGAATAAAACGTTGACGCAGCTTTCGATACGCCTGTTCCCCAATTTTACTAAATAAAAACATAGACAATAGTGGATCTTTCATAAAACTATCCGCATCAAGAGGGCGCATTAGCTCATACACAAAACACCGCTGTTCTACCTCTTCTTTTTTCCAAGTTCGCAATAAACCGATTGCTTCAAGGGCAATACGCGCTTCGAACACTTTGCCTATTGGCAGCCCGAGTACATTCATTAAATAATAATGATTCATTTGCTGTCTTGGCATTTGCTCTGCTTCTGCCCATAACGTTAAATATAGACTAATTGGTTCAGCACCAGTCAATGGTTGATAAAATAATGTTACTAATTGACGTTCCATTGTGGAAAGCGCATGAGGTAGACGAATGTCAAAAGTATCTGCTGGTTGCAATTCTTTATACAAATGAATCAACGTCATTCACCCTCTCTGTTTTTCCTATGATTTTTGCTCTGTTTGACGTTGAATAATTTCTTTTATTTCCTCGATAAAAACATTGATATCTTTAAACTGACGATAAACTGACGCAAAACGAACATAGGCAACTTCATCAATTTTTGCTAGACGGTCCATCACCATTTCTCCTACATCCTCTGATCGTACTTCAGCATTTCCAATACGTCGCAGGTCTTTTTCAATTGACATTACAAGTGCCTCTAATACATCTAGAGCGACAGGACGTTTCTCACAAGCACGAATAAGACCGCGCAAAACCTTCTCGCGGCTAAACTCTTCCCGCGAGCCTTCTTTTTTCACAACGACTAACGGTGTCTCTTCAATTTTTTCAAACGTTGTAAAACGAAAGCCACACGACTCACATTCACGACGTCTTCGTATTTCTTTATTATCATCTACTGGCCTCGAATCCACTACACGTGTTCCGTTAAATTGGCAAGAAGGACATCTCATATTTTTACTCTCCTGATTCCACAACAATTTGATATTTATATTATAACAAATTTCCTACAAGTAAGAAAAGCGCATTATCCAACTGTAGTATGGCAGATGATTACAGACCTAGAACAGTGTACATTTTCCCTAATTATCTTTTCAGCAAACAGTGCCTGTCACTCACACAATTCTGACTTTTCAAAGCACAGTGCCTGTCACTCACACAATTATAAAAAAAGCACATTGAAACCATTACGATTTCAATGTGCTAAACATTTATTAAGCGCTAACTGTTTCTAATGCTTTTGCAACTTTTTTCACTAAGTCAACTACACGTGCAGAATAGCCCCACTCGTTGTCGTACCAAGCAAGTACTTTTACTTTACGGTCACCCATCACCATTGTAGAAAGGCCATCAACTGTTGATGAGTATGTTGTTGTGTTGTAATCAGAAGATACAAGTGGCTCGATTGAGAAGTTTAAAATGCCTTTCATAGGCCCTTCAGTTGCAGCTTTCACAAATGCAGCATTGACAGAGTCTACTGTAACATCTGTATTTAAATCTACAACAAGGTCTACTAACGATACATTTGGTGTTGGAACACGAAGTGCCATACCATGGATTTTACCTTCCAATTCCGGCAACACTAATTTTAATGCTTTGGCAGCACCTGTTGAAGTTGGAATAATAGATTGTGCACAACCGCGTGCACGACGTAAATCTTTATGTGGATTATCTAAGTTTTTTTGGTCATTTGTATATGCGTGAACTGTTGTCATTAAACCGCTTTCGATACCAAATGTATCATTCAATACTTTAGCAACTGGTGCTAAGCAGTTTGTTGTACAAGATGCATTTGAAATTACGTCATGTTTTTCAACATCAAGCTTTTCATCGTTTACACCTAAAACAATTGTAACGTCCTCGTTTTTACCAGGTGCTGTTAAAATAACTTTTTTTGCGCCTGCTTCAAGATGCATAGCTGCTTTCTCACGATCATTGAATTTACCAGTTGCTTCAATTACAATATCTACGCCCATTGTAGCCCATGGTAATTTTAGTGGATCACGTTCGCTAATAATTTGGACACGTTTACCATTTACAATTAATGCATCGCCCGCTGGTTCAATCGTACCTTCGAATGTTCCGTGATTTGTGTCATACTTTATCAAATGTGCTAACGTTTCTGCTGGGTAGCTTGCGTTAATTGCAACAATATTTAAACTTTCCTGTACGATCGCTTGGCGGAAAACCATACGTCCAATACGTCCGAAACCGTTAATAGCAACTGAGACTGTCATTATAAAATCCTCCTGTGAGTGCATACTCATATTCATTATATACTTTATGCTAATTAGTATAACACAATTTTAAAAAAGATGAACATTATATATCCATAATAAAAAAGTTCTTATTTTCTGAAAAATAGAACCTTTTAAAAAATGAAAAAATACAGTATTTCATCATTATTATTTCGCATAAAAACAAAAAAATGCGCAGCAATTATCACTGCGCAAAGAATGCATTTGGCTACTGCCGTTGATTCCCGCTCTGTGCAGACGCTTTCCGCGGGCACACCGTAAGCCGCAACCCTCGCTACGCGCGGATCTGTTGCGTCTTACGTTTTATGCGTTCCCGCAGGAGTCGCCTGCCCTCTGCTCCAATCAACTAAACAACGTAATCGTGTTTTACTAACTTAGAAAAAGGATTATTCAGATATGAAAAACATCTTTATAAAGGGGATTTGATCAAATAGGATGTTTAATTGGGTAGTTGAATAAAAAGACTAAAAAATAACAAGAGACATCAAGAGTAAAACTTCTTGATGTCTTTGACAGTACTATTATCTCCGCACTTTTCTAAAGTACGTCCCAATGCGTAAGAATCTTAATTAACTGCTCTTCAGTTTGCTGTATATTTTCGTTGTTGTAAATGACAGCATGAGCACTTTTCTCTTTCACAGACATTGGTAACTGTGAATGCATGCGTGCTAGTGCATCTTCTTTTGATAATTGATTGCGCTCCATTAAACGTCTAAGCTGTACCTCTTCACTAACTGAAACAACAAGGATGCGCTCAACAAAATGCTGCAATTTGCTTTCAAAAAGTAATGGAATATCCATGACAACATGTTTTTGTCCAGCTTCCAAATATGCATCACGTTGAGTTAGCATTTCCTGACGAATAGCAGGATGCATAATATCATTTAAAATTTTTCGTTTCGCAGGCTCATGGAAAATAATATCACCAAGCTTCGGACGATTTAGATTGCCATCATCAAGCAATATATCTTCTCCAAAGTTTTGTACAATGAGTGCTAACGTTTCTGTACCTGGTTTAACTACATCACGTGCGACAACATCTGCATCGACTATTGGTAAACCTAGTGCTGTCATCATTTTTGCGACTGTACTTTTGCCACTCGCAATACTTCCTGTTAATCCGATAATCATAATTAGTTCCCCTTTAATGTTGACAATTTGGACAAAATACTGATGTACGTCCACCAATTGTCATTTGACTCGTCCCTGTCCCACACTCCGGGCATATCTTCTTCCCATACATTTGTAAACGGTTTTGCATGCTACCTGCTTCACCATTAATATTTCGATAATCTGAAATTGTCGAACCTCCCGCTTCAATGCTTTGACGCAAAACATCTACAATCGCAGCAAAAAGAGCTCGTTTCCTCTTTTCACTTATTCGGTTCATTTTGCGAGCAGGGTGGATTTTTTGTGCAAACAGCGCCTCTGTGGCATAAATATTGCCACAGCCCGAGATTACTTGCCCATCCATAATTACTTCTTTAACTGCTTTTTTCTCGTATTTCGGCAGCAGTGATTTCGCTATAAAATAATCGCATGCTGCTTCATCAAAAGGTTCAGGCGCCATTTTTGTTAATGGTGCATGGTCTTCTATTTTCGTTAAAAAACGTAGCTCACCAAAACGACGAATATCTGAGTATATTAAATAACCGCCGTCTGCCATTTGAAAAGTCGCATGTATATGCTTTTTAAATTTCTCCTCATTGATATCTTCAGGCGTGTCCACAATAAACCATGCACCTGTCATACCTAAATGACTGACCAAAACATAAGACAACTGCTCTTTCATCAAATGAAAAAATATATATTTTGCACGACGTTCAATCTTCGTAATTTGCATTTGGGATAATGCCATCTCAAATGCATCTGGCTCTGCTTGCTTCACTATACATTGCTTTCCTTCATCATAGGAAAAGCGAATAACTTCTGAAAGTTGGACCTGCTTTATAGTGCGGCCTTCAATTTCCGGCTTTAATGCCTGTACGACTCCTTCTACCTCTGGTAATTCAGGCATTTTAACCCCTCCTTACTTTGCATCGTACCATGTTGCCCCAAAGTCGAAGTCCACTTTTAATGGAACGCTCAGTTCAATGGCATTTTCCATAACTTCTGGTACGATTTTTTCTAGTAATGCAATTTCCTCCCTAGGTGCTTCAAAAATTAATTCATCGTGCACCTGTAGAAGAAGCTTCGCTTGCATGTTTTCCTTTTTCAAACGAGCATCCATATCGATCATTGCTTTTTTAATAATATCTGCAGCACTTCCTTGAATCGGCGTATTCATCGCTGTACGTTCTGCAAAGCTACGTAGATTGAAATTGGAACTCGTAATATCTGGTAAATAACGACGTCGATTCAATAACGTTGTAACAAAACCATTAAATTTCGCATCTTGCACAATTTCATCCATATATTTTTTAACACCTGGGAAGCTGGCAAAATATTTCTCAATAAAAATAGCTGCTTCCTTCCGTGTAATATCTAAATTTTGTGATAAACCATAATCACTAATACCATAAACAATTCCAAAGTTAACAGCTTTAGCAGCCCTACGCATATTGCTATCCACTTCTTCTGCAGTCACATGGAAAACGTCCATTGCTGTACGTGTATGAACATCCATACCTTCGCGGAAAGCTTCGACTAAGTTTTTATCCTCTGACATATGTGCTAACACACGCAGTTCGATTTGAGAGTAGTCGGCAGAGAATAAAATCCAATCTTCTTGTGATGGCACAAATGCTTGACGAATTTTACGCCCTTCCTCTAAACGAATTGGTATATTTTGTAAATTAGGGTCTGTAGAACTTAGACGACCTGTTGATGTTAGTGCTTGCTGGAAGCGTGTATGCACTTTGCTGTCCTTTTCATGAATTTCTTTTAGCAAACCTTCAATGTAAGTAGATTGTAACTTACCAAGCTGACGATAAAGTAAAATATGCTCGATTATGGCATGTTCAGGCTTTAATTTTTCCAACACATCTGCCGCTGTGGAATAGCCTGTTTTCGTTTTTTTAATAACAGGTAAACCAAGCTTATCGAAAAGAATAACGCCTAACTGCTTTGGTGAATTAATGTTAAACGCTTCTCCTGCCTCCGCATAAATTTCCTGCTCAATCACGACTAGCTTATTACTCAACTCTTGCCCCATTGTTTCAAGTGTAGCACGGTTCACTGTGATGCCTTCACTTTCCATCACACTTAAAATCGAAGCTAACGGTAGTTCTAGATTTTTATACAAATCAAACTGTTCGTTTTCCTTTAGCAGTGCCTCTAGTTTAGGTTGTAATGTCCACACAGCAAATACTTTTCGGCTAGCATGTTCTGCTAATGCATCGATAGCTGGTATGGCACGCTTTGCTCCTTTGCCATAGACTGTCTCATTTGCTTGCACTTCACGATAACCAAGGTCTTTTGCTAATGTAGCTACATCATCACCGCTAAGTGCAGGGTTATTGATATAAGAAGCTAGCAATAAATCAAACTCGACTCCTGCTAAACGAATACCCGCACGTTTTAAAGCCGCCTGAGCAGCCTTTGTATCTGAAATATATTTAGTTTTCGTTTCATCCTCTAGCCAGCGACGCAACACGTCTGATTTAGAGGCAGCATCGAACGGCACATAAAATGTATCTGTACCATCAGTTAATGCAATACCTAACTGCTGACATGTATGATAATGCTCGTCCTCTAACTCTAAGTGAATTGCCATAACATCCTTTAAATGCTCTTGCTGTACATCTTGCACAATGTCATAGGCAAATGGCGCACGTTGTTCTTCTTCCACAGAAAAATCACTTTTTTCAAGTAGTGATCTAAAGCCCAATTCCTGCCATACACTAATTAGTTCTTCTTCATTTGGCCCACTATAGGCAAGATCATTAAAAGTAATTTCGATTGGTGCCTCTGTGAAAATTGTAGCAAGCTTTTTACTCATAAGTGCCTGTTCTTCATTTGCAACAAGCTTTTCTTTCATCTTTGAAGCTTTTAACGTGTCCATTGCTTCATATAATGCCTCAACTGAACCATGCTCTTTTAGCAATTTAACTGCTGTTTTTTCCCCAACACCAGGTACTCCAGGAATATTATCTGAAGCATCCCCCATGAGGCCCTTCATATCTATTATTTGAAGAGGCGTTAAGCCGTACTTTTCTTCGATAAAGGCAGGCGTATTTTTTTCTATTTCAGTAATACCTTTTTTCGTAATGTACACTGTTACCTTCTCTGTTGCGAGCTGTGTAAGATCGCGATCTCCTGACACGATAATTACTTCCATATCCTGTTCGGCTGCTTCTTTCGCTAATGTACCTATAATATCGTCGGCTTCGTACATTTCAAGTTCATAACGTTTAATCCCATAAGCATCGATTAGTTTACGAATATAAGGAAACTGCTCTGATAGTTCTGGTGGCGTTTTTTGACGTCCCCCTTTATATTCTGTAAACGTATCGTGACGGAACGTCGTTTTACCTGCATCAAAAGCAACGAGCATCTTCGTTGGTTGCTCTTCCTCCAAAATCCTTTGCAACATCGTTGTAAAGCCATACACTGCATTCGTATGAATACCGCTATCATTCGTTAGTAATGGCAACGCAAAAAACGCACGGTAAGCTAAACTATTACCGTCCAGTAATAGTAATTTTTCCTTAGTCATTTTAATTTCCTCCTGAAGTCGTCGTTCTTTTAATTGTAAAACGAAAACGTATGTTTGAAAATGCTCTTTCCTCTACTTTATCGGGAAAGTAAACTTTTTACCAATCATAGGACGTCTATCCGTTAAAAAATTCATGTGTATTTTCTGCCAAATCCATAAAAAAAGTCAATTGCATATTGCAATCGACTCACCTGCTTTATTGACTTACGTTTTTAGTTCTTTCTTTTCGATTGAAGAGTTCCTCATAAATAACCGTCATAATGAAGGCATTCATAAAAGCAAAGACGAAAAATATAGGCATTCCACCTAGTTTTATATGTGTTAGCTCTGTACTAAATACCATAACCACACCGATTTGTGCTAAAAAGAAAATAAAGCCAATTCCAACTTGCCAAATTGCGCGTTTCTCTTGGCGTTTCTCGTACCAAAATATTTTTTTAAAAGCTTTTCGCACATCGTCTGCAATGACTAATCCTAATAAAAACAAAACTACAAAAAATAACGGTATATAATAAACACTTTTCGTCACCCATGCAAAATCAGATATACGGAAGAAAAGTGTAAAAAGCGATGCAATACTACAAGCAATTCCTAAATTTTGGAGCCAAGTGCTAATATTTAATTTCAAAGCTATTACCCCCTTTTATCATTCCTAAACATCATTATTTTATCAGAAAATAGCAATCTAGGACACAACCAATTATTTGTTAGGATTATTTTCATTGTTTTATGCCACAGTTTTGTAACAACCACTGCTCCTTTGCGTCATGTACAAGAATAAAAAATTTGTTCTTCTTTCTCTTATGTAATTTACAAAAATTAGAGGATGGTACTAGTTGTTGTAGAGGGGGCGGTAATTTCTGTAGGATTCGCAATGGTGGTGGCTCACAGTGAGCCCTTGGCGAACGACTACCGTAAACCACCACTACGTCTACAGAAAAAAATGTTAGATTGACTGTATTCAACCTAACACTTTTTCTCTTTTATTCAGTTATATTAATCCCTGCAAGGATGACAAAATTATTCTATATAGCCTGATAATATTTTTGCATATGGTGAAGTGGAAGGTAAAATAATGACCGTGTCTTCACCTACTGTTTTCTTATAGGATTCTAATGTACGGTAAAGTGAGTAAAATTCAGGGTCCTTTGAAAATGAACTATTGTAAATTTTCGCTGCTTCCGCTTCTCCTTCCGCTTGAATCAATGCCGCTTCTTTATTCGCTGTTGCGAGCATCTCTTGTACTTCTCTATCTGTTTGTGCTTCAATACGGCGTTTATCCGCATCACCTTCCGATAAATATAGCTGTGCAGTAGATTGACGTTCAGAAACCATGCGCGTAAATACAGACTGCTCATTTTCTGCTGGCAAGTCCGTACGACGAATGCGCACATCTACAACTTCAATTCCGTACTTATCGTTTAGTAATAGTTCATTGACCCGTTCTGTGACACGGTCATTTAAGCTACCTCGTGAAGAGTTTTCATCATTAATGATTTCATCGTATCTTAGTTGACCAAGCTCTGTTCGAATTACCGAATAAATAAACTCCTCCATCCGCGATTCCGCCTTTGTAAGCGTTCCAGCATTGGAGATGAGCGCTTTTGGATCTGTAATGCGCCACACTGCATAGTTATCAATTATAATACGTTTTTTATCCTTTGTATTAATTTCTTCCTCTGAAATATTATACGTCAATTGATTTTTTGGAAGTGTTGTCACACTTTGAATAAAGGGTACCTTCATTTTTATGCCTGGATCACGTTCAAACTTTACAACTTCTCCAAACTGTCGAACGACTGCATACTCAGATTCTTTTACAATATATACATTAGCAAAGAGAATAACCGCAACAGCAAAAACAATCGTTAATGTGACAACAAGAGAAATGTACTTTTTAGGATTTAATGGGCCCTTTTTTGACATCTTAATTACCTTGTCTCCATCACTAGAAGCAGTATTTTTTGATTTCCCCGATAAAAAACTTAGAAATTTTTCAAGATCTTTATTTTTCTGGTCCATTAATTACCGCTCCCTTCTTTTTTCTCTGTTGGTGCTTGTTGCTCGGTTGATTGTTGCTCTGTTGTTGCTTGTTGTGTAGTTGGTTGTAGCGCTTGTAGTGGTAAATACTTCATTGTACTACCATCATCATTCATAATATAAATTTGTGCCTTCGGTAACACATTTTCAAGTGTTTCTAAAATTAAGCGTTCGCGTGTAATTTGTTGATTCCCTTTGTATTGCTCATACATTTTATTAAAAACAGCTACATCACCATAAGCTTGTTCGATACGTGCTGTTTTTGCACCGTTGGCTTTTGAAATAATAGCGTCTTTTTCACCATTCGCTTCACTAATTCGTTGGTTTTTGTATTTTTGAGCTTCATTCGTTTTTGTATTTTTTGTCTCACGTGCGTCTGTTACAGCTGTAAATGCTGCTCGTACTTCTGCATTTGGTAATTCTACATCCTGCAATTTGACACCTAATACACCAATACCAATATCATATTTTTCAATAAGGGAAACAAGTAATTCTCTTGTTTTTGCTTCAATATCTGCTTTTCCATCTGTTAGCGCAGCATCAATTGTCGAACTACCAATTATAGAGCGAATCGCGCTTGATGTAGCGCTATGTAATATTTCTTCTGGATTTTGTGCATTAAATAAGTACTTACGAGGATCTGTAATTTTCCATTGAACAACAAGATCTGTTAAAACAATATATTCATCACCTGTAATCATTTTTGTTTCTGCATCAAAGGCTTCCAATTCGCCTTCTTTATTTTGCTTATAGCCAAACTGTAAGCTGAATGTTTCTCTCGATAAAATCTCCACTGATTGTACTGGCCAAGGTAATTTAAAATGTAAGCCTGGATTTGTGACCGTTTCATCTGCACGGCCAAATGTTATCACAACTGCCTGCTCCGATTCATCGACTGTGTACCATGAAGTAAATACTGCGATAAGTGCTACAATGCCGAATATCCCAAGTCCTACCATCATTAGTGTCCTTTTCACACTCATGTCTGTTCCTCCCTTTTGCTTAGTACTATTGTATACGGTATAGCTTTTAAAAAGATTCAAAATAATTTCATAAAGTAGACGAAAACTGTAGACAAAATCAACATACAGCCATTGAATTCCGTTGCGTACGGACGCTTTCTGCGGGCACAGTGTTAGCCGCAACCCTCGCTGTCGCGCGCTTTGTTGCGTCTTACTACTTGTGCTGTTCCCGCA
>NZ_JBIWDA010000001.1:65786-163227 GCF_044761745.1 Lysinibacillus sp. NPDC097279 | reverse complement strand
CTGCGGGCACAGTGTTAGCCGCAACCCTCGCTGTCGCGCGCTTTGTTGCGTCTTACTACTTGTGCTGTTCCCGCAGGAGTCTTCGTGGTTTTTTACTTGGAAATCACAATAGCATGTAAATTGTTTGTGTGCCTGTCACTTAAAAATACTTAAAAAAAGAAAAATCCTGTCACCATTAAGGTAACAGGATATTCATAACTAGGTGTTCTAATACTGGGAAAAAGGTTGTTGATAAAACAATACTGATTAGTGCTGCTACAATCATTGCTAAACTTGCAAATGTCCCTTCCAGTTCTCCCAATTCAAATGCTTTTGATGTACCCGTACCATGAGCACCCATTCCAAGCATTAAACCTCTTGCAGATGGCTTTTGGAAACGACAAATCCGTATAACGATTGGCGCAATTAAACTACCCAAAATACCAGTTGTCATTACAAAAACAGCAGTAAGAGTAGGTGACCCACCTATCATATTGGAAATATCCATTGCAATAGGAGTAGTGACCGAACGCGGCACTAAGCTATGAACAAGTTCATCATTTAGTCCAACAACAAGCGCTATTATAAACGAAGAAGCAATTGCAACAGCCGAGCCGATAGCAATACTAAAAATGATTTCAAAAGCATGTTTTTTTAATAGATTAAAATTTTTATAAATCGGTACAGCAAAGGCGACTGTTGCAGGCCCTAATAAATTTGATAAAATATTTGCCCCTGCATTATAAGACTCATATGAAGTACCTGTTAATAGTAACAATACAATAATTATTATTGGGCTAATCAATATGGGCGTAAGCCATTCTTTAGGAAACTTTTGATAGAATGCTTTACAAGCATAAAAAATAGCAATGGTTCCTAGTAAACTGATGACAGCAATAACTATACTCATACAGTGTCACCCTTCTTTCTCTCTAGCCACTGTGCAGTAAAACCCGTCACTAACATCACGACGAATGCACTTACTACAATAACAACTACAACTTTCATGCCTTGTATACCGATTAACGCATCATAATCAATGACGCCTATCGCTGAAGGGATGAAAAATAATAACAATTCACTCAGTAATAATCCTGCGCCTAACTCGATCCATTCTAGTTTAATAAGATGAAACTGTAATAGTAAAAATAATAAAACAAGCCCAATTATACTACCTGGAATCGGCAAGTGAAGTAAACGCGCAATACTATTTCCTATAAATAACACTATATAAAGATAGCCAATTTGCACGAAACTTTTGACGATTTTCATGGTCAACCTTCTCTCAATTTTTTATGCTACTATACTTTACACCTAAATCAGCAATGTGTAAAACAGAAAAGAATCCATCTCCAAAAAAATTTGGAAATAGATTCTTTCTATGGTGAAGCTAAAGTAGTAATCATAAAAATCTTCATTCATGCAAATTAGATTTTAATATTATTTTCATTTTATATTACAAAATAGGGGGTTTCTATAAAATAGTATAGCCCTCTATTTTGAATCTTATATATTATTATTGTAAAGAATTTGTTAATTTTTTCGGAATCATGACAATCATTTTTGTGCCAACGCCAACTTGACTTTCTACTTGAATTCGTCCATGATGCGCCTCCACTAGATGCTTCACAATGGCTAGCCCTAACCCCGTTCCACCAGAATTTCTGCTACGCGCACGGTCGACACGATAAAAGCGTTCGAAGACGCGTGCAATTTCATTCTTTTCTATCCCGATTCCTTCATCTTCAATCTCAATAATTCCATATGTGTCATTTTCCTTCAAGCGGATTGATACGGTAGTATTTTCAGGCGAATACGTAATGGCGTTTGTAATTAAATTCGTAACAATTTGAATAACCCGATTAGCATCCCCCATTACTTCTACATCACGGGCAATATCCACTTGAAAGCTCATATTTTTTTCATCGAGCCGCGGACCTGTTAATTCTGCCCCGCGTATAAGGACATCCTGTAAGCCCATTGGCATAATATTAACGGTGAACCCATGTTGTTCAATTTTCGATAGCTCTAATAGGTCTTGGATAAGCATTTGCAGACGATTGCTCTCCTTATGCATAATTTCTAAAAAGGATAACAGCATCTTTTCGTCTTTATAGGCTCCATCCAGAAGTGTTTCAGAGAAGCCTTTAATCGAAGTAATTGGTGTACGTAATTCATGTGATACATTGGCTACAAAATCTTTACGAATTTGCTCAAGTCGGACAAGCTCTGTAATATCATGCATAACAATGACAACACCTAACCAGCGTCCATGATCACCAATTACGGGTGCACCATACACTTCTTTATTGTATAGCTCTTGTTGTACTTCCATCTTTATTTGCTGGCGATAGGGCATTTCCGTTAAAAACACGTGGTCAATAAATTGCTCAAGCGTTTTCGGTAAACCAATTGTTCGAAAGACTTTTCCTTGCACATGCTCTAGTTGCATGCCAAAACGTTCTAAAAACACGCGATTGACGATTGATATATTGCCTTCACGACCAATCATCATTAGTGAGCTACCCATGTTTTCAATTAATGTTTTTAGCCTTTCTTCTTCTACCTCTCGTATTGTCGTAATATCCTGCAAATTACGCGCTAAAATATTGATAGAATGGCTCAATGGCATCATGCGCTCATGCTCATTTTCGTGTGCACGCGCTCGATAATTCCCCTTTGCCAATTCAAGTGCCGTTTCGGTCACATTATCAATTGGTGCTGTAAAATTTCGAATCATATAGCGGCTCACAATAGCAATTAATATAAGCGTAATTGAAAATAATATAGCTAACACACCATAAAGCCGAGCTCGTACATAGGACAAGAGTGAGTCCTTCATTTCAATTGTTTGGGCTGCAAATAAAGCATTCTTATCTTCCTCAGATAAGGAAATTTGGCGTTCATCAAGTACTTTTTCTATTGCTTCTTGACTATATGAACTCGATCGCTCATTGTATTGTTCTACATAAACAGGAAAAAGCTGACCTATAACAATCATTAGGACAGCAAGAATTGATCCGAGCGAGAGCATGAATGTCAAGAATAAGCGATTGCTCATTGATTTCATGAAGTTTTCGGCTCCTCAAATTTATAGCCAAGACCACGAATTGTTTTAATAAACATCGGCTTACGACTATTTTCCTCAATTTTATCGCGGAGGTGGCTAATATGCACATCCACAATACGAGTATCGCCTGCAAAATCATATTTCCAAACAGCACTTAATAATTGATCGCGAGTTAATACACGGTTTTTATTTTCTAATAAATAAATAAGTAGTTCAAATTCCTTTGGTGTAAATTCAAGTGCTTCTTCTTGTAAAAATACTTCAAAACGCTCAGGAAATACACGCAGTTGTCCAAACTCATACATTTTTTCTTGAGGCTCATCTTTATCCTCTACTACAACATTTTGTGTAAATCTTCTTAAGACAGCTTTGACACGTGCTAAAACTTCACGTGGGCTAAAGGGTTTTGTCATATAATCATCTGCCCCTAGCTCCAAACCAAGCACTTTATCGAACTCATCGTCTTTTGCCGTTAGCATAATGATTGGTGTATTCATACGTTGCTGACGAATTTGTTTACAAACTTCCATGCCATCTAGCTTAGGGAGCATCAAGTCCAAAAGGATTAAATCAGGCTGTATTTCCATTGCTTTATTTAACCCTTCTAAACCGTCTGCTGCTGTTTCAACTAAATAGCCAGCCTGTTCTAAATTATATTTTAATAAGGTCGCAATCGAAAATTCATCTTCTACAACTAAAATAGTTTTTGTCATGTATATTGCCTCCGTTAGTGATTTGAAACCCCCATTTCAAATCTCAAGACTCTCCCTATAATGCTAGTGGTGGTGTCACCAACAATGTGCCTTCAATTACTAGCTGTTTTTGTTCATTATAGGAGAGTACAGATACGGTAATGGTATTCTGTATTTTATTTACTTCTGTTACCTCTAAAAGCGTATCAAATAATTCATAATGATAGAGTGGCTCTAAATAGGTTAAATGTTGTTCTATAATACGTGCACCCGGTCCTGGAATATACTTCGACACAGCTGACGTAATAATACCATTTAACATAATAGTTGGTACAATCGGCTTTTTAAAAGGCGTCATCGCTGCATAATCATGTTGAATGTAAAGCGGATTATTATCATTTGTAAGTCCTAAATAAAGCAATAAATCCTTATCTTCTATTTTTTCAGTAATATGAATTTTCTCGCCAACTGTAATTTCATCAATAGTGAGACCAAGCTTACTGTTCTTTTGAAGCAAAGATACGCCAACCCCTTTTCTATCATACTACCTTCATAGTATCAATTTTATTCTAAAAGTACAATGAAAAGCAGAATAACCATTTTATGTTTATGCATATTATAAAGAACAAAAGAAGCTGTTTATTTCCAGTATCTTTATATATAAAAAATCGAGTAAGAATGATTCCTACTCGATTTCATAAGCTTTTATTAAGCTAAAACTTTCATAACTGCTTTTACGGCTTCAGCAGAGTTATCCAATTCCGCCTTTTCTTTGTCAGTTAGTTCAAGCTCATAGATTTTTTCGATACCATTTGCACCTAATAATGTCGGTACTCCTAAGTAAATATCATTGTAACCATATTCACCTTCTAAGTATGCGATGGATGGTAGAATACGCTTTTGATCTTTAATGATTGCTTCAGCCATTTCAATAAGTGCTGCTGCTGGAGCATAGTAGGCAGAACCATTTCCAAGTAAGTTCACGATTTCTGCACCACCATTACGTGTACGATCAACGATTGCTTCTAAACGCTCTGGCGCGATTAAAGTTTCTAAAGGAATACCACCAGCAAATGAATAACGAGTAAGTGGTACCATTGTGTCACCATGGCCACCTAATACAAAACCAGTGATGTCTTTTACAGAGATGTTTAGCTCTTCTGCAACAAAAGCACAGAAACGAGCAGTATCCAATACACCAGATTGACCGATTACTCGGTTTTTAGGGAATCCTGTTTCTTTGAATACTGTGTAAGTCATCGCATCAACGGGGTTTGTTAATACGATAATGGTTGCATTTGGCGAATGAGTTGCGATTTCTTTTGCAACAGTTTTCATAACTCCTTGGTTAATTTGAACTAAGTCGTCACGGCTCATGCCAGGTTTACGGGCAACACCCGCAGTAATGATTACTACATCAGAATCTGCAGTGTCTTCATAGTTAGAAGTACCTTTTACAAAAGAATCAAAACCTTGTATTGGAGCAGCTTCCCACATGTCTAAAGCTTTACCTTTTGTTGGGTTTTCAGCTTGTGGGATATCTACTAATACAACATCGCCAAGTTCCTTTTGTGCTGCTAAAAATGCTGCAGTAGCGCCGGTGAATCCGCCACCGATTACTGAGATTTTTTTACGTTTCAAAGTCATTTGAATACGCTCCTTTTTTAGGTTATATGCTAAAAAAGGGAGGAGAATAAATTCTCTCTCCCTCCATTAAACCAGGTACTAATATTACTGTAGCAAACCAATGTTACATTAAACAAATATCTGTTGACTACGCTGGATTGTTACAGTGATCATTTTACAGATTCGTAAAAATTATAGGTTTTTAATTAGTTCGTTAGCGAATTCTGAACATTTCACTTCTGTAGCGCCGTCCATTAAACGAGCGAAGTCATAAGTTACAACTTTAGAAGAGATTGTATTCTCTACAGATTTAGTGATCATGTCAGCTGCTTCTTGCCATCCTAAGTGTTCAAGCATTAATACACCTGAAAGTAATACTGAAGATGGGTTTACTTTATCTTGACCAGCATATTTTGGAGCTGTACCGTGAGTAGCTTCGAAGATTGCGTGACCAGTTACGTAGTTAATGTTCGCTCCTGGAGCAATACCGATACCACCAACTTGTGCAGCTAATGCATCAGAAATATAGTCACCATTTAAGTTCATTGTAGCTACTACATCGAACTCAGTTGGACGAGTTAAGATTTGTTGTAAGAAGATATCAGCGATTGAATCTTTTACTAAGATTTTACCAGCTGCTAAAGCATCAGCTTGTGCTTTGTTTGCTGCTTCTTCGCCTTGGTCAGCTTTGATTGCATCATATTGGTTCCAAGTGAATGTTTGATCAGCAAATTCAGTTTCAGCTAATTCATAACCCCATTTTTTGAATCCACCTTCAGTGAATTTCATGATGTTACCTTTGTGCACTAATGTTACAGAAGGACGGTTATGTTTGATTGCATATTCGATAGCAGAACGTACTAAACGCTCAGTACCTTCTTTAGATACAGGTTTTACACCGATACCTGAAGTTTCTGGGAAACGGATTTGATTTACACCAAATTCTGATTGTAAGAAGTTGATGATTTTTTTAGCTTGTTCAGAGCCTGATTCGAATTCGATACCAGCATAGATGTCTTCTGTGTTTTCACGGAAGATAACCATATCAACGTCTTCTGGGCGTTTAACTGGAGAAGGTACTCCATCAAAGTGACGTACTGGACGTAGGCAAACATATAAATCAAGTTGTTGACGTAATGCTACGTTTAGAGAGCGGATACCACCACCGATTGGAGTAGTAAGAGGACCTTTAATTGCGATTAGGTATTCGTTAATTTTATCTAAAGTTTCTTGTGGTAACCATTCGCCAGTTTGGTTGAATGCTTTTTCACCAGCTAGAACTTCTAACCATTCGATTTTCTTTTCACCGTTATAAGCTTTTTCTACAGCTGCGTCAATTACGCGAGATGCTGCTGCCCAAATATCAGGACCGATTCCGTCACCTTCGATGAATGGGATTACTGGATTGTTTGGTACATTAAGTACGCCGTTTTCAACTACAATTTTGTTTGACATTGTTGTTGCCTCCTAAATTCATAATCATAGGACTGTGTTATAGGTAACACAGTCCCAAATATTCTAGCATATTTTCCGAATCAGCGCTCACTGATTGGAACATATTTTTGCATACCTGGTCCAACATACTCAGCACGTGGACGGATCAGGCGGTTGTTAGCATATTGCTCAAGAATATGTGCTACCCAACCAGAAGTACGTGAAACTGCAAAGATTGGTGTGAATAAGTCATGATCGATGCCTAAAGAATCGTACACTGATGCAGAGAAGAAGTCTACGTTTGCAGGTAATTTCTTTTGTTCAACAATCATGTCATGGATTTTAACTGACATTTCATAAAGCTCTGGTTTACCAGTTAGTTCAGTTAATTTTTGTGACATTACACGTAAGTGTGGTGCACGTGGGTCGCCTTTGCGGTATACGCGGTGACCGAAGCCCATGATTTTTTCTTTGTTATCTAATTTATTTTGAATGTAAGATTCAACATTTTCAAGAGAACCAATTTCAGTTAACATCTTCATAACTTGCTCATTTGCACCGCCATGAAGTGGTCCTTTTAATGCACCGATAGCTGCAGTTACACCAGAATATACATCTGATAATGTAGCTACACATACACGTGCAGTAAATGTAGATGCATTTAATTCATGGTCAGCATGTAATACTAACGCTTTATCGAATGCTTCTATTTCGATTGGTGCTGGCTCTTCACCTTTTAACATATATAGGAAGTTTGCTGCATAGCTAAGTTCTGCTTTAGGTTGAATTGGCTCTAAACCTTTACGTACACGTGCAAATGCAGTAACAACAGTAGCAATTTTAGCTTGTAGACGAATTGCTTTACGGTAGTTAGCTTCTGGATCCATAACATCCGCTTCTTCATCGAATACACCAAGTAAAGATACTGCCGTACGAAGTGCAGCCATTGGATGTACAGTTGAAAGTGGGTAAGTTTTGAATTGGTCTACAATTGCTTGTGGAATAGACATGTTGTCTGCCAATTGTTGTTTTAATTCAGCAAGCTCGTCCGCTTTAGGTAAACGAGTATGCCAAAGTAGGTAAATTACCTCTTCAAATGATGCGTTATCTGCTAAATCATCAATGTTGTAACCAACATATGTAAGTGTGTCATCGATAATTGAACTGATTTTAGATTCCGCTGCTACGATACCTTCTAAACCTTTTGTTGCTGACATAAATTATCGCTCCCTCATACTAATAATTTTTGTTGTAAACGCTTTTTCAACCATAGCATTTACGATTTTGCTCACATGAACCATTAAGTAAATCGCTTACATTGTTATTATAATCATTTTTGACAGCTTTGTGAATGAAAAACCTTCAAATTAAGAAAAAGTCGGACGAGCGACTAGATAAGCGTACTAAAGAGGGTATTTTGTATATTTTGACAATATATTTTCAGTTGAATTGGGGTGAATTTGTTAAAATGAGGAATATTAAATATTTTTCATACGAAAGAACTATTAATGTATTATTGTTTATTTTTTACTTAGTGATTCTTTGGTTCGTTCTACCTGTATCTTTGGCAATATTTTTATCATTTACAACCTATCCGATAATAAATTTCCTTCATAAGTACTGTAAAGTTAATTATTGGATTGCCGCTATTATAGTAGAAATACTAATACTTTCCTGTATAGTTCTCCTCATAATCATCTCAATAAACAGTATTATACTCATCTTTCCTGAGATACGTGACACACTTCAAAACTTTCCATTGTTCACTGAGTATGAATCTATATTCATACAATTTTTGCAAGAAAAGTCACTGTCTATTTTCGATTCTATCGTAGTGTATACTGCAAATTTATTTCAAATGTTTATGAAGCATGTTATCGAAGTTTTTATATTTCTTGTCGCGTATTATTTCGCTTTAATTGAAACAAGAAAATCGCGGTACTGGTTTTTTCAATATGTCCCTAAAAAATATAGAAATCAATGGCAAGCCCATTTTTCGAAAGTTATGCAACTTTTTCATTACTTTGTATACGTAGAATTTCAATTATTTACGATAACATTGCTTATACTTTGTGCGGGCTTTATGATCCTTCAATTTGAACAAGCTATTATTAAAGCATTTATTGTTGCATTTGCAGATGTACTGCCCTTCTTTGGTATCGGCGTATTTCTCGTACCAATGAGCATTTATTTCTATTTTAATGGTAATACTTTTTTATGTGTTGCAAGTTTACTTTTATATTTGTTTGTCCAATTAACAAGGCAGCTCGCTGAATCCATGCTTTGGTCAAATACCTTGCAATTACGAACGTTTCATACGTTTTTCATCAGCGCTGCCTCTATCTTATTATTTGGTTTTTACGGTATTTTACTCAGCCCAATTTTTTTATTTTTAGCTGTTAAACTGAAAGAAAAGTCTATTTTTGAACGATAATAAATTGACCTTTTTTCATTTTTTTACGCATCCAATAAAATACAAGTGGTTGGAACAATTTACGTGTCACTGGTAGCAACATTAGTAAACCAATGATATCTGTAATAAAACCAGGTAATGCTAAAAGTACACCACCACTAAAGTTTAACATTGCATCAACTAATGCAGGTCCAGGAGCTTCTCCTCGCGCTACCATATGTTTTACGTTTTTTACTGAATTGATACCTTTATTTTTCGCTATATAAATGCCAATGATAGTCGTTGCGACAACAAGCAATAATGTATTGAAAACGCCAATATTTTGACCAATAACTATTAATAACGCCAGTTCGGCTAGTGCATATACAACAAAACTAAGAAAAAATTTTTTCATCTTTTTCTCCCTTCTATTGAAAAAGCTATACCTTCTATACGTTATTATAGCCCAATAAGTTTCAACTAAAAAACAAACTGGCGTAAAAACTAATTTTCCTTGTTATTTAAAAGGCTCTAGTACGGTTACCCCATACTAGAGCCTTTTTACTATCTATTAAAGTACGCTTGCATGTCCTTTATAAATAACACCTGTTTCAGCATCCATTGTTATTTCTTGACCGTGGCGAATTAATGATGTCGCTTCTTTTACACCGACGATTACAGGAATACCAAGGCTTAGCCCTACTACAGCGGCATGACTTGTTAGTCCGCCTTCCTCTGTAATTAACCCAATACAATTTTCAATAGCTGGCATCATATCACGATCTGAACCGACCGTTACTAAAATACAGCCTTCT
The DNA here is from genome assembly GCF_044761745.1 of Lysinibacillus sp. NPDC097279. Taxonomy (NCBI): domain Bacteria; kingdom Bacillati; phylum Bacillota; class Bacilli; order Caryophanales; family Bacillaceae; genus Lysinibacillus; species Lysinibacillus sp. NPDC097279. Next base: position 153,219 of record NZ_JBIWDA010000001.1, on the reverse strand, counting down.
GTATCATACGCTAATGCTTCAGCTGCATTTTTTGCTACTACTGTTTTACCGATTACTGATGCTTTGCCAATTCCTTGACCGCGCGCAAGTAAATCGCCAATAATGTGTACTTTCATTAAGTTCGTTGTACCAGCTTCCCCAACAGGAACACCTGCTGTAATGACTACTGCATCACCATGGTTTACAAAGCCATGCTTCAAGCTTTCGTCAACTGCTAGTTCTAAAATTTCGTCTGTCGTTGTAACACGTTGACAAACTACAGGATAAACACCCCACACAAGTGTTAGTGTATTTGCAGTGTTTTCCGAGCCTGTAACAGCGACAATCGGAACACCAGGACGATATTTTGCAATCATTCTAGCCGTGTTTCCACTTTCTGTCGGTGCTAAAACAGCTTTAACCCCTAAGTTTATCGAAGTATATGCTACGGCCTGAGAAATTGCCTCTGTCATATTCGCTTCTTTTTCACGACTACGTGTAGAAACGATTGCTTTATAATCTAATGAATCTTCTGTACGTTGTGCAATTTTGTTCATTGTTTGTACTGATTCAACTGGGTATGTCCCTGCTGCAGTTTCACCAGAAAGCATAATCGCATCTGTTCCATCAATAATAGCGTTCGCAACGTCACTTGCTTCAGCTCGAGTTGGTCGAGGATTGCGTTGCATAGAGTCTAACATTTGAGTAGCCGTAATAACTGGTTTACCAACTTGGTTACATTTTAAGATTAATTTCTTTTGCACTAATGGTACTTCTTCAGCTGGAATTTCTACGCCTAGATCACCACGTGCAACCATTAATCCGTCTGATACTAGAATGATTTCGTCGATATTATCGACACCTTCTTGGTTCTCGATTTTCGGGATAATTTGAATATGACTACCGCCATTTTGTTCAAGTAATTCGCGAATTTCTAATACATCCTTAGCTCGTCGAACGAATGAAGCTGCAATGAAATCCACACCTTGTTTAATACCAAATAAAATATCCTGCGCATCTTTTTCAGTGATTCCAGGTAGTTGAACTGAAACCCCAGGGACATTAACACCCTTTTTATTTTTTAAGACACCAGCATTTTCTACTATTGTGTGGATAAGCCCTTTTTCCGTATCAGTTGCTAACACACGTAATTGAATTAAACCATCATCTAATAAAATAATTGAGTTTTGTTGCACGTCTTCGATTAGTCGTTCATACGTAACAGAAAAACTTGCTTCTGTTCCTTCTACTTCTGTCATCGAAATATCGATTACTTGACCTGCTTTTAAATGTAGTTCACCATTTTGCATATTATGCGTACGAATTTCAGGTCCTTTTGTGTCGAGCAAAATACCTACTGGTTTCCCTAATTTTTCTGCAACTTCACGAATTAAATTAATGCGCACTTCGTGTTCTTCATGTGAACCGTGTGAAAAATTCAAGCGGGCTACATTCATACCTGCCTCAATTAGTTTTTCTAAGATTTCTGGTGACTCACTTGCCGGACCAATTGTACATACGATTTTTGTTTTTCTCATTCTCTGCCCACTCCGTTTTACGCGAAATTATATTGATAGTTCTTTCATTAAAGTATATAAGCTTACATCAGACTCATGATGCTTTTCAAAAGCTTCTGGCATATCATAGTCAATAACTGTATGGTTGCGTATTCCTACAGCTCGACCAGATTTACCTTCCATTAATAATTCTACCGCATGTGCACCAAATTGACTTGCGAGGACACGATCACGTGCCGTTGGAGAACCACCGCGTTGAATATGACCAAGAACAGAAACTCGCGTCTCTTTCCCTGTTTTTTCTTTCAGTAATTTTGCCAACTCGCCACCTGACATTACACCCTCTGCCACAATAATGATACTATGCTTTTTCCCTCGTGCTTCACCACGCTCTAAGCGTGATACGATGTCATCTAAATCATAATCCTCTTCAGGAATTAAGACCGTTTCAGCACCTGCTGCAAGCCCTGCCCATAAAGCAATATCACCTGCATCACGCCCCATTACTTCAACAATAAAAGAATTTTCATGGGAAGTCGCTGTATCACGAATTTTATCGATTGATTCTACGACTGTATTGAGCGCGGTATCAAAGCCAATTGTGTATTCTGTTCCAGGAACATCATTATCAATCGTGCCAGGCACACCAACAGCAGGAAAGCCTTTTTTCACAAGGTCCATTGCACCTCGGTAAGAACCATCACCCCCGATAACAACTAACCCCTCGATACCTGCTTCTCGCAAATTAGCAATTGCTTGCTGTTGAACAGCATCTTCCTTAAATTCAGGGCACCGTGCTGAAAATAAATTGGTACCTCCTCTTTGAATGATGCCACCTACAGAGCCTAAATCAAGCGGCTCAAAAGATCCTTTTATTAAACCTTCATAGCCATGCTTAATTCCAACAACATCCATTCCGTGATAAGCTGCCTTACGAACGACTGCTCGAATGGCTGCGTTCATGCCAGGGGCATCTCCACCACTTGTTAATACGGCAATTTTTTTCATTGTCGAACAACCTCCTGCAGTGTTATCTAATATTATTCACATTAACACGAAAAAACAAACTATGTAAGGGTTCTAGAGCTAGAAAAACATAACTTTTACATAAAAAATGAAAAGAATGCGCTTTCACACACTCTTTCCATCACAAAGCATCTAAAATTTAACATTTTTTATAAATATTTCGCTTTAATTTAACGAATTAGACCTTCAAAGCATTGCGATGTGATTTGCCTATACTTCTATATATTGTCCGATTTTTTTAAATTTATCATATCGGTCATCGATTAATTGCTCACCATTTAAAGTATTTAATTTTTTTAGTGTGTCACTAATACATTCTTTTATATAGATTGCCTGCTTCGCCACATTACGATGTGCTCCACCAGTTATCTCTGGAATAATACCATCAATCACACCAAGCTCTTTTAAATCAGGTGCAGTAATGCGCATTGCCTCAGCTGCTTGCTTAGCAAGGCTACCATCACGCCATAAAATTGAAGCAGCACCTTCTGGAGAAATAACAGAATAAGTAGAGTTCTCTAACATGTAAACGCGATTTGCTACACCTAGAGCTAGTGCGCCACCACTACCGCCTTCTCCAATAACGATGCTAATGACTGGTACAGATAAACCCGCCATTTCTACTAAATTACGAGCTATCGCCTCACTCTGACCACGCTCTTCTGCTGCTTTACCAGGATAGGCACCTTTTGTATCAATAAAACAAATAATCGGACGATTAAATTTCTCTGCTTGTTTCATTAAGCGTAACGCTTTACGATAACCTTCTGGATGTGGCATCCCAAAATTACGACGAATATTTTCTTTTGTAGATTTACCACGTTGGTGTCCAATAATTGTGACAGGTTGTCCTTCAAATAGAGCAATCCCACCTAAAATCGCTGCATCATCTCCAAATGTACGATCTCCGTGTAATTCAATAAAGTTTTCACACATTGCCTCAATATATTGTAGCGTTGTTGGGCGTTCAGGATGTCTTGCCACTTGCACGCGATCCCAAGGCTTCATATTGGCATAGATTGATTGCTCAAGTTGCGTTAAACGCGTTTCTAACTTTTCAATTTCTCCCGACATATCTACGTCCGCTTCAGCAGCAATCGTTTTTAATTCATCAATTTTTTCACGCAATTGTACTACAGGCTCTTCAAAAGCTAAATTTTTAGACATGTTGCACGCCACCTTTCGTATGCATTTTTACAAGCATAGCTACTTGTTTCCGTAAATCTTTGCGATGGAAAATGGCATCTAGTTGACCATGCTCTAATAAAAATTCTGCAGTTTGGAAATCATTCGGTAGTTTTTCTCTTACCGTTTCTTCGATTACACGTCTTCCCGCAAAGCCAATTAGTGCCTGAGGTTCCGCAATATTGATATCACCCACAGAGGCAAAGCTTGCAGATACACCACCAGTAGTAGGGTGCGTTAATATAGAAATAAATAACAATCCTTGATTGCTATGACGTTTTAAAGCAACACTTGTTTTCGCCATTTGCATTAAAGAAAGCACACCTTCTTGCATTCGCGCTCCCCCACTTGCAGTGAAAATGATAAACGGCACACCTAATTCAGTTGCTTTTTCAACCGCACGTGTTATTTTTTCTCCAACAACAGAGCCCATTGATCCCATACGGAAATGCGAATCCATTATCGCTACTACAACATCTTCTCCATCAAGCGTACCTAAACCTGTCAATACAGCTTCATTTAGACCTGTTTTTTGTTGGTCTGCATTAATTTTCTCTACATAAGCAGGGAAATTAAGAGGATTACTTGTTTGTAAATGATCGTCCATCGAAACAAATGATCCTTCGTCTAAGAAATAATCCACACGCTCTTGGGCAGTCATTTTAAAATGATGTTCACACTTCGAGCATACTTTATGATGCTTTTCTAATTCTTTTGTTAACTGGATATGACGACATTCTGGACACTTTGTCATGAGTCCTTCTGGAAATGCCTTTTCCTGACCATCCTGTTTCTTTTTTCGATTTGCGTTAAATATGTCGCGTATTGCCATGTTTGACTCCCCCTTTATTGTCTAAAAAGTTTGACCAGTACCCATCCACTGCTCGTAAGCTAGTAATGCTTCTTTTTCATAGCCAAGTTGCATCGATTTCAACATCGTTTGAAGGATTAGTTTTTCATCTTCCGTTGAGTTTCGATTTAAACGGTCACCGTCATATGCTGCAAGTTGAAACCAGATTTTCAGCGAAAGCCGATTGCCTGATGTAACTAATAGTTCTCGCAATACATCACGACAATTGACTGTTCCTTCAATTTCCAGCTTCACAAAAAAACTATCCCACACAGGTAGTGTACGAAGAATCTCTGTACAACTTATTACGCGAATTGCTTCCTTTTCATGAATTTGTCGCGTTAATTCGACATCTTTTTTTGATTTTTCATCTTCTAATATAAACATCGACAGTACTTCTACAAGCTGATGCTTATGTGTTGAGGCAAGAAATGTACCTCCACCGTGTCGCGTTTCAATGAGTCCAAGTAACTCTAAACTGCGCAGTGCCTCCCTGACAGAGGAGCGCCCAACACCTAACCTTTCTGATAAAACACGTTCAGAAGGAAGCTTCTCTCCAGCTTGAATTTTTTCCATTCGAATAAGTTGACGTAATTGCTGAACGATTTCTAAAAACACTTTTTTTTGTTCGGTTTGTTTATCCATATGATTAACTCCCGTTATCAAAAAGTGGTCTGACCACTTTTTTAGCATTGACTACATCTTACAAAATAACTGTTTAAAAGTAAAGAAAAAACTGCATAAAATTCTATGCAGTTTCTAAAATCTTGTTTAATTTCATATTTTTTTAGTCGATTGTGCATGTTTTACTTTCACTTGCGATTTACCAAAACGTTTTTCAAGAGTCCCCTCAATATACAGCAGTTCATCTTCTATTAAGATATCTTGAACGAGTTGAAAGACTTGTGGAAATAAGGTTACTGATACGATTCCAAATTCATCTTGAAGTTGGACAAAGGCCATTTGCTCTCCTTTTTTTGTCCTTATTTTTTTCACTTCCTCAATCAAGCCAATCATTTTTACATATGTCCCTTCACGTGTATGCTTCAGGTCAGCACAAGTTACAGTAGCTTCACCCCAGTAACTTCTTGCTTCAGAAACAGGATGCGCAGAAATATAAAAGCCTAAACTTTCTTTCTCATGTTGAAGCTTTTCTTTCTGAGACATCGCTTCAGCTTCCATATACTTCGGTTTCCCAAAATTAAAGGCGGTTGCTGTTTCTATATCGACATCCTCTGTTGGACGTACAAGCTCTGCCTGTTTTAACGCTGCCTCTAAAGTGGCCACAAGTATAGCACGATCCTTCTCTAAATAATCAAGCACTCCTGCATGAACTAAAGATTCCATAATATTCGGTTTAAAATGTTGTGCACTTAAAGCGACAGCCAAATCAAATAAATTATGAAGTGCCTGTGGATTCGTTTTACGTAACGTCACTAATTTCTCTATAAATGTGTGCGGTACACCTTTTATGCCTGATAAGCTATAACGAATGCCATCTTTTTCTACTTTAAAGAATTTAGTACTTTGCAATAATGATGGCGGATAAAACGCCATTCCTTTTTCCTTCGCTTCCGCAACAAGCTGTTGAATTTTTTCTACATTCCCTGTTGCATTTGTTAATAATGCTGCATAAAAGCTTTGCGGGTAATGAGCCTTTAAATACGCCATATGATACGAGATGACACTATAGGCAACAGCATGGCTTTTTGCAAAGCCATAGTCAGCAAAGCGTACAATTAGCTCGTAGACGCCCTCTGCATCTCGCCGATCAAAACCTTGTCTCAATGCGCCATCTACAAAGGCAGTACGTTGTTCCTCTAATATATCACGATTTTTTTTACTAACTGCCCGACGTAATAAGTCCGCCTGCCCCATCGTAAAACCAGCCATCGTCGCTGCAATTTGCATAATTTGCTCCTGATAGACAATGACGCCATATGTTTCACGTAATATCGGCTCCAATAACGGATGTGGCATCGTTACACGTTCTTGCCCCGCCTTTCTTCTTGCATAAACAGGAATGAATTCCATCGGTCCTGGACGATAAAGAGCATTGACTGCAACAATATCTGAAAAATGCGTTGGATGAATATCACGTAATGCCTCTTTCATGCCATCTGATTCTAATTGGAAAATACCTACTGTATCTCCTTTTTGAAGCAGTTGGAAGGTAAGCTCGTCATGCATAGGGATTAGGTCAAACTCTATCCATGGTCCCCCTGCTTTGTAAATAGACCAACGCACTTGCTCTAAAATGGTTAAATTACGCAACCCTAAAAAATCCATCTTTACAAGACCACTTGCTTCTACATCTCCCATCGGCCACTGGGTACAATAAATACCCTCATGTCCATTCTCAATTGGAACTGTATCTACTAATGGCGTTGGCGCTAATACAATACCAGCCGCATGGGTAGAAGAATTTCTCGGCAAACCTTCTAATTTTAGAGCTATGTCAAGCCAACGTCGATGGTATTCATCTTCAGCCAACCAACTTTGAAAGCTTTGGGATTCTGCTACAGCCCTTTGCAACGTTATGCCTGGTTTGTTTGGAATCATTTTCGATATTTTTTCCATCACTTCAGCATCAAAACCAAAAACACGCGCTACATCTCTCGCCACTGCTTTCGCTGATAAAGTACCAAAAGTAATGATTTGCGCAACATTAGCCTTGCCATATTTTTGTGCAACGTATTGAATTACTTGTTGTCTTTTGCTGTCAACAAAGTCAATATCAATATCGGGCAATGTTACACGTTCAGGATTTAAAAACCGTTCAAACAATAAACCGTAGGCAAGTGGATCTACCTGTGTGATAGAAAGACTAAATGCAACTAGTGAACTTGCTGAAGAACCACGACCTGGCCCAGTTAAAATGCGATGCTCTTTGGCATAACGCATAAAATCTGCAACAATTAAAAAATAATCAGCATAGCCCATTGAGCATATAATTTCTAACTCATATTGCAGTCTATCTCGATAAATTGCTGGAACCTCTGTTAGTTTTAAACGATTAGCTAGCCCTGAAAACGTTTCTTTTACAAGCAAACTTTCGGCTGTTTCACCCTCTTTTAGTGGGAATTTTGGCATTTGAACATGCATTTCAGGAATTTTTGCAACACAGCTAGCTAACATATCGACACTTGCCTCAATCCATTCAGGGCGATTTGAAAACCAACTCTTCCACTGCTCCTCAGTCGGCGCATAATAGTTTTCTAAATGAGCTGTTAGCATCGTCTCTTGAAGCTTTTCCCCTGTATCAATAGCTCTAGCAACTTCATACGCAAAATGATCCTCTGGTCGTAAAAAATAACAACGCTGTGTAGCTACAATGAAAATATCTTTTGTTTCGCACCACTGTGAAATCATAGCTTCATTGTCTGCTATTATGCCACCTGGTCTTGCCATTCCTACATATAGACGCTTACCAAATACTTGTTGTAAAGCACTTGTTATTTCTGCCCATTCTACTATTTCCGCTATATCATTCGCCGAAAGCAACGCTATACAGCCCTTTGCATAGCCTTCAAGCCATCTCCATGGCAATACCTCGTCTTCTCGAATAGAAACAGCACTACTAATCTTTAAAAGATGCTGGTAGCCTTGCTGTGTTTGTGCATACAACACGAGCGGTATTATTTTATTATCCCATTGTACCTTCACCGAAAGCCCTATTACCGCGTGCATATTTGCCTGCTGCATCGCTTTACAAAAAGGTAAAAGCCCGTACAATTTCGAATTGACAATTGCACAGGCCTGCGTATTTTGTTCTTGTAAAAAAGGGATCAATTGTTCAAGCCGAATCGTGCTTTTTAATAAATCCGCGCTCGTATGCATTTGTGTATATACATGTGTCAAAAGAATCCCTGCCTTTCAAAATTTATTAATATGCCTTACAAATTTCTTTTAAACGTGCAGTGACAATTTCTGCTTCTTGCCATGAGTAAGCAGTTGCACCAGAAGCAAGTGGATGACCGCCACCATTAAATTCCTTCGCTAAAGTGTTAATAATCGGTCCTTTAGAGCGTAAACGAACACGAATTTGGTCTTCCTCTTCGATGAAGATTACCCATGCACAAATCCCCTTTACACTGCCGAGGCAGCCCACTAAAAGCGATGCTTCAGATGGTACAACATTGAATTCAGCAAGCAACTCTTTTGTCAGCTTTACATGCGCTGCACCGTTTTCATCCATAACAAAATTTTGATAAATATATCCTTGTAACGTTAACAGCTTTTGCTCCATTTCATACATCCCATCGAAAATTTGATTTCGATCAAAGTTATATGTAATAAGTTCCGCTGCAACTTTGAATGTTTTTACAGTTGTGCTTGGGAATTGGAAACGACCTGTGTCTCCAACAATTCCAGCAAATAATAATCGTGCGGCTGCATCTGAAAGTTTCCAATCAGCGATTTCTTTCCCCTCTTCAAATAGCACATAGATCATCTCACTGCAAGAACTAGCAGTTGTATCTACCCACAATAAGTCTCCGTATTGATCGTCATTAGGATGATGATCGATTTTTATGACCATTTTGCCTTTTGTATAGCGCTGATCATCAATACGTTCTGTATTCGCCGTATCTGTTACTATAACCAGCGCATTTTCATATACATCATCCGCTATTTGATCAGGTTCAGCTAAAAACGACAAGGATGTATCATGCTCACCAACAGCATACACTTTCTTTTCTGGATAATTTGCTAAAATTAATTCTTTTAAGCCTAATTGTGATCCATACGCATCTGGATCTGGACGCACATGTCGATGAATAACGATTGTCTCATATGAAGCAATTGTGTCGATGATTTGTCTTTTCAAAGTGATTTCCCCCAAAATGATAGTAATAACCGTTAGCATTTTTCCTCAATAATCGTTACAATAATGTCTAGTTATGCTAGGAGGTTTACTATGCTCAATTTAATTTTTGTGTTTGCCATAATTATATCATTTGTCTTTTATTTTTATTTTAAAACAAAACAGTTCCGTTCACCATTACCTATTGCTAAAAATTGGTACAAAAGTAAGTCGAATATAGGTTTAGGTTCTTTTATTCTTGCATTTGCATTGAATCAAGCATACTTATTCCCTGGAACGTTTACATTTATCATTGTAGCAATTCTTGTCGTGTTAGGCATCTTTGTTGTTGTGGAAAATATTAAAAAGGCCCGACATTATGGTCAGTTTGTTGATGAAGAATTTCGGATTAATCGATAACAAATACACTGTAGTACACATATAATTGCAAAAAAACTATTAAAGGGACGACCTAGTATTTGCCTAGGTCATCCCTTTTTGTCTGCTTAACGCTCCAATAGCTGGAACATCATCATTGCCTTACCGACAAGCATTTGCTCATTAAATACTTCAAAGTCCATTTTTACGAACTTACGACTCATATCTAATATGCGAGGTTTGACAGTAAGCGTGCTCTCCATTTGAACAGGCTTGATGAAATAAATTGTCATGTTTTCTGCAACTGCATCGCCACGTTTACGACGCTTTAATGCAAATGATCCAACTTCGGCTAGTAACGTTGTAAATGCTCCATAAGAAATAGCCCCATATTGGTTTGTCATTTGCGGTGTCACTTTAAACTCCACGATTAAATCTTCATCGCCAAGCACTTTCATTTCATTTTTCACTAAATCATCTATAGTCTCACCGTGTTGAGGCTGTCTTTGTGCAAGCTGCAACGCCTTTAGCACATCTTGTCGACTAATGACCCCTTGTAAAACATTATCGTCATTTACAATTGGCAGTAAGTCGATCCCTTCCCAAATCATCCGATGCCCTGCGGAAGCGACGCTCATTTTCATTGATCCAGCAATTGGATTTTTCGTCATTACTTTTTCAATCAGCTCGTCCTCTTCCCTACCGATGACGTCTTTCACGGTAATCATTCCTACTAACTTATTCATAGCAGTTACTACAGGAAAGGCACCATGCGTTGTACGCTCATTTAATTTTTGGAAATGATGAATCGTTTCATCATTGTGGAGCACAGATGTTTCGGTCATTGGCACGAAAATATCCTCAATAAATAAAATATCTTTTTTGATTAACTGGTCATAAATCGCACGGTTAATCATCGTTGCCACGGTGAAAGTATCGTAACTAGTTGAAATAATCGGCAAATCTAATGAATCGGCAAGCTGTTTGTTGTCATCCGTTGTATCAAATCCACCTGTAATTAATACAGCTGCACCTGCTCGAAGCGCATTTTCATGAGCTTTAAAACGGTTTCCGACGATCAGTAAGCTACCTGCATCTGTATAACGCATCATATCTTCTAATTGCATCGCACCGATTACAAATTTCGTTAATGTTTTATGTAGACCAGTTTTACCACCTAGCACCTGGCCATCTACAATATTAACAATTTCTGCAAATGTTAATCGTTCGATATTTTCTTTCTTTTTCTTCTCAATACGAATTGTTCCGACACGTTCAATAGAACTTACAAGACGACGATTTTCCGCTTCTTTAATAGCACGGTAAGCCGTTCCTTCACTCACTTGCATTTCCTTTGCAATTTGTCGTACCGAAATTTTATCGCCCACGGGTAGTGATTCGATGTATTGTAAAATCTTCTCATGTTTTGTTGACAAAATATCACCTATTTCTCAAGCAATGAATTCTGTTATTAGTGTACCATATTTTTTGCGAAAATATTGAGTATAAAGGTGTAAAATGTTTTACGTTTCCCATTATTTCAACTACGCACGTGGTGTCAATCATTATAGTACAGCACCTCAAATGATTAGGAACAGTTTACTTTTTCGCCCGCTTTTAAAATTTGAACTTCTGCATTTTGTACTAAATTAGCAAAAATTTGCGGATCCTGTTCAATCGGAGGGAATGTATTATAATGAATTGGTACAACAATTTTTGGCTTTAAAAATGATACTGCACATGCCGCATCTTCAGGTCCCATCGTAAAATTATCACCAATTGGTAAAAACGCTACATCAATTGGATGACGCTCTCCAATTAATTTCATATCACTAAATAGTGCTGTATCACCTGCATGATAAATTGTTAATCCTTCGATAAACAGTAAAACGCCTGCAGGCATACCCATATAAATAATTTCATTGTTTTCTGTTACATAAGAAGAGCCATGGAAAGCCTGTGTAAATTTCACCTTTCCAAAATCAAATTCCTTTGCTCCCCCTATATGCATTGGATGCGCTTTCACTCCTTGCCAAGAAATCCAGTTTGCCAACTCATTCGGTGCAATAACGAGTGCATCCTTTTTCTTTGCAAGCTCCACAGTATCCCCAACATGGTCATTATGCCCATGTGTAAGCAAAATAATATCTGGTGCTTCTTCTGCAACCTTTAAATCGGTTTGGCTATTTCCATTAATGAAAGGGTCAATTAAAATTGTTTTACCATTTGTTTGAATTTTTACAACAGAATGTCCATGATAACTAATTTGCATTAATCGTTCCTCCTGATAATTGAATATTTGCTCCATCTTTTAATTCGCTATCCATGCGCTTTTTCCCTTTTTTTGATATGCTTAAACAGGATATGAAAAGTGTATAGTGCACATCTTTTCCCGACATTTCGACTGTCGGGAAAAACCACGCCGTGCTTTACTTTCAATAGTGGGCACTAGTAAACATTGCACTGCTTTCACTTAAATAATTGAAGCCACATGAAGGCGTGTCGCTATAGGCTAGATCAGCAAACTAGGTGCAATATGAGGAGGAAATAGATGATGTCAAAAGTACAAGAAATCCAAAACTATTTACAAAAAAATCAAATCGATGCTGCTTTCGTTACGACTCCCGATAATGTCTTTTACGTATCTGGTTTCAAAAGTAACCCCCATGAACGATTACTAGGAGTGATGATTTTTAAAGAGGCTGAGCCTTTTTTAATTTGTCCACAAATGGAGATTCCTGATGCAAAAGCTGCAGGCTGGTCATATGAAGTCATCGGCCATCAAGATACAGATAATGCTATGGATATTCTTGCACAAGCAATAGTTGCTCGTAATGTAAATCCTTTGACGTTTGCAATTGAAAAAGCACAGCTTATTGTTGAACGTTTAGAAGCTTTACAGCAATCATTTCCACAAGCAACTTTTGTACGTCTAGATGAAAAAATTAATGCAATGCGTGTAATTAAAGATGAAGATGAGTTAAACAAGCTTCGCAAAGCTGCACAACTTGCTGATTATGCAATTGAAGTAGGCTGTAAAGAAATTGCTGAAGGTAAAACTGAAATGGAAATTTTAACAGCTATCGAAAGTGCTATTCAAGAAAAGGGTTGTAAGATGTCCTTTGAGACAATGGTATTAAGTGGCCCTAAATCAGCTTCACCACATGGAAAACCAGGCGCTCGTAAAGTCGAAAAAGGCGATATGATTTTATTTGACTTAGGAGTAATTTACGATGGGTATTGCTCAGACATCACACGTACAGTTGCATTTGGAGAACCTTCTGAAGCACAAAAAGCAATCTATAATGCTGTATTAGCAGCTAATTCAAATGCAATTGCGGCAGTAAAACCTGGTGTACGTGCAATGGACTTAGATAAAATTGCTCGCGACACAATTACTCATGCAGGCTATGGAGAATACTTCACACATCGACTAGGTCATGGACTTGGTATTTCCGTACATGAATTCCCATCAGTTACGGGCGCAAATGACATGGTAATGGAAGAAGGCATGGTGTTCACAATCGAGCCAGGTGTATACAAATCAGATGTGACAGGTGTCCGTATTGAAGATGATGTTGTAGTCACAAAAGATGGGGTAGAAGTTTTAACTAAATTCCCTAAAGACTTAATTGTCCTGTAATTAACAAAGTGTTTTACAGGTAGAAATATGATGTAGAGGATCGACCATTATACATTGGCATTTCCTCCAAACGGAAGCGGCGATTTCTGTGGGAACGCACGCATAGTAAGACGCAACATACCGAGCGTCTGCGAGGCTTGCGGCTTACGGTTGCCCGCGGAAAACGCATGCCATAGCGAACTACAACAGCATAGCAAAAAAAGTGTTAGATTGACTGCCATCAATCTAACACTTTTTATATCCCGTACAAAATATATCCGCACGTTACGGTAATCAACCGCAAAATTTTTCTATATTTATTTTAGTATTTCATTTTATTTTATTAATTCATCCACATTCACATACGGTAAGCTTTGTGCTTCTGCGACTGCTTGATAAGTAATATGTCCATCTAATGCATTAACACCCTTTTTCAATGCTGGATTATCAATACATGCTTGCTTATAGCCTTTGTTTGCAATTTGTAGCGCATATGGAATTGTATTATTTGTTAAAGCAATCGTTGATGTACGCGGTACAGCGCCTGGCATATTCGCAACAGCATAATGTACAACCCCGTGCTTAATATATGTTGGATCATCGTGTGTTGTAACGCGATCAGATGTCGCAAAAATTCCACCTTGGTCAATAGCAATATCAACAACAACAGAACCAGGCTGCATTGATTGAATCATTTCTTCCGATACTAGCTTCGGTGCTTTTGCACCAGGAATTAGAACAGCACCTACAACTAAATCGGAGCTTTTCACTGATTCTGCAATATTGTAAGGATTAGATATAAGCGTTTGTACATCGCGACCAAACATATCTTCTAATTGACGTAGACGTTCTGGACTTAAATCAATGACCGTTACATCTGCACCCATACCAACAGCGATTTTTGCAGCATTGGTACCAGCAATTCCGCCACCAATTACAGTAACTTTTCCGCGTTGTACACCTGATACGCCACCTAATAAAATCCCTTTACCATCATGATTTTTTTCTAAATACTGCGCACCAATTTGCGTTGCCATTTTACCTGCCACTTCACTCATTGGTGTTAATAAAGGCAAGGAGCCGTTTGCAAGTTGTACTGTTTCATAGGCGATACCTACAACTTTTTTATCTATTAATGCCTGCGTTAACTCACGCTCAGGCGCTAAATGTAAGTAGGTAAATAAGATTTGTCCTTCATAAAAGTAATCGTATTCCGATGCTACGGGTTCTTTTACTTTTAAAATCATTTCTTGAGCCCATGCTTCCTTTGCTGATGCAACAATGTGCGCACCCGCAGCCACGTAATCTGCATCTGTAAAGCTTGAACCAATACCCGCACCCGCTTCAATATACACTTCGTGACCAGCATGCGTTAATGAGACAACCCCAGCTGGTGTCATTGCTACGCGATTTTCGTTGTTTTTAATTTCTTTTGGAATACCAATCTTCATATTTCCAATCCCCTTTCATAACCTATGAACTAAGCAATATTTCATCAAAATACGATTTCTCGTAGATGATGACCCCTTTGCACTTCCATCTTACCAAACAAGTGAAAAAAATGCTTTAATTAAAGCAAATACTAATTAAATTCATAACATTTTTAAAATACTAAATATTAATACTAATTGAGCGAATAAAGGTATTTCATAGTAAACGCCTTTACTTATTCACAAATTTTCTACGGAAAGTATTTCCTTTAGAAAATGATTTGGTATAATTACATTATACAAATAGGGAGG
The DNA here is from genome assembly GCF_044761745.1 of Lysinibacillus sp. NPDC097279. Lineage (NCBI taxonomy): Bacteria > Bacillati > Bacillota > Bacilli > Caryophanales > Bacillaceae > Lysinibacillus > Lysinibacillus sp. NPDC097279. The sequence continues at coordinate 138,116 of NZ_JBIWDA010000001.1, read as the reverse complement.
TAATACAAATGGCTAATCATTATAAAAGCATTGTAGTTGCAGTAGACGGTTCTAAAGAAGCGGAGTACGCTTTTCGTAAATCAATCGACGTTGCTAAACGTAACGAAGGTGCCGTATTAAACCTAGTAAACGTTATTGATACGCGTTCATTCGCTGCTATTGAAGCATATGATCGTTCAATTGCTGAACGCGCACAGGCTTTCTCAGAAGAATTATTAAATGGTTACAAAAAACAAGCTGAAGATGAAGGCTTAGCAAACGTAAACCTTATAATTGAGTATGGATCTCCTAAAAATATTATTACAAAAGAACTTTCTAAAATTGTTGATGCAGATTTAATTATTTGTGGCGCTACTGGTTTAAATGCAGTAGAACGCTTCCTAATCGGTTCCGTTTCTGAAGCAATCGTACGTTCAGCAAATTGTGACGTTCTAGTTATTCGTACACCAGAAGCTTAATAATGCAATACATAAAAAGGTATCCAAATTTGGATACCTTTTTTATTATTTCCCTTCTTGCCACATTTTCACTTTTTCAAAGAACATCGCAAGCGCTTGTTTATTTTGCATATTTGGAACTTTTGCCAACAATACTTCTTTTGGAGCTTTAAAAGCTTCCCCTTGTTTTTGTAAAATAACAATACTCTTTTCAAGTGATTTATTAGCAAACATCGTATCTGGTAATTGAATGATTGCTTGTATCCATGCGTGCTTTTGAATGTACTTATGCAGTTGCTTAGACTGTTCAGATTCAAAGAGATGCGTTGGAGCTAGGAAAAATAAATAGCCCCCATCTTTCGTATAATTAATAGATTGCTCAATAAATAAATGATGCGCATAACTCATTCCCTCAGATGCACAAAGCTCATAATCTAACGCCACTTCCTCATTCGGATAATAACCGACTGGTAAATCACAAACAATGGCATCTACAGGATCTACTAATAGGTCTTGCAAAGCATCTTGTCGATATAAAGAAACTGGCTGCTCTGTTAAATCTGCTGTTGCTGCGGCTAATCGGATCAATAACTCATCTACCTCTACTCCAGATGCCTCTACTTTTCCATCGAGTAAATTCATGACAGTTAACAGTAAGTTACCAGTACCAACTGCTGGATCTAGCATTGTTAGTTTTTCTTTTGCTAATTGATCCGCAAAAATTTGTTCCACGAAATAGCCAACTAAAAGACCAAGCGTATCTGGTGTCATTTGATGATTCGGCTGTGAACCTTTACGCATACCTTTTAAAATTGCAATTTGAATGGACTTGCGCACATCTTCTTTCGTTGTACCTTGCTGTGAGAAATCTACATCCCCATCAAGCCAAGCCTCTAGTCCATCAAGTATACCTTCTAATAACGTCGTATTTTGCTCTTTTTCTATTTTTTCCGCATGCTCATTTAGCATCCCAAATAGTTTTTCAATCTTTTCCATACATAACTTCCTTTCACGCAGAAAAGAGCCGTGACAAACTCTGTCACAGCCCTTTTGTCTAGTATTATCTTAGCCTAAAAGAAGCAAATTATGCTAGTGCTTTAACTGCTGCAATTGTTGCTTCGTAGTTTGGATGATCTGTAGCCTCAGGTACATACTCGACATAAGTTACTTTTCCATCTGCATCTACCACGAAAACTGCACGTGCTAGAAGACGTAATTCTTTAATATATACACCATATGCTTCACCGAATGATAGATCGCGATGATCTGAAACTGTTTGAACAGCATCAATTCCCGCAGCACCGCACCAACGTTTTTGTGCAAATGGTAGGTCAACAGATACTGTATATATTACTACGTTATCCCCTAAATTTGCAGCTTCTTCATTAAAACGACGTGTTTGTGCATCACATACGCCTGTATCTAAAGATGGGACAACACTAAATAAACGAATTTTACCTTCTGAATCCTTTAAAGAAACAGGTGATAGATCATTTGCTAATACTGTGAAATCTGGTGCTTGGTCTCCAACCTTTACTTCGTTACCAATAAGTGTTACTGGACCTTTTTTAAATGTAATTTGTGCCATGAAAACGCCTCCTAATCATCATATGTACATAATCTTACTAAATGTAGGGAATTAATTGCAACTAGGACAGCTTATCATAGTGTAAACTTTGTAATTGTTGCACTATGAGACCTATTTGCATTTCAAATTACAAAAGAAAAAGTGTTAGAATGACTGCAATCAATCTAACACTTTTCTAGTCAGTAATGTTCGCTAAGGCGGTGCTTTCCGCGGGCACAATGTAAGCCGCAACCGTCGCTAATCACGCCGCCTGTTGCGTCTAACGTTTTGTGCTGTTCCCGCAGGAGTCACCGCCTTCGCTACCATCAACTATTTTTCTATTTTACATAATAGAAATTTATGAACTACTTTATCCCTTTTTAAAAATTCAAGTCTTTACCTGCTCAAGATTCTTCAGGTTTCTCCTCTATCTTTTCAGGCTCTTTTGTACTTTCATGAATGGGTGCTGTCGGTTGTGCAACAGGTTGTGCTGTTTCTTTAGCTACATATACCTTTTCATGGACAACCGTAGTATCGGCAAAATAATCATGTATGCCTTGGTTGTCGGGTAAAATCGCAACAAAAATATAAAGGGGCATAATTATGTTGCTAATTAAGCGACCAATCCATTCACGGAACAGCACGTCTGACCATGTAAGTTTGTCATGTTGTAGTGAAACAACGCGTAACCCGAAAGCCATTTTCCCCAACGTTTGCCCTAAAAACTTTGTCATCAATACAAAATAACAGTAATAGAGAATAGCTGAAATAATGGAGATAGGTGCATACCAAATTGAATCCGATAACGACCAGTCCATTAAGTAAAATATCGGATTAACTACGATTCCTACAACAGCTGAAATAATTAATCCATCTAGGATAAATGCCCAAAAGCGCACCCAAAATCCTGCCGTCTTTAAATCATATTTCGTAGTCACTATTGGTGTATTTTCCTTATTTAGCAGTTGTTGTTCAATTGAGGGTGTCCCTTGCAAAACGAATTCATTGTTTGTCATGGTATGCCCTCCTTAGTATTCACCATATAAGTACATCATTTTCGGTGCCTTGTATTCTGTCATAATTTTCATTAGCATTTTTTCTTCAGCTGATGGGCCAAAAAGAGAGCTTACTTTCATACCAATTATTGACGGTAGACCACCTTGATCATAACTGTATTCAAATAAGACGGCATCTTCTAAACCATAATCTTGACGTAAAGCTGCAATAGCTGCTTGCTCATCGCCAATTTCATCGATTAAGCCTGCTTCAAGTGCCTTTGTACCGCCAAGTATTCGACCATCCGCTACTTTTTTCACGTCTGCTTCAGACATATTGCGTCCTTGTTCCACAATATCAACAAACTCTTCATATGATTCATTAATCATATCCTGCATCATAGCACGTTCTTCTTCAGTAATTTCACGTGTTGGACTAAGCATGTCTTTATGTTGCCCAGATTTAAACGTTTCAAATTTCACGCCTACTTTTTCTGCAAGTTCCTGATAATTAATAGATTGCATAATGACACCAATCGAACCTGTTATCGTATCACGATGTGCATATATTTTATCCGCTGGTGCAGAAATATAGTATCCACCAGAAGCAGCCATCGAATCCATTGAAACGTAAATTGGAATTTGACGTTCCTCTTTAATTTGCAACAGTTTTTTATAAATTTCTGCCGATTCCTTTACGCCACCACCTGGTGAATTTACACTTAGCACAATACCTTGTACTGAATCATCATATAAAATATTGTCCAATTGATTTAAGAAAAACTGGTGATCATAAGCTACGGTTTGCCATAATGTGTTCGATCCAACATCTTGAATCGTTCCATCCACTTTTAAATAGGCAATACGCTTACTGTAATCTTCACCTTCAATAACAGTTTCATAAACATTTAAATTATTTCCAGCGACAATGCTGTCAAAATTACTAAAGAAGTCTGATTTAAATATTGCAAAAATCGTATTAATTCCTAATGAAAATACTAACAACACAGCAGCTATAGCCAAGGCTATCCACCTTTTTACATTCATACAAACGCCTCCTCAACACGTTATACGTCTAAATTTCCAAAACGTTTCACTTTTAAGCAATTTTTATGTAAAAATGTTCTGTTGTTTATTATTTTACTATAAATAAATGAGGCTACAACAAAAAATCAAAAGTTCATAATAAAACATGAACTTTGATTATTCGCCTTTATTTCCTAGGAAATATTTATTGATGTGTATAAAGAGCTTTTTCTTGTTGACGTAATTCGACACGACGAATTTTACCCGATGCAGTCTTCGGTAAAACATCTACAAATTCAATCGCACGTGGATATTTATATGGGGCAGTCATTAATTTCACATGGTTTTGTAACTTTTTAATAAGCGTATTATCCCCTGTCTCACCTTCACGCAGGACAATAAATGCCTTGACAATATTTCCTCTTACTTCATCAGGACTAGCAACTACAGCAGCTTCCTTTACTGTAGGGTGTTTCATTAATGCATCTTCCACTTCAAATGGCCCTATTGTATAGCCTGAAGAAATTATGACATCATCTCCACGGCCCTCAAACCAAAAATAGCCATCGGCATCTTTATATGCACGGTCTCCAGTTATATACCATTCTCCGCGGAATTGTAGGCTCGTGCGTTCGGGATCTTGGAAATATTTTTTAAAGAGTGCAGGTGTTTCACGATGCACGGCAATATCCCCAACTACACCTTCAGACACAGGATTTCCATGGTCGTCGATTATTTCTACTGTATTTCCTGGTGTCGGTTTTCCCATTGACCCAACGCGCGCTTCCATGCCAACCATTGTCCCTACAAGTAATGTATTTTCAGTTTGTCCGTAGCCATCTCGAACCTGGATATCAAACGTTTCTAAAAACACTTTTACAACTTCACTATTCAATGGTTCTCCCGCTGATACCGCTTGGCGGATTTCGCTTAAATTATAATCCTGTAAATTATTAAGTGCTGCCATAAATCGATACTCTGTCGGTGTACAGCATAATACATTTACTTTAAATTTTTCAAGCAACGACAAATAAGTTGATGCATCGAATTTGCCTTTATAGACAAAGGCTGTTGCACCACTGCCTAAAGTTGCAAGGAACGGACTCCAAATCCATTTTTGCCATCCAGGTGCCGCAGTAGCCCATACTATATCATTTTCTTGTACACCTAACCAATTTGGTGCTGTTGTCCGTAAATGAGCATAACCCCAGCTATGCGTATGAACAGCTGCTTTAGGATTGCCCGTTGTTCCACTTGTATAGGCTAAAAAAGCAGTGTCAGTACTTTTTGTTGGTGTAGGATTCGTATAGTTTGTTGGATGCTCCTCCATTTTTTCAAGCAACGGTTGCCATGGGGCATGCGCCTGACCAATTACATATTGCAAAATGCCCTTTAGATTATTTACTTCATCAAATTGCTCAATATATGGCTCGTAAGCAATTATTCCTTTGGCATTTGCATGTGTAATGCGGTATTCAATATCCTTTGTGCGCAACATTTCTGAGCTTGGAATAATCGTTAAGCCCGCTTTTAATGCTGCTATGTATACGATATATGCCTCAACAGATCTTGGAACCATTACTAAAAGCACATCACCTTTTGCTAGTCCTTGCGAAGTAAATACATGGGCCGCCTGATTTGCTTTTTCAAGTAAATTTGCATATGTAATATGTTGAATTTCTTCATGATTGTTATAAACAATTAATGCTTTTTTAGAAGGGTCCTGAGCATACTTCTCAATCTCCTCAACAATGTTATACCATTCTGGTGCGATTAAATCCTGTCTTTTCATAATAACTGCCTCCTTATTGCTAGGTTTATTATAAAACTCATTTTTTATGATTTTCAATGGATGGACCTTATTTTCACAAAGTCATGACAATTATCATGGTTTATTATATGGCATCAGTCACTGCTTTCCAGATAATGATAAAATACTATTGAATACTGAGAATAGGTATGTTACATTTTGGACAACTAAAAAATTCATGATTGCAGGGGGACTCATAACGAGTTGAGAAGGTAAAACCTGACCCTTTGAACCTGTTAGTTAATACTGACGTAGGGAGCAACACACATCTTATTACTGATGATAAGCTCTTTTTACGTGTACACTTTGCACGAAAAAGAGCTTTTTTGCATGCTTACGTCCATCCAAAAAAGGAGGACTATGATGATTTTTCAAACTATTCGTAAAAGACAGCCATTGATTCATTGTATTACCAATTATGTAGTTGCCAATTTCCAAGCAAATGGCTTATTAGCAATTGGTGCTTCACCTGTCATGGCCGATGAATCAACCGAAGTTGAAGAGATGGTATCGATTGCATCAGCCTTATTAATTAATATTGGCACGCTTACTACCCGTACAAAACAATCGATGTTCCTTGCTGGCAAAAAAGCAAACGCGCTAGGTATACCTGTGATTTTGGACCCTGTTGGTGTTGGGGCAACAACTTTACGTAAACAAACGATACAGCAATTATTAGAAGCGGTTCACTTTGCTGTTATTCGTTGCAATATCGGTGAGCTTGCCGCGATTGCTAATGTTCATTGGCAACAAAAAGGTGTGGATAGTGGCAGCGGCTCCATATCTGTTGAAGATAAAGCACAAGAGATTTCTAAAAAATATAAGTGCATTGTTATTGTAACTGGTGAAAAAGATTTTATTACTGATGGTGAGCATTCTAAATGGATTATTGGTGGAAACGCTCGCATGACAGAAGTTACAGGGACGGGTTGTTTATTAAGTGCTATTTGCTGTGCAGCTTATATGGCAGGTAATGAGCCATATACTCAGTTGTGCCATACATTAACGAGCTATAAAAAAGTTGCTGAACATGCCGCTTCTTGTGCGCCATATAATGGTGATTTCGCAGTGTCCGTCTTAAATGAGCTTCACCGTTTATCGAAGGACGGTGAAAAATAATGCATATTGTGACGACAATAGCTGGCTCAGATAGCGGTGGTGGAGCTGGTATTCAAGCTGATTTAAAAACTTTCCAAGAATTAAATGTATTCGGGACATCCGTTATTACCGCTTTAACAGCACAAAATACTTTAGGTGTGAGCGGGGTGTTTCCAATTGATCAAGCTTTTGTAAATAAACAACTTCATTCACTGCTGGAGGATTTTTCAATTAGTGCAATAAAAACAGGCATGCTTTTCTCCTCAGATATTATTCATACTATTGCAGGAGCTATGTCTAATTTAAATATTCCACTTATTGTTGATCCTGTAATGATCGCCAAAGGTGGCGAAAACTTATTACAGCAAGAAGCAGTTGAGGCGTTAAAAAACACTCTATTACCACTTGCTACAATCGTCACACCTAACATCCCTGAAGCGGAGACGCTTACAGCAAGCAAAATACACAATTATTCAGACATCCAACAAGCTGCACAGTCATTATTAAAGCTAGGTGTTCAATGTGTCATTATTAAAGGTGGTCATCTACAGGATGATAACTTTGCAACAGATTATGTATTTTTTAATGATGGTAAAACATTTTCAATGCAATCTACTCGAATCGCAACGAAAAATACACATGGAACGGGATGTACATTTTCTGCTGCTTTAACCGCTTTTATTGGCCAGAAAATGCCTTTAAAACAAGCGATTATTGAAGCGAAAAAGTTTATTCAGCTAGCCATTAGCCATGATTTATTGATTGGCAATGGCAATGGGCCAACAAATCATTTTGCTTACAAAAAATTTCTCGATACTTGTGAGGTAACCATTCATGAAACGTAGTGATTTACAGCTTTATTTTATAATGGGCACAGCGAACGTAAAAAATAGACAACCTTTAGAAATTCTTGAATCCGCATTGCAAGCAGGCATTACGATGTTTCAGTTTCGTGAAAAAGGACAACAAGCATTGACGAATGAGCACTACGAACAATTTGCACGTCAATGTCAAAACCTATGCAGAAAATACAACGTTCCCTTTATTGTGAATGATGATATCGACCTTGCTCTAAAGCTTAAGGCAGATGGCCTTCACATTGGTCAAGACGACCATCCCATCTCACTAGTGCGACAAAAAATTGGACAAATGATTCTTGGTGTTTCGGTTCATACAGCCACTGAATTACAAGTTGCTTTAACATATGGAGCGGATTATGTAGGGATTGGCCCTATTTATGCAACGACGTCCAAAAGCGATGCAAAACCACCTAGTGGAACTAAGTTTTTACAACAAGCAAGAAACATGTATCCGCAGTTGCCGATCGTCGCAATTGGTGGCATCGACTGCGACAATGCACTTGCTGTTTTTAAAGCAGGTGCAGATGGCGTAGCGGTTATTTCAGTTATTTGCGAAAGCAATGATATTCAAAAAACAGTTTCAACATTCAAATCATTGTCTTTGTAATTTGCATTGTTGCACGTATGTATACAAGTAGTCATGGCATAAAAAAACTAAATTTAAACAAACTAAAACCAGTGCCTTTTACGGTCACTGGTTTTAAGTTCAATAATTGCTTATTCTGCAATTATTGGTTTTTTGGCATACCTTTTAATTGAGATTCTGCCATTTGTACAAGACGTTTAGTGATTTCACCACCAACGGAACCGTTAGCACGAGCTGAAGCGTCAGCTCCTAATTGAACACCAAATTCTTGTGCAATTTCGTATTTCATTTGATCAAGTGCTTGTTGTACACCAGGTACTGCAAGCTTGTTTGAACTACCATTGTTGTTTGTCATGTCTGTCTCACCTCCTTGTGAATATAGAATGTGCGATATTTGTTTTTTAATACGAAAAAATTAAAGGTAAAATGTAACTCTAAAGGAAATAAGCTAGTAAATATTAAAAAAAACCGTCCCAAATACGTTTTTGAGACGGTTTCCTTCTTATTAAATGGCGTTTTTAAATAAACGAAAAACAATAACGAATTTATTTGTTACGCACGTAATTTTTTTATAATAAATCTGCAAATTTATCTGTAGGCTGGTCTTTTTTCGGGAAAATGTACACTTCACGGTTTTTTACAGCACGCTCAATTAGGTCATCGAAATCAGAAAAGCTTTCATAATGCTCTACTTTTTCAAGCTTTGGTTTCGTTTTCGGACTAGCAGGCGTGAAGATCGTACAACAATCTTCAAATGGCTGAATTGACGTTTCATATGTGCCGATTTTCTCCGCAATTTCAATAATGTCTAATTTATCACTCGATATAAGTGGACGCAAAATTGGTGTATTTGTAACTGCGTTAATAGCTGTTAAGCTTTCAAGCGTCTGACTTGCTACTTGTCCAAGACTTTCCCCTGTGACAATAGCAAGTGCATTAATTTCTTCACGTACTTTATCTGCAACTTTTAACATCATACGACGCGTTGTAGTCATTGACACATTTGACGGCACTTTTTCTTTAATAAGCACTTGAATTTCTGTAAACGGAATTACATGTAATCGAATACTTGCACCGAATTTTGTTAGCTCATTTGCTAGCACTTTTACTTTTTCCAATGAATTTTGGCTTGTATATGGTGGGCTAAAGAAATGAATTGCTTCTAGACGTACACCACGTTTCATCATTAAATAACCTGCAACAGGACTATCAATTCCACCTGAAAGCATTAATAAAGATTTTCCGTTAGAGCCAACTGGCATTCCACCTGCGCCAGGAATCACTTGCGCCATCATGTAAGTTGAATCGTGGCGAACTTCGACACGTAGCTCTACATCAGGATGTTTCACTTTTACTGATAAGTTTTGATATTGAGGTAAAACATGTCCACCAATTTCACGCTGTATGCTGTGAGAATCTAACGGGAATGTTTTATCTGTACGTTTAACTTCAACTTTAAAAGTTAATTGTTCATGTTTAAATGTATCCATAATCGTAATCGCAAGTTGTTTCATGGCATCCATATCTTTGTCACAAGCAGCTACTGGACTAAATGATTGAATGCCAAATATTTTTGGTAATCCTGCTAATAAAACATTCATTTGTGCCTCGTCTTGAATGGCAATAAACATACGATCACGTTCTGTACGAATGTGTAAATGCCCTAAATCTGCAAATGCATAGCGAATATTTTCACGTAAACGACGGATAAAATCCATTTTGTTACGTCCTTTTGTAGAAAGTTCGCCATAACGAATTAATATTTCTTTCCAAATCATAATAAAAGTTCTCCTTTTAGTTCCATCATTACTTTTTTAATAACTTGTATAAATAGTGCGATGTCTTCAGAAGTTACATGTGCGCCAAAGCTAACACGAATAACACCCTTTTTAAAGTGTTCATCAATATTTAATGCTTCTACAACATGACTTGTTTTTGTTTGCTTTGACGAACAAGCACTTGATGTCGATACAATGACACCATATTTTTGTAAGGCATTTATCAGTACCTCACCTTTTAAATCACGAACACTAAATGATAAAATATGAGCCGCACATTCTGGAGTAGATAAAATATGCACAACATCACCAAATTGCTCTAGCTCCGCCCGAATTTCCCGTTGCCAATTACGATATTTCTCTTGGCGTTCGTTCATTGTTTCAACTGCAATACGAGCCGCTTTCGACAGCGCTACCGCTTGTGGAACAGCAACTGTACCACTACGCAAGCCAAATTCCTGTCCTCCACCTAATGCATATGGTTGCCATTGCATTTTTTTTCGGAATGCTAAGACACCTGAGCCTTTAAAGCCATGAATTTTATGCCCAGAGATAGTAATACAATCAGGACCTTCCTCACCTTTAAAAGTTAAAGGTAATTTTCCAAAGCTTTGTACTGCATCAACATGAAATGCCGCTCGACTTTCTGCATGAACAATTGTAGCAGCTTCAAAAATAGGTTGAATAGCTCCCATTTCATTATTTACATGCATCATACTCACCAAAATAGTATCTTTGCGTATCTTTGCCTTTAGCTCATCTAATGAAATTACGCCTTGTGCATTGACACGTAAATACTCTATTTCAAAGCCTTCTTTTTCTAGCTGTTTGACCGATTCTAACACAGAAGGATGCTCAATTTCCGTAGTTAAAATATGTTTACCCTTATGTGTATTACCTCGTGCTAAACCAATAATTGCTGTGTTATTAGATTCGGTACCACCTGAAGTAAATAGCACATTTTTTGCGTCAGTCTTCAAAATATCTGCTACTTGCTCACGCGCACGCATTAATAATTCATTTGATTCTACACCCATCGCATGAATTGACGCAGGGTTCGCGTAATACTGTTCATTCACTGCCATAAATGTTTGCATTACTTCTTTATAAGGCTTTGTTGTAGCACTATTATCAAGATAAATTGTATTAACCTTCATTATTTTTCACACACTTTCAAAACGTTGATTTAACGGTATTTATCATAACGCAATCTGTCGCGATTGACTACTATTATTCTAATTTAGTCATTTACCATCTCTTGTTGATGACCTATTTATTGAATAAACTACCAATAGTAAACTAGAATCACACGTATTGCTAAAGCTAATTTAACAATAGAAAATAAAATAGCCACCTAATATGTAGGTGGCTGTATTATTGTTTATTCATTTCCATTTTTAAGACTTTGTAAGCGTCTCTTCCGCAACAATTGCCTCAATGCGTTTTAATGCACCTGGCTCCATTTCCTCTACCGCCGTTCCAGCTTCTTCTAAAGCCTTCGCATAACGGTATTGATGGAATGCTTGTTCCGCTTCTTTTAAACGAGCGTTTAATTTTGGGTTCGTTGCACGATGACGATTACCATATTGAATGATCCGTTCGATAAGCATGACATTCTCAATTAATTCATGTGCTTTCGCGTGAACATCCTCAACGCAAAGAGTTGCTGCATTTAAGTTATTATGGATTGTTCCCATATTGAGTGGAACTTCTTGAAGACTTTGCATAACAACATAAATATGCTCTGCAGCCTCATCTAAACGAGCATCCATCTCTTCAGGAATACCTGGAATATTCGCCTTATTTAACAGGCGATCTGTTTCTTGAAGCGTTTTTTTCAAGTTTTCCACTTGTGTACGAGCTTTATTTTCATCAATGCGGAGCTTTTTCATTGTATTGGATAAATGTCCTTGCTCTTCATGAATGCGCTCTAATTCTTCGCTAATTTCGATTAATTCTTCTTGTAGACTTGAATAAGCGGATTTCTCCTCAGCAACTCGTATTGCCAATAAATCATAGCGACGTTGGAGTGCTTCTAATTGTTTTAAAGCAGCCTTTGGAATTTCAGCATCTTTTTCATTTAGATGATAACTTTGCTGAACGAATGTTGCTTCATCACTTACTAATCGAGTTGAGCTTATAACATTTGTAATAGAACCTAATAATCGCTCACAATTTTGGTCTACATAATTTTTAGCAATTACTTCTTTTTCAAGCAAGTCATAAAAATGGTCGATTTCTTCATTTATTTCTGCAACCCGAGGTTTGACAACTGTTATATTCAGCTCCGCAAGCTCTTCTTTTAACTTTGCAAATTCAACTTCCAGTTTGTCCAACGCTTCTGTTAACTCTAAATGATGCAAATAGTACGATTGCTCTTCCATTTCACGTTGACCATTGCGCAATTCTTGAATCGCACCTGGTAACTTTACTTGTAGTTCCGTTAAAATAGTAGGAACGTCATTAATGTATTCGAAAGTTTGCTGTGATTCATGATTCAAGTTAATGACAATTTCACGTGCCTGCAAATAATTTCCTTCACTTGTGAGTACATCAAATTCTTCAAATTTTTGAACAAATACTTCTAATTTTTGTTCAAGTGCTGGTAATGCGACACCAAATGAGTGTTGATGCGCAAGCAATGTTTTACGTGCTGATCGATAATATTCTTTTAGCTGTTCAATTTCAATACGGTTTTTTTCTTCGCTGCCAATTAATTCATTAAGTTCTTCTAAGATTTTATTTTTATCTTTTTCACACTTAAGAATATAATCTTCTATTTCACGTTCTATTAACGTTGCTCTTTTAAAACGAAGACGGTTGATTTGATCTTCAGCGTCGAATAGAAGCGAATCAATTTTTGTCATATGTACATCGATGACTTCATCCCAACTATTACGCCACCGTTCAAACATTTCCTCTGTTTCACCATTCATGTTTAAAGATTTAACTTTGGAAATTTCCTCATTTATAGGATTGTTTTGTATTTGTAATTTTTCATTTTCAAGTTGAGAAATGATTGTTGTATGTTTTCTTCGCATCATTAATCCTACTATGGCTAATATTAATAGTAGGATAATTGGAATGATGATATACTCCATCGTAAGCCTCCTATTCTACAATAAACGAATTGGCTAGTTGTATTCATTATATACTATGTTTTCGCCTTTTGTACTAAAATTTGAGTGATTTTCAGAAAAGTGTATTCACGACCTACATATTGACAGTTCCGCCTGTGTCATTGAACATAGAGCATAAATATGTATATATCATTTTACTAGTTAAAGGAGTGTAATATGTATGAAAAGAGACGGCCATATCCATAGCCCCTATTGCCCACATGGGACATCTGATTCATTTACACAATATATTGAAAAAGCTATTGCTGAAAACTTTACCGATATTACATTTACAGAGCATGCACCATTGCCCTTCAATTTTAGCGACCCTACACCCGAAAAGGATAGTGGCATGCAACCAGATTTTTTATTGCCGTATTTTGAAGATTTACAGCAACTTCAAAAGCAATATGCACAAGATATTCGCATTCGGATTGGTTTAGAGATAGACTATATTCAAGGCTTTGAGCAAGAAACTCGTAAATTCCTTGATACATATGGGCATTTTTTAGATGACTCTATTCTTTCAGTGCATTTTTTACAGTGGCAAAACACCTATGAATGCATCGATTTTTCTGCCGAGAATTTTATCGCTTTTGCTAAAAAGGTAGGTTCTATTGAACAAGTCTATCATTTATATTATGATACTGTCCTACAATCGATAGAAGCAGATTTAGGTCAATATAAACCGAAGCGTATCGGACATCCAACACTAGTTCATAAGTTTCAACTAGCCCATAATATGAAAATTGATGATACTGTCCGCATTCAGGAAATATTAACTACTATGCAGCAAAAGGGATATGAGTTAGATTTAAATAGTGCTGGTTTAAGTAAAACACATTGCCAAGAACCTTATCCACCATTTGCCTTTATTAATTATAGTAAAACGATTGGATTGCCTGTCGTTTTCGGTTCAGATGCACATACTGCTGCTGATTTACATCAGCATTATAAAACTCTATTTCCAATTATATAACATTTAAACGGGGTGCTATTATGTTTACACAAATTAATTATGAAGGATCCATCGTCGATCAATATAAGACATTAACAAAGCAATTAGATGCACTACTTTCTGGTGAGACAGATCGTATTGCTAATTTAAGCAACGCCTCTGCATTGCTTAATCAATTCCTCCCTGACATTAACTGGGTTGGCTTTTACATATTACAAGAAGAAGAGCTAGTTTTAGGTCCATTCCAAGGCTTACCTGCCTGCGTAAGAATTCCAGTTGGACGTGGCGTTTGCGGATCCGCTGTTTCAAAAAAAGAAACGCTTGTTGTAGATGATGTACACGCCTTTCCTGGGCATATTGCATGTGATGCTGCATCCCAATCTGAAATCGTTATTCCACTCATTCAGCAAGAGAAGGTGATTGGCGTGCTTGATATAGATAGCCCGATTAAAAATCGCTTTTCTGCTGAAGATCAAGTTGGCTTAGAACATTTTGTCAAAACATTGTTGCTTCATATTTAAAAAACGGCTACAAGTTGCCACTAAAAAATGCCCTGAAATGGATTATAAATATATCATTTCGGGGCATTTTATTGTATAACATAGTTTATGCATTTGTTTGTAAAGTTCGATCATGGATACAAAATCTATTTTTCCCATTGTTTTTCGCTTCGTATAAAGCTGTGTCCGCATGTAGGAAAACAGATTGAAAGGCTGGTTTATAGAGTTGATCCCATGTAATAAGACCTGCTGAAATGGTTACTTGAGGATCTGTTGCATTCGGTATTACTTCTACAATTGTTGAAGCAAGTTCAATCGCTTTTTGCTCATCAACATTTGGTACGTACACCGACATTTCCTCTCCACCCCAACGAGCACAAATACCACTGGCACCTATTGTTTCCTCTAGTTGCACAGCAATTTGCACAAGAATTTTATCCCCTATTTGATGACCATAGGTATCATTAATGCGTTTAAAATTATCAATATCAATCAATAAAAACATTCCTGATTGATCTGTTTTTAATGATTTTTCTACAAATTGGTCTAAATAACTGCGTGCATATAATTTAGTTAAATGATCTCGATCAACCATTTCTTGTAGCTGATTTCGTAAAATAGAGTTTGCAATCGCTAATGAAGAATGATGGATTAAAGATTGCATTAGCTTAAAGCTATCAAATGAAAAGAAATACGGCTCTTTGTGTAAGACGATACTAAAGCCATTTATTTTTTCCTCCATTAATATAGGAATCGCCATTATTGAACGATATTCTATTTGATTTGGGGTTAACCTGCTAAAATCGGCTATAAAAAGTGGATCATTTGTATGCTCAAAATGTTGTTCAACATGATTTATATAAGTCTTGCCTTCGTCTGATTTAAATAAGGATGTACTAGCATCTTTCACTACATAAGTAGCATTATCTTTAAAAGCGAAACAAACTTCCATTGGTTGGAAAGACTTCATTAATTGTTTTTGTAGGAAAAGTAACATTTCATTAATATCAATTCGCATATTTAATCGATGCGATGTTTCATTGATAAGTTGTAAGTCACTTACGAGGCGATGCGATTGATGATATAACTTGGCATTTTCTAGTGCATTGCCAGATGCTTGTGCGAGCATGCGCACAAAATCTTTTTCAGTTGCTGAGAAAAGGTATGTGGTTGGTGCACTAACTTGTAAAATCCCATAAATGGCTTGTCTCCCTTTTATAGGAGCGTTTAATAATCGACAATTCAAATCTCCAGCTAGTTCGGTTGTTAACTCACCTGATACAAAAGCTTCAATTGTAGCAGGTCTTTCTGATAAGTAATCAAAAAGCTTGATATCAATTGTTGTATGTCGATCTTGATCGTTGGATAATATAAGCTCCACATTAAATTCAGGGAAATTATCTCTAATATTTTTTAATACATTCTCTAAAATTAAATCAATATCCATTGTTGAATGAAATAAGTCCGTCATATTATAAAGTTTTCTATATTGATCTTCATTCAATTTTACTTCTAAGTTTTCAATCAAAGTTTGTAAAACTTTCGTAAGTATTTCTACACACTCTTCACCATAATCCGAAGTCATAAAGTCCGTCCAAGTATCGGTGGCTTCTACAAGCAACACACCAATAGGATCTTTGCCCTCCGCCTGGAAAAGCACCATATCTGTCATCATATTATAGGCTGTTTTTTCTTTTAATATATAAGGAAGCTTCACCACTTTTTGTTGGTAAAAGCTGGCTTCTATCATTAGCCATGACACAGCATTTAGTTTTGTTTCAATTGTTAAATTAGCTAATTCTTCCACAGGTATTAAACTATTACCTTCAAAGCTAAGAAATGCCGCATTTTCAATTTTCAAGTGCTTCTTTAGACACTGTTTAAATGAATAAAAATACTCATTAAAACTAATTAGTCCTCCATTCGAACTCACCCAAATGCTCAAAACATCAGATTTTATATATTTCAGCGTTTGTAAATGGTCTGTCATGAAATCACCTTTTCTATATAACGTACAAATCAATTACTATTAACTTATAATGTATTATACATAATTTGTGTCATTTTGACTATTTAATTCTGCCTTACTTTTACATTTTACATTTAATACCGTATCAATAACCATTTCGTAGTAGTGGAAAATGTCTTTCAAGGAAATTCCTACTATAGACCTTTTTAAAAATAGCAATACTAATAATTGACGTCTACGCTTTAAGCAGTTACAATGAAGGTTGTGTAAAATAAACGCAGCAGTGGTATAAGCTTATTACTGTATTTTATTCCTCTCTTTTACTGAGTATTACTTCTCAAAGTGTCTCAGCTACAAATAGATGGTGTATTATGTAACCTAATGGCTGCATAGGCGAAAATACATGAAAATAAAATGCGTATAAGAATGGGTACTACTGGTTTTTGTTTTACAACAAAAAAACCAAATTTAAAGGAGGAGACAACAATATGTCTCGTTATACAGGTCCATCTTGGAAATTATCACGTCGTCTTGGTATCTCACTAAGCGGTACTGGTAAAGAAATCGAAAAACGTCCTTACGCACCAGGTCAACACGGCCCGAACCAACGTAAAAAATTATCAGAATACGGTTTACAACTTCAAGAAAAACAAAAACTTCGTCATATGTATGGTATGACTGAACGTCAATTCCGTACTCTATTTGACCGCGCTGGTAAAATGAAAGGTGTTCACGGTGAAAACTTCATGATCCTTCTTGAAACTCGCCTTGACAACTTAGTTTACCGTTTAGGTTTAGCTCGCACTCGTCGTGGTTCTCGTCAATTAGTAAACCACGGTCATATCTTAGTAGATGGCAAACGCGTTGATATTCCATCATACAGCGTTAAACCAGGTCAAACGATTTCTCTTCGTGAAAAATCTCAAAACCTTGCTGTAGTAACAGAAGCTATCGAAGTAAACAACTTCGTACCTGACTACTTAACTTTTGATGCAGACAAAAAAGAAGGTACATTCACTCGCCTTCCAGAACGTTCTGAACTATCTGCTGAAATCAACGAAGCATTCATCGTAGAGTACTACTCTCGTTAATTTTTTAACGTTAGATTGTTTTCGTTTCTTAAACCCCGCAACCTTGTTTATTCAAGGGTTTGCGGGGTTTTTGTGTTAAACAACAATTTCATAATAATTCTCCTACTTTTCAAACCAACTTCTCCTAGGTAAATGAACCTAGCCGACTGACTATTTTGAATAATAATTATCTCTCCTTATGAAAAAAAGTCACTCATTATTTTCAAATGAGTGACTTTCAGTGTCAGGCACTCAAACAATTTTGAGTGCCGAGTACGCTTATCTATGCTAACTGTAAAACAGGCTGGCTTAAAAGGTTATGATATACATGTAAATCTTGCTCGTATAATTTATGATATGTCGCTAGGCTATGTTGCTTTATATAGTCAAAGTCCTTTTGATCTATTAAATGAAGTGTATTATTAAGTTTGCATGCATTTTCCCATGCAGTTTCCTCGAATTGAATATTCATTTGGTGCTCTTCAATTATCATAGATAAAAGGCGTTCATTACGATAAATTTCCGTTTTGGCATGCTGTTTTTTCATTTTAAAAATTTCAATCGTTCTAGGAAGTGATGCTTGTAGTGCCTCACGGTCTACAGCATGACCTAATTCATGTAACGTAATTGTTTTTACATAAACCTCAAGTGGAAGTGGTAACATTAGCTCATTTCTTGCTTCTACTAATCTTTTTGCATCAAATCCTATATAATCCCCAATAAAGTTATAACTCATATTAATACCAGAATGATCTTGTTTTATTGCTACCGTTAGCCCTACAGATTGCATAACGGAATGAATTATATCATTTAGTTCTTTTTCTTTATTCAATGTTGTCATTATCTCTTTCCTCATTTCCTCTGAAAACAAGCTAATGAAAATTTATTAGAAGCGGATTAAATATATACTAAAATTAGGAGAAATACAACAGATTTATCCTGTTTATTTAGAGGAAATGAGATTTTTTCCATCAAAAAAGGCGTCTGTAGTTAAAAACTACAAACGCCTCTTTGCTTGTTTAAGGCTTTACATACTATTTAATTAGTCGTTATTGTTGTTGTTATTATTTTTGTTACGTTGATTTTGGTTTCCATTGGAGTTGTTACTACGCTGGTTGCTGCGTGCTTCTCCACCTTTACGACCTATTTCTTCATAAAAATCGTCGTCGTGGTTTTCAGCGGTAGCTTCTCCACCCTTACGTCCAATTTCTTGATAAAATTCTTGACCATGATTTTTAGACGTAGCTTCGCCACCTTTACGTCCAATTTCTTCATAAAAATCATGATCATGATTTTTGGAGGTAGCTTCTCCGCCTTTACGACCCGCTTCTTCTACAGTCATGTTTTCATTGTTGTTTCTGTTGCGATTGTTCTGCTTGTTAGCCATTATAATTCCTCCTAAATAATTTTTTCAAGCTATTGACTAGCTCACTATTTATATTCCCAGTCTCTACATGGCTAAACATTATTTTTAAAAAAGTCTATTATTTTCTTTAAACTTATAAAAATAGCTGCTAGTTTTCTTTATCGAATTCAAAAGTATTTAAATGTAAAAAGGTAATGTTTTGATAGAGCATCAACGTTCTATAAACAGTTTTTATATTCCCTTTTTATATATTTTGTAATGACCCTTTTTTTCCATACATCCGTCCGACTAATTTTTCATTTTTATGCTCAATAGCCTGCCAATCAAAAATAAAGCACATTAGTCTTGTGAACTTTGCATTCAAAGCATTCAACTTCCCTTCTTCTACAACTCTATTTATTAGGGAAAATTGTCAGACAAATTCACAAAAAATAGAGTTTAATAAATTGTAAATTTTTCTGTACATTAAAATAGCAATTTTTCACTTTCCAAACAACATAAACACTATCATTATATTAACAACCGTATATCATTTATTTACTATTCATTCCACCTCGTAAATAGAACTAATTTCCAAAAAATATATTTTACTTTTATACGATAATATTTATTTAAACGTATTCAAATCAACCATCCTACTCCTAATTAACTTCCATAATATCATGTTATCAGTTACTTTTTTGTGAAATAATAACAGCAATAAAATTAACAATTTTAATAAAAATTCGTCTTGAACTTTCAAAAAAAATAGAATAATATGGATTTCGAAAGGTGGTTCACCATCATTCAAGCAATAACAATTTTTTAAAAGGGGTTGGAAATATGTCAGACGTTCTAAAGCAATTTGTAATGCCAAAAACAAACTTATTTGGACCTGGAGCAATTCAAGAAGTTGGTAAACGCTTAAATGATTTAGAAGTGAAGAAGACATTGATCGTAACAGATGAGGGCTTACACAAACTAGGTCTCTCAGAGCAAATTGCTAACATCATAACAGCAGCTGGAATTGATGTTGCAATTTTCCCTAAAGCAGAACCAAATCCAACAGATCAAAACGTTGAAGATGGAATCGCTGTCTATCATGCAGAAAACTGTGATTCAATCGTATCTCTTGGAGGCGGTAGTGCACATGATGCAGCAAAAGGTATCGGACTTATTGCTTCGAATGGTGGACGCATTCATGACTATGAAGGCGTGGACAAATCAGAAAACCCACTGGTACCATTAATCGCTATTAATACAACAGCGGGTACGGCGAGTGAAATGACACGTTTTACAATCATCACAGATACTGAACGTAAAGTTAAAATGGCAATCGTTGACAAGCACGTTACACCGCTAGTTTCGATTAATGATCCAGAGTTAATGATTGGTTTACCTCCAGCTCTAACTGCTGCAACTGGTTTAGATGCATTAACACATGCCATCGAATCATTTGTATCGACAGACGCAACTCCTATTACTGATGCATGCGGAGAAAAAGTACTTCAGCTAGTACCTGAGTTTTTACCACGTGCATACGCAAATGGTGCTGATTTAGAAGCACGTGAACAAATGGTCTATGCACAATTTTTAGCTGGTATGGCGTTTAATAATGCTTCACTTGGTTATGTACACGCTATCGCTCACCAACTAGGTGGCTTCTATAACTTACCACATGGCGTATGTAATGCGATTTTACTGCCACACGTTTGCCGCTTCAACTTAACTGCGCGCACTGAGCGTTTTGCTCGTATCGCTGAATTGTTAGGAGAAAATATTGAAGGCATCAGTAAACGTGACGCTGCAGAAAAAGCAATTACTGCCATAGAAAAACTGTCTAAAGACTTGAATATTCCTAGTGGCTTCCGTGAATTAGGCGCGAAGGATGAGGATATCGAAATTTTAGCAAAAAATGCTATGCAAGACGTTTGTGCTGCAACAAATCCTCGTAAAGCTACATTAGAGGACATTAAACAAATCATTACAGCAGCAATGGGACCTGTAGTAAAATCAGCATCTCTTGAAGCTGTTGCACTTTCTTAAAATTATCTTAACAATGGCGTGTCTCAATGAGGCACGTCTTTTTTTGAGCAAAAAGCAATCGCTTATTGTATGTGCGTCTAGTGAAAGCTATACTTTTCTTAAAAAGATATGGGGGGACACATATGCGTTTAATTTCAATTTGCCCTAGCAATACAGAGCTTGTTGCCTATTTAGGGTTAACCGATCAACTTGTAGGTGTTGATGATTTTTCAGATTGGCCATTAGCTGTGCATGAATTGCCAAAGCTTGGACCAGACTTATCCATTGATATGGATGCACTAGAGACATTAAAGCCAGACTTAGTCCTTGCATCGTTAAGTGTACCTGGCATGGAAAAAAACATAGAGGCATTACAGGAGAGAAACATTCCCCACATCGTCTTTAATGCCAACTCGTTAAATGAAATTGCTCAGGACCTTATAACACTGGGTATTGCTTGTGGCGTAGAGGAGCATGCCAAAAAGATTTCTGAGGAATATTTACACTTTATCGCACAGCTTCAAACGATTGCCCAAACAATTCAAGAAAAACCGACACTCTATTGGGAATGGTGGCCAAATCCTATTTTTACGCCTGGAAAGGTCAATTGGTTAACTGAAATTAGCGTTCTTGCAGGTGGCCAAAATCTTTTCCACGATATTGAGTTAGCAAATGTCCAAACAGACTGGGAAGAGATTATAAGACGTAATCCAGATTATATTTTAATGGCATGGGTCGGTGTTGCCTATGAGCGCATTAAACCAGCCCATTTATTGAAACGTCCACAGGCCAACGAACTTCAGGCTGTTCAAAAACAACATGTTCATGTAATGGAAGAATGGTTGTACTGTCGCCCTTCCCCTCGACTTGTGGAGGGCGCCCTAAAACTCGCGCAGCTTCTACACCCTCAAAGCTATCAGCAAATAGCTCTGCCATCCTTTTTAGAATGCTAAAAACAAAAACATCCCCTCGAAGTAACGAGGGGATGTTGAATTGTGTGAGAATTGTGTGAGAATTGTGTGAGTGACAGGCACCCAATCTATCCGAATTTCACCATATGGTATTTCTTCTTACCGCGACGCACAATGCTAAATGCATCTTCTAAGCGATCTTTTTCATCTACGATATATTCTAAATCCGTGATTTTTTCACCATTCACGCTAATTGCACCATTTGTTACATCTTCACGAGCTTGACGTTTAGATGATGAAATCCCTGCTTCCACAAGTAAATCCACGATATTTTTCTCTTCTTTCGCCATTTCAATAGAAGGAACATCTTTAAACGCATCCTTCATTTCCTCAGCCGACAAAGCTTTTAAATCGCCAGAGAAAAGTGCAGCAGTAATGCGAATAGCCTGATCTAAAGCTTCCTGACCATGGATTAAGCGTGTCATTTCCTCTGCTAAAGCTTTTTGCGCCTTACGTAAATGTGGCTCTTCTTCTACAGATGCAGCTAATGCGTTAATTTCTTCTTGTGATAAGAATGTAAAGATTTTTAAATATTTTACAACGTCTGCATCAGCAGCATTAATCCAAAATTGGTAGAACTCGTATGGAGATGTTTTCTTACTATCTAACCATACCGCACCACCAGCTGTTTTACCGAATTTCGTCCCATCTGCTTTTGTTACTAATGGAATCGTAATACCAAATGCTTTTGTTTCTTCTTCATGTGTTTTACGAATTACTTCTAACCCAGTTGTTATATTGCCCCATTGGTCTGAGCCGCCCACTTGAATGCGACAGTTGTAGTTGTTGTATAAATGATTGTAATCAATACCTTGGATTAGTGTGTACGCAAATTCTGTAAATGAAATACCTGTATCAAGACGTGAAGCAATCGTATCCTTTGCTAACATGTAATTAACATTAATTAATTTCCCGTAATCACGTAAAAATTCAATTGTACTAATATTCCCAATCCAGTCACGGTTGTTAACAAGTTGCGCTCCATTTCCATCCTCTGCAAATTCAAAAATGCGCTCTAATTGGCCTCGAATAGCTTGCACGTTTTTGTCAATTTGCTCCACTGTTTGAAGTTGACGTTCTTCAGAGCGACCAGATGGGTCCCCGATCATTCCTGTGGCACCACCTACAAGTAAAATTGGACGGTGGCCTGCTTTTTGGAAGCGACGAAGCGTTAATAAAGGCACGATATGACCGATGTGCATAGAGTCAGCAGTTGGATCTACACCACAGTATAGTGAAACAGACTGTTCAGCCAAAAGTTTTTCCATGCCTTCAGCGTCAGTTTGTTGGTACAGCAAACCACGCCATTCTAAATCTTGTAATAATTCGTTTGTCATTGTTTCTTCCTCCTAAATTGTTTTTCTTTAGCGTGTAGAAACAAAAAAGTCCCTACACGCAAAAATTTTGCATGCAGGGACGTTAATAACTAACGCGGTACCACCCGGCTTGAAGATGTCATCCATCTTCCTCTCATTCAACCGCCTTTATCGCAGGCGCGCACGTCTAAGCTCCAAGTACGTAATTCGTCTCTACATTATGACCAGCTTTCACCAACCGCCAGCTCTCTAAACAGGGAATATAGACACTACTGCAAACTCTTCATCACTAGAAAACTATAAGCATTATTCTATACGATTCTCTTTCAATGTCAATAACTATGTTCGAGGCAATTCATTATATGCTATAATAAACAAGATTTTAGGAGGTCGATACCTTGAAAGATTGGATTGAGAAAATCAATGCAAAGATCGATGAATTACTCGAACAAAAATGGATGAAGACATTACGTATTTCAGGCAGTGTAGTCTGGAACTTATTTTTACTATTTTTAGTCTTTGCATTGGTAGGCACAGTATTTGTTGGTTCTGTTGGCGCCGGCTATTTTGCCTCACTTGTAAAAGAAGAGCCTTTACGCTCTAAAGATGAATTACGAGACCTTATTTTCAACTATGAGGAAACAAGTGAAATTTATTTTGCCAACAATATTTATATTGGGAAATTGCGTACGGATTTAGAACGTCGTGAAACATCTCTTAACGCTGTTGCACCTGACTTAATTAATGCAGTACTTGCAACAGAGGATGAATATTTCCGCGAGCATAATGGGATCGTTCCTAAAGCCGTAATTCGAGGGCTACTACAGGACGTAACGAACTCTGCTACGCAAACAGGTGGCTCTACGTTAACACAACAACTAATTAAAAACCAAGTGTTAACAAATGAAGTTTCCTATGAGCGTAAAGCAAAAGAACTATTACTAGCAATGCGTTTAGAACACTTTATGACAAAGGAAGAAATTTTAGAGGCCTATTTAAATATTATTCCTTATGGTCGAAATGCAACTGGACGCAATATCGCAGGTATTGAAACCGCAGCTGAAGGTATATTTAATGTGAAGGCAAAGGATTTAACACTTCCTCAAGCCGCTTACATAGCAGGTATTCCACAAGCACCTTATACTTACACACCATTTACAAATACAGGTGTGCTAAAAAGTGAAGAAGCTTTAAAACTAGGCATCGATCGTATGAAAACGGTACTCTATCGTATGAGAGAAGCAGGCTACATCAATGAGAAACAATATAAAGAAGCCCTCGCTTACGACATTACAAAAGACTTCCGTTCGCCAGAAGCACGTCCAGAAGATCGTTATCCTTGGTTAACGTTTGAACTGGAAGACCGCGCGAAGCAAATTATTGCTGAAAAGTTAGCGCAAGAAGATGGCATCGATCCAGAACGCTTAAAAACAGAAAGTAAATTAGAAGAAAAATATTCAATCTTAGCTGACCGCGACGTTCGTTCAAAAGGCTATCGTATTTATTCCACTATTAATAAGGATATGTACGATGCCATGCAAAAAGCGGCAGATAACTTTAAATATTACGGACAAACGTATACAGGTAAAGGCAAAGATCCTGTAACAGGTGAGGAAATAGATGTGCAAATGCCTGTACAGGTGGGTAGTATTTTAATCGAAAATAGCACAGGACGAATTTTAAGTTTCCTAGGTGGTCGTGATTTTAAAACGAGTCAAGTAAACCACGCAACTCGCTCTACCCGTTCAAATGGTTCAACAATGAAACCTTTACTTGTTTATGCACCTGCAATTGAATATGGCGTGATTGGTGCAGGGAGTCCCTTAGTTGACGTTAAGTTCGCTATTGGCGATTGGAGTCCTAAGAACTTTTCGGCGAACGATGAACGCGGTCTTATTCCTGCGCGTGAAGCGTTAGCTGACTCTCTAAATATATCAACCCTACGCCTATATTATGACATTTTAAATAGACGTCCCGCTGAGTTTTTAGCAAAAATGGGCTTCTCGGATTTACAACCTGAAGATTATACAAACCTTTCAACAGGTATTGGGGCTTTAGAAATAGGTACAACTGTTGAAGAAAATACAAATGCTTATGCTACTTTTGCGAATGGTGGTCAGTTTGTTGATGCCTATATGATTGAAAAAATAGAAGACCAAGATGGTAATCTTATTTATCAACATGAAGCAGAACCTGTACAAGTATTTAGTCCTGAAACATCTTATATCGTGACAGATATGTTGCGAGATGTACTATCAAAAGGCACAGGAACAGTTGCAAAAAATACACTAAAATTCAATTCTGATTTTGCAGCGAAAACAGGTACTTCGCAAAACACGAATGACGTTTGGGTAGTTGGTTATAATCCAAATATTTCCCTTGGTGTCTGGATGGGCTACGATAAACAACGCTCACTTGATGCATTTAATAATACGTACTTGCAACCAAGTGCCCGCATTAACAAACTATGGGGTACATTAATGAACTCAGTCTATGATGTAGACCCACAACAAATCGATGCCTCAACAAACTTTAAGGCACCAAAAAATGTAGTGACTGCTTCATTCTGTGGTATTTCTGGCCTTGCACCTTCTGCGGCTTGTGCAAGTGCAGGACTTGTACGTTCAGACTTATTTAACGCGAAAGTATTTTTACCGTCACAACCTGATGATAGCTTAGCTTCATCGAGTGTTGTAACAATTCAAGGTAAAACTTATAATGCACATCCAAATACACCAGCAGAATTTGTAAAAGCTAGTGGTGCTGGTATAAACCAAGCCTTTATAAAACGGATGTTAGGTAGACTGGGAGGTAACCCAGCAAGTCTACTACCTAAAAATTCATCTTTATCAAATTCAGCAGTATCAGCGGTCGATTTCCCAGCAGATGGAAGTGCGCCTGCAGCTGTAAATGCTTCAATTAATGGCAACACATTATCTTGGAGTGGCTCGTCTAACGACGTAGTAGGCTATCGAATTTATAATGTTACCAATGGTGGTAATACCCTTGTTTCTTCGGTGCTAGAAGCTACGCAAAGTATGACAGTTGCTAGTGGGCAAGCATATGTAGTTGTTGCTGTTGATATTACAGGTTTAACTTCACCACAATCAAATGTTGTTTCAACAGGTGGCAGTGAAACAAAACCAGATGAAGAGGACGATGAAGAAAAACCAACAACACCTACTGTACCTATACCACCTGCAAATGGGAATAACGGCAATGGCTCTGGCTCTGGCAATAATGGAAACGGGTCAAATGGCGGTAATGGCTCTGGTAATGGTAATGGTGGCAATGGTGGCAATGGCTCTGGTAATAACGGAAACGGGTCTAACAATGGCAGCGGGTCTGGCAACAATGGAAACGGGTCTAATAATGGCAGTGGTTCCGAAAATAACGGAAACGGGTCTAATGGCGGCAATGGTTCCAGCGGTGGAAATAATGGGGGTACGACACCTCCAACAGATCCACCAACCGAATAATAAAAGGCTTACTACAATGAAATTTCAATTGTAGTAAGCCTATTTTTTTGTCATTATTAAGAGGACAACTATGCAAAGGGGTAGGTAAAATGAAAATTTTAGTTTTAGGTGGCACGCGCTTTTTCGGTAAAAAATTAGTGGAGCTTTGCCTTCAAAATAAACATGACGTAACAATTTTAACTCGCGGCCAAAGTGGTAATCCATTTGGAGAACAAGTTCAACAGATAACTGTTGATCGCAACGATGTTCAAGCATTAACAAAAGCATTAGCTAATACGACATGGGATATCGTCTACGATAATATTTGCTATTCACCGAACGAAGCACATGAAATGGCTCAGCTACTACAAAACAAGACGAAAAAGCTTGTCTTCACCTCTACATTAGCTACTTATGAAGCAGATGGAAAGATGAAAACAGAGGCAGATTTTAACCCATATAAATACGAGATTCGTATGGGCGATATTAATGATTTCTCATACGGCGAAGGTAAACGTCAAGCAGAGGCAGTCCTTTATAAAGAAGCGACATTCCCTGTTGTCTCTGTGCGTTTCCCAATTGTTCTTGGAGAGCACGACTATACACGCCGCTTACATTTCCATGTAGAACACATTTTAAAGGCACAACCTATCTCTTTGCCGAATGTTGATGCAAAAATGAGTTTTATTTCAGATGATGAAGCAGCAGCATTTCTATATTTTGCTGGCGTTTCACCGATTGAAGGTCCTTTCAATGCCACAGCATCAGGCACTATTTCATTGAAAGCATTACTCGAATTAATTGAGAAGGAAACTGGAAAACTTGCAAAAGTTTCACTTGTTGGCGGCGATGAAAATTCTCAATCACCTTATGGAATTCCAAATCATTGGTATATGTCGAATACAAAGGCAGAAGCAGCAGGGTTCACATTTAGCCAACTAAACGAATGGCTTCCTAGCCTTGTAAATAAGTTGGTTAAACAACTGCAATAGTGACTTACACATACAAAGGCACGAGCACATTAAATTTTATGTGGCTCGTGCCTTTTTTTACAGCCTACTTCTATTATAGTAAAATGGTTTTTAAAATAGCTACTGCTTCATCAATCTCTGTTTTAGACACTGTAAGCGGTGGTAAAAGTCGAATAACATTTGGTCCTGCTCCTACAAGAAGTAAACCTTTGTCCTCCGCTGCTGAAATAAAAGGTGCTACCTCTGTATCGCCACAGCCAATCCCAAGTAATAAACCTTGACCTTGTACTGTATAGCTTGGCGGTAAATTGGCTTGTAGTTGCTTGACAAAATAGGCTGATAATTCTTGTACATTTTCTAAAAAGCTTGACTCAAAAACGTTTTCAAGGACCGTTTCAGCAACACGCATTGCTAAAGGATTGCCTCCAAACGTTGTACCATGTGTCCCTGGGCTAAACGTTTCATACAATTCAGCTGTTCCTAACATTGCGCCTACTGGGAAACCTCCCCCTAAGCCTTTTGCTAACGTTATAATATTCGGCTTCAAAACCGTTTGTTCAAATGCATATCGCGTTCCTGTTCTCCCGATTCCTGTTTGCACCTCATCAACAATCAATAAAATGCCTTTATCCTCACAAATTTTTGCAATTGCTGCAGCAAATTCAGGTGATACGCTATTCACACCGCCCTCACCTTGAATCATTTCCAGCATAATGGCTGCAACTGAATCGTCTATCGTTGCTCCAAGGGCCTTGACGTCATTGAAAGGCAGTATTGTAAATTTATCAACAAGTGGTCCAAACCCATTATGTATCTTGCCTTGACCAGTTGCTGACATGGCCCCAAATGTACGGCCATGAAATGATTTTTCAAATGTAATAATATGATGTTTTCCTGTATGCTTACGAGCCAACTTAATTGCCGCTTCATTCGCTT
Organism: Lysinibacillus sp. NPDC097279; assembly: GCF_044761745.1. Classification (NCBI taxonomy): domain Bacteria; kingdom Bacillati; phylum Bacillota; class Bacilli; order Caryophanales; family Bacillaceae; genus Lysinibacillus; species Lysinibacillus sp. NPDC097279. The sequence continues at coordinate 109,321 of NZ_JBIWDA010000001.1, read as the reverse complement.
CCGCACCGCTATTACAGAAAAACGCATACGTAAAATGTGTATCTGTAACTAATTTTTGAGCTACCTTCTCTTGCCCAGGTATATCAAATAAATTTGACATATGCCAAAGTGTTTCGCTCTGTTCCTGTATAGCCTTTACGATAGCAGGGTGAGCATGCCCAAGACTAACAACGGCAATACCACTTGTGAAGTCCAAATACTTTTTGCCATCACTATCTTGCACAACAGTTCCTTGCCCTTTAACAATCTGTGCACGACGTTTGCCATAGTTTCCAAATAAAGCGCTCATCTTATCAGCTCCTGAACTTCATTTTTAATGGACACCACCTTTAGAGCACGGCGTCCACTTATTACATAACTACATTACGGCAAAATCGTTGTACCGACTAATGTGTCGCCAACAATTTGCACGGATGGAACGCCTGCATTTAGGCACTCGATCGCCCCTTGTACTTTTGGAATCATGCCACCATAAATATGGCCTTCCTCAATCCATTGAGCTATTAACAGTGGCGTTACTTCTGTTTGATATTCATCTTGAATTCGGATTCCTGAGACATCCGTAACGAGCAGTAAGCTTTCTGCTCCAATAGCAAGTGCCACTTCGCTTGCTACCGTATCTCCGTTAATATTCAGCGCTTGACCATTACAATCTGCACCAACACACGCGATTACTGGGACTATTCCAGCTGTAATTAACGCTTCTAACAACGGCGTATTGACCGATTGCACCGCCCCTACGAAGCCGTAAACTTCCTTGTCTAAAAAGTCAGCGACTAGTAATTGGCCATCAAAGCCATTTAGCCCGACTGCTGCAATGCCTGCTGTTGTTAACTCATGCACAAGCGAAGGATTAACATTCCCTATTAATGTAGTCTGAACAACGTCCATAGCTGCTGCGCTCGTTACACGAATACCATTTAAAGCATGGGATTCAATATGTCGTGCTGCAAGCTCGCGATTAATGGCAGGGCCTCCACCATGCGTAATAATAAGTTCTATACCACTTGCTTGTAGTTTTTTAAAATTCTCAAAAAATGCTTCATTTAAGCCTTCAAGCGTGCTGCCACCCAGCTTAATAACCATGCGCTTACGAACGGTATGATGCATTGATTTGAACGTAGTCATAGGTTAAGTCACATCCCCAAGCATGCCCCTTGCCTTCACCTATACCAAGTGACACAAAGATTTTCACTTCATGCATTTTTAAAATTTGAATTAACTCATCTTCAGAAAATGCAACTGGTTCACCGTTTTCGACCATTGTTGCACCACCAATTTGAATTGTAATTTTATCAGGGTCAACTGTTGCACCACTATAACCAACTGCTGCAATGATGCGTCCCCAGTTGGCATCGCATCCAAATACAGCTGTTTTTACAAGTGGCGAACCAACAACCGTTTTAGCAATTTTACGCGCTTCCTCATCTGAAATGGCACCTTCTACTTCAACCTCAATTAGTTTTGTAGCACCTTCACCATCTTTCGCAATCATTTTCGCTAAATCCTCTGCCACAGTTTTTAATGTATAGTAGAAGTTATGCCAATCAGGGTGCGCAAATGTTAAAGAATCATTGCCTGCTACACCATTTGCCATTACGACTACCGTATCGTTTGTCGAAGTATCACCATCTACCGTAATGGCATTAAACGTTAAGTTTGTAATTTCTGATAATGCTGCTTGTAATACATCCGATTCTATATTGGCATCTGTCGTAATAAAACCTAGCATTGTCGCCATATTCGGTTCAATCATTCCTGAACCTTTTGCTACACCCGCAATAATTATTTCTTCGCCATCAACTACTGTGCTATAGCTCGTATTTTTCATCACCGTATCAGTCGTTAATATGGCCTGCGCAAAATCGATTGCACTCTCCAAGCTATCCTTCGGCTCTAATTGTGATATCCCACTAGCAACTGGCTCCATATTCATAATTTCTCCGATTACACCTGTTGAGCAAACACCAACTAAATTTGTAGCTATCCCTAACTTTTCAGCTGCTAAAGCTTGCATGGTTTGCGCATCTTTTACACCTTGCTTCCCAGTACATGCATTAGCATTACCAGAGTTTACAATCATTGCTTGTATTTTTTTTGTTGTATAGACAACATCTTTCGTTACTTTTAATGGCGCTGCTTGAACGGCATTTGTTGTAAATACCCCAGCTACACTTGCAGGTACGTCACTAACTAAAATAGCTAAATCCTTTTTCTTATGCTTTAGTCCGCAATGGATACCTGCTGCTTTAAAGCCTTTCGGTGAAACGATGTTTTTACTTGATAATTTTTTCATAACGTTCGTTGATGCTGTTAATGTCATAAACGTTTTCCTCCTCAGTTTGTATAATAAAGGTGACTGGCACTAAAACAATTGGCAAAATTCAAAATTGTTTGGGTGACTGGCACTTAAATGGCACTTAAATAAAAAATGGCACGACGTCTAGGCCTGTTGTTTGAGGTAAGTCCAATTGCACATTCATATTTTGTATCGCTTGCCCTGCTGCCCCTTTAACTAGATTGTCAATAACAGCGACAATTGTTGCACGGTTAGTGCGGGTATCGACTTTGACGAAAATATCACAATAGTTAGAGCCTTTTACACGGTTTGTAGCGAGGCTATTTACATCAGTTACAACCCGTACAAATGGATGTTTTTCATATGTTGCTTGTAAGCAAGCGACTAATTGCTGCTCTGTAATACCTGGCATTAAAGGAGCATAGGCGGTAGATAAAATTCCACGTGTCATCGGCACTAAATGTGTATTAAAAGTAATGGCTGTCTCTACACCAGCAAACAATGAAATAGCTTGCTCGATTTCTGGAATATGTTGATGTGTATTTGTTTTATAAATCGAGAAGCTTTCATTCACTTCACTAAAATGGGTTGTTTGCGATGGTTTATTTCCAGCTCCTGAAATTCCACTTTTTGCATCAATCACGAGGTAATTAGAATCTATTAGTCTCTCTTTTAACAAAGGTAATAACGAAAGTAGAACCGCTGTTGGATAGCATCCTGGGTTCGCAATAAGTGCGGCATTTTTCACATTATGAGCATTCCATTCAGTTAAGCCATAAACACTTTGCTGAATAATTTCTAATGGTGCAGCTTTTTTTCCGTACCACTGTTCGTAACTTACTGGATTTTTTAAGCGGAAATCTCCCGATAAATCAATTAATCTCGGACCTGTTCCGACTAAAGGTGGTAACAGTTCACTTGTCACACCAGAAGGCGTACTTGCAAATACTACATCCAATTTCGCTAATGACTCATAATCTATTTTTTGCAATGGCGCATCTGTTATCGTAACTAAATGTCCAAACTTTGTAGAAAAAACGACACCTTCTTCAGAAGATGTAAATAACTCTATATGCTCTACCGCTGGATGATTATGTAAAAAGCGGATAAGCTCCAATCCTCCATATCCTGTTGCTCCCACAATTCCTACTTTCATTTCACTCACCTCTAAAATAAGTTAAAAATAGTATACGTCTGCATAATTATTAAGTCAACTGAATTTTTATTTATTTATATTATTTTCTCAATCTTCTGTTATAGATGTTTCGAATTGATAAATACTACTGTAAATTAAGAAAAAGAAGGTAGGGACTCTTTCGTTAATCGAATGAATCTCTACCCTCTTCAGATGCATATATTGAATAAAAATAAATTTACATGTTGAATAGCAATTAATCTTCCATCGTGGAAAGATCACCAGTTGGCAAATCTAACTCCCATGCTTTTAATACGCGTCGCATAATTTTACCGCTTCGTGTTTTCGGCAGTTTTTCTTTAAATTCTATTTCTCTCGGTGCTGCATGAGCAGATAAGCCCCTTTTCACAAACTCACGAATATCCTCAATTAAAGCATCCGACGGCTCCACGCCTTCTCGTAAAGATACAAATGCTTTAATAATTTCCCCACGTACAGGGTCTGGCTTCCCGATAACTCCAGCTTCTATAACGTCAGGATGTTCTAGTAGCTTACTTTCAACCTCAAACGGTCCAACACGTTCACCTGCTGTCATAATAACATCATCCACTCGGCCTTGGAACCAGAAATAACCTTCATCATCCATATAAGCTGAGTCACCAGACACATACCACTCACCTTTTAAGAAATAGGATTCATAACGCTCTGGATTACCCCAAATTTGACGCATCATAGCTGGCCAACCACGACGCACCGCTAAGTTACCCATTGTAAATGGTGGAACTTCATTACCCGCATCATCTACAATTGTCGCATGAACACCTGGTAATGGCTTGCCCATTGATCCTGGCTTAATATCCATGCTCGGATAGTTACAAATCATATGTGCACCCGTTTCTGTCATCCACCAAGTATCGTGAATGCGATGTCCTAGCTCTTCACTTCCCCAACGGATAACTTCAGGGTTAAGTGGCTCCCCAACAGATAATACATGACGCAATGATGATAGATCATAATTTTCTAGCATTCCACTCCCAGCACCCATTAGCATACGAAATGCAGTAGGCGCACTATACCATACTGTTACACTGTAATCCTCAATTGCTTGATACCATGCTTGTGGCGAGAAGCGTCCACCAACGATAAGCATTGTCACACCGTTTAACCAAGGACCAAATATGCCATAGGATGTTCCCGTTACCCAACCTGGATCAGCCGTACACCAATATACATCATTTTCACCTAAATCAAGTACCCACTGTGTTGATTGATACTGCTGAATCATCGCATTATGAACATGTAAAACACCTTTTGGGGCACCTGTCGAGCCTGAAGTATAATGTAATATCATACCGTCCTCGCGGTCCATCCACTCGATGTCAAACCTAGCAGAAGCCTCTTTCAAGCGCTTATTAAAATCTAAAATTTGTGGCGTTTCTTCTATCTCAGATCCTACTAAAAATACATGTTGTAAGTTTGGCAGTTTATCTAATGGAACTCGCTCTAGTAATTCAGGTGTTGTTACTAACACCTTCGCATCGCTATCTGAAAGACGATCATAAACTGCGCCTTCCATAAATGCTTCAAACAATGGCCCCACAATAACGCCCATTTTTAAAGCACCTAATAATGAAAAGTAAAGCTCTGGTGAACGCGGCATGAAAATAAATAAACGATCGCCTTTTTCTAGGTTTGTTGCTGTTTTAAATACATTTGCCGCCTTGTTCGTCAGCCTTTTCATTTCATTAAAGGAGTAGGCTTCCTTACGCTTCCCATCGTTGTAATATAGTGCTACTTTATTTTTCCGAGATGTTTCAGTATGACGGTCAATAGCCTCATATGCCATATTTACTAAACCTGTTTCATGCCAACTAAATGCTTTTTCTGTTTCTGCCCAATCATGTGTTGCTGCTGCCACCTCATAATTTGGCAAGTTATACTGCCCTGGTATCGCTGTTAATTTCTCCATCGTTTTCATCCCCATAAATTTACCCCTTCCTTTTTTGGCTTTAGTACATTCGTAAGCAAATTTCATTTCGTACTCACGATACCCCCCGTAATTACGCCTGGACGTAATCGTAGCTGCCTGCCACTTCGGTTCACTTTGCTTGTATGCAATTTCATCTTCTCTTGAAGCCCCTATAAAGGATAAAAAAAGGAGCATCCATCCCCATTTAGAAAATTAAGTGAAATAATGGCAATTGAAACAATTTCGCCATAAAAAACAGCTACTGAATGATATTAAAATTCGCCACTTTCTCCAAAGACAAATACGTTATGTAGCAATTGTTATAGAACAGTTTATGCAATCAATATTCGAACAATGCCTAGTACAACAACGTTCATCTGTTAAATAACAGTTGCAATATAAATCTATTTTACACGAATTCCACCTGAATGTCTCAATATTTTTATTTTTCCGAAAATGTAGTTATATTTCGTAATTTTAAGCGTTTTTCCGCTTTAAATCAGCTATAATGGAATTATTAAACTCAGGTGGTGTAATTATGGAACACAAAAAGACTTTTTTTTCTGTTACAAAGGAGACAAAGCATGGTACTGTTTATGTGGAAGGGCCTGTTCCTCCAGAAAAATTAGCTACATATACATTCCACGAGGGATTAGTTGCCTTTAGACCCCCTAAGCAACAACAGCAAGCCATCTTAGAAATTGCTGGGCTTCCTGAAGGGCGTATTATTATTATTCGAAATAACGACATTATTGTAGGCTACGTCACCTATTTATATCCTGATCCGCTTGAACGGTGGGCAGAGGACAAAATCGATAATATGATTGAATTAGGTGCGATTGAGGTCATTCCTGACTATCGTGGAACAGGGGCTGGTAAAGCATTGCTAGCGGTGTCCTTTATGGGAGATGAAATGGAGGACTACCTTGTTATAACAACTGAATATTATTGGCATTGGGACTTAAAAGGTACGGGATTAAATGTATGGGATTACCGCAAAATGATGGAGCGAATGATGAGTTCCGTTGGCTTCGAGTATTTTGCTACAGATGATCCTGAAATTACATCACATCCTGCTAATTGCCTTATGGCACGGGAGGGTAAACGAGTGCCCCCTGAAACAATGGAAAGGTTCGACAGGCTTCGTTTTAGAAATCGCTTCATGTATTAAAACCAACACAAAGGGGATGAGTATATGATTGTTGAAGAAATTATGAATGAGGGGCCTTACACATTGGCTCCGACCAACACTGTTCTAGAAGCACTGAGATTGATGCGCGAAAAAAAAGTTCGTCATTTACCTGTCATCGATAATGATCGGCATGTTCTAGGTGTAATTACAGAGCGCGATATAAAAGAGGCATTACCTTCCTCATTGAAAGATGAACCTAATTCTCCAGTCTTTAGTGCGAAGGTAGAAGAAATCATGATTAAAAACCCTCTTGTCGGTCATCCGCTTGATTTTGTAGAAGAAGTAGCGCTCACTTTTTATGAAGCAAAGGTAGGTTGTTTACCTATCGTTTCTGGAGGAAAACTAGTAGGTATTGTGACAACAACTGATTTACTCTACACATATATAGAACTGACTGGAGCCACTGAACCTGGCTCCAAAATTGAAATTCGAGTTAGCGATACTCCTGGAGTTTTGTTTGAAATAACGAAAATATTCAATCTCCATCATGCCAATGTCCAAAGCGTTTTAGTATATCCTGATTCTGAAAATACAGAAAATAAAATTTTAAGCGTCCGAGTTAAAACTTTAAATCCACTTGCTATCATAGAGGAACTTCGCCAAGAAGGATTCGACGTGTTATGGCCTAATTTACCAGGTGTTTCATTAAAATGAAAAAGGCCGTCTTTGTTTATTCGCCAGAGCAACTCGGATATAAATTTTCAGATACGCATCCTTTCAATCACAAACGCTTAACGCTAACGATGGATTTATTAAAAAATATAGGAGCGCTCGATGATGTCGATATTGTTCCTGCACGTATTGCAACAGAAGAAGAACTTTTACTTGCACATGATCCGAAGTACATTGAAATCGTTAAAGATGCCGGCCATGGTAAACTGAGTGAGGCACAATGTGCAAGCTATGGTATAGGCACTGAGGATACACCGATCTTTAAAAATATGCACGAAGCTAGTGCCCAACTTGTCGGAGGCACATTAACCGCTGTCGATTGGGTAATGCAAGGAAAGGCTCAGCACGCGCTAAATCTTGGTGGAGGACTACATCATGGTTTCCGCGGTCGTGCTTCCGGTTTTTGTATATATAACGATAGTACAGTTGCCATTCGATATATACAGGAAAAGTACAATGCGCGCGTGCTCTATGTTGATACGGATGCACATCATGGTGATGGTGTACAATGGAGTTTCTACGAAGACCCAAATGTTTGTACATTATCTATTCATGAAACAGGGCGCTACTTATTCCCTGGAACAGGAAATATAACTGAACGCGGCAATGGTCAAGGTTATGGTACATCTTTTAACTTTCCAATTGATGCGTTTACCGAGGATGATAGTTTCTTAGAAATATATGAAAAAGCTATGCGTGAAGTTTTCGAGTTTTTTAAACCAGATGTTGTTTTAACTCAAAATGGTGCCGATGCGCATTATTTTGATCCTTTAACACATTTATACGGTACTATGAATATTTATAGAGAAATTCCAAAGCTCGCTCATAAATTGGCACACGAATATTGCGATGGTAAATGGATTGCAGTTGGTGGTGGTGGTTACGATATTTGGCGTGTGGTGCCAAGGGCATGGTCGCTGTTATGGCTAGAAATGACAGATCAAGAAATTCCAACAGGAGCCTTACCTCAAGCATGGTTAGACCGTTGGCAGCCAGAAGCGCCTGTTCCCTTTATCCCAACATGGGAAGACCCTTATCCTCTCTATGAGCCGATTCCTCGAAAAACTGAAATTGAAGAAAAGAACGCTCAAATGTTAGAAAAAGCGTTACATATTATTCGCACAGAAAATCGCAGTTAGCGGGTGCTTAGCGGTGCCAGGCACACAAACAATTCTGAATTTTCATCGTACTTGCCAGTATGATTAGCCATGTTATGCAAAGTGGCAGTTACTCAAGCAATTTCACTAGTTGTTGGTAGCGGAGGTGGCGACTCCTGCGGGAACGCACGCATAGTAAGACGCAACAAACCGCGCGTTAGCGAGGGTTGCGGCTTACTGTGTGCCCGCGGAAAGCGTCCGCCGTAGCGGACAACAACGTTTTCAGGCACACATTTTCATAAAAAAACACGCAAATCTTAACATTAGATTTACGTGTTTTTTCTTATTTGCTTTTCACAGATTGACGATGTTCAATACGGTGCGGTAAGATAACCGCTACCTTTTCGTCCTCTATAGGCTCTTTATTCATAAGCTTAGTCAATAATCGCATCGCTACAGCTCCAATATCATATAGCGGTAATGCTACACTTGTAAGCTGAGGGCGAACCATGCGAGCTAACTTAGAATTTTCAAAACTGATGACTTCGATATCCTCTGGCACATTTTTTCCTGCATCTTGTGCACCATGAATTAAACCGATGGCAAGTTCATCACTTCCTGCAAAGTAGGCAGTTGGAGGGTTTTCAAGAGCAGATAATGTTTCCCAAGCTTCTAAGCCCATATCATAGCTCGATTCCTCTGCAGCAATTAGTGATTCATCTAAACTTAACCCTGCATCTTGCAGTGCCTTTTTATAAGCTTCAAGCTTGAATTTACCATTAATCGTATAAGTAAGAGGTCCTGTTACAAAGCCAATTCGTGTATGACCGTTTTGAATCAGTAACGAAATCGCTTCATAAGCTGCCTGGAAATAATCAATATTAACAGTGGCAATTGTTTGTGATTCGTCTACAGAACCCGCAAGAACAATCGGTACGGGTGAATGATCCATCGTTTGTTGCATCTTCTCTGTTACTTCATCACTCATCATTACAATACCGTCCACTTGTTTACCTAGCATTGTATCTAGCAACTGTAGCTCTTTATCTTCATGTTGATCTGAGTTGGCAAGAATAATATTGTAGCGATACATTGTAGCGATATCCTCTACACCACGTGCCAGCTCTGCATAAACATTATTTGCAATATCTGGGATAATCACGCCAACTGTTGTAGTTTTCTTACTTGCTAACCCTCGCGCTACTGCGTTCGGACGATATTCTAATCGTTCAATTACTTCTAATACTTTTTTTCGTGTTGCTGGTTTTACATTTTGATTACCATTGACTACACGAGAAACGGTTGCCATCGAAACATTCGCTTCTCGTGCAACATCATAAATTGTAACAGTCATCGTACGTGCCTCCCTTTTTCCTTTTATAGCCTTATCATACGATAATTTTCGCATCATTTTCAAGAAGTGTACGTATATGAAATCAAATATCAAGTACAAATAGTACTGTTATAGACATTTTTTTGTCACGATATAGTAAACACCGCCTGCTTATTGCGCAAGCGGTGTGAAAACATTATGCGTGAATTTCGTGATTCTTCATGAATTTTTGTAGCGTTTCGTAGAATGCATCGAATGTTGGTATATCCATTTGTTGTTGTGAATCTGAAAGTGCTACAGATGGATCTGGATGCACCTCAGCCATTACACCATCTGCGCCGATTGCAATTGCTGCCTTCGCACATGGTAATAATAAGTCGCGTCGACCAGTTGAGTGTGTTACATCGACGAATACTGGTAAATGTGTTTCTTGTTTTAAAATTGGTACTGCTGAAATGTCTAATGTGTTACGCGTCGCTTTTTCGTACGTACGAATACCACGCTCACATAGGATGATGTTTTCATTCCCTTTAGACATAATGTATTCTGCTGCATGAATGAACTCGTCAATTGTTGCTGCTAAACCACGTTTTAATAATACAGGTTTATTTGTAGCACCCGCTGCTTTTAATAACTCAAAGTTTTGCATATTACGAGCACCGATTTGGATAACATCAATATAATCTAGCGCTTCTTCTAAATGACCAGGTGTAACAATTTCCGTAATAACACCTAAACCAAATTCATCAGAAACACGCTTTAAAATTTTCAGCCCTTCTAAACCAAGACCTTGGAAGTCATATGGAGAAGTACGAGGTTTGTAAGCACCGCCACGGATTAGCTTTTCACCTTTAGCTTTAATAGATGCTGCAACTGCTGCTACTTGTTCGTATGATTCAACCGCACATGGACCAAATACGAAAGATGGTTTTCCTTGCCCAATTAGCTCACCATTAACATTAATGACAGTATCTTCTGATTTTTTCTTGCGTGACACAAGTAATTCTTTCTTTTTATCAGCTTCTAATTGTTTTAAAGCTGTTTTAAAGATTTGTTTAAAAATATAATCAACCGTCATTTGGTTTAACGGACCGTGATTGTGTTCCTTAATTAGATCAAGCATGTGTCGTTCACGCAATGGATCATAGCGATTAACACCTTGTTTTTCTTTAATCTTACCGATTTCATCTACTACAGCTGCACGTTCGTTAATTAGACGAAGAATTTCTAAGTTTAATCCGTCAATCTGACTACGTAAGCTTTCTAAATCTTTTTGGCTCATGCTTCTTGCTCCTCTCCCCATGACAGACACTTTCAGAACTCTGAAATGTATGTTACATTTTTAGATATTAGCATCATTATAATCAATGTTGTTCAGAATGTCACGCATTTTTAATTTAGCGCTTCAACTCGCTAAATTATTTTGAGTTATTTCAAGGAAGGAAGCGATTACATTGAGTTCAAAATTATTTGCACTTGATATTGGTACACGTTCTGTTGTTGGCATTATTTTAGAGGAAGATAATGATCATTTTCATGTACAAGATATTTTAGTAAAAGAACACAAAGAACGGGCCATGGTAGATGGTCAAATACATAATGTCATGTATGTTGCTGAATTAATTAATGAAATTAAACAAGAGCTTGAGGAAAAGCATGGACCATTATCGAAAGTAAGTGTCGCTGCTGCAGGGCGTTCATTAAAAACAGAGCAGGCAAGCGTGACCATTAATATTCGTAACCGCCCCATATTCACTGAAGAAGACATTAGTCGCTTAGAATTACAGGCTGTTCAACAAGCACAACAACAGCTCCTACAGCATAAAGAGGATGCCAAAATAAGTCACTATTATTGTGTTGGCTATTCCGTTTTATATTATCGTCTAGATGGTGAAGAAATTGGTAGCCTTCTCGATCAGCAAGGTGACGAGGCACAGATTGAAGTCATTGCGACTTTCCTTCCACGTGTCGTTGTGGAATCGCTGATTGCTGCCTTAAAACGTGCGAATTTAGAAATGGATGCATTAACATTAGAGCCTATTGCTGCAATTAATGTTCTCATCCCTCCTACAATGCGCCGTCTAAATGTGGCACTTGTCGATATTGGTGCTGGTACATCTGATATTGCCATTACCGACAAAAGTACAGTCGTGGCCTATGGGATGGTGCCAACAGCGGGTGATGAAATAACAGAGGCGCTTAGCGATCATTATTTACTCGATTTCCCAGTGGCTGAAGAGGCGAAGCGTCAACTGCACTGCGCTGATGAAATTTTAATTCAAGATATTTTAGGTTTTGACCAATACTATCCAAAAGCTGAAGTGCTTATCGCAATTGAGCCTGCTGTTAAACAACTTGCTAAGGCAATTGGAGAAGAAATATTGCGCCTTAATAATAAAACTGCCCCAAAAGCTGTGATGCTCGTTGGAGGTGGTAGTTTAACGCCTAATCTAACAACAGAGATTGGCCTAGTACTTGATTTACCAGCAAATCGAATTGCTGTACGCGGTGTGGATGCCATTCAAAATTTAACAAAGGAGGAGCATATTAAAGCATCCCCTGAGTTAGTCACACCAATTGGCATAGCCATTGCTGCAAAGAAAATGCCAATACAATATATGAGCTTAACGGTAAATGAACAAATTGTACGTCTTTTTGAATTAAAGGAAATGACAGTTGGCGATGCCTTTTTAGCTGCCAATATTCGAGCTAAACAATTATATGGCAAGCCAGGACATGGATTATCTATTAGTGTGAACGGACAAGATATTTTCATACCTGGAGGTCACGGTCAACCAGCACAAATTTTAGTTAACGGTCAACAAGCCACTACAAAAACAATTATTAAAACAGGCGATGCCATTCAGTTAATTGAAGGTCAAGATGGACATCCAGCCACTGCTACAGTAAGAGATATTGTTGACCAAGCAGTGACTAAAACGGTAACCATTCAAGAAACAAAATACGTTATCGAACCAACAATTACTGTCAACGGTTCACCCGTTTCTATGGACACTGTGTTAAACGATCGGGATATAATCGTGTTTGAAATAGCTGAAACGGTTGAAGATATATTTAAATTTACAAATAATACGCATTTACTAAAGCAATTTGAATCTTTTGTTGTTTATGTCGATGGAAAACCATTATATTTACCAGCGTTTTCCGCTCAGTTACTCATTAACGGAAAACCAAGTAAACTATCATATGCTGTTCAACAAAACGATGTAATTACCTTCTCGCAACCAACATTACCTACTGTACAGCGAATTGCTGATCATATGAATGTTTTACTTGAAGATAAAATCATTATTCATTTCCAACAGGAGCTAGTAGAGCTGAAAAAAACGACAAATGACATGCTTGTTAACCAGGCAGTTGTTTCACCGCTCTCAACTGTCCCCAATGGAGCGACAATTGCCATTCAGGAAAAAGACCGAAGTCCTTGGATTTATCAGGATGTTTTCCGCTTCTCTACTTGGCAGCTACCAACGACATTTAAAGGGCATTTTACGATTCTCCGTAACGGACAACCTGCATCATTTGATACAGAAATCTTTGGTGGCGACCAACTAGAAATAGTTCTTGAAGACGCACCTTTATCATTATAAGCACGTGTACACAAAGAAAAAGTGTTAGATTGATTACAATCAATCTAACACTTTTTGCTATATCGTTAATGTCTACTAAGGCAGCTGCTTTACGGCTTAGCATGTAAGTTGCAACCCCGTAAGAGTTATCGCCCTTTGCATCATCAACGAGTGTTCTCTATTAATTTTTTATACTATGCACGGACTTCTTGAACTTTCTCTTCATCCGTTTTTTCCTTTTTTTCTGACACTTCTTCTTGTTCTGATTTAGCATCATCGATAAAGTCCTCAAGTGGCTCTTCCCCTTCGAAAGAGACCGTACCATCATCAAAAACAGTTGGTGCTTTTGCAGTCTTGAGTGTCTTTACTTTTTCAACCAATTGCGAAGATTGCTCTTGGATTTGTTTTGATAATTGCACTGTTTTATCTTTAGCTGTTGATGATAAATCCGCACTTTTATCTTTTAAATTAACAGCTTGCACTGCCACATCACTACGTAAATCTTTCCCTGATTTCGGAGCTAATAGTAACCCTGCTGCTGCACCCACTATACCCCCAACTAAAGCGCCAATGACGAAATCTTTCATATTTACACGCTCCTCTTCATAGATCGAATCTTGCGAATTATAAAGCTGTGGCAATGTACTTTCTAGTTGTTGTTCCTTCACTTCGTTAAAGTTTGGCTTTTGTGTAGTCATGGACAATTCCTCCCATTTTATAATCTAATGCGCCTAGACGTATGTATTTCCACTTGAATGTGTCATACAAAATAAATCGCCTAAGGCTTTATTTATATTCAGCTGGCGTTAAGAAAGCACCAGCTAAATAATAATTATTTTTTGCGACCCCATTTTCTTTTTGGCTTGTCCGTCTGAACTTCCTCAAAACTATATACGTCCTCAGGCATTATTTCTGGTGCCTGCTCAATTACTTTACGCTTTTTCCATTTATCTGCAATGCCCATTGCGACATTACTCCATTGAACAACTTGTGCGATTTTTTCTTCATTCTGTTCAACGCTTTTTGAAATAGATGACGTAATTTGCTGTACTGAGGCATTTAAACCATTTACAGAGTCGCCCATTCCTTTTACTGCATGAACAACAGTATTTAATTGCTCAGATTTTTGTTGAATATCTTCCGCTAGGCTATTTGTTTTAATTAACAAAGAAGTCGTTTCACGTGTAATCCCTTCCATTTGTTTTTCAATGCCTGCTAATGTGCCAGATAAACTGTTAAGTATTGACTTGAGTGAAAATAACGTCATACCGACGCTCACACATAAGAATAAAAAACCGATCGCTGCTATTATTGCTGCAATATACAAAATGACTTCCATAAAATAGACCTCCTGCTAGTAATAATTTCTCTCTGTATACTATTACTTACCTTATCTTCGACAAATAAAACTTAAATCCTTCTCATATTTGAGAAAAAACAGCTTATTCCTTGCGGATTAAGCTGTTTCGTTGCTTTTAAGTACATCTTCAAAGGCATCTTGGAACTTGTGAACATCGCCAGCACCCATAAATAAGAATACTGCGTCTTTATGCTTTGTTAACACGTCGATACCTTCTGTAGTAATTACAGCACTCCCGTCAATAAGTGAAGCTAAATCCTGAATGGAAAGTGCACCTTGTGTTTCCCTTGCAGAACCAAATATATCACATAAGTATGCTGTATCAGCCAAACTAAGACTGTCTGCAAAGTCCTGTAAAAACGCTTGTGTACGCGTGAATGTATGCGGCTGGAATATCGCTACTAATTCACGTTCAGGATATTTTTGTCTAGCCGATTGAATTGTTGCACGGATTTCTGTTGGATGGTGTGCATAATCATCGATTAAAACATGATCCCCAATATTCGATTCTGTAAAACGTCTTTTTACACCTTTATACGTGTTTAAACGTTCTTGAATAATTTCAGATGAAATACCTTCATATTGGCAAAGTGTGATAACAGCTAGTGTATTTAACACTGCATGGTCGCCAAATAATGGGATAAAGAAAGTACTATAAAATTCATTACGCACAAAAACATCAAATGTTGTGCCTTCTGTTGTTTTTTCAACATTCCGTGCCTCAAAGTCATTTTCAGCGCCAAAACCATAATAAACAACAGGTACTTTTGCTTGAATACGTTGTAGATGTTCATCATCGCCACATGCGATAATCGCCTTTTTCACTTGTAATGCAAGTGATTGGAAGGCTGCATACACATCTTCAATATTCGCAAAGTAATCTGGATGGTCGAAATCAATATTTGTCATCACTGCATAATCAGGATTATATGCTAAAAAGTGTCGACGATATTCACACGCTTCCATCACGAAGAAGTTAGCATTTTCATGGCCTGCACCTGTACCATCACCAATTAAATAAGAAGTTGGCTTATAGCCGCCTACAACATGTGCCATTAAGCCCGTTGTAGATGTTTTACCATGTGCGCCAGTAATAGCAATCGATGTGTAATTGCCAATATACTCACCAAGAAATTTGTGATAACGAATAATTTCTACACCAATTTCTCGTGCTCGCACTAATTCAGGATGGTCATCAGGAAAAGCATTCCCTGCAATTACTGTCATACCTTCTTTAATATTATCCGCATTAAAAGTGAAAATTGGAATATTTCGTTCACGCAACGGCTGTTCCGTAAAGAAATATTTATCAATATCTGAGCCCTGTACTTGTTCACCAGCATCAAATAAGATTTGTGCAAGCGAACTCATGCCAGAACCTTTAATGCCTGTGAAATGAAAAACTGTCATTAATTAAACCCCCCGGGAAATACAAAATCCCATCTATCATCTATTAGGTGTATCGTATTTTGCACTAGGTATTAATACCTTTACACGTACAGAAAAATACGTACTATGTTAAAACATCTTGTCTATTATAGCACTATTTATGCACAAGGATAAATGTGCAACTTTTCTAAAAAAACTAATTTTGACGAAAGTCAGATAATCTTTACGAAAACACTGCAATTCTTATTCAAACATAGCAATTAAATCTTGTTCAGTAATATAGCTTTCACGTGGTTTACTGCCTCTTGCCTCCGACACAAAACCATGCGATTCCAACATATCAATTAATCGTGCAGCACGATTATAGCCGATATGATACTTACGTTGAATAAGAGATGTAGAGGCCCCACCTTGCTCATAAACAAAACGGCAAACATCCTCAAACAGATCATCTTGCTCTGCCGATACTTCAGATTTCTTTAAAAGTTCCTCTTGGTCGAATATATAATCTGGTTCGCCTTGCTCGCGAACATGATCGATAATTGATTCGATTTCGTCATCAGTAACAAATGTCCCTTGCAAACGTACTGGTGCAGACATGCCATTACCTAAATATAGCATATCGCCTCGTCCCAATAATCGCTCTGCTCCTTGCCCATCTAATATTGTACGTGAATCGATTTGTGAAGATACCGCAAAGGCAATTCGTGTAGGGATATTGGATTTAATAAGACCTGTAATAACATCTACAGAAGGTCTTTGTGTTGCAACAATTAAATGTATACCACAAGCACGTGCCTTTTGAGCAATACGACAAATCGCTTCCTCGACATCAGCAGGCGACATCATCATTAAGTCTGCTAACTCATCAATGACAATTAAAATATACGGCAATTTTAAACTATGCTCTTTATTTTTATCTGCTAAAGCATTATAACGTGTAATGTCACGTGCACCTGCATGAGCAAATAACTGATAACGTCGCTCCATTTCCTCAACTGCCCATTTTAACGCTGCTGTTGCAGCCTTTACATCCGTAATGACTGGACTGACTAAATGAGGAATATGATTGAACGGAGCAAGTTCTACCATTTTTGGATCAATTAACATCAGTTTTAATTCATGTGGCGCCGCTTTATACAATAGACTAACTAAAATAGAATTAATACAAACAGACTTACCTGATCCAGTCGCCCCAGCAATTAAACCATGCGGCATTTTACGTAAATCAATCGTGACAGGCTTCCCTGTTAAGTCCAGACCTAATGCCGCTTCTAATGGTGAATCGGAATCGAGGAATGAAGCACTATTTGTCACTTCTGATAAACGAACAGCACGAGATACTCGGTTAGGAATTTCTATTCCGATAGAGCTTTTTCCTGGAATCGGCGCCTGAATTCGAATATCCTTTGCAGCTAAAGCAAGTTTCAAATCATCAGCTAAGTTACGAATTTTACTTACCTTCGTACCATGACTTACTGTAATTTCAAATTGTGTTACCGCTGGACCTTGCATAATCGATTCAATTTGCGCTGACACCTGGAAATAAGATAGTGCTTCCACTAGTGTGTCCCCTTGTTGCTCCATCCACTCTGTATCTTGTGTTTTTTCCTCAGGCGGCTCTAAAAATTCATCTGTCGGTTTTTGATAAACATGAACAGGCTTTTGAGGTATAACTTCATTTTCTTTCGCTTCAACTTCCGACATTACCAATGCATCAGTCTGATTTCCCTCTACCATTTCAGCTTTTTCAATGCTTTGAATAGCAATTGTTGTTTCTGCAAGTTCGGCATTTGGTAAATCATTATTTGTTAACACTGGCACTGTTCTTTCTTCGATTACCTCAGCATCCATTTCTGTATTTTCTGCTTGTGATAAAGCATTTTCATCAATCATTATTGCTGGCTTGCTTTCAATCGTTCCAGCTTCAATACTTGTAATTTCTTGTGAAGGTACTTTATTTTCTTCAAACAGTATTGGTGCTAAATCTTCTTCCAATGGCTCTACTTTAATATCTGTAGCTTCTGTTTGAAGTAAAACATTTTCTTCAAACGTTGTTGCTGCAATTTCTTCAATCGCCTCAGCTTCAACCACTATGTTTTCTTTTGTTGGCAAAGGTGGCATCGTTGCTACAGGTGACATCGTAATAACAGAAATATTTTCCGTCTCAGTCTCTCTCGATGATGGCTCTTGCATTGATTGCTCTACTTCTACAATAGGAGAAGGTGTTTGTTTGTCTTCTGACAACGCTACAGCTCCATAATTATCGCGAGTAAACGCACTCTCATTAAGCTTTTCTTCTGTAGAAGTTTTGGATATCGCTTTTAGTTGCTGTGAAATTCGCCATTTCTCTTTATCTGTTTTTAGCATTAAAACATTAAATGGAATACGGCTCTTTTCTTGCTTTACAGCTGAATCCTCTACTATTTCTTGTTGATCCTCTTCATTCGTTGGCTGAACCACTGTCACTTCCCCAATGTGAATTGTAGAATTCTCAATTTGTAATTGCTCAACAACTACTTCTTTGACATGAATTTCTGACTGATCAGCAGAAAGTTGCTCGACAGCTAGTTCTTGCTGTACCGCATCTTTAATTTGCTCTTCAAAATTCATCGTAATGGATGTCGTTTGGGGTACAGGTAACTCTAAATGATCGTCGTCTGTTATTAGATTTTGTTGATCTGCCGCAACTTCCTCAAATGTAATCGGTTGCTTCGATGGCGCTTCCATACATACTTCATCCGCTGATTGGCTATGCTCAGCTACATCTTCAAATGTAATCAGCTGCTTTGATGGTTCTTCTGTATTCGCTTCGGTCGCTGATTGGCTGTGCTCTGTTGCTTCAACTTCCTCAAGTGCAGTTGTTTGGTTCGTTGGCACTTCAATTGAACGTGGTATTTCAAGCAATTCACGAACATCGATGGAGGCTTTGATAGGCTCTTTTTCTTCTAGTATATTTTCAATAAGCTCATTTGTTGTCGCTTCTTTTGCAAACTTAGCCACGGAAGGTGTTTCAGCCTCTTTCTCTTCCTTCCGTTTATTCAATAACTGCTCAATCGGGCTTGGTTTTGCAAAGCCATAAACTGGCGAAGGGACATCCGTTGGCACAAAGCGCTTTCGATTCTGAGGTAAAATGTCTTCCGTTTTGCTTTCCTGTTTTACAATTGGCTCCTTATGTACAGGTTTAGCCTCAACTTGTGCATCGCGGAAAATCATACTTGCCTTCGTTGGATATTCTTGCTGTTTAGGCTGACTGCGTGTTGTCGTCGTTCTGCCAGTTCGCTTCGAACGATTTTCTAATAATTCACGGATACCAGAAACCTCTATATCGTAAACACGCGAATCTGCCATTTTATGATTTAAATGTTTGGGCAACGTTAAATCTTCAATATATCCATAAGAGTCATCCATTTGATCAAACAATTCTTTTGATTGGGATGCTTGAGGCTTATCCTCTTCATCATCAATTAAAGGGAATCGGAAAGCTTTTTGTTTTGTAGCGGATGTTTCATTCAAAGACTCATTTAACGGATATTGGTGCTCTGGTTGTTCCTCGTACTCTTCATAATATTCATCATATTCATATTCATCTCTATTTAAGATTTTATCAATTTTCTTTTTAAACCAATTCACGTTGTTTCACTCATTTCTCTTACACTTCATTTATAGCATTGTTTTAGTTTTCAATAATCGACTATTAAAACTAAGTTCAATGTCCACATCAAAAAGCATACCATAAAAATGATATAGAAACTCGTATTTATAGGCCAGAGCTAGACAAAAAATCGTTATACCACCAGCTATTGGTAGTCTAACGATTCTTTTACAACTTATATAATTAACGAGATGGTGTCTCAAATGCGCTGCCTATTACAGCATCCTCAGGTAAAACTAAAATACCTTTCTCAGATGGTGCATTCGGAATCGCTAATTCACGCGCTGAGCATAACATACCAAATGAGTCTACCCCACGTAAATTTCCTTCTTTAATAAGCATTCCAGAAGGCATTACAGCGCCAATTTTAGCAACAACAACTTTTTGACCAGCATCAACATTCGGTGCACCACATACAATTTGAAGCGTTTGTTCACCTACATTTACAGTACAAATACTTAATTTATCGGCATTTGGATGCTTTTCTTTTGTTTCAACGTAGCCAACAACGAATTTTGGTGTGAAATCTACATCAAGGCTAATTGCAGCGCCATTGCTTTTAATAGCAGCTTCAAGCTGTGCTACAAACTCTGGTGTAAGCTCGACATTGCCTCGTGCCTCAACTTGAACATACTTGCTTGCATTAAATAAGTTAAATGCTTTTATCTCTCCTGTTTGTGCTTCTTTTAAAATGGCGATATCTCCAGCACGTTCTACCTCTGTTTTCACAATCGCCTCAGTAGCCAATTGTACTAATAATACGTCTCCCACATGCTCTTTGTTGTAAAATACATTCATTATTTTTCTTGCTCCTTTTTTACTCTGTTTTTTGCTAATATAAAGATCGGTTCAAGCTCCCCATCTTCATAAATAAATGATAATGACGTAATCGGTACTGTCCCGACAGCAAAGAAATGCATCGTCATCTGTGCTAATACATCATACCCTGTTTCATTACGAATATCACCTAGTATTAATACATCCTGATGAGGTACAGATACGGTCATATCACCTTCCATTTTTGCTCGCATTTCTTTTAAAAAGTTTTCGTTTAAAATCCGACTTGCATCATAGCCATCATTTGCATTCACAAAATAGAATACATTTCCTGCTACTTCATCTTGTTTATAGACGGTTGGTAGCTGTTTGACAGAAAATCGTGCCATTTCTCGAATTTGTTCTTCTGTCAATTTTAGTGCGTCTAACATCGATTCATCAATAAAGCGATACGTTTTCCCTAAATCAAGCGCATAGAAAATACGTGTTTCAGCAGTATGCTCTGTCGTGATAAACGCATGTCCTTCTTTAGAAGCTTTCGGATAGGACGTTGCACGAATTACGGGAAAAATTCTCCCTGATTCTTTGAAGCCTCGCTCCTGTTCCTGCTCCATCGCTAAAAAAGTTTGCTCAATCGTATAGACAACTTCTTCAATAGCAGCCTCTTGCTTTTCATTATATTTTGCTAAAATACCTGGTAAAGAGAGCTCCATCCCTTTGCCTATTTTTTTATGATTCAAGCGTAATTTATCTTGCTTTTTATCAAATTGAAAATCAAATTTTTGCTCACTTAACTGCTTTTTTAATAGGGACACAAGTTGCTCTGATTTTATTTTTTTCAATTAGCTCACGTCCTTTCTTCATAATGAAACGGCTCACATAATTTTGTGAACCGCGCTGGTCAAAACTATGCAATTATTTAATCTTAACCGAATGAACGATTTTCGTCATCTCATGAAGATTATTTTCAATATTTTTTGCTAGTGAAATGGTTGTCATTTTCACGCCACCACAGCTTACGATTAATTCAAATTCATCTTTGTTATCTGTTTTAGAGACAGCAGCAAAACCGAAAATACCATCCTTTTCATAGGTAGTTTCATCGATAACTTTCTTTGAGCTATCTTCTTGTAGTAAATTATAATAGAGTTTACTATTGGCTTTTTCGCGATCATTGATAAAAAGAATATAAGAGTCCATTCCTTTTGATATTAAAATATTATAAGCATCTGAACTATCATCAATTTTGAATTTTGACGGTAAAAACAATTGTATATGACCAATTTTGTCGGTATATGCTTCTGGCTCTTCTTCAAAAACCGTTTCCGTTATTTGAAGTCCACTAGCAATTTGTTCATCATCCGATTGATTACATCCAGAAAGCCCCAATAGTAAAAGCAGTAATCCTAGTGCTTGTAGCCATACACGAGACATTTCTATCTTCCTTTCATTGCTAACTTTTTTCTATTTTAAAAAAATTCTAGATAAGTTGCAACATCACTGCTCCATTCTCACTAGTACAAAGACACTATTTTTGCGCTATTGTGAACAAATATTGTCCAATAAGCAGCGCGACAATATGCTCAAACATCGTCTGACGAGTTACAATTCCTTGCGTAAAAATACCCACAGCCCCAGTACCTTGACGAATATCTAATCGCTGAGTGTATTGTTCCATTACAGGCCCAAGCTCCTTGCCTGCTCTTATTTCCTGGGCAATTTCCTCTGGCAAAATAATTTGTGCGCCTGCTGCTGTAAATGTCGTACCATCTGCTAATGTAAGAGCTCCCCAGTTACAGACATACATATCACCATCTATTTCCGTCACGCCACCCTCTAGTCCAAAAGAAAGCATAGCACCAGTAGCAATCGATGTATTCTTTGCACGATTAATTGCGCCAAGTCTTGTTTCTTCAGTAGTTATTGGTTGTTCTGAAACTTGTGAAGGTGCTTTAAAATATGTAAAATTTACTTTTTCAAAATATTGATTAACAATTGCTTGAACTGATTGGATTTTCGCTTTATTCGTTGTCCCAATAGCAATTTCCATTATAATCCCTCTTTCTTTGCATAGAAAAAGATGCCCTAATAGGCACCTTCTGTTTTACTTATACATTAGCGCGAATCGTCTCTAATGTCGAACGATCAGCTTTTTTCACTAATTCTACAATTAATGCTTTAGCCGCAGCATAGTCATCAATATGAATAATCGATGCTGATGTATGGATATAACGTGAGCAAACACCAATTACAGCACTTGGTATACCGTCATTAGATGTATGTACACGGCCAGCATCTGTGCCACCTTGAGATACAAAATACTGATAAGGAATATGATTAGACTCTGCCGTATCTAACACAAATTCACGCATACCACGATGTGTTACCATTGTACGGTCAAGTATTCGTAATAACGTCCCTTTACCTAGTTGACCAAATTGATTTTTATCTCCAGACATATCATTAGCTGGTGATGCATCTAAAGCAAAAAATAAATCAGGCTTAATCATATTAGCTGATACTTGAGCACCACGAAGGCCAACCTCTTCCATAACATTTGCGCCTGAATATAAATGAGAAGCTAATTTTTCATCTTTTACTTCTTTCATTAATTCAATCGCCAGTCCACAGCCATAACGGTTATCCCATGCTTTTGCCATAATTTTTTTCGGATTTGCCATCGGCGTAAATGAACATACTGGGATAATTGACTGTCCTGGACGAACACCAAGAGCAATTGCATCCTCTTTATTGTCTGCCCCAACATCAATTAGCATATTTTTAATTTCCATTGGTTTTGCTCGTTCTGCATCTGTTAGTAAATGCGGTGGAATAGATGAGATAACACCTGGAATTGCACCATTTTTCGTGTACACTTCCACACGCTGTGCTAACATAACTTGGTTCCACCAGCCACCTAGTGTTTGAAAACGAATTAATCCATTATCAGTAATCGACGTTACCATGAATGCTACTTCGTCCATGTGACCTGCTACTAGGATTTTAGGGGCATCTGATACAGCACTATGCTTTACACCAAAAATGCCACCTAAATGATCTTGAATTACCTCATCTGAGTACTTCTGTAGCTCAGAACGCATAAATGCACGCACTGCATGCTCATTGCCCGGAGCCCCAGGTAATTCAGTTAATGTTTTAAATAATTGTAATGTTTCCTCATTCATGATGACTCTCTCCCCACGAAGTAGAATTTTCTTCCTTGCTTATTGTATCATAATTATTTCAGAAGTCGAAATATTGATACATTTCTTGAAAGTCCTTTATAATGAACGTGCTTTCCTTCTTTGTGCTATGCTAAAATAGAGCTATAGGAAAAGGAGGAAATTACCCATGAAATTACGTGATTTTTTAATTGGTGTTGCAACAGGCCTCGCCGCGGCAGTCATTATTAAAGAAGCTAGTGAAAAAGTTTCTCCGTATGTACCCGCAGGACAAGTACTTGAAAACATAAAAAAGGAATTTAAAAAGGATTCGCCAATAGACGGTTCTTGGATTTTTATGAAAACTGACAATTTCACAAATGGATTTATGACTATTCCTGTTTATCGTGGTGGTATTTCACGCATGCACGAGGGTGAAATGCAAACATTCGAGTTTGCTGCAGATGCACGCTCTGGCGTAGTCGTAGAATTGACGGAAGTTTAAACAAAACATCATAGAATAGCATGTGGACATAACAATGTCTCACATGCTTTTTTTTATTTTCAAAAATTTAAATGTTGGGACTCGCTTACATTCGCTTCGCGGAATTCACTCTTTGCTTCGCGGAATCACGCACGCGCTCCGCGGAATCCTACCCTCGCTTCGCGGAATCACACTCTTGCTTCGCGGAATCACACACTGGCTCCGCGGAATTATACCCTCGCTCCTTGCTTCGCGGAATCACACCCTCGCTTCGCGGAATCCTACACTCGCTTCGCGGAATCACACTCTCGCTTCGCGGAATTCACTCCTTGCTTCGCGGAATCCACTCTCGCTTCGCGGAACCACGCCCTTGCTTTGCGGACACACACTCGCTTCGCGGAATTACGCTCTCGCTTCGCGCACACTCTCGCTTCGCGGAATCACACCCTCGCTCCGCGGGATCCACTCCTTGCTCCGCGGAATCCACTCCTTGCTCCGCGGAATCCACTCCTTGCTCCGCGGAATCACACCCTCGCTCCGCGGAATCACACTCTCGCTTCGCGGAATCACGCCCTTGCTTTGCGGAATCACACTCGCTTCGCGGAATCACACCCTTGCTCCGCGGAATCACACCCTCGCTCCGCGGAATCCTACCTTGCTTCGCGGAATCACACTCTCGCTCCGCGGAATTACGCTCTCGCTTCGCGGAATCACAACTGGCTCCGCGGAATTATACCCTCGCTTCGCGGAATCCACTCCTTGCTTCGCGGAATCACGCCCTTGCTTCGCGGAATCACACACCCTCACTCCGCAAAAAGCCCGCGCATAGTAGAAATCACTAGCAGTCGTCGTTTTTTCGAGTTTTTTCCTAAACTAAAAGGAGGTATATGTGTTATACCTCCTTTTAATCAATCTTATTCTTCTAAACCTTTATTATTGAAATACTTTTTATATTTTCGATAATAATTTAAATTATTGAGTGTAAGCTTTACCCAACGCTTTGCATTCATGTCCTTATTAAAGTAAAGAGAATTTGTATACTTCCCTTCACGAATCAATTTTTGCGCTTCAAGCTTTAGCTTTTCGTTAGAAGCGTATTTAAATAACACGCCCTTCGGAATAATCATCCATAAATGCTTGTCTTCTACATACGTTAACTGTTGCTCGATATTTAACATATGATCGTCCGCAACATATTTCATTAAATTATGTCCGCTTGCCGTTACATAATAGCTTGAGCGTCCGTTACGTAAATTTATTTCGAATAATTTATATTGTTTGTCGCGAATGTCGTATTTCATATCGAAATTAGCAAAGCCAGTATAACCGATATCCTCTAAAAAGTGGCGTACTTGATCCATAAGCTCTTTATCGTATGTCGTAACGATGGCTGCATAGCTTCCGATTCCTTCTGGTGAATGCTCTTCTAAAATCGGGTTACCTAAACACATTAGCTTTACTTTGCCGTCTTTTCCTACATACGCATTTAACACGCGCATATACGAATCATCACCAGGGATGAATTCTTGAATAATCATTGTATCTTGGTAAGTAGAACTATAAATAGCTTTTAAAATTGCACTTTTTTCCGCTTCATCGTGTGCAACGAACACCTTTTTCTTGCCTGGGAATTTACATGCCCAATATTCTACTGAATTCGATGCTTTTATTATGATTGGATAGTTAAATGGTGGCGTGAAATTTTCATAGTTTTTCGCTGTTACCGTTGTTGTACCTGGATATTTAAAGTCGTACTTCTCACACATTTTATAGAAATTTTCTTTTAATAAAATTTCATCCATTAATGATTCATCAATATATGGTACTGTAAAATGCTCCTGTAATGCAGGTTTGTTTTTAATGATGAGCTTTGCATAATCATCGCCACAAGCAAGTAGCAGTAATTTTTTATCAGCATATTGCTTTGCAATTTGAGCAAGTGCTGGTGCAAACACGTCCTGTTCATTTAAACGATCAATTTCTTTAAATTCTAAAATATGGCTATCTTGTGTTGCTGTTAAATGTGAACGTCCTAATACAAGTGGCTTAATGCCATATGCCTCATAAAATGCTCGTGCCATGCCGTATGCATTCATATCTGATCCTAATAATACTGGTAAAAATGGTTGCTCCGTTACCATAATTTATTTCAACTCTCTTTTGTGTTTTAGTATAGCTTTTAGTGTATCATATTTTCCAAAATGTTCACGAAAAAAAAGCCCCCAAACGGAGACTTTTCCATTATTCATAATGCACCTTATAGTCTTCCGATGTAATCCATTTCAGTTTCATCGAGAAGATTCGTAGTAAGACAACATTTAATAGAATAGGCAGGGCGATAAATAACGTAATCGCTATTGTTAGTGTATAAGGTGTCCAACCAACTAAGCTTAAATACTTCAATGGTCCAACAAAGCCACCTAGACCGAAACCAGCACTGTATGGTGTACCTACAATTTCAAAGAGTCCTGCTAAGGCGCCTAATATTCCCGCAGTAATAATCATCGGAAAAGCTATTTTTGGCTTCATGAAAAAATTACGCATTTGAATTTTTGCAGATGCTACATGGGCAATGGCAGTACCAATATTGTTCGCCTTATAACTTGCAATACACATTCCTACACCAGATGCGCAAACACCGAGATTGGCTGCACCAGCACCGATGCCTGATAACATAATTACTGTCGCTACACCTATAGTAGAAATTGGTGAAATAATTAATATTGAGAAGATCATAGCAATGAGTGAGCCCATTACTACTGGCTGTAACGTCGTTAAATGCTCAATAATAAGTCCAACATATCCTGAACCTGTACGCACATACGGTAAAATGGCGTTGCCGATTAAACCAGGTACAAACATAGCAAGTGCAGGCATTAATAATAATGTAAAGTCCTTCAGCTTATTACCTAAAAATTGCACAAATAACACAGCTAAAGCAGTCGTAATCCCAATATTAATAACAACACCAATACCAGCAATTGTAATGCCTGTATCTGGATCAATAGTATATACACCACTACCAACAAATGCAGCTAGTCCAACGCTACATGTTTGGACAGGTGTTAATTTAAAGCAAATTCCTGTCATGACGCCAATAATAACAGGTAGTAGACTCATTGCTAATACGGATGTATTTAAAATAATTTCTAGCTGGGGCACATAAGGAATTATTAGTTTTAATATCTCACCTACTAATGCATTGGGAATTAAACAAACAACAATTCCCATACTCATCCCAGTCAGTACATTATTAATAAAATTTTTCATTGTATTTCATTTCCCTTCTGTCAATCTAATGCTCTTTGATGTTATCTTAGTATATTAATATTAGATTAATCAGTCAATATGTAATATTCAGAATATTACATGTTAAAATTGGTAAATAGCATATTATATCACCACTCAGAAAGTAGTCGTTTCCAAATAGCTGAATATTACAAAAAAATATTTCGAAATATTAAAATTATATAATTCCGTTCCAGAGCTCTACACTCCATTTTTGAATGTCTAAAAATAAAAAAGACTATAGGCTCTTTAAGCTAGCCTATAGTCTAAAGTGTGGGCTGTAAAAGCAATCACACATGAAATCCATATATTATTTATTAAATGTAATAACAGCTTGTCTGCTACGTTCTAATTTATCAACAATTTCCTTGCCTGTTTCATCCCATTTAATCATACGGTAATATGCATCATGGTAGAAAATAAAACTGTAGCCATTTGCTAAAGCTTCCTTCATAAGACGTTCTTTGGCAAAAACACTCGTCATTGGATAATCATCATATGCTAACACCCATAATGGATTTTGATGCGCATGAGTTGGCATAATATCTGCCATATGCAACATTACTTCGCCATTTTGCGTTAATTTAATAATAGCATGTCCATCGCTATGTCCACCTGTATGAATCATTTCAATTCCAGAAGCAACCTCTAACGACCCTTCATATGTTTCTACTAAATGTTGAACAGGCTCCCAATTTTCTTTCCAATACGTATTTTTAGAGCGAATATTCGGCTCACGCATTTCATCCCATTCAATTTTTGTTACATAAATTTTAGCATTAGGGAATGTAGGGACTAAAACTTCACCTTCCCATCGTGTAAGACCACCCGCATGATCAAAATGTAAATGCGTCATTAAAATTGCATCAATATCAGCCGTTGTTAAGCCAAGCTCTTGCAAACTATCAGCTAGAGTTGATTCTTCTGTTACTCCATAGTTTCGCAATTGCTTTTCATTTAATTTGTTAAAACCAACACCCGTATCAACAAGATAGTTTTTCCCATCATATTGAATTAAGATAGGCTCTGTAGGTAATTCGATTTGATTGTTTTCGTTTACTGGATATTTGCGTGACCAAAGTGGTTTTGGTACTACGCCAAACATTGCACCGCCATCAAGGCAAGTGACACCCCCGTTTAGCCATGATAATGACATATTATGAAACTGTAACTGATCCATCCATACTCCCCCTACTGTTTGCTATTTTTTAATAAATTGCGATTCTAAACGATAAATCGGCTGTCCTTTAGCAGAAAACTTTTGCTCATATTCTGTCATAATATTATCTTCTGGCATATTTGCATGTAGGTCGAGTGATACATACTTTAATAACATACCGTATTCAGACATACTAATTAAGGAATACTCAAAAAGACTACGGTTATCCGTCTTAAAATGGATTTCCCCATTATCCACTAGAATCGACTCATATAATTTCAAAAAACCCTCGTGCGTTAAACGACGCTTTGCATGGCGTATTTTTGGCCAAGGATCTGAGAAATTCAAATACACACGATCTACATCATTTTTTTCAAAAAATTTATTTAAATCTGCGCCATTTACTTTTAATAAACGTAAATTCGCTGGAGATTTAGCTTCTAATATGTTTTCTAATGCGCAAACAATTACGCTATCATAAAGCTCAATACCGATATAATTAATATGCGGATTTTGCAAGGCCATTCCAGTCACAAATTGACCTTTCCCAGTTCCTACTTCAATGTGTAGTGGGTGATCATTGCCAAAAACAGCTTGCCAGTTTCCTTTAAAGTCTTCAGGATTTGGAATAATCACCTTTGGATGATTTGTAATCATTTCCTCTGCCCAAGGCTTATTTCTTAATCTCAATTTTCTTCCTCATTTCTTAATAGTGAAATTATTGATTTTTTATTAGTATAACGTAAAAACGTCACATTCGCATGATATTATTGCGAAATGACGTTTTTTGACTTTTCCAATGTTATACATTTCCATGCTTGTTGTTGCACTGTACATCGCACGACAGCATCCTGCCCAATCGCTCCGATATAATTCCCATCAGTATGACAATCAACGCTATTTGCATGCACAACAATATCAAATTGCTCGCTTTGTAAAAAAGATATTTCTTGAAACTTTGTATGCTTTTCAAAAAAAACAGTGGCAAAAATTAATAGTAATTTCACTTTGGAAATATTGTGGACAATAGTTAATTCAACTTTGCCATCATTTGCTTTAGACATCGGTGAAATTTTCATGCCACCGCCAAAATACGGTTGATTGCTTGTAGCGACAAACCAGACATTTTGAAAATGAATCGTTTGATTTTGCGTCTGAACTGTTACATCGAAACAACTAAAGCGAAATAGCCCTCTAACTACTGCAGCGGCATAGGAAAGCTTACCAAGTCCTATTTTATTGAAATAGTATTTAAGACGGGACTTATTTATGTGCCTTGTGACATAGGCATCAAAGCCGATTCCCGCATTATTAACAAATACTTCGTGTTGCATTGCTCCTAGCTGTAGCTTTCCGATATCCATCATACTGGCAGACAATTCCGACCTGACATACAGTTCAATCTGTTTCGCATTTTTAAATGTTGGAAAATAACGGGCAAAATCATTACCAGAGCCTGCACTGACCACGGCAATAACGACTAATTGATTATGTACAATGCCACTAACAACTTCATGAACGGTGCCATCCCCGCCAACAACTATGATTAACTTTTTTGTTTGGTCTTTTTGCGCCCATTGCTCAGCAATTTCTTGACCGTGCCCTTCGTATTGTGTAAGTGCGACTTGATAGTCAATGGATAATTGCTGCTGCAATCTATTCCAAACAATTTTACCCTTCCCATTTCCAGCATACTCATTAACAATAAATAATACGTGCATCTGTTAGTCCTCAGCTTTTGAAGATGTTTGTTGCCAAATATCACGATTAAAAGAAGTCGTTTGCACATTATTTAAAATTGTTTGAGCTGCTCGAATTTGCATATGCTTCATAGGTGATGAAACATTTTTTAATGACTGCATCCATTCATTATAATTACGACGGTCGACTAAGCGAACACTAAAAGATGAACC
Source organism: Lysinibacillus sp. NPDC097279 (assembly GCF_044761745.1). Classification (NCBI taxonomy): domain Bacteria; kingdom Bacillati; phylum Bacillota; class Bacilli; order Caryophanales; family Bacillaceae; genus Lysinibacillus; species Lysinibacillus sp. NPDC097279. The sequence continues at coordinate 78,848 of NZ_JBIWDA010000001.1, read as the reverse complement.
TGGGTAATCGAAATAACCATTACGTGTTAAAATAACCTTGCGAATCGGCATGTCTATTTGGTCTTGCTTAAATAATTGTGTTAGGACAGATTCCATTCTGCTTAAGCTAATCATCGGATTGAGTATTTTTGAATCCTTTGTCCCCACTTTTTTCAACCAAAAGCGTTCACTGCCACCTACATATACCGCCTGATTCTCTGCTTCAAGCACAGTAATACAAATGCATTCTGTTGGTGACATTAACACAACATCCAGCTCGATTGGTGCTTTTCTCACCTGTAGAATCGGATAGTAAAAGACCAAATAATTATCTGGTAAGTTTTGTAGCAATGTACGTAATAAAGAATCACGCATAAATCGAGGATCTACATACGATTTTTCTCGCAAAGTGGAGCTTGCCCATTTCATTTGAAAATGAAAAAATTGGTCTATAAACATCCGCTTCAATTCATGGATGGACTGAGGTGCGTAAACAATATTCGGTTCAAAAGATAATGTTGTTTCCTCTTCTGGAATGATATCTTCCTCATCGGCAAATTCGTTCGTCACGTCTACTTGCTCAATATCTTCTTGGATATCTTCTTTTGGACGCCCTGTAAAAATCTTTTTAATGAATGAGAAGCGATCTTTTTCTTCAAATGAATCATTGTCTTTTTCATTTTCAGTATGCTGCCATTCCGTTATATCTTCGCCTAATTCCCATTGACGTTTAATGCGCTCCCATTGACTTTTTTTTAGGCGCACAAATTGTGTTGGGTATCTAGCTAAATCAATTTGATAACGTGAAATATAATCTTGTATTTTCACTAATTGTGCCATGTTTAGGTCACTCCAATCTACTACCCCATATCAACTTTGCCTCATTGGCTTTTGTTCTACTACCAATTAAAGGTTCTATCCTTTTTATTTTACATGACGTTTCAGGAGAATACATGCATATTTTGTTCTATAAAAAAGAGCTAGCCTAGCAGCTTGGCTATTAACCAAGTTTTAGGTAGCTCTTTTTAATTACTTATTGTTATTTAGCATTGATTGAAAGTGGTAATTTCGCCTCAAATGCTTTTTGTAATTTACGAGTCCATTCCCCAGGAACACCTGCGCCGATTTGGCGACCATCCACATCGATAACTGGTGTTACTTCAGAAGAAACGGATGACACGATAATTTCATCCATTGCTAATAAATCGCCTTTTGTCATAGGCTCTTCAATAACAGGTAAATTAATTTCTGCTGCACATTTTAAAATAACTTGGCGTGTAATACCATTTAAGATGTAGTTATTTGCTGGGTGTGTGTAAAGTTTACCTGCCTTAATACCATAAACATTTGCAGATGAACATTCAGTTACAATATCACCACGGTGTAAAATTGCTTCGTAGCATCCTTTTTCAGAAGCCTCTTGTTTTGCAAGTACAGCTCCCAGTAAATTTAACGATTTAATATCACAACGTAACCAGCGCACATCTTCTACCAATGTTGCCTTTACACCTTTTTCAAAATTTTCGATTGAACGCTCGCCAGCTTTAACATTGCCTGTTAGGACAGCTGGTACGCTTGCATCTGGGAAGATGTGGTTACGAGAAGTCGTACCACGTGTAATTTGAAAATAAACATGACCTGTTTCTAAGTTGTTTTTTTCGATTAAATCATGCAGTAATTTGTGTAAAACGTCTTTTGTATAAGGAATGACAAGACGAATTTTTTCGGCACTAGCATAGAAACGATCAATGTGCTCTTGTGCTGTGAACATATTTCCGTTATATACTTTAATTACTTCATATATACCGTCACCAAATTGGTAACCACGGTCTTCTGGTGAAATTGTAATAGATCCTTCTTCAACGATTTGATCATTCCATAATGAGTATGCCATGTTCATACATCCTTTTCATTTTAAAATTATTTTTTAGTGAAGTGCTTTGCAAGTGAAGCTTTGTGACCTCTTTCATAAGAACATCATACTCTTACAGATTACACTTACTTCCCAGCAAGTTCTGCAATAGCTTCTGCATAAATAGCAGCAGCTTGTACTAATTTATCAACAATTACATATTCATCCGCACGATGCATTACATCTGGATCACCAGGGAAAAGCATGCCGAATGCCACACCTTTTTTCAAGACGCGCGCATACGTACCACCACCAGTCGAAAGCAAAGGTGTATCGTTGTCCCCTGTTTGTCGGCGATAAACAGCAGCTAACGTTTGGATTAACGGATCGTCCTCACTGACATAATGAGGTTTTGAGTTTTCTTGAACATCGAGTGATAATCCTTTGTCAGCAGCTAAACGTTGAGCCTCTGTAATTTTTTGATCAAATGGATACGTTACAGAGTAGCGGAAACTAACGACTATGCTTCCTCCTTGGGCTACATCATAAGTAACAATACCTGGATTTAATGTCGTTTTGCCAGACATATCATCCTCAAATTGCAAAGCTAATGCGTTGCCATAATGGTCTTGATGGAATACATCTGCGATAAAATCGACAAATTGCTTACTTTCTTCTGTCGTCAATTCTTGCTGTAAAAATGCTGCAAGGTAGACAGCTGCATTGATCCCCTTCTCAGGTTCCATTGCGTGAGCTGCTTTTCCTTTGATAGTTATTATATAGCGAGAACCCTCTTTTAATAAAGAGCCTTCTAGCTGATTTTTGCTTAAAAATGTTTGAAAATTCTGTTCGAATTGTGCAGATACTAATTGAATTGTCGCTTTTGCGAAATCTGGTACCATATTTGGACGCTTACCAGCATTAAATAGTAGTAGCTGTTCTTTCGTCGCATCCCCAGATTTATTTTGAGAGAACACAAGCTCAGCGATGCCTTTTTCGGCATTAATGAGTGGGAAGTCTGCATCTGGTGCAAAACCGAATGTTGGCATTTCCTCATTTTTAAAATAATGGTCGACACAGCGGAAGCCTGTTTCTTCATCCGTACCGATAATCATTCGTACACGTTTGTTTAATGGAATGCCTGCATCTTTCACAAGCTTCATGCCCATCCATGCAGCAATCGTTGGGCCTTTATCGTCTATTGCACCTCGGGCAAATAATTTCCCATCGGCAATCGTGCCACTAAAAGGTGGATAAGTCCAATTCGTTTCATCACCTTCAGGCACTACATCAACATGACATAAAATACCGAGTAATTCTTCACCTTGGCCCATTTCAATATGTCCAGCATAATTATCAACATTTTTCGTTTGTAGCCCTTCAGCTTCACCTTTTGCTAACAACCATTCCAGTGCCTTTAGCGGTCCATTACCAAACGGCACATTTTCTGTTATCGTTTTTTCATCCAATACACTATTAATTTGCACAAGCTCCTGTAATTCTCTTACTAACTCATCTTGTCTTTCCTTTGCAGCATGTAACCAATCCATACTATGTACCTCCTCCATTTTATAATAAGATTATTCTACTCTTTACTTAGAAAAATACAATCGTCTTTCTAACTATCATTTGCCTCTCTTCCCTTTACACTACCACATATAGCATCTTTTACACTAATGTCCACAAAATACAGCGAAAACTTTATGTATATATTGTAAATTTCTATTGCATTCACTAGAAAACTGCTTCGTTTTTCTATATAATAGAGTTATCAGAATTATTGTTCTGAACATAAAATTAGAAAAGGGGATGTCTAAGGCAGCTACTTAAAAAGCCTCAGTGCACTCCGCACATAGTGTCGTCCGCTAGTCTTTGCCAAGTGAATTAAGATGAAGGAGTGGTTCATTTATGAAACCAACTACTGATCGAATGCTTAATCGTATTAAAGACGTGTACATGTTTATTTTAGACAAAGGAACCGTGTCTACACAGGATTTAGTCGAAGAGTTTAGCATCACTCCTCGCACCGTTCAAAGAGATTTGAACGTGTTAGCCTTTAACGATTTGGTGATGAGTCCAAGTCGAGGCAAATGGACAACGACGAGTAAAAAAGTAAAATTGACGTCTTAGTTTTTGCGCACGTTGCGTAAAGCATTATTGTAAGAAAAAAGAATGACCTTTCGTCGGGGTCATTCTTTTTTTCTATTTACAGCCTCTTCACAATCCGTTACACTCGAAACATTCTACATGTTGAGAGGAGGATTTTTATGCAACTATCCAAGATGTTCCACCCGCTCGTTTGGATTATTTTAGGTGGTACTATATTTACACGTATTGCGAGCTTTATGGCAATGCCTTTTTTAGCTATATATTTACATAACGAAATTGATGCCTCCCCTTTACAGATAGGGCTGACCATTGGTATTGCACCGCTGATTTCCACTGTAGGTGGATTTTTTGGCGGTTATTTAACAGATCGCTTTGGTCGCAAAAGTGTCATTTTACTTACGATACTTGTTTGGAGTATTGTTTTCTTCGGCTTTGCTACAGCACATACGATATGGTTCTTCGTCGTACTTAATGCGTTGAACGGTTTATGTCGCTCGTTCTTTGAGCCTTCTACACAAGCATTAATGATTGATTTCACTCCAGCAGAAAAACGCAAAAGATTGTTTTCTTTGCGCTATACAGCCATTAATATAGCCGCCGTAATAGGACCTCTTATTGGCGTTTATATAGCCCAGCTATCCAGTCCTAGCATTCCGTTTATGCTGACAGGTATTATGTACATTATTTATGCACTATTTTTATTTTTCGTATTGAATCGTTACGAAATGCAGCAACAAAAAGCTACCACACAAACAAAAGTGCTTCAAACCTTTACGATTCTTTTAACAAACAAAGTATTATTAAGCTTTATTTTTGGAGCCATTTTAATAAATATTGGCTACTCCCAATTTGATTCAACACTTCCGCAATTGATTGAGCTAAAAATCGAGGATGGTGCTAAGCTCTATTCTTTACTCATTTCGTTAAATGCGGCGGTTGTTCTCTTACTACAATTACCGATTAGTATTTTTTCAGAGCGTTTTTCATCATCCACAATTCTTCTGATTGGTATCGTATTCTTTGCAGTTGGTTTAACGCTATTTGGCATATCAACGAATTATTCACTGTTCATTTGTGCAATGATTATTTTTACAATTGGCGAAATATTTGCTTTCCCAACAATGAATGTCATGATTGATGAAATTGCACCAGATACACAAAAAGCAACATATCTAGGCGCCTCTCAATTTAAAAATTTAGGTGGTTTTATTGGCCCTATTATTGGGGGATGGCTTTTAACGCATTATATTGATGCAATGTTTGCTGTTATCGCCGTTCTTGTCTTATGTAGTTCCCTGTTTTATCGATCTAAAGCACAAGGTGCTACATAACTATATTAAAAAAGCACGAGTTACGTAGGAGGCAGTTTTTCTTCTCCTACATATCTCGTGCCTTTCATTTCAATCTAAGTTCGTTTGCATATTTTTCTTCTGTCGATGCTACTTCGTCGAAACTGGAGTATTGATCCTTCCCTGCCTTCTTGGACTGATATAATGCTTTGTCTGCCCGTTCGAATAAACTCAACTCTGTTTCATTTGATTTTTTGCAAATTACCCCGCCCATACTAACAGAAATGACGGACCATTTTATATTATCGACATTTTTGAAACTACGTATTTTCGCCAAAATGGCATTTGCTAATTGCTCCATATGCTCCTCGTTCGTATCATATAAAACAATTGCAAATTCATCGCCTCCAAATCTTACAACAAAGCCATTCTTTTTTACGACTTCCTTCAAGATATTGGCTGTTTTAATAAGAATTCTATCACCTTCAGCATGACCAAATTGATCATTTACTTGCTTAAAGTTATCTAAATCTATTAAAAGTAAACCTGGCGTATTAGCTCTTCTTTTTCTTAATAATTTATCCATTTTACTTATATATGTAGCACGATTAAAGACATTTGTTAGTGAATCATATGTTGCTAATTGTATCGTTTTAGAAAACAATCTATTAATAACCATCAGCATAATAAATGCTGTTACTAATGCAATTATCAGAACGAACCAAAACTGTTTCGTATTTTTGGCAAGGGCGGTCAACTTCGTATCGTTACCATATTTCACGTACACTACTCGCTTTGACGATGCACCTCGAACTGTCTCTGCCTCATAAGGTATAAAACGATATGTCTCTATATAGCCATTGCCTAACTCTTGTTGATACTCACTTGGCTTCATCGTTTGGAGAGCTACCTTAAAATGTTCCTGAAATTTTTTTGATTGATTTTTTACAGTTGTTCCAGCGGCATCTGTATCAGAGAAAAAAATACCCCCTGCATTAATTGTTCGTAAATCTAGCAGATCATCATATTTATCAATTAAATAAGCAGAGGTTTTTGCAAAGTTGAATGTTTGAAATACTGGCACATCACTTAATTTTAAGCCAAGCTCCAATAAATACTTTTTGTCAGGTGTAGCCAAATAGCTAAATTTTCGATATTCGCCTGTAGTTGTTGAAACATCTATACCATCTGTAAAAAACTGTCCGCTTTCTCTTCTTTCGTCTAATAAAGCAGAAAAGTTTTTACAGCAAAGGGAAAAATTCAGCCCTTTATCTTTTTCAAATGTTGTATAAATAACGGTATTTTTTTTATCCAATATGTATATATCCATACCAAGATTGTCTTTCATTTGCTGTAAATCCCAAGTCGCTAGATTAGGATTTCCCTCATAATATGTAGCTAATGCTTGTAGTTCTTGTTCCATGTTTTCCGAAATATTTTTATCAAAATAAAAGTGTGCGTTATCTACAGTTTGCATATCCGTTAAAATATGATTTTCAATTAATGTTCGATTACTCGCTTCTTGGTCTTCAATATTTGCCACAAGTATTTGCCTATTAACATAAGAAATTACGGCAACCAGTATTAATGCAAAGGCAATTAAAGATATTAATAATTTAATTCGTAGTTTTTTCATTAACATGTCCTCTACTCATCTTCACTATCATTTTTTGAACATAATTTTTCCTGTACTATATTCCCTCTATAATATTTTATTGATATATCATATTATACAGTTATTGGGACAAACATGTAAAAAAAATCCTCGATACTAAAAGTACAGCATCGAGGATCTTTTTAATCTCTATTTTGTAAACCTGTTAATTCTTCAGACGTTAACTCACGATATTCACCTAATGCTAAGCTTTCATCAAGTTGTAAGCAACCCATCGAAAGGCGCTTTAAGTAGGTAACACGTTTACCAACCGCTTCAAACATACGCTTCACCTGATGAAATTTTCCTTCTTGTATCGTCAATTCAATTTCTGATTGCGGTGCAGATTTTAAAATGACAAGCTCACCTGGCTTAGTTACATAGCCATCATCTAACTCAACACCACGAGCAAATATTTCTCCATCTTCCTGCGTAACAATGCCATCAATTTTGGCATAGTACACTTTTGGTACATGTTTCTTTGGAGATAGTAAATTATGAGCTAATACACCGTCATTCGTCAACAGTAACAAGCCTTCTGTATCTTTATCTAAACGTCCAACAGGAAACGGTTGAAAATGCTGATGCAGAGGATCTAGTAAATCAATCACAGTCTCATCCCGTAAATCTTCGGTTGCAGAAATAACACCAGGAGGCTTATTCATCATATAGTACACAAACTCTGTGTAGACAACCCGTTCACCATAGACGACAACATCTTGCTTTTCTGGATCAACATGCATTGCTGCATCCTTTACATATGTGCCATCTACAGAAACCGCCTTTTGTTTTAGGAGTTGCTTAACTTCCTTTCGTGAGCCGTAGCCCATATTGGCTAGTAATTTATCTAAACGCATAGTTCCTCCTATTTAAATCCAAATTTACTTGTAATACGTGTCAATCGCTCACCAAGTAATTTTTGTGCTAAGCCTAGGCGTAATGATAAATAACCATAAACGGCTATACCCACTGCCGCACAAATAACAGAGTATACGAGCGCAGAGAATTTACCATCTACTGGTCCCATAATAAGTTCTAATAGCTTATGGACGATTAATACACTTACCGCCATCGCAGCTGTTAAAAGCGTAATCAGCATGACACGGCGCAATACCATTTCTGATTTATAATTAAGCGTTTTTCTAAGGATTAACATGTTAATAATAATGGAGACACTGTATCCAATCGCTGTTGCAAAAATGGCTCCATCTGCTTCTAGCCAACGAATTAACGTTATGTTAAGTGCTAGCTTTACTAAAATACCAGATAGCAAGCTTAAGACAATCCATTTTTGGAAGTCGATACCTTGTAATAGTGCAGCCGTTACTTGGAACAACGCAAATAAAATCGCAACTGGCGCATAATGGGCTAAAATTGATGCCCCCATTTCACTTTCTGAGTAAAGCATAAAGTAAATTTCATTTGCTAATAAAGAAATACCAACAACAGCGGGTAGAGTAATGAATATTAATATTTGATATGTTTTATCCATCGCATGACGGAGCGATAAATACTCACCCTGTGTATAATATTTTGTAATCGTCGGTACTAGTGCCATCGAAAAACCCGTTGCGAGCATAACTGGAATAATTACAACTTTATGTGTTGTAAAGTTAATCATCGATAAATATTCATCAGTAACTTTTGCTAAGCCGATTGAACTCATCGCTCCATTAAACGTTAGCATATCCACTAATTGGAATAATGGATTTGCAACACCTACAAACACCATCGGTATCGAATATGTGATTACTTCTTTATAAATATCCGACATTGGTAATTGAGTTGAAGTAATACTTTGACTACGTAATAAGTTAAATTCAGGTTGATATTTCTTCCAGTAATAATAGAGCACCATTAACCCACCAATTGCCCCGATAAACGCTGCAAAGACTGCAAATGAAACTGCTGTTTCAGGTTTGCCATTAAATACAACTACTACTAAGAAAGAACCACCTAATAACACAACAATTCGGACAATTTGCTCCACTAACTGCGAGATTGCTGTTGGTTCCATTTTGTCATAGCCTTGGAAGAAGCCACGCCATAAACTCATAAATGGCACAACAATAAGCGCAAAACTTACCCAACGTATAACAGAAGCGATTTGCTCAACTGAAAATTTCTGTTCATCACTTTTTATCACTAGCTCCCCGATTGGTGTTGCAAGTATAAAGAGAGCAGCAAATGAGGCAATACCCGTAATCATCATAATGAGTATGCCCGACTTCATCAGCTTGCGTCCTGATTGATAATCTCCCATTGCGTTGTATTTAGAAACAAACTTAGAAACAGCAATAGGTGCGCCTGAAATGGCTATTGCTAGCATAATTGAGTAAGGAATATACGCATATTGATACAACGCGATATTTTCCTGCCCAACAATCGCATAAAAGGGAAAAATATAAATTAATCCAAGCACTTTCGATAAAAACATCCCTAAAGTTAATATCGCAGTACCTTTCATTAAATTGGACATCGTATCCATCCATTCATTAGTAAAATCAAGCCTTTATAAGTGATAAAGCATCACCACTTTTGAAACAATAAATAAGTAAACCAACTGTTATCTTAACATATTTAAAAGGAAACAGATGCATAATTACACTGAAAAATTTTTGAATCAAACATCTCTAGCTTCCCTAGGTTAGACTGATGTCAAATTACTAGTACATTGCCAAAAAAATAGCGGTTCAAAAAATCAAATAGATTCTTTGAACTGCTACTTCTATGTTACATATCAACAAAGAATTGTTTATACCATACTAAGAACACATAAGCTGTCCAAATATAGCGACCACGATTTGCTTTGCCTTCATAATGTTCATCTAAATAACCAACTAATTGTTTCGTATCGAAAAATTCATTAGCGAAGTCAGTTGTAAACATATCCTTCACCATATTGTAATACTTTTCTTCACGCAACCAGTGGCGAATTGGTACAGGGAAACCAAGCTTTGGACGCTTTGCCCATTCTTCTGGTAACTCCTGATGTGCTGCTTGACGAAGCACATATTTCGTATCAATATCATTTACACGATATTTTGATGGAATATCTTTTGCTAATTCCATTACTTCTTTGTCTAAAAACGGTACACGCAATTCAATTGAATGCGCCATACTCATTTTATCAGCCTTTAATAAAATATCACCAGGCATCCACAAATTCAAATCTAAATACTGCATTTTAGTAATATCATCATCACCAGGTACTTCATCATAAATACGTTTTGTAATCGTTTTGACAGAAGGACCGTTTTTGTAGTCAGGCTTTAGCACATTTAAAGCATCTTCTTCATCCCAAACAACCGCTTCCCCAATAAAACGTTCTTCTACCGTTTGACCGCCCTTAACTAGGAAATGTGTGTATTGGTTTTTAGGTAATGCTTCTGCAACACCGCGCAATGCTTTACGAATACCAAATGGCACTTTCTCGTATTTTTGCATTCTACCAGAGTTTTGGTACCAAGAATAGCCACCGAATATTTCATCCGCGCCTTCACCTGAAAGGACTACTGTTACATCCTTTGCTGCTAGCTCAGATAGGAAGTAAAGCGGTACAGAAGATGGGTTTGATTGCGGCTCATCCATATGCCACTGAATTTTCGGTAATGCTTCAAAACATTCATCCGCCGAAATATATTTACGCTCGTTTTGAATATTTAATGTATCTGATAAATCTTTTGCTAAGTTTGTTTCATTGAACATATCTTCATAGTCAGAAAATCCGACAGAGAATGATTTATCAGGGCGTAGTAATGATGTAATGTAACTTGAGTCAATACCGCCAGATAAGAAAGAACCAACCTTTACATCACTAATTTGGTGGGCGTCTACAGATTCTTTCACTGTTGAACGAATATCTTCCACATATTTTTCAATTGGCGCTTCTTTCGCATGGAATTTTTTATCCCAATATTGCACAATTTGTTTTTTTCCATTTTGAATGACCATATAGTGCGCTGGTGGTAATTTGTACACACCTTTAAAGAATGTTTCGTCCATTGAAGAATACTGGAATGTTAAATAAGGACGTAATGCATTTTTGTTTAGTTCTTTAATAAAAGCTGGATGTGGCATGAAAGATTTTATTTCTGAACCAAAAATAAATGTTCCATCCGTTGTATTTTCAGTATAGTACAACGGTTTAATGCCAAAGCCATCACGTGCGATAAATTGTAAATCATTCTTTTTATCCCAAATACAGAATGCGAACATTCCGCGAAGCTGTTTGACAAATTCAACACCGTACTGAATATAGCCGAAAATTAATACTTCACTATCTGATTTCGTTTTAAACGTATGACCTTTTGCTTGTAGGTCTTCACGTAACTCTTGGAAATTATATATCTCCCCATTGAAAACAAGCACGATGTCCCCATCTGGGCTATAAAGAGGTTGATTTGCCACGTCTGATAAGTCAATAATACTTAAACGACGGAAACCTAACGTTACTTTATCGTCACTATGAATACCACCACTGTCTGGTCCACGGTGAATAATCGTATTCATCATATTTTCAATTGTTTGGTGATGATCAATCACATTTGTTCCATTAATATAGCCAATAAATCCGCACATCTATTTTTTCACCTCATAATTTAGTGCATAACCACTACCATCATAGCACGAATAGCCATTCATTTCATGCTGTCATTATAGATAAAAAATTATAATGCACTTTATGATAATTTTCAATGTAAAGTAGCCGCCCTCTATATAGACTTCATGTATAATAGGAAAAGTTCCTAAAAATGAAAAGAAAGTGAGTTCACATATATGTATGATGTAATCGTTATCGGTGGTGGCCCCTCTGGATTAATGGCTGCTATTGCGGCTGGAGAACGAAAAAAGAAAGTTTTACTACTTGAAAAAGGGACAAAGCTTGGTAAAAAGCTAGCAATCTCTGGTGGAGGGCGTTGTAACGTGACGAACAGACTCTCTGTTGAAGAAATTGTTAAACATATTCCTGGCAACGGTCGTTTCTTATATAGTCCTTTTACTGTTTATAACAACGAAGATATTATTACCTTTTTCGAAGGTCTAGGTGTTGCATTAAAAGAAGAAGATCATGGTCGTATGTTCCCTGTGTCAAACCGCGCACAAGATGTCGTCGATGCCCTTATCCGTCAATTGCAGCGACTACATGTTGAAGTCCGCTTAAATACACCTGTAAACAAGCTACTAATGGATGAGGAAAAGATTCTTGGTGTGCGCTTAGCAGACGGTACAGAAGTTCGCTGTGAAGCTGTTGTTGTTGCAGTTGGAGGGAAGGCAGTGCCGCAAACAGGTTCAACAGGTGATGGCTATCCTTGGGCTGAGAGAGCTGGTCATAATGTAACAACGCTATTCCCAACAGAAGTACCGATTTTATCGAAGGAGGACTTTATTCAAACGAGAGAGCTCCAAGGACTAGCATTACGAGATGTTGCAGTTTCCGTTCTAAATAAAAAAGGCAAGTCGCTTGTCACACATCAAATGGATATGCTCTTTACGCATTTTGGATTAAGCGGTCCTGCCGTTTTACGCTGTAGTCAATTCGTTGTTAAAGAATTGATGAAAACAGGTTACGAGCCTGTCACAATGCGTATTCAAACACTCGTAGACTACAATGAAGAAACTTGTCTGCAATATTTAAATAAACTTATTAAAGAAGAACCGAAAAAGGCCGTGAAAAATGTGTGGAAAGGTGTCGCACCAGAACGCTGGCTACTATTCTTATGTGACCGTGCAAGCATCGATGTTCAAGTGACTGGCACTGAATTATCTCAAGAAAAAATCCGTGCGCTAGCACATCTACTCGTCAATTTCACAATGACTGTTAGTGGTACGCAATCTCTCGACAAAGCATTCGTTACAGGTGGTGGCGTCTCTGTAAAAGAAATCGAACCAAAAACGATGGCATCCAAGAAAAAAGCAGGGTTGTTTTTCTGTGGTGAAATTTTAGATATTCATGGCTATACAGGCGGCTACAACATTACGTCCGCGCTCGTTACAGGAAGAATTGCAGGTATGAACGCCGCATTATAAATGACTCGATTCAAATTGGCACGACTAAGCAGTCGAAACAAAACTTTAAACTACTTTAGAAGAAAGCATTCGTTGATTGTAGAGAGCTGTCACTCCTGCGGGAACGCACGCAACGTAAGACACAACAATCCGCGCGTTAGCGAGGGTTC
>NZ_JBIWDA010000001.1:0-65690 GCF_044761745.1 Lysinibacillus sp. NPDC097279 | reverse complement strand
CTACTTTAGAAGAAAGCATTCGTTGATTGTAGAGAGCTGTCACTCCTGCGGGAACGCACGCAACGTAAGACACAACAATCCGCGCGTTAGCGAGGGTTAGGGCTTACGTGGGTGCCCGCGGAAAGCATCGCCGTAGCGGACATCAACGGTAAAGCAAAAAAATGGTAGATTGTCTGAGGTCAACAATTCTTTCTTTTGCAAGAATAATAAATTAGCAACGTGTACTAGTTGATGGTAGCGAAGGCGGTGACTCCTGCGGGAACGCACGCAACGTAAGACACAACAATCCGCGCGTTAGCGAGGGTTGTGGCTTACGTGGGTGCCCGCGGAAAGCACCGCCGTAGCGGACATCAACGGTAAAGCAAAAAAGTGTTAGATTGATTGCAGTCAATCTAACACTTTTTTTGTCCTATCTTCTTTTCCACATAGAAAAACTGTTTTTCTAAAGCGCCTCTTTAACTTTCGCTAGACAAATAGACCTCTTCATATGGTTGTATGATGACAAACCCTTCTCCTGAGAAAGCCATTTGAATTGATTCACCACTTCCACGTCCAATAAACGTACGGAAGCTAATATCTGTTTTAAACTCAGGTGTTAAATTACCTGACCACGCTACTGTAGCATGTGGATCTGTATAAACCGTCTCTCCTGGCTTTACTAATAATGTCAATGGCTCAAAATGAGTTGTGATGGCTACCTTACCTGTTCCTTGTAAAGTTACATTAAATAAACCACCAGACATAATACCAGCCATTTTACGCATTAATTGAATGTCCCAATTTATCGTAGGTTCAAATGCCAATAAGTCATTACCGTTTACGCAAATACTTTCACCCTTCAAATCAAAAATGGTCACCTTTTTTCCTTGATCCGCTAAATAGAGACGCCCCTTCCCTTTTGCTTTCATCAGTTGCGTTCCTTCACCTGTCAGTGCTTTTTTAAACATTTTGGATAGACCATGCTCCAATACACGTTCCCGTTCAAACTTAATGTCGCCTATGTATGAAATCATAGCCCCCATTTTCGACCAGACTTCACCATCTAAGTTTACCTCTAGTACACGTTCCGTTTCTAACTCAAAATATTCGTTTACATGATCATTTTGTTGTGTCGTGCTTATAAAGTCGTTTAATGAATACTTCCCCATGTACATCTCCTCCTCTGCTTTCTTTACCTTATATACGTTACATGCCACGAAAAGATTCACCTAGTCATTATCACTTTCCATATGAATCGTAGCGAACACATTCATTTACTATATTTTTGATTATTTTCACAAGTATGTGCTGTCATCAAGAAAAGAATATCGTTGCAAAAATTCTCTTTTAGTACCAAAATCACTTTATTTACCATAATGTTATTGACATCAACAAACAGCTGTTATATGTTAGACGAAGATTAATCGAGTGTTGTATAACAATCACTACAAATAAAAACCGCATCAGTGTCATATGCGAAATGACACTAATACGGCAATACCTTCAAGTGCGAATTGAAAGTGAAAATTATCGTGTAGCGGAGACGTCTCCAACTTTTTGTGATGCTGCTTTTAACGCTGTTTGTTTACGTACATCAGCACGTAATGTTATTGCAATAATGAATGAAATGGCAATTAACCCTGCAAAAATATAAAAGACAGGAATGTAACTGTCATAAGCATTTCTAATACCACTCACTAGAAGTGGACCAAACACACCACCTAATGACCAAGTTGTCAGTAAATAACCATGGATGACCCCAAGTTGTTTCGTACCAAATAAATCACTTGCGAATGCAGGTAGGTTTGAGAAACCACCGCCATAACAACTAACTACTAAGAAAATAAGTGCTTGGAAAATAATAACGTTTGTCGTATGTGGTAATACGATAAATGTAATAAGTTGTGCTGTAAAGAAAATAACAAAAACGTTTGGACGACCAATATAATCAGACACAGCAGCCCAAATTAATCGGCCACCACCATTGAATAACCCCATTACTCCTACCATTGCTGCGGCACCCGCAACTGATAACCCTACAATTTCCTGTGCCATCGGAGATGCTACAGAAATCATCATAATACCCGCTGTAACATTTACTAAGTGCATAGACCATAACATCCAGAAATGCTTTGTTTTCACAGCTTCACGAGCTGACATAACAGCCAAGTCTGTTTTCACTACTTCTTTGCCTTTTTCTGCAGCCGCTTTCATATTCGCAGGCATATAACCTGGTTTTGGCGGTGCTATATATGAAGCCCCTAAAATCATTAACGTGAAGTAACATGCCCCTAAAATAAAGTAAGTTGTAGAAATTCCGACTGCTTCCATTAAGTTCGCTGCTACTGGCGCAGTAATAAGTGCACCCGAACCAAAGCCTAGTACAGCCATACCAGTTGCTAAACCACGACGATCTGGGAACCATTTAACTAATGTTGATACAGGTGCGATATATCCAATCCCCATACCAAGTCCACTTAGTAAGCCGTAAGTTAGCCAGTACAATGTTACTGAATCCATTGAAATCGCAACACCTGCTCCTGCTTGTCCTGCTCCAAACAGTACAGCAGCTACCATAGCAGATTTACGCGGACCCATTTTTTCTACTAAACTACCAAATAGTGCTGCCGAAAAACCTGCAAGCCCCATCATAATTGTAAAGGCAATCGTAACCTTCGTTTCACTCCATCCCATTTCTGTGACAATCGGCAGCTTGTATACACTGTATGCATAAGCTCCACCAATTGAAAGGTGAATAGCGATCGCAGATAATGCAATTAACCATCTATTTTTATTCATAAATTCTCATTTCTCCCCTCTTTTGCTACCTGTGAAAATTCTATGAACGTCCATGTAAAACAATTTACCACTTATAATTATTCAAATGCAAGATGTTTTTCTAAAAAATATTATTTCTCCAAAAAGTTTTTTATTGTTCGCTATATAATCAAAACAACAAAAACCTTACAGCCTCTAAGAAAAAAGGCGTTTATCAAACAATATCCCCAACATATTTTAGCTATTATTACTTTTCTACTGTACTTATTCTATTTAAATAAATTATTTTAAAATAATTAAAAATGTGCATATTTTCACATATGATAGAAAGCTTCTCTGCTTTTGACTGCTAGATAAAAAATAGAAATTCGCTTGATATGTAAAAATAGAAATAATCGACATACAGAAATATTAAGAATGAAAGAGAATTTTAAAACGATAACAAAGCAAATTTTCTTTGCGCAAAATATTTTAAGTTTCTATAGGATAAGTAAACTAACCCATTATATTATTTAAATGTAAATAATTACATGAAATTTCGTTGTATAACAGCATTTTAAAGATAAATAGCCAATTATTTTTTATTATTCAAATATAAATTTTTATTTTATAAAATACCAAACTCCGATAGCACTTCCTCTTTCTTTTCTTATGCTAATGAGATTTTAATACATATATTGTTATAGTACACAATTAAAACAGATACTTTGTAGCAGTAATTGTATTACAACAAGCTATTCATTTATGGTACTTTATTATAGAATGATAGTCCTAGTCCTTTGCTAGAAAAATGGGTTTTGCATATCTCCATTAAAATTGGAGTTTCCTACATATTGAAATAATACGAAATAGAGGTGATGAATGAATAAAAGGGCTGCTAATTTGGCATTCCTTTTCATTATTATGAAAAACATATCATTACGACTCAAAATGTTTATTTTTTCTTTTATTATCGTTATTTTCTCTATTACTACGAGTGGTGCAATTATGATTCATAATTTAGCTGGTGCTTTAGAGAAGGAGTTTGGAGCCCGTGCAATAGCTATAGCACGAACGGTTTCACAGCTTACAGAAGTACAAAAAAACGTAGGTACTAAAGAGGGCTTTGAAATTATTCAGCCGATTGCTGAACGCATTCGATTAACGACAGATGTCGATTATATCGTCATTATCGATATGAAACGCATTCGTTACTCACATCCCTCTGAAAGTAAGCTAGGTACCGTTTTTGAAGGTGGCGACGAAATAGAAGCATTTTCACAGCATGAATACATATCTAAGGCACGTGGTGTATTGGGTTATTCTATACGC
Source organism: Lysinibacillus sp. NPDC097279 (assembly GCF_044761745.1). Classification (NCBI taxonomy): domain Bacteria; kingdom Bacillati; phylum Bacillota; class Bacilli; order Caryophanales; family Bacillaceae; genus Lysinibacillus; species Lysinibacillus sp. NPDC097279. The sequence continues at coordinate 61,622 of NZ_JBIWDA010000001.1, read as the reverse complement.
GCATTCGTACCAATTATGAACGAGGAAGGCACGAAGCAAGTTGGGGTTATTACCGTTGGGTTACTCGCACCAAAATGGTATGACCTTTTAGATGAATATCAATTTGATATATTAGTATCACTTTTAGGGGGGCTTGCCATAGGGTTAGGCGGATCTGTTTGGGTTGCTAACCATTTAAAACGTCAAACCTTTAATTTAGAACCTTACGAAATCGCTCGTTTAGTAGAAGAACGTTCTGGTATTATTCAAGCGATGGATATAGGAATTTTAGCTACAGATGAAAGTGGAAATGTAACCTTCATTAACCGATTAGCACGGCAGTATACACATTACTTTGGACATAAAGTATCCAGAAAAACTTTATTTAAAGATACGTGGCTTGCTGAAGACACCATACAACAACATGAGGTTTATCGACCACTTTTAATGTACGAGCAAATGTATTTAGTTCGGACATTCCCTATCCGTATTATGGAACAAAATGCAGGCTATCTAATCATGTTAACTGATCGAAAAGAGGCAAATATGCTTGCTGAAGAATTAACAGGAATTAAAATGCTCGTGGATTCCTTGCGGGCACAGCAACATGAATACATGAACCGTCTCCATAGTATTGCTGGACTTATCCAGTTGGAGCGAAATGACGATGCTTTAAGCCTCATTATTGATGAAATAACAGATGAAGAAGAACTAATTCAAAGCTTGCATGATAAATTTCAGGATTATTCTATTCAAGGCTTATTACTTGGCAAATACTCACGCGCTAAGGAACTAGGTGTAGAACTGACAATCGATGAAAAATCTAATCTCGCTGATTTTATGAGTGGCTTATCGAGTGGCGATATTATTACTATCATTGGCAACTTATTGGACAACGCAATGGAAGCTTGCTTTGAATGTGAACATAAGGATGTTCATTTAACAATTAACGGTGATAAGCATTATTTAAATATAGAAGTACAGGACAGTGGTAAAGGTATTGCAGGTATACCCCAACGAATTTTTGATTATGGATTTAGTACGAAACAAAAAGAAGGACACGGCATAGGACTTGCACTTGTCAAACAAATCGTCGAATCCAATAATGGCACAATTCATGTAGAATCTACTGTTCACATCGGCACAACAATTACAATTAATATAGGGGTGACAGAGGAACCATGAGCAAAATCACAGTTTTTATCGTAGAAGATGACCCAATGGTGCTTGAGGTAAATAAAGGATTTTTGAATAAAATGAGTGGCTTTCAACTCATAGGAGAGGCAGTCAATGGACGAGATGCCTATGACAAAATCATGATTCAAAAACCAAACCTTATTTTACTGGATATGTTCTTACCAGATATGACAGGCATGGAATTGTTTTTGAAAATTCGAGCACAGCGTATTCCATCCGATATTATTATGATAACAGCAGCTCGAGATGCACCTACAGTACAAGAATCCCTTCGGCTTGGTGCAATTGATTACCTAATAAAGCCATTTCGTTTTGATCGCTTCGAAAGAGCTTTGCTACAATATAAAAACTCTACAAAAAACTTACTCAGTACGACTAATATTAACCAAGAGGATATCGATCAGTGGTTAGGTATTCAGCATGAGATTTTAGAACTGCCAAAAGGCTTGAATAACATTACAATGGAGCAAATTTTAAGTTACTTAACGACACATCATGCACCGATTACTTCTGAACAGCTTGCACAAAATGTCGGCATGGCAAGAGTAACTGTACGAAAATATTTAGACTTTTTAGCTACAAAAGGTACTGTGCATATAGAATTAAAATACGGAACCGTAGGACGACCAACTAAATACTATTCTATTAAATAATAATAAATTAGTATATTAGCGCTCGATTTGCTACCTATTCTAATCATAGCCTAATACCAAGAATCTGCTCATTTTTCACGGGAAAGCAACAGGCATCCATAGTCACTTCGCCTACTACACCTTGCTTCTTTTATGTCCCACTGAAAATTGCAGATTCTTTCTTTATTTAGTAGCTACATTCAAGTACTTACAAAAAGCATTGCCGCTGTTTTGTAACAGTTTTTCAAAATAATGAATTGTTATATACCATAAAAACCAAAATGTTCATTAATACCATAATATTGTGTATTTTCATATTTTCAATAGAATAAGAAGCGTTCACATCTTCAATAGATTAGAGGTGAATTTGTATGTGGCGCAATCACATTCACAAGTATTTTGTTAGCGTTCTCATTTTACTGACAGTTCTATTAATTTCCTGTCAGCAACAAGATTATCCTACAGATAATGAACAGTTAAGTCATGAAGAACAAATTGTCATTCGATTTTCGCACGTAGTAGGTGAAAACACGCCAAAAGGAATGGCAGCAATCAAATTTGCCGAACTCATTAAACAGCGCAGTAATGGTCATGTAGAAATTCAAGTCTTTCCAAATGGTGTTCTTTATAAAGATGGAGAAGAAATGAATGCACTTTTACGTGGAGATATTCAGATGATAGCACCAGCTATTTCAAAAATTACAACGCTTGTACCTGAGTGGTCGGTTATGGACTTGCCCTATGCATTTAAAAATGCTGATGAAGTGCATACATACGTTGATAGCGATGTCGGTCAATCTTTAATGAGGAAATTAAATGACCATAATCTTTATTCAATCGGAGTTTGGGATAGTGGGTTTAAGCAATTTAGCAATAGTATCCGCCCTATTCAAGATGTCACTGACTTAAAAAACTTACGCATGCGCATCATGCCGAGTGATATTTTAGCAGAGCAGTTTACAAGTGTTGGTGCCTATCCAAAGAGAATAGATTTCAATACCGTTTTCCATCAGCTACAAAAAGGAAATGTAGACGGACAGGAAAATACTCTCACTAATATTACTAGTAAAAATCTACATTCTCTACAAGACTACTTAACAATTAGCAATCATGGTTATTTGGGCTATTTATTACTTATGAACAATGAGTTTTGGCAGTCCTTACCGAAAGATGTTCAAACATTGCTGATTGATACACTTGCTGAAGTACAGGAATGGGAATGGCAACTTGCAGAAAATCTTACAGCAGAGCGTCTGCAAGAAATGGAGGCTTGTAACTGCATTAATATTCATTATTTCACAGATGAGGATGTTGAGAAATGGGAGTCAGCATTTGAACCAGTCTATGATTATTACGCTAAAAGTTACAGCAAGAAATATATACTTGCGCTACCAAAAAACCAACCACATCACTAATTTGGGTTTAAAGGGGATCCTTTTAACTATAATCACAACTTTAAGGGGGATTTGAAATGAAAAAATGGCTTTTAATGTCACTAATGGCTGTGCTAGTTTTAGCTTTAGCTGCTTGTGGTGGCGATAAAAAAGAACCAGCTTCTGCTCCAGCAGCTGAAGGAGATGGTGGCTATACAAAAGAAAAACCACTTGTTATTAAATTTTCTCACGTTACATCAATCGATAGTGTGAAGGGGAAAGCATCTGAAGCTTTTGCAAAATTAGTTGATGAGAAAACAGAAGGTAAAGTAAAAGTTGAAGTATATCCATCTTCTCAATTATATGGTGATAATGACGAGCTTGATGCTTTAGTATCTGGAAACGTACATATGATTGCACCATCTGTTACAAAAATGGTGAAAATTGACCCTCGTTGGCAGTACGTAGACATGCCTTACCTTTTTGAAGATGAAGAGCATGCTCGCAAGTTCTTTGAATCAGACGTTGCAAAAACAATTCTTGAATCAGATCAATTAGCGGCAAATGATATTAAAGGATTAGTATTCTGGGAAAATGGCTTTAAACATTTTTCTAATAACAAACATCCACTTGTCAATGTTGAAGATTTTAAAGGTTTAAAATTCCGTGCACAGGCAGGTAAAGTACTTGAAGCACAATTTAAAGCATTACATGCTGGCTCAGCTACAATTTCATTCGGTGAAACATATGCGGCTCTGCAACAAGGAACTGTTGATGGACAAGAAAACACATTCAACAACTTTGATACACAAAAGTATCAAGAAGTTCAAAAGTACTTCTCAGTATCTGAACATGGTCGTCTTGACTATGCAATTTTTGTTAACAAACCATTCTGGGAAAAGATCCCTGCAGATTTATTAAAAGCAGTTGAGGATTCTTTAGCTGAAGCTACAACATTAGCTTGGGAATTAGCTTCTGAAGAGAATGCAAAATCATACGAAAACATTAAAAACTCTGGTATTGAAGTAATTGAATTAACGACTGCTCAAAAAGATGCTATTAAAGCTGAGCTTGAGCCAGTTTACGAAGAGTTTGGTAAAGCTATTACGGAAGAATTAATTAACGGTATTCGTGATTTAAAATAAGCTCTTTCAATTGAGTGTCGATAAGTAATCGACACTCACTCTTTTTCTTAAAGTAAATCGCTTACAAACTTGTTTTACTTTATAGAAGAATAATCTTATCATCTTATATTTTAAGGAGGCATCAGGATGAATGTTTTACATAAAGTTTGGGGTTATTTAGAGGAAATCCTTGCGGGATTCTTTTTCGTAGCTGGTATTGCACTAATCTTCTACGGTGTAATGATGCGTTATGTTTTTAACGAACCTCAAGCTTGGGTAGAAGAATTAGCACGTTACGCAATTATTTGGGGAACGTTCCTCGGCTTTGGCTTAGCACTACGTCACAATCAGCACATCCAAGTAGACATTTTATACGATAAATTAAAACCATCAAATAAACGCATTTTAGATTTTATCGCCACTAGTTTAAGTATCGTATTTTGTTTAATTTATACGTACTACGGTTTTGTATTAGTTGAGAATCGCTTTACATCAGGCATGGTTTCACTTGATATCGGTATTCCAATGTGGGTTGTCTACTTAGTACTACCGATTTCTGGCGTTTTATTTTTATTAAGATTCGTAGAAAGACTAGTTAATATTATCCGAGGAAAGGACGAAGAATATGCTAATCCTCTTACTTAGTTTCTTTGTTTTATTATTTTTACGTGTACCAGTCGCAGTGAGCCTAGCACTTTCAACAATCTTAGTGTTCTTTCAAATCGATTTTAATATGAATATGATTCCTCAGCGTATTTTCACTGCGCTAGATTCATTCCCGATGATGGCCATTCCTGGATTCGTTCTTGCTGGTGTACTAATGGCACGTGGCGGGATTTCAAAATATTTAATTGAAGCATTACGTGCCTGGATTGGACATCTGCCTGGAGGGCTTGCAGTTGTAACGATTGTTGCCTGTGCTATTTTCGCAGCCATTTCAGGTTCTTCACCTGCAACTGCCGCTGCAATTGGATCAATTATGATTCCTGCAATGATTTCTGCGGGATATAAAAAGCGTTACTCGATGGGACTTGTTGCAGCGGGTGGTACGCTAGGAATTTTAATTCCTCCAAGTGTTCCTTTAATCATTTACGGTATTACATCCGAACAATCCATCGGGGAATTGTTCATGGCTGGTGTTATTCCTGGTCTTGCGTTAACAGGCATTTTAATCGTTGCTGCCATCGTCTATGCAAAGCGCAATGGTTTCAATGGCGATAAACCTGCCACTTGGGAGGAGCGTGGCCGTAAATCATTAAAAGCCATTTGGGGTGGCTTCTTACCGTTCTTAATTTTAGGAACAATCTATTCTGGGGTTGTCACACCTACTGAGTCGGCAGTTATTGCTGTATTTTATGGTTTAATCGTATCTCTATTCATTTACCGTGAAATGAAGTTAAAAGATTTCCGTGAAGTATTAGTTGAATCTATTAATATTACAGCGATGATTTTCTTAATTATCGGTGCTGCTTCACTCTTCGGGTTATATTTAACGAACGCGCAAGTTCCTCAGCAAGTTGGGGCTTGGATTGCGGAAAGTGATTTAAACAAATGGATTTTCATGATTATTGTAAATATACTATTCTTTATTATGGGAATGTTCTTAGAGGCGGTTTCAATTATTTTAATTACATTACCAATTTTGCTACCAATTCTTGTCCATTTCGATATCAACCTAATTCACTTTGCAATTATTATGACAATCAATATGGAGCTAGGTATGATTACACCTCCAGTAGGTCTGAACCTTTTCGTAGTAAGTGGTATTGCGAAGGAAAAACTCGGCGAAGTTGTCAAAGGGGTTATTCCATTTATTATTTTAATGATTGTGTTCTTAGCTATCGTAGTTGTACTACCACAATTGTCGCTTTGGTTACCAGAGCAAATGAAATAAGGGCTTCCTTATGGACAGAGGGACAAAAGGGTATTCGATTCAAGATCGTCAATTTTGGCAAATTATTATTAGTTTAGGAGGAGCATCGGTTTTTGTTTTTGCTGCGATGTATTCAGTACAACCATTGCTCCCCTTTTTTACAGAACAGTTTCATGTTTCAGTTTCATTTGCTAGCCTTGCAGTTTCGATTACGACATTATCTGTTATTATCGGCTTAATTGTTTTAGGTTTTTTATCGGATCGACATGGAAGAATACTTTTCATTAGACTTTCCCTCATTCTAACTGTCATTCCTTTTCTCTTTATGCCATTAACTGATTCTTTTCTAACTATTATTTTATTACGTTTTATTCAAGGCTTTGCGATTGCTGGCGTTCCTGCTGCAGCACTTGCCTATATTAGCGAAGAGATTGATAGCCAATCAATGGGATTTGCTACTTCTCTCTATATTTCATGTAACGCGCTTGGGGGGACAATTGGACGTCTCCTAATGGGCTATGTAACTGAACACTATTCTTGGGAGACTGCGTTTAGTTCACTAGCTTTGTTAGGTTTTGCAATTTTTTTAATGGTGTTACTTACACTACCAAAATCTAAAAATTTTACGGTCAACAATCGGACGATTTCAAAAGATTTACAAGGCTTTGCGCTCCATATAAAAAATCCCAAACTGCTTATCTTGTTCGGACTAGGAATTATACTCCAAACATCCTTTAGTGGTTTGTGGTCATTTATCCCGTATTATTTAATTGAACCGCCCTTTTCACTTTCATTGAAAATGATATCGTTTGTTTTTTTAGCGTATTGCTTAGGTATCGTCGGTTCACCCATCGCTAGCACACTTGCAGAAAAAATAGGCATTCATCGCGTCCGAACATATGGGGTCTTTTTATTAGTTAGTGGAATAATTCTAACATTAAGCGATTCACTCATTATCGTAATTGTAGGGCTTTGCATAGCATGCTTAGGATTTTTCACAGCCCATGCCTTAACATCAGCAACAGTAAGTCGCACAGCAATCCATCAAAAAGGCAGTGCGGCAAGCCTATATCTCGTTTCTTATTATATTGGTGTTGCTTGCGGAAGTACGTTACTCAGTCCATTATGGCTGCATTTTAATTGGTTGGGTATCGTCATCACAACCGCTTTCCTTCCTATAATATATATACTGTTTCTAAATTACACATTGTATAAAAAAGATACACAGTAATTTTTAGTGCCCATTTTTAGTGCCTGGCACGCATACCATTCTCCATCCAAGTAAAATCCACGTCGACTCCTGCGGCATACGTTGTGCCAGCGGAAATTGAAGTGGATTTTTACGCTTTTAAAGTTTTTTTAAGTGTCAGGCACGCATACAATTTTCAATAGATTGATGCGCAGGGCGGGCGACTCCTGCGGGAACAGCACAACACGTAAGACACAACAGGCGGCGCGACAGCGACGGTTGTGGCTTACTTTGTGCGACTTACCAAGTAAAAATCCACGTAGACTCCTGCGGGGACGCACAGAACGTAAGACGCAACAAACCGCGCGTTAGCGAGGGTTGCGGCTTACGTGTGTGCCCGCGGAAAGCGCAGTGGATTTTTACGCTTTAGGAGCCGGTATTATGCCAGGAATCTAAGAGAGGTGCCAGGCACTCAAACAATTTTCTGTTGATTGGAGCGAAGGGCGGGCGACTCCTGCGGGAACAGCACGGAACGTAAGACGCAACAGCCGGCGCAATTTGCGACGGTTGCGGCTTACGCTGTGCCCGCGGAAAGCGTCCGCCCATAGCGGAAATCAACAGTGCAGTACACCTTATTTATAAACTAAACCTTTAATTTCTTTATAGTAAATACAAAGGATAATCCCTAAAAGAATCAACAAAGAACCGTAAATTTGGATGCTAGTTGGCAATTGACTTAATATAATAGCACTTAAAATCATCGCTATTGCTGGTTCAAAATTTAACAAAAGCGATGCATTTGTCGACCCTATTTCTTTCATTTTTCTATTCCACATTAAATTACTTATTCCATGAATAATGATGGCTGAAACGATTAGCAGTAACCAATATGGAAATGCCACTTGCATATTTTTCTGGGCTACTATTGACGTTCCGAATGGCATGAGAACCATTAGACCAATTAAATTTGTATAAAATGTAATGGCCGCCGCTGAAATTCTGGCGCTAAGGTCATTCACAATAATTAGGAACAGCGCAAAACTCATCATCGTAATCAAGCTTAAAATTTCACCTTTACCAATTGATATGCCGATAAATGCTCCTTTTGTAATAATCATCGAAACGCCAACTAATGAAATAATAGCACCAATCCAAAAAATACTGTTTCGATATTCTTTATAGATTATTTTATTAAGTAAAGACGTAACAATCGGTGCACAAGCTAAGATGAGTGCTGCTGTTATTGGCGTAGTATGCTGAAGACTTGCATAAAAGCTATAGTGATTAATCGCAACACCTAAAATGCCAGCTACAATGAGTAATAAAATATCGCGGCGCGTAACGGATAGATGGATGATAGATTGCCAACTTATACACCCTAAAAATAGCACAATGACAATCAGCCTATAAATGGCAATCGCTATCGGTTCCCAATGATGAATTAAAATAGCGCCTATTATAAAGTTACTAGCCCAAAAAAATACACAGCTAAATAAAATCATGTATGTTGTTAGTTGTTTCATTTATTGCTCCTTCTCACATGAAAAATAATCATTTACGTCTTGGCGTAATACCGTCGAGATTTTCTCTTGATTCAGCCTAGGTTTAAATGCCACTAAATGCCGAAACAAGTGAAAACATTGCTACAAATTAAAAAAACCGCTTTGCCTTCCTTTGCTAAGTATCGCTATCACCATGAAAGCGATACTTCAGCACAGGAATGTAAGTGGATTTTCATCTATATAAAATTATTTAAGGGAGATAATTTTATTATAAGAACGGCACAATTCGGTATGCCTCTCCAATGTTTTTAACGAATAAATATTCCTTTAGACATGACCGTACGTGCTAGAGGTCTTCTTGCAATGACTTCAGCGCTTGATACTGCGTCAAAAAATACAAAGCTTGCCTCATCATTTACATTTGGCCAAACCTTTTGACCATTTGTATCTAACGGCGTCCTACCATTTGTAATGTATTTTAATGTTTGACGAATAGAACGCTCATCCAGTTTTCGGGAAATGTCTGCAAACGTCGTTACTTTTTCTAAAATATCGCCTGAACCATATGGACTCCATGAATCAAAAAATCCATCACAACCAAAATGCACATCGACTCCATGCTCTGACAATAAATCAATTGGTGGCATCACACGATTAATATTATAGGGCACTGTAGACATGATTTTCACTTGTTGCTCGGCAAGGCGATTGGCAATAGTATGTTGTTCCATTATTGATACATCACCTAATGCAAAGGCATGGCTTATTGCTGTTCTACCTTGGTAGTTTGTCTCTTCCACCATATCCAGCCATTTATCTATTGTATAGTAGCCGACATGACCGCCATCATGTAAGTGAATATCCACATCGACATTAAATTCATGGGCAATATCCATTGTTTCGTAGAGAGAGCGCTCAATCGTATTATCAATTCCAGCAGGATCAAGCCCACCAATCATTGTTGCCCCGTTGCGTAATGCTTCACGGAGTAACTGAGGTACATTATCTCTTAGTAAGCCATGCTGCGGAAATGCAATGATCTCTGCTGTTACAATATTTTTATAATCATCTAATGCCGCTAATACACCCTCTAAATTTTTCAACCCTATATACGGATCTATATTTACATGGGTACGAATATGATTCGTTCCGTTGCTAATAATTTTTTCAATCATTGCCACAGCACGCTGTTTTCCCGTATGTGCTAAAATCGGTAGCTCTCTTGCTTCTTGTGCCAATCGATCTTTTAAATCTTTTGAGGGTGTGACAGCTTTCCAAGGTAATGATAAATATGTTTTATCTAAATGATTATGCATTTCCTTAAAAGCTGGTAAAAGAAGCTTGCCCTTCATATCTGTAACGTTTTGAGAAGCATCAATTGCTTGTGTTGCTGGAATAATTTGCGAAATTACACCTTCAGTAATTTCAATGTTAAAAAGCTCGACCTTTGTACCAACTGTATCATTATCTTTTATATACTCGCCTGTTTCAAGTAGAACGTTTGTAAGCCACTGCTTCATCTGTATTCTCCTTTCAACTCTCCAACTTCCTGCTGGTGAATTATTTTGCCTTGCGAAATGACAGTAGAGATTGGACATCTTCTAGCTACAACATGTGCCGTACTAACACCATCTACTAGCAACATATTCGCGACATCACCAGCCTTTGGCCATACACGCTCCCCCTCATCATTCAAAGGAGTGATACCGCCAGAAGCATATTTCCATGCACGACTTAAAGAATATTCATCCATAAAACGGAATCTTTCAGCCATCACATTTAGTTTTGTAATAGTATTGCCTGTACCATATGGGGACCAATGATCTGTTAAACTATCATGCCCAACTGATACCTTCACCCCTTTTTCATATAAATAAGGGATCGGAATTGTAGAACGATTAATCCCAATCGGTACTGTAGTTGTCACATCCATTTGCACAGAAGCCATTGCATGTACTAGATTTTCTAATTGCGGCTGCGCTAAATCTGCGAGCGCCATTGCATGACTAATTGTCACTTGCCCCTCTTTTTTGGCTTGCTTTGTTAAATCGATCAATTTATAAAACTCAAATTCGCCCAATGTATTAGCAGTATGAATATGAATATCTATCCCTGTGTTATAATCTTGAGCTATTTGCATTGTCGTTTGGAGTGATTTTTCGATATTGCGATCCACTATCGATGGATCAACACCGCCAACTAATGTTGCCCCCATTGTCATTGCCTCTCGGATTAATCCTTCTACATTTGAACGAAGAAGACCATGCTGCGGGAAGGCCACAATATCATACGTAATTTGTTCCTTATATTTCTCTAACACTTGCTTTGTAATTTCAATATGCTTTGTGCCAATTTGTGGATCGACATTACAATGGGAACGAATATGTGTATGCCCTTGAGCAATAAGCCATTTCACCATTTCCTCAGCACGATAAGCAGCCGTTGGTAATTGCTTCGGTAATAGCGTCTGTTCTTCCTCAATGCGTGTTAATATTCCTTTTGTAATGGGTCTTGGTGCTTGCCATTCCCCACCAAAATACGTTTTATCAATATGAATATGCATTTCTCGGAAGGAAGGGACTAACAATTGATGTTGGGCATCCAACACTTCAACATCTTCGGAAACTACTATATTTTTATCTACCTTTTTTACTTGCCCATCTTCAATTAGGACATCATAAATAGCTGTACGAGTCGCAACAATGTGCTCGTTATCATGTTCAAAAGCTTCTTCTAATCTCACATTTTTTAGCAATATTGTGCTCATAGTTTACTCTCCTAATTCGTATTTTGATGATTGTTCATAAAACAAGTGCCCTATAGCCTTATTGGACAATTTCCACTCCGCTAAGCATTGTGTAATTGGACGCATCTAACCAAAAGCCCTTTACAGCATTACTATAAACTGCTAAATGCTCATAATTTCGAACAGGAATATATACCGCTTCATCTAACTCTAATTGCATCGCTTTTTTGTAGATGTCATTACGAGTAGCTTGGTCTGATTCCGTACGACCTTCTTCAATTAACTTATCAATTTCTGGATTACTATAATAGAAGTGATTTCCTGGTGCGCCCATTGAAGCTGTGTGGAACAGATTGTATTGGTTATAATCAGCGTCACCAGTTACATTACCCCAGCCACTAATAAATAATTGATGCTGTTCTTTCGTAATTTCTGAAATAAATGCACCGTATTCCATTACTTGAATTTCTACATCTAAGCCAATACCTTTTAATTGAGATTGCACAACCTCAGCCATATTAATGCGCTCTTTGCGATCACTTGTCAGTAATTTCAGTTTAGTGCCTTCTTTAATCCCTGCCTCTTTTAACAGTTGTTTTGCCTTTACAACATCATAATCATAGGCCTTTGTTTCATTTGAATAACCTATAACTTTTGGACTCATTGCTGAATTTGCAAGTGTACCTACATTATTATAAATCCCACTTATAATTGCCTCGCGGTCAACAGCATAGCTAATTGCCTGACGTACTTTGACATTCGATAATAACGAGTCTTTCACATTAAAACCGATAAATTCAACAGCAAGTCCTTCTGTGCGGAATAAATTCATTGTTGAAGAATTTTCAATTCTAGCGATATCGGTCACTGGCACTTGATCGGCAATATGGGCCTCCCCACTTTCGATCATCGCTAAACGAGTTGAATCTTCAGGGACGATTTTAAATGTCACTTTATCAATTTTCGGTACAGTACCCCAATAATCCTTATTTGTATTTAATGTAATTGCTTGACCTGTTTTCCAAGATTCAAAAATAAATGGACCCGTGCCTACTGGATTTGTTGCCAACTGATCTGCTGATTCCGTAATGGCCTTCGGGCTAATTATGCTACCTTCTTGGCTCGCTAAAATCGAAAGAAGTGGTGCATATGGATTTTTTAATTTTAATGTCACAACATACGTATCATCTACTACAACTTCGCTAATCATAGATAGCTTATCGCGTTGTGGTGAGCCTGTCGCTGGATCTAAAATACGATTGAATGTCGCTTTTACTGCCTCAGCATTAAAATCTTCACCATCATGGAACTTAATGCCCTCATTTAAAGTAAAGGTCCACGTTAACTCATCCTTTTGCTCCCATGATTTTGCTAGTAACGGAACAATTTTTCGATCTCTATCAAAAGCTACTAATGTTTCATAGACTTTCCCATGAATAATATTTGCTGAAGGAATATCTGTAATAAAGTGTGGGTCAAGACTTGTAGCATCTGAAGCTCTTAAAACGATAAGTTCCCCTCCTACACTTTTCGATCCTTCCTTTGATCCCTCTGTACTATTGTTACTTGCGGTCGAACAAGCTTGCAAAATAACGACAGTCATAAGCGCTAAAAATAAAAACAATTTCATTTTCTTCATAAATTACTCCTCCTTGTTAAATTGTTGCTTACATTTCGAATTATAAAGAAATAAAATTTACTTGTTTTTTAAAATCTTTACTTGTTTTTTAAATTTTCTGACTAATACGTTCTGGAATATTTACTTTCTGTTCTCTTTTCAATAAATTGATATCACATCTAAAAAAAGGAGAAATCATTATGGAGAAAGTAACTACAACGATAGATCATTCGCTATTATCGGATGCTCGCAAAGCATCTCGGAAAAAAAATATGATTGGTTTTCTTAACAAAATTAAAAAAAATAAAGCAGCTGTTGCAGGTGGTATCATTATTCTTCTTTATTTAATTATGTTTCTTATCGGGCCAATCTTTGCTCCTTACGATCCATATGATGTGCAGTTGGATCAAAAATTGCAGGCACCTAGCTTGGATCATTTAATGGGGACGGATGATAAAGGTCGTGATATTTTTAGTCGAATACTATATGGTTCACGCCTGTCAATTGGTGTCGGTTTTTCAGCCGTACTTTTTGGTGGAACGATTGGCACGTTATTAGGGCTTATTGCAGGCTATTATGGCAGATGGATTGATTCCATTATTAGCCGAATTTTAGATATCATGCTCGCCTTCCCTGGTATTTTACTAGCATTGGCGATTGTCAGTGCATTAGGACCAAGCCTAATTAATGTCACAATTGCTGTTGGCTTTTTCTCAATACCGATGTTCGCTCGTATCGTGCGCGGTTCTACGATGGAAGTTAAAAAATTGGAATACATTGATGCTGTCCGAACACTTGGTGCGAACGATGTGACAATTTTAGCGAAGCATGTTTTCCCTAATATTTTATCACCAATTATTGTGCAAGCATCTATGCGTTTAGCTACAGCCATTTTATCAGCAGCCGGCTTATCATTTTTAGGTTTAGGTGCTCAGCCTCCATCACCAGAATGGGGAGCCATGCTCTCTAACGGTAGAGATTTTATTTTTACTGCTCCATATATGGCGATGTTTCCTGGGCTGATGATTTCGATACTTGTCCTCGGCTTTAACTTATTTGGAGATGGTTTACGAGATGCACTTGATCCGAGAATGAAAAATTAAAGGAGTGTAGCGATATGACACTATTTATCTTAAAACGAATTGCGCAAATTATCCCTGTTACATTAGGTGTAACACTCGTTGTGTTTTTAATTATGCAGATGATTCCTGGTGATCCTGCGTTGATTTTAGCTGGTGAAGGTGCTTCAAATGAAACGGTTGAAGAATTACGCGAAAACTTAGGGTTAAACAAACCTTTATATGTTCAATACGGAGAATATATAAACAATCTTTTACATGGCGATATGGGGAATTCCTTAAAAAATAAGCAACCAGTTTTTGAGGAAATTACGGCACGCTTACCGATTACAATTGAGCTGGCGATATATAGTATTTTAATTACCATTGTGTTAGGTCTTATTGCAGGAATTATTTCAGCAATACGTCCCTATTCAATTTTAGATGTTGGGTTAATGATTGTTGCGCTACTCGGCATTTCTCTACCAAGCTTTTGGCTTGGCATTTTATTAATGTATGTATTTTCAGTACAGCTCCATTGGCTGCCTGTAGCAGGATGGGAAAGTGCAAAGCATATTATTTTACCAGCCATTACACTCGGTGCTGGAGGTGCTGCTATTGTCGCACGAATGACACGCTCCAGTATGCTTGAAGTTGTCAATCAAGATTACATCCGTACAGCAAAAGCAAAGGGATTAAAAGGTTACGTTATCATTTTAAAACACGCATTACGCAATGCGTTAATACCTGTCATTACAGTAGTAGGATTACAGTTTGGTACTTTACTTGGAGGAACAGTATTAGTTGAATCTGTTTTTGCCGTAAACGGACTTGGTCGTATGATTGTGGATGCTATTCGTACTCGAGATATACCCGTTGTACAAGGCGGCGTACTTGTAGCTTCATTAATATTTGTTGTTATCAATCTCTTTGTCGATATTTTATACAGAATATTTAATAAACGAATTGATTTAAATTAGGGGGGAAATGATCATGAAACGAGATACTGTATTGGAAGTAAAAAACTTACAAACATATTTTTATTCTAGTGAAGGGGTCGCAAAGGCTGTAGATGGCGTATCGTTTACACTTCATAAAGGAGAAACGTTAGGCATTGTTGGTGAATCGGGTTGTGGGAAATCCATGACTTCTCTTTCTCTCCTCAGATTAGTACCTTCACCACCAGGTAAAATCATTAATGGTGAAATACTACTAAACAATACAGATTTAATGAAACTGTCAGAAGAAGAGCTACGGAAAATTAGGGGCAATAAAATATCAATGATATTCCAGGAGCCGATGACGAGCCTAAATCCCGTCTTAACAGTTGGTGAGCAAATTGCTGAAACAATACGTTTACATCAAGGGTTGTCCCGTAAGGAAGCTTGGCAACAGGCAGTTGAAATGATTCGTCTAGTCGGCATACCAGCTCCAGAAAAAAGAGCAAAGCAGGAGCCTTATCAATTAAGTGGTGGAATGCGACAGCGTATTATGATTGCAATGGCTTTAGCTTGCACACCAGATGTATTAATTGCTGACGAGCCAACAACCGCGCTAGATGTAACGATTCAAGCACAGATTATTGATATTATTCGAAACTTACAACAGCAATTAGGAATGAGCATTATTTTTATCACACATGACCTCGGAGTAGTAGCGGAAATTTGCGATAAAATTGCGGTAATGTATGCGGGCCAAGTAGTAGAAGAAGGCTCTACAGATAGCCTTTTTGAGAAGCCTCTCCATCCTTATACAAAGGGTTTAATTCAATCATTACCAAAACTTTATGAAGATCAAGAAGAGCTATCGACAATCCACGGTACTGTACCAAGTCCATATCACTATCCGAATGGCTGCCGTTATGCTGAACGCTGTCCGTTTGCAACGGAGCTATGTCGTGTGCAGCAACCAGAGCTCATTACAGTAGAGTCCGATAAGAAGGTAAGATGCTGGATGTATAGTGAAAAATGGCAAGGTGAATCAGTGAAGGAGGAGATGGTAGTATGACGATGAATAAAAACGCGCAACCATTATTACAAGTAAACGACTTAAAACAGCATTTTTTCTTAAAAAAAGAAAAACTCTTTGGTCCACAGCAAGTTGTGAAAGCTGTAGATGGTGTTTCTTTCAATATTATGCCAGGTGAAACGCTAAGCATTGTTGGGGAATCAGGCTGTGGGAAATCGACAACAGGTCGTGCTATTTTACGATTGGATGAACCGACATCAGGAGAAGTATTATTGTTCGGCAAAAACTTAGTAGAGATGAATAAAAAAGAACTGCGGGCTGCAAGAAAGGATATGCAAATTATTTTTCAGGACCCTTACGCTTCCCTTAATCCGCGCAGAACAATTCGCAAAATGCTGACAGAGGCGATGTCTATTCAAAAAATTGTACCGCCAGCGCAACAGGAGTCACGAATGCTAGAATTAATGACTCTCGTTGGTTTACGTCCAGAATACCTCGAGCGCTATCCACATGAATTTTCTGGTGGACAGCGACAACGTATCGGTATTGCGAGAGCACTTGCAGTCAATCCAAAAATTATTATTTGTGATGAATCGGTATCTGCATTAGATGTGTCTATTCAAGCTCAAATATTAAATTTACTAAAAAAACTACAGCGTGATTTAGATTTGACGTTTTTATTTATTTCGCATGATTTAAGTGTCGTGCGACATATATCTGATCGGGTTATGGTAATGTATCTCGGAAAAGTTGTCGAAATAGCCGACAAGCATTCCCTTTTCTCTCAGCCGCTTCACCCTTATACAAAAGCACTATTTTCGTCTATACCGATTATCGATAAGCAGCATCGGAAGGAACGCATTATTTTGAAGGGAGATATTCCATCCCCTCTAAATCCTCCTTCAGGCTGTAGCTTTCATACACGTTGTCCGTTTGCAACCGATAAATGTAAAGTGGAAATCCCAGCGCTACGGGAAATAAATCAGACGCATCAGGTAGCTTGCCATTTTGCAGAAAATTTAGTTTAATGTAACTTACACTTATACTAAACAGGAGAGGTCATTTTCATTATGTTACAACTAGAAACATTCAACATATATATTCTCCTATGTGTAATCGCTCCAATCATTGGAGCTTTTCTGCTTACATTTATATTTATTTTTGAAAAACAGATTGATAGTCTTGAAGAAGAAAAAAGACATTTGGAGCTAGAGCAGGATTTGCAGCGTGCGAATATACTTCAACTGAATCAGCAAATACAACCACACTTCTTTTTTAATGCTTTAAATTCTTTGTTAAGCCTAGCCCGCATTAATCGTAAAGAAGATTTAGTTGCAGGTATTGAAGCTTTAGCAACGTTTTTTAAATTTAAATATAATGATCACGATGTCTTAATCGCTTTAAAAAACGAGGTCCAATTTGTTGAGAGCTATTTAAATATTCAGCAGCTACGTTTCGGTCATCGTTTAACCGTCAATAAATTTATCGATAATGATGCTCTCTCAGTCAAAATACCGCCGTTTATTTTTCAAACAATTATTGAAAATGCCTTTAAACATGGCTTTGAGAAGCACATCGGACCTGCAGAGCTATCTATTTATATAAAAAAAATGGACAATATATTATTGCTTGAAATAAAAAATACACAGCCAATTGATTCGGCACTTAACCATACTGAAGATGCATTGCAGCAAGGCTATGGACTTGAAAATGTTCAAAAACGTCTCCAACTTATATACGGGCTTGAAAATATTTTATTTTCGACCGTTAGCGAGAAGGAAATTTATACCGTTACTATTCATGTTCCTGCGTAAGCAATAGAAGTAAGTCCTAAAGGAAAGGATGAAGCAACATGAATATATTAATCGCTGATGACGAGCCATTAGAACTAGAACAAATGATTTATTTATTAAAGCCACATTTTCCAAATTGGAAATTTCACACGGCTCTCGATGCTTCTCAAGCATTACAATTAGCAAAAAAGCATCGTATGACCATCGCCTTTTTAGACATCCAAATGCCTGGAAAGGATGGTATAACGTTGAGCAAGGAATTAAAAGATCTTTATGAATTAGATATTATTATGGTCACGGCATTTCAGACCTTTGAATACGCACAAAAAGCTCTACGCATCGGGGTGACGGATTATTTAACAAAGCCAGTTATTGCGAGTGAATTAAATGCTATTGTTGAAAAATATAAAGTGTGGAGTTCCAACCATGATGCCATTCAAAGTGCACTTTCCTATATTCATGAAAATTATTATGAAAAACTTACACTCAATATTATTGCTGAAAAAATTCATTTAAATCCAAGCTATTTAAGCCGTAAATTTTTAGAGGAGCAATCGATTGGCATTAACGAGTATATTAATAATTACCGTTTAGAGATGGCTATAAAAAAGATGAATGACAACATGGAAGCCAGTATGTCTACGATTGCTGAAAGTTGTGGTTTTAATAGTCAGCATTATTTCAGTGTCGCATTTAAGAAAAAATATCATCAGTCGCCACGTCAATACAAAGTATCACAAAAGTATAAAGGGCAGTAAAACATATGTATTTTAAAAAACTTTCACTTCTTGTACCGCTAGCAAGTTTAAGTACGACAGCGGGTGTTATCATATTATTAGCAAGATGGATTAGTGGTAATTTTTTATTATCCTCCCCATCCGCACTTATTTCTTATGGTTTTATGGCGGGTATTTGCTATACAATAGCAACAGCCATTTCGTTTATCGTTCTCGGTTCTTTTTTAAATAACAGCGGCTATTCACAAAGCCAACACCAACAAAGTTTTTTGATGATGAAAATGCATGAAAAACTAAGTGGAATCAATTTAAAAGTCATACGGCTGTTTTACTTGCTTACAGGCATTGAAATTTGGCTCATTCAATTCATTAGTATTAGTGTATTATCAACTATTATGTTCAATATACCAGTGCCAATTACTTTAGCAATGTTTCTAGTTGGCATGTTAGTATTGGACCGTTTCATGTCTTTAAAAGGGATATTATGGCTAGATACGTTATTTATTATACTGTTATTTTCTCTACTCATTTTTATCCCTATTTTTTATTTTGTGCAAAATGGAGCAAGCACTGTTTATGAAGGAATTCGTTTATACCATCCATATTTATTTTACTTTAAAAACAGTGAAATCCTGTTGTTTTATGTTGTCATCCAATTAGCTATTTTAGGACAAGTGCTGTTTGATAAATCGACTTGGTATTTAGTTGCCTTTATTAAACCTAAAAAAGTACGCCGAAGCTTATTTTCTTCAGGTGTCGTTTTAGCTTTATTAACGTTATCCTTTACAGCAATTTTAATGATTGCACTGTATAGTGGCTCATACGGCCAATTTCAAATTTTAGTGCTCACTTTTTTATATGAGGTGCAGCCAGGTTTTCTTACATTTGCTTTTCTTATAATAACGATTTTGGCAATTGTGACTACATTAATTGTAGAAATGCGTGCAACAAAACACTTCTTTTCTACACGTAAACCCTATTATTACTATTTAATAGGCTTAATGGTGCTATTATTTAGTCTATTTTTATCCATTAAAATAACGATTTTAAGCGTAATATATTGCTTTGCCTTTATCCATATTACAATGTTACCGTTTATCATTATTCTACTATTTACAAAGAGAACGATTCATAAGCATAGCTGGTTCGCCATATTGCTCTCTATTATGATTGGTAGTAGCTTGGGCATTCAATTTGGTGTCTTGTATGGTCTAGCCGTAAGCTTTATCATCTCGTGCATCACTCAATTCATGCTTCAGCAGGCGAGTCGTTTGCCAACAGCTGACGATTAGCCTCCGTATACAAATACAAAAAAGATGCTTCGCAAACTAGCGAAACATCTCAGACTGTAGACAAACTCGAAGTTTTTCGAATTTGTCTATAGTCTTTTTTATTTAAAACTAATATAGGGGATGACTACTGCCTTTGATTTCCGCTTCGTGCGGGCGCTTTCCGCGGGCACATCGTAAGCCGCAACCCTCGCTAACGCGCGGTCTGTTGCGTCTTACGTACTGTGCTGTTCCCGCAGGAGTCGCCCGTCCTCCACTCCAATCAACTTTATATGTATTGCTAGCAGTCTACTATAAATTAAGGGGGAATATGCCAATATAAATCGAGTCCGGACAGTATGGTCAAGGTGATAGTAAGAACCCTTTTGCGGACAAGCTTAGATGTTTTTAAACCCAAATGACAAAAGCGATAAATACAATAAACGAAAAAATCGTAGTTGTTAATGCCAAGTAATGCCTTTTTTCATGTCGCCCAAAATAATATTCGATTGCTGTATTAATCAACAATAATATAAAAATAAGCGTAAAATCAGCAGCAATATATATAATCCAACCTTTTAGATTAAATGTAGCAAACGCAATAAAGTTTATGAACTTAAAAATAAAAACCGTGCGTTGATGGTTGTCACTTACATACTTCGGCTCTTTTGGGATGTTAAATTTCCAACGAACCGCCCTATCAGCTACCCAACCTACTAGTATAATAACGCCGATCCATATAAGAAATGCTATAAAGTTAAAGTCAATATCCTGAAAATCAAAGTCTGCAAATGCTAATGTAGCCTCCTCATCATTGACCTTATAAAACTGATTGGTCTTTACATCGAGAAAGGCGATTTGTTCATTATTTTTTAACATTTTTAGCTTAACTGCTTGCCCATTACTAAATTCTATCCAAAAATCTCGCACTACATAATAATCATCCGATTTCTGTGCTACAACTGCCTTCTGAAGTATGCTTTCTAGAAGCTTCGTGTCAGCCCCTTTTAAGTACTCTTGTTGCCCTATAACCCAACCTATTCTACCAGCATTAAATGAATCTTCATCCCAATTTTGTACAATGGACAATTGTTGTATTTCTTCATTTTGTGCTAGTTCAACAATAGAAGCATGCTGAGTATACTCTGTTCGTTGCCACGGTCCACTGGCGATTAAAAAAAGTAGCGTCACAATTGCTGCAACTATAATTGTGGGGTACTGCCAACCGCCATTTTGTTTAGGCTGCTGTTGTTGCTCTGCGCTCTGGACAATACGCTCCTGTAACGCTTTCGTAAAACGTGGTGATTCTCCAATTTCTTTATCCAGCTTCTTTTTAAAAGATGTCATCTCCAAGCACCTCCCAATCGCTTCGTTCGAGTTTGTCTTGTAGCATTTGTCTCGCTCTACGTAACCTTGTTTTCACAGTATTTTCAGTACAACTAAGCACTTCTGCAATTTCACGCACTTTTAATTCCTGATAATAATAAAGAATTAACACTTCCCTATAACTTATGGGTAGCTCAAATAAAGCTGCTTTCAACGTCACTCGTTCATCCGCTTTGATGAGATCTTTTTCTGGAGTCCCTTTACTTACACCAAAATGAAACTTGCCAAATAATTGATGTCGTTTATTTTTCCAACTTCTTAAATAATCATGGCTTTTATGTACTGTAATTTTAACTAAATAGGTTTTAAGCGAAGCTCTTTGCTCAAAGCGGTGCTGTTGCAAGTAATAGGCGAGAAATACATCCTGTACGATTTCTTCTGCAATCGACCAGTCTCGCACATATAAATAAGCCACACGAAGGCAATATTCGCCGTGCTCTTCCATAATGGCTGTTAAATGCTCATTCACTAAAGCCCCCCCTTTACACTCACCCTATAGTCGTAAAATCTTTTAAGATAGTTTCACTAAAATGAAAAAAAGTGCCTATTTTTCAGGCACTTTTTTCTTAAGTATACTTTGCCAATTGTTAAAGTCTCTACGCAAGTCGTTAAATTTTAAAATGATTGATAGCATCGAACATCTTTTTAGAGCTGTTTTCTAGCTCTTCCACGACAGACTCTAAATCATGGACAATCGTCATTTGTTGGTCTGAAGCCTGTGCAACACTTTCTGCACGATTTGCATTCATAATAATGACATTATTCATTTGTTCAGCAGATGCCAATACTTCCTCTGAGCTTGCTGACATTTGCTCAATAATAGCAGAGTTTTCTTGTATTTCTTGGTTGACGCTTTGCACAGCTTGTAAGATCATAACTAATGCTTGGCCAATTTTGCCTACTTCTTCACTACCATCTTTCACACTTGTAGCGCTAGTCTGCATCTCTTCCAATGCCTTTGTTGTCGTAATGCTAAAACTTTGTAATTGATTTTGAATATTTTCAGCTGAAACACGAGACATTTCAGCTAATTTTCTTACTTCATCAGCGACTACGGCAAACCCCTTACCTGCCTCACCTGCACGGGCTGCTTCAATCGCCGCATTTAATGCTAGTAAATTAGTTTGATCTGCAATACTTGTAATAACAGCTACCATTTCTTCAATAGAGCGGAATTGCTTACCCATTTCCGTCACATGATCTGAAGTTGCTAGAACAGATTTCTCAACTTGATGAATTTTAAATACAACATTTTCAGAATCTGCCACTCCCGTTTGTACACGATCCGTAATATCGTTCGATGACTCCGCCACATTCGATGTAGCGTCTGCCATACGTTGAATGCCTGATACCATTTCCTCCATCGCACGAACAACTTCTTCATTGTTAGCACGTTGCTGTTCGCTACCACTTGCAATCGTCACAATACTATTTGCCACTTCACTGTTCGAACTACTCACTGTTCCCGTCGAAGAATGAATATTATCAATGGCTTGTTGTAAATTAAGAGCAGTCCCATGAATCAAATGGAATGTTTCCTTTAATTTATACATGGATTGTGTAAATGCTCTGGCAAAAGCAGAAATTTCATTGTTTCCTGCTACTTTAATTGCATCTAAGCCTTGTTCAGCACTGCGAATATCTCCATCAGCAAATTGCTCTGCTACATCTTTTAAAACAACAAGAGGCTGTAATAAGCGATTTGTATAAAAGCGAATAATACCAATTAAAATTACGCCACCAATTAATAAAATAATAACAATATAAGGAATCGTATGTTTTAACACATCGCTTTGAACAGCCTGCACATCATTTGCCATCATATCTACACCGACAAAGGCAACCGTATTTCCTTCACTATCTTTTAATGGGGTAATAGCTGACATTAGAGACCCGTATGTTTCACTTTTTTGTATAGCTGAATAATAGCCATTTTGATCGATAGCCTTTTGACCATCTTTATATGTAAGAACCTCAGATGGATCCCCCATAGCGCCAGCCATTTCTTCATCTAATGGTAAGCCGTCGACTAAAAATTTCAAATTTTCACCCTCTGTAGGTGGATATAAAACATAAGCATATAAAAGACCATTATGTATACGTAATGTATTTAATTCTTCACGCAAATCTTTATATAACGTTGACTTATCATCATCAGAATCAATTAATTTTTTATATGATTCCACATCTACAAGCGAGGCGATAGTTTGTGCTTTCGATACGCCATCACGACCTATTGCTCCTTCAACTGAATTATTCGTATTCATATATAAAATACCTATCACTAGTCCTACAATAAGGACTACCACAATACTAGCGAACAATAATACCTTATCGCTCAATCTCTGTGATTTTTTCATAAATATTCTCCTTTTCGCATCATTTTCATTACTATATACATAGAGAATTTTAACCTTTATTAACGCCAAAAGATACATATTTTGCTATAAAAATCTAAATTAATATCTTTTTTACCTATGTTTTGTCAAATCATGTCGCATTATCTCCAGACTTACTATTAGAAATTGGCGAAAAAAAACCGTGAAGTACGCTAATGATAAGCGTGAAATCACGGTTCTTCCTTTTATTTATTTAACAACGATATTAACAAGTTTACCTGGAATTACAATAATTTTTACCAAGTCTTTACCCGCCATGTATTCTTGTACTTTTTCATCGGCTAATGCTACTTTTTCAATTTCTTCTTTTGAAGCATCTTTTGCAACGATGATTTTTGCACGCACTTTACCTGCCACTTGTACTGCCACTTCTACTTCATCGTCTACTAGTTTAGACTCATCGTATGCTGGCCATTGCTCGTAAGATAATGTTGCATCATGACCTAACAGCTGCCATAGCTCCTCTGCGACATGTGGTGCAATTGGTGCTAGCATTTTCACAAATCCTTCAGCGTAAGCCGTAGGAAGTACTTCTGCTTTGTAGCAATCATTAATGAATACCATCATTTGTGAAATAGCTGTATTAAAACGAATACCTTCGTAGTCTTCTGTTACTTTTTTCACTGTTTGGTGATATGACTTTTCTAGGAACTTATCGTCTGAATGTTGAACTTTCGCTGATAATGTGCCGTCTTCCTCATTAACAAATAAACGCCAAATACGATCTAAGAATCGACGAGCACCATCTAAGCCATTCGTAGACCATGCAACGGAAGCTTCTAATGGACCCATGAACATTTCATAAAGGCGAAGTGTATCTGCACCGTGAGACTCAATAATCTCATCTGGGTTTACAACATTGCCTTTTGATTTAGACATTTTTTCATTACCTTCACCAAGAATCATGCCTTGGTTAAATAACTTTTGGAATGGCTCTTTCGTGT
The DNA here is from genome assembly GCF_044761745.1 of Lysinibacillus sp. NPDC097279. Taxonomy (NCBI): domain Bacteria; kingdom Bacillati; phylum Bacillota; class Bacilli; order Caryophanales; family Bacillaceae; genus Lysinibacillus; species Lysinibacillus sp. NPDC097279. The sequence goes on along the minus strand of NZ_JBIWDA010000001.1, from coordinate 36,836 downwards.
GAACAACACCTAGGTCATACAGTACTTTGTGCCAGAAGCGTGCGTATAGTAAGTGCAATACTGCATGCTCTGCTCCCCCAATATAAATATCGACTGGTAACCAACGTTTTAATAACTCAGGATCAGCAATCGCTTCTGTATTGTTCGGATCAATATAACGTAAGAAGTACCAGCTAGAACCTGCCCATTGAGGCATTGTATTTGTTTCACGGCGACCTTTCATCCCTGTTTCAGGATTTACAACATTTACCCAATCAGTAATATTAGCTAATGGTGATTCACCTGTTCCTGATGGACGAATATTATCTGTTTTCGGAAGCATTAAAGGTAATTCTGCTTCTGGTACTGGAGTTGTTGTGCCATCTTCCCAGTGAATCATTGGAATTGGCTCTCCCCAATAACGTTGACGAGAGAATAACCAGTCACGTAGACGATAAGATATTTTTTTCTCACCTACACCTTTTTCTTCTAACCATTCAATCGCTTTCGCAATACCATCTGCTTTGTTTAAACCATCAAGGAAGTCCGAGTTAATGTGCTGACCGTCACCTGTGAACGCTTCGTTGTCGATGTCGCCACCTTCAAGCACAGCTACGATGTCTAAGCCAAAATCTTTAGCGAATTCATAATCACGTTCGTCATGGGCAGGAACAGCCATAATAGCACCAGTGCCATACGTAGCTAATACATAATCAGCAATCCAGATCGGCATTTTTTTACCGTTAATAGGATTCACTGCGTACGCTCCAGTAAATACACCTGTTTTTTCTTTAGCTAAATCAGTACGTTCTAAGTCTGATTTCATTTTTACTTTTTCAAGATACGCCTCTACAGCAGCTTGTTGTTCAGCTGTTGTAATTTCAGCCACTAGTTTGTGTTCAGGCGCAAGTACTGTATAAGTAGCACCGAATAACGTATCAGGACGTGTAGTAAATACCGTAAAGTTTTTATCTGTTCCTTCAATGCCAAAAGTTACTTCAGCACCTTCAGAGCGTCCAATCCAGTTACGTTGCATATCTTTAATCGATTCTGGCCAATCAACTTCTTCTAAATCATCGATTAGACGATCCGCATAGGCAGTAATTTTTAGCATCCATTGTTTCATCGGACGACGTTCTACTGGATGTCCTCCACGCTCTGATTTTCCATCAATGACTTCTTCATTGGCAAGCACTGTCCCTAATGCAGGGCACCAGTTTACAGCCACTTCATCTACATACGCTAAGCCTTTTTTATATAATTGAATGAAAATCCATTGTGTCCATTTGTAGTATTCAGGATCAGTTGTGTTAATTTCACGATCCCAATCATAGCTAAATCCTAACTCTTGAATTTGACGCTTAAATGTTGCAATATTTTTTGCTGTAAATTCTGCTGGATCATTTCCTGTATCTAAAGCATATTGCTCTGCAGGTAAACCGAATGCATCCCATCCCATTGGATGTAAAACATTAAAGCCTTGCATACGTTTGAAACGTGAAAGGATATCAGTTGCTGTATACCCTTCTGGATGCCCTACGTGAAGTCCCGCTCCTGATGGATATGGGAACATATCAAGTGCATAAAATTTCGGTTTATCCGTTTCATTTTCTGTTTTGAATGTTTTGTTGACATCCCAATATTGCTGCCACTTTTTTTCAACTTGTTGATGATTAAAGCTCATACTATTTCCTCCTTATATATGTTCAATACCACTTATCGTAAGAATTGACAAAATATTTAAAAAATAAAAAAACTCGCCCCTTCCTTTGTCAGAAAGGGACGAGAGCATTCTTATCTCCCGCGGTACCACCCAAATTAGTGATTACACTCGGCTCAAGCTTCCTTAACGCGGAAATGACGGCACACATAACACTTATGTACGCAGACTCAGTAGGCGAGTTCAATTTGCATCCCTACTAGCTTCCACCAACCGCTAGCTCTCTAAAAAAGAACCACAAATTTACTATTCCTCATCATTGTCTTTACATGTATTGCATTTATTCTAATGGAAAGTGCATAAAAGCACAAGCCTCTTTTTATCGGTGCCTGACACGCACACAATTCTCACACAATTAGCTAAAAAAATTATTTCCTATGCTTTTTTGGATAGCGTTGTAAAATTCCAGCCTTTTTTCGCTAAAAAAATTAAAATATTAGGTATTTTGGTGATTTTTGTACATTTGACGTTATTTATCTTCATTTTTATGCTAAAGAAAACGACAAAGGAGGTAGTATTGTGTGCCAAGAAAAAAACGACTTTGGTCTCCACATCATTATAATCACGTCGTTATGCGTGGTAACAATCGTCAAATGATTTTTTTGAATGTTGCTGATTACGATGCTTTTTTTCGTATACTGCAATATGCTTATCAAAAACACACTTTTAGCATTGTCGCTTATTGCCTTATGTCTAACCACTACCATCTTCTGATTCAGTCAAAGGATGTTCCACTAGGGAAATTGATGGCGATCATTAATTGGCGTTACAGTAATTACTTTAAAAAGAAATATCAATATTGCGGTCATCTGTACGAGAGTCGCTACTTTGCAGATCTTGTTCCCTCACAACTAGATATGCTCAGTGTTAGCCGCTATATCCACCGTAATCCTATTTCAACAGCTCCACCTATTGTTGCGAACATGGAGGATTATCCATATAGCTCCTATCATCACTATAAGCATAATACATCACCAGATTACCCATTTCTTAATACGAGTATTCTCAAAAATTGTATACTTCAAACCTCACAGTTTCACTCTCCATGCTATTGTCAATATTGCGAGGTTCAACAAAACGAGTAATTGTTTTTGCAACACGAACTAAAAAAGCTCCACATGAAAATTCATCATGTGGAGCTTTTATTCAAGCCAACTTCAATTGTCAGAATTTTTTCTGTGCCTGTCACTCGAGGGTCGTTTGAGGAAAGGTCTACGCATTCACGGAAGGCAAAATGTTTGCATCCGTAGCATTTGTTCATATCCAAATCCTTCAATGCCCTGTTGATAGCATCGCCTGTATGTTCATAGAAATTATCTTTTCCAATTTGATCGTATAGACCATTTCGTAACAGTGCCCCTTTTAATTCTTCATGGATACCCGTTACTAACACAGTGCCACCTCGCATTTTGAAGCTTTGAACAATATTGCTAAAATAGGACTCCCCAGTAGAGTCCATAAAAGGCACTTTACTCATACGCAAAATTAAAACTTTTGGATGAGCATGCATTGAATGTAGCAATGTTTGCTCAAATGTTTGTGCTGCACCAAAAAATAACGGTCCTTCAATTGAATAAATACTAATTTGAGGGCAATCATGCTTTTGATTGACAACATGCGGCTGTACTTTGCCATTGTTTTTTGTATGGTCTGGTAAAACCTTATCTACAACCAACTTTTCACTCATTTGTTTAACAAATAACACAACTGCCAAACCAAGTCCTACTTCTACAGCTACCGTTAGGCTAGTGAAAACCGTAAGTAAAAATGTAATCATTAAAACGAGTGAATCTCCTGATTTCGCTTTCACAATATGTGCGAAATGCTTCCGTTCACTCATATTCCACGCAACGACCATCAAAATTGGTGCCATACTAGCTAACGGAATATGCGATGCAAAAGGTGCCAATAACAACAGCGTTACTAATACAAAAACACCATGAATAATACCTGACATCGGGGATGTTGCACCCGTTTTTATATTTGTTGCCGTACGCGCAATGGCCCCTGTAGCAGGAATTCCACCAAATAAAGGTGTAATGATATTCGCTATACCTTGCCCTACTAGCTCACGATTGCTATTATGCTTACTATTTGTCATTCCATCCGCAACGACCGCTGATAAAAGAGATTCAATCCCCCCCAACATAGCGATGACAAATGCTGGCCCTATTAATAATTGCAATCGCTCTAACGTAATTTCAGGTATTTTAATCTCTGGCAATGTATTTGGTATTTGACCGTAAGCTGTAGCAATTGTTGCAACTTGTCCCGAAAAAAAGAAGCTAGCAACAAGCGTCGAAACTATAATGCCTACTAATGGGCCAGGTACTTTCGGAAAAACTTTCGGTGTCACTAGTATCATTACAAGACAAATGATCGCTATGAAAATACTATAATAATTTGTTGTACCGATGTGCAGAAAGAGCTCTTTCATATTTGCGATAAAATATTCATGCCGCGTAATATTGGTCAGCCCTAAAAAATTTGCAATTTGTCCCGTAAAAATAATAACCGCAATACCAGCAGTAAATCCGATCGTTACAGGACGTGGAATAAATTTGATAAGAGTGCCAAGCTTAAAAATGCCCATTAAGCATAGCAAGACACCCGCCATTAACCCTGCAATCAATAGATTTTCATAGCCGTATGATAATACAATTCCTAATAAAATGGGCACAAAAGCACCAGTAGGTCCACCAATTTGATATTTCGAACCACCAAATAGTGAAATCAGTATGCCTGCAATACATGCTGTATAAATACCGTACTCTGGTTTTACACCAGAAGCTATGGCAAATGACATTGCTAAAGGAATTGCAACAATACCAACAATAATTCCAGACAATAAATCCTTTTTAAAATGATCAGCTGAATACCCTTCATACCGCCCCGTAAACAGTGATTTCATACAGTAATCTTCCCTTCGAAATAATAAATTCTTTGAATCCAGACCGTGTTTCTTTCCTACTAGGCTGTTTTCTAAGGGGGAATAAAAATATGACCCTATATCATCTCTTCATCATTTTCACTGACGGTCATTTCTTCTAATCTTGAAATTGTATGAATTAAATGGTTGTTAAAAATGTCTTTGGCAACACGCAGCAACTCAACAATCATCGGATCACTTAAAGAATAGTAAACTTTTTTCCCTTCTTTCGTGCCATACACAATATTTTTTGCCCGTAATACACTTAGTTGCTGTGACACCGCTGAGCCCTCTTTCTCAAGACAACTTTGAATCTCGTTCACACTTTTCTTACCATCCACCAATAATTCAAGAATTCTAATTCGTAACGGGTGTGCTAAAGCTTTAAAAAAATCGGCTTTAAACTGTTGTAAGCCTTCTTCCACGTTAATCCCCCCATTATTATGTTTACATATTCAAATATTTGAATATGTATGATTGTATCTTTTTGTGAGGTTGATTTCAATCGCAAAAATAAAAAGCGAATGATTTACATTCGCTTTACTAAAATTAGTCTTTAATTTTCAGAATTGTTTGCGTGCCTGCCACTTGAAAGTAATGGTCGGTCATACATTAAACATGGGAAGATCCCTATTAATACGATGACAACTAAAATAGAAACAAGCGCAATCATACCAAACTGATCAACCATTATCCCACCAAATAAAGGACCTATCATACGGCCTGCTGTTGCCGCACTATTAATAATTCCTTGGTAGAAACCTTCGCGCCCTTTTGGTGCAAGCTGATTCGCAATGGTCGGTAACGCTGGTGTATAAAACATTTCGCCAAATGTTAATACGACCATTGCAGCTGCAAACATTTTAAAATCTTCAGCAAATGCTATTATTCCAAATGAAGCTGCTATGAGCGTAATACCAAATACTAGCTGTCTTTTTATTTGATGCTCCCAGCGTCTCACAAGTGGCGCGATTAAAGGTTGCCCAACGACAATTAGTAGTCCATTTATAGTCCAAAGTAAACTATATTGTTTTAATCCTAAACCTAAATCCTGCGTATACGATGAAATTGTCGCACTCCATTGTGAATACGCAAGCCAGCATAATACGGAAGAAATACTTAAAATTAATAGCGCGTAAAATGGTGCTTTATTTGTAATGCGTTTACTCTCACTTACTACATTTTTCAGTGCAATATTTTCTGAATCTATTCCTCTAAATGTAATCAACGCGATAAAGAAAAATAAAATATACATTGCTAAATTGACAACAAAGACATAATCAAATTGATAATCTGCAACAATTCCAGCTAATGCGGGACCAACAGCAACCCCAACATTTTGTGCTAAATAAATCGCATTGAATGCTTTACGTCCACCCTCAGGCCAAGCAGCTCCTGCTAGTGCAAACATACCTGGAAATACAATGCCTCCACTAAAACCAAGTACGGTTAAAAACCACACATAATGAGGCCAGCCATGCCAAATCGTTAAGCCGACTAACGAGGCAACTGTTAAAAGAATACCTAGCATAATAGACTTGTAGCCACCAATTCTATCAAATAAATAGCCACCTAAAAGATTCCCTAACACACCTGCAGCTGAATTTAACATTAAAATAAAGCCAGCCATTGCTAGTGACTTTCCTAAGTAGTCATGCATATAAATGGCATTTAAAGGCCATAAAAAAGAGTTGCCCGTCGTGTTCACAAGCATACCGATAATTAAAAACCAAACACTTTTTGGCATATTCTTGACCTCCATTATTTCGTTTCTCTAAATAGCTAGTTTATGCTGAAAAATAAAAAAGTACAAGGAAAATAAATTTACCTTTTCTTCATAAAATATTCCTTTTTTGAATATACATTTTTCTGCATTGCGCTCTGGCTATAACAGAGCTATATGTACTTTCCTCTCAACTAGAAATACAGTGGTTATTTAAGTGAATAAACTTGCAATGCAACTATACTTCCATATAAAAATTCTTATCCATGACGGAACCTGACGCACATGATAAAATATAACGTTAGAGGAGTGAAATACATGACAGAAATAAACTTTCCTTTTCCCACAGAGGGGAAAAGATATTATACATGGAATCGATATTTACGAGATCAGTTCGGCCACAAAGTATTTAAAGTAGCGCTCGATGCAGGCTTTGATTGCCCAAACCGTGATGGTACCGTTGCATTTGGGGGTTGTACATTTTGTAGTGCTGCTGGATCAGGAGACTTTGCGGGTAATAAAGTAGACCCAATTGATGTGCAGTTTGCCGAAATCCGTGACAAAATGCATCAAAAATGGAAAGATGGCAAGTATATGGCTTACTTTCAAGCATATACAAATACCCATGCACCGCTGCCTGTTTTAAAAGAGAAATTTGAAGCAGCATTAGCACAAGAAGGTGTAGTAGGACTTTCAATTGCGACACGTCCAGACTGCCTACCAGATGATGTTGTTGAATATTTAGCTGAACTAAACGAACGTACTTATTTATGGATAGAACTTGGACTTCAAACAGTTCATGAAAAAACAGCAAATCTCATTAATCGTGCACATGATTATGCAACATATGTGGAAGGTGTTGAAAAACTGCGTAAACATGGGATTCGCGTATGTTCTCATATTATTAATGGTCTGCCACTGGAAGACTATGACATGATGATGGAAACTGCCCGCGCGGTTGCTAAGCTCGATGTCCAAGGCATTAAAATTCATTTACTTCACCTTTTAAAAGGGACACCAATGGTCAAACAATATGAAAAAGGCATGCTAGAATTTTTAGACCAGGATGTTTATACAAAATTAGTAGCCGATCAGTTAGAAATCTTGCCACCCCAAATGGTTATTCATCGTATAACAGGTGATGGACCAATCGATTTAATGATTGGACCGATGTGGAGTGTCAATAAATGGGAAGTACTAAATGGGATTGATGCGGAATTAGAACGACGTGGCAGTTGGCAAGGTAAATTTTATAATGCTGAGGTAACAAAATGAAGCTTCAACGAGTTTTACAATATGCTCAGCATTTATTAGAAAACACGATACAAGAAGGCGATACAGTTGTAGATGCCACAGCAGGAAATGGTCACGACACATTATTTTTAGCACAGCTTGTTGGTGATAACGGACAAGTGTATGCTTTTGATGTGCAAAAAAGTGCTGTCGACGCTACTTTGCATCGTCTGCTAGATAACGCGTTAGAGCACCGCGCCCTAGTGCTACATACTGGGCACGAAAATATTACCAAACATGTGCAAAAGCCAGTAGCTGCTGCAATTTTCAATCTTGGCTATTTACCTGGTAGTGATCATGATATCGTGACAAAACCGAATACAACGATACAAGCGATTAAAGATTTACTACAACTCCTTAAAATCGGAGGCTTAATTGTCCTTGTTATCTACCATGGTCATCATGGTGGCAAAGAAGAACGAGACGCGGTTATTGAATTTGTCAGTCATTTACCACAAAAAAATGTACATGTGTTAAAATACGAATTTCTAAACCAACAAAACGATCCACCATTTGTTATTGCCCTAGAAAAAATGAAAGACTTACCTACCGATTAACGCCTGATACAAAAGCCCGAACTTAAAATTTCGGGCTTTTTTCTTTTTCAGAATTATAAAGAATTATGATGGAATACTTTTTAATAAAGAAAATACTGTTTCTATATAACTTTAGCTAGATGTCTTATATGATAGCATTCTACTTATTCATCAAAATCATAGACAAAAGACATTAAACAGGTGACTCCTGATACTTTTGTCAATTTTTTATCCTTTTGATATTGTTCAATTGATTAGAGCTGAGGATTGGATACGAAATGATTGGAGTGAAGGGCGGACGACTCCTGCGGGAACAGCACAGTACGTAAGACGCAACAAACCGCGCGCTATCGAGGGTTGCGGCTTACGATGTGCCCGCGGAAAGCGGCCGCCCGTAGCGGAAATCAACGGCAGCTAAAGGAAAAAGTCCTCTCATTCATGAGAGGACCCTTTTTATCCATTATTTATTTTTTCGTTTATCATTGTATTCAATCCAGAAATCTGCACCTTTAATTCCTAGTTTACGAGGATCAAATACAGGGTCTTTGCCCTCTTTTTTCTGTTTCTCGTAATCTTTTAATGCTAGAATCGCAGGTTTCATAATAATTAAGATAGCTATAACATTAATCCATACCATTAAACCTAAGCCAACATCTCCCATTGCCCATGCAAGGTCCGATGTACGAACCGTTCCATAAAATGTAGCAATTAAAAAGGCAATCTTAGCTATCCAAATAAAAATCTTTTCGGTTTGCCCTGAGAATAAATAGGCCACATTCGTCTCCGCTATATAGTAATACGCCATGATTGTCGTAAATGCAAAGAAGAATAATGCAATCGCTACGAATTCTGAACCAATCCCTGGCAATGAAGTTTCCACTGCATATTGTGTAAACGCAGCACCTTCTTTAATACTTTTCGCAAACGTAATTTGCTCGTCTCCTGTAAGACCGTTTTGATTAAATTCCCCAACGTAAATAAATGGATCTGTACCTTCAGCAGCATTTTCATTTTGAACATTATACATACCTGTAAATAAAATCATAAATGCAGTAGCTGAACAAACTAATAATGTATCAATGTACACAGAAGCCGCTTGCACAATACCTTGTTTAGCGGGATGCGAAACTTCTGCAGCTGCAGCTGGATGCGCTCCAGTTCCTTGACCAGCTTCGTTTGAATAAATCCCACGCTTAACCCCCCAAGCGATTGCTGAACCAATAATACCTCCAAATATTTCCTGTGCACCAAAAGCACTAGAGAAAATTAAAGAAAATACAGCAGGTACTTGAGAAATATTCATGAAAATAATAACTATTGCCATTAAAATATAAGCTAAAGCCATGAACGGTACAACTACTTGTGCAACATTTGCAATCGATTTAACCCCACCGAAAATAATGGCACCTAATAATACAATAATAATTATTCCTGTAATCCAAGGATCCATTCCGAAAGCGTTTTCAACAGCAACAGAAATTGCATTTGATTGAACGCCAGGCATTAATATTAGCATTGCGATTAACGCAGCAATCGCAAAAATTACCGCAAACCACTTTTGCCCCATTCCTTTCTCAATGTAAAAGGCTGGACCACCACGGTATTCGGTATCTTTCTCTTCTTTATAAATTTGTGCTAATGTCGACTCAACATAAGCTGTCGCAGCACCGATGAAGGCAATTGCCCACATCCAAAAAATTGCACCAGGCCCCCCCATTGCGATTGCAGTTGCCGTACCAGCAATATTACCTGTACCTACACGGCCTGATAATGCAATCGACATCGCCTGGAAAGAAGAAATTCCTTTTTCTGATTTTTCTCCTTTAAACATTAAGACGAACATATCCTTAATGAGTCTTACTTGTAGGAACCGTGTAATAATCGAAAAGAATAAACCAATCAATAAAATACCATAAATAAACCACGGTCCCCATAAAATACTGTTCAGAAAACTTACAATACCTTCCATTTTACCCCTCCCAAAATATGAATATTCTTACTTTAAGACATTATAGTATTACATTTTTCTGAAAATTACAACATTATTTTCAAGTTACTATACATCTTATTCAACAATATTTTTCGAAGGGGAAACATTCTATTGAATTATATATCCAATTCTACGCAAAGCATTATTAACAAAATCTCGGATATAGACAAAAATCTCTTCACGCTCTATTTCATGGAATAGATTATGATAGCATTTTGCCCATTCCTTAAATTGGAATTCTGCAAACTCTTGCTGATGTAGCCAATTACGTGTTTGTCTCGTTTCCGTAATACTATCTTTTTCGCCAGTCATAATAAGCATAGGCGTATTCGGAAATTCTGCTTTAGGCATGACGGCTAAATTGCGCATCATTTGCTGGAGTTCGCGATACCACTTCACTGATATAACTGTCTTAAAAGGAAACTCGTCCCTCATTTCATCTCTGCCTTCAATACTGCGCGTTAATTTGTCAAAAGAAATATCATGTGTCATTTTAACACTTGCCGTTAAAGCACTTAAGCTAGTTAATGCATTTGACAACTTACCAGGCTGTAGTTTCAAATGTAGCCAAGGCGAAGTTAAAACAATACCTGCACATTCATATTTTCTCTTATGCATTGTATGCAATAATAACGTTGCTCCTAGTCCATGCCCTATTAAAAACACTGGCAAATCATATGAAAAAGCATTTTCAATTAAATGCCTTGTATATTTGTTATACTCTTTAAAGTCCTCATCATGGACTCGTGATAGTTTTGCATTTGCCCCATGATTTGGTAAATCCCCCATGACTACGTGGAAGCCTTCCATTCTGAGTTTTTCAATAAGCCATGCGTACCAACGGTGATTTTCATAAGCACCGTGAACAATAGCAATCACAGCCTTCGCTTGTCCATCAGCTTCCCATTTCCACATTCACATAGTCCTCCTAAATAAATAGTTACACACTGATTATAACGAAATATTCTCGTCATTATAAAATTATATTTGCATAAAATTGCGCATTTGATACGATAATACTACATCAAAGAAAGAAAAGAGGCGTTTAGCATGATTTATCCGTTTAAAGACAAGACCCCTAATATCGATCCATCGGTATTTATTGCTGACTATGCAACCGTTACTGGTGACGTAACGATTGGTGCCGAAACCACTATTTGGTTTAATACTGTTATTCGAGGCGATGTATCGCCAACAATAATTGGTAAACGAGTAAGCATCCAAGATCTTTGCTGTCTACATCAAAGTCCAAAATATCCATTAATAATCGAAGATGAAGTAACAGTTGGACACCAAGTAACTTTACATAGCTGTACAATTCGAAAAAATGCATTAATAGGTATGGGATCAATCGTGTTGGATGGGGCAGAGATAGGAGAAGGTGCTTTTATTGGTGCGGGTAGTCTTGTACCTCCAGGTAAAGTCATTCCTCCTAATTGCTTAGCATTAGGTCGTCCAGCAAAAGTCGTACGTGAATTAAATGCTGAAGATAAAGAAGACATGGAACGTATCGTTAGAGAATACGCCGAAAAAGGTCAATATTACAAATCTCTTCAAAAATAATGAATGCCCTAAATACGAGGGCTGCCGATATAGGTGTAGGTGCTCTTGTAGAAACACATTTATACAGGATAAAAAATAAATTCGCGATTTCCTTCCAACTGTAAACGGAAAGACGCGAATTTTTTTGCAATCATTTACGCCTATCCATAATTGCCGTCCAGATTTTTTGTATGCTTGACAAGCTCTTCAAAAAATCTGTAACTTGCTTCAGCATTCAAACCCAACTTTTAAACGTGAGGTATGAATGCTGAAGCAAGTTAGAAAGGGGCCATGAAGTAGCCCCTTTCCATTGCTTATAGACCTGCTTTTTCTCTTAAAGCATCTGCCTTGTCCGTATTTTCCCAAGGCACATTTAAATCTGTACGGCCAAAGTGACCATAAGCTGCCGTTTGTTTATAAATTGGGCGACGTAGATCAAGCATTTTAATAATGCCTGCTGGACGTAGATCAAATAGATCGCGAACCCATTTTACGATATCGCTTTCGCTTACTTTTCCTGTACCAAATGTATCTACTGCGATTGATACGGGTTGTGCTACACCAATGGCATAAGCAAGTTGTACTTCAGCACGTTCTGCTAAACCAGCAGCAACAATATTTTTAGCTACATAACGCGCTGCATATGCAGCAGAACGGTCCACTTTTGTAGCATCCTTACCAGAGAATGCTCCACCACCATGACGTGCATAGCCACCGTATGTATCAACGATGATTTTACGTCCTGTAAGACCAGCATCTCCTTTAGGTCCACCAATAACAAAACGACCTGTTGGGTTAATGAAATATTTTGTCTGAGCATCTAATAGCTCATTAGGTACTACAGGAGCTATTACTAACTCTTTTAAATCTGATTGAATTTGCTCTAGTGTCGCTTCTTCATCATGCTGTGTTGAAATAACAATCGTATCGACACGTACTGGGATGTTGTGTTCATCATACTCAATTGTCACCTGTGTTTTACCGTCTGGACGTAAATATGCTAGTTCACCTGATTTACGAACTTCTGTTAAACGACGAGCTAATTTATGCGCTAAACTAATTGGTAAAGGCATTAATTCAGGTGTTTCGTTACAAGCGTAACCAAACATTAATCCTTGGTCACCTGCACCAATTGCTTCAATATCTGCATCAGTCATAGAACCTTCACGCGCTTCTAATGCTTGGTCTACACCTTGGGCAATGTCTGGTGATTGTTCACCAATTGCTACTAGTACTGCTAAGTTTTCAGCATCAAAGCCATATTTACCGCGTGTGTAGCCGATTTCTGCTACAGTATCACGCACGATACCTTTAATATCTACATAAGTAGAAGTAGTGATTTCTCCTGCTACTAGTACTAATCCTGTCGTTACAGTTGTTTCACACGCTACACGTGCATTTGGATCTTCTTTTAAAATGGCATCTAAAATGGCATCCGAAATTTGGTCACAAATTTTGTCAGGATGTCCTTCTGTTACACTCTCTGATGTAAACAATCGACGGTTTGTCATTTGGTTTTCCTCCTATTACTCTTACAAATAGCATTTGCGAAATTAATACGGTACTCATTACCCATGTCAAGTTCGCTCCTGAAGGATAGAACTTTCAAGCCGTTGTTGCTTTTAACATGAGGATTTCGAAAGATCCGTCATTATAATAAGGAAAGAATTGTATATACTTACCTTTACATTCATTATGAAAATAAAAAAATCCTTTTCTCACGTCTTTACATGAGGAAAGGAATAATGACTTCGTAACCTTTCACTCTTATCGTTCAAGGGTTTTCCCCTTGCATCAGGTTGGCACCAGCGCATGTCGTGAAATAGTTCATGCAGGTTGCCGGGTTTCACAGGGCCTGACCCTCCACCAGCTCGGGATAAGAGTATCCGTTCAATTCCTCATCTTACGTAAAAGGTCGAACGTTGTCAATTATTTTATGACTTTTTGTTGAAAGTTAATTAAAACACGAAAATAATTTTTGAATTAGTATAGATTATTAAAGCAATTGTGTTATACTATTTTTGAAATTAAGAAAAACTCCCTCAAACTCAAGGGAATATTATAAAAAAGGATGGTATTTAATCGATGAATTCAGTAGAAATTGCAAACGAACTGAAGGAATTATTAAACGGTGGGAACATTAACGTTCAACTTTCAGTACCACAATTAGCGGAAAAAGCTACATCTCGTGGTGAAGCAATGTTAACAGTAGATGGCGCAGTTCGTGCAGAAACTGGCAAATACACTGGTCGTTCACCTAAAGATAAATATACGGTAGAAGAAGAAAGCACAAAAGATAAAATTGACTGGGGTAAAGTAAACCAACCAATTTCTTCGGAAGTGTTCGATAACTTATATGTAAAAGTAGTTAAATACTTAAAAGAACGTGACGAATTATTCGTATTCAAAGGTTTTGCTGGTGCTGACAAAGATTCACAATTAAGCATCCAAGTAATCAATGAATATGCTTGGCACAATCTTTTCGCCCATCAATTATTTATCCGTCCAACACAAGAAGAATTAGCTTCTCATGTTGCTGAATTCACAGTTATTTCAGCTCCTAACTTTAAAGCGGATCCAGCTATCGATGGTACATCTTCTGAAACTTTCATTATTGTATCACTTGAAAAGAAAATCATCCTAATCGGTGGTACTGAATATGCTGGTGAAATGAAAAAATCTATTTTCGGTATTATGAACTACCTATTACCACAACAAGGCATCCTATCAATGCACTGTTCAGCAAACGTAGGTGAAGCTGGCGATGTGGCATTATTCTTCGGTTTATCTGGTACTGGTAAAACAACTTTATCAGCTGACCCTGCCCGCAAATTAATCGGTGATGATGAGCACGGCTGGTCTGACAACGGCGTATTCAATATTGAAGGTGGTTGCTATGCAAAAACAATTAACCTTTCTGCTGAAAAAGAACCTGAAATCTATAACGCAATCCGCTTCGGTTCTGTTCTAGAAAACGTAGCTGTAGATCCTGAAACTCGTGTTTGTGACTACGATGATGTTTCATTAACAGAAAACACACGTGTTGCTTACCCGATCCAATTTATTGAAAATATTGTTGATCCATCTGTTGCAGGTCATCCAAAAACAATCGTCTTCTTAACTGCTGATGCATTTGGTGTGTTACCTCCAATCAGTAAATTAACAAAAGAACAAGCAATGTATCACTTCCTAAGTGGTTTCACTTCGAAGCTAGCAGGTACTGAACGTGGTGTAACAGAGCCAGAGCCAGTATTCTCTACATGTTTCGGTTCTCCATTCCTTCCACTTCCAGCAACTGTTTACGCTGAAATGTTAGGTCAAAAAATCGATGAGCATGGCGCACAAGTATTCCTTGTAAACACTGGTTGGACTGGTGGCGAATACGGTACAGGTAGCCGTATGAAGCTTTCATACACTCGTACAATGGTACGTGCTGCAATCGATGGCAAACTGAACAATGTTGAAACGACACAGGACGCTGTATTTGGCTTACACATCCCTACAGCAGTTGAAGGTGTACCTTCAGAAGTTCTTAACCCTCGCGATGCTTGGGCAGACAAAGCTGCTTATGATGTAAAAGCTGCTGAACTTGCTGGTTTATTCAATGATAACTTCAAGAAATTCTCAAACGTTTCTGAAGCAATCACTAAACTTGGTGGTCCATTAAAATAATAATGCGACTAAGGGAACGATTTATTCGTTCCCTTTTTTTTACCCACTTCTATAAAAAATAATCTTCAAATGTTCATTTTTTGGATAGTATTGGAGGATACATATGAAAAAAAAATACAAAATACTAGTTGGCATCCTAGTATCATTAGTCGTGTTATTTATTGGAGCTGGATTTATTGCAGGCAATTACTTTTATAACTTGGCGTTAAATCCACAATCTGATAAAACAGCCGTTCTGGATGCCCCACATAATTTAATTGATTCTAATCCGAATGAAGTGAAAGAGAAAGAAGCTCGTGAAACATGGTTCAACAGTCATTACGAAGAAACAACGATTCCATCTTTCGATCAACATAAGCTACATGCCTATTCCATTAAAAATCAAAATGATTCAAATAAATGGGCCATCATCTTCCATGGATATTCAAGTGATGGTTTACAGATGACCAAGTATGCAAAAAACTTTTACGACATGGGCTACAATATACTTATTCCTGATGCGAGAGGCCATGGCAAAAGTGAAGGAGACTATATTGGAATGGGCTGGCATGATCGCTTAGATGTCGTGTCATGGATTAACAATACGGTGCAATTAAATAATGAGGCTGAAATTGTCCTTTTTGGAGTATCGATGGGCGGAGCCACAGTGATGATGGCCTCTGGCGAAGAATTACCTAAAAACGTAAAGGCAATTATCGAGGATTGTGGCTATTCTTCTGTTTGGGGCGAATTTTCGTATCAGCTTAAAGCAATCTTCCATTTGCCTGCATTTCCAATCATGAATTTTGCTTCAGCTGTAACGAAAATCAAAGCAGACTATACGCTTGGTGAAGCCGATACGGTAAAACAAGTAGCTAAATCACAAACACCGATGCTATTTATCCATGGTAGTACTGACACATTCGTGCCTTCTTCTATGCTAGATGAAGTCTATGAAGCTGCCAATGTGCCAAAAGAAAAATTACTAGTCGAAGGGGCTGGACACGGTAGAGCTGAAAATGTCGCAGGAGCAATATATTGGGAAACAATTCAAACCTTCTTAAGTGCCTACGTAAACGAATAAGTGCCTGTCACTCAAACAATTCACTATACTAGTCCTATTTCTTACAACTAATATAATAAAAATCCACGAACGCTTCTATGGTAACCAAATAGCGCAAGCTGCAACACATGACGCATCTAGCGACGGTTGCAGCTTCCCTATAGCCCACAGAATGCACAGTGGATTTTTATAAAAATTTTGTGACTGTCACTCAAACAATTCCAGACACACACAATTAGTGCCAGTCACCATCTCGCACAATTGTCCCTTTATTTGCTTCTCATTGTTTCTTCATCCATTTACACAAATCACGCACAGTTTCACGATTTTGAGCAGGTGGATATTGGTGTGCAAAACGATGATCATACCATGTTTCATACGTTTTATTGGCATCTTCTAAGTAAAATGCTAATTGCCTTGCATGTTCAATATCGACATTTTCATCACGATAGCCGTGAATAATAAGCACAGGTGCTGTAATGTGTTCAACTTCAAATAATGGTGTACGTGCATCATATTCCTCTGGTACACGATTAGGCGTACCTCCAATTACACGCTTCATCATACGGCGCATATCCGTACGCTCCCAATAAGTTGCTGTCGCATCCGACACCCCTGCCCATGTAACAACAGATGTAATATCTTTACGCAAAATTGCCGTCCACAGTGCCATAATACCTCCGCGTGAAAAGCCAAACACATGAATATTATCATTACAATATTGCTTTAGCACATCTACTCCATGGACTGCATCATAACGATCCTGACCTGCAAACTCATCACGCCCTTCCCCACCTCTGTTCCCACGATAATAAGGGGCAAAAACGATAAAACCTTGTGCGGCGAACTGGGCAATACGTGCTGGTCTTACCATACCGATGCTTTGCATTCCACCACGTAAATATAAAAAACCATCGTATGTACCTTCTGCCTTAGGCTCCGCTAGCAAGCCTTTAACCCGTAATCCAAGTGATACATAAGTAATTTCGGATAAGCGAATAGCTGGATTCGGTGAAGGGTATGGACGTTTTTCAACTATTTCACCATTGATCGTCATAGCGCTTCAGCTCCTCTAGCATTTTTTGCATACCTTCATCTTTCATATGAAAGCTTAAATTTGGATGGTTAGCAAACTCATCATCTGTGAGCCAAACCATACCTGAAGTCTCCAAATCAAACTCCACTTTGTCTTGACTTACAAATTGCGCAGTAAATACTGTTTTACAAAATAATTGATCTCCGTGGACAGCATATTCTGCAAACCAACAAAGATTTTTCACATGTACACCAGTTTCTTCAAATACTTCTCTAACAGCAGCTTGTTCTAAAGTTTCGCCAGGTTCTACCTTACCACCTGGCACTTCCACGCCACGTCGCTTATGAATCGTGCATAGCCATTTATTTTTATGCTTTAACAAGATGAGTACATGCTTTGGCTCCACTTCAAACTCCCCTCTTGTAAAGCTTAAATCTACTTGAAAACCATTTAAATCTGTAAATGAAAACATTCCATTCCACTCCTATTATTATATTGTAACGAATGTATTCATTACATTTTGCTGACTTATTATTTCATATACTGCGAGGAATCAATCACAAGGAAATAGTGACATTCTTCATTCGTCTTATTAATAAAGCGATGCTCTGTATCTGCTTCAAAAAAGAAGGAATCTCCTGCGTCTAATTCTTCACAAAAAGCGCCACGTCCTAATTCAACACGTAACTTTCCGCTTTTAACAAAAATATACTCTTTCACTCCTGATTTATGAGCTGGGAAAATGCCTGATTCTTTATTTGCAGGAATGATATTTAAAACAAACTCAATGCCTCTAGAAGGAACAGAAGGTGATAATAAGTGGCGTTGAAACCCAGATTTTTCGTCGACATAGATTGGGCGTTCATCTTTTCTTATCACGACAATATCCCTTTTATCTTGCTGATCTAACAATGCAGAAAGAGTTGTATTTAAAGCCTCTGCAATTTGACAGGCTACTTGAATCGTTGGATTTTTTTCTTCTCTTTCAATTTGAGATAGCATCGAGGCACTCACATTACTTACTGCTGAAAGCTCCTGCAATGTCATCTTATTTTTTTTCCTAATAGCATTTACTTGCTTTCCAAATCCCATTATAAAAGCTCCTCTCACTACTGCAGTTTAAGCGATCTTATTCATTTTAGTTCGCCCTATTATTATTTTTACTATAGTGAAAATTTATTTTCTAGTCAGAGACTGTCCTTCTACTATGATATTGCACATGTTCTACAACAATCAACTTATAAAATGTATACCCTTATTCTAGAAACAATGACTAGCAATACATATTTACACTTTAGTTAAAATAAAATATACTATAGTGAATTAATTATACATAGGAGTGATGTTTAATGTTAAAAGTCATTTTAGCACTATTACCTTTAGTTAGTATTTTATTTATGATATTTATTTTAAAAAAATCTTCTATTTATACAGGTATTATAGCTTGCATGCTTACAACAGGTATCGCTATTTCTCCTGCCTTTCACACAAGCGTCGAGTTACTTCCTAAACCTTTCATTAAAAGTTTTCTTACAACAGTGCCAGTAATTTATATTTTATTTTTTGGTATTTTATTATTTCATTTAATGGAGAAATCAGGGGCTATACAAAAAATTGCTTCGGCCATTGCTACCTCTACCGATGACAAAACATATCAGGTGTTATTGTTGGCTCTAGGCCTCTCACCTTTAATTGAATCGGTAAGTGGGTTTGGCTTAGCGGTAATTGTTATTGCACCTATTTTAATAGCTTTAAAATTTAATGCTATTCAATCTTCCCTCATAGCATTAATTAGTTTATGTATAATTCCTTGGGGTACACTAGCGATGGGTACAATTATTGGTGCATCATTAGGAAACATTCCATTAGAAGATCTAGGTGTCGGTAGTGCCCTAATGTGCATCCCTCTTTATATTTATTTCGCCTTCCTCGTTACTTACATTGGGGTAGGAAAAAAAGCCATGAAAAAGAAACAAGTGCAAATACTTTGGATAGGATTGTTATTAGGCTTTAGCGTGTGGATTTGTAATCGTTTTATCAGTGTCGAGCTTGCAGGTTTAGTTGGCTCTTTAACTGTTGTTTCAACTATTTTTATTATGATTACTTTACACAAGAGGGGCAATCAAAATCCTTCTAATGCATTTATAAAAAATATTTCTCCCTATTTGCTATTAATTGTTCTATTATTTGTTTCTAGAACCATTCCACCCATTCAAGGTTTTTTAAGTCATTTATTGACGATAACAATACCGTCGTATCATTTTCAGTTATCTTTTCTATATTCACCAGGATTTTTTCTCTTCATTGTTTGTCTTTTTACATGCTTACTCTTCCGTTTAAATAAAACATCCATACTCGATAGCATTAAGTTAACTATCAATAAATGTTATCCAGTATTGCTTACTACTTTTTTATATATTGTTGTTTCTGAAATGATGTCGGAGGCAAAGATGATACAACTACTTTCTTTAACTGCTGCAAACTCTTTTGGTTCACTTTTTATATTTATTACACCTTTAATTGGCGCTACGGGCGGATTTTTAACTGGCAGTAATACGGCTTCAAATACGATGTTTATTCGCTTACAAACAGAAACTGCTGTACAAATTGGAGCTTCTTCCACTTTACTCGCTTGCATCCAAAATGTTAGTTCATCTTTAATGACAATGGTAAACCCATCTCGAGTCGCCTTAAGCTGTTCTGTTTGTAAAATAACTACACTTGAAAACACTATTCAAATAAAATTAGCTATGGTTGGTCTAGGCACACTTGCTATTATTTTTATAGAAATCGTTATCCATTTACTATTCCTACAGTGAGATATTCAACATAAAAAATGTCTAGCACAAAAAGCTAGACACGTTTATTAAAATACGGGAGCTGTTCAACAAATTCCTTTGTATCATCGTCTCCATATTCGTGAATGAGTGCGTAAATTTTCTTTAATCGTAAATCTAATTCGTCATTTTCTCTATCCAAATGATATTGTAAATAAGGTAATTGCGCACGCCATCCATTCGCAATTTCTAACAGTTGCATTTGTTGAAATATTTTTTCGAAAACATCCAATGCTTGTCGATCTACATTAAGCTCGAAATTCCATTGACCCTCATATGGATTTGTATAATATGTTTTATGGGCAAGGGAAAAATATACACGCTGACGATCCATTTATAACACCCCTTTTTCCATAGTATGGTGGTAAAGCGTTTGTTTTATTCGCTGGAATGTCAAACTTCCTTCACAACTAAACTAGAGCATCTATTTTATAATAGGTATAATGAACAAGAACGGAGTGATTGCAATGAGTTTGGTCTCGCTCTTAACGGTAGCAATTATTATCGTTATTTTAGTTACAACTGCTACGATAATAAGTGTCAACCGTGCCTATGCCTTTAAACATACGGTAGATGAAAAGCCTGAACAAAATTTTCATCAAGATTAATCAATTACGCTAAGGCGTAATTGTGTCCAGATTTTTTCGAGCTTGCTCGAACTGCTCCTCTAAAAATCTGTGACATCCGCCGGAAGCATTAACTAGATTCATCCTAATGAATCTAGTTGATCAATTACGCCAAAGCGTAATTGCGTCCAGATTTTTTCGAGCTTGCTCGAAAACTTGAAATTACAATAACGAAAAGAAATTGGAGTGAAAACAATGGGTGTGCCATTACCAATAATAATTATGATTGCTATGATGATGCTAATGTTTGGAGTTTCCGTCATTGTTATTCTTAAGAAAAAAGGCGACTTTTTTACCCAAACAATCGATGCTAAGCCTGAGCAAACAAATTCACATCATAAGGATGGTCAAGCATGAAATATCCCTTTATATGGCTCATTCAGTTTTACAGAAAATTCATCTCACCTATGACGCCACCAACGTGCCGTTTCTATCCAACATGCTCCTCCTACGGATTAGAAGCTTTTCAGAAGCACGGTGCTATTAAAGGACTCATACTAACCGTAATGCGCATTTTAAAATGCCAACCACTTCATCCTGGTGGCTTTGATCCTGTGCCCGATAAATGGCCTTCGAAAAAGAATTAATTTTCGAAGGTCATTTTTTCTTGTACTTTTTTCCGATGTACGTTATTATAGAAACTGTCAAAAAAAATAAATCGTAATGATTACTATTTGAAAGAGGTATCTATTATATGAAAAAAGTATTTCTATTTTTCCTGATTACTGTGCTTGCACTATTTACAGTTGCCTGCGGTGATAAATCATCAACAGCAAAACAGACGGCGGACAATAAAGACAAGTTGTCTGTCTATACAACAGTCTATCCATTGAGCTACTTTACAGAGCGAATTGGGGGCGAATATGTAGAAGTGTCCTCTATTTATCCTCCTGGTGCAAACGAGCATACATTTGAGCCAACACAAAAAGATATGATGAAATTAGCAGATGCAAATATATTCTTTTACATCGGCTTAGGGCTAGAGGGCTTTGTTGAAAATGCTAAAAAAACGTTAGCCAAAGAAGATGTAACAATGGTTGCAACTGCAGCTCAAATTTCGGACGAAAAATTAGCGGTTAGCACTGGTCATTCGCATGACGAAGAAGAAGAAGCTGACCATGAGCATGAGCACAATGCAACGGAGGAAGATCATGCTGACCATGAGCATGATGCAACGGAGGAAGATCACCATGACGAGCATGAAGCTCATGATCATGGTAGTGTCGATCCACACGTTTGGCTTTCGCCTATTATTAGTCAAGATTTAGCACTATCTATTAAAAATACATTAGTTGAAAAAATGCCAGCCCAAGAAGCGACTTTTACAGCAAATTATGAAGCTCTAGTCAAAGAGCTACAAGAGTTAGACAGTGAATATAAAGCAATGGCTGATGCAACTCAAGACAAAACATTTTTTGTATCGCATGCAGCATTTGGCTACATTGCTGGCCAATATGGTTTAACACAAGTCCCAATTGCAGGCTTAAACTCTCAAAATGAACCATCTCAAAAAGAGCTAACAGCTATCGTCGATAAAGCAAATGACTTAAATATTCATTACATTTTATTCGAGCAAAATGTTTCTTCAAAATTAGCAGAAGTCATTCAAAAAGAAGTTGGTGCTCAATCACTTGTACTTCATAATTTAAGTGTGTTAACAAACGATGATGTAAAAAATAAGGAAACGTACTTTACATTGATGAAGAAAAATTTGCAAACATTAGAGAAAGCTCTTAATGAGCATCAGTAATCCAAACAACCGTACATGGTAATTTGAAGAAGGAGGTGCCCCAACTATACAAGGGACACCTCCTTTATTATGACGTATTTTTCTTGTGGCATTCTCTTCTCAGTTCTGTCAACGCTAATAATGCTCTTTTGTCCATTCTTAGCGTTCGTCTTTACAAATGCAACAACTGGACGAAGCGTAAAACTTCTCTCTAGAATAATTTTATCATTTTGTGCATCGAAAACTATTTGAACAGACTTGCTGCTTTTTTCGTCTTGCTTCAATAGTAGTGGAGATGGTTCTACTAATTGTTTAATAATATGTGTATTTTTATCTAGCATAGCGAGCCCACTATTAAAGTTAAAATGGTTTGTTAAAGGTTTCGTAAGAACTTCAACTTTAGTTAGTTGCTGCCAATCAGCATATTTTTCACTTGTTGCCGCTGGAAAACTTGCATAATCCCAAGTATGGTCTTTTGCTAATTGCTTATCGGAAACAAGAAAGTAATTATAGCGAACCTCACCTTTATGATCTGGCAATGGATCATCCCATGTAACATCAATATGGTACCATTCATTATCTAGCTTCACTAATACCCATGCATGCAATTGTTCTCCCACTTTACCTGGTACATATTGTACTTCAAAATCTAGCATCTCTAACATCCGATATAGTACTAAAGCATAGGCCTGACAAACACCTTTGTGTTCAGTAAGCAATGTGTAAGGGGAATATTGACTTCCTACACTATCCTTTGAATACTCAGAAGTTAAGACGATATAATCATGTGCAGCTTGTATTTTCTCCAGCTTGCTTAATCCATGCATAGATCCAACAATAGTTGTCAATGTTTGCTCGACAAATGCCTCCTCTTCCTGTGAGATATGATAGGTAAATTGAAATTGAATGACAATATTATTTGCGTAGCCATCATATTTCCATTTAAAACTAGAAATATTGGCGTAAATATATGGATCGGTAATGGCATGTTTAATAAGCTTTGTTAGTTGGTCTTTTAAGTCAGATATATTACCAGTGTATCGAATATCAAATTCAGTAGACAGTTGCAACACTTCATTCTGAATTTGCTGTTGTAATGTTTCTATTGAATTAGCCGTTGCTATATTTTGTTTTTCATAATTTGCGAATACTTGCACATGACTCATTTGTAAAACAAATAATATAATGACAACATTATATATATATTTTCTCATATGAGTCATTCTCCTTTACTAAATAGTTTATGCCGCTCATTACTTATTATGTTAATGAATCATTAATTTAATCTAAAAAAATGGAGGATTGGAAAATTTAATGACATAGCATGGTGGAAAAGGACGTAGCAAAACAGTGACGAGGAGAATAATGCAAAGCAATGTCGGCAAAATGCGTCGCCTGTACTTGAAATCACAGGACTATTGATCTTTACTTCTATATCAGCATAATACCCGAATTTCTATGTCTTAAAAAATTGACTGCGCTTTGTGGCGAAGTGTTGAATGACGGGCACTATAGTATAGACACCTATCAAAATAACGACTTCTCAAATCGAAAAAATCCACTGCGCTTTCCGCAGGCACGTTGTAAGCCGCAGAAGTCTTCGTGGATTTTTACTCGAATATGACATAAAATTCAAAATTGTTTGAGTGACTGGCACTACATACAAAAACAGCATGCTAGAAGTGCGCTTCTAGCATGCTGTTTTCTTTTAAACGAAGCCCTTTGTAAGGCATTGTAATTTAATGAAAGTTATTCACTTGGAAGTAAATCTAATAATTTTCTTCTTAGTAGCTTATTTGCTCCATTCCGCGGAAGTTCATCGATTATAATGAATTGTTTTGGGACTTTATATTTAGCAAGATTGTTTTCACAATACTGCTGTAAAATTTCCATAGCTAGCTGTTCCTTTAAAACAACAAAAGCTATTGGAACTTGCCCCCATTTATCATCATCAATGCCACACACCCCCGCTTCTTGAACAGCAGGATGCGCCAATAACACATTTTCTATCTCAGCTGGATAAATATTTTCACCACCTGAAATAATTAAATCTGCTCGACGATCGACAACAAATAAATAGCCTTCCTCATCCATGTAGCCAATGTCTCCAGTATGAAGCCATCCCTCCTCGGTTGCACTTCTTTCAGCAAAGCGTCCAATATACCCTGGTGTTACATGTGGGCCTTTAATACATATTTCACCTTCACCTTGCGCATTTGGGGCTAAAATTTTTATTTGATTAAAAAATAATGGCTTTCCTGCAGAACCAACTTTTTTCATGGCATCTTCACTCGCTAGTGTAGCTGTTTGCGATGAAGTTTCTGTCATACCATATGTTTGTGCTACAGCTAAATGTAGTGCACTTGCTCGTTTTAAATAATCTACTGGTACAGGGCCACCACCAGCTAGCATCAATTTAAATTGTGGTGACGCCTGTGCCTTGTTTAGCTCCAATGTATTTAAAATACGTTCTAATGTTACAGCGACTACCGACATATGTGTGACATCGCCATCTATTATGTTTTGTGCAATAGCATCTACATTAAAATGCTCGTATAGCTGTACTTTATTGCCGTATAGTAATGAACGCACTAAAATAGAAAATCCACTTATATGGAATAATGGTACTGCACACAACCAAACATCATCTGCTTGTAAACCTATGTTAAGAACAGAAGCCGTTGCACTTGCCTGGTGATTGCCAACCGTTTGGCGAACTCCCTTTGGAAAGCCAGTCGTCCCAGATGTATACATAATAGATGTTGTTTGATTGAGTGACCATTCTTTTGCAATATCAACATGCTGTTCTGTCCCATTCTCAATGGCAGAAAATAAATAATAAGACGTCTGTGGTGGTAATTTTTCTACATCTTCATCTGCAACGAGCACAGCCTCTGCTTGTGAATCTTCTAGTTGATAAGCGATTTCGGCTTGTGAAAGCCTACGATTAAGCATGACCATTTCACATTGCAAATGCATACAAGCATACATCATAACGACAAGTGCAGGCGTACTCGGTCCCATAATCGCGATACGTTCCCCTTGCTTAATATCCAGCGTTGTTAATTGCCGAGCGCGTTTTAAAGATAGCTCATTTAATTGTTGAAACGTCCATGTTTGTCCTTCGTATGTGAGAGCGCTCCGTAATGGTGTTACATACGCACGCTGCAAAATCCAGTTTGGGTACATTATTTGCTTCCTCCGATCATTTACAATGATAATGGTACCGCTTTTTCTATCATTGGTCTATTCGTCTGTTTCCCCTTTTATAAAAATAGAAAAAGCTCGTATCTACAAAGAGATACGAGCCTGCACCATTCAAATCAAGGGAATCTTGGGAATTGACCGAAGTCTGGCTGACGTTTTTCTTTAAATGCGTCACGACCTTCTTTTGCTTCATCAGTAGTGTAGTAAAGAAGTGTAGCATCGCCTGCCATTTGTTGAAGACCAGCTAAGCCGTCTGTATCAGCATTCATAGCTGCTTTTAAGAAGCGTAAAGCTGTAGGAGACATTTGTAGCATTTCTTCACACCATTGCACAGTTTCGTCTTCTAATTGTGCATAAGGAACAACTGTATTTACTAAGCCCATATCAAGCGCTTGTTGTGCATCGTATTGACGGCAAAGGTACCAAATTTCACGAGCCTTTTTATGACCGATAATGCGTGCAAGATAGCCTGAACCGTAACCAGCATCAAATGAACCAACTTTTGGACCAGTTTGTCCGAAACGAGCATTGTCTGCTGCAATTGTAAGGTCACATACAACATGTAATACGTGTCCTCCACCGATTGCATAACCAGCAACCATCGCTACTACTGGTTTAGGAATAACACGGATTAAACGTTGTAAATCAAGTACGTTTAAGCGTGGAATTTCATCATCACCTACATAGCCACCATGGCCACGTACCTTTTGGTCACCACCTGAACAGAAAGCTTGCTCGCCTTCACCTGTTAAAATGATAACACCTACATTTTTATCATCTCGAGCACGAGAAAATGCATCAATCATTTCCATAACAGTTTTTGGTCGAAATGCATTACGCACTTCAGGACGGTTAATCGTTACTTTAGCGATACCGTTATAAAACTCATACTTAATGTCTTCGTAAGTATGTAATGTAGTCCATTGACGTGACATTGAAATACCTCCTAATTAAAATTCGCCTCATAACTAGATGAGGCGCTAACGTAAAAATCATTACGTTAAATACTCATTTACTATTGTAGCAAATTCAGCTGGATTTTCCACATGAATTGCATGTCCAGCGTCATTTACTGTTATATGATTTCCATTTTTTAATAACGCTTTCATTTCTAAAGCAATATTACAAAATTTACTATCTAACGAACCAGTCAGTAATAGCACAGGTAATTCTAATTGTGTTAACTTGTCCCAATTAGATGGCTGTACACCAGTTCCCATTCCACGTAAGCTGCCAGCCAAGCCCGTCTCATTTTGGGCCAGTCGCTCTGTTCGAACCGCTTGTCTTGCATTATGAGATAACCGCTTTTGCGATTCAAACAACGGTATATTTTCCCACGCATTCACGAAAGACAGCACACCATTATTCATAATTTTCGTGGCTAACGCATCATCACGCTCACAACGCTCCATACGCTCTTTGAGTGTTCGCAAACCAGGAGAAGCACTTTCTAACAATAACTTCTCCACGCGATGCGGGTATTCGATTGCATAGGATAATGCAATCCGTCCCCCCATTGAATAGCCAAGCAATGTAAATGTCTCTAATTGTAATTGACTAACAATGTCCTCTAAATCACGCAATTGTTCATCCATTGTAAAGCGGCTCTCTTGTTCCGGCACAGCTGTTTGACCATGACCAATTAAATCAATTGCTACGATTCGCATATGAGGAAGATTCTTCGCTAAACTTTGCCATGTAGCGGTACTTCCTGTAAAGCCATGCAATGCAACAATTGTTTGCCCTGCAGCTTCATTCCAAATATCTACATGTGTCTCAAGACCACGAATAATTAGCTTTGCCATGCTTTTAATCCTGCATTAATACGATTCCAAAGAGCGCGATGTGCATAAACGTTTTCTTCACGATCTGTAAAAATTTCGATTAAACGTAATGGTCCTTTTTTCACCATATTAAATTTTGGTACTAACTGTGCAATATCCTCGATACAAATATAGTCCATGTCATACATGCGAGCAATATCTTGAAATTCGAGCGCAGTCGGTGTACCGAATAGATTCTCATAATGAGCCTCTACAGTTGATTGTGGTAAATAAGAGAAAATACCGCCACCATCGTTATTCATCACAATAACGGTCATATTGCATGCTTGATAGCGTGAAGCAATTAGCCCATTGACATCATGTAAAAAAGCTAAATCTCCAATGAGCAAATAGGTTTCACGATTATTTCCTTGACTTAATCCCATCGCAGTCGATACAACGCCATCAATACCATTTGCCCCACGGTTCGCAAAAATACGAATATCTTTTGATGTTGTCATAAGGAATGTATCAATATCTCGTATTGGCATACTACTGCTGACGAATACATCACTACCATTTGGAATTACTTCAAGTAAGCGACTCACCATTGCTCCCTCGTCAATTGCGCCTTCTGCATAATGCTCAATATACTCTAGTGCAATGTCATTGGCATCTTGCCATTCAGCTAAATAGGCCGCTTCGAGCGCTGTTTCAGAAAGGTCTAATTGAATAAGCCATTCACCAATGCTTGCATGTAAGAAATGAGTTGATACCCCTGTAGAATCACGGAACATCGGATCTTCATCAACAACAATATAAGCTTGTGGCTGCGATTTTGTAATAAACTGCATAATAAACTTCGATACAGGCTGAGCTCCTATGCGAAGAACTGTTTCAGGTTCAACAAGCACTTTAAAGTCATCGTTTTTCATAATTGCATCATAGGTTGTAATTACATATGGCAGGCAATCAGTTGGCACAGAAGTTCGCATATTTGATAAACTTTCAACAATAATCGGCCATTTTAATTGGCGTACAAACTCCCACATAACAGTTAAATCTGTCCCTAATGGAAGCTCACCAACAATGACAAACCCTTTTTTCGTTTGTCGTAATATAGATGTAAGTTCTAGCTGTGCATCCTTAGGTGGTGTTAACTGTCCAATAATACTTTGCTTAAATGTAACATCAGGAAGCTCATCACAAAAATCAATAAGTAACGGTTCACGGAACGGTACATTCATATGCACTGGACCAAAAGGTGCACTTGTCGCAATGGCTACTGCACGTGCGATATGACGCTCAATAAAAGGCAATGTCGGTGCAGCACCATCTGGAAGTGGAAAATCGACACTCCACTTTACATGTGCTCCATATAAATTTGTCTGATTAATAGCTTGTGGTGCCCCTACCTCACGTAATTCATGTGGGCGATCGGCCGTTATAACAATTAAAGGTACTCGCGCATAACTTGCTTCTACAATCGCAGGATAATAGTTGGCTGCAGCAGTACCTGATGTACATAACAATACAACAGGCTTAGCAGTAGCTTTAGCAATTCCTAGTGCAAAAAATGCAGCAGCTCGTTCATCTACTTGACGGTACATCGTTAGTTGCTTTGTAGAGGCAAAAGCATAAGCTAGTGGTGTTGACCGTGATCCAGGGCTTACAACAACATGCTGGACACCCGCCTGCACTAGTGATGCAACCATTTTATAAACATAATCAGTCAATATTTTTCGTTCACTCATGTACTTGTCCTCCTAACGCTCGAAGCATTGGACGGAATTTCACTAATGTTTCCTCATATTCAGATTGTGGCTCTGAATCAGCTACAATACCGCCACCTGCATATAAATAAGCTTTATCTTTTATTAACGCAGCAGAACGAATCGCAACCGCAAATTCCCCATTGCCTTCTGCATCTAGCCACCCAATTGGCGCAGCATAAAGCCCACGGTTCATTGGCTCGTATTTACGTATAGCAGTCATGGCCTCTTTTCTTGGCACACCGCCTAAAGCTGGCGTTGGGTGCAAATGCTTCGTTAACTGTAATATAGTTGCCTCATTGTTAAGCTGACCTTCAACAGGTGTATATAAATGTTGGATATCTCTTATTTTTAATAAACGCGGTCCATCTGGTATTTTCATCGCAACACAGTTTTTACGGAACGTATCCGCAATCATATCGACTACGTATTGATGCTCGCCACCATTTTTAGGATCATTTAATAAGCTTTGTCCAAAAGCGTCATCTTCCTCAGCTGTTTTACCTCGTTGAATTGACCCTGCGACGCATGATGAGTATGCAAGACCATTTGCTACCTTCACAAGGCGCTCTGGAGATGCTCCAAAAAATAATAAATCGTCCCTCTCTAGCCCAAACAAATAACTTTCAGGCTGTTCATGAATAATTTGAGCTAATACTTGAGGTGACGATACTTGCTCCTTAAATTGAAGTGCAAGTGAACGTGCAATGACTACTTTATCTGCTTGCTTTGCTTTAATTAGTGCAGTCACCTGGTCAATTGACGCTAAATATGGGTCCTTATATGGCTCAAAATAATTCGTTATTTCAGGCTTTACATACATTTTCACTTCTTTTACTTGCGCAGCATGGATTAAATGATCTCGCTCTTTACGCAGCGCCTCTAATTGTTCATCTGCCTGCGTAGCTGTTGCGATAAGATTTATGCTTACATAGGCTTTGTCATCACGTAATACTAGCTGATACGTTGCCAAGGCAAAATAAGCTTCTGGGAAGTCTGTCCACTCACCATTCACATTATTTTGCGGATCAAATGTAAAACCACCAAATAAAATGGGTTGTAGTTCTGCTTGTCCTTTTACGCAATTTTTCGTTAAGCTTTTCCATTCAGCTTCTACAGCATCAAAGCGGTCGCTTTTTGCGTTATTTTGAATTGTGTGGGCATGTCCCAGCCCTACTAATGTCATTGTTTTTTCTCTATTTTGCCAATAAAATCGTTCACCTTTATAACGCTCCTCGCCCGCTGCATAAAATGCAAGGGCTGATAAGCGACTTACTTCGATTGTTTCCATATAAAAATGAAGGTTTTGGCCCAAAGAGTCCACTTCTACTTCTGTGGCTTGGTACCACTTCTGTTGCATGAAAATTACCTCCGTTATTGCAATGTACATAATCAATTATGTTTCGTGCTATTGTACGTGTTGCTTTAAATTCCACGTACATAACATCATACGTCTGTCGCTTCGATTTCACACACAAAAAGACCTGTGACATCCGTCTTTCGCATTACTTGTTGCGCTAAAATAGCCGTCCTATTTGTTTGACGGCTTTAATCTTTCTACTGCTACGATTAGCTTAATTTGTATTCCCATCTCTCAAATGCATGTACTATTGTATCATTTTTTTAAACATAACTGTATGTAATAAGCTGTGAACCTATCCATTTTCTCTTTCTTCGTATAAAATAAGAAGAGTCTACAATAGTTGAAGGAGAGAAAGACCTTATGACCAAAGTCATTGAAGCTGATAGGGGTTTTAAAGTTTGGTGGCATTTAACGCGCCCACATACTTTAACCGCTTCATTCGTTCCAGTATTTTTAGGAACAGCAATTGCTCTAGCAATTGAAAAAGAAACAATTAATTTTGGACTATTTTTTGCGATGCTGATAGCTAGTATGCTAATTCAAGCAGCAACGAATATGTTCAACGAATATTATGATTACAAGCTAGGATTAGATAATGAACATTCTGTCGGCATTGGCGGCACAATTGTCCGTCACGGTGTACAGCCGAGAACAATTATGTTGATTGCTTTAAGCTTTTATGCACTAGCCATGCTTCTTGGCATTTATATTTGTGCCTCAACTTCTTGGTGGCTTGCTGCAGTTGGACTAGTTTGTATGCTGATTGGTTTTCTATATACAGGAGGACCTTATCCTATCGCATATTCGCCATTTGGAGAGCTTGTTTCAGGGGCAGTCATGGGTATGGGTATTGTCTTAATTGCCTTTTTTATTCAAACACGTACTGTAACATTGGATGCGGTTTTACTCTCTGTTCCGAGTATGATTTTAGTAGGTGGCATTATGCTATCTAATAATATTCGTGATATTGTTGGCGATACAGAAGGTGGACGGAAAACGCTTGCCATCTTAGTAGGTCGTGACCGTGCTATTTCTGTACTATCTGGCTTTTTTATCGTTTCCTACCTATGGGTAATTGCATTAGTAGCAATTGACGGTATTACTTTTTGGGCGCTTATTATTTTCCTAAGTATTCCGAAGCCGCTACGTGCTATCCAAATTTTCCGCGATAAAAAAGAAGCCAAGGAAGTAATGCCAGCGATGAAATATACAGCGCAAACAAATACATTCTTCGGTTTCCTATTAGGACTCGGATTATTAGTAAATTATTTCTTTTATTAATATGCACAAATAGTACTGCAGTTGATTTCCGCTGCGTGCGGACGCTTTCCGCGGGCACACACGTAAGCCGCAACCCTCGCTAGCGCGCGGTTTGTTGCGTCTTACGTTCTGTACGTTCCCGCAGGAGTCGCCGCCCTCCGCTCCAATCAACTAAATAAAGTGATTATGCGGAACATGGAAAATGTAGAAGATGCAACATGGCAAGCTACTTAAAAGAGATGATACGCTT
This sequence comes from Lysinibacillus sp. NPDC097279, assembly GCF_044761745.1. Classification (NCBI taxonomy): domain Bacteria; kingdom Bacillati; phylum Bacillota; class Bacilli; order Caryophanales; family Bacillaceae; genus Lysinibacillus; species Lysinibacillus sp. NPDC097279. Next base: position 4,567 of record NZ_JBIWDA010000001.1, on the reverse strand, counting down.
GAAGAGTTTATTCACTTTGTTAGCAAAATGCCATTTCCAAATAATAAAAATGACAAAAGGCATCAAGAGCGAAATTCTTGTTCCTTTTGTCAAAACTCTAAAGCAACAACCTTATTTGGTTGCTGCTTTTTTTATATATTGTCTAAAATTATTGTGCGCTATTCCACGAACTTCTTCATCTGTAAAATGCTCTCGTAGTTGCTCCAATAAATTTTGCGCCTCACCTGCATGCGCTAGGCCTTTAACTGTTACATTGATGCCATCAAAATCAGATCCTACTCCGAGATGGTCAATCCCAACAATACTCGCCAGATGTTTTACATGCGCAATTAAATCATCCATTGTTGCATTGTCACCAATAAATTTGGGGAAGTAGACTACATGTATATGACCCCCATGCTCTATAAGTGCCTTTGCTTGTTGATCTGTTAAATTACGTGGATGGTCACAAATCGCACGTGCATTGCTATGACTTGCGACAAGATGTTTTGCCAGCGGCAGCAAATCCCAGAATCCTTGCTCGTTTAAGTGGGATACATCAATAATAATATCCCGCGCATTTAGCATATTGACAACCTCTTTACCGAAAGGTTTTAACCCTAGACTAGCATCCTGCTCTGCGCCATAGGCTACAGCATTTTCTTCATTCCATGTAAGTCCTACTAACTTTACACCTGCATCCAAAATTGCTGAAAGCTTTGTCATATCATCGCCAATTGCGCTACAGCCTTCTAAACTTAGAATAGCACCAATTTCATGAGGCGCTAAAGTATCTAGTTGTGACCATTCTGTAATATGCACCATGCCTTCAGTTTGTAATACTTGTGTATGAAAGGCTTCAATTTGACGCATGACCTCTAAAAATTGCATATTTTGTGGTGTCGCAGGGTCGATAAAAATAGCGAATACCTGCGCCTTTACTTGCCCTAATTGTAATCTTTCTTTACTTGCATGTAATCGTACATCATCCGCAAATTTTGGCGCATCTAGCGTTGTTAGCTTATACAATACATCACAATGTAAATCAATTATTTCCATGTTATCACCCCATAAAGCTATTATACTGTTCAAGGGAATAATTAGGAAGAAATGCTCGTATTTTTCACATTTTATCTGATGGCGTATCTGACGAACCAAATTCCTCAAGTTCTTCGAAATCATCGGATTTTGGTAAGGATGATAGTACATCCTCTTCTACTGGTCGTATTTGTTCCTCTCGTTGCTCCGCATGCTCTACACATGTCAATGCATGGGGCATCGCTTCTAATCGACCTAGCGGAATTTCTTCCCCACATTCTGCGCACTTGCCGTACGTTCCATCTTCAATAGCTTGCAGGGCGTTTTTGATTTCCTCCGCATGGTCACTACGATGCTCATCAATAGCCATTTCTGTAAGCTGATCAGTTAGATCACTCGCATTATCAGCTGGATGATTATCATAATTGGAGAGCTCTGTTGCCTGTGGTCGCTCTGATTCCTCTAGCTGCTGCTCTATTTCCTGTAATTCCTGCTGCAATTGTTTTTTAAACTTTTCTATCATTTGTTGTTCCATGAAAATCTCCTCCTCATACATTCATTTTTTCCTAAATACTTATTTCTAAAACATCAGTATGAGAAGGATTCCTTTAGTTTTGTGTATATTCTCTGATTACATCATGCAGAAATTGAGTAGCCCCAACAGATACATGCTTATCGTAATAAGCTGTAAAGCGGTCATCTGCTACATACATTTGTGCTAAACCAGCATGTGCTTCCTTTGTATATTGCGGCCACGAAAAGCTCAACCAGCGCTTATGAAGCTCTGCAACTTCCATTGAAACATCATTTTTCACATCTCCTATTGCCATTGCCTCTTTTAATCGTTCAAATAATTGCTGTTCTAATTGTTGCATTGCTTTATACTGCTCCTCTGTTAAATTTCTAAATTTTGCATTCGATGCATCAACTGTTTCTTGACCATAGTTTGCACGAATTTCTTTACCATATTGCTTTTCATTTTCCTCAATTAGCTGCTCTTTAAAGCCATCAAATTTCTCTTCGTTCGTCATTGGACGTTCCCCCTCAATCGATTGAATTGTTTGTTCCACTGTTTTTAATAATTGATCTAGCTGTTTTTTTCGTTGTAGTAAAGCATCACGATGTGTTTTTAATGCAGCCGTATGTTGAAAATCAGGTGCATGAATAATGTTGTGTATCGTCACTAGTTTCATATCGAGTGCTCTATAAAACAAAATTTGCTGAAGTATATCGACTTCATGTTGACCATAAAAGCGATAGCCTGCCTCGTTCGTTCTTGCTGGTTTTAGCAAGTCGATTTCATCATAGTAGCGTAACGTTCTCGTACTGACCCCAGACAATTTTGCAAGTTGCTGAATCGTATATTCCATTGCTCTCACCTCCATATCCATACTGTAAACCTTGACGTTGCGTTAAGGTCAAGGGCTATTTAAATAAAAAAAAGCTGTGGCCACTTTACTACCTGCCACAGCGCTTATCATCAATCCCCCGCACTTAGATAATATTGATACTTATTCATATCCATTTTATGTTTTAAATTTTTTTGAAAAAATGGTTGGTTACTCGCTGTAATTGGAAAGACCCCGACAACTGGATGAATAGTGGAAAGGCGCAATATTTCCCTATATTCCTCTAGTGAAATGTCCGTTAGTATTTCCTCACCTACTACGGTATCTTCATGAATTGGCGTCCACATGATCATTCTTTCGATGCTCTCTTCACGAATATAAAATGGAGAAATCTTTTCTTCTACAAATAAATGATGTTCCCGAGCAAATTGTAATGGTTCCTCTTGATAATGATTTGTTCCAATAAACATATAATAGTCATCTCCAAAATGGACAAAAAAATCTGTAGCGATGAAATGACAAAATAGAAAACCCCTTTGAAAGATTTCTATATTTTGTATATTATTAATCGCCTATTCTCTAGTAAAACCATACCTAGCTACTGTAGCTAAAACAACAACTAATGGAGCAACTGACGCTTGAACTTAATAAAAATAATTTGCAAGAATTAATATAAAAAAGCATCTCAATCAACAAAGAGATGCTCACTTGTACTATTTTGCATACTTACCATGCCACACAATATTTCGGTAGTTTTCTACGTCCGTGTCTCCCTCTGTATTCACAAAGAGTATATTTGATTGTGCATTTAGCTGTAATTTCGCCTTTAATTCTGCATAATCCTCATTCGTCATTATCTCATAAAAACATCCGAACGGTGCTGCACCTGATTCTCCTGCAACAATGCGATGATCCGAACCAAGTGGATTTGCTAACACACGCATGCCCGTTGCAGCTGTCGTTTCATCACAGCAAATACTTACTTTCGTATACGCTTTTAAAATATCCCAGGCCAAAGGATTCGGCTCTCCACACGCTAGCCCTGCCATAATTGTTTGCATCTCTCCACCGACAGTAACAAAATGGTCAGTGCCAAGTTTAAAGCTCTCATAAAAGCAGTTCGCTACATCTGGCTCTACCAACACAAATGTTATCTTCCGTCCATAAAATTGTTGGAGAAAAGCGACGATCGCTCCAGCAAATGAACCTACTCCTGCCTGTAAAAATACATGTGTCGGTGCTTCTTCTAATTGATTGACTATTTCTTTTGCTAATGTTGTATAGCCTTGCATAATCCATAAAGGAATTTCTTCGTATCCTTCCCACATCGTATCCTGTATAATAACCCAGCCATTGCTATCTGCAAGCTGTGACGTATAACGCACGGTATCATCATAATTCATTGTCGTGATTTCTGCGTATGCCCCTTCGTTCTTAATATTTTGCAAACGCTCTTCCGCGCTGCCAGCAGGCATATAAATACGCGCCTTGCAGCCTAGTTCTCTAGCTGCCCATGCAACCCCTCGTCCATGATTGCCATCTGTTGTTGAAATAAATGTTAAATCGCCTAGTTGTGCTTTTACTTCAGACGACTTTAATTGTTCGAATGACAGTTCGTCAATATTTTTACCAAGCAATTTAGCAACATACTGGCCTATTGCATAAATACCGCCTAAAACCTTAAATGCATTTAAGCCAAATCGAAATGACTCATCCTTTATGAAAATTTTATTGACCCCTATATGCGATGCTAAAAAATCTAAACTACGTAAAGGTGTCTGTTTAAAACCTTCATATGTACGATGAAATCGTTCCACACGATTAACCTGTTCCACTGTAAAACTTTGTAGTGCATGTTCTACTCGCTCTATGTTTTCCTGTAAATGAAATTGTTGATTGTCTACCCATTTCAAGTTATGGCTCATCCTTATCCCCCTCTATTTTAGCGTTCATTACTATATTACCTGAAAATTCAATTAAAAAGAATAATAGTATGTACTATAGTAGATACTATTCTATATAAGTCGTAAAATTTCGCTTTATTTATTAGCTATCTTTCACTCTAACAAAAAAACGCAGTAAATGTGATATTCACATTTACTGCGTTTTAGTATGACCCCTACGGGATTCGAACCCGTGTTACCGCCGTGAAAGGGCGGTGTCTTAACCGCTTGACCAAGGGGCCAATGGCGGAGAAGGAG